>NZ_POST01000010.1 GCF_002993965.1 Apilactobacillus timberlakei | reverse complement strand
TCAGTCGAACTTCACAGTATTCAGTTTAAACGCATTCAGCCCTTGTTCCTCCTAGCCTCTACCTTTTACGTCAAAGAGTCGACTTCTTTTTTGTTTTTCGTGATAAATTATAAAAACTCACGCTTGCTAGCAGGATTGAATAAAGCATTTCCTAAATTTCCAACCATTTGATTTCTGGTCTTGCCGCTGATTTGTGTTAGCATTTCAGCCAACAAAGGTTCAGCAAACCTGTGTCCTTATACACACGGTCACTACGGTTATGGTCTTCCATAATCACGGGTGCATTTTGTGACGAACAGATAGGGTACCGCCCTCTTATAACTTAACGGAGATATTAAGCAAGATTGTCATTCTTATATGGATGATAACGCAAATAAAAAGAACTGAACCCACTTACGTGATCCAGTTCATAAATTTCACTTAATATCTTTTGCTTTTTAGGTTTTTATTTGATAATATAAACCTTGAAAAGTAATCAAAAGAAACGTCCATTTCTTTTGATTCGATATCAGTTAATCTGGTTAACTGGTATCAACGTAAGTTAGTATTAGTGGTACTAACCTTAAGCAACAAACGATTAAGCCATGATGTCCAGTCATGGCTTTTTTGTTACTCAATTTTTTACGTTAAAGCCGTTTATTTAATTTATACTTTAAGAATATCATAACAGTTTATAATGTGAAAGGTTTTAATAAAAAAAGTGAATTGCCCTTATGAAAGCAATTCACTTATATGTACGGCGATAAACCCGCTAAATTAATAACGACTGGCTCACCACAACCATTGCTTAAATTATACAATACAATTAAAAACATTACAAATGCTTTTTTATTTTTTTAGTACTCAACATTAGTTTTATGAAAAGTTTTTTAAAACTAACGCTACCTGGATAGGTATAAGAAGCATAATAATTTGATAATATACGTTTACTTAATCCTTTTATATCTTTGGATCCTAAATGTCCTAAATCAATATGTTGTGAGTATGATTTATTAATATCTTTTTTGTCTCCAAAAAAGCTTGTACCAATGAGTTGACGTGACAATCCAGAACCTTTAAAAGAAAAAGTAGAATTCAAATAAATAGCAAGTAATAAATCTGAATCTAATGAACTCCTAACAAGACCATAAAGAGAATATTTTTCATCAACAGATATGTGCATATGATTAATTATCTTAATAATTCTATGAATGTATCTGCAAACATTATTAAGGCTTTCACTTGATGAATGATTTATTAATTTGTTAATTATTTTAAAGTTCCTTATATAACTGTATTTAACATCATATTGCCATATTGAATTTCCATTTTTTGGTTCTTTAGGAAAAAATGTTGAAAAATATTTTATATATCCTATTTCTTCTAACTTTTTATAAATCAATGGGTTTATTTGAAAATTTTTATTAACGATAAATTGCCCCAAATATCTTTTATAATAATTGTTATTAGAAATGATATAAGAATATAACATTTTAGTATATTGCTCTTGAGAACTACTAGGGATAGATCTAGCCCTACTACCCTGAGCAATATTAAAAAGATTAATTATATTTATAAATTTTTTTAATTGCTTTATATCTTTTTTATTATATTTACTAGTATTTGAAAAATAAAGCATTAAATGAAAATATAAATAATATAAATATAAAATAAAAGATTTTTTCTTTATTCTTACGTTTAAAGAAATAAATTGCAAAAGTGAATCATCATATACTAATTTTTCTTTCAATTTCTTATTAATATTAGTTAGAATATTATATTTAATAACTTTAGAATTTTTTTCTAATTCAGAATTCAACATATCTAATAATTTATAAAGTTGTTCTTTTTGAGATTCATTTTTATCATTTTGAGATTTTTTATAAAAATTTAAAATACCTAATAAAGAACCTATTAATGTAACAATTATTCCAGAAAAAGTAATTGTTGATTTATTACTAAAAGACTCTAGAATTGAATTGTTGTTAAACCATTTAATTAAAAATAAAGAAAAATAAATTGTTAAATATGATTTTACAATAAAAATAAAATTAACAGATTTTTTGATTTGAAATATATTTTTTAAATAAAATAAAAATGAACCATATAATTTTATCTCAAACAATATTGTTGAAAAAGATATAATGAAAAATATAGTTTGTAATGTAGGTAAACTTAAAGGTAAAAATAATTTAAACATAAAAAGTAAAATAATTATACGTAAAAAAGGTAAAATAAATTTTAAAATTTTATACATTATGATAATCTCCTCTTAATGATATGATTTATTAAAATAATAAATATGTATTTCTATAAGATGTAAAACTTATCAATTGGGAATTTTGTGGACTTTCAAGAAAAAAATTAATTCTAACAATTATAATTATTAGAAAGATAAGTAAAAATGTTTTTAGATAAATATCTTTCTATTAAATATTCATAGTCTATCCAAAATCAATATGATTTAGAATCTTTTCAGTTGATTCACGATCTAAGCCTAAATATCTTAAAGTTATAGATTGTGATGAATGGTTCAAAAGATTCATAACTAATCCGATGTTGTAATTAGATTGCACGTAAACGCGATAAGCTCCTGTTTTTCGCATTGTATGCGTACCAAGATAGTTTATATTTAATAAATAGCCAACTTTCTGCATGATCCGATAAAACTGGCGGCCATCAATATGCTTATCATTTTCGCTGCTAGGAAATAACCACTTAGATTGGATATTATTAGCTGTTAACCATTGTTGATATTGGATTAAATCTTTCTCTACTGGCTTTAAATATAAATTGTTAGGTTTATCTGTCTTTTGATCATGAATATAAGCATTGGATTTAATTTGGCCTTGTTCATCAAATACATCATGATATTGTAAAGCTAAGACATCACTCACGCGTAAGAGCGTCGCTTTACCCACTTGAAAAATAGTTAAATTGCGGCGTCCCCACCGAAAATTATGTAACAGGGTGTCTTGCACTTCACTTAAAACATTGGAATCTTTAATCGGATAAACAGTTTGTTTCATGGTAAAAACTCCTTTCAAAATAGGTATAATAAATTGCTATGCAATAATAATAACACCTATTTAAGCAAAAATAACACCCCACAACCGCCTGTAAGGTAATTGTGGGGTGTTATTTGTATACAATGACACCTAAAGATAAATAAACAAAATAAAATTGTTTGCGATACATGTCTATTAATTGTCTATAAATAAAAGTTACACTATAAAATCAATTATAAAAGTAAAAATAAGGATTAATTTATATTACATGTAAACTGATAAATAAAGTCTATTCACTAATATAATTTGAACAAATAAAAAATACAAACTATATTTTAAATAATGCAAATTTATAGTTATATTTTTGCAAAAATTTAAAGGAGTTTATTTTATGAAAAATAGTAAATTATTAAGATTTAGTATCAAAGCAATGTCAGTATTGGCAGTTTCACCATTAATTGTATCAACTGGTGCAGAAATGGTTCATGCCGATAGTACAACTAATGTAAGCAACAGTTCTGATAACAATGTATTACATATCGAAAGTTTGAGAAATTCTATTGCACCTGTTTCAAGTAACGGAAATCAAACATTAAGATCAATCGCTGCATCAAATAATGAAGATTTATCAACATTGGAACAATTAAACAATAACTATAATCCAGACCAAGCTATTAAAGATGGAACACAAATATATCTGTTATCTAATAAAACAGAAGGATTTAATGAAATGAGTAGAGTTTATCTTTCACCATATGCAAATGTTCCTAAAAGCATCCAAAACAAATTTTACTTCTGCTATGGAGCAGCAAACAGACATGCTAAAAATTGGATTGCATATCATGAATCAACATATAGATACTCTGCATCCAATGGTCAATACTACGGAAGATTCCAACTAAATAGAAATTCTTTAAATGGTGATTACTCAAGAACAAACCAGGAAAGAACTGCTGATAATTATGTAGCAAATAGATATGGATCATGGGTTAATGCAAAGAGTTTCTGGCAACAACATGGATGGTATTAATATTGTTTAAAAAGGAAATGATTTTTTATGAAAAATAAAATTTTATTTAAATTATCTATTTTACCTATTTCTGTAATTATATTAGGAAGTATTTCTTATTGTGGTGGTTTAAATTCATCAGCAAATGAATCAAAATCACATAATAGTTGGTCCTTAAAGTTAAAAAAAGAAGGATATGTATTTAAGGTTGCCAATAATGGAAATAATTCCAAAGAATATTCAGATATTCTACATGATAATAATTCTAAAAATTCTAAGAATTATTATATTAATGGAAAAGCGGCAAAAAAATTAGCAAAAAGTAGAATCAAGTTTAAAATATATAATACTAAAACAATAAAAGGAACTGCAAAGGGTTTTATGGTTTCTAAAAATGGAAAATACAACTATTCTTTTAACTTTTCAGATGGAGGAATAGGAAGCGGTATATTTAATTCAAATTCTTCTATTAAGAACTTAAAGCCACTTGTAAAAAAAGAGATAGATGTAGTTTCATCTATAAAATCTAATTCTTTAAAAAGTAAATTTAAACAAGCAAAAAGAATTGCCTATAAAACAAAGGGTAAGGATAGAAAAATCGCTATTAGATCCATAAAACAATTAGAAAAATATATTCATAATACGCAAGTATATAATCTACCATCAATACTAATAGGATTATTAAAGTAATAAAATGAAGGCCTACTTATAATAAGTAGGCCTTCGTTTTATTAATCTTTTAGTTGTTCTAAAAAGTAGATAACTTCTTGTAAAGAATATATAGGAAAATGAATGTCCCTACTCTCATATATGGTTAATCTTCTTTTATGATTGTAAGGAACCACATTAACTATAGATGTAACATTTAATTTTTTGTTTTTACTAAAAATTTTATCTTTAAATAATTTTATAAAATGTTTAGTTGATTCTAAAAGATCCACTTCAGTATTAAAATAATTTGGTGAAGAAAATACATATTCTTCATAACCATTATATTCGATGGTTATTTTCAATGTTTGATTTTTATTGATAAGTTCTATATTTTGTAATTGACCAAATAAGCAAAAAGTCCCAACTAAATTATCATTTAATTTATCTGGCGTAAAATACCTCATTCTTTTACGACCTTCAGAATTATCACCATCATCATTAGTAGGATTGTTAGTCGGATTTTTAGGAAAATTATTTTTATCTTTTTCATTACTGGAATCGTCATCTTTGCGTTTAGAAGAATTATCATCATTATCTTTTTTATAATTTGTATTCTTTTTTCTATGTTTACCAGTATATTTATCTGTAGCATACTTAACTATACTTTTAATATCAAGATCATTTAACAAAATACTTTCATTATTACCATTTTGATCAGATGCATTAATATAATTCAATTCAAATTTACAACCACTTAAATGTTTATCTAATGGATTGGTACATAAATAAGATGATCTATCATCAGTATGTGACAACCTAAAATTCATCCTTGCATCACATTTACCTACAGGACAACTCAAGTGTTTTAAAATTTCATCTTCAGGATTCAATTTTTCCAAATCAGATATATACATTCTTCTTTCATTTTTAGTGCCCTTATAGGCCAAAGCATATTTTATTTTATTCATAATAATGAATCTCCTTTCAAAAATTATTCATTAAGTTTAAAAATGCCATCGTAAAATTTTTCCCAAAAACTTTTATCATGTTTTACCTTATGAATACCATAATTAGTGGAAGCTAAAACATTTAAATTAATTGAGGATTCAAATGTAATAAATAAAGATACTATAGATAAAACAAGAAGTAATTTTTTAGTCAAATTATCACTCCAATTCTGTATAATAAATAAAGAGGTTTTATAAATGAAATTATCAAAAGAATTAAAAAAGCAAAGAAAGTACAAAGGATTTACACAAGAATATGTAGCAAATTACCTTCATGTATCAAGAAAAACAATTTCTAGTTGGGAAAATGATCATGGATTACCCAATAAAGAATATTTAGATAGCATAAATGAATTATATGGAACGAAAATTAAGTTTATTAGTAAAGATAACAAAAAAAATAATTTATTATTTAAAAAATTATATTATGCAAATTTGATTGTATTTTTTGTAAGTATCTTTAGCTTAATTACAGGATTGCTAAAAATAATAACAATATTACAATTAATTTTGGTAACATTTATAATAATTAACTACAGTAATAAAATAGATTACAATAATAAAATAAAACTACTATTATTTTTTTTGTTAGTACTATTAGTTAATTTTGTTATCATTATGAGAAATTTATTTATGGATAACACATTCTATGGAAATCTAAGTGACTTGCCTTATTATATGGGAGGACTTATTCATTCTCTGGTAATAACATTAAGTTTCTTTATAATAACAATTGGCCAAAAAAAAATATATAAATAAAGTGTCTATAAAGGTCTATAACATATTAATAGACAATTATGTATGCATAAATAATTAAGACAAATCTAACATCGATTAAACAATAAAATACTGTTTATCTATTGCTTAAAATAGTTATTTTTACGTATAATCTTATTTATTTCAAATTTTAAGTCAATACTTTATGTATTGCATTATCCAGTATTCTTGATTTTGATTAAATATCATAATATCCCTATCATAAAAAGACAGAACTTTATTTAATTTAGAAAAAAGTTCTGTCTTTTTATTTAAAATATATATTTTAGTTAAATTATATATTTTAGTTAATATAAAATGGAAAATTATTAATAAATAATATTTCCCATTTTTATTGGTACTTTTATTTTGTTAATACAAAATTGAAAGTACGGTTTATTTTCTGGGGAGTTAAGAGGGGACTTTTTCATAAGAAAAACACCACCTCTTACAAGCCATTTGTGTTGAAAATTTTATAAAAAATTTTCTAGCAAATGAACTGCTTGCCATCACACTTTTAAACTTACTTAGTAGCTAAATAAACGCATAGTGAATTTTGCTAGTTAGTCAGTGTTATAATAATTATGAATGCGTAACGAATAATTATTATAGAAAGTGGGTGTTTTTATGGTAAGAAAGCAAGTTAATGTTAGTTTAAATGATGCTGAATTTGCTGCCTTAAATTTTTTAGCTTTAGAGCACAATACCAAACGTTCCACTATCCTAAAAAATTTAATTAATCATCATCAACTTAAAGAACCTAAGATGATGCCCCAACAAGCATTGGAAATTAATCATCAATTAAAAAAGATGGGCAATAACTTAAATCAATTAACCAAGCTGGCTCATCAAAATGGCCAAATGGAATCCTTAAGTCCCCTCTATGAAATGCGAGATGAATTAAATCAAATATGCCAACAATTAAAATAAGTCGAGCACAAAATGGATCCGCAGCTCTTGATTACGCTCTCGGCAAAAATAGGCTCAAAGATAGTGATAAAGAATATTTAGTCAAACATGGTGTAGATCCAAAAATAGTTGATAACTTACATAATCGAGCAGTCGTCCAACAGAGTTATAACCTAATTGATATTAACCACGCTAAAGCTGAAATGAAACAAACGCGTGCGATTGCTAATAATCGTGGCAAAACCCAATGCATGCGATTCATTCAATCATTTGCTGACTATGAGATCAATGTCAATAATCCTCAAGATTGGCAAAAAGCTAATGATATCGGCGTAGAAATAGCCAAAAAAATTGCTCCCGACAATGAATTTGCCATTTATACACACATTGATGGCGACGGCCATAAAGTGCATAACCACATCATTATGAATATGACTAACTTGGAAACTGGGAAAAAATATCATCATACTAATGACTTTGCACGTGTTGCTAAATTCAATGACGAATTAGCAAAAGAATTTTTCCCTATGAATAGGAATATAAACGTCCAGAATCAAATTGAACACAAAACTATGGCCGAAAGAAAATTAAAAGCCAAAAATCAATATATTTGGAAAGATGATCTAAGGCATCGGATTGATTCGGTCATGTTGCACGAAAATTGCACCTCAAAATTACAATTTGAGCACGCTTTAAAAGAAAAAGGGGTAATTTATCGCGAACGTGGTAAAAATTGCTCCTATAGCTTTTTAGATGCCCGTAATAAGCAACGCACTTCACGCGGTAATAAATTAGGGCAAGACTACGAAAAGGAGACGATTAATGATGAGTTGGTCGGACAAAATAACAAACTCCAGTTCAGAAAACAACGAGCAGATAGACAGGAATACATTAGAAACTTTAATCGACAACCAGAGGCAAATACTCGTAAACCAAAACTCTACTCTCGACGAGCAAGACAAGGCCATAACTTCGCAGAATACTACTATCAACCAACTCTCCAAAGAACAGAGTTCATTGAAACAAATCATCGACAAACAAAACAATACGATGAAAAATCAAGACAAAGCTATCAAACAGCTCGAACAGAACAACCAGACCTATCAAGAACTCAATCAACTCTTAATGCATTATTTGAAAAAATTAGACGCAACCTCCGAGCTGAAATTAAATACGAAATACAACGCATTAAAGAGGTCACTAAACGAGCATTAAGTAAATTAGATTCCTTCTTTATGGATGATAGACTATCTGATGAAGGCTATAGTAATATCCAAAACAATATTACATATAATCATTTGGATATGAATAAAAGTATCAAGGAATTAAAACAACAACGTGATGTCTTTAAACAAACAGATCAAAAATATCAAATCAGCAAAAAAAGAAAAATCATTGATCAAGAAAGTCCTAATTTTAAACGACAACAAAAAAGACAACGAATGCGTGGTCCACACTTATAAATAACAGAAATGAGGTTTATCAAATGAATCAATCAGAAAAACTAGATCAAGAATTAGCAAACGCCATCAAATTACGCGAAAAGCAATCCAAAAAGATTCGTAAAATTAAACGAGAAAAGAAACAAAAAAACATTCAAAACATTGGTAAAGCAGTCTTAAAACAACATAAAGAAATTAAAGATAGTGAAGATTTTGCAAAAAATTATGTAGTCATGAAAAAAGAATATAAAGAAATATTAGACGCGTTTACAATTATAATGGGAATTAGAGAAATAGATGGAAAGAAAAAAATTGGTTTTAGAAGAACAGAAGAAATTAATCAAATATTTAATCAAAATCTGAACGATGAAGATAATAAAAAATACTTTCAAAGAATAATAGATTATATTCAAAAAATTCAAAATAATTAAAGAGGAATAACATTGAATAATACACAAGATAAAATAATTTATCATAAATTCGGAAAAAACAAAAAAGGACACAGCTGGGACTTCAAAATTACTAAACATAAACCTAATTGGAAAGATATACCTGTATTTTTAGCATGGATCATAATAATTTATTTAATAATACATTTTTTATTTAAAATCATTTAAAAATAAAAATAGTGATATAATGAAAATATACAAATTTTCACTCAAAATTTATCCTTAACAAACTATAAATATATACAAAAAACGCCCTCAAATTATTTTGAGGGCGTTTTTCTCTACTCAGATTCTCTACTCAGATTCTCTACTCAGATTCTCTACTCAGATTCTCTACTCAGATTCTCTACTCAGATTCTCTACTCAGATTCTCTACTCAGATTCTCTACTCAGATTCTCTACTCAGATTCTCTACTCAGATTCTCTACTCAGATTCTCTACTCAGATTCTCTACTCAGTAATACATAATTAGGCGTAATAGGACCTTAAAGACTAGGAAGAGCATAGCTTGCTATGCTCGCTAGCTCTCTCGATAGTTAGCCTGTTGCGTGGCTTTTCTTATCGAGAGAGCATGTCTCTTTAAAAGTCTGTTCATCGCTCGGCTCAATCAACGATTTTTTATCATCATTAACTCAGTCGAACTTCACAGTATTCAGTTTAAACGCATTCAGCCCTTGTTCCTCCTAGCCTCTACCTTTTACGTCAAAGAGTCGACTTCTTTTTTGTTTTTCGTGATAAATTATAAAAACTCACGCTTGCTAGCAGGATTGAATAAAGCATTTCCTAAATTTCCAACCATTTGATTTCTGGTCTTGCCGCTGATTTGTGTTAGCATTTCAGCCAACAAAGGTTCAGCAAACCTGTGTCCTTATACACACGGTCACTACGGTTATGGTCTTCCATAATCACGGGTGCATTTTGTGACGAACAG
>NZ_POST01000009.1 GCF_002993965.1 Apilactobacillus timberlakei | reverse complement strand
AAAACTAGTCGACATTACCAAAAGTGGTCAATATATCCTAGACGGAAATCCTAATAATTGGGAAGGAATGCCAGATAATGGCATAATCAATAGCTGGTTAAATATTTTGGAAGTAAAATATTTTAAATCGTGGTCAGGCTTTTATACAAGGAATTATGTATTAACAACTTCAACTAGCATGATACTAACCAGGTCTATTAGTACAGTCGGTGGAGATACTGGCTGGCAATTAGCCGTAAGCAAAGATGATACTAATAAGCTAAGCGATAGAATCAACGATTTATCTGATAAAAGCATTGTTAATAGAGGAAGTATTCCAGTAGATGATTTAAATGATTTAACGCAGACAGGTTTCTATGCAGATGAAAATACCGTCCATGCTTCTTTTATCTTAAAAAATAACCCAGATGGTAGTTCCGGACACTGCTATGTCAGAGTAACTCATTTTTCTAATAATATGATTAAACAATCGTATTGTAATGACCACTTTGGTTCTCTAAACTATGAGCGATATAAAATTAATGGCATTTGGACTAATTGGAAACAATTAACTACAACTGACGACACCGCTGCCCTATCTGACCGCATAGATAAAGCACAAGACCAACTGGGTGCGGATATCCGTGATGCCGAGCAACGAGCTAATGCACATTCTGATGAGAAGATTAAGTTTTTCGATAGTTTAGACCAAGTAAACAGCACAACTGCTCCAGAAGGCACACTTGCGATTGTAAAGGAGTGATTAGATGGAAAGTGGAAAAATGGCAAACGTCAAAGGTGCAGCGATTATGCACAATGGTGAATGGCTGAAAATTAGTGACCGTGATGAAGTTAATGACTTAAAGGGGCAAGTTAGCAATCTGCAAAATGATAAAGCCAGCTTAAATAACGATAAAAGTAATTTAAACAATCAAATTAATAATCTAAATAATAAAATAATTAACAATAGTGAGTGGTTGAAAACTGATATATATGGAAGTCGTGATCCAAATACTGCCGTATTTTTCAATAATAATCAGCATTTACTAATTGGATATGTTAATGCCTATCATGATATAAGCGTTTATATGCCTGAAAATCCATTTGGAGCTAATGGATTTTCTGATGGAAGTGGTCAAACCAATACATTAAATATGTCTATGGCTTATGGACCATCAATAATTACAATGGGCGTATATGTTCATAACTACTCAAATGGTGGTTATATAACTTTTCAAGGTGGATTTAACGGATTCTTTATGATGTATGTACCAGTATTATATTAAAAATATTTAGGAGGAAATACAATGCAAAAACAAGTGATTTTAGATAAAAATAACTATGTACAATCAGTATCAGATGAAAAACAAGAAGGCTCAATGGCGGTGGAAGTAACCGGCTATCAAGCACAGTTGCTAGGTTTTATCACAAATAAGATTTTCTGGGATACACAAGCCAACGCTTTAAAGTTCCCACCAGATTATCCAGCAACTGATGAACAAAAAATTGAAATGAAATATAAAGGCGATATGGAAGATATCAAAAATGATAACGCCAATCTATCAAATCAATTAAAAGATTTACAAAATAAGTTTAAAGATTCTCAAACCAACAATCTTACTAAACAAAAACAAATTGAAGGACAACAAACCATCATTAATTTCTTTAGTAAAAAATTGAATGAATTAGGAGCTAATGTACAGGACTTAATGAATGATGCTAGCAAACAATCAAATTCAAATAATCAAGCGGAAAATGGAGGCAATAAATAATGAACAACGAACAACCAAATATCTCAACTGATGTAATTAATGCATTCAGATATCAATACTTAGCAGGGAATATGAGTGCTGATACATTCAAATCATTCGTACCTTTCATGTTCAATCAAGCAGCATGTGACCAAATCATTGCACCAACGCCTCAACAATAGGCGTTTTTATTTTACAAAAATTTAGAAAGGAGTATGGCTATTGAAAAGATATTTACAAAATATTAACGAACACTATTCAAGATTCTGTTTAGGCATCGCTGATTTGATTATGGGACTATATATATCTTCACATATGAATTATTTAGATAATCCTTCAATTACTCCACCACCACCAATTAGAGGCGCAGAACTTGCAGCAACTGGTTTCGCAGATGATTGGTGGTTTTCACTAATATTTATGTCTGTAGGAATTATTATGCTGGCCAGTGTTATTTTAAATACTAAAAAATTAAGCAACTTAGCTCTGTATATAAATACAGGGCTTTTTACTATGATTTCTACTTCATTTTTCATTCGGGGAGTAATTGATAGCCGTTTTAATGTTACATGGGTTTTATCTTTGCTGGTGGTTGCATTAACTATTGGAATTGCGAAAGGCGGCGATGACGATCTCAAATAATGTCATGGCTATTATTACCGCAGTTACTACAATTTTAAGTATTGTTATCGCATATATCACAGAACACCATGATAGTAATTCAAAACAAATTGCAGTAATACAAGCAACTGTTAAACAACAGTTAGAGCTAAAAGATAGCCAGTATCAAGAGCTACAAAATAAATACGAAGATAAGTTCAAATCTCTTAAACAAACGTATGAAGAAAAAATAAATTCTTTAAAAGAAGAAGTTAACACACTCAAATGTGAAAACAAAAGTTTGAGACAGAGACTTAATAAAAGGGAGAATAAAGAATGAATAATTTAGATTTAAACATGATTAAAACTATTACAGATGTTGTCTTAACGGTAGTTGGTACTATTGCCACTTTTGTATGGCGAAAATTTGTGATTCATAAACATGAACAAGATGCTATTAAGAATGCACAAGATAAGAAGCAAGCTGAAGCCCAAGCCGAAAAACAAGCTGAATTAGAAGCCAATAAGGCTCGTGATAACTTCAATAAAAACATGGATACCGCCCTTGAAATGGCTAAAAATAAAGTAATACCATTAGCGATTGATAAAACTCTTGGTAATCAAGAGAAACGTCAATTGGCAGTTCAAAAAACTAATGCTGGATTAAATAAATTAGGCATTGATATACCTGAAGGCGTGGTTGGTGAAGTTACCGAAAGGGCATATCAATGGTACAAAGCAAACGGTGGAGACGTGCATAAGGAAGTCATTCAGCCTTCAAATAATGGCAATGCTAATAATGATTACGCTGGTCCATCTAACAACCCATATGTGCAAATTAAACCACAAGGAACACAACAAACTCCACCAACTAAGCCAGAAGAATAGGAGATGATAAGATGACTATTAATCGTTTTGCTGATATTTCCAACTGGCAACCTGCTACGAAAAGCTGGTTACAAGCTTTAAAAAATGAATATAATGTTAAATCAACTTGTGTAATGATTACTCAAAACATAGGTTTTTTTAGTCCCACTGCAATTGCCCAATGCTATTATTCATACCAAGTGTTTGGATCGTTTAGCTGTTATCACTTCTTTAAAGGCAATGGTACGGCAGAAGCACATAACTTTCTAAATGCCTTACAAAATAAAATCCATGCTGATAAATCAACTGTCGTTATGATTGATGCTGAAACTGAAAATATTCCTAATTTAACAGCTCACATTAATAATTTTATTGACGTGGTTTATAATGCTGGATATCATCATATTTATGTATACTCAATGGGTTCTATGTTTAATTATCGAAGTGATGGCATTCAAACAGGTAAATTGCATCATGGTGCTAAACCTTGGATTGCATCAATTGGACGTGGCAACTCATGGGATAATCGCCCTACTGGTGTTAAAGTATGGCAATATACATGGACTGGTAATGTTCAAGGCCATTCTGTTGACCTTGATTATGACTCAATAGGCGAGCTATCTAAAGGCATTAATGAAAAGCCTAAAAAAGCTACTTACTGGCAAAAAGGTAAGTTATTTGAAGCTAAATCCATGTTATCAACTTATTCTGATTTACACTTAAAGAGTAAACGTGCGCCTAGATTTGGAGCTAAATCATGTTTCTACGCCGATGTTGTGAAAGATGGTAAAATTACAAGATTAAAAACTCATCTGGGCTATGTTAGTGCCAATACTAACTTCTCTCATAGAGTTAAATAATGTTATAATTTCATTACCTAAGATGATGTAATAATAATCGAAAAAGACCTACTAACTATTAATTTAGTTAGTAGGTCTTTTTATTTTTTATAATTTTTAGCAAACGAACTTCTTACAAATTTATATAAATATATTAAAAATGGTATAAATAATAAATGAATAGATACTGAAAGAGAGAAAAATAGCATAAAATTATTTATCGCATCAAATATATGATTTACAAAGTTAACTATTGCAACAATGCTTACATATTCTTTAAATTCATATAGCATTGGGATACGTAAATCAAACAAAAAGTTTATAAGTATAGATGAAACTATTGATGCTATTGATATTAAAATAGAATATATAGCAAATGATTTACCATAATGACTTATAAAACCTTTAACATTAACTAATGCTGCAAATACAATCATACTACTAGTGGCTGAAATTGTAATTATATTCATCAAATCCAATTTATTATTTTCATTGAAAAATGAATAGATAGTATATATGATAGAAAGCAATATTATATTTGACATTGCTATTGCAGATGATTGCATGTAGGATTTCATTGACTTAAACTTTATTTTTTTATCTTCCATAAATAAGACTCCCTATTATTTTGTTAATTGATCTTCACGATATGCGATTAATTGTTTTAAATTATCTAAATCTTCTTGATTAGCATAATTTTTTATAAAACTTTTTGCAGTAGAACGTTTAACGATGTATCTCTTGCGTTCTTTATTTTCATCGTCCCATTTTTTATTGGCACGTTTTCTTGATTCTGGTAAAGGCATTTTATCCCTCCGTTAGTTGAATAATTAATGAAACAATCGCTATTATTAAAGCGATTATAGAAATAATTAAAGTTATAATTTGTTTTTTCATTTTATATGTTAAAGACATTAATGTACAATAAAGCAAGGGACGTTATCCCTTTAACTTTATTATTTACTTAGAGCTGATAACAAAGCAACTATTAATGAAATAATTGATGATATCAAACTTACTATTGCCGTTAGTAATGTTAGTTCATTGTTAATTTTATGTTGCTTATGTTCAGCTCTTTTTTGTTGACTAGTCTTCAACTTTTCATCTCCTCTCTACAATTATTATAATACACGTTATAACGTACAAAGTCAATGATATTTAGAAATAATTTTAAAAATGTTATATAATTATAAGTGCCTTTCGCTGGGCATAATAAAATCAAAGACTCTAAGAGCAAGCACAGTAATGCTTGCTCTTTTTATATACAAAAAATGCCACTAAATTAATAGTGACGTTCTTATATGTCGAAACGCTTAAGCATCTTGCTTTTCCGTTGGAATCAATTATACCATTGCTTTGTATAATTTATGAAGGGATTCATGAAATAAATATGTACAAAATGGTTGATATGTTAGGATATTAAATATATAATAACGTTGAATTAAAAAAAGAAGCCCTGCTAAAACAGGACTTCCTAGTAAAGCCGTTTAAAAGACGGTGGCTAAAGCTAAGAGTAACTAATACAAGCTATCCCATAACTCGCCAAAGTTATGATGGGACGGCTTTTTTATTTGTGCTTATTGATGTACGTTAGCAATGCTAAAATAAACATGCCAAACATGAACATCAAAGAAAGTGCCTGAAAAACACTCACCGGTTGCGAAACCTTTCTTAAGATTATTCCATGTTCCCATAGACATCACCTCTTCAGGAAAAAGACAACCACCGTCCATTAACTTCTCTACTGGAATAAATTATACAGGAACATTTTAATAAAACAAACACTTGCTATACTAGATTATGCATGGAAACATGCACTTCTGATAATTCACGGTATTTAGACAGTCATTAATTTGACTGTCTTTTTTTATATGTATTAAAAAAGAGAGCCAAAACTAAGTTTAAGCTCTCTTTATACATTGTTGGCGCAAGGCCTAAATCTAAAAATAAATTGGTTGGCGATAGTTAAACTATGCCTATCGATACTTATATTATATATAATGTAATCAGATAATACAACAGATACATAAATTATTTTGTATAAAATTCTATGATCTTTTGGTCAATCTGGTTTAAAATATCGTCTGATACTTTTATTTTGCCAATGGGATCATATTCATTGATCCGTTTTAATCTAGCTTTACTGACAGTAGTTATGTCAGCAATTTTAATGAACGTTTCTTTGTTATAGTTATTATATTTTCTAGCAACTTTGCTTACTTTAGATACTTTTTCTTTTAATTTATTCATTGCTTCAACTTTTTCATAGTTAAAGTGTACTTTTTTAATGAATACCTTAGCACGTTCTTTATCATCAATCATTGTAAGACAATATTGGTAACTTTGGTTGTCCGTTACTTTTTTGATTCCCTTAAGCCAATCTTCTTTTAATGATTTAACGTCTTCATTACTTAAATTATCATCTTCATCAAAAATCTCTTTATGCAAAATAATTAGTGATAGATATAAAAATTTTAAATTGATATAGTACTTCAATAAATTATCTTTTGAACGATTTAGGATTGTGTCATTCATAGGTATATTGTCTTCATGAGAATGTGAAGTTAATGGTACAACGTTTAATTTATCATTTCTTTTATGATCATTTTTTGTTAAAACTATTGCAAAATGACTACCACTCAATTCTGTACCAACATTAACACCAAAATCAACGTAAACTAATGCACCTCTAGAAAAAACTTTTCTATTTTTTTCATAGCATTTGTAATCTCTTAATAAATATTTGCTTTTGCTTAAAATCCAATCTGGTAAATGTTTGTATTTTTTATTATGACCATTATTATTTAAAACTTTTTTGTAATTATTTAAAGCATATTTTGAGTTTCTTTCTAGCCTATCGATATTATTAGCCATATTTATTTTTAGCTCCAATTCGTAATCTTATACTAATTATTAAAACATAATTTATTACTATAATCTACAAAGCAATTTAACTTAAGCTAGTTCTCCCCTAAGCATAGCCAATTTAGTTCTTATAACTTTTATTTATCAAGTTGAATTATTGGTATGTTGAATTCCTTCGTATTCTTAGATAGCTGAGCGTGGCGTTCTATGCTCATGTACCCACCAACTGCTTCTGTAAAGAATTCATGCAAAGCCTTAGTTATATATCCAGCAACATTTTTAATACTCCTAGTGCATCTAGTTTTAATGATTAATGACTTCATAAACTCAGTTAATTCAGGCATTAAGTTAATGTTGTTTTCAAATATAAGAGCTTCTTTAGCTTCTGGTTTACCATTCTTTACTAAATTATTAATTACTGTTTTCTTAGCCTTAAAAATTAATTGTGCATAGTTATATAGAACCTCAGTATTCTCAGAGTATTTAACTAAAATATTAATTAAGTCATGTCCAAAGCAAGCCTTTTGTTTTAATGAATCCACTAAATTTTGCATACGATCAAACCCAGAAATGTGAATTAACCCAGAAATGTGAATTTGTTTCTTTTCCTCATTGCCAATTTCAGTTTTAGGCATTGCAAGTTGCTTATTTTTTGATGATTTACGTGTTACATCTGTTTCATCTGTATATGTTTGTATATGTTTAGTATGGGTAGAATCTAAATTTGATACTTTAGATGAATCATTTTTAGATTCTAGAGATATTGGTAAAAAAATACGGTTAGATGAATTGAAACGTTGCTTAACAATGATCCAACCTTTTGCAGCTAATGTTTTAAATACACGAGTAATAGTTGCAACTCCTACGTGAACTTTTTTAGATAATTCTTCACGTGTAAAAGTAATGTAGTAGCTATGTTGTTTACTATCGTAGAAACCCATATTTTTACGACTTAAATCCATACGGTCATATAAATGTGCTAGCACGATCATTTCATTAGGCTTAAGTCCAGCCTCTTCGAATTTTGAATATAATTTAATAAATTGCATTTTACTATCTCCTTTATTTTGAGATAGAAAAAAGGGTACAAGTATTGTGTTCACTTGCACCCTTTCAATTATGTATTGTTATTGAAATTGCCCTAAAAAAGTTATATAATTAATTCATAATCGTTGGTTGTTTGTAGCAATCAACTAAATCAATTAAATAAAAAATTCTTTTTCAGAGCGTAAGGTAAGCAAGTAGGTTAGGTACTTGTTAGCCGATAAGTTGTTACTTCCAATAACTTCTTATCAACGCTCTTTTTTCATATCTTTATTTTTGAGCATCAACCTTTTGGTTGGTGCTTTTTATTTATGCTTATAGAATACCCTTAGAGTAATTGGTTGTCAAATCTACTAAAAATTTCCCTTTTTACTAAATTTACTAAACATACTTAATTTATAACATTTACTTAATTTAGTAAAACAATTCTATAAAATACTATTTTAATAATGTTTTCATAAATTAATTTCAATATATTTTTACTAAATTTACTTAATTGCCTAACTTATTAATATTTAATAAGTTTAGTAAATTATCTATATTTACTAATTTTTATAAATAGTGTTAAAATATTGTTAAATTAATAAATGGTGGGGATAATTATGCAGAAAAAAGAAATATTAGAAAAAAATAAAATAAATTCAATTCTCAACAATATAAAATCAAAAAATGAAGCTACAACTATACTAGTTGGTAATCAAAAAGGTGGAGTAGGTAAAACAACTAATTCATGCTTGATTGCTTATACTTTAGCTAATATGGGTATTAAAACTTTGGTTGCTGATTTAGATCCACAATCTAACTCTACAAAAATGTTAGTTCTTACCAGGGATAATGTTAAAGACGATTTAACTATTTTGAATAAAACTATTATGAGTGGAATAGAAGATAATAGTTTGGAAGATTTACCAATTAACATAATGGATAATTTAGATCTGTTACCATCTCATGTAGATTTTAAGGGATTTCCTAAATATATATATAAGAATACTGATAATGATTATGATGAAGATCATGTGCTTGAGCCTTTATTTAAACCGCTTAAAAAGAAGTACGACGTAATCATTTTAGATACGCCTCCATTGTCTAAAGAAATTAATGACAATGCTGTTATCATGTCAGACTATGTATTGATTAGTTTGCAAACCCAACAAGGTAGTTTAGATGGTGCTACTGATTATATTAACGATACTTTAATTCCTCTTGTTCAAGAATACGATTTGAAGGATATAGAAGTTGTTGGGATTTTACCTATGCTAACTGACGATAGAAATAGGGTTGATAACGAAACTATTGAAAAAGCTTCAGAATCATTTGGTGAAAAGAATATGTTTAAAAATGTTATTAACCAGATGGCTAGAATAAAACGTTTCCCAGTATTAGGAATTACTAACGATAATATGTATGAACATAGAATTATGCATAAGTATCAATTGGTAACTAATGAACTAATACTAAGAATTGGATTATTTATGTCAGGGAGTGAAAAATAATGAATCAATCAATGGGAATTTTAAATGGTGCTAATAATAGAAAGCCTGGAGCAATTCAACCATCTAACTATAAAGAAGAAAAAAAGACTTCTAATAATATAAAAAAGAGCAAACGAAAAACATCAAATCAAAAACATACAATTAAAATATCAGATGAACTATATCAACATTTGAAAATCGTTAAGGATATTAACAACGAAAAGTTTGACTATCAAGCAATAGAATTATTAATTGATAACTATATTAATAACGCCCCAGAAGGCGATAGGAAACTATATCAATTATTAGATGCTAAAAATAGTAAATAGTATAAATTAAGTAAATTTACTCAATATCTATTTTTACTAAATTTCCCTTTTTAGTAAATTAAGTAAAACTTATAGATTTTCAACTAAATAGAAATATTTTTGAAAATTAAAAAGTATTACCATAGTACTTTAGTATTAAAAATTCACAGTACTAAAATACTTTAATATTAAAACGTTTTGAAGTCATAAAAATATACACATATAAAAGGGGTTCCCATAACGGGGACCCCTTTTATTCTTCAATATATTTAGCTATAATCTTAGCGCCTTCATCAGCTAGCTTATCCATTTTTTCGTATATACGTTTAATTTTAGCTAAATCAGTTGCACTTAGTCCTAGTTCTTCCAGTTCCATATAAATAACCACCTTTCTGCGTTATAGTATTAATTACGTAAAAAGGTGGTTAGTATTTTTATGTTAATGCAGATAAAAACCAGAAAAATGCAATGGCTTTAAGTGCAGTTTTAAAATTGTTTTTATTGCTTAAATATTCTTGCTCATTTTTAGACATAAAGAGCATTTCAATTTGTAACATTAACCCAGCAAGAATAAATACGACCATAGATACTATAAAAAATATATGTAGCATGCTTTACTCCTTTGTTAAATTACTGATGATATTAGTAGATAGGCTACTATTAAGTACATAATTAGGTATAAAATATTTTTTATTAAATTAAATAAACTATCAATTCCATATATAAAGCTGCACTTGGGTATATCATTTGTGTAATTAATTTTCTTTCTAGTTTGTTTTCTAGGTTGGCTAAATATACTTCTAGAAGTTTTATTATAAACTTTGTTATACATAGCTTTTCTAGGATTATTTACCCATCCAGCTCCTTTTTTACCATAATATGGATTTATTGATCGTTTCATTTGTCGTTTCCATTTGCCAGTAGTCCTAGCTTTGAACGATTTTTTCCAACTAGGTTTTCTGTAACCAAATCTCATATAAATACCTCCAAAATATGTAAAAAGCCGCTATTAATTTAGCGGCTTTGTGATTAATAATGTCTGTGATAATGACGGTGGTGTCTGTAATGACGTACATGCTTGTAGTAGCTGCGATTAATATGACGATGTTTAGCCCTGTTTCCACCTTCAGTAGCAGAACGAGTAAATCCTTCAGCTCTAGCTTGTGATAGTGAAATCTTGTATAGCTTCTTAGCATGTCCAAGTTTTAATCCACGATCATTAGGGTCAGTGAAGTAACGTTTACCAGTTTTAGTAACGTAAACGTATTGTTCAGCATGAGCTTGAGCAGGTTGATCTAATGATGCTGAGCCTAGATCAATAGTCATAACAGCAAGCAATAAATATATAAATTTCTTCATCGAAATTCCTCCAAAATATGTAATTGACAACTTTACTATAATACCACTGTTATATTTTTATTAAAAATAAGATTTTTCTTTGTGTAATCATAATAAAATGTTTCCATATATGGAAAATATTTTATAATTCGCCAATGCTACGCATGTATTCCAAATCATCATCAGCATTTTCAAGTAAGTATTCAATTTTATCTTCCAAATCCATAAAAAATCACCCTCTCAGTATTAATTACGTGAGTAGGGTGGTTTTATTTTTTAATATGTTATCATATATTCAAATATTATAAGAGGTGATATGAATGAACAAAGCAATAATAAATGGAAGTTTATCTGCTCTCATGGGAATGTTAATAGTTTATTTTATAGGTAATACATATTTTGCATCAACCTTTAAGGGTCAAATAGTGGTTGTTGTATTATTGTTAATAGAATTAATTTTGGCATCAACTGCAATTGCTGACCTTATCACTAATTACAAAAAATAAGGAGGAATTTACTTTTGCGAAAATATACACTAACTAATTTATTTTTAACTTCATTTTTAACAATGACCTTTACACAATTATTATCTCGTGATTTACCTATAACAGATTTGCATTGGATATTATTCTTTATAGGTACTGCCATTATTATTTCTATGATGTTATTCCGTTTGTTCATGCAAAAAAAGAAGCAACGCAAATAATAAAACCACCTTGTCACATTTTAGTGATAAGGTGGTTTATTTGTTATTCCAATAAAGAATCAATTTTTTGCTTTTCAGATTCCTTATTATTAATTTTTAGGGTTTCTCTATACTCATCGGCTTCAGGTATTTCATTGAAGTCTACCGTAACATTATCATATTTTTTAAGTTCATCTTCTATTTCCTTTATTCTTATATTAAAGAATTCTTTTCTACCATTTATTTTATTTACTCTATTTTTACTAAATCTTTTGTGTAATTTATTTTCTAATGCAAAAGCATCAGTACTAAAAATAAGAGCGTGAATATCAAATTTAAAGGGAACTGAGGCACTACTTAACTCTCTAACCCTATCTTCAGGTTTTAATCTTCTAGTGACACCTATCTTAACAATATTTTCACCTAATGATCCAATGTTAGAAATTATATAAACATATCCAGCTTGTGCATTATATAGAGTACTATTTAGGCTATCTTTTTTGTCATTATTATCTTTTATTTTTTGTTTTAGACTTTCAATCTCATCTTTAAGTTCTTGTGTTTGATTTTCTCTATTTCCTAACTCTTCTATTGCTTTACTGTAGTGTTCTATATCTTTATCTATACTTTTATTTTGTTTTTCAACATCTTTTTTAAGCTGTTTTTCTTCTCTTTCTTTTCTTCTTTCCTCTTGAAGTTGTTCTTTTTCTTCTTGTTTCTTTACTGCATATCCAAAAGCTAGGCCCAGTTCGTCTAATTTATATTGTAAATAAAAATCTTTTATGCGAAGAGCATTTAATTCGTTTATTTTATTATGTTGTTCACATGATTTTTTGATTCTTTTTTCTATTCTATCGTAATTAGAATAATTGACCTTTTTAATTGCTTCAGTGCATTCATTATTAAAGCTTCTAAACATTGCCTTAATATTTTTCTTATTCATACTTCTGCCCTTAGCAAGACTACCATTTAAAGACCAGTTTGGATTGAAAGAAACAGCTGTTTTATTCCTAATGGATTCTTTTTCTGCATCTCTTATGTCCTTTAACTTATCCTTATATTCCCAAGAATTTTCAAATTTATATTTGGGATCGTAAAGACCATAACTACTAATTTCCACATTGGAACTTAGATCACCAATTTCTGCTTTTAAGTCTTCTATTGTATTCTGTCTTTTATCTATTTCACTTATTAGCAGCTTTAATTTTTCTTTTTTTGTGTCTATCTCCTGTTCCGTTGCTGTTTTCTCTTTTTCTTTTTTATGTATTAAATCATTTAAATCATTTACTGACATTGCCTGTAGGGATAACTTAATGTTTAATTTTTTATTAAGTTTCTTGTTTTCATTAATAATTTTATTTTTTTTCTTTTTCTAAATCATTAATTTTCTTTTTAAACTTTTTAACTTTAAATATGTCTAAAAACAATTATTATATCTCCTTTATTATATCTCCTTAATATTTGTTTAAAATTTCGTCTATATTTTTAACATTATGACTTTGGAAAGATGATCCCAGAACCATTGAAGGACAATAAAATTTATTTTTTCCACCATTAGATATTATGGTTACAACTTGTTTCAAAAATCCTGCTCTATGTTTAGTTTCTGATATTGAGTCTTTAGTAATAAATGCATTCTTTCCATTGAATTTTCCTTGCATATTAACTCCCATAAGTACAATCCCTTGTTCTTCAAAAGATAAAACAAAAAATTTAACTGATAATGATGCCCATGCAGCTGACACTACCATTTTACCCATATTTGCAACCTGACCTATAAGTACGTTTTCAATTCCGGTTTTTAATCCCATTTTTTGTTTATAACTAAGAATTTGTGGTTCTTTTAAGTCTCTATTCAAACCTCCTTTTATTCCAACTGGTGCTGGCTCATTTATATTGAAATTGTTTTGATTATTCACTGAATTATTATCAACACTATTATTTTTTTCACCATTTATGCTATAACCACAATTTGTACAAAAATTCTGATTGTTTTCTAATGTTTCTCCACAATTAGGACAAAAGTTCATCTAATCTCTCCTCAAATATGTAATATGACTATAATATCATAATTATACGTATAAAAAATAGGCTGCTTATTATTTTAGCAGCCTTTTTGTATATATTTAGATGTGATTTGTTTGGTTTCATTTGTTAATCTTTTAGGAATTGCTAATTGTTCCATTAATGGATAAATATTGTTAATCGTGTATTCTGTTCTGCTTAAATACATAGGTATTAATATATTTAAAGCTTTTAAATCAGCATTATGTTCATATGATAATTTGTATTTACAACTTTTTGATTTATATAAAATTAAATTGTCGCTGTTCGTTATATGCGAAATCTCATGAGCTATTTGAAATGGAACTTCATTTCTATTGTGCCAGTTTAGATTAACTATGATTAAGTCCTGACTTTTTATAGTGAACGATTGCATATCTGGTTCTAAATTAACTAGCTCAAATCCTATTTTATTATCGAATGCATAATTAAGCATGCAATTAATTAAATCATTAATCATGGTCCCTCTCTTCCAGGATGCGTTTAACCATTTCCTTTTCTAAAGGAGAAATTTCTTTCCCGCCATATGACATTAACTCGTCATTGTCTATGGCTTCCTTTAAATCAAACACTTTTTTATTTTCTTTTTCATTAAAATTGTCGGCACATCTTGGATCAATATCAGACTTTTGAACATCAAGAGTATCAGACAATTTTTGAACTGCTCCAACATTCGGAGTGGATCTTTTAGCGAAATATCCGGAAAGAGTAGAGGCAGGAATTCCAGATTTATCACTTAATTGTGCTTGCGTAATGCCTTTACTTTTAATAATATTTTTTAAATTTTGCGAAATCTCTTCTCTTATATGTATTTCAAACTTTGACAATTTATTTCTAGCCATTCTTATAACTTCCTTATATGTAAATTTAATACAATTATATTGTAACGAATAAACTAGTATTAATCAATGCTGTTTTTATAAAAAATACTAGTAAACTAGTTGACAAAACGAGTAAACTCGTATAAAGTAGTAGTTGTTATGAAGAAAGGCGGTGACTATATTGAAAATATTATTTACTTTGCAAGCTGCTAGAATAAATTTGGGCTATACTCAGAAAGATGTGTCTAGGTTGCTAAACGTTAATGTTAATACCATTGTTAATTGGGAAAAAGATAGTTCAAACTTAACATTTAAGCGTATAAAACAATTTTCATCCATATACCACATACCTAAGGATATGATTTTTTTTGGTAATAAAAACGAGTTTATTCGTAATTATAGAAAAAACGAAAATAAACTAATAAAAACTTAAAGGAAGTAATTAATCATGGTTATGAGAAAAAATAACATTGTAAATATCAATGTTGAAAAAGAAACAATCAACAGTCAATTAGTAGCAAATGAAATTGGAGAACGTCATACCGAAACAATTAGGAAAATAAGGACTTTGGTTGGCTATATTGAGACCGACGCAAAATTGCGTTCGTCTGATTATTTCATTCAATCATCATATAAAGGTGGCAATGGACAGCAAAGACCTTGTTATTTGTTAACACGTTTAGGTTGTGAAATGTATGTAAATAAGTTGAATGGTAAAAAGGGGACATTGTTCACTGCATTCTACGTAAAGAAGTTCCACGAAATGGACGAAGAACTAAAACTTCAAAATCAAGATAGTTATATGATTGATGATCCAGTGAAGCGAGCTGAAAAGTGGTTAGAAGAACATAAGCGTATGGACAAGTTAGAAAAGACTAACGAAAAGTTACAAGATAAGGCCGATGCTTATGATGCAACATTAGGTGACACTAGCGTTATGCCAATTGGAGAACTTGCTAAGTACATTGAACAAAAGCTAAATGCTAACGGCTATGTTGCACACATTGGTAGAAACAACTTTTTCAAATACCTTAGAAAACATGGATATTTAATCAAAAGCGGTGCTGAATATAATCTTCCAACATCGAGTGCTATGCGTTTGAAATTATTCAAGGTAGTTCAAATTCCCATTAAAAAGGGTGGCTGGATTGATACGTTTAAGTCAGTTACTAGAGCTACTGCAAAATCTAAGACTTACTTTTTAAATAAAGCTGAAGAAATTGTTGAAATGAAATAATTACTAGGAGGCATATGTAATGAATGAACAAGAAAAAATCAATAAACAAAACTATTTGAAAAAATTTCCTGAACCAATGGAACCAACATTGTTTAAAGATGAACAACAAATAAAAGCATCAGGTGAAAAGTTAGTTAAGCTGTTAAAAAAAGAAGGCTTAACATACGAAGATGCGTACGCCAGCCTTCAATATGCTTACAACCAAATTAAATATGAATCTAATTTTTTGAAACTAAATTAAGAAGGCTAGCACATGTATATCGCAATTTTAATTTTTACAATCATTAATTTTGTAGTTCAATCAACAATTTTATTTTTAATAATTAAGTCAAAGAAATGAGAATATGTAATGAAACTAAAACTAAAGTTTTTATGTACATCTGACAGTGATTATCCATTAGAAGATGCGGTTATAGAAGATGCACCTAAGAATATTCAAGACAATTTTCCTGATGCCAAAATGTTCAAAGTAACATTCGAAGACCAAGATGTTAATTATGTAAATGGCAACTATATATCTAGATTTAAGATTGATGATTCACCAGAAATCAAATCAATCAAAAATTCCAGCAACTAGTGGGATAGCTACTGGAATAGTTAAATTATTTAAAAATGACTTATAAAATTTATAACACTATCTAAAATCCAGATTATAGCATCATAACAGTCTTTTGCATCTTTTATTCGCATTAAACAAATAGAAATCAAAGTAAAAGTTTGTATCCATAAAGCAGAGGAGATTTTTGAATGGCTAAATTTTTTAACAGGTTTATATGCTTCACCAGTTTTGTTATTGAAGAGCAATCCGTATTTAWAGGAAAATTCATTATCGCCGTTTACTTTCCACTGAATGTTGTTATTAATTTTAACTTTTTCAAATTTTGCTCCATTGAAAAATTTATTATTATTACGTTTGTTTTCTTCAGCATGAGAGCTGCTTGGATTTTCAGATACGCTATTATTAGCCAGATCAGAAAAATATTTTGATTCAACTTTTTCTATATTGCTTTTCTGATATTCGCTAATTTTACTATCAGGTAAACCAATTAGTTCTTTGATGTTATCTAAAGCATTAGAAATATTTTCATTTTTAATATCATATATGGAGCTCATTGATTGCTCTATATAACGTCTCTGCTCATTAAAATTAATTTTGTGCAAATTAGGCATTATTTTATCTAAGCTAGGAAAACTGTTTTGCCAGTTTTTAATCAATTTATTGGGTTCTATACCTAAAGCTTTATTAACATTTATTGCTGGATTGGATTTTTCCATTTGATCAATATATTTTTTCAAAGGATTTATATCAAAATCATTTATATTAAATGGATAATATTTCTCAATTGCCATACTAGGTATGTTATTTTTCATCCAATTTTTATCGGTTATGTTACCTAAAAGTTTTGCATTGTTGCCTATTATATTTGAGTTATTAAAATTATCGGCAATTTGTTTTTCTGCTTTTACGTTAGGAAAATCTATGTTTAATCTATTTATCATTTTATTTATATTATCTATATTTTTAAACATGTCATCCATAGAACTCATAATTATTCACCACCTTCCATTAAACATTATAACAAAAGGAGATTTTAACCATGCCAACAACATATAAAGAAGGAATCAGACGTCCACTAAAGGATTTATCTGAAAGCTTAGCAGAAACAGAAGAAGAACTAGCTTCAACTAAGAAGTGGGTGCATCTACTGGAAGCCAAACTTGATTTAAAGAACGGCTTACTTGCTCGTCAATCAAATTTGATGATTAAGAAAGATAATAAAATTAATTCACTCAAAGAAGAAGTGAATGCACGTAATTTAACTATTCAAAATATTTATAGAAACGGATGGAGGGTTTAATAATGCAAAAAGTAAAAGTAATTACAAGTGAACACAATTATAGCTCTCAATGTGGAGAAGATTGGCTTACTGATGAAATTAATAAGTTTGTTGAAGACAACAACATAAAAGTAATAAGTATTCAATACCAAAATAGTTCCACATATACAGGTAACGAGCAATCTAATCCTTATCAATTTTTAGTGATTTATTCAGCCATGATTTTTTATGAAGAAAGAAAGGAAGATTAACATGTTCAATTTTATTCACAGATTATTTCACGCAAAAGAAAAAGCCGTTGATACACCACATATCAACGACCGAGAAAGCTATATTGCAAATAACTTAATTAAGTTCAATTGTAGCGAGAATGGCCGATTAATTCAAGCCAGAAAGTGGGGCAAGTAATGAATGATGCCCAACTAAAAGCAATTAATCAGCATCAAATTATGATGCACAAAATCATTCTAACTAGAAAAATTAAACTGATTATTCGTAAAAGGGGAACTAAATAATGGCAAACGAAATATTAACACAAGAC
Source organism: Apilactobacillus timberlakei (assembly GCF_002993965.1). Classification (GTDB taxonomy): domain Bacteria; phylum Bacillota; class Bacilli; order Lactobacillales; family Lactobacillaceae; genus Apilactobacillus; species Apilactobacillus timberlakei. The sequence goes on along the minus strand of NZ_POST01000009.1, from coordinate 3,574 downwards.
GTAGCAGTAGATTTTAAAACAGGAACAATCGAATTAAACAATGCTGACGGATTAAAGAAACTAGTTGCTGACTATGCTAAAAAGTATGAAAAACTAGTGGTCACTGAAGAATCATACTCAGATGATAAAAAGGTGCGAACTGATTTAAACAAACTTAAAAAGGCGTTGGAAGATAAGCGTAAAGAAATCAAACGTGCTTACAATCAACCACTTAATGAATTTGAAAGCTTGATTAAAGAAATTGAAGCTCCTATTGATGGCGTAACTACCAATATCAAGGAACAAACTGATAAGTTCGACCAACAAGCTAAGGACAGGAAACAACAACAAATCCAAAGCTTTATCGATGAAGTATGTAGCAATAAGGGTATTTCATCAGAGAATATTCAAATTGATCCAAGATGGCTAAACAAGTCTACCAGCAAGAAACAATGGCAAGAAGCTGCAAGCAATGCGATTGAAATTGCTGAAGCTGACCAACAACGAGTTAAGCAAGATATTCAAATGGTTAAAACATTTGCTGAAACTATTGGCGTTGAACCTGAAGGCTATGTTTATCAAGTTAAAAAGGGTAGTAACGCTAACGATGTTATTCAACGTATGCAGAATGACTTATCTATCAAACAAGCTAAACAAGAAGCTAGAAAAGCTAACACTAAGGAAGTTGGGAACAAACGTGTTGACCTTACAACAGGTGAATTAGAAAACCTTATTAAACGTCAAATCTTATTTACAGGTACTGAAAAACAATTTGAACAACTAAAAAGATTTATGAATAACAATAATATTCAATTTGTAGAAGGGGATAAGTAATTATGAAAATTGAAACTAATGATCCAAAAGATAAAGTAGAAATATTAAAAGCTTTTGCAAAATTTCAAAGTCAAGTTGAAAGCCCCAAAAAAGACCAGGACAACCCATTTACCAAGTCAAAGTATGCTGGCTTAGAAAGTGTAATTAACGCAGTCACAAAAGGCATGAAAGGAACAGGACTATCTTTTGTACAAGACTTCGTACAAAACGATAACCCTAAGATTTTATCAGTACAAACTATTTTGTTACATGATAAGGGAATTATTACTTTTAGCCCTATCAATATTCCAATTGAGAAAGCTAACGCACAGGGCATTGGTTCAGCTAACACCTACGCTAGACGTTATGCATTATCTACTAATTTAGCTATTACTGGTGAAGCTGATGATGACGGCAATTCAGCCAGCCAATCAAACAACTATGGTAATAATTATAACCATTCTTCAAAGAGCAATTACCAAAACCATAATAATTACTCAAATCGTAAGCCATATAAACCAGGTAACAATCAACAATCAAGCAATTCATCAAGTCATGAATCTGAACAACAAAAGAAGTTTAAAAAGTTTGTCGTTGACTACAAAAAAGTTACTGGTAGTGATAACTGGCAAGATGTCGTTAGTCAAGCAATGGCAAGTTTAGGCATTAAAGACGGACTAAAAGACTTAAATGACACAAAGCTAAAGGTTCTAAATGACAAACTAATCAATGATTTAAACGTTTTAGAAAGTAAATACTTGGAGGGTGCTAAATAATGATTAATCGTACAACTTTAACAGGCAGACTAACTAATGATATAGAACTACGCTACACACAATCAGGAACAGCAGTAGGGAGCTTTAACCTAGCTGTTAATCGTCCATTTACTAACCGTGATGGCGAACATGAAGCAGACTTTATTAATTGTGTTATTTGGCGTAAATCCGCTGAAAACTTAGCTAACTTCACACATAAGGGTTCATTGATTGGCGTTGATGGTCGTCTTCAAACCAGAAATTACGAAAATCAACAAGGACAACGAATTTACGTTACTGAAGTGGTTGTTGAAAACTTTTCTCTGCTAGAACCACGATCTGAAAATAACAATCAAAATAATAGCGGAAATGATGATTTACCATTCTAAATTTTAGAAAAAGGAGAATTTGAAATGACAATTGATGAATTGAACAAAAAACTTAATGACAGTGATTGGACTATACATGCAAAACTTATTGATGGAAATACATTTTTCTATGGTATAGACGATGATGAAATACTCAAATTAGATAGAAACAATACTGTTAGCTTATTCAGAGCAAAACTAGCTAACTTTGGTTTCTTCAAACTCGTCACTCCATATGTTGATACACCAGTTAATGAACGCAAGCCAGAAAAGAAGTATATCGTTTCAATAGCTTTCAAAGATGAAATGGCTATCTGCTATACCAACAAGCTTGAAGGCTATGATTTGATTAATGCTAACAAATATGTTCTACCTACGGAATGCTTGTTTACTAAAGATGATTTAGAAGACTTATATGGACACTTAATGGAAGAATATGGAAAACACTATGAACTAGTTGCAGAAACAGCAACAATTGACGCTAATTTATACAAAGAATTGCTTTAGGAGACTTAATCATGTTTGCGATTTTATTAAAACTGGGCATAACTTTATCAGCAGTCGGATTTGCAGCAATGCTGTCTGCTATTGCTTTAGACAACATGACAATTGGTAAAATAGCTTTTGCCTCACTTATAACAGGAGTTTTATGTTCCACAAGCAGTATATGGTTTATAGGAGGATTTTAAATGAACGGACTGGATTTATTAGAAACTAATTTAAAAAAGCTTAACGATAGTTCTTTTATTAAGAAAACTGATAGTAATAGTTACGAATTATGTGATGATATGTGTTGCTTTGCAGAAGTTTTTCCAGATAAAAAGTTAGTTAAATGTTATGAAAACGTTACAGCTGATTTCTTTGATGCAATTAAACCCTTCGCAAAAGAACATGAATTATTATTTATCAATTATGAAGTTGAAGAACCAATTGATCCATATGAATGTGGTGTTCCAGAAATCTTAAGAAAACAAGAACTAAAAATGAAGAGAATGATGAATCATGACAATTTATCGATTTATGAAACATTAAAACAAATTGCTAATAGCAAGATAACAGCTTTAGATACGCAGCCAAATGGTGTGAAGTTTATTGATGTTGTTAAGCAAATGGAAAAAATAAACGGTAAGAAATATCAGCTTTTTGATTACAGAAAAATTGAAAATGTATTAAAAGCACATTGTATTTACACGGTTGACTGCATCGTTGATGATGCTAAAGAAAGATTAAGTGGTAGTTTGATTGGCAAATCAGATTTATATTTAGATGCATATAATCATAGATCAACTATGCTTAATGACTACGATGGTGGTTGCTTATGCACTATGGTTATAAGAATAGATGGTCCAAGAGTGTTAAACAGATGGCAAGATTTTAAGGAATTTTTAAGTGAAAAAATAGAGGAAGATGCTTATGACAAAAGTATATAAAGATCGTGAGAGCAATTTTACTCACATCAAGAACGATATATTTAATACAGCTAATCCTAAATATACGATAGACGAGCCATTAACAGCCAAAGCAATTGGAATATTTTGCTATATGTGGAGCTTGCCAGATGACTGGGACTATTACATTACAGAGCTGGCTAAGCATTTCAAAGAACAAAAGGCGGCTGTTAGTACAGCAGTTTCAGAATTAGAAAAGAATGGCATTCTT
>NZ_POST01000008.1 GCF_002993965.1 Apilactobacillus timberlakei | reverse complement strand
TCAGTAATACATAATTAGGCGTACTAGGACCTTAAAGACTAGGAAGAGCATAGCTCGCTATGCTCGCTAGCTCTCTCGATAGTTAGCCTGTTGCGTGGCTTTTCTTATCGAGAGAGCATGTCTCTTTTAAAGTCTGTTCATCGCTCGGCTCAATCAACAATTATATCTAATTATTAACTCAGTCGAACTTCACAGTATTCAGTTTAAACGCATTCAGCCCTTGTTCCTCCTAGCCTCTACCTTTTACGTCAAAGAGTCGACTTCTTTTTTGTTTTTCGTGATAAATTATAAAAACTCACACTTGCTAGCAGGATTGAATAAAGCATTTCCTAAATTTCCAACCATTTGATTTCTGGTCTTGCCGCTGATTTGTGTTAGCATTTCAGCCAACAAAGGTTCAGCAAACCTGTGTCCTTATACACACGGTCACTACGGTTATGGTCTTCCATAATCACGGGTGCATTTTGTGACGAACAGATAGGGTACCGCCCTCTTATAACTTAATGGAGATATTAAGCAAGATTGTCATTCTTAGTGGATGATAACGCAAATAAAAAGAACTGAACCCCCTTACGTGATCCAGTTCCCAAATTTTACTTAATATCTTTTGCTTTTTCGGATTTTATTTGATAATATAAACCCTGTAAAGTAATCAAAAGAAAACCCATTCTTTTGATTAAATATCAGTTAAGTTGTAGTTAACTGGTATCAACGTAAGTTAGTATTTTCGGTACTAACCTTAAGTAACAAATGATTAAGCCATGATTCCCAGTCATGACTTTTTTTATTACCCAATTTTTTTACGTTAAAGCCGTTTATTTAATTTATACTTTAAGAATATCATAAAAATACATTTTATCAAAACTAATATTTATAATTATTTGAATGTACATAGTTATAAATTAAGGGTCAAAATATAAATTTTATTTGACATCTTATTAAATAAGGATTATATTTAGGCCATAAATCAATCACCCTCAATTAATAATTAATTGAGGGCTTTTTTTTTGGAGTGATATTCATGAATAAAAAACTTAAACAATTAAGTACAGAACAATTACTTGATTTATTTAAAGATAGAGGAATGAATGATTGTTTAAAGAATGATAGAAATATAACATTATTAAATAATATTGGGTATTATGAATTAAAAAGATATTCATACAAATATTATAATGATTCAAAAGAAATTTATAATAATATTTCTTTTGAATCATTATTAAATAGATATTATTGCGATAAAAAATTAAGAAATAGCATTTTAGATGCTATAGAAGATATAGAACTAGCTTTAAATTCTCATATATCTAAAATAATAGGAGCAGCAACAATTCCTGAATCATCGTTAGGTTATTTAAATTTTAGCGATTGGTGTGAAAATAACAAATATAATAAGTACCTTAACAAAACTATGAATGATAATATTATTCAGTGCGAAAAAGACAAATTTTTAAATTCTTTGGAAAGGAAATCTAAAAAGTCTTCTCTTCCAGACATAAGGTCTTACTTTGAAAATAATAGTAGTTCTTATCCCCCAGTTTGGATGATGGTTAATGTATTGAATCTAGGTGATTCAATACATATTTTTAAATTAATGGATATAAAACATAAAATAGCAGTAGCTAATGAATTTAACTGTAGTGTTAAAAAATTAGATAGTTGGCTTATGTGTTTAAATCTAATTAGAAATATATGTTGTCATAATGAAGATCTGATAGACTTAGAGTTAAAGAACCATCCAAAAATTCCAAAAGATTATAAAAAATATTTGTTTAACTATATTATTAAAGATAAAAATTGTAATAATAAAAATATAGTAACTGATAGAATAGCCTTAGTAATAGTAATTATTGTTACACTTATGAAAAATGTAAATCCTTATTATGAATTTAATGATATTAACGAAAAATTAAGTAATTTTGTTAAAACAGACCAGGATGCAAAAACATACGGTTTTAAAAATATAAATTCTCTTAATACAATATTAAATAATTGTTAATCATATAAATGAATCAAAAATAATAAAAAAGATCAGAAAATTAATACCTGATCTTTTTTATTATTTTTGATTCATTTGTCGTTTATGATACCTATTTCATATATATGTTATAAAATTCAAAAAAATAATAAAAAGATTAATAATGATTGTAAAAATGATTTTTTTAAATTTCAGTAAAGATCCAAACGATTTAACTAAAGATTTAGCATATAATTCTTTTGATATAAAAAAATTAGGCCCTTAGGAAAAGAATATATGATAGATTTAAAACAATATGTAATGAAATATCTAAAATGGATAACCTAATAATTGGTAACCCAATTTATTTGTCATTAATATTTTTATCTTTATTATCAGGTGGTTTTTTTATTTTTAGAATTAAAAGAGTAATATTAAAAATGATAAAAAATATATAGAAAGTTTTATAAAGAAAGGAAACTTAATATGGTAAAAAGCACGTTACGTAAAGCAAAAAAAAATAAAAAAGACGAATTCTATACACAGTGGTCAGACATTGAAAAAGAAGTAAATGCTTATATAGAATACAATCCCAATGTTTTCAGAAATAAAACTATTTTACTTCCTGCTGATGACCCTTTTGAATCTAATTTTTTTAAATATTTCGCTACAAAGTTTAACGAATATGGAATAAAAAAATTAATTGCTACAAGTTACGCACCAAGTCCCATAGTTAACACACAATTATCTTTAATTCCAGAACTAGTTGATGAGGATCGTAAAGTTTTTCCTAATAAAAAGGCTTATAAAATTGAAATAAGCGAAGTTCACGATGAAAATAATAATAATAGCGTGAACATTGATGATGTTATTACGAGATTAAAAAAAGAAAAAACTTTGGTCGATTCTGGTAAAAATAGTGATATATTAAGTTACTTAGATGGTGATAAGAATCCAGATGGAGTTTCATCATTTGGACCCGGTGATTTTAGAAGTAAAGAAGTTACTAATCTTCGTGATAAAGCCGATGTGATAATTACTAATCCACCATTTTCACTTTTTAGGACATTTTTAAAATGGATAAATCCTAAGAAAAAAAATTTTTTAATTATAGGTAATATAAATGCAATAACATATAAAGATGTGTTTCCTTTAATTAAAGATAATATTATTTGGCTAGGAACTGGAATGGGAAGATGGATATCAGGATTCATAGTTCCCTATAATTATAATTTGTTTGGCTCTGAAGCAAGGGTTGAAGATGGAAATCGTATAGTTTCGACTAATAACGCCTTATGGTTAACAAATCTTGATCATGGTAAAAGACATCATCCCCTTGAATTGATGACTATGGAAGATAATTTAAAATTTAGCCGTCACAAAAAAATTAAAGATAATGGTTATGAACATTACGACAATTACAATGCTATAGAAGTTCCATATACAGATGCAATACCAAAAGATTACAAAGGGACTATGGGGGTTCCTATAACCTTCCTTGATAAATATAATCCTGAACAATTTGAAATATTATACTTAGGAAATATAAACAGCTTTCCAGTAACAAAAAAATATAAAAATCCAGAACTTCATGATGCAGATTCTATAACAAAAAATGAAATGATAAGTTCGGTATTAGCTATAAAACATGATAAGATTCCAGATAAGAAATACTACACAGCTGACAATGTTAATGGTTACTTAGTTGCACCATACGCTAGAATATTAATTAGAAGGAGATAAATATATGGAAACTAAATTAATTCAATATAAAATTTCTGAAATACTAGATGGATTTGTTTATAATCAGTTTGAAGGTAAAGGTCTATTTGGTCTATCTGGAAATTTAGTAATTCAACCTGAATATCAAAGAAATTATATATATTCTGATGGTAAAAAGGATGTTTCTTGTATTGATTCGTTATTGAAGGGATACCCATTAGGATTAATATATTTTAATAAAACCCATGAAGGAAAATTAGAAGTATTAGATGGACAGCAAAGAATAACTTCTATTGGTAGATTTGTAACTGGAAAATTTGCCATTAAAGATTCTAACGGAAACCAAAATTTTTTCTCAGGACTTAGTTCAGATCAACAAAATAAAATAATGAATTCTAAGTTACTGGTTTATGAGTGTACAGGTACAGAAAGTGAAATAAAAGAATGGTTCAAAACTATTAATATAGCTGGAATTCCACTAAACGAGCAAGAAATATTAAATTCTGTATATTCTGGTAATTTTGTTACTTTAGCAAAAAAGGAATTTTCAAACCCTGAAAATGCCAACATTCAAAAATGGAGTTCATATTTACGAGGTGATGTAAGAAGACAAGATTACTTACAAATTGCATTAAAATGGATTAGTAATGATAATATTGGTAACTATATGTCTAAACATCGTTACGATAATAATATTAATCAATTAAATACCTATTTTAATACTGTAATAGATTGGATATCTTCTTTGTTCAAAAAAGTTTATCCTGAAATGAAAGGATTAAAATGGGGAGAATTATACAAAAGATTCCATAATAATTCATATAATTCTGATGAGATTGAAAATGATATATCTAACTTAATGGAAGACCCTGATGTTACAAAGAAATCCGGAATCTTTGAGTTTGTTCTTGGAAATAAATCTAATTACAGTCTTTTAAATATAAGAAGGTTTACTGTAACAGATAAAAAAACAGCTTACGCAAAACAAACTAATAAAGCAAAAAAAGAAAATATATCTAATTGTCCTATTTGTAATACTGATAAAGAATTCAAACATGAAAAATATATTTGGGACTATAAAGAAATGCAAGGAGATCATATTGTTCCCTGGAGCCGTGGTGGTAAAACAGAATTAGCCAACTTACAAATGTTATGTAAGCATCATAACTCAATGAAATCAAATAATTAGAATATAAATATTTGCTTAATTAATATAATGTACATTAACCGAGTTTAACTCCCCCCACAAATAAACGTTTGTAGGGGGGAGTTATCCAATTTTTTTAAGATTGTTGAATATTTGTTTAGTTAATTATACAGACTTATAAAAAAGACAACCATTGGTTGTCCTTTTTATTAAAATTAGTTGTCCAATGGTTGTCTTTTTTTAGAATAAATTACAAATATTTTACTAAATTAGGCGTCTACTAGTTGTCTTTTCAATCATTTTTGTAAATATATTAAATATTATCTTCACCAATATAAATTCCGCCACGGCGGAGAGAAAGCAAGATGCTTCCCCAATTTCTCCTTGTCCTGTTTCATTTTTATTTATAAAAACTGAAAAAGATTAACAGAAAAAAAGAAAAATACAAAATTCAAAATCATTTTTAGAAAAATGATGGGACTAGATTTTTATATTTTTATCGCATAAAAAATTCAAAAACGAAGCTCAATACATTTCGCTTCAGTACCATTTTTTTACTCAACTTGATATTTTTTTAATAGTTTTTTTATTCAAACATTGTTACGACAAGATAATATTTTTACTCTTAAAATAAATTAAGCCAAGAAAAAAAGGCATCCTTTTTATTATTGGTTCAAATGTCTCACTATAATTTTAATTAGCAATATAAAGCTCAAAATTGACTTACAATAGATCTTAATAATAGGCATATTTATATAATTAAGAATATAAAAAATCATTAGAGATTATTTTTTATAATGAATTAAACATTAATTGATTATTTAATTTAAGAAAAAGTAATTATGAAAAGCAATAATAAATCAAATAAAAAGCAACAAATAGCGACAATAGAATACTTAATTAACGCTTTATAGAAATATAAAATAAATTTAAATTAACCAAAATCAATATGATTTAAAATGTTTTCGGTGGATTCACGATCTAGTCCTAAATATTTTAATGTCATAGCTTGAGATGAATGATTCAAGAGGTTCATGACTAAACCAATATTGTAATTGGATTGCACATAAACACGATAAGCTCCCGTTTTACGCATCGTATGGGTCCCTAAATAGTTAATGTTTAACAGACTGCCAATTTTCTGCATGATCCGATAAAACTGGCGACCATCAATGTGCTTGTCATTTTCGCTGCTAGGAAATAACCACTTTGATTGGATATCATTAGCTGCTAACCATTGTTGGTATTGAATTAAATCTTTTTCTACAGGTTTTAAATATAAGTTATTGGGTTTACCCGTCTTTTGATCATGAATGTACGCATTAGCTTTAATCTGGCCTTGTTCATCAAAAACATCATGATATTGTAAAGCTAAGACATCACTCACGCGTAGGAGCGTCGCTTTCCCCACTTGAAAAATGGTTAAGTTACGCCGACCCCAACGAAAATTATGTAACAGGGTATCTTGCACCTCCTGTAAAACATTGGAATCTTTAATTGGATACACGGTTTGTTTCATGGTCAAAAATCCTCTCTAAATAGGTATCATATATTAACATAATTATATAATAACACCTATATAAACCAAAATAACACCCCACAACCGCCTGTAAGGTAATTGTGGGGTGTTATTTGTATATTATGATACCCATATTAAATTTACAATTGTTCAATGAAAGAATTCAATGCACCCTTAAATTTATTAGAATCAATCCATTCAGAATTTTTTAAATTATATTCTTGTTTTAAAATAGGAAGTACTCCTTTTTCAAAGATACCTTCATTTATACCATTGTCGGTAATTAACATTATGGGAAGATCTAAACAAAATCCCATTGCACCTTCAATTTGATTCCAAACTGTAGAATGAATTTCATTTTTAATATCTTTTTGACCATTAGCATTTGGTTTACGAATACCTTCTTTTATTAACTCTTGAGGTGTTCCTAATACTATAACTCCTGAACAATCATTCATCTGTTTTTTTATAGCGTCAATTGGAGCATCATTGGAAAAATGATCAGCTCCTATCGTAACAGTTTCGATATCTCTATCATTTAAAAATTGAATTAGTCTTTCAACTGACTCTTCATAATATCCACCTACAACATTTGCTCTACTTAAGAATACTTTATACTTAGACATATAAATCCTCCGTTAAAATATTAATTTATTATAGATAATAATACTATATTCATATACTTATAAAAACACCCTTATATAAATATTATAATTAAATATTTATATAAGGGTGATAATTAGTATAGAAAAACTCTAGGATTAAAATATAAATGAAAAAACTAAATCTTTTATTTGTATACGTTAATAAATATAAAAAAATAAATAATATAGTGCAATCTTTTTAATTTTCTTTAATAACTATATATAGTACACTATTAAGTAACTTAATAGTTAAAGGAGATGATTATATGACATTAGCAATTACACAAAGCACCTTTAGAACACAACTAAAAAAGTACCTAGATCAAATTAGCGAAGATAATGAAACTGTATATGTTACTAGAAGCAACAACTCATCTGTAGCTGTAGTAAATCAAGAAAAATTAAATTGGTTAGAAAGATACGCTAGAGCTGAAGATGGTACAAGAGACCATGCAATAGCAAGAGACCAATTAATTAGGCAAAAAATTATTGCGCCTGACCCTATAGTTAGATCTAATGAGAATTACTGGGGTCAATTTAATGAGTAGTTTAAGATTTAGACCCAGTAAGGACTTTAATATTGAACTAAAACGACTATCAAAAATGGATAAATCTATTGTTTCAGAGGTAAAGGAAGCTATTGAAATGTTACTAGAAATGAACAGTCTTCCCAAGGAATTTAAAGATCATCAATTAAAGAATGAATTAAGCGATTATCGAGAATTTCATGTTAGAGATACTCCTAAAAACAAACATCCTAATCAAATTAATGACGTTATTATTACCTATTCAATTAATTATGGCGATTTAGTTTTAACTGCTATCCATATCGGAACACATAAAAAAATTTTCTATAATAAAAAAAATCTCAGATAAATTATCTGAGATTTTTTATTGTATGTTGTAAAAACAATACATAAAAGGAATACTATTTCCAAATATTACTGATATAAATATCATCTTGTTCTACAGAATCCACATTTTCGATATCAACATTATATTCTTCCATAATTCTCATCTCCTTATATTATAAATATAATAACACTTAAAATTAGAAAAGTCTAATTGATTTTTAATTAAAAAATAGTATAGTTTTAATTAACATTAAATAAAATTAAGGAGATTATAATAATGAAAACTTATGGAACAAATACAGGCATTATTTTTAATAAAGACAGTAATGGATCTATATACATATATTCAAACACCCCTTTGCTTAAAAGCGCTATCCATACAAGTAATGATAATATTACTTGGAAAATTCTAAAACTTTTAAGAACCCCCAAAACATTTATAGAAATTAAAAAGCACTTTAATATAGAACAACAATCGTTAATCAAAATAATAAAAGTATTATTAGAAAAAGAGCTATTGGTCGAAGATCCTTTAAAAAATGATGACAAATGGTTTAGATTAGAAAGATTTATTAATGCTCTACCTCAAAAAAAATACAAAAAATATAGAGATAAAATTGAAAATATTAATATATTAATATTAGGATTAGGAACTGCTGGTAGTTATTCATTAGAATTATTATCAAAAATAGGTTTGAAAAATTTTATTTTAGTGGACAACGATAAAGTTGAAGAAAAAAACATAATCTCACAAAATTATAGAAAAAAAGATATTGGAAATTCAAAAATTGAATCTCTAAGAGAAAGATATGAATCGTGTAATATCATATGTATTAAAAAGAATATAGAAACATACCAAGATATTAAAAAAATTATTAAAAAATATAGTCCAAAATATTTTTTAAGTGATGCAGATGACTCATCGTTGGTAATACAAATATTAAAAAATATTTTTAAAGAATTTCCTAGTATAAAAATAATAGAGTCCGGATATAATCCATTATTAGCACAAACTGAATTAATTTCTTTAGAAAATTATAAGTATTATTTGCAAAAATTTGTTAGCGTAGAAAAAACATTCCTTATAAAAAACAAATTTAATGGTATTGCAGATAATTCTGGCATTATTTTTCATGCTATTTCAGATGCATTTTTTGCATCTAAAATAATATTTGATGATATAACAAAAATAGCTTCATCCAATTTTGGAGAATTTAACTTTTTAGAAAATAAGTATTTTTTAGATAATACTTATTATATAGATGATTTCAAAAAATACACTAATAGATATATACATGACAACAATTTTGTTTGCCCATCAGTTCACATTAAAGATAAAAACATAGCTTTACAAAAAATAGAAAAGCTTAATAATAAATCAAAAATATTCGTATATAGTAAAACTAGATGGAATATATTTAAGTATTTTTTAAACTTAAACGTTCCTGAAGAAAAAATTTTTTCAGATAACGAAAATTTAAATAAATATTTAATCGAATTTTGTAGTAAAGAATTCAATAAAAGCATATTCAAACCTAAAGACATGTTTAATAATAACTTATTTATTCCTAGACACTCATATGCAGTAAAAAGGAGCTATACAGAATTATTAACTAATGGAAATACACGGATTTATATGAATAATAATGTAGAGTCTAAAGAAATAGAATTCATACATGAATATATGCATACTATTGCATTTAAAGTAACTAAGGATCAGTTTACACATGAAAAGTTTGTTTTAGAGTATATGATTCAATTCATCTTATATCTAAAAGAAAAAAATATTAAATTATTTAATTACATAGGTAAAAAGTTAATTAAATATATACAAGGAAATTATCTTGACTTATTTACAATCCTAGAAAAAGAAAAGATGGATTATTTAAATGACAATAAGACATTCTACAAAGAAATGAATAAATACGGATTAAATCTATCTTATAAAAAATTATCAAGGATCATAAAAAAATATACTTCTAATAAAAAAATCTTTTATTACTTAAAATATACAATACCTATAAAAGATAATTTTTATGATATTAGAAAGCTTGTTAATGAATTAAATATATGAAGGGAAGATTCAATATGATACTTAAGTATTATTCAAATGTAAAATTCTTATTACTAAATCTTTTTGGTGTATTAGGAAGCTTACAAAATATTGTAATTGCTTTTATAGTAGGTAACTTAACTAACTTTGCAATCAATAAATCATTTTCCAACATTAATTTATTAATAGTATGTTCCGTATTATTAATCTTAGTTACATTTTCATCACAATTAATTTTTAATTTTTTTAAAAATGATCTTATAAAAACAGTAAATATATCATTAAGAACAAAGATACTACACGGAATTCTTGTTGAATACAATTTCAATACAAAGAATAATTTAGGACTTTTAGTTAATGATTTTAAAATATTAGAAAATGATAGATTTGAATCTGAAATATCAATCATTATCTCATTATATACTTTAATATTTGCACTAGGATACTCAATCTTTCTGAATTGGTTTGTGACATCATTATTCATAATTGGAAGTATAACACCCATGGTTGTTTCTAATTATTTCCAAAAGCCTATACAAGAGTCATCTAAAACATGGTCAGATAAAAATTCAAAATATTTGAATAATACAAAAAGTTTATTAAATGGGAAAAAAAGTATATATATGTATAATACACAAACCGAGGCTACATTAAGTAATAAATCATTTACTAAGTCTTTAGAAAAGAGCTTATTTAAAATGAATTTATTAAAAAACAATAGTAACGATATCATTAGTACCGTTGCCAACCTATGTACTTTTTTATTACCATTTTTAATAGGAATATACCTAGTTATAAAAGAAAAGACTTCCTTAGGTTCTCTATTTGCAATAGTGCAATTATCCAATTCTTTTATTAATCCGGTTCTAACAATATTAAAGGAAAGAGGTAACTTATCAACTACAAAAAATATATTAAAAAATGTAATTAGATACTTGGATAATGGAAAAAAACAAAGAATAGATAATAAATATTATAATGACTTTAATATTGTTTCTTTCAATAAAATTAATATATTTAGAAACAAAAAAGAAATAATAAGAAATCTAGATATAACAATTAAGAAACATGAAAAAATAGCTATAGTTGGAAAATCAGGTAGTGGAAAATCAACATTGTTAGAATACCTAATTTTTCAAAAAAATGGTAACTGTGGTTTTATAAAACTTAATGGAGAAAAAATAATTAATCAAAGTATAAAGGATCTATATGGTTATGCTAATCAGGAAGAATCCATATTTGAAGACACATTAAAATTTAATCTAACATTTAATAATCCAAATATATCAGATAATGATATTAAAGAAGTTTGTAATAAGCTAAATATACTAGACATAATTAAAGAAAAAGGCCTAAATTATAATTTATCCAGTGAAAATAGTTTATCTGGAGGTCAAATAGAAAGAATTAATTTGGCTAGAACCATTCTTTTTAAGAGACCTATTTTAATATTAGATGAAATATCTGCATCTTTAGATAATGAAACATCATTAAAAATACACGATTATTTACTTAAATCTAATTTAACAGTTGTTGAAGTAATACATCACTATAAAAGCAATGATCTAAAAATGTATGACAAGGTAATAAATTTAGATAATCTATAGATTATCTAAATCAAACTTTTATAGACAGAATAAAATGAAGTCATTAAAATAAAAATGTTTTTTAATTAAAAAGGCAACCAATTAATGCGTATGATCGCAATTAATTGGTTGCCTTTTTGGTATTTTAATTTTGTTAATACAAAATTAAAAGTACGGTTTATTTTCTGGGGAGTTAAGAGGGGACTTTTTCATAAGAAAAACACCACCTCTTACAAGCCATTTGTGTTGGAAATTTTTTATAAAATTTTCTAGCAAATGAACTGCTTGCCATCACACTTTTACACTTACTTAGTAGCTAAATAAACGCATAGTGAATTTTGCTAGTTAGTCAGTGTTATAATAATTATGAATGCGTAACGAATAATTATGATAGAAAGTGGGTGTTTTTATGGTAAGAAAGCAAGTTAATGTTAGTCTAAATGATGCTGAATTTGCTGCCTTAAATTTTTTAGCTTTAGAGCACAATACAAAACGTTCCACTATCCTAAAAAATTTAATTAATCATCATCAACTTAAAGAACCTAAGATGATGCCCCAACAAGCATTGGAAATTAATCATCAATTAAAAAAGATGGGCAATAACTTAAATCAATTAACCAAGCTGGCTCATCAAAATGGCCAAATGGAATCCTTAAGTCCCCTCTATGAAATGCGAGATGAATTAAATCAAATATGCCAACAATTAAAATAAGTCGGGCACAAAATGGATCCGCAGCTCTTGATTACGCCCTCGGCAAAAATAGACTTAAAGATAGCGATAAAGAATATTTAATCAAGCATGGAGTGGATCAAAAAATAGTCGATAATTTACATAATCGAGCAGTCGTCCAGCAAAGCTATAACCTAATTGATATTAACCATGCCAAAGCTGAAATGAAACAAACACGTGCGATTGCTAATAATCGTGGCAAGACACAATGCATGCGATTCATTCAATCGTTTGCTGATTATGAAATCAATGTCAATGATCCTCAAGATTGGAAAAAAGCTAATGACATCGGCGTAGAAATAGCCAAAAAAATTGCTCCCGACAATGAATTTGCCATTTATACACATATCGATGGCGACGGCCATAAGGTGCATAACCACATCATTATGAATATGACTAACTTGGAAACTGGGAAAAAATATCATCATACTAATGACTTTACACGTGTTGCTAAATTCAATGATGAATTAGCAGAAAAATACTTTCCTATGAATCGGAATATACACGTTCAAAATAAAATTGAACGGAAAACAATGGCCGAAAGAAAATTAAAAGCCAAAAATCAATATATTTGGAAAGATGATTTAAGACATCGGATTGATTCGGTCATGTTGCACGAAAATTGCACCTCAAAATTACAATTTGAGCACGCTTTAAAAGAAAAAGGGGTAATTTATCGCGAACGTGGTAAAAATTGCTCCTATAGCTTTTTAGATGCCCATAATAAGCAACGCACTTCACGCGGTAATAAATTAGGGCAAGACTACGAAAAGGAGACGATTCATGATGAGTTGGTCGGACAAAATAACAAAATCCAATTCAGAAAACAACGAGCAGATAGACAGGAATACATTAGAAACTTTAATCGACAACCAGAGGCAAATACTCGTAAACCAAAACTCTACTCTCGACGAGCAAGACAAGGCCATAATTTCGCAGAATACTACTATCAACCAACTCTCCAAAGAACAGAGTTCCTTGAAACAAATCATCGAAAAACAAAACAATACGATGAGCAGGCAAGACAAAGCTATCAAACAGCTCGAACAGAACAACCAGACCTATCAAGAACTCAATCAACTCTTAATGCATTATTTGAAAGAATTAGACGCAACCTCCGAGCTGCAATTAAATACGAAATACAACGCATTAAAGAGGTCACTAAACGAGCATTAAGTAAATTAGATTCATTCTTTATGGATGATAGACTATCTGATGAAGGCTATAGTAATATCCAAAACAATATTACAGATAATCATTTGGATATGAATAAAAGTATCAAGGAATTAAAACAACAACGTGATGTCTTTAAACAAACAGATCAAAAATATCAAATCAGCAAAAAAAGAAAAATCATTGATCAAGAAAGTCCTAATTTTAAACGACAACAAAGAAGACAACGAATGCGTGGTCCACACTTATAAATAACAGAAATGAGGTTTATCAAATGAATCAATCGGAAAAACTAGATCAAGAATTAGCAAACGCCATCAAATTACGCGAAAAGCAATCCAAAAAGATTCGTAAAATTAAACGAGAAAAGAAACAAAAAAACATTCAAAACATTGGTAAAGCAGTCTTAAAACAACATAAAGAAATTAAAGATAGTGAAGATTTTACAGAAAATTATGTAGTCATGAAAAAAGAATATAAAGAAGTATTAGACGCGTTTACAATTATAATGGGAATTAGAGAAATAGATGGAAAGAAAAAAATTGGTTTTAGAAGAACAGAAGAAATTAATCAAATATTTAATCAAAATCTGAACGATGAAGATAATAAAAAATACTTTCAAAGAATAATAGATTATATTCAAAAAATACAAAATAAATAAGGAGAAATAAATTTGAACAACACACAAGATAAAGTCTTTTATCATAAATTCAACAAAAACAAAAAAGGTCATAAATGGGACTTAAAAATTACTAAACATAAACCTAATTGGAAAGATATACCTGTATTTTTAGCCTGGATCATAGTCATTTATTTAATATTACACTTTATATTTAAAATAATTTAAATATAAAAATAGTGATATAATGAAAGTAAGCAAATTTTCACTCAAAATTTATCCTTAACAAACTATAAATATATACAAAAAACACCCTCAAATTATTTTGAGGGTGTTTTTATCTACTCAGTTTATCTACTCAGTTTATCTACTCAGTTTATCTACTCAGTTTATCTACTCAGTTTATCTACTCAGTTTATCTACTCAGTTTATCTACTCAGTTTATCTACTCAGTTTATCTACTCAGTTTATCTACTCAGTTTATCTACTCAGTTTATCTACTCAGTTTATCTACTCAGTTTATCTACTCAGTAATACATAATTAGGCGTACTAGGACCTTAAAGACTAGGAAGAGCATAGCTCGCTATGCTCGCTAGCTCTCTCGATAGTTAGCCTGTTCAGTCGAACTTCACAGTATTCAGTTTAAACGCATTCAGCCCTTGTTCCTCCTAGCCTCTACCTTTTACGTCAAAGAGTCGACTTCTTTTTTGTTTTTCGTGATAAATTATAAAAACTCACGCTTGCTAGCAGGATTGAATAAAGCATTTCCTAAATTTCCAACCATTTGATTTCTGGTCTTGCCGCTGATTTGTGTTAGCATTTCAGCCAACAAAGGTTCAGCAAACCTGTGTCCTTATACACACGGTCACTACGGTTATGGTCTTCCATAATCACGGGTGCATTTTGTGACGAACAGGAAGGGTACCGCCCTTATATAACTTAACGGAGATATTAAGCAAGATTGTCATTCTTGATGGATGATAACGCAAATAAAAAGAACTGAACCCCCTTACGTGATCCAGTTCCCAAATTTCACTTAATATCTTTTGCTTTTTAGGTTTTTATTTGATAATATAAACCTTGTAAAGTAATCAAAAGAAACGTCCATTTCTTTTGATTCAATATCAGTTAAGTTGTTGTTAACTGGTATCAACGTAAGTTAGTATTACCCGTACTAACCTTAAGCAACAAACAATTAAGCCATGATTACCAGTCATGGCTTTTTTGCTACCCAAATTTTACGTTAAAGCCATTTATTTAATTAACAATATAAGATTACCATAATTAATTAAATTATAAAAGTTATATTGAATAATTATATTTGATTTAATTATTCAATATATTAAAATAATTATATTAATTAATAATTGGGTGAATATAAGAATGAAATCAACAGATTTAAGGATTGCTAATGCACTAATAAATATACTTAGTTGTAATACTAATCTAAAAATACATGATACAGAAATAATAAAAAAAGCAGAAGTTTCAAGAAGCACATTTTATAATCATTTCAGTAATCAAAAAGAAATTTTAAACTTTATCTTTAATATTATCGATAAAAAAATATTTAAAGAATTTGAATATTTTAAATATATCCCACCTCAATTTATAAATAAAAAGGTTTTAATAGAATATACATCTGAACATTTAATACCTATAATATATGATTATAGGAAAGTTATAAAAATAATGTATTCAAGTAATATTTCCAAATCATGGAATGATTTTTTAGAAAACAAATATACTGATACTATATGTAAATATTTAAGAATAGAAAAAAATATGCACTTAAAACTATTTGTAAAATATGTTTTATTAATAATAGAACTATGGATAACCGAGGATAAAATAGAAAATCCTAAATATTTTAAAAAACATTTTAGAACATTATGTAATTCTCCGATAATTAATATCAAATAAAATAAGGTCTCTAAATGATATCATTTAGAGACCTTATTTTATTTGATATTAATATTTCATTATTACTTTCCCAAATCTTTGTCTTAAATTGTAAGTCTCATTTATAAATTTATCAATAGATTCTGAAGATAGGGTATCATAGATCCTAAATGGTTTCATAGACCTAGAATACTTTGATATAGCTCTTTTTAAATCTTCAGTTGTACCAATACAATTACCCATAATTGACAAATTATTAATCATAGATTGAATCATTATTCGTGAAAGATTGTTTTCATGTAAATAATCTGTTGATTCTTTAAAGTTATCATGTTGATTTTTATATCCGCAGGTAATATATCTGCCATTTATATTTAAATGTTTAACGGCATCACTTAAATGTAAATCAAAAAACGGATCAAATATAACATCAAACTTTCCAATGTCATCAGGCCAACATTTTGAATTTCTACTAATTTTTATATAATGAGCACCATTAACAATGCTTAATTCTTCAGAAGACCAATCAGTAGTAGACATTATGGTAGTGTCAATATTTCTTTTTAATAAACCATTTATTATAAATAATGATGTATTAGATCTGGCACTTAAAACTAGTGCTTTTTGTCCTTCATGAATATGTGTTCGTCTAATCATGCTTTCAGAAGTTTGACCTCCTATAGAAAAACCAGCTGCTATATCATCATCCATACTATCATCAATAGCTATTAATTTAGCTTCATTAATTCTCAACCAACCTTTTGATGCTTCATTAGTAACAACACCAGGTGCAGCGGTATCATTATCAGCTTTTGGATAAGAGCAATTTGGAATTACCCTATCACCAATATTAAATCTGGACACATTTTTACCAATTTCTTCAACAATTCCTACAAAGTCAGATCCAAAAAATGAAACTGGCATTTGATTATAAGTATTACCACTATTCATCCTTAAAGCTGATTTCAGAATTATTCCTTTATCTCTATAATTGCATGAAAAAGATAAGACTCTTATCAAAACATAATTATCATTTTTGTAATGTTTATTATCAAAATGTGGTTTAGGAATATCAACTACTCCACAATTTAAATTGACTCCTGATAAATTAACATTATATATATTATTATTATTTTTTTTATTAAAAAAATTTTTATTTACCAAAGCTACAGCCTTCATAATAATTCTCCTATAAATTTAATATAAGCTTTTCCCTGTCGATTTTTGTAGTAATGCTATAAAAAATAATTATATTAATTATTAAAATAATGAATGATAATAAAATTTCCATCCAAATACCAAATATTAACAAACCACTAGCCTGTGATATTACAAAAGCAACTATAGGAAAAATAAAAACTATTGCAACAGATTGAGCAGATTTACTGGTTTTTACTCTAGAAGAAATGCATATAACTAATTGTATAGATAATATTGTAATCATAGGTGCTAGTATTAGTGCCATGAATATCCATTCAAAATTTGGAAAAATTATTTTATTAAAAATATTAAAACCAAATACATCTATTAATATTCCATATATAAACATAGATATCCAAGTTATTAAAATACTCGGAATAACAGAAGAAAGAATTTTACCAAAAACTAGTTCTTTATTTGTTATGGGGGTATTAAGTAATCCTTCTATTGTCTTATTTTCTTTCTCTCCAACAAAACTAGAACTAGATATAACATTAGATATTGATATAGGAATTATTAAAAATAAAGGTAAAAAAATATACATCAAAATGATATATAATATTTCCGTATGACCATTGATATCATTAGGTATTATTGAAGAAAAATGTTTGATCATTGGTGATATTTTCTCAGTACTCAACAAAAATGATTTATCATATCCTAATGATAAAAAAATAGTAGGAAAAATAACTCCCAGTATTAAGGGTAAGGCCAATAAAGATGCTATTAAAGGCTTATCTTGTTTAATTTCTAATAGTTCTTTTTTATATATAGTTTTTATATGAATATTCATTCATTTCTCCTTTTATAGTTTCAAAATACATATCCTTAATAGTATGTTTATGCTCAACTATTCCATATATATTTAACCCATAATCGAATAAAGCTTTTGAAATATTGCTTATTTCATTTCTTTTAATGCATTCTGTTAATAACTTTCCATTTTTTATATAACTGTTTCCATATTTTAAGCATATATTCAATGCAATATCATTATGATCACTGTCTATTTCATAAACATAGTTTTTCCATCTATTGTTAATCAACTTTTTAGCATTTCCATTTAGCATTAACTTTCCAGAATTAATTATGGCTATATCATCTACAAAATCTTCCAACCCTTGTAATTGATGAGTTGCCATTAATATACTAGTATTAAACTTTTTAACCAATACATCTAAATAACTTATAACATCTTCAATCATCTGAGGATCCAGCCCTGATGTAGGTTCATCTAATATTAACAACCTAGGTTCATGCATAATTGCCCTCATAATTAATACTTTTTGTTTCATACCTTTACTTAAAGTGGAGACCTTGGAATTCAACTTATTATTCATTTTAAAGATATTAGTTAATTCATTTATTTTATCTTTTATTTTATTTGAATCAATACCATATAATTTGCCCCAAAATTTCAAATTTTGATTAACTGTTAGTTTCTCATATAAACTACAGTCATTTTGAATTCCAATATTTTGTCTAATTTTGTTATTTTTATTAGAAGATATTTTTTTACCAAAAACTTTAACTTCCCCATTAGTTGCACTTAATAACCCTGTTATTAATCTCAATGTTGTTGTCTTACCCGCACCATTAGGACCAAGTAATGCAAAAACATGACCCTTTTTTATATCAAAATTGATATTTTCCAATATATAATTGCTTCCTATTTTTTTTGATACATTTTCAAAATTTACTATCATGTTATTACCTCCTAAATAGTTTTCCAAAATTAATAGTTAATAACATAATAATAGTTATTAATATAAGAAAAACACTACTATAAAAGCTTTTTGGCAATGAATTTAACTTTACACCATTAACCAAAAAATTTGTTGGATTAATCAAAAGTGTTGGAGAATAATCTTTAATAAACTTTATATTATTAAAAATTCCAGAAAATATTATAAGTAATTCTGTAAAAGTTGCACTGAAGAAAGAAGATCTAGTCATAATTGAAATAATAATTGATATAGATACTATTGAAGAAAATCCAATAATTTGCATTAATAATGATGTAACTATGTTTGATAAGTTTACATCATTGTAAAAAGAAGTAGTCATGTATATGGAACATATTCCACCCAATATCATAGACAATATTAAATTAATTATACTGGCAAAATATTTTGGAAGATAAATGTATCTTTCTTTAGGTACTCTTGTTAAATAAAAAAACTTTTTAGCATCGTTTTTAGGTAATAAACACATACTACAAATGATATAAACACTAATAAAAAGAATTATTTGTGAGCTATTTTTAAAATAATTTTGTATTAAAATTTCCCAATTTATTTTAGAGAAAGATATTTTTGTATTACTATTTGAAATGTAGTTAATAATTTTATTAGAATATTTTGTCATGAATGGGGAAACAATCCCAGTGAAAACAAAAATGAATCCCAAAATTAATGACATATTAGTTCGCTTCCATTTTATTAATTCTAACTTAATCAGATTCATATTTAATTCTCCATATTTCTAACAGTATTTATAAATGCATCATTCAAAGAATTATTATTTTTAATTATCTTGTTTATACCATCATGATATTCACACAATATAGATAGAACATTTGAAAAATCAGATTCATTAAAATAAATTTGATATTTCTTATAATCTATATTTTTTATAATAATATTATTCTTATTTAAAAGATTTATATATTTTTTTAAAAAATAATCATTTTTTAAAGAAATATATGAATTTTTATCAAATTTATCCATAAACTTATTAATATTACCTTGGTATATAATATATCCTTCATTAATAACAATTATGTTAGAAGATATTCTTTGAACATCATCTAAATTGTGACTAGACATAATAACATTAGTATTAGTAGAAATGTCGCTAATTAATTTAATAATTTCTTCTCTTCCAATAGGATCAAGAGCACTGGTAGGTTCATCTAAAAATATTAACTTTGGATCTAATATCAATGCACTAGCTATACCCAGCCTTTGCTTCATTCCCCTAGAAAATCCTTGTACATTTCTATTAGAAAATCTTTCTAAACCAACTAAATTAAGAAGATTACATATTTTTTTATATTTATTTTCAACTGTCTTGTTTGCCAACAGTAAAGATTGTTCCATAATCTGATAGCATGTTAACTTAGATTCAAATTCTGGCGTATCTGGACAATAAGCTATATTATGTTTACCATAATATTTTATATTTCCCCCGTTGATATTATTTAGTCCAAGTATTGAATGTATTAGCGTAGTTTTACCTGCACCATTGGGGCCAACTAATCCTATTACTTTTTTTGTATCATAAATAGAAATATTAATATCATGTAAAACTGTTAAGTCTTTAAATTTAACAGTTAATTTATTTGTGGATAATAAAGTTTGCAAAGTTAATTGTCCTTTCTACCAAAAATAATAAACAAAATTCCTCCTAGTGGTATTGAGATTACACATAGGATAGCCCACAACCATTTAGGCAAAAATCTAGTTTGATTTGTTTTTAATATGAAATTAATACATAAATACAAATATAAAAAGAAAATAAATATAAGTGGAATAATTATTCTTAAATTCAAAATATCAGTACTCCTTATTTTTTGAAATATTATCTAAGTCTACATTTGCATTTTTAAATCTTTGATTCAAAAGAGTTAAAAAATCCATACCTGTAGTAATTGAATCTTTAATTGCTAATGCTGTTATTTCGGATCTATGTTCACCCAAACTTTTATTAATACTATCTTTATCAGAAGGTTGTTCAGCTTTTGTTAAAGTACCAATAATTTTTTCAGTATATGGAGATTGGAAAAAGTTATAATCATTAGGATGCTTAAAATGGTAAATTAATTTTTTTAATACACTTTCAACAATTTCGTGATCATCACTACTATAAAACACTACAGAATCATTTCTAGGATAACTTCCAGTATTAGACAATATCTTAGCTGAAAATTGAACATTTAATGATAATAATTGTTTTATTCCTAGGGACCAAATCTTCATTGCATAAGTGTAAGAAGAAGCTCCCACATAATGTCTATATTTTGATATTTCTGTACTATGAATGTACATAAAAAATCCTGGAGTAAGGTTAGGCCTTTTTGATGGTAATTTTATTTTATTTTTATTATTTTGTGCTTTACCAATTCTTATTCCATTAATACAATAATATTTTTTACCAAAAACTTCTTCGATATGTGGCTTTACTAAAACACCATCATCTTTAACAATTTCAGAACACCTATCTTTAATATCCTCACCTATATCTTTATTTTCCATTAACATAGAATTAAATGTATGAATATTACAATATATCCATTGAGAGAGATCATTTACAGGTTTCGATAAACAATTTTTATATGTATTATCATTAAAAATAATTTCTTCTGTATCATCATTAACATGTATCATTTTAGATAAATCGTAAGATGAAAAATATTTACTCATTATATGACTCCTTTTCTGTGTCTTTTAATAGTGAAATAAATGTTTCTGGATAAATAATTGACTGTCTTCCAATTCCAGCTATAGCCTTGTCAATTTCAGATAGCTTAAATGTAAGCTTAGACCTACTTATGACTCTCTCCAATAAGAACCAACCAACATTAATGGATAATGTTTTTATATTAATTTTAGTATTTCTTTTTCTTTCATAGATATCAATAGCCTTTTTTAATATAGGAGTTAATTTATCTAATTCCTCTGATCCTCTTTTTAAAAAATCATCATTAATGTCATCCTTATTAAATAGATCTGGAATACTTTTAGAAAAAACTCCCAGAAGAGAATTAAAAATTAAAGATCCTATTATTCCAGCAATGTCTTTAGTAATATCTCCATAACAAAATTCCTCAAAATCGATAATCCATAATTTTTGACAATTATCTATTAAAAATTGATCCAATCTAATATCACCATGTATTGGTGCAATATCATATTCATAATCCATAGATAACTTTTTCAATAAAGGTAAGTCATGTTGTAACATTGAAAATAATTCCAATTCTCCACCACTACAGTTTTTGTAATCATTAACATTCATTGTTTCGAGAGGGGATTTATGATTGGTTTTTGTATTAGATTGATTAATGTCAACATCGTCAATATTAATACTATGTATCTTACTCAATATCAACATGGCTTCATAAATAAAATCTTTGTTTTTAATTAAATTTGAATTTAATATTGAATCAAGCGATACTGAATCATCAATATATTTATGTTTTACAACATATTTATCTAAATCTATATTGACCAGTTTTGGAGATCTAATGTTTTCATGTAATAATATATTATCCCAGTTTCTAATATTATTAATTCTTCTTATTTTATCTTCATGCTCTCCCACAAGTTTCTTAACCAATAAATTACTTTCCGACTTGTTGGACATTAATAATATATTTCTTCCTTTTCTTAAACTTAACTGCATAATTTCCCCCTACAATTCTATTATAAAAATTTGTTATCTTTTAAAATACTATTTACACATTCATATATATATATTTCTTCTAAGATATTGATATTTCTTTTACTATTTATAACAAATAAGAATTTACTATTAAATTGATCGTTTCTTAACCATGCAGATGATAATATCCCTGTAGAAGATCCACCTTTATAAATTAATTTCCTGCAATTTACATTATCCCATGGTAGCCATGTCTGTTTACTCAAGTAGTCCAATAAACTAGATATTTGATTTAATGATAGAAAATAATCTAATCCCTTATTCCATACAGAGTGAGTCATAACATATTCCATTTTCTTATTCTGGTTAAAAAAGTTTACTCCCCATGATTTTTTATACATAATTTTTGTAGGAACAATAAAATTTTTTTCGAAATTTTTTTTACAAATAATTTTTAATAGAATATCCATAGCAGTATTATCAGAAGCTAAGAGTAATCTGCTAATAAGTTCCTTAATAGTTATTTTTTTATTAACATTATCAATGGACAATCCAGAACTAAGGCAACTCAAATCTTCTTTTTTAATTATATATATATCATTTAATTTTAATATCTCATCATTCAACATTTTATATATGGAACATGCTACTTTCAGTTTTATAAGAGATGCTATTGCAAATTTAGATTGACTTTTATAATCATAATTTAAAATACCTGTTGATAGAATTCCATATTCCAAAAATAAGTTAGAAAAAATATTCTTTAAATCATATATACTACTTAATTTTGGTATAATTGGATTTATCTTAATCCTTTTAATAAGCCCATCATCCGTTAATTTGATTGTTAAATAAAAAGTCATCTTTTTATATATAATTGTTATATAATCATAATTTAAAATAAAATCACAATTTGAATCAATTAGTGCATTAATAATATCGGTTAATTGATATGCCAATAAATTATTAGCTTTTTTAACGACAATATGCTTTATATAGTTAACACTTATTTTTTTATTATTAACTAATGTTTTGAATATATTGTTTATCATAGATGTTTGAATTCTCCGTTATATAAAATAAACCCTCAAAATAAATTTGAGAGCTCATTTATATTAGATATTAATTAAAAGCTCCATGACCATGACCATGAAACAGATGCTGAATATGAAACACTTAAACTTACTGAAGTTCCAACATTACCTAATCTATTTTCTTCAACTGCACTTTTTTGAACATCTAAAGGTGTTGTATATGACACATATCCTTTAAGTAAATTATTGGTTTTAATAAATATCACCTCCCAAATATTATTAGAAAATATAATAATTTCTTTTTTGAATACTACAGCTGTAACAATTAATTAGTCAATGAACTGAAGGAAATATGAACAAGGTGTATGTTTCTTAACGTTTTTTAATACATAAAGACTAAAAAAACATTTATAATAGAACATTTTGAATAAATAAAGTGATTATCCAAAATCAATCTTGTTTAAAATATTTTCAGTAGATTCACGATCTAGGCCTAAATATCTTAATGTCATGGATTCGGAAGAATGATTCAAAAGATTCATAACCAATCCAATGTTGTAATTGGATTGCACATACACGCGATAAGCTCCTGTTTTCCGCATTGTATGCGTTCCTAAATAATTAATGTTTAAGAGATCACCAATTTTCTGCATGATCCGATAAAATTGGCGGCCATCAATGTGTTTATCATTTTCACTGCTAGGAAATAACCATTGAGAATGGATATTATTATCTGCTAGCCATTGTTGGTATTGTATCAGGTCCTTTTCCACAGGTTTTAAATATAAATTATTGGGTTTGCCCGTCTTTTGATCGTGAATGTACGCATTAGCTTTGATCTGACCCTGTTCATCAAAGACATCATGATATTGTAAAGCTAAGACATCACTCACACGTAAAAGCGTCGCTTTACCCACTTGAAAAATGGTTAAATTACGACGTCCCCAACGAAAATTATGTAACAGGGTATCTTGAACCTCCTGTAAAACATTGGAATCTTTAATCGGATAAACGGTTTGTTTCATGATCAAAATCCTTTCTAAATGGGTATAATAAATTGCTATTAAATAATAATAACACCCATATAGATAAAATAAACACCCCACAACTGCCATTTAGGTAATTGTGGGGTGTTATTTGTATATTATGATACATAAATTATAATATATCCACCCAATTTAAATGCCAACACAGTTAAGAAATAACAAGCGCTTACCCCATTTATACTTATCTCTTTTATTTTTACAAGCATAAAATATATACATTAAAACATGACGATTTTTTTATATAAATTTAAATAAAAATTCAAAATATTTGTAATCAACGTTTGCATTTAACCGGACTCCAAGGTTTATTATCTAAATACAAATTATAGAAAAAAGGAGAGGTAATAAAAATGAAAACTTTATTTTTAAATTTTAGTAAAGATCCCAACGGTTTAACTGAAAATTTAGCATACAATTCTTTTAATATAGCAAATATAAAAACAATAAACATAGTAAGAAAAAAAATTAAACCCTTAGGACAAAAATATAGTGTGGACGATCAATTCCAAAAAATATGTAATGAAATATCTAAAATAGATAACCTAATAATTGGTACACCAGTTTATTGGTCATCTATGTCATCATATATGAAAATATTTATTGATAGAATGACCGAAGTTATGTCAGAAAATCCTTTTAAAGGAAAAAATTTATATTTGGTAGTTACTGGCTCAGATCCTTCAGATACATTTCCTCATATTAAACATGTTTGGGAACATGTTTCTAAAAAATTTGATATGAATTTAATTAAATCAGTAAGTAATTAATATTTGCATTGAATTGAACTCAAAGGTTTATTATAAATTTATATTTGATAAGAGGTGATATTAAATTGAATATTAATGAAGTAAGTAAAAAGATTGATGTTTCAAAGGATACACTAAGATATTGGGAAAGAATTGGACTTCTTCCTAAAATTGAAAGAAACAGTAGTGGGTACCGTAATTATTCAAAAAAAGATATAAATTGGGTCTTTTATATTAAGGTCCTTAGAAAAGCTGGTATGTCAATAGAATTATTAATAGATTTTGTTAAATCGTATAGAGATAATAATGGTGATCCCGAAAGTAGAAAAGAATTATTAATGGAACAAAAACAAAAGTTAATTGATGAAATTAATGAACGACAAAAAACATTGAATTATCTCTCTTTCAAAATTGATCATTTTAAAGAACATACTTTAAATTATGAAAACGAAAAATTAGCTTATGAAAATAAAATAGATAACGAAAAGGAGAAATAGATTATGAATTACAAATGTTTACAAAACAAAGTTCAAATTCCAAGTTTAGGTTTTGGAGTATTTCAAATTAGTGAAAAAGGTGCAACTAAAAAAGCAGTAATAGATGCAATCAAAGCAGGATATCGTTTAATTGATACTGCAGCTAGTTATGGTAATGAAAGAGAAGTTGGTAATGGTATTAAAGAAGCTATTTCACAAGGTATTGTTACTAGAGATGAATTATTCATTACTTCTAAGCTATGGGTAGAAGATGTATCTGCTGAAAAAGCTCCACAAGCAATCAAAAATTCATTAAATCGTCTACAATTAGACTACTTAGATTTATTATTAATACATCAACCATATAATGATGTATTTGGTGCATGGAGAGCAATGGAAAATGCTTATTCCAATGGTTTAATCAAATCAATCGGTGTTTCAAACTTTGATATTGCACAAATCACTAATTTAGCTGAATTTAGTAAAATTAAACCTATGGTTAATCAAATCGAAGTAAATCCATTTAACCAAAATATTAATAAAGTTGATTACTTACAAAAATATGGAATACAAGTAGAAGCATGGGCACCATTCGCTGAAGGTAAACATGAATTATTAAAGAATGAATTAC
Organism: Apilactobacillus timberlakei; assembly: GCF_002993965.1. Taxonomy (GTDB): domain Bacteria; phylum Bacillota; class Bacilli; order Lactobacillales; family Lactobacillaceae; genus Apilactobacillus; species Apilactobacillus timberlakei. Next base: position 5,073 of record NZ_POST01000008.1, on the reverse strand, counting down.
TAAAAGAAATTGGAGATAAGTATGATAAATCTATTGCTCAAGTAATTCTAAGATGGTTATACCAAAGAAATGTGATTCCACTTTCCAAATCTGTAAAAGAAGCAAGAATGGAACAAAATTTGGATGTATTAGACTTTGAATTATCTGATGAAGATATTAAAAAAATTGAAACATTAAATAGAAATGAAAGCCAATTCTTCGATCATCATGATCCTGACATGATTAAATGGATGGCTAATCGTAAAATAGAATATTAATATACAATGTAACTAATGTAATTAAAATGAATATTATAGAAAATAAAAAGGACAACTAATAGTTGTCCTTTTTATTAAATAACAGTTTCAAAAAAGCAACTTAATTAAGGTGTAGAAATAAATATGCGATTTCCTATGCTTATTATTATCCTGTTTTATTTATAAAATTCAATTAAATTAATGTCTTCTACTTTAATAATGTTATCCATATTAAAACCTGACATATCATCTATAAAATCATTACTATTCATATACTTTTTATTCATTTCTATTAAATTATCTTTCTCTGTTGAAACTATTGCAAACACTCTACAATAATCTAAACTATTTTTTTCCATAAACACATTATCAACATTAATACCAAATTTAGGAAGGCTCTTCATATGTTTGGTCCAATGATTAGATAAATATTCTTTGGCACTTTTTTTATCCTTTAGTGTATATATTCTTAGTTGTTTCATTATATAAATCCTCCAAAATTAGAATAGAGATAAAATTAAAATTAATTAATGACATAATAAAATTATTATGAATGGTTTCATTTATCCGTATTCCTTATAACTAATAATTAGGCACAAATTTTATTGTAAGTTTTTGATTAGTTGCCCTTGCAATTTCATTCAACATATTAGTTGAAACATTAATAGATCCATTTTCTATTCGTGCAATGGTTGATTGTGGTTTTCCCATTCTTTTAGCCAAGTCCCTTTGACTTATTCCTAAATCATTTCTTAATCCTCTAACTAATACTGCAATATCAGAACGTTTGGATTGTTCTTGGATTCCTTTAGCAAATTCAGCATCATTTTTGCTTCTGTTAGCAATATATTCATCTATTTTACTCATCTTTATGCCTCCTTAAATAATCATCTCTACGTCTACGAGCCTTATTTTTTTCAGAACTGGGCGTTTTATTAGTCTTTTTAGTAAAGGCATGACTAATCATAAATTGGTTATCAATAATTTTAAAATATAAAGCCCTTTGAATATTGGAAGATCTTTTGGATCTTATTTCATATAAATTATTTTCCAATTTTTTTATCCATTCTTGTCTTTCTGATATTAATAGACCATATTCTTCTATTTTTTGAATTCTATCTGACAATTTAATGGCATCCTTAACGGGTAATTTATCTAAAAATGCTTCAAATTCTCCCCAGTCATAATAACTAAATATAATTGATTTCATAACTTTATGATAGCTTATAGGCTATCATAAGTAAAGCAATATAAATAGTCAATAAACAAATAAAATATGGATATAGTACAATTAGAATATAAGTAATTAATTTAGCGAGGGATTTGATAATTGTTAAAAATAGGTGTTGAAAAATTATATCAAGCAAAATTTATCAATATGGATATTGAAAAAGTTGGTAACAACTTAATTCCTATAATTCGTTTTAGAAAAATTTATGAATTAAATTATAAATCTAAATCCAATCGATTTAGGCAAAAATTCATTAGTAAATATGAAAAAATAAGATATTCTAAAGAATTCTTAAAGTTAGGTAAAATTAATAAAAACAATATAATTATTTTTACAGCTAAAATAACAGATTTTAAAAAGGCAAAAAGCGGAAATAAACATTTTAAATTCACTAATATGCATAATGCCATGTTCAAAAATAAAGATAATGTGGATTCTAATTTCTTTCCAAACAATATCGATTCCTTAGTCGGAATGATAATTAAAAAGAAATATGATAATGAATCCATGGTTAAAAAAATAAATACCAAAAAATATCAAAAAGCATATTCAAATTTTATTAATGAATTTAAAAATAATATTTAGAAAAATGATATTTTGGATACTCCAATTAATGCGTATGATCAAAATTAATTGGAGTATTTTTTTGTTACTTTAATCGCTTATAAAAGCGATAGAAAGTAAGGTTCTTTTTGGTACTTTAATTTTGTTATTGAAAAATTGAAAGTACGGTTTATTTTCTGGGGAGTTAAGAGGGGACTTTTTCATAAGAAAAGCACCACCTCTTACAAGCCATTTGTGTTGGAAATTTTTTATAAAATTTTCTAGCAAATGAACTGCTTGCCATCAAACTTTTACACCGAATTAGTATCAAAATAAACGCGTAGTGAATTTGGATAGTTAGTCAGTGTTATAATAATTATGAATGCATAACGAATAATCATTATAGAAAGTGGGTGTTTTTATGGTAAGAAAACAAGTCAACGTTAGTCTCAATGATGCTGAATTTGCTGCCTTAAATTTTTTAGCTTTAGAACACAATACCAAACGTTCCACTATCCTAAAAAATTTAATTAATCATCATCAACTTAAAGAGCCTAAGATGATGCCCCAACAAGCATTGGAAATTAATCATCAATTAAAAAAGATGGGCAATAACTTAAATCAATTAACCAAGCTGGCTCATCAAAATGGACAAATGGAATCCTTAAGTCCCCTCTATGAAATGCGAGATGAATTAAATCAAATATGCCAACAATTAAAATAAGTCGAGCACAAAATGGATCCGCAGCTCTTGATTACGCTCTCGGCAAAAATAGGCTCAAAGATAGTGATAAAGAATATTTAGTCAAACATGGTGTAGATCCAAAAATAGTTGATAACTTACATAATCGAGCAGTCGTCCAACAGAGTTATAACCTAATTGATATTAACCACGCTAAAGCTGAAATGAAACAAACGCGTGCGATTGCTAATAACCGTGGCAAGACACAATGCATGCGATTCATTCAATCGTTTGCTGATTATGAAATCAATGTCAATGATCCTCAAGATTGGCAAAAAGCTAATGATATCGGCTTAGAAATAGCCCAAAAAATTGCTCCCGACAATGAATTTGCTATTTATACACATATCGATGGCGAAGGACATAAAGTGCATAACCACATCATTATGAATATGACCAATTTGGAAACCGGGAAAAAATATCATCATACTAATGACTTTGTACGTGTTGCTAAATTCAATGATGAATTAGCAGAAGAATTTTTCCCTATGAATCGGAATATGAACGTCCAGAATCAAATTGAACGCAAAACTATGGCCGAAAGAAAATTAAAAGCCAAAAATCAATATATTTGGAAAGATGATTTAAGGCATCGGATTGATTCGGTCATGTTGCACGAAAATTGCACCTCAAAATTACAATTTGAACACGCTTTAAAAGAAAAAGGGGTAATTTATCGCGAACGTGGTAAAAATTGCTCCTATAGCTTTTTAGATGCTAATAATAAACAACGTACTTCACGTGGTAATAAATTAGGGCAAGACTACGAAAAGGAGACGATTAATGATGAGTTGGTCGGACAAAATAACAAACTCCAGTTCAGAAAACAACGAGCAGATAGACAGGAATACATTAGAAACTTTAATCGACAACCAGAGGCAAATACTCGTAAACCAAAACTCTACTCTCGACGAGCAAGACAAGGCCATAATTTCGCAGAATACTACTATCAACCAACTATCCAAAGAACAGAGTTCATTGAAACAAATAATCGACAAACAAAACAATACGATGAAAAATCAAGACAAAGCTATCAAACAGCTCGAACAGAACAACCAGACCTATCAAGAAATCAATCAACTCTTAATGCATTATTTGAAAAAATTAGACGAAACCTCCGAGCTGCAATTAAATACGAAGTACAACGCATTAAAGAGGTCACTAAACGAGCATTAAGTAAATTAGATTCCTTCTTTATGGACGATAGACTATCTGATGAAGGCTATAGTAATATCCAAAACAATATTACAGATAATCATTTGGATATGAATAAAAGTATCAAGGAATTAAAACAACAACGTGATGTCTTTAAACAAACAGATCAAAAATATCAAATCAGCAAAAAAAGAAAAATTATTGATCAAGAAAGTCCTAATTTTAAACGACAGCACAGAAGACAACGAATGCGAGGTCCACACTTATAAATAATGGAAATGAGGTTATCAAATGAATCAATCAGAAAAACTAGATCAAGAATTAGCAAACGCCATCAAATTACGCGAAAAGCAATCCAAAAAGATTCGCAAAATTAAACGAGAAAAGAAACAAAAAAACATTCAAAACATTGGTAAAGCAGTCTTAAAAAAACATAAAGAAATTAAAGATAGTGAAGATTTTGCAGAAAATTATGTAGTCATGAAAAAAGAATATAAAGAAGTATTAGACGCGTTTACAATTATAATGGGAATTAGAGAAATAGATGGAAAGAAAAAAATTGGTTTTAGAAGAACAGAAGAAATTAATCAAATATTTAATCAAAATCTGAACGATGAAGATAATAAAAAATACTTTCAAAGAATAATAGATTATATTCAAAAAATTCAAAATAAATAAGGAGAAATAAATTTGAACAACACACAAGATAAAGTCATTTATCATAAATTCAACAAAAACAAAAAAGGTCATATTTGGGACTTAAAAATTACTAAACATAAACCTAATTGGAAAGATATACCTGTATTTTTAGCCTGGATCATAGTCATTTATTTAATATCACTATTTTTATATTTAAATTGTTTTAAATATAAAAATAGTGATATAATGAAAGTAAGCAAATTTTCACTCAAAATTTATCCTTAACAAACTATAAATATATACAAAAAACGCCCTCAAAATAATTTGAGGGCGTTTTTATCTACTCAGTTTATCTACTCAGTTTATCTACTCAGTTTATCTACTCAGTTTATCTACTCAGTTTATCTACTCAGTTTATCTACTCAGTTTATCTACTCAGTTTATCTACTCAGTTTATCTACTCAGTTTATCTACTCAGTTTATCTACTCAGTTTATCTACTCAGTTTATCTACTCAGTTTATCTACT
>NZ_POST01000007.1 GCF_002993965.1 Apilactobacillus timberlakei | reverse complement strand
ATTTATTTGTACCAGTCTTAGCAACTGCATCGAAAAAGTCGGTGGTCTTAACTTTCCCCTTTTGCACATCTTGTAGAAGCTGCGTGGCGGACATGTGCATGGTCTTAGCCACCGCTGAGATACCAGCGGGTGCTTGTTCCATCATAAGTTTTAAGTCCTGCCATTGAATCATCGGCTTAGCGGCCATCTGTGTACCTTGTTGCGATAAGGTTTTCATGGCTTGGACTGGGTCTTGCGCAGAAGCTGCTAAACCACCAAACCCTTTAACTAATTGCCCTGTGTTTTTAACACCGGTTGCTCTTAGTTGGGAATAAGTGGAAGCCATATCAGACGAGCTATAAATGGTAGCCTGGGCGTATTGTTGCATATCCTTTTTAGCGGAAGTTATCTCTTTTTGTGAGGCTCCAAACATCCGCATATTGCCATCAAAGGTCTGCCAGGCTTTACTACTTTCGTTCAATTCATGGATTAGTGAGCCGGCTTCGCCTGTTAGCATCCCAATACCCTTAGAAATACCACCGCTAATAATGTTTGCTCCTACCATTGTTCTTAAAAGAGAATTTGAGCGCTCTAAAGAGCCGTTGAACTCATTAAACTTACCAGTAGGAGGCGAGATATTTCCGCCAAAGTGAAGGGAATTTTTTAGTTTTCCCACCGAACTAATACCTTTATTGATTGAGTTACTAAATCTCGCTAGGGGGTCTGAGAAACCATCCCCAATTTTTAAGTAACTTGTTAAAGTTGCCATAATTTCACCCCCTTTCTAGTTGATTTAATAATATGTATTAAAAAAGCGGGCCAATTACTTGGCTCGCCTTTTTGCTTCTTTTTCTTGCTTCTTTTCTTGCTTAGTTCTTATATCAATACCGGCAATCACTACCGCTTTTTCATGCTCGGTTAACCCAGCCCATTGGCTCGGTGTCCAGTAGTAGTTGTTCATAGCGTAGAAAAAATACTCAAAATCAGCATTTTTTCCACTATCGGTTATTTTTTTACATCGTCCACCATTTCATCGGCAGATTCAAAACCACTTACTTCTTGAATTTCTTGAACTAAGTCCGCATATTCTCCGGCTAATAACATGCTATTTAAAGTACCCATTGGGTCTCCAATAGTGCCATATGAGTTTTGTAATTCTTCATTAGTTAAATCTGGCACTAATAGGGCTTTTTGTACCATTTTGTTATTTAACATTTCTTGGTCGGTGTTTTTCATAACTTGTCCGGTACGTCTATCACGCTTAGTAGTTGAGCAATCTTTTTGTAATTGATTCAACTCTTTAGTATTGATAGCTCTGATTTTGAAAGGAGTTTTAAAACGATCAAATCTCACTTCCTTTGCTTCGGGTTGCTTAACATTTTGTGCTAAAAAGTCATTTACTGTAACGTTTTGGTTTTCTTCTTCAGTCATAATATATAATCTCCTAAAATTAATTTATTTTTTATTGTTTGCCACTAAATGCTTGTACTAAGTGGGCATCATCAAATGTAAAATCACTTTCAAACTCGATTAATCCATCATCTGATTCTAAATCAGCAATGGGGATATCATCTAAAGATACCTCATCAATTTCTACAACTTGATTACCTTGATTTTCATTTCCATATAATGTTGGAATTGCCGAAAATCGGGAATCTTGACCGGATCTAATAATTCCTAGTTCAGTTTTTAGCAATTCAGAATCAATTACATAACCACCCATTGAACCGGTTCCTTCGGCAGATGTAGCTTTATGCTTTTTCATAAAAGAACCTAATGTTTGGACGGTTTCCTTCTTCTTTTCGACTTTTGCCTTAAACTTGGTACATTGTATTAAAGGATATACATGACCATCACGTCTAAGAACGATTTTGGCAGACTTAGTAGACAAGGGAGCTTGTCCATCCATAAATTCACTAATTTGGTCTGACATGTTTTACACTCCTATCTAGTTACTTTGATTGTGTTATAAAGTTTTTCCATTGAATCTAAAGGCGTAATTGAGTATTCCATAGTAATTGAATCATCACTATTACCCTTAGCAATCTTTAGGTCATCAGTATCGAACTTGTCGATAATGTTATTATTGGCCAAACCTGTAAAGTATTGAATGCGTTCGCCTTTTAAGATGTTTCTTCCTGCTTCATTGTTGGTAACTTTTCCAATGAATTGGGTTTCAAATACTTTTTCAGTATTGTTAGCAATTTCATCGAGAACTCGTAACTCACGGTTCTTATGGAACTGGTAACTTTTGGTATCAGTAAAAGTAACTAAATTATTGATATCAATTTCAATTCCTACACTTCCATCCCTGCGATCAGTAAAAACAATGTGGCCATTATCGATAGCTCTGATAATGGCTTCGTTGCTAAGGGCTGGATATGATTGTTTAGCACCGTCATATTTTTGGTAGGTAAGTGATTGGTTTAAAGGCACACTAGCAGATTGACCAGCAAAATAAGCGGCTGCTACTGTTGGCGTGATAATGGTTTCATCTTCCATAATCACACCATTTTCCACTACTGAGACGGCTTCATAGTCGTAGTTAGTACCGGAATAAGGAACTACCGCAGTAATTTTATAACCTTGCTTGTCTCGCAAGTCTTTGACCATTTCAACCAGTAAGCTATGGATGTTGCTTTTATCATCAATTCCGGAAGTAGTAACCACATTAAAGCGTTGTTTTTGCATAGCATCTCCTAAAAGGTTCATTTGAGTAGATGAATCTTTATCTTGGGATGTTCCGCCTTGTAATTTAACGCTTCTTTGGCCAGTAAAGCCTTTTAACTTATCTTTGTTAGCATCAATCAATGAGAAGTCTACAAAATCGTTATTTTCAACTCTATCGGGTTGATCCATACTAATAGCTTGAGTATCGACCACATCAAAGCCAAAAATGGTTTTGATAATCACTTTACTGTTATCAACGGCATCTTGGATAAGGTCAATAGTGATATTGTTACCCTTTTCTCCGTTGTACTTAGCAGTAATAGTCCAGGGCAAAGCATTATCACTCACGCTGGCCTTATTTCCTTGGTTAGAATTGATTAAAAGGAGTTTGGTAGCCCCTTTTAGCGCTTCTTTGATAGTTAATAGGGATGGATCATCGTTTTTAACACCTAAAACTGATTGAAAATCAGAATTGGTAGCTAATTCAATTACTCCATTATTCCCCCAACCATACTTAACACCGTTCATAAGTAAGACAACGCCACGGTCATTATCATCCGCTGTGGGTTTATCCGAAACGGTATTAATATATGCCCCTGGGCGCTTTTTATTTTGAATTTTGAAAATTCCACCGGCCATTAATTATCGCCCCTTTCAAATTTATTAATTGCTTCTCTAGCCTCATCTTGTGAGTATTGGCTGCCATCTTCTAAAGCAATTTTTAAGATATTTCTATCAACAAAATTAAAAAGACCACTTTCAATCAAGTAGTCTTTATCATATCTAGCAACATTTGCATTTACTGGTGTAAAGCCACCATCTCCAACATGTTGAGTATTATTTTCATCTTCCATAAGATGCCTCCTAGTTAGCTAAATTTTTCATTTTTGTACCTTCTTTATTAGGATTAACCCACCCGTAAATATCAAAAGTGAATACTAAAGCATCATCTGATTTAGTAAACTCTCGATTATGCACGGTATAGTCTTGTAAATCTAAAAAATTAAAGGTTAAGTCTAATTCAGTTGATTCAATATCATCGTTTACATGATTGGGCCGTGGAAAATAAATCACTTGGCAACTATAAACGATGTTATAAACCTTATTAAGTAGCGGTTTACTCTTAATACTGGATGAGGGTACAAAAAAAGCAGGTTCTTCAAAGCCTGCCTTCACATTTTCTCTATAAATAGTGATATTCTCTCCGAAAATATCGACTAACTTGCTATTTATTAATTCTAGTAATATATATCATCCCCCCAATAGTTTGCTTAAGTAGCCATCGAGTTCTTTGTGCATAGTTTTATTGAGCTTGTTTTCCTCAGTCATTGCTAAGGACTTTTTGGCCATGAACTGACCTTCAACCCAGTTCTTACCGTTAACGGTACGGTGGCCATTTTCAACAAAACTAGCATAATTAACATCGTTACTAATTTTTACTACGATTTCATCATTAACATAGCGAACGTCCGACCTTGACCAACCACGCTTTAAAGTTCCGGTCTTGGTTGGGGTCATTTTCACTACGTTTCTAAATGTGTAGTTAGCAACGATATTCATTCGATTAGTGGCCTTTTTAAGCATCCCTTTGGTTTTGACTTCGTCTCCAACCCTTTTAGCAAAGTCTTGGAATTGTTTATCGCTAATATCTCCAAATTCACTCACTAAATATCACGCTTTCTCATCATAAATCAAGGCTACTTCTTGATGAGTAGAATAATTACTATAACCACCACTAGCACGTTGATAAGTGGCTTTATTGCCGTTTACATCAGTTATCACGATATTTACACCCTTAGGGATGTTAATACCGTTTCTGATAAGCAATAGAGCATTATACCTAACTTCATCATAAAAGGATTGATTACCAGGAGATAATGATTTTTTAACCACTCGACAAGGCTCATCTTTGACCAGGTCATATTCAACATTAGTAGTTATATGCCTATCATCAACTGCCTTTTTAACGCCTTTAATGGTTGCTCTATTATCCCATATAGAACTAACCACGTTACGATTACCGAATATCATGACCAGGGCAACTTTCTAAAGTTGTTTAGGATAGGGATGTAATTATCAGTAATTGTATTAGCAGTTTGGAGTCCTTGATAAATCTCTCCTGGAGTTTTATAGCTATAACTTACATCGCCTTCGGTAAGACTTTGTAAATTAGCACTATTTTGTTGTTGTGAAGGCAAGCATTGATGGGTATCTAAATACTGAGTAACTAAACCCGTTAAGGTGCCATCTAGTTTTTCTGGGATATCGTTCAGATCAATATTTAGATAGTTAGCAGTATCTTGGGCCACTTTATTAATGACAAAGCTAAGAACTTTTTTAGTGTTCTCATCTTCTAGGTCTTTATCGGTCATGAAAAGCATTACTTGGTTTTGAATACTGCTCTTACGAGTAAACTCTTGCATCTAATCAGCTCCTATGATTGTTTGCCTTGTCCTTGTCCACCAGGATTAGGCTTAGAACCTTCACGATCAGTAATTGCTACTGAGTACGCACTAGCCTTGTTATCTAGCATAAATACATCACTTAAGCTATTTTCGTAGTATAAGTAGTTACCATTAGTTAATGGTGCTGGTTCTTGAATACCGGCGTAAGAATAAGTTTGAGGTGCTAGTTGCGCACCATTTACGATCATAAACATTTGAATCTGTTTAGAACCGTCTTTATCTTTAGCCCCATTAGAAAAGTCAAAATCAGTACGCATTAAGTGGGATGGAACTACCACGATAGTTACATCATCAATAGAGTAAATTGAACGATCAATTTTGCCATTACCATTAATATTAGCAGCACGATTAGCAAAATCAGCAGTTTTAAGCATTTTATTAACTTGTGGAGTAACGTATAGCATTCTAGTACCAGTAACGCTAGATTCATCCATTTGTGTCATCATATCGTCAAATACTGATAATACATTGGTTTCATCTAAAGCCTTGTTATAAATGCCATCATTAGCATCTTTTAGTTCGCCTTTAGCAACTTTTGCATTGTTTACTCTTTGCTTTTCTTTAAATAAAGTTGAGTACATGTAGCAATCTTGCTCTTTAACAACATCTTGGGCATTGTGTAAATCTGTAATTTTAGCAATGGTTACAATAGTATCTGTTCCCTTAACATTTGTAGGGTCAACAACAGTTTTCCATTGTCGAGCGAATCTAACAGTCTTATCTTCCCAGTCATTAGAATAATCAGCAATTTCTCCCAATCCTAAATCGTTGGTATTTCTAAAAGTACTACCTCCTTTTACTGATAATGTAGGAATCTTTACATGTAGTCCTTTCCATTCAACCATGTTGTTACTAGGAGAACGCCATAAAGCATCACTTGTTCGCTTTGGAAAGTACTTTTGGTCTACTACACTTCCATATTCTACGGAAAAATTAACATTAATATCTTCAATACTCATCAAAAAAATCCTTTCTATTTATCATTATTTAACCCAAAGGCTTCTTTAAATGCTTCCATTTTGGTAGCTCCACTACCTTCTCCACCTTGTGGGTTATATCTAGTATCAGTTCCCTTATCGAATAAAAAGGCGTTGTTTTCGTCTTTTTGAATTGTTTCCATTTGATTATCTAAGCCGGTCAAATTACCGTCTTTGTCAAGTTCAATAGAATCCATATCCAATAGGGGCTTGATAGTTTTGTTATTTCTTACTTTGTAATCAGATAGCTTAGAATCGATAGCATGATTCAACTTCATTTTGCTAATCTCATCATTTTTAGATTGCTTAAGGTTGTCATTATCCTTTCTTAATGACTTGATTTCATCATGAAGCTGGTCGTTATCTTTAACCTTCCCTTGTAATGCCTTAAGGTCTTTATCATTCTTAGTGATTTGTTCATTTAAAGAAGAGTTTTGAGCCTTAAGTTCGTCATAATCGGAATACTGACCTTTGATTTCATTGATACTTTGGCCATGCAACTTCATAACTGCATTAATGGATGAATCATCTAAACCTAAATCTTTTAAATCTGATCTTTTCATGTGTGTACACACCTTTCTCGCTACTTTTACGAGTGGCGAACTCGATTAGGGTATAAAAAAGAACCTTTTAACGACTTGTTCGGGTCGGACAACATTACACATGTTATTTGTGAGTAATAACATGTTAAGATTGCCTTTGCATTAGTAAACTAAATCAAAGCGCTACTTGATACATGTTATTTTTGAATAAACATAAAAAATAACATGTGCTTATAATTAAGCAGCTTTATTAAGCCATTCATCGAAAGTCATATCATCGATAATTTTTCCATCAGCCCAACGTTTTTCTTCCCCTGGAGATTCTTCAAGGTATGGAATTGTGGTGCAACGACAATAAGCATGTAAAAGCGGATAATTTAATCCTGGTTGTCGTTCGGACAGTTTAAATACTTTTCCATCCATATGAGCGCATCTATCACAAGTGCTACGCTCAAAGGTAGCAAGATACTGATATTTTTCGACTGATTGATTTTTATAAGCTAGTGCTGAGCCTTCTTCTTGTGCATGCCCTAGCTCACTAACAACCAACCTATGAATATGTTTGCTTTTAACGTCTGAGAAACGCTGTCTAAACTCACGCTCGATATCTTGGTACGATGATCCTGTTAGTGTTTGTCTCAACATGCTATCCATAAGTTGACTAGGTAGTTCTTCTACATAATTTCCCCAAATTCTCTGGCTAAAGTTTTCATTATTCTTAGCCCAGGGATTAGATATAATATGCCTTAATTTATCAGTATTTAAAGTAGCAAAGTTTACTTCAAAGTGGCCTCGATAGTCTTGAATGTTATAACTATCATGAAGATAAGTGTTGTTAAACTGATTAACTAGCTCATCTTCCATTTTTAGCTGTTCAACACTAAATAAATCTTTAGCCTCTGCTTTGAATTGACTTTCTAACTGCTTTAATCGAGCAATCTGCGACTTAAAATACTCGCTATCAAGTTGTTTATTATAACCGCCCTTGATAGCTTTTTCTTTAAATTGAGCTAAAGTCATTTCAAAATGTTTTAATTCGATGCCGTCAAGCATCTTAACAGTTTCATCCCTGGGAATACCTAAATCATCAGAAAAACGCTTATACCATTGCTTAATGTCTTGTTCATAGATAGCAAGTAATTGGTCTAAGCGTTTATTTAATGCAATTTCATATTCCTGGCCCGACTTTATGCTTAATGCTTTTTCTTGTATGAATCGTCTAAGCCAATACTTCTCATTTTTCATAACTATTTATCCTGGGAGTACTTATCAATTTCTTGTTGATTCCCGAAACCATCAGAGTTAACAATATCGTCCTTTTGATTTTCAAGTTCAATATCTGGGTCTTCTACAAAGGGGTTAGCGCTTGCAAGAGCCTTTTTAGATGTAAAGTCTTTAACGTTGTTTAACGCTTGCGCAACTTCTAAGTCGTCTTGGATAGCGGTACGTGTCCACTTTTGCGAAATATTACGGTTTTGATAGTTAGGGATGCCTGCATTTTGCATAATTGCTCGAATTAGCTTTGCTAAAGCAGGTCGAAAGTACTTCTCAGTAGTAGTAGCTTTTAGCTCTAAACTAGCATATATGCCCTTGATTGCTTTACCACTCAATGCTCCATTATCCATAAACTTTTGTGGGTCAATACCTTGCCCTTCATCGAAAATCTTTTGCCTGGATACATTTAGCATAATATTTCTAGCTTCGGTAGGAATTTCAATATTTAAGGTATCTACACCTGTATCATTACCCCCACCTGGTGTTGGATCAATCGGAATAGCCTTGTCTTTTTTTATCATATCCCATAATCCGGATATCGATTCGCCACCATAGCCTTTTAAAATTAGGATGGTTTGTTGAATATCATCTAGGTCATTGGCAAAACCATTATAAACTTTGTCATAAATATCGATTGAGCCTTTATATTTTTGTAGTTCGGGCTTATCCTTTATATTCTTACTAAACTTAATAAATGGCACATCGCCCCAGTTATGCTCATATACGTGGCCTTGACCGATAACGTCATTAGTAGCATTATCGACAATATCAAACATATCGTAATAGTCTAAGCCGTCATTGTTTTTAACAAAAGTTGTACATGTATTAGCATCCCAATACTCAATAATAGTATCGTAGTCGCCAGTATTAGTATTTAATTGTTTATATATACGTTCTACGGCCTTTAATTGAGTTTCTAAGCTATCCGCATACATGGGAAACAATTCATCGGGCGGAACTACCGCATAATGAAAGACGTTATTACTATCGGTCCAATAATGTAACCAACCATAACCAGCATTAGATGAATCTACAATCAGTTGATTTAAGGCAAGAGAAAAATCATCCCCTAGAACTTCTTTAATCTTGGTATTGTAGTCATCATCCCCAACGTCAATTATTGGGTCTTTGGTAGCTATATAGCCTGCCTCTTGGTCAACTAGGATTTGATGAAAATTACTAGATGAGCGATTATCAGCATGCCTTAATAAATCTTTTTGGGATGCTAGGGCGTTAGAATCTTTACTATTAAATGCTATCATTTCTTGTAAGGCGCTGGTTTGTGTACCGTTTACTATATCGTTCTTATTCATATAGTAACTTTCGGAGTGCTTATACTCTTGCCTATTATGAACTAAAGTAGGCATAGTGTTGGATAGCATTTTTTGCATAACTTCAACGCTTATCGTTTCCATTTTCTAAATCCTCCTTTACGGGATAATCTTTCGCAACTATACCTAGTTGCATCTATACTATGATCGTTACCATCTGGATAGATGGCTTTAAGGTTACCGTTCTTATCTCTTTCTAGTTCATAAGTTGTGAACTCTCTAGCGGTATTAGGGCAACGCTCTGGATCAATGACAATTTTTCTTCTATCTTGTAGCCATTTAAAACCCTGGTTACGACTATCAGCACCCTTAACGGCAGGCGATAAATTCAAACCTAGTCCGGATTTACCTAGTTCGGCAATAGTTCTAGGCTCAGCACTATCACAAGTTATCAAGCCGTTGTTAGGGTTTAGTTTCTTAATAGCATCTACTGCATTGCGATTAGACATCCCTACTTTATAAATCTCTCTATAAAAGTACATAGTTCGATATTTTGCATTATAGTAAAGTTCTACATAAGCAAGTGGGTCGCTGGCGAAACCAAAATCAAGACCACGATAAATCGTATCAAAGTGAGATATTTCTTCATCAGTGATTTTCCTTAGTTCTACATTAGTAAAGACTTCTGCTCCGGTACCGGTAACTTTTCCTAGATACTCATGTTCATAGGCTCTAGGATTATCTTTCTTTAGTTGCTCAGCATCGGCGATAAATTCTTTACCTAGCCATTCTGGTGGAACAGTTAGATAAGTAGATTCATCCACTAAGGTATCATCTCTAACACCTTCATGGCTTGCTGCTTGATTGGTCCAATTATTAACACTAGCGGGCGGATTATAACTATAAAAGGTAGTTATATCACTACCACCACGATTAAGTGACTGATTAATTGATCTAATCTCCTCATAGCTTTTAAATTCGGCCACTTCTTCAAAGTGTTTATATTTTGTGTAACCACGTCTAAACTTCTGAGATTTAACTTTTTCGGGCTTATCAGCACCCTTAAAACGTATCTGCTGGCCAGTAGGAAGGTAAGTTAAGGTTAGTGGACTAACGCTATCTTGCCAAAAATCACTCACTCCTAGTTGGTCAATCGCCCAAAGGTACTGGTCAAAAACAGATTCCCGCAAAGTATTAGCAACTTTACGCAGTACAACCGCATTAGCATTAGGGTCGTTTATCATCCCTAGAATAATTTCAACCGAAATAAAAGAGGACTTGGTACTACCACGTCCTCCTTTTAGCCAATAATTGGCATGATTATTATGTTTTATATCTAAATGTACGTTGTGGAAGTTAGGAGCTATTAGACTGGATATTTTAGGCATTGTCGCTCTCCTCCACATCGTCAATTATCTTGACTGGGGAGTTGATGTTAGTATTAACAATCTTCGGATCTCTCCATATACCTCGATAACGTCCAATCATATCCCCAGCTTTCATTCTATCCTTTAGAGACGGCATTGTGATATAAGTACCACCAGCCGTGGCCACTTCTTCGTATTCTTCGCCGTGCAATATGCGAGTATATAACTGCATAATATCCTTTTCACTTGCTATATCCTCATCTTGCATAGCCTTAACATGTTGTTTCATTTTGGCCTGGATATCTTTCTTTTGCAAGAGTTGGGATGCTTTAGTACGAGCAGTTTTAGGAGAGTAGCCAGCAATAATAGCAGCTTTAGTCCCGTTCTTTGTTTTTAAATAAGCATCAACAAACTTCTCATAACGCATCTCAGTAGCAATAGATGTAATAACTAACACCTCCCTTCGTTTATGTAATAAAGAAGATGATTCTTTTTAAACCATCTTCTTAGCTATTTCATATATTACTGGTACAGTTACAGCGTTACCTGCTTGTTTATAAAGCTGACTATCAGAGTTAATATCCTTGGCTTTATTAAAAGCATAATCAGGGAATCCTTGCAATCTCCAGCACTCTTTAGGGGTTAATTTCCTTATCTTATATTTAGGTAATACAACAGCATAACTATTGCCCGATGATAGTACTGTATTAGATCTATGTTTGCCAACCCTACCACGCCTATTAGTGTTATTAGGATAGTTGATGTTAATTGTATCTCCAATACTAGCTAAATCGTAGCCTTTTTTAGTGTTTTGCATTACCTTAACCTTGTCATAATGCCATTGCATCAACTTATTATATTTTGTATATTTCAAGGGCATAGCAACCTTTGGAGTTAAGCCACCGCCTTGCATACAATTTAATGTATTGCATATACTGTTTACTTTCAAAACACAATTTCTACTTCCATATTTTCCGTGCTTTCTAGGATCATAAAAATATTGTATTTTTTTACGGTTACTAACGGCAACTTTTTGGGGATGCTTATAGTCGGTAGCAGTTAATGTTTTAGAAATTCCAAGAGAACTAATAACATCAGCGCTTTTATATCCGGTCCTAGAAGCATTAGCCATAACCTTTATTTTCCTGCTAGAATCTTTTGTGTTTTTTCTTGTGATAGGAAATACTTTTGTGGTACTTCTGCCTCTAAGATGTCCAATAATAAAGATTCTTTCCCTGTGTTGAGGCACGACTTCTGAACTGTCGAGAACTGACCACTCTGCATCATACCCTCTTTTGTCCATTTCAACGAGGAGCTTAGCAAAGTCCAGTCCTCGATTGATGCTAAGCAAGTTTTTAACGTTTTCAATGAATAAGTACTTGGGTTTATCTTTCTCTTGGAGTTCGTCAATAAGTCCCATAACTGTGAAAAACAAAGAGCTTCGTTTTCCTTCTGTAAATCCTTTTTGCTTTCCTGCCATGCTAATGTCTTGGCATGGGAATCCAAAGTTCCAGCAGTCTGCTTTTGGTAGTTCTCTTGATTCAATTTGTGTAACGTCATTAGCGTTCCAAACTCCTTCATTATTGTGTATATTTTTGTAACTTTTGCGTGCAAACTTATCAATTTCAATCCAACCCACGCATTCATGACCAGCTTTTTCCATGCCCAATCTCATGCCACCAATACCGGCAAACATATCAATAAATTTAATAGCTTTCATCTCCTTATAGCAAAAAAACATTCTAAATAAATAGAATGTTTTTTATCGTTTATAAAATGTCTTATCCAAAATTGATTTTGTCTAGCATATTCTCAGTTGATTCACGATCCAACCCTAGATATTTCAAAGTCATAGCTTGGGATGAGTGATTTAGCAAGCTCATAACCAAACTGATATTATAGTTAGACTGTACATAAACCCGATAAGCACCGGTTTTCCTCATGGTATGAGTGCCTAAGTAGTTAATTCCTAATAGTTCCCCTACTCTGTGCATGATTAAATAGAAATTTCTCTCATCAATATGCTTATCTTCTTCGTTAGGGAATAACCATTTAGTATTAACTTGCCTATTATTCAACCATTGAACATACAATTTTAAATCTTTTTGAATGTTTTTAATATCTAAATCTTCATATTTACCCGTTTTAGAGCTTTTAAAGTGAAAAGATGTTTTTACATTACCTTCATTATCCAAAATATCACTAATTTTAATTTTTAGAATATCTTTAACGCATAATTCGGTATTATCAAGTAATTTAATAATGGTGCTACCTTTAGGGTTCTCGTTAAAGGATGGATTAACTAAGGTTACGGTATGAATATGATCCTTAATTTCATCACTTAAATCTTTGCTAACGATATGCTTATCATTTCGAGAACTAGGGAATAGCCATTGTGAGTTTATATTATTTTCTAGTAGCCATTGTTGATAGTCTTTTAAATCTTGAACTAATGGCTTTAAATATAAAACGTTAGCTTTGCCTGTTTTCTTGTCATGAATGTAAGCATCACGTTTAATGTTGCCCTTATCATCAAACACATCTGAGTATTTTAATCTAAGCACATCACTAACTCGTAATAAAGTAGCTTTTCCAACTTGGAAAATTGTGTAGTTTCTAATTCCTAATTTGAAATTATTAAGTAGTGTGTTTTGCACTTGTTGTAAAACGATAGAATCTTTAATTGGATATACGACTTGCCTCATTATTATTCCTCCTATGTACACATGTTATTTATTGATAAATACRAATAATAACATGTTGTATATACAGTATATAATAAAGTTGTTGTTAAATCAACATAGTACACATGTTATTATCTAATAATAACATGTGTACATTATTTTTAACGAGAATTTATAACAAAACGAGCGATATCATATTTTGGATCATTAATATCAACCTCTACACTTTTGTTTGTAAAATTGTTGATTGTGGCATTAGCGTAAAACTTTTCTTTAAAAGCATCAGATACTCGCTCTAAATTTAAAGCTATTAATAATCGATTCATTAAGCGCTTAAACATGTTGCCTTTTAAAAGAATTTCTTCTTTGAATACACAATCAATCGTTAAAACGCCTTCGCCATAGCGTATATAGGCCTTATCATCGGTCATTTTTATCCTTCTTTCTAAAAAATGTTAACTTTTGCTAACAATCGCACCATTTTAATAAGAGATTTTGTCTTTATCCTTCAATGAGTAATTATCATGGAATACATCTGGCTTGCAGCATATATAGTCATTAATACCCCTTTGAATAACATAATCTCCTACGGCACAAACTAAGCTACCGTTGTTATTATGAACGGTAAGATTGTGATTACTGTTAACGCTAAAACAATTTAGTTCCATGCTATTAACATTTTTTCTTAATGTAGAACTAAATCCGTCCCACTTAAAAGCATTAACTAAAATTGCTTTTCTTTTATACAGATTCATTTAAACTATCCTTTGTTGTTTTTTATGTTTTTTTATATAAGTTAAAGTTAAAGTAACATTAAACTATTACACTCCATAATAAAAGGGACTAGCGGTCGCAACGCCAGTCCCTAAACTTGTATGGAATAATAATACGTAACTCCAAAGAGTTATATCAATAGTTTTAACAATTAAAAATAACTGCTAATTAACACCATACATAATATAACACTTTTTAACCCCCAATGGTTCTCACTTTTACTTCAAGGCATTGATTTTCCTTTTAGCATGATAATTAGCTTGTTTATCAGCTATAATCTCATCCCTTTCGATGTAGTGATGTAACCCCAGGTTTCTCATCACATCTTTAAAGAACTTCTTACGTTCTCGATAAATACCAGGATTAGAATATCCATGATTAGCAGCAACCGCTGGTAATGTTTTAGCGTTGTACTCATCAAAATAATATTCTTTAATAACACTTATGAAAGATGGATCACACTTAGCTAATGATTTATCAATCGCTGCTTCTTGTCTTTGAAATGCGTTGATAAAATCGCAGTCATCAATTTTTAATACAATTCTTTCTGTTGGGGAGGTATTATTGCTATGACCTTGTCCGCCTCCTACGTTATCATCCCGATTAGCATTAAAAGGATACTTAATATCTTGTTTCTTTCTTTCAATGTACTCTGGTATCTTTGGATAATCTCTTAATAGTTCTTCAATAAAATTAATTGTACTTCTTTGCATTTTTAGCCCCCTAGCTAGTCTAGTGCCTTAATCTTCTTATCTCTATATAACTTATAACGGCCATTGTATAATTGACCATTTTCTAAATGATTCAATATCGACTTATAACCAATATTTATATTATTTTCTTTAAATACTTCTAACATGGTTATAGCACTCATAAAGAATAATTTATTATTAGTTTTAACGTCCTCAATAACTACATAATTAATGACTAAATGATATTTTTTAATCAATCGTCTTATATAGGTGGCAGTACATCCCAATGACTTAGCAATTTCTGGTGTACTCATCCCTTTATGAATCATGTACAAGACTTTAGGCTTAATAATTTCTTGTTTACTACGCCCATTGCTCATCTCTGATAATCTTTTAATTCTTGGGTCATTATCATCGAGTGTGGCCACACTCCCTACTTCTTGCTCTAATTTATATACCTCTGATAAAAAAGGATTAGGTTTCAATATTATCATCCCTTTTGTGTTCAAAATATGAGTTATCTAAGTTACTAGCCTTTGTTGAGGCTTTAATAGGAATTTCTTTAATAATTTTATTTTTACTATTTCGTATAACTAACTTAACAACTGGATCACTCAAATAATTATTTCTCATTAATTTTTTAACTCCTGTTTAAATTCCTTACTAAAAATGTCTGAGCATATAGCACTTTCTATATCATTACAGCACAATTCTACTTCTCTTAGGCAATATTTAGCTTTACTAAATTTATGCTCATCTATACACTTTTGAAAGGCATATAACATCCCTTCCTGGTAAATATTATGAGAATATGGACTGCATGAATCTGAGCAAAATGGCTTATCATCTGGATGCTCACGATTGAAATGTTTAGTATATCGTCTTAGCTTAGAAGTTATTGATTTTATAATTTTCACAATCCATAACGCTCCATGCCATACTTTATAGTATTTTCTATAACATTACTTAAATGTGAAATTGTATTAGCCAAAAATACCACACTACTTTTATATACAATGAGTATCAGCATAGATGGAATATTATTACTTTTAACTTCATTATATTTTTTAATAATTATATTTTTATCAGTCAAATGTTTAAATCTATCTATGGCATCTTCTATGTGCAAAAGTCCCATGCTAGTATTTTCTGGAGCAGTTTGCCTATCTATTACAAGGCAATCAAAATTATCCAGTTCTCGTTGCATAGTTCTTAACGCTTTTGTTTGTTGTTCTATTTCTGCAATAATTATCATCCCCCGTTAGTGTATTCTATTGGATCGCCCATGTGTACCTCGTACTTTTTACGCAATCTTCCCAGGTGTAACCTCCTGGACAAATCCTCATCAATTCTTACGCCTGTTAATAAATATCTATCTAAAAATGTCTTAATCCCAATATTATGTTGTAATGAGTGATGCTTAACACATAGCGGTAACACTGTATATCCGATATGAACCATTTTCTTACGATTGGCTCCCATCCCAATAGCGTGTACGTGTGCGATCTGCATTTTTTGCCCGCATATACAACATTTTTTATTATTTAAGCAATTTATTTCCCAGCCATAACTACCCTTTGCAATATCTAAGGCACGACTAGCAAACTCAACATCCCACTCTAAGCAGAAATTAACTAGATAATCTATAAAGTCATTGGCAGTCGTTACGGTGCAATTACTTAGTGAAAACATTTTATGGCCATTATGCTTACAAAAATCTTGTTTAAGGGATGCTTTTATATCTTCTAGCTTAGTTTTAAAAGACTTAGCAATCGAGTTTAATAAGGCATATACCTTTCTTTGCTGCTTATAACTAATTACCCTTTTATCGTCAAAGTCAATTCCCAGGTAATTACCTACATTGTTTTTAAAAAGGTTAGATTCGTGTATATCAATATCATCTAATTTAAGAACTATGGTATTTTCCTCATAGTTAAATGCTTTAATTTCGCCAAAATATTTCATTATATTTGATCTGCTGGAATCTGGTTGTCAACTACATAATTAGCATAGGCGGTAGCGTGATTTTCAAAGCCTCCGCCGAACTGCTGGCCACGTTTTGCTAAAATGCTAACTGCTTGATTATGGTTTACTTCCCAGGCGAGCTTAGGGTTCGGATTGGTGTACATTCTCTTGTTTTGATAGTGTACATAGTTCTTATTTTTAGCTTCATCATAGAAATAAACCACAAAATCACTTTTATTATTCGTCATAGCTAAGCTCCTCCTTATCATTGTTTATCTTTATAGTGAGTTCGTTTATACCGGCAAGATATAATGTAAAGCCTAATCTGTTTATAATATTATTCAGCTTAGTAGCTTCACCCCTTTGCTCAACTCGATACATTGAGGGAGGATTACACGTTGCTAAGTAACCTAAACGTACTGATAAATCCAAGCATTCATTGCTGTTTAAAATAACCTCATCAGCGTATGGATCTAAAAATTTATCTAGTGCTTTATTACTATTTTTCGGCTTGATAAGTCTGTATTTATTATAATCATCAAAGTATTGTGTGTATCCAAAGTGTGAAGCTGCTAACTGTTTTATGTGTTCTAACTGCATAACACGATCTAATTTCAAATTAAAATCCCTCTCTAACGATTCCATCTGAGCCGTAGTTTATATTTAAAATAACTTCATCAGACTGATGATTCTCTTGAACTTCATTAGCTTTCTTAATAATCTGATCAAAGTTTTCTTCTGAATCTGCATAACCATTAATATTAATCTTCATTTTGATTACTCCTTTTAAATCCTATTTTGTTTTCTTGCTTTTTATTATTAACTTCAATGTTCACGTTAATATCCATCCCACTAGCTAAAGGCATAGATTGCAATTCGTTAACTATTTCTTTAGCTTCTTTAATGTTGCTAGTATCAGCATTAATGTTTAATCTCATTGTTAAAGCTCCTAGTTAATCTATATTTATAATGTCTATGAGTATTCTTTTTATGTTTATGCTCTGATATAAGTAGGACAACGGCTGAGTATATAAATATCAACCAGCACAAGTTGGCTAGATCTATTACGTTAAATAGATTAATGCCTATTAATTTAAACGGCAGCCAAACATCTAAAACTACACATCCTATTATCGATATTTGTTTTTCAACAGTTGCATATAAAAAGATTTTGGTGTTTATAAATGGCTTTTTCATTTCCTTTGCTCATTGCTCAACTTTCTTCTCTGTAATTCCCGCATCACTTTATAATTATTTAAAATGTGTATAGCCTGTTCGATATATTTGTAATTTAAACTGATACCAGGTGAACTCATGCAATCATCTACATAATTTTCTAATGATTTTACTGACCTATTAGTATAATTAACGGCCTTAACTAATCTGATAACTTGAATAAGTCGCTCATCAAATCTATCAAAATTAAATCCTGAATCAGTTAAATAATCAATATAATCTTCAATATCTGATACTTTTAAATACTTTTTAATTATCATCCCTAAGTTCTCCTAGCCTCCTTATAAGCCTAATATTCTTTTATCAGCAGTCGCTGATGTAAATTTAATAACTTGCTCTTTAGGATTAGCAGTAACTCCTTTAAGCACTCTACTGATAATTTTTCCGTTGTAAGTGGCGTTTAATTTCTCGCTATCCATATTGGTAGTTATGATCGTGCTTTTACGTGAGCGTTTACGCAATACCTCATATAAAGGCTGCTGGATATAATCTTTAGCTTCTACATAACGGCTCTGCATAGTAGCCTCACTCCCTAAATCATCAAGTACCAATAAATCGACCTTAGATAAACGAGATATAACTTCGGGAGCCGTAAAGCCATTATCTTTATTACTCCAGCTATCTCTTATCTTGAAAAATAAATCATCGGTATTTATAAACATACAAGTAATTTTTCCCTGGGATTTTTCATTAACTGCTTTTAGAATGCTTAAGGCTAGATGTGATTTGCCTCGACCAGGTGGTCCCGACAAAATTAAGTTAAATTTAGCATCTTCTAAAAATTTTTTAGCTGATAATTTAGCAATTTTTAAATTATTGGCTGATTCATCATCGTTAGGCTTAAAAGTGCTAAAACTAGCATCTTTTAAATCATCATCGGGTATCAAGCTATCCTTAGTAAGCACACCATAAGACTTACGGCGTTCAATTCGACTTACTGAGCTTTTAACGATGTTATTGCTACGAGCGTTAATCGCCTCTTGCTGGCATTGCTCACAAACTGTATGAGGCTTAGGCAAGTCAAAAACGACTTTATGGCAGTTATGTTTCTCGCAAATCTCATCGCTAGGATGTTGATACTTATTTAAAAAGTTCTTAAATTGATTAGAAGTAGTCAAACCCTTCATAACTACCTACCTCCTTCTTTTTACTATTGTTTGAGTTACTATTACCATATGAGTTATTACGACTGTTCTCGTGCTTAGCATTTTGTTTCTTAGCATCTTCAATCGTTTTTACACCGTTCTCATCCCATGCCTTAAAAATAGCTTTTAAGTATTTATGAGAACCCATCTTGCTAACATTATTTCTAGCAGCGATTTTAATTGCATATTTAACCAGGTCATTACCTAAATCATCAATCCAACTAATTAAATCTTGTTGAACTATTGCATTAGGAAACGTCCAAACTCTTTGGTATTCTTCAAGCGCTCCATAAGATTTTGGATCATCACTACTACTTAGTTCTTTGTTACTTAAGTACTTAGTACCTTTAGTACTTTGTAGTTTGCGATTATCCGATTTGGGTTTATCCGACTTAGGATTATCCGATTTGCGATTTTCTAAAAACGGGGCTTCGTTAAGTATCCAATCATAAGAGGAAAACTTACCCCTTTGGTCTCTTTTTTGAACTCTTTTTATAAATCCTGCTGATTCTAGTTCCTCAATTCCACTTCTTAAGGCCGATTTCCCATCTTTAGAATGACTGGCTAATTCATCTTCATAAAATTCCCAATTATCTGGGTTATGCCACATAAAGCCAAAAATACCCATAGCTTTCCAAGTCAAAGTATTCACATCAGAATGTTGGTCTGATTCATATATATCGTTTTTGATATGGGTAAAATGACTATCACGATCTTTATATACCTTTACCATGTTAATTCCCCCTTAAGGGTTACTATTGATTTTTGCATTTATTATCCCTTTAACTTACATAATGACGTTTCAGCAAGAACTAAGTTTAAAATTTCTTTTAATAAGTCCTGGCGACTAAATTTGTCATCCAGCAAACTAGCTGGAATAACTAACTTAGATACGTCATAGTGGTTACATAGTTTAGTGGCCACTTTTGTAATGAACTCTTTTTTATGTTCTTTGTAATTTACATCCCACAATATCGAGGGATGCTTATTATTTTCTATAATATTTATGTTCACACCTTCGTTCTTTTTTCGGAACTAATACCAAATATTAATCAATATCATCTTGGCTAACATTTAAAATTTTAGCAATTTTTTGCATTTCTCTATATCTAAAAGCATGTTTCCCTCTAATTTTTAAGCTGATATTGTTTCTGCTGATTCCAGTTTTTCTTGACAATTCAGCTTGCGTTACATTTTTCTTTTTTAGAATCATCATCAGCTTGTAATATGGTCTTTCTTTGATTGAACACATGAATATTACCCCTTTCTTTTTGTTCCTAATGCGGAACAATATTACAACTAACAATGTATAATATTAATTCCCCATTGTCAATTAATTTGTAATTAAAATTAATGATGTTTTTTCATATTCGGAACAAAAATAAAATTAATTAAATTATTTAAAACCTTTTTATAGGTCTATTTATAAGTGTTTTAGATATTAAAATTATATTTTTACGCTTTTAAATGTTGCACTTTCGGAACACAGCGAGTACAATTACATTTGTTCGTTAGGAGGTGATGAAAATGACCTTTGGCGAGAAAATAAAACATTTAAGGCAACTTAATAGTTGGACTATGAACGACTTCATTCAAAGATTTAATGATGAAAATCAAACAAAAGTAAGTCGTGGGCGTCTTAGTATGTGGGAAAACGACTTAAATGACCCTAGCTTTCGAGTTGTCCAAAGTATAGCCAGAATGTTTAACATTAGTGTTGACTACTTCGGGGATGATGCAAAATCCCTAAGCAAGTATCGCAAAGATGATTCAGGTGCTAATGAGTTGATGAGCATTTATAGCGATCTAGTACCTAGACGGAAAAAATCGTTACTAGAATATGCTCGCACCCAACATAACGAACAACAAAAATAAATATCATTTTATTTTTAAGAGCGATTAAAAATCGTTCTTTTTTATTTTATTATGATACATATAAGTAAAGTATTAATAACTTATAAATAAATTAAATAACTATCTGTATCTTAACTGGTATATGATTATTGTAAATGGCTTTTGACAAAACAACTCTTAACTTATGTTTTTTTACAACCTAAAGTATGTATTTGTATTAAAATGTAGTTATAGGAGTGAAAACACATGAAAAGCAAGCACTTAAAAATAGATCTTAAGAAACGTAGAAAAGATTTAGGCATGACCCAGGCAGAATTGGCCAAAAAATTGCATGTGGCAGTTGCTACGGTCCAAAAATGGGAAAAGAGGCAATCGAATATAGGCTCTAATTATTTGTTGCCATACGCTAAATCAATTCACTTAGATCCAATGGAAATAATCGACCCAAACGGCGAATTTGACCATGTAGGAGATGAACACAGAATTGATAGTGTAGATAGCATAAATAATATAAAAAGCATATGTATGGACTTAGAAAGTAAACAAGTAAATCATGTTTTTAATTTTGCTAAAGTACAATTAGCAGATCAAAAGAATGTCCGTATAACTCATGAGGATTTAAAAGCTAAGTATGGAGATTATGATTTAAAAATACAAATGTTAGTCCATGATGATAGTACAGTAGAACTTTTAAACGAAAACACAGAATTTTTTCAAGAATTTAGTGGTAAAATTCCTCAAACGTATTCGCAATGTATGCAATTTAAGACAAGTTCTGTAATGGGTTTTGGATTCGACCAAATTGTTTTTCTTAGAAAAGCACACATTGAACTAATGTATTCAGGAATACCGGTAATAGCTAAGAAAAAAGCTAAAGGTGGTAAAGAAATAGCTAAGATTTTTAAATTTAGATACATTCATAAAACTACCTACTTGATACCCTTAACATCTGATGCATCGCAAAAAGATGAAAGCGAATTAGGAGAAAAAGAAAATAAGTATATATGGCATGATTCAGACGGTTGGGAAGTAACAGATTTAATTAATCAGCCAGCTTTCTAAACATTAAAAAAAGCCGTGGTTTTAATCACAGCTTTTTTAATAAAATTATTTAATTTTGTTTGATGATATTTGGCTTACGTTTCCACCCATAAAAGTAAATCCTGTTGCATCGCCCTTTGTACTAGTAATATACATAGCTTCTTTCATAGCCATGTTACCACTACCAGCTTCACTTTCAGAACTTGGTGTACCTAGCTTACTAATAACATCTTTATAAGATGTTCCACTTTTAATTGTTTTAACTTTGGATTGATCCAAAGGTTTCATTTGGTTTAAATCAAGATTAGCATAGCTCTTAGTCATAGCTTTACCATCATTAAAACCAACATTTACATTTTTAGCTTTAAAAGATGTATTTAATTTGTCCCAAGTATAAGTCACCATCTTTTTACCATTTGTTTCTGATGTTGTAACCCTTGAAGGCTTACCCAAAATATTTTTAACAGTCTTTTCATTATCTCCCCCACTATTATCCATCATGGAACTTAATTTAATAGCTTGATAATGGTTCATAGTAACTTTACTATTGTTAACAACTTTAGAACTAGAACTTGAATTATTGCTACCCTTTTTATCATTACTGTTACCACAAGCACTAATAGTTAATGCTAATAATGAGATTGTTGCAATTGAAACTAATTTTTTCATAGTATGTATGTACTCCTTTAAATTTTATAACTATATAATTATATCTATTTTAGAAATAAATGACCACCCTTCCCGTGTTAAAAAATAGATAAATAACATTATTAGTCATATATAATAATTATAAAAAGGGAATGCTATTGTTTAGCATTCCCTTTTTTATAGCCTTTGTGATGTTTTGTATACAAGTATACTTTTATAACAAGTTTATTTTTATAACTATTATACTTGTATACAAGTACTAATTTTTTAGTATATTGAAACGTTTTTTATAATCGCTACTAGAGTGTTCTAAATAAAAATCTATCAACATTTGAAGAGTTACATAATTGTATTGCTTTTCGTCTAAATTTTTAATGATATTTAAGTTATCATAAACATCCTTAGGCATTTTCATAGTCTTCACTTTTTGACTTTTACCAGTGTTTTTTATTTTTAATTTAGATTCTTTTGAATGTTTTTTAGGTTTTACAGCTCCCGGTTGAAAATCTGAATTTATTTGATCCATTTTACTTTTTGCGTTCATAGCACACCATCCTTTTCTATTTTATACATTCTTAATAGCATTTCATCTGTTATATCAGAATATTTACTTAAAACTCTTCTTTCAAAAATATCGTTATTACTGATTCCTAAAACAGGATATCTTTCTATTCTAGGCATAGTATCTACTATATTCTTAAAAACATACTTTTCGCCAAAATATTCTTTAGCTTGCTTTAACATGGTTTTATCTACCCAGTTTCTTTTATTATATAAGCTTGGAATCATACCCAGTATTTTATTGTCAATTCCATAGTTATCATGTAATTCAGCTATGGTGTCTGTATAATCATCTGCACCATCAAATCCACCTTGCTGAGTTTGAAATGATATTAATATATAATCAGAAGCTAAAAGCCCATTGTCATTCATAGAACTATCATATGGTGGGGTGTCCAAAATAATAACATCATAATCTTTTTTCAAAGGTTCTAACAATTTAGCAAATATATGATCTGCCTCATTAGTTCCGTAACTATCTCTAACCTTAGTATAAACATCGTTAGAAAAATCCTTTAAATCTTTATAACTAGGTAATAAATCAAGATTATCAGTAATAGACATTGCTAAATTATCAAAACTGCCTTCTTTAATACCATCCATAACAGTTTTATTAATATCATTATCTGCATCTGGATTAGCTTGCTTCTTAGTTTTTAGAAGAATCTTTGTTGCACTTGCTTGCTGATCAATATCGGCTAGTAAAGTTTTGACACCTCTTTTAGCAAGTGTATAAGCAATCAAACATGAATTAATAGTTTTGCTAACTCCACCTTTTTGATTACCAACAATAATCGTTGTAGCTTTTTTACTATTCTTTAAATCTGATAAAACTTCTTGTATATTAGCTTCATCATTGGTCATATAATCACTCCTAACTTAATTACAATCACAATTATAACACCACTAAGTATAAAAGTATACTTTTATACTTAGTTCACTTTTATAACTATTATACTTTTACTACAAGTTTATATTTACTCTTAATATACTTTTATAAAAGTAACGTAATTATACTATGAAAAATACAGGCTTTACTTTTCATAGCTATATGGGTTATTATTAAAAATATAAGTTACTAACCAATATAAATTATAAAAAAAGACATAGAAAAAAGAGCGTTGATAAGAAGTTATTGGAAGTAACAACTTATCAGCTAACAAGTACTCCAACTACTTGCTCGCCTTTACGCTCTTTCATCTAATTTATAATTGTAATTAAGTTAGCTGGTTATTCGTAGTAACCAACGATTTAACTATAATTATAGACCATAAAATGAAAGAGTTCAATGTATAATACATATTTAAAGGGTGCAAGTTTAATTACTTGTACCCTTTTTTCTATCTCGAAATTAAAGGGGATAGACTAATGAAATTAACTTTTGAAAAAAGCAAAACAAAACAACAAGGAATTTATGTATCATATAGAGCATTGCAATTTAAGGATTTAAAATTAATAGACAAAATGATTTATTCGGTACTAGAGGATAGAATGAAATCATCAATTAAGAGAATGAATTTCTATGATATTGATAGATGCGATTATTATGTAGTATATGAACAAGATAAAATGGCTGATTTTTTAGGAGTCCATCCTAATACGGTTTTCAATTCACTTAAAAAACTTAATAATTTAGGTTATATAGATCGAGTAGAACAACAATACTCAGCAGATAAAATTTTCATGCCTCTTTCCGTACTCACAAAATTTGTGGGTACCTTCTCACAAAATTTGTTAGCTAATCACTTTATTAAGCCACTATCTAAAAACACAATAGGAACATCTGTAACAGTAAATGGAACTTACGGTCAAAATAAAAAAGAAAATAAAAAGAATGAACAAAAACAACAATCTGATAATTCAAAAGACAATGGTTTTAATATTGATGGAGATAAAAATAAAATCACTTTTAAAGACCGAGATATTAAAAACATGCTTTTAATGGGACTAAGAAATAGAGGAATGAGTCATGATCTAGCATACACTTTAGATAAATATTCTGAGAACTCTAATGTAATGTATAAGTACGCCGGTTTAATTTTTAAAACTAAAGATTCTTCTAAGAAAAAATATAAAGCAAAAGGCTATATTGAAGCTGCGGATGCATTAACCTTTGAACATAACGAAGGATTATCAGATTCAATAAGACAAGCATTCTTAAATGCTGTTATATCAATACATGTTCGTAAAGATATTAAAAACAAAGAGGCCTATATGGCAAGAGCATTATACACATGTTTCGATAATGAAGTAGCTGATATTATAACGGGTATAGACAACCCAATGAGAAACTATGAAGTAGACGGCTTTAATATTCCAATTATGAAATTAGACAGATAAAAAATATAAATAAATGCTATAATAGTGGTGGTTAAAACAACTATGCTTTTTCGACATACAACACCACTATTAGTTTAGTGGTGTTTTTTATTGCACAAAAAAAGAGGCTACCCCTAAGGATAGCCTCAATAAAGAATTATTTAACTTGTTTAATAAAATCAGCATTGGCACTAACATAATAACCATCTTTGGTTTGAATACGGTAGATATTGCCATATTTGACTAGCTTACCCGTAAAGACTGAGCCTTTAGCATAATTGTATTCAGTACGGTTTTGTTGGTCAAAAACTGCTGAATTGTAAACATTTAAGTGATCAGTCAAAACTAAGAAATTACTACCACTAGCAAGATAATTATTATTAGGCTTAGGAGTTTCTTTCTTAGGTTTAGCTGGGGCTTTATATTTAAAGCGTTTACCCATTAAAGTTCCGTCAAAGTCATAACTACCATCTACGCCTAAACGCTTATAATTATCGGTAAATTGCCATGCGGTAGAGTTATCTACATTCGGTTGACTAGAGCCATAACTGGCTACCCAAATATTCTTATCGTTTAATTTAGCATAATTTACTCGGCCAGCATTAAACCATGAACTGCTAGAGTAAGTTACTCGGCATACATAGCCGGCTTTTTTAAGTTCATTTAAGAAAATATTAACGCCAGCAGTATTATATTGAGGCAATGAGTAAGGATCTTCCACATCAATAGCTAAGGGTGTATCTTTATCCATGCCAAAGGCCTTAACCCACTTTAAAAAATATTGTGCTTCGGCTAGAGGTTGACCTTGATAATAGTGATATAAACCAACTGATTGAACACCAACTTTAAAAGCATTAGTAACTTGTTGAGCGGCGTTAGGATTTAGGTAGTTCGTGGAATCGGTTAGTTTAACCATAACGCCTTTAACACCATTATTTTTTAAGGTGTGTAAGTATGCTAATGTTTTATCTTGATAACTGGATATATCGGCCACAATATCATAATTTTTTGTTTTTGCCATAATTAGCCACCTTCCTTATTTATCTGGAGTCATGTTATCTAGTTGTTCTGGAGTTAAATCTTCGGGATTACCAGTAGTTACTGGTTGTTTATCATTTAACCAGCCTTGATTTTTGCAATAGTGATAAGCAAAATCTATGATATGAGCAGCATTATTGCGGCTGATTTTGATTTTATGAGCCACTGCCCAGTTATATAACATATCTACCGCTTTAGCTCTACGGTCTGCGTTAGCCAGCCCAGTCATGTTAGCGATAGGAATAACAATTTGTTTGGCTTTATCAGATACAACTTTCATTTGTTTATCTAATTTAGCATTGTGAAGATACTTGTATAGTTGAGTTAATACAAATACGGTTAATACTACATAGTAAAGTGGTGTGCCTTTGTCTAGTTGTGATAATAATACTGTTAAATCCATAATTAATTAATTAATCTCCTTAAAATTTATTTTTCTGGTTTAGAATCATCAAAGAACTTGTCTAGTATATCTTGGAGCTTTCCAGTAAAGATGCCCATTTGGTGCATATTTTCTAATATGCTTAACGCTTCATAACCCACTAGGGCAACTGCGAACATATCAGAAACATCAAAACCAACGTTTATCTTCATGTAATTTACCAACATATCATCTAGGCCATTAGCTACAATGATTCCCGTTATACTTAATAATTTGATATAAATACCTTTTAAATATGTGCGGGATCTAAGGTGCGACTTCATGGCACTTCTAACGGTTCCTAAGAGTGTATCTAGCATGACCATGATTAAGTACCAACGCACGATATGAAGCCCGTTATCATCAAAAAGGTACATCAACATTCCGTGGATAATGTGCATAAAAATAGGACATCAACTATTAATTAGTTGGTGTCCTTGTTCCACCCCCGTTTTCTGCGGGGGTTTCTTTATTTCTACTTTGTAAAATATCATCATAATCTTCTTGTTTGATGAAACCAGCATTTAAACAATCTTTTAAGCTATTATCCGTAAATAAATTAGGATTTTGTACTATAAAATCTCTAAACATTGTTATTACCTCCATTTTTAGCTAATTGAGCAATTAATTGAGCATTAATTTGTTTTTGCTCTAAATTAGTTTTTTGTTGTTGTGCTAGTTGGCTAATCAAATTAGCACTAAAAATTTTATTTTGTGCTAACTCGCCAATCATATTAGCATAATTTTGTTGTAAGTCTTTATTGCCATCATTCATACTTAATAATATGGCCAGTCCTTTGCCCATATCAGAATTTATTTTTTCATAGCTTTCATCATCAGCTTTCTTAGTAACCCAATACGTTAATATATCATTATTCATTTGAACACTTTTAAGGGACAGGTACTCATCTCTTTGTGGCATATTAATAAAATCTAGTTTATATTCCATTTGAGTTACACCTCCTAGTAAAATACGGGGCTGGTAAACATTCCCGTAGGCACTCCATTAGCATCTAAAGCCTCTGCGTATATAAACACATGCCATCCATTTTGACCTTTTAAATAGTAACCAGATCGACTTGAAACATAATTGCTGCCACCACTTATGGCTTGAATTTTAACGTCCACAAGAGTTACTTCACTACCATCAATCGTTACTTGTTGGTCATAAACTAATCCTTTGCTTTGATTAATTGAGTAGGCAGAACTTTTATGAGTTTGAAAAACATACAGTTTAATGCCACCTAAAGTAGAATTTTGAAAATTATTAGTAGCATTGACATAATAATTTTGTGTCATGTTGCTGCCAGTATTGATGCTAATATCAATATACTTGTTTAAATCTGTAACTACACAAAAGTTTGTAACTTCACTATCATCGCTATTACCAATATCATTAATGGCTTGTGCTTTGACTTGATAATCAGTATTGTCCGTTAAATTAATTGAACCATTTTTTGAAGCGTTAGTAATTATTGACCAGTTAGAATCTGTGGTACTTTTATAGAAAATTGTATAACTTTTAATAGGGCTGCCCCCATCATTTTCTACATTAATTTGATAGCTACATTTTTTCCCATCAATGTTTACATATTTCATATCTATATGTACACCATTGGGTTTTGTAGCTGTTAAAACAGTTTTATTTTGATAATAAAGATTACCATTTCTACTTGATAACTCCAGAGCGTTAAAATCTTTAGTATCCAATTTATCATCTAATTTTGGTTGAATATCTTTTTGAATCGTTTCTCTAATCTTAGATACCGCTTGATCTACATAATGAATTGAAGCATTAGAAGTTTGCTCTAAATTAACATTCATATTCTTACTATCGGTGCTTATGATAGAAATAAGCAGCTTTAAGCCATCAAAGATATTACTTGAAACCGCTGGAATAACTACTGGACTATCAGATATGGTAATTGAATGTAAAAATACATTTCCATCGGCATCTTTACCGTATAAACCAGCCGCTCGGACTAAATAACCATCTTTATAATCGCTATTATCAAATACGGTTTGAATCGCACTAATGGATTTTTCGTTAGTATCATAGTCGGTAAGATGGCCACTATTTATTTCATTAGGTAAAGTGGTTAAATTCTTTAAATCTTCGACTTTATAACCTGTTAAATCGGCATCAGTTGAAACGGCTTTAAAGATTTCAAACTGCGTTTTACCAATAGAGGCTTTATTAGAAATATCAAAGCCTTTATTCGTAAGCACGGTGTTTCTAAAAGTTTTATAAGTCATTCGTTTTCTCTCCCTTCTACATAGTCACTATGAGCTATTAATTCGGTGTTATTGGCCACGCCTAAGTAGTTATTAAACTGGCTTTGAGCATTTTGATAACGATAAATGATTTTTAATAAATGTGATGGTACATAACGATTTAGTACATCATTTAAGCGGTTAATATCACTAATCGTAACTTTGTCAGATTCAACTACCGCTTTATAAATTGAATTGATAGCATCTACACTTGAATCTACCTCTAAGTTCATTGTGGTTAATAACTTTTTAAAATATTTAAAAGTTATTGGTTGCGGCGGTAGAAGTCTAATTAATACTTGGTAACGTCTATCATCTAATGATTTAGATGAATCGATAGGAATACCATATTGACTTTCTAGGGTACTGATACCGTCCGCATCAGTTTTAGAAACAAATAAATTAATTAGCTGGCGTGATAAGTAATTGTCAAAATCATTAAATGATTTATCTTCAACTTTGGCCAGTTGCTCAAACTCATAAACATCTTTATAGAAGTCTGGTTGTAAATCACTAATCATTTATAATCACATCCTTCAAATTAGGTAATTGTGAAATTTCATTAGTAAACGTTAAATCCACATCAGTATCTTCTCCATTTAACTTAGGCATCTCAGCATTAACTACATGTTCAAGTTGCAAGATAGCCGCCATAATTTGCGATCTATAAACGGTCAAAGAATATTTAAAGTTAGTATCTTTTGACCAATTTTTGCGTAAATTATTAAAATAATTTTGAGTGGCTGATTTGATTTCATTGTTCAAAATATCAAGTCCAATCTTGCCATCGGTAGTAACTTTGATATTTACAGTTACATCAAAAAGTTCTGTTGTAACCACGGTTACTTGATGGCCAATAGGAGCAAGCCCATAACCTAAACCGCTCTCATCTGGTGGGTCTACTGTTACTTTAACTTCATTCAAAAGCGTATCAGTAGCGGGGTTCAAGTTATTGTCCAAAATAACCAGTTTAACAGTTCCTCCACCTTGCCAGGCAGAATAAATTTGTACTGCTCCCACATCTTTAATATTGGCCATCATCGCTTTATAATCATTAACATTCCCACCATAGTTAATATATGAGTTGGGACTTAGCAACCTTGCTCTTAAGCTCTCATCATCTTCGGCATCCCTAGCGGGAGCATATACTTCGGTAATTTCAGCCCATGAGATACTATCATTATTGGTAACTGGTAAAATCTGGCCAATATAACCATTAGGAGTTGTCCCTGGTGTCTCCGCTTGTAGTAGATAGTTTCCATCAGCTTTTTTATCAATTACGCTATAAAAAATGCTATCTTGGCCCATACTGGCAAACCTATCGCCAATATCGATATTAGTAACAATGTTCTTGTTATCATCAATTATTCGGGCAGTAGCTTTGGCATTTGTAGCGGCTTCTCGACTGGTTCCTTTGTCCTGAGCGTGCCAATCTAAAAATTCTCCCGTAGATGTTGAGATATAAGATTGTTTAATATAGTTGATTAGATCTTTAGATCGCTCAGCTTGTAAAGTAGCTGCGGGAGCGATTGCATCATAAATGATTGAGCCGGGGCGCTTATCTACATCATCAGAAACATCGCTTAACATTTGATTTAAAAAGTAATCAAAGTCCTTATTTTCTAAGTCTTTAATTAAGTCTAGTGGATTAATTGCTATCAACTCCTTTCTCAATGTTTATTTGGCCGAAAATAGTATCAACGGTGGCACTAATTAAAATGGAATCTTGGCTAGTTTTTTCAACACTATCCACGGTTACATCTTCCACCCGATCATCAGCTTTCAACGCTTCT
Organism: Apilactobacillus timberlakei; assembly: GCF_002993965.1. Classification (GTDB taxonomy): domain Bacteria; phylum Bacillota; class Bacilli; order Lactobacillales; family Lactobacillaceae; genus Apilactobacillus; species Apilactobacillus timberlakei. The sequence goes on along the minus strand of NZ_POST01000007.1, from coordinate 4,548 downwards.
TCAATCATGCGTTCAGCCTCCACCTGGATATATTCAAAATCTTTCGAGATTAAATCGTTTAAATCATGGCCATAATTTTCGTCATAGATAGGATAAACAAAACGCTCAGTCTGCATTATTTTATCAATGGCTTGTACCATTGCCTCATAATCGTCAATAGTGGCTAAAATACGCCCATTTTTGACTTTGTACGTCTTACTGGGTAAGGTTTCCTCCGAATAATCATCCCCCAGCTCATCGCCAGCATCTACGTTTTGATTTTCTTCGTTTTCGTCCATTAATTTACCCCCTAACTATTTTCATCTTTTAAAGCCTCATCGCTTAATTTTTCAAATACATAAAATTGCTGGCCACCATCTAACCTAAACATGGCCACTTTATCATCAGCATTTAAGCCTTGCTTTAAAGTGATTTCTTTAGTACTACCATCCAAAATAATATTTTCTTTATGATCCACCACGTTACGGCCTAAAACTAAAAAAGCAGCATTTAAGGTAATCTTTTCAGATAATTGTATCTGCAAAGGATTAGCCTTAACTACTGTTCCGTATACGATATCCGCATATTCGTTATTATGGCCGCCACGCTGTTCTAATTCTTCTACTAACCATCTACCAGCAATCGCCATAATTACACCTTCATTTCTAAATCAACAGTATAAGCATCCCCAAAGTTATGAGTTGCTTTAGCAATCGAATACCTTTTTGTACCGATTCCAACTTGTCTTAAATCGTTGATTTTAACGGTTACTGAGTTGCCGGCCATGAGATATACATTCCCAATCGCAGTTAATTTTAAAGTGTTGGTCTGCTTATTTTTTTGTTTAAGCAGATTATTAGCTTGTTGTTTCAGTTGCGCAGTATTAGCTTTTGACGTTACTTGCTTAACATAAATCAACTTACCCCAACTATCGATAGTGCTTCCTTCGGCAGTAGTAGCAGACATCTTTTTGGGTCCCTTAGTTGTAACTGTTTTAGTAGTCTGCTTCTTTTTACCTTTTTTAGTAGTTTTAACGGTAGTTACTTTCTTTTTCCCTTTAGTGGTTGAACTTTTGACCAGTTTAACCACGTTAGCGGCTTGGTCAATGCTACGTGATAATGTGTAATCAGTTACTAAGGATTTATCGCCAATAATCATTTTTAATTGATAATGCGGATATTTTCTTAGTTCAATCATCCCGTAATTATCTCTTAAAAAATAATGACCATCGCCAGCTCGTCTGGTGGAATCGATACCACTTTGCAACATTGAAAAATAACTTTTGTTATCTGCTAGTTCAGCTTTTAACTTATGTTGAGGCATGGAGATAACTTTATGTGGTAATTCTAGGTAGCCGCATATAGTATTAAATCGTTGGCCTAAATTATTAGTAGGAAAAACCATGCTATCGTTTGATTTGAAGTAACGTAGACCATCATAAGCAGTTATTGAGTAAGTAGCCCCTTGCTTAAAATCATACTTAAATACATAGCCTTTAAATATTTTGTGGCTATCCCATTCAAACATAACGATATCTCCGTTATGGATAGCAAAGCCATCGTTTACTTCGATTAAATCAAAAGTAAGCTCGCCAGCAGCGTAGTTCATATCATTACTATACTTAACATTAGTAACTAGGCTTTTAACGTTCCAGGCTTGATTTTGAGTGCGCCGTTTAATTATGAATTTAGTTATCATATAAAAGCTCCTTTGGAAACCCAACCCATTGCAACACCGCCCGTAGTTACAACATAGTAAGGATGCTTAGCATTGCTAGAAACCAAAGTAATATTACATTCACGTTTACGGATCATAACACCATGTATAGCATTTTTAGTTAAGTAAGCCATCCCGTTGACCAGGACTTTTGAACCACGGTTAATTTTATGTTGCGGTTTGCTCCGGCGTTGGCCATGTTTAGCAATCTTATTGTTTTTCCTACCGTGTTTTTTACCGATTCTCTCTGCTTTAATTTTTCGATATTCAGTAAAATCAAGCTCATAAGTGTACTCGTTATTTACACCGTTAGACATGCCATAAGTAAAGTTAATAGTTGCCTTCATTGAAAATTTAAAACCAGTAATGACTAGGCGGCAAGGCTTTTTACTGGCTTGAATATTTTTTAAAAAGGTTATATAGCTACTAGCATTTTTCCACTTATGTTTTTTTCTAACGGTGGTATAACTAACTTTTGAACTATCTAACGGCAAAAAAGAAGATATTTTTATAGATTTTAACTTCTTATCTCCCAGGCGATTAATTTCGCCTAAACCAATCACTTTAGAAGTAGATTCATCGTTTTCAAAATTAACTTTAATTTCTGATGGAGATACCGGTAAAGCCACCGTTTTATTACGGTGGTTTGTAATGTAAACATTCACATTCATTAATTGCTTAATCTTCCTTCCTTAATTGCTTTTAATTGTGGCTCGATTGCTGCTAGTAATTTCTCGCCGTCATATTCAGCGTTACCATTACTACTAATCTGGATTGCTCCATTTTCAAATACAATCGAACGATCACTTTTAGAGTTATCAGTATTGGAACTGTTAGATACCTGGCTATTATCGTTGTTATTGCTAGATAATCCCAAGCTTTGTCTTACATCGGGGTTACTGGTTAACTGGTTGGTATCTTTGATGTTGTTATCTTGCATTTGTCCGTTAACATCAATCGCACCATTAGCCTTTAGCTTACTCATCCCGCTAATCAATCCATATAATGATGTTTTAGCTCGGTCAAACCCGTTAGCTAATAAATCTCCCGGATTAGAACCATTTAAGCCACCCATAGCAATATCAGGTGTAGCCATTTGAGTGTTAGCTAGGTTTTCGGTCATACCGTTAACATTGTTCTTAACATCGCCAAACCCGTTAGTTAATCCATCATTTAAACCATTCATAATAAGGTTACCAGCAGGAGTTAATAGCTTTTTATCATATGATAATGGCCCTTTATGGGCTTTTATCCACCCAGCAATTCCACCAACGAAACTCTTAACGCCTTCAAAGGCGGACTTGATACCATTTAAAAATCCATTGATTATGGCACTACCAGCACCAACTAACGCACCACCAAAACCTTGTGCAATTCCTACGGCTCCTTGAATACCGCCTCGAACTACACCAGGAATACTGGACACGGTGCCTCGAATGGTGTTGACCATACCGTTAAAAATCCCACCTAATGTGGATGCTAGGTTTTGCGCTCCGCCAGCTACGGCAGTTAAACCAGCACCAACCATCGTTAGGGCTGCGCCTAATAACATTAAAGCCCCCGCAACCGCAGTTATACCCACGGCAAGGACTAAGCCAGCCGCTCCGGTTACAACCATCGCAACTGATAAAATCAGCAGCCCCGCACTAAAAATAGTGATTCCAACGATAGAAGCAGCCGCTAAAGCACTAAAAACTAAAATGGCTGCACCTAGTGCTATAATTCCTACGCTGGCCATCAAGCCATATTGTGCAATCGTTGGTAATGCACCAGCTAACATAGTCATCCCAGCCGATACGATCCATATTGCACCGGCAATTAATAGTAGCGCTACACCAAAAATAGTGAATCCAACCGCACCAGCAATCATCGCAGTTCCAACAGTAGCGACCACTATACCTAAAGCGGCAACTAGGGCAATCATCCCGGCAAATACCGCAACGGCACCCCAACCAGCATTAGATAATTGGATAGCAGCTTGTGCAAGGATGTAAAAACCAACTCCCACGGCAATTACTGCTACACCAACTAAAATTAGTGCTGCCCCGAACTTAATCCATTGACCAGCTCCACCACCTGGTGGTTCTGGAGCTTTAGGTGTTTTAGGCATGGTAGGAGTTTTTGGTGTCTTAGGGGCTTTATTAAACAATCCCATAAAACCTTTAAAGGATTTATAGGCCTTCATTGCACCATTTAAAACTCCAATCGCAATCGCAACGCCAATAATTCCTTTAGCAAGAGCATTCGCAGTTTTAGGATTAGTCTTATTCATGATATTTAAGAAGGCAATTACTGATGTAAACACTAAGCCCTTCAAACCAAACTTAAGCGCCACAAATGCTAGTGCTAACGTTTTAATAATTGTTGGATCAATACGGCTTATATTATCAGCTAAAGCTCCAACGGTTTTAGCAAGTCCCCCAATCGCTCCCCCGGATATACTGCCCAGGGTCTTAAAAGCAGCGAATGGGTCTTTACCACTACCGGCCATTGATTTACTCATGCTTGATAAGTCTTGCTTAACGGTGCCAATCGTTGACCTTATGGCACTAACTGCACCAGTATTATTAAAGCCCGCAAAGAAGTCGCTCACGGCTCCTTTTGCATAATTAAAGCCATCTACAATGGTGTTGATAGTGCCTTGTAGAACTGGCGTTATTTTATTTGCGGCTTGGTCAAAATTAAGGTCTCCGACTTTATCAATTAATCCACTAATAGCCTTAATCCCAACTTTTCCGACCTTGTCAAAAGCTGGTTGCAACTGGTTCGCTACGGTTTCTCGTAGTCCATCCATTGCTTGGCCAACTGTTTTATAGTGAGTGGCCATCTGCGTAAAAGATTTATTTGTACCAG
>NZ_POST01000006.1 GCF_002993965.1 Apilactobacillus timberlakei | reverse complement strand
GTTCGACTTGCATGTATTAGGCACGCCGCCAGCGTTCGTCCTGAGCCAGGATCAAACTCTCATCTTATAGATGAAAAGCTTTTAACTAGCTCATCAAATTAATTGTTTTTTTATAAGCGAATTGACTTCGCTGTGTTTAATTACTTACAATCTAAATTGCAAGTTCCTTACACATCATCGATTATCAATCTTGTTCAGTTTTCAAAGATCTACTTATCAGTTAACCGCTTTTATGAAGCAGCTTTTTAATTATATCACGTCGTCAATTTAATGTCAACAACCTTTTTATAATTAATTTTTAAATTAATATGTTGTCGTTTGTCATATCAACAACGCAACATTAATTATTATGCCATTTTAATAAGTAAAAGTCAATAACTTTTTGTAATTATTTTTTAAACACTTTGTAAATTTCGTTACTAAAATGACAACAGAAATAATAATATCAATAATAAATGCATAAGTCAATATACAAATAAAAAAAGTTCCTACAATTATTCATCGTAGGAACTTTTTTTATATTATTATTCTTCAGAATTATCCCCTGGTCTCATAGTTGGGAATAATAAAACATCTCTAATTGATTCCGCATTAGTTAATAACATAACTAAACGATCAATTCCAATACCTAAACCACCAGTAGGAGGCATACCGTATTCTAAGGCTTCAACATAATCTAAATCTACAGGTTGAGCTTCATCATTACCTTGAGCTTTTTCTGCAGCTTGAGCTTCAAATCTTGCCTTTTGATCAATAGGATCGTTCAATTCAGAAAATGCATTAGCATATTCCATACCAGATACATATAATTCAAAACGATCAGTAAATCTAGGATCATCAGCATTCTTTTTAGCTAATGGTGAAATTTCAACCGGATGACCATAAATAAATGTAGGATCTTGAATCTTAGGTTGTACTAATTCTTCAAAGAATTCGTTGATAATATGTCCAACCTTCCAGAAGTCTTTATATTCAATATGGTGTTCATCAGCTAATTTTCTAGCATCTTCTAAACTCATTTTTTTCCAGAAATCAACGCCAGTATATTGCTTAATAGCATCAACCATGTGTAAACGAGTAAATGGCTTATTAAAGTCTACCTTGTCACCTTGGTATTCAATAATCCCATCATCTGAAACAACTTTAGATGCAGCTTTAAAAATACCCTCAGTTTCATCCATTACATCATGAAAATCAAAATATGCAATGTATGATTCTAATTCAGTAAATTCAGGATTATGGTCTTGATCCATACCTTCATTTCTAAATACACGACCAATTTCATATACACGTTCCATACCACCAACAATTAATCGTTTAAGATGTAATTCAAGGGCAATACGTAAGTATAAATCAATATCTAGTGCATTATGATGAGTGATAAATGGACGAGCATTAGCACCACCAGCTTGATTATGAAGTACAGGAGTTTCAACTTCTGTACAATCCATTTGATTATCTAAATAGCTACGAATAGCTGAGATAATTTTAGTACGTTTTTGAAAACGATCGAAACTATCACGGTTAGCAATTAAATCTAAATATCTTTGACGATACTTTTGTTCTTTATTTTGTAAACCATGGTATTTATCTGGTAATGGACGTAATGCTTTTGCTAAGAAAGTTACATGGGTAGCCTTAACCGTTAGTTCACCCATATCAGTTTTAATAACTTCACCTTCAAAGCCTAAATGATCACCAATATCAGAACGCTTAAAGATATGGTAATTGTCTTCACCAACAACATCTTTTCTAACATAGAGTTGAATTTTGCCAGAGCGATCTTGTAAATCAGCAAAACCAACTTTACCTTTACCACGTTTTGCAACCATACGACCAGCGATAACAACTTTTTTATCTTTTTCTTCTAGTTCTTCTTTTGTTAAATCATTGTATGCATCATGCAATTGTTTAGCTAAATGAGTACGTTCGAAGCGGCCACCAAATGGATCGATGCCTTCTTCTCGTAATTCATTCATCTTTTGGCGACGAACTCGCAATTGATCATTCATTTGCTTTTCTTTTGCCACAGTAATACCTCCATCAGAATAAATTATTTTCTATAATAATAATACCATAAATCAGCTTAACCTATTAACATTAATTAAATTCTATACTCGAGTAGCATTCCTTTTAGCTGTCTTTTCAAGAAAATCATCAAAGATATCAACCATTTCTTGTTCTGTACCAGCTTCATTTAAAGCTGCCTTAGTTCTAGCTGAACGTCTAAGTCCTTTTAGATAGTAAGCAGCTTGCCCTCTAAATTCACGAGGACCGATAAAATCTCCCTTAATGCCCACTAATCTATGCAAATGTTCTTTGGCAGTTTTAATTGTTTCTTCAACTGATGGTTCTGGTAACATTTCACCAGTTTCTAAATAATATGCTGTTTGTTTTAACATAAATGGATTACCTTCAGCAGCACGTCCAATCATCACTGCATCACATCCCACATAATCAAGCATTTCTTTGGCCTTTTGTGGAGTAGTAACATCACCATTCCCCATAAATGGAATAGTCAATTTATCAGCAACCGCTTTTAAGACATCCCAATCAGCAGAACCTTGATACATTTGTTTTCTAGTTCTACCATGCATTGCAACTGCTGAAGCACCTGCTTTTTCAGCCATTAGAGCATTTTCCACAGCATAAATATGATCTTCATCCCAACCAGTTCTCATTTTAACAGTCACTGGTTTGTTAACTGCTGAAGTAACAGCTGAAACCATTTCATAAACTTTATTAGGATCTAATAGCCATTTTGAACCAGCATCAGTTTTCACAACTTTATTAACTGGACATCCCATATTAATATCAATAATATCAGCGTCGGTCTTTTGATCAATAAATTTAGCACCTTGTACTAAAGTTTCTTTACTACCACCAAATATTTGAATGCTCATTGGATGTTCCTTAGCATCAACATTAATCATATCTAAAGTTTTTTGATTGTTATACATAATTCCACGATCAGAAATCATTTCACAAACAACCAAACCAGCATTAAATTCCTTACAAATCATTCGAAATGCTGTATTAGTTACTCCCGCCATTGGAGCCACTACCACTTGATTTGGGATTGTAACGTCCCCAATTTTCCATTCCATAATTTTCACCTCATATATAAATCAGTCAGATATTTATTCTGCTAGATATAATAGCACAATAAATGTTAATGGTCATTTTTATAATACTTATTTTTTATCATCTTTAGTTGGTTTTTCTAATTTTTTTAAATCATCTTCACTAAAATTATAAGTAGTTTGGCAGAAGTTGCAAACTACCTTTGCACCATGATCTTCGTCAATCATTGCTTGAATTTCTTTATTGCCAATTCCAGCAATTTCATCAGCAAATTTTTCTTTAGAACAATCACATTTAAATGCAACTGGTAAATTTTGTAAAATGGTTAAATTATCTTCGCCAAAAATAAGTTTTAGAATATCTTCTGGTTTTTGCTTAGATAAGAATAATTCTGAAATCATAGGAATTGATTTCAAGCGTTCCTCTAATTTAGCAATTGCATCATCAGAAGCTCCTGGTAACACTTGGATTAAATAGCCTCCAGCTGCACCAATCGTTCCATCTTGATTTACATAAACAGAAACACCAACTGCTRAAGGAATTTGTTCTGATTGGGCTAAATAATAGGTAAAATCATCACCTATTTCACCAGATACTAAATCTACATTACTAGTGTAAGGTTCAGTCCCACCTTGACTCTTCATTACTTGTAATGTTCCATTATGACCAATTGCTCCACCAACATCTAGCTTATGATGTTTATTTAATGGTATATCAACATAGGGATTATGCATATATCCTTTAACATGCCCCTTTGCATCAGCATCAACTACAATTGTACCTGCAGGTCCGTCACCAATAACTTTAACCGTCATTGATTCATTTCCTTTTAGAACTGAAGAAGATAATAATAAACTAGCAACCAAACTACGACCTAATGCAGCGGAAGAAGTTGGCCAAGTATTATGATCTTTTTGTGCTTCAGAAACTAATTCAGTGGCTTCCATCGCATAGGCTCTAAACATTCCATCTTTAGTAACACTTTTAGTCAAATAGTCTGACATTATCAAAACCCCTTTTATAATTAAACATTTATAAAAAAACGTGAGTTAAATATTTTATTCAACCCACGCTTTTATTTAATCAAATTTATTATTGATTATTATTTGAATCATCAGAATCATCATGATTATTTATTTCTTCATCATGTTTTTCTAATTTTTCTTTTGATTCTTCAAAAGATGCATTCTCATCAACATCATTATTTTCTTCTGGCATCTTACCAGTACGATATAAGCTTAGAATTTGTTTTTCATCTAGTGTTTCGTACTTAAGTAAGGCATCAGCAATTGCACGATGTTGTTCACGATGTTGTTCTATAATATCGTGAGCTTCGCCATGTGCTTCATTGATAATTCTTCTTACTTCATCATCAATAGTTGCGGCAGTCTTCTCAGAATACTTACGAGCATATGGATCTTGAGTTGGGCTTTCTAATTGAACAGTACCTAATTTTTCACTCATACCATATTGAGTAACCATTGCACGAGCTAGATTTGTAGCTTGTTCAAAATCATTAGAAGCTCCAGATGACTCTGAATCAAAAATAATTTCTTCAGCAGTTCGACCACCCATTAATCCAGCAAGTTGTTCCATGGCATTCTTCTTAGACATCAATTGTTGATCTTCACGAGGGAGCATAATTGCATATCCTCCAGCACGACCACGAGGAACAATTGTAACTTTATGAACAACTCGAGCATCATTTAATACTAATCCTACGATTGTATGACCAGCTTCATGATTGGCAACAATATTTTGTTCTTTCTTGCTAACAACCTTATCTTTCTTAGCTGGACCAGCAATAACACGATCTTCAGCTTCGTCTAATTCATCAGGTCCAATACTATCCTTGTTACGACGAGCAGCTAACAAGGCAGCTTCATTAAGTAAATTAGCTAAATCCGCTCCGACAAATCCTGGAGTTTGCTTAGCAATTTCATGTAAATCTACCTTATCAGAAACAGGTTTATTCTTAGCATGAACTTTTAAGATTGCTTCTCTACCACGTACATCAGGTTGACCTACTAATACTTTACGATCAAAACGACCTGGTCTAGTCAAAGCAGGATCCAAGACATCAGAACGGTTAGTAGCAGCAATAACAATGACCCCATCATTACCTGAGAAACCATCCATTTCAACAAGTAATTGATTAAGAGTTTGTTCTCTTTCATCATGGCCACCACCCATGCCGTTACCACGTTTTCTACCTACAGCATCAATKTCATCAATGAAAATAATGGCAGGACTGTCTTTTTTAGCTTGAGTAAACAAGTCACGAACACGACTAGCACCAACTCCGACAAACATTTCAACGAAATCAGAACCAGAAATTGAGTAAAATGGTACTGCTGCTTCACCAGAAACAGCTTTAGCTAGTAAAGTTTTACCAGTACCAGGAGGACCCTCTAGTAAAACACCATGAGGAATCTTCGCACCTAATTTAGAATATTTCTTTGGATTCTTTAGGAATTCAACGACTTCAACTAACTCTTGCTTTTCTTCTTCTTCACCAGCAACATCTGAGAACTTAACATTACTATGAGTAGGTTTAGCTTTAGACTTACCTACTCCCATGATGCCACCTTTACCGCCGTTTTTACCGCCGGCTTGATTCATCATAATGAAGAAGAATACTAAAATAATTAGCATAGGTACAACTGAAATTAGTAGGTTAGTCCAGAAACCACCATTAGTATCAGCCTCTTTGGCATTCATTTTAACKTCATTTTTCTTAGCATAGTTAGTGATTTCAGAAATTGTGCTATTGTTCTTTAAAACATTAGCTTTAAACGATGAAACTTTGGTAGTCTTTTGAGAATTACCAAATAAGAAACTACCACCACTATTAGATTTAGTTTCTTGCGCTTCTCTATATTGACCGGAGATGTTATAAACACCATCGGAAGGTTGAACAGAGAAGTCTTTTACCTTATTATCTTTTAATTGTTTAACAAACTGACTAGATTGAATCTCTTGATTATGAGTTTCTCCTTTATTACTAGTGGCAAAAAAGAATACTCCCATTAAAATCAAGAAAGCAACAATATAGAACAGACTGTTCTTGAATAATCCTTTATTATTACGCATCAATTGCCTCCTGTTCTTAATGTCTTAGACCATTATTTAATAATTTATTATATCACTTTAAAGTAAATAAAGCTTATTGTGATTTTTAAATTTAAGACACAAGACATATATTATCATTTTTTTATTACATAGACTATCTATTTGTTTGAATAAACTTTTGGTTTTAAAACTCCTACATATGGTAAATTACGATATTTACCATTGTAATCTAAGCCATAGCCAACCACAAATTCATTAGGTACTTCTAATCCTACATAATCAGCTTTAGCTTCAACCACACGGCCTTCTGGTTTGTCCATTAAAGTACATACCTTAATAGATTTAGCTCCACGATCAGATAATAAATCTTCTAAATACTTTAATGTTCTACCAGTATCAATAATGTCTTCAATAAACAAAACATTACGACCATTTACATCAATATCAACATCCTTCATTAACTCAATTGATCCACTAGATTGAGTTCCACCATGATAACTAGATACATCAATAAAATCAATATCCATATATAAGTCTATATCACGAACAATATCAGTCATAAAGAAGATTGCACCCTTCAAGACTCCAATAACTATCGGATTTTCACCCTGATAGTCTTTTGTGATCTGTTCACCCAATCTTTTACATGCATTTTCAATATCTTCTTCACTATATAAGGTCTTAAGAATGTCGTTATTCATTACGTTCTCCTTCCAAAAGCTTTTGTTTCATGATTAAATTATATCTTTTATTAACAGAATTTAAAATAGTGGATTCACTATACCCTAAAATAGATAAAACAKCATTATTCGAGTTTACTAACGTCTGTGCAGTTTTTCTAAGTTTATTAGGAATTTTTTTGTTAATAAAGACTCTCTTAGCCGATTGATGACCACCATTTTTTAAAGTAATCTTATCTGAAGTTTTAGTCATCCTAACAGATAAAGGGAAGTCCTCTTTTGACAAATTAAATTGGGAAATTCTTTGATATTTATCGGGATGTTTAATTTCCTGATCAGTAATCATAAATAGCTCCCCATTCAATGTAGAAAACCATTGGTTTAATGTTACCACAAACTCATCTTTCTTTGATAAACTTATAAAATTATTTTTATATTTTTGAATGCTAAATTCATTATATGACTTATCAAGATAATAATTATTGTTTAATTTAAACCTTACTTGGGGTTTTTGTCTATTATTTAATAAATAAATAATAGACAAAATTGTATCTTGATTAGCTAAGGAAGAATTATTAACTGGATTCAGCAGTTCTTCCAAAATTTCGAATTGAATATTATAGCTTTGATTAGTAAATTTTTCTAAACTATACTTATCATTTTCAAGCTTCAAATTTTCGATTAGTTTTAATAATAGTTCCTTATTAGTACCTAATAATTGATTCAACTGCCTAGAAAATGCCCCTAAATGTTCAACCACTTTGGGATTTTCTTTTTCCATCATTGGTAGAATTTGATGACGAATCCGATTACGTTGTACATCAAGTTCTTGATTAGTTTCGTCTTCAAACCATTTGATGTTATTATCAATGGCAAATTGTTTTAAAGATGCTTTTTTAAAGTCTAATAATGGTCTTAATAAAAATCCATCATTAAATTTTCTAATCCTATTAATTCCACTAACTTGTTTAACGTATGATCCCCTAATGAGCTTCATTATAATGGTTTCTGCTTGATCATTTAAATGATGTGCAGTTAACAACATTTTAGCATTATATTTTTCCATAACCTTTTTAAAAAAATCATAACGAAAATTACGTGCAGCATTTTCTATTCCATTAGTTGGATGATCTGTTTTAGGCCAAATGCCAATTTCCAAGTTTAAATCATTTTGCATACAATAATGATTAATGTATTGTTCTTCTATTTCGCTCTGCGACCTTAGCTTATGATTAACATGTGCAACTACAATCTTAGGTCTTAAACCTATAGGTAAGTTTTTCATTAGATATAATAAACACATCGAATCAACACCTGCAGAAACACCAATTACAACATATTCATCATTATTCCACCAATGATTTTTAGCTATCAAATTGAAAAAATTTTCGCACAATGTTTTACCACTTTGCATCATTTTTCTCCTTAAAATTTTATAAAAATAAAATGATTAAGGCCAATGCCTCAATCATTTTTAGTTTTAGCTACGACGACCACCACGGCCACCACGTTTGCCCTCTGTATTTTTCTTAATTGTTGCTAGTCTGCTTTCACTATCTTTTAAGAAGTTATTCATTAAATCATCAAAACTAGCTTTTTTATGGTTATCGTTATGACGGTGGTTATTACCAAAATCACGTTTAGAATTACCATGATTATTATGATTATGTGAATGATGTTCTGGTTTTCTTTCAGATTCTGGTTTTGCCTTTCTGATTGAAAGAGCAATTTTACCATCATCACCAATCTTCAAAACTTTAACTTTAACTTCATCGCCAACTGTTAAAACATCTTTGATGTCTTTAATATAGCTATCAGAAATTTCACTAATATGAACTAATCCTGTTTTATGATCTCCTAAATCAACGAATGCTCCAAAATTAGTAATTCCTGAGACTTTGCCGGAAATTTTTGATCCAACTTCAATTGCCATAAAAAAAATGTTCCTCCTAAAAAAGTAAGTATCCTAAGTATAGCACCATTATTAGTATTATTGTACAAAAAAAATGGTATTTTTATACCATTTTAATTTTGAGTAACATCTTTAGATACATCCCCAGGTAAACCATAAACTGTTTCACCTGGCTTACTATAATAATACTTTTGTCTAATCAATTTTTCCAAATAATCATTATTATAGAGTTGCTTAACATTTTGCTTTAATTTCTTATTATTATCTTTATTATTTTGCAAAACAACCTGTGTATTATTGGTCTTATTTTCCACTCTACTAGATTCATTTTTTGTTGTTATTATTTGATAAACAAGAACTAAAGCGACAACTAAAAATATCAATATTAAAATAAACGCACGTTTTTTACGAGTACGTAAAATTCTTTGATGCCTAGACATCTTAAGTTTTTCATAATCATTATTTAAGTGACGTACCTTATTAGACATTTTTAGTAACCTCCATAGTTGTTATAAACCAGTATAATCATTATTTGCAAAAAATAAAATCATAAATATAAGTTTTTATAAATTATTCATTAGAAAAATCACGTTCATATTGTTCATCTAAGACTGTATACATACGATCAGCTTCAGCCTTTTTAGTAGTTTCAAAAAGTTGATTAACTTGTAATGTTAGAGTCTTATTACCAAACTTTATAACTAATTTATCGTTAGATTTAATATCAGTTGAAGACTTAGCAACATTACCATTAACTAAAATTCTACCTTGATCAGCAATACTTTTAGCGACAGTTCTACGTTTAATAATTCTTGAAGTCTTTAAAAATTTATCTAATCTCATAAAACTAATCCCTCTTATCTATTTATAAATTTATTAATTATTGGCACCGATTTCCATTCTTCATCACTCAAAATATTAATTTTTTTGGCAACAAATATAAATGAAAGTGCCCCTATTGGTATTAAAATTAATAATACAATCAATGCTTTTAATCTAAAATTATTGAATGGAATATGCTTAATAACAATATTCGAAAGCCAAAATTCCATAATAAACATTATCATAGCATTTATCATCAATTTAACAGTAAAAGATAATTTATTATGCATCTTTAATTTAAATTTTGAAAAACATAATTCTAAGATTAATACAAAAAGAAGACTAATAATTGTTGAAATACTAGCACCCATAATGCCAATCTTTGCAGTCAAAAATTCAGTTATTATTAACTTTAATAATAAACCCGCCATTATGGAAAATGCAGCAATCTTAAATTGATCAACACTTTGCAAAATACTGCTATAAATTGTGATAATCGTCGTTATCAAAATACTAAAGCAGTAAACACTAAGTGTATGGCTTTCAGTTTGACTATTAAATAACAGTTGATTAATCATTGGCATTAAACTAATCATCCCAGCAGTAATTGCTACCGTCAAGAAAATACTAACACGCATCATCTCATTGGCAATACCATTAAAGCTATCATATGCTTTTTTCTTATATGCTTGACTTAATGAAGGTAAAATTGCTGTTGAAAATGAAGTCGCAAATACTAGCCCCAGTTGAACTAAAGTCTGACCACGGTCATAAATGCCTTTTGATACTTGTGAATCAATTACTGACAGTCCAGATAATACTAGCCCCTTTCTAACAGTAAATGAATCAACCAACTGTAATAAAACCATAATGGAAGCTAATAAACAAAGGGTTCCACCTTCTAATAATAGTTGCTTAGTTAAATTAGGATAAGCCATTTGTTTAATGTTCGGTAGTTTACCAATGTTTTTGCGATAATATATTAATAAAACTGCTAATGAAAAAACCTCTGCAATTGGTACTGCTAGCATTGCATATTTTCCTACAGTATAAGGACTTAAGTGATTAATAACTCCAATATATGCAGCTAGCAAAATTACCGATACACGCATCAGCTGTTCAATTACTTGTGAATAAGCGGTTGGTTTCATAAAAAGAATTGCTTGAAAGTATCCACGGAAGCCAGCCAAGAATGGCATAAATAAAAACATCCAACTAACTGCTTGAATTATGCCTACTAAATTAGGATCGCCCATTAATCGAGCAATTTGAAATGCACTAATCTGTAAGACTATAAATATAATAAAACCAAAGCCAGATAGTGTAATTAATATCTGCCTCAATAAAGCTTTTTTATTCATTTGACTATCTTGTTCGGCAATCACTCTGGATATAAAAATAGGTAATCCTGTTAATGCAAGTGTCATTCCAATCCCATAGATTGGATAAACCTGTTGATAAATGTAAAAACCAACATTTCCAACCAAATTTTGAAATGGGACTCGATAAAAAGCACTTAATACTTTACTAATCAATGAAGCAATTGATAACAACATTGCTCCTTGCATAAGAGACGATAGTTTATTTTCGCTATTTTTCATTATTCAAATTTCCTGTATATTCTTTATCTAATGCTAAAACAAATTTCATCAATTCATTCATCCATTTATCTTCAGACATAGTTGGCTGAACAGTTAATGCAATTTGTATTTTACCATCAGCGGTTCCAATCATTGAACGAAATTCAGTTGCTGCAATTGCTTTTAATACTTGCTTACTATCGTAAAATTCAGTTCCAATTTTAGATAATGTAATCACTATTTGTTTAGAACCTCTGGTAATGCTCTGTACTAAAGCCGTACTTGCATACATTTTGATTCTACTAATGGTTAATAAATTGGTAACTGCTTTTGGATAATCACCAAAACGATCAATCATATCAGATTGTAATTCGCGATATTGATCATCGTTACTCATTTGCCTAATTCGTTTGTATAATTCAATCTTTTGTTGTGTATCTTGAATATATTCATCTGGTAAATAAGCTTCAACATTTAAGTCCATATTAGTTTCAACTTTAGCATCCGTCTTACGACCGCGTTTTCTAGCAACCGCATCTGAAAGCATTTCTGTATACATATCATATCCAACTGAATCTACAAATCCAGATTGTTGTTTACCTAATAAATTACCAGCACCGCGTAATGATAGATCACGCATAGCAATTTTAAAACCAGAACCCAATTCAGTAAAATCACGAATTGCTTCTAAACGATTTTCAGAAACCTCAGTTAGTACTTTATTAGGCTTATACATAAAGTAAGCATAAGCAACACGGTTAGAACGACCAATGCGTCCACGAATTTGATACAACTGTGATAATCCCATATGATCAGCATTTTCAACGAATAGCGTGTTAGCATTTGGAATGTCCACACCAGTTTCAATAATAGTAGTAGTTACCAATACATCATATTCGCCATTTACAAAATCATATAGCACTGATTCCAATTGATTTTCAGTCATTTGTCCATGAATATAACCAATTCTGGCATCTGGAACCAGTGCTTGTAGATGATTAACTGTCTTTTCAATATCGGATACTCGATTATGCATATAAAAGACTTGTCCACCACGACTCATTTCTCGATTAATTCCTTCACGAATTGCACCAGCATTTTCTTCCATCACATATGTCTGAATAGGATAACGATTAGCAGGTGGGGTCTCAATCACTGATAGATCACGTACCCCCATCATCGACATATTTAAAGTTCTAGGGATTGGGGTTGCAGTCAATGTTAAAACATCAACGTTCGATTTTAATTCTTTTATTTTTTCTTTGTGTTTTACACCAAAACGTTGTTCTTCATCTACTAATAACAATCCTAAGTCTTTAAATTTAATATCTTTAGATAATAAACGATGAGTCCCAACAACAATGTCAACACTACCATCTAATAAACCATCTTTAGTGGCATTTAATTGTTTTCGAGTCCTAAATCTTGATAAAACCGAAATATTGATAGGAAATCCTTCAAAACGATTAAGCATCGTTTCATAATGTTGATGTGCTAAAACAGTTGTTGGCACTAAAAAGGCTACTTGTTTACCCGCTTCAATTGCTTTAAAAGCAGCATGCAAGGCTACTTCCGTTTTTCCATAACCAACATCTCCTACTAACAAGCGATCCATTGGATGTGGATGTTCCATATCATTCTTAATTTCTTCAGAACTACGCACTTGATCAGGAGTGGGTTCATATGGAAATGAAGCTTCAAATTTATCTTGATATTCATCGTCTTTAGGAAATGCAAAACCTTTTTGAGCAGATCTTTTAGCATAAAGATCAATTAAATCATCAGCAATATCTTCAATCTTTCCTTGAACCTTACGTTTAGTCTTTTGCCATTCACTGCCACCTAATTTATTGACACGTGGATGCCGATCTTCTGATGAAACATATTTTTGAATTAAATTTAATTGTGTAACTGGAATAAACAATTGTGCATTATCACGATAAGTAATTGTAATGTAATCTTGATGTTTTCCATCAACCTCCATTGTCTTCATGCCTTCATATTTACCAATCCCATGGTTAGCATGCACAACATAGTCTCCAGGCTTTAAATCAGTATAACTTTTAATTCTTTGTGCATTTGAAAAATTTTGTCGACGTGGACGTTTTTTATGCACTTTAGAAAACATTTCTGATTCAGTGATAACAACTAATTGATTAATTGGAATTTCAAATCCATTTTTCAATCTTTCTGGGATGACCTGGACTTTATGTGGCAAAATATTATCAGCAGTATTTTGAACGACTTCAATTTCAAAATCATTTAAAGTTTGCGTAACCTTCTGCATACGATTTTTATCTTTAACCAAAATAATTACGGTTTCACCTTGTTTTGACCACTTATCAATTTCAGTTTTTAATAAGGGCATTTGACCGAAGAACTTTTGCATTGGACGCACTTTGATATCTTGCAATTGGGTTAATTTAATATTACCTAAACCTTTTTGAAATAATGAAAACAGTATTTCAGCTTGCTTAACTTTATGAAATTGTTCTTTAAAATCTAAAGTTATTTTATCAGTAGATAATAGTTCCGCATGTTCTAATTTATCCTCAGCCCAATTATTTTCATCAGTCATTAATTGACGATTAGAATCTAGCAAACGGCTATAATCATCAAATAATATCGCACCATCATCAGGTACATAATCAAATATTGAATTAGGTTGATTAAATAAGTCCTTGGCATATAAAAGCCAATTACTATCAACAATGCCCTTCTTCATATCATCAATCATTGGTTGAACTGCATTAGATAATTTTTGCTTGTCATCATCATTTTTAATTGAAAGTAATCTTTGATTTAAAGTCTCGCTAACTTTATCAGAAGCTATTTTTCTTTCCTCTGAACTAACTACCATATCATTAGCAGGTAAGACCGAAACTTTTTGTGTGTTCTCGATACTACGTTGATTAGAGATATCAAAATATCTTAATGAATCAACTTCAGTATCAAAAAAGTCAATTCTGATGGGATACTCTGAGTTTAATGGATAAATATCAACAATTGAGCCTCTAATAGAAAACTCTCCTGGTGCTGCAACCACCTTTTCAGGATTATATCCCATTTGATAAAGCATTGATCTTAGTTGTTCTAGCTCAATGTCCATCCCAGTTTCAATAGTTAATTTAGATTGATTAAAATTATCAACATTGGGCAAATATCTCTTAACTCCAGATACAGAAGTAACCACTATCTTAGGCTTTCTGCTTTGTAAAGCATCCAATGCTAAAACTCTGGCTGATTTAAATTCTGGTGAACTAGTTGCAATTTCTGCTGCCAAAAATTCTTCAACTGGAAATTCTAAAACATCCTCTGGCGGCAAAATATTTTGCAAATCTTCAACAATATCAGAAACTCGCGATAATGAATCGGTCACAATTAAAAATGTCTTTTGTGTATCTTGCATCAAAGTTGCAATTAACATTAATTTTGCTGAACCAGAAAGTCCAGTTACCAACTGACGATGATTAAGTTTTAAATCTTCAATTATCGAAGAATATTGTGGTAATTGAGAGAAAAATTGTTTGATTTCCAATTTAGTTCCCCCTTCTTGTAATCTTAATTATATTTATTTTCTAAACGGCTAAATTCTTTACCAGCAACAAAATCTTCTAAGGCTGCAACTGAATTATCAACTGCTTTTTCAAAATCAGGTTTTTGTTCTGTAGTAAATTTACCTAGTACATAATCGATAACGCTTTCTTTTGTCGGATGACCAGTTCCTACTCTGACACGGTTAAATTTATCAGTTTGTAAATGAGCAATTAAACTTTTAATTCCATTATGGCCACCAGCTGAACCATGATTTCTTAATCTAATTTTTCCAACCGGTAAATCCATATCATCATAAACTACTACTAGGTCTTCTAAAGATAGTTTAAAATATTTCATTAATGGGCCTACTGCACGACCAGATTCATTCATAAATGTTAAAGGTTCAACTAACATAACCTTTTCACCATCAATTACTCCTGATCCAAATTTAGCTTCCATTTTTCTAGTAGATAAATCAATATCGTGTTTTTCAGCAAATTCATCCACTACTGAAAATCCTGTATTATGTCTAGTTCCATCATATTGTGGACCAATATTTCCTAATCCAACAATCATCTTCATATTTAAGCGCTCCTTATTTTAACTAATTATTATAAATTATATCATAATTAAGGTTTTTTTCTGGAATTCAACGATGCAATATAAGATTAATATATATAGAAAATCTTAAGAAAATACGATTTTTTGAGGGTATATCCTTACGAAATCAAATTTTAATGATATAATTTTCATGTAACTTTAAATATGTTTTTGAAGGGATGATTATTGTGGCTTTGAAACATCAAAAAGTCGTTTTAGTTGGTGACGGTGCCGTAGGTTCATCATATGCATTTGCTATGATGCAACAAGGAATCGGCGAAGAATTCGTCATCGTTGATATTATTAGAGATCGTATTGAAGGAGACGCACTTGATTTAGAAGATGCTCAAGTATTTACTGCTCCTAAGAACATTTACGCTGGTGATTACAGTGACTGTGCAGATGCTGACTTAGTTGTTATCACTGCTGGTGCACCACAAAAGCCAGGTGAAACTCGCCTTGACCTAGTTGGTAAGAACTTAAAGATTTTATCTTCAATCGTACCAGAAGTTGTTAAATCTGGTTTTGATGGTATTTTTGTAGTTGCTGCTAACCCAGTTGACGTTTTAACATACGGTGTTCAAAAACTTTCAGGTTGGTCAAAGGAAAAAGTTGTTGGTTCTGGTACTTCACTAGATACAACTCGTTTCCAAGTAGCTGTTGCTAAGAAGATTGGTGTTAACCCTGCTGATGTTAATGCATACATTATGGGTGAACATGGTGATTCAGAATTTGCTGCTATCGACGAAGCAACTGTTGGTTCACGTCCATTATTAGACGTAGCTAAAGATGCTGGAGTAAGCAAAGATGACTTACTAAAACTTGAAGATGAAACTAGAAATAAAGCTTACACTATCATTAACAAGAAAGGTGCTACCTTCTATGGTGTTGCTACCGCATTGATGAGAATTTCACGTGCTATTTTACGTGATGAAAACTCAGTATTACCTATTGGTGCTCCAATGAATGGTGAATATGGTTTAAACGATATTTACATTGGTACTCCTGCTGTTGTTAATGCTTCAGGTGTAAAACAAGTTATTGAAGTTCCTCTAAGTGATGAAGAAAAAGCTAAGATGGATTCTTCTGCTAAGACTTTAAAGGAAACTGCTGAAAAAGGTATGGAATCTTTAAAGTAATATAATTTAATAAAAAAAGCCACGTTGAATTTCTCAACGTGGCTTTTTTTATTTGCTAAATAATTAATAAATGTTAATTATTTATGCTAAAATGAGATTATTAGACTTTTTCTAATATTTAAAGGAGTGACATATATGTTATTAAAATCTTTAGTAAAACCAAAGAGTAGATTAGTTACTGTAACAGAGAATGTATCTTTAAAAGATGCATTAAATGTTTTAGAGGAATCGGGATTTAGATGTGTGCCTATTTTAGATGAAACAGGTACTATCTTTAGAGGAAACATTTATAAAATGCATATTTATCGTCATAAGTCACGTGGCGGTGATATGAACTTGCCTGTAACAACTTTATTAAAAAATGCTACAAAGTTTATTAGTGTTGACTCAGCATTTTTCCATGTATTCTTCTCAATTAAAGATTTACCTTACATTGCTGTTTTAAGCAAAGAAAATAAATTTTATGGTATCTTAACCCATACTAGATTGTTAGATATGCTATCACAATCATGGAATGTTAATATTGGTAGTTATGTAATAACTGTCTTAGCTCCTGGTAATCGCGGTGATTTAGAAGCAATCTCTAAAATTATAACAAAGTATACATCTATCGCTAGTGTTATAAGTTTAGACGCGCAGGAAGGTGAACTTGTACATAGAATCATGTTTACATTACCTGCAAATGTTGATAAAGATTTATTAAATCGAATTACTTCTGCTCTTGACCGTAAAGCATTTAGGGTTGCAGAAATTGAGGATTTAAATGATGAAAGATAATAAAAAGATGCGATTTGTAAAATCGCATCTTTTTATTATCTTATGTATTAAAATTACTGAACCCCAACACTTAACTTCAAAGCTTTATCGATACGTTGCATAAATTTATCACTTAAATGATCAACTCGATCATTTAAGCGTTGTTTATCGATTGTTCTAACTTGTTCCAATAAAACAACAGAATTTTTTTCAATTTTTGTTCTATCAGCACTAATACCTACATGGGTAGGCATTTTAGGCTTTGAAATTTTAGCAGTAATTGCAGCCACAATAACAGTAGGACTGTAATGATTACCAATATTGTTTTGAATAATCAATACTGGTCTCATCCCACCTTGTTCTGAACCAATTACTGGTGATAGGTCAGCATAAAAAATATCGCCACGTTTAATTTCAACGTTTGACAATCTTAACATCCCCTATCTAAATCTCATTCTAATCAATTTATTTTCTGCATCTGCTTCACAAGGTGCAAATTCACGAGATATTTCTTGATTAAGATTACCCATTTCAGTATATCCATTAATCATAGAATTAATTAATAAATAGTCATCAAGCATTGGACTAACTTTAACACTTCTTTGGTTATCTAATTTTGCTGAAATACCATTAGCGATTTCATTTAACTCATATTGAGCTGATGAATCTCTGTTAATGTTAAAATAAGTTCCATTATTCAATACCATATATAAATTACTCCTATTTTTCTAAATTATATTTATATTAGTTATATATAAACTCGTTTCAGACGATTAGTAAATAAACAAGCAACCTCATAATGAATTGTATCACAATAATTAGCAATATCCTGTAAAGTTATCTCTTTATCACCATTTTTACCAACAATTGTAACCTTTGTCCCAACAGGTAATTCTTCAGGTAATTTTATCATTAGTTGATCCATACATACGCGTCCCACAATTGGACACTCATATCCATTTACTAATAATGAAAATCCCTGCATTTTCCTAGTAATACCATCAGCATAGCCAATTGGTACTGTTCCAATCCATTGTTGTTCCTTCGTTGTGTAAGTAGCACCATAACCAATAGAATGATTAGGACTTACCAACTTACAATGAACAATCTCACTAGTTAAAGATAAAGCCGGATATAATTTAAATGGAGGTTTTACATATCCTCCCGAAGGATTTAAACCATAACCTGCAATACCATATCTTACCATATTACCATTACATTGACTATGCCACAAGCTGGTAGCAGTATTTGATACGTGTACATATTTAGGTCTAGGATTAACAACTTTCATAAAGTCATTAAATCTACTTACCTGTAAATCAAAATATGTCTTGTCATGCTCATCAGCTGTAGCAAAATGAGTAAAGATACCTTCAAAATCAAAACTATTGTTTTTTTTCAAATAATCAATAGCAGCTTTTAATTCTGTAGCACTCTGAAAACCAATTCTTCCCATTCCGGTGTCTAATCCCAAATGAACATGTAATAATAAATTCGTGTTTTTTAATATTTCATTCGCACGTTTTAACCAGTCCAAAGAAGCAACAGTTACTGAAATATTTTTTTTGGCAATTAATGAGACGTCTTCAATTCGACTAATCCCTAAAATTAATATGGGCTGCTTAAAACCAGCATCTCGCAATTCAATACCTTCATCTAACATTGCAACACAAAAGCCATCAGCACCAGCTTTAACAGCTGTTTTAGCAACTTGAATTGCCCCATGTCCATATCCATTAGCTTTAACTACCATAAACAAAGCAGCATTATTTTGTAAACGTTGTTTTTCAGCATTAATATTTTTATATATGGCACTTCTATCAATAATTAATTCAGCATTACGATGCTTTGCTACCACCATAATTTTTATCCTCCAATTAACACTAGTTATAATTTAATTGTATATCTATGATAACAAAAAAGCCATCGACTTATATTATAAACCGACAGCTTTTATTAAAATTAATCTTTGTTTTTAATTGTAAAAGACTTATTTGAACGACGCTTTGAAGAATGATTATCATTGTGATGATTACCACCATTACGGCGCTTACCACCATGATTAAATCCACCACCATTACGATGATTATTATTTCTTCTAAAGTTACCACGACGACCGCCACCATGGTATCCACCACCACGATGATGCTTGTTACGACTTGGCAATGGTCTTTCAGATGAAATATGGACTTTAACTTGGTTTCTAGTCATCTTACTTAATAGAACTGAAACTAAATCTTTTGCATCATAATCTTCTAATAATTGATCAGCAGTATCAGCAAATTTTTCAACTTTAGTTTTCTTAATTAATGAACCGATTTGTTTAGTAGCAGCCTTTAATTGTCCCTTCAATGCTTCATCAGCTGAAGGTGGCTTCAATGGTAACATTCTAACTTTAGTTAGCTTTTCAATATCTCTTAAGTAACTGGTTTCATTAGGTTCAACAAAAGTCATTGAAATACCATGATTACCGGCACGACCAGTACGACCAATTCTATGAACGTAACTTTCTGAATCTTGAGGGATATCATAGTTATAAACGTGAGTAACTCCTGAAACATCAATTCCACGAGCTGCAACATCAGTAGCAACTAAAACATCAATCTTATCGTTTTTAAATTCACGCATAATTTGTGAACGACGATTTTGAGTTAAATCACCGTGTAATCCAGCAGCACGATAACCTCTCAATAGTAGTCCCTTTGATACTTCATCAACACGACGCTTAGTACGACAAAATACAATTGTTACCTTTGGTGCTTGAATATCAAAGAATCTAGTCATTACATCAAACTTTTCAAATTGCTTTACACGAATATAATATTGATCGATTAAATCAGTAGTTAATTCTTTAGCTTTAATTTTAACTTGCTTAGGATCCTTCATGAACTGAATCCCAACACGTTTGATAGATGGTGGCATTGTAGCTGAGAATAATAATGTTTGTCTGTCTTCAGGAACTTGTTTAATAATATTTTCAATATCTTCCAAGAATCCCATGTCTAACATGTCATCAGCTTCATCTAGAACTAATGTTTTAACATTAGCCAATTTTAAAGTACGACGATTAATATGATCTAATAAACGACCTGGAGTCCCAACCACAACTTGTGGATGACGCTTCAAATCCTTAATTTGTCTTCTAATATCTGAACCACCATATACGGCAGTAGTATTTACACCCTTATTTTTACCAAAACGACTAATTTCGCTTTGGGTTTGAATAGCTAATTCACGGGTTGGTGAAATAACTAAGGCTTGAACATTAGGATTTTCTAAATCGATATGTTCGATAATTGGTAAAGCAAAGGCAGCTGTTTTACCAGTACCTGTTTGAGCTTGTCCCAAAACATCTTCACCTTTTAATGTTAAAGGAATAGTTTCAGCTTGGATTGGGGTGGCTTCCTTAAAACCTTTTTCCTCAATTGCTTTTAATAAGTCTTCTGAAAGACCTAACTCTCTAAACTTCAAATATGTTTCCTCCTAAACGAAACATTTTATACAATACCATCACTAACTTGAGAAAAATCCGTTCCCACCATTACGTTAATGATTTGATTATAAAAATTCCGATAATCTAAAAAATGTAACTAGCCTATATTAAACCTTTTATCAACAATTAGCAAATAAATTAACTTAAACTTCAGTTAATTTATTTAGTATTTTTTCCAAATGAATTCCATGACTAGCTTTTAATAATACATCATCATCTTCATAAATTTCTGAATTCAATTGATCAAATAGTCGATCTAAATCACCTGTTTTAAAATAATGTAATGATTGTGGCTCATATTTATTAGATAATTTATCTGCTAAATATTTCATTTCATCACCAATCAAATAAACACTTTTAATAATTGATGGATCTAATGAATCAGCCAATGACTCATGTAGTTCTTTTGATTTATCACCGAGTTCCAACATATCACCTAATACGGCAATTCGAATACCTTTAGTATCACTATTAGCGAATGCTTTTAAAACTAATTTAGCAGCTGTTGGATTAGAATTATAAACATCAGACAAAATCTTTTCATGTTTGTTACCTTCTATCCATTCAGTACGATTATTAGTTGCAGAAAAGTCCTTTAATGCTTGAATCATATAATTTTCATGAATACGGTATAAATTCCCCACTGATAAAGCAGCTAAAGCATTACTAACGTTATATGAACCAATCATTGGAATGGTAAATTTAGCATCCCAATTACTAGCAGTG
The DNA here is from genome assembly GCF_002993965.1 of Apilactobacillus timberlakei. Classification (GTDB taxonomy): domain Bacteria; phylum Bacillota; class Bacilli; order Lactobacillales; family Lactobacillaceae; genus Apilactobacillus; species Apilactobacillus timberlakei. The sequence goes on along the minus strand of NZ_POST01000006.1, from coordinate 31,384 downwards.
AAACTAGTTTGATCTTCTTCACTATCAATATTGGTTGAATACAAATCATTGTCTTCATTTTTACCAAAGGTTAACATTCTAAATGGTAAATTTTTAGCTCTTTGTCTTAGCAATGGCTCATCTCCATTGTAAATAAAGACACCATCTTCTTTTAAGCCATGAGTAATTTCCATTTTAGCATCAGCTATCTTGTCACGAGTACCAAAGAACTCAATATGTGCTTCCCCAATCATTGTAATAATTGCTATATCTGGCTCTACTAAGTGGCTCAATAAGTCTAATTGGCCAGGACGATCCATCCCCATCTCAATTACTAACATTTCTGTATTAGGTTCCATGGACAAAATAGTAATGGGTACACCAATTTCATTATTAAAATTATCATGCGTTTTAGTAACATTAAATTGGGTAGATAGAATAGATGCAATCATATCCTTAGTAGTAGTTTTTCCATTACTACCGGTAACTGCAACTACTCTAGGATTAATTTTGGCCAGGTAATATTGACTTAAAAATTGAAGTGCACTTAATGTATTATCTACCTTTATTATCGGAAAATCAGACGGTGCATTATCATGATCTGATTGCCATAGAGCAGCCTTTGCCCCATGCTTTATTGCATCTGCAATATAATCATGGCCATCATTTTGACTAACTAATGGGACAAATAACGAACCTGGTTCTAATTTTCGACTATCAAAAGAAACATTAGTAACATTAACATCATCATAATCACTAATATCATTTTGTGCGGAAACTGCTCTTGCGATTTCTGCAAGCGACATTTTCATAAATTTTAATCTCCTATACATTTCTTTTTACAAAAATAATTATTATCATAGTATAACATGAAATATTAAATTATTTTAATTCAAAAATTCATCCATTTCTTTAGGAAGTAATTTACTCTTAATATCAATATCCCACTTTGATTTAATAATATCATATTTTAAATAACCAATATTAATTGTATTTCTATATAAATCGTTTTGCGTATGCCAAACATAATGATTTTGTGGTTTATTTTCCAATAATAAAGGAATTCGGTATAATCGATGTCTACCAAGAATTGAATCAAAATTAATAACTAAGCCTTCACTACTCAATTTAATTAATAATTTTAATACATCTAAAGGAACCGGCTTTAATGATAATGGTCGCTGAAACATTCTTCTGCTACTATGTAAATCCCTTAGATGACGCTTAATACTTATTTCAAGGATATGATTAAAATCAGAAAAATTACGATAATAAGTTATTAACAAATTGTTTTTATAAGCAAGATAAACATATTTATTTTGCAGTTTAGAAGAAAATGGACTGTTCATTGGTAATCCCATATGACCAAAATATAATAAACTTGCTATCTCTGTGTTTAACAATAAATTCAAATCATAATTACGTTCAAAATCCATAAACTTCTTATTAACAATTTGCTTATTTAATAAAAATTTTTGAATAGAATCTTTTCCATTAATCACACTAAACTTAGTATGTGCATTAACATTATTAGCATTAATACGATCATCATTAAGTAAAATGATGTTTTGAGGCAATTTATCTAATCCGTTAACAAAGTCGTCTGAACTAATACCATGAGTACTAACCATGTTACGTAACAAATTAGCATTAATATAAATAAAATTATCACGCATTTAAAAATCACTCTTTCAATTATTCCACCCTTAATTGTACAACTATTTATAAATATTTAATAACTATATAATTTAATATTCTATGAAATCCTGTTAAAATTTATATGAATATAAAATTGGAGGTCATCAGTTTGAAAAAAGTCTTATTCGTATGTCATGGAAATGTATGTCGTTCTGCGATGGCTGAAGCTATTTTAAAAGATCAAATAAAAAAAGATAATCTATCAAACAAAATTGAAGTAAATTCTGCCGCAACTAGCTCTGAGGAAATTGGTAATCCTCCGCATCCTAATGTTAGAACTATTTTAGATAAACACCATCTAGATTATTCCGGTATGTATGCAACTCAAATTGAGGCAAAAGATTTTGATAAATATGATTACATAATTGGTATGGATAAAGAAAATATGGATAATCTAATGCATTGGTCACCAAAAGATGATTTACAAAAAATTCATTTATATTTGAATGTTGATGACCAAAAAAGTGATCGTGAAATTCCAGATCCATGGTTTACTGGTAAATTTGAACAAACATTTGAAGTTATTAATAAAATAATGCCCAAATGGATTAATTATATTTTAAAAAATTAATAAAAAAGCAAGTCCAATTGGACTTGCTTTTTTATTTACTTGAAACCGTATTTCTTGTTGAAACGATCCACAGCACCATCGGCTTGAGTGAATTTTTCACGGCCAGTGTAGAATGGATGAGAATCTGAAGAAATTTCAAGACGTACTAATGGGTATTCATTACCATCGTCCATCTTGATAGTTTCGCTTGAGTTCATAGTTGAACCAGCAACGAATTTAGCACCAGTACTAGTATCTTGGAATACTACTTCGTGGTATTCTGGATGAATTCCTTGTTTCATTATATATCGCTCCTTTGCCCTGTATCATATGTTGATTCAGAGATTATCGATTAGTCGACTTCATTATACTAACACTAAAAAATAATTTCATCAATAGTAAACAAATTATTTTTCATCATTTATAATTTCAACTTCGGCATTTAATTGGGTTAATTTATCAACAATATTATCATAACCACGTAAAATATTATCCGCGTTATTTATAACTGTAGTCCCATTAGCCATTAATCCAGCAATCATTTCTGATGCTCCCGCTCTAATTTCGCCTGCCGAAATAGTAGTTCCATCTAAATCATCAGTATGACTAACAATAATACTACCATTTCCATCATTATAACGAATTTTAGCGCCCATTTTATTCAACTCACTAATATGCTTAGTTCGTTTAGGATAAATGGTATCAATAATTGTACTATCACCATTAGCTTTTAATAACAATGGAGTGATTGGTTGTTGTAAATCAGTAGCAAATCCTGGATAAGGCATTGTTTTAATTTCAATGCTATTAAGTTTATGACTTTTAGGAACATAAATACTGTCTTCATTAATTTTTAAATCAATACCCATTTCCAATAATTTAGCAATAAATGATTCCAAATGTTCTGGAATTACATTATGAATATTAACACCATCACCATAAGCTGATGCCATTGCTAAGTAAGTACCTGCTTCAATGCGATCAGGAATAATAATATGGGTGTTTTGCGCAACAAGCTTTGCAACACCCTCGATTCTGATTACATCAGTACCAGCACCTCTAATTTTAGCTCCCATATTATTTAAAAAGGTTACAATATCAATAATTTCAGGCTCTTTAGCTGCATTTCTAATTACAGTGTGTCCATTGGCTTTAACAGCTGCTAAAATCGCATTAATTGTAGCCCCTACAGATACAACATCTAAAAAGATAGATGCTCCATGTAAACCTTTTTCATCGGTTGTAATTATAACCTTATCTTTATCATTAACAACTTTAGCTCCCATTGCTTTGAAAGCCTTAATATGTTGATCAATTGGTCTAGGACCAATATTATCTCCACCTGGAAAGGTAACTTTGGCTCTACCAAAACGACCTAATAATGCTCCCATGAAATAATATGATGCTCTTAGACTTTTAATTGCCTTACTAGGTAAAGCATTTTCTATTATATTGGTTGGATCAACGTTTAAAATGCCATCGGCAAAATCTGATTTAACATTCATAGATTCCAAAATAACCATTAGATTATGTACATCTAATATGTTAGGAACCATATCGAATTGAACCGGTGTATCTGCTAAAATAGCAGCAGGAATTAAAGCTACCGTACTATTTTTAGCACCACCAATAGTTACATCACCAGATAGTCGATGTCCACCTCTTATTATCATTTTATTCATTATTTAAATTCCTCACTTACGTTTCACTTAATTTAGTGAACAATACATTAACAATCATAAATAATAACATTGAAAAAAACAATACTTTATAGCAAATTATACGTATATTTAATTAAAAGTTAATAAAAAAGGGACTAAATAATTATTTAGTCCCTTTTTATTATCTATTTATTTTTAATATCGTGTTCTTCACCAGCAGCTTTAACAAATGCTTTAAATAAACCTTCTGGTTTAGTTGGTCTAGATAAGAATTCTGGATGATATTGAGCAGCGATAAAGAATTTATTTTCTGGAATTTCAATAACTTCAACTAAATGATTATCAGGTGAAGTCCCAGAAATAACTAAGCCGTTATCTTCCATTTCTTTTCTGTATGCATTGTTATATTCATAACGGTGACGGTGACGTTCTGAAATTTCTTTTTTATTATCATAAGCAGCAGCTGTTTTAGTTCCAGGAATTAGTTTACATGGATAAGCACCTAAACGTTGAGTCCCACCCATACCATCAATGTCACTTTGGTCTGCCATCAAGTCAATAATCTTATGTGGTGTATCTTGATCAATTTCAGTGGTATTAGCATCCTTATAACCTAGGACATCACGAGCAAATTCAATACTTGCAATTTGCATACCTAAACAAATACCAAAGTAAGGAACATCATTTTCTCTAGCATATTTAACAGCGGTAATCATACCTTCAATTCCACGATCACCAAAACCGCCAGGAACTAAGATACCATCAGCATCACTTAATAAATCTTTTACATTATCTTCATTAACTTTTTCTGAATTTAACATTTTTAGATTCACTTTAGCGTCTAATGGGTATCCAGCATGCTTTAATGATTCAGTAATTGAAATATAAGCATCCTTCAACTTAACATACTTACCAACCAAAGTAATGTTAATTTCTTTACTTAAGTTTTGTACTTTATTTTCAAGTTGTTTCCATACAGTCATATCAGCAGCTGGTGCTTTTACACCAAAATGATCTAACACTTGTTGATCCATTTTTTGATCTTGTAACATTAATGGAATAGTGTACAAGGTTGGTGCATCTTTAGATTCAACAACTGCTTCTGGCTTAACGTCACAGAATAGAGCAATCTTTCTCTTCATATCATCAGTAACATCTTGTTCAGTTCTAACAACTAATAAATTTGGTTGAATACCTAGTCCACGTAATTCCTTAACACTGTGTTGGGTTGGCTTAGTTTTCATTTCACCAGCAGCACGTAAGTAAGGAATTAAAGTAGTATGAATGTAGAATACATTGTCATCACCTACTTCAGCCTTCATTTGACGAATGGCTTCTAAGAATGGAAGCGATTCAATATCACCAACAGTCCCACCAATTTCAGTGATTACAATATCAGCATCAGAAACCTTAGCAGCACGCATAATTTTTTCTTTAATCATTCCGGTAATATGAGGAATAACTTGAACAGTAGCTCCTAAGTAATCTCCACGACGTTCTTTACGTAAAACTTCTGAATAAATTTTACCAGTAGTTACGTTTGAGTACTTATTCAAATCATTATCAATAAAACGTTCATAATGTCCAAGATCAAGGTCAGTTTCTGTACCATCGTTGGTAACAAAAACTTCCCCATGTTGGTAAGGACTCATTGTACCCGGGTCGACATTAATGTATGGATCAAATTTTTGAATTGTAACATTTAATCCACGATTCTTTAATAAACGGCCTAGTGATGCAGAAACAATTCCTTTTCCTAGTGAAGAAACAACCCCACCAGTAACAAAAACATATTTAGTCATGTGTATATAACTCCTCATAAAATCTATTAGGGTAAAAACGTAAAAACTCCCTATTCACGAGAATAGGGAGTTATTGATTACTTTAATCGATCAATTGTCCTCACAAAACCTTTTGTAAGGAGCCCAAAAATAATAATACATGGTTATATATATTTAGTCAAGATATATAAAGTAAAATTATTTTAATTAATCTTTAGAATCATCATCATCGTCATCATGCAACTCTGATAATTCTCCTTCGATACCATCTGGAATGTCTTCTTCATTAGTATCGTTTTCTTCGTCAATGTCATCTAAATCTTTATGATATTTATCGGTTTCGTCAGTGCCTTCATCGGCATCTTCAAATTCGTCGTCTTGGTCTTCTGGATCATCGTCATCATAATCAATAACGTCATCATCATCAGAAGCATCAGCAAGGAAAGCATTAACTTTACGACGTTTTTTATTTCTAGGACGATCAATATCTTCATCTTCTGGATGAACAGTAGCTTCATCGATTGATTCGTATGGGTACCATGTTCTTAATCCCCAAAGATTATCACCTAAAGAAATAAAACTACCATCAACGTTCATATCTGTATAGAATTGAACTAATCGTTTACGAATTTCTTCATCAGAATCACCCAAATATTTTTGGATTTCGTTTGCGATATCAGCAAAGGCCATAACATCCCCATGTTCAGCTAAGATAGCATGAGCGACTTCTACCATTGATAATTCTTTCTTGTCTTTACCTTCTAAGGCTTCTAGTTTCAAATCGGTGCACGTCCTTTCAAAATACTAAATAATATAATACTCGTTTAAGCAGAAAAATGCAATTCCATTTTGTACTCACCAATCATCATGTTTCCAGACATTAGTTCATACTTAATATCTAAATCACCTGCTTGTGGAGACTCTTGGTAATTATATAATAAATCTTTAGTATTAACTGCAAGTTTAACAGGGCCATATGGAGTTTGATAAATAGTATCATGTTGTTCTTTATCGGCAAAAATCAATCTTGAATGATGACCCATTTTATCTTGTCTAGTTAATTGAACATGAGCATCACTAATTTTGATAGTAACTGATGCAACCTTTTCTCCTTTTTGAGTTTCTTTAAAACGCAAATAAGTTTTATCGCCAACATTTACTAATGTTCCTAATTCACGAAAAGTAAATGTTTCGCTTTCATCATCTTGCTTAATATAGGTAGTTAAATCTACAACTACACTTTCACTATTGTCGGGCAAATTTATTCACTCCTTTATATTGTGAATTCATATATTTAATTATATATGGTATCTACCTTAAATGCATTAATTTAATAAGTTTAATTTTAATTCTTCATTAATATTATTTGTTATAATGATAGTTATTAAATATATATTTATAAGGGGGACAATCATTGAAGTTTACAGATAAGTTGTTACCACGAGAAAAAGTTTTTCGTGACCCTGTTCATGATTACATATATGTGCAACATCAAGTCATCTTAGATCTAATTAATACTAAGGAAATGCAAAGGCTAAGAAGAGTCAAACAATTAGGTGCTTCATCATTCATATTTCATGGTGCTGAACATTCAAGGTTCACTCATAGCTTAGGCGTTTATGAAATAACACGAAGAATTTGTGATTTATTTTTAAGAAACTATCCTACTAAAGAACCTGGCGATGGACTTTGGGACGATTCTGAAAGATTGGTTGCCTTATGTGCAGCATTACTACATGATATTGGACATGGTGCATATTCACATACTTTTGAACATATTTTCCATACTAATCATGAAATGATTACACAAGAAATTATTACTTCTCCTAAAACTGAGGTAAATAAGGTCTTACGTAAGGTTGATCCGGAACTTCCTAAACAAGTAGCTGCCGTAATTAATCATACTTATAGTAACCCTCAAGTTGTTCAAATGATTTCTAGTCAATGTGATGCTGATCGTATGGATTATTTATTAAGAGATGCATATAATACTGGCGCAAGTTATGGCAACTTTGATTTAACCAGAATTTTACGAGTAATGCGTCCATATAGTGGTGGCATTTGCTTCGATATTTCTGGGATGCATGCTGTAGAAGATTATATTATCAGCCGTCTGCAAATGTACATGCAAGTTTACTTTCATCCCGTATCTCGATCAATGGAAGTCATTTTAAGTCACTTGTTAAAACGAGCAAAACAATTAGCTGACAAAATGCCTACTAATGATAGATCCACTCCTTATCTATTAATGCCATTTTTTCAAAATAATTTTGATATAGATGACTATTTAAAATTAGATGATGGTGTATTAAACACATATTTTATTCATTGGGTAGATTCAAAAGATAGTATTCTTTCTGATTTGGCCGATCGTTTTATTAATCGACGTCCCCTTAAATCTGTAGAATTTAATAGTGACACTAAAAAATTAATTCCTAAATTGCAAAAATTAATTAAGCAAGTTGGTTTTGATCCAGAATACTATACGGATACTAACAATAGTTTTGATTTACCATATGATGCTTACGATCCTAAAAAGAAACATCATGCAACGCAAATTGAATTGCGTCGTCCAGATGGTACGATGGTTGAGTTATCAAAAGTATCTCGTTTGGTAAATGCGGTAACCGGTAAGCAACTTGGTGATGAAAGATTCTTTTTCCCTAAGGAAATGCTGAATTCTGTAAACAACATCGAAATTTTCCAACCTATATATGAAGAATTTCAAAAGCATATAAAAAATAATCAATTAACATAATTATTTGGAGGTAACATTATGAAAGACATTAAATTGATTGCTATTGATATTGATGGCACATTATTAAATGAAGAAAATAATTTAGCACAAGAAACTATTGACGCTATTACAGAAGCTAGAAAGCAAGGTATTAAAGTCGTTTTATGTACCGGCCGTCCATTAACTGGAGTTAAAACTTACCTTAAAGCATTAAATATTTCTGGTCATGATGAATATGCTATTACTTTTAATGGTTCACAAGTACAAGATGCTGATGGTAACATCATCGAAAAAGAAAATATTACTCATGATGAATTTTTAGAACTGGAAAAATTAAGCCATAAATTAGATACTAATTTTCAAATTGAAACTGCTGATTATATTTATGCTACTAACCGTGATTTAAGTCCTTTTTCAATTGCAGAAAGTTATTTAGTTAAAATGCCAATTAAAGTTCGTGAACCCAATGAAATTGATGAAAGTGTTGAAGTAGTTAAAGCCATGTTAATTGCTAATCCAGATGTAATTGATAAAGCTTTTAAAGAAATCCCAGAAGATTTGTTCGATCGTTTTTCCGTTGTAAAAAGTACCCCTGTTTTTATTGAATTTATGAATAAAAAATCATCAAAAGGAAATGCCCTTGATAGCTTAGCTAAAGATTTAAACTTAACTGCTGATAATGTAATGGCTATTGGTGATCAAAACAACGACATGACTATGATTAAATATGCTGGTACTGGTGTAGCCATGGGTAATGCTGTAAATGAATTAAAAGAAATTGCTAATAAAGTTACTAAGACTAATAAAGAAAATGGTGTTGCATATGCCATTCGCAATTTTGCTTTAAACGAAGAATAATAATTAAAAAAAGTTCCCCTTAACATTGAAAAATGCTAAGGGGAACTTTTTTATTATAAGGTAATTAAAATCGCGATTAAAATCCATATAATTCCCACTGTTAAACACAATTTGGCAAAATCGTTTATTACTATTGATTCATTCTTCTTACGACCAATTTCTTTGGCTGGAATTTTTTCATTTTCAAAACGATCGTTATCACCTTTGCGATGAAAAATACGCCAACCAGTAAATAAATGACCTTTAGTAATTATCATAATAGATCCTATTACAACCAATAATAAGCCTAGTATAAAAAAGACATTACTCATTATAATAATCTGTATATTAAATATATAAATTATTAAGCCAACAATTATACTCACAGCATAAATAATCAGACTAAGAAATCTTTTATTCATTATTTGTCATCAGTTCTAAAACGATTACTGAATAAAGGACTAACAGCACGATCTTCATTAATACGTTTAATTGCATCTCCAATTAATGGGGCAACAGAAATTTGTTCAATCTTATCGATTTGTTTTTCTTTTGGTAAACGGATTGTATCAGTAACCACCAATTTTTTAATTGGTGATTTTTCAATTCGATCAATTGCTGGACCAGATAATACTGGATGAGTACAACAAGCATATACTTCTTTAGCGCCAGCTTCCATTAAAGCTTGAGCACCTAAAGTAATTGTACCAGCAGTATCAATCATATCATCAACCATTAGACATGATTTACCTTTTACATCACCAATAATATTCATAATTTCAGCAACATTTGCTTGTGGACGGCGTTTATCAATAATAGAAATTGGTGACTTCAAGAATTCTGCCAATGCACGAGCACGAACTACTCCACCATGATCAGGAGAAACTACAACTGCATCAGAATTCCATCCATGATTCATAAAATGGTCAGCTAATAATGGTGCGCCCATTAAATGATCGACTGGGACATCAAAGAAACCTTGAATTTGAGCAGCATGCAAGTCTAATGCAACTACTCGATTAATTCCAGCAGTTTCTAGCATGTTCGCAACTAGCTTAGCAGTAATTGGTTCTCTTGAACGAGCCTTACGATCTTGTCTTGCATAACCGTAGTAAGGAATTACAACATTAATAGTTTTTGCACTAGCACGTCTCAATGCGTCAATCATAATCATCAATTCCATTAAATTGTCATTTACTGGAGCAGATGTAGATTGAATGATGTAACAGTTATCTCCACGGATACTTTCTTCAATGTTAATTTTGATTTCTCCATCACTAAATCTATCTACAGATGTTTTACCTAAATCTACTCCAACACGATCAGCAATTTTTTCAGCTAAAGGGATGTTTGAATTTAATGCAAAAATCTTTAATTTAGGATCAGAATATTTTTCAGCCATAAAGTTCCTCCACCTAACAATAAAATATTATTCATCAGTTCGATATAAATCATTCAACATTATTTTACACTAAAATCATATTTTTTTCACTTAAAAGTTATAGAAGTTATAAATAAATGTTTTGATTATTAATTATCCATTATATGGTAATTTTTTGTAATAACCTGGCTTGTTAGTCTGGCGTTGTCTAGCAATTGCCATATCATATTGTTTAACATCATCAGTAATTGTAGAACCTGCAGCAATAAATGAATGATCATCAATATTTACAGGCGCAATCAAATTAGAATTACTACCAATAAATGATGCATCTCCAACGTTAGTTTCATGCTTATTCTTACCGTCATAATTAGCAAAAATAACTCCACAACCAACATTAATATTCTTACCTAGATGAGCATTCCCAACATAAGTTAAATGTCCCACCTTAGTACCTTCATCAATTTGAGCTTTTTTGACTTCAACAAAGTTACCGAGATGAACATTTTTACCAATAATTGCATGTGGTCTTAAATGACTATAAGGACCAATATCGGAGCCTTCCATCATTTCAGATTCTTGTAGATAAGATGAAGTTATTGTAACACCATCATGAATTTTACAATCATGAATTTCTGAGTTAGCACCAATTTTACAATTTTCACCAATTTCAGTATTGCCGTGAATTTGTACCCCTGGTTCAATGACTGTATCTTGGCCAATTTTAACATCAAAATCAATGTAAGTATTACTAGGGTTAATCATTGTTACTCCATTAGCCATATGTTCTTCATTAATTCGTCTTTGCATWACTTGATTGGCATTAGATAAAGCAATGCGGTCATTTACACCCATGGATTCATTAAAATCATCCATTTGATATGCACCGATTTTTTTATTTTGTTCTTTAAAAATACCAATAACATCTGGCAAGTAATATTCACCTTGAGCATTATCATTATTAACTTGATTTAAAGCATTGAACAATTCTTTGTTATCAAATACATATACACCGGTATTAATTTCATCAATTTTCTTTTCAGCTTCACTAGCGTCTTTTTGTTCAACAATCTTGTTAACATTGCCTTCTGAATCACGAATAACTCTTCCATAACCAAAAGGATTAGGTGCCTTAGAAGTTAAAACAGTCGCAACAGCATTACTTTCTTCATGATAATCAAATAATTTTCGAAATGTATCGGCTTTAAAAAGAGGTGTGTCTCCACTAACTACCATGGTAGAGCCTTCTAAATCACCTAAAATGGGTGCGGTCTTTTTAACAGCATCGCCAGTGCCCAATTGCTTTTCTTGAAGTACATATTGGCTTCTTTTACCTAACTTTTCTTCAACAGAATCAGCGCCATAGCCTACTACCGTTACAACATTATCCATATTAATTTTTTCAACTTGAGTTAATACACAGTCCACCATTGTTCTACCACAAACTTTATGTAAGACTTTATACAACTTAGATTTCATACGAGTACCTTTGCCCGCAGCTAAAATGATTGTATTTCTAGTGTTCATGCTAATTCCCCTTCTTACTAAAATTATCAAATGGTTTCCAATCAAAATTACCTTGTGAAACCTTTATCTCATCACTGTTAGTATCAATTTTGAATAAAGAAGTATATTGATCACTACTAATTTTACGTTTACCATCATAATCGCGTTCAGCAACAAAAGAAATACCAGCAACCTTACTATCAAATTCATTGATTAAGCTGCAAAGACCAGCTGCAGATCCACCACCACGTAGAAAATCATCCACGATTAAAACATTCGAATTAGCGGGTAAACTTCTTTTAGATAATACCATTTTTTCAATCCGACGTTGTGAGCCAGAAACATAATTAACACTAATAGTAGAACCATCGGTAATTCTGGAATCATGCCTGGCAATGATAAATGGAACATTTAACAAAGTAGCTACACTTTGAGCAACTGGAATCCCCTTAGTAGCAACTGTTAATACTGCATCAATTTTCTTGTTCTTATACATTGTAGCAATCAATCTACCAATTTGTCTTAAAATTGATGGACGGTTTAATAAATCATTCATATAAACATATCCACCAGGTAACATTCTTGTATTGTCGTCTAAAAATGATTGTAGTTCTTCAATAAAACGAACCGCCTCATCTTTTTCGATACTTGGAATAAATTTACTTCCACCAGCAGCACCTGGAATTGTTTCCAATATTCCAGTCCCACTTTCTTGAAAAGTTTTTCTTAGAATTGTTAAATCTTCACTAATTGATGACTTTGCAGATTCATATCTGTGTGCAAAAAATGTTAATGGAACTACCGTGTTAGGATTTTCCATTAAGAATCTAGTCATATCAACTAATCTAGTACTACGTTTGGCTTTCATTTTTTCACCTCGTAAAAGTAAAAACTACAAATAAATTTTATCATAATGTTCGGATTTAAGACACAATTTTGTTAGTTTTAATTACAAATAACGAAAAAATATCGTTTTTACATAGACTTAACAATGTATACTTCCGAACAAAAGCCACGAATACTATTAAAAATATGTTTAGCATGTCGCTCACTTTTACATAGGCCAAAAACACTAGGACCAGTACCACTCATTTGAGCATTATCAGCACCATATTTAATAAATTTAGCTTTTATTTTAAAAATATCTTGATATTTTTTAGAAGAGATAGGCTCTAAAACATTCCCTATATTCTTTGCAATTTGCGGATAATCTTGCTTTTTAACTGCATCGATTAATCCATTAACATTCACATGTTTTAAGTTATCATAATTAATATTACTCAATATTTCAGGAGTGGAAACGCTAATTCTTGGTTTTACTAATACAAAATACATATTAGGTAATTTAGGCATTAATTTAATAATTTCACCCTTGCCAGTTACCTGTGCAGTTTTACTATAGATACAATACGGAACGTCAGAATCTAACTTTAAACCAAGAATTGCCATTTCTTTTAACGATAGGTTCAAATTCCAAATCCTATTCAATCCTCGAATAACAGCGGCAGCATCAGAAGAACCTCCGCCTAGTCCAGCAGCTACTGGAATATTTTTCTTAATATTAATAGTAATTTTTTCTTTGATATCAAATGTATTTTTCATTAATAGCGCTGCTTGATATGCTAAGTTTCGTTGATCATGAGGAAGAAAAACTTGACTTGAACTAACATGAATACTGTTCCCCTGAGTAGTTATAATTTCTACATAATCAGATAAATCAATTGAAGTCATTATCATATTCCATTCAGGACTACCATCTTTATGTCGATACAAAGTATCTAAGCCTAAATTAAGCTTGGCTCTTGCTTTTTCTACGATTCTCAAGCATTACACCTCGTTTCATATCATTTATTTATTTAATATTATACTAAAATAAAATATAAAAGTCAGTGAAACTTTTTATAAGAAATTATGTAAATAAAAAAAGCTAATACAAAATATTAGCTTAATTATACTTCTTCTGTTTTATTGTCATCTTCAAAGTCAACATCAATATTTTTGGTCAAAATATCAGTATAACTATAAGATACTCGTTTTAAATTTTCATCTTTTTCTAAATCAACAATAAAGACTGCTGGAAAAATTTCAGATAGTTTTCCATGACGCTTTAATGTTTTATTTCTACCTACTTGAACGGTCACCACAACCTTTTGGCCAAGACGATCTTCCAACTCACTTTTGATTGTGTTCAAACTTGTTGGCATAATCATTCACCTCACTTTAATGATTATACCATGAAAAATAAATAAAATCAAATTATATCATAACCAATATAAAATAACAATCATTTTATATCATATTTTTAGAATGAAATGCATTCGCCATTTTAACATATTGATTAACCGAAATTTTCTCTGGACGAATACTAGGTTTAATATTTAAATTATCTAGCACTGCTTGAACTCGTTCTTTAGTAGCTGGTTCTTTCCCAAAAAGGCCTTGCATGTTATTCCAAAATGTCTTACGACGATGAGCAAAACATCCCCTTACAAAACTTGAAAATGCTTTAACATCAAAAACTTCATTTTCAATTGATTCTTTTTGAGATAGCGTAACAATTGCAGAATCAACATTAGGTGCTGGAATAAATGATTTACGAGGCACCTCAAATGCAATTTTAACATCGTTCATGTACTGAATAATTACTGATAACGAACCATAATCACGGCTACCAGGATTAGCAACCAATCTTTGAGCTACTTCTTTTTGCATCATAACTGTAATATTATCAAATTCAGCATTACCCTTTAATAAATCTAATATAATAGGCGTCGTAATATAATAAGGTAAATTAGCGACAACTTTAATTGGATGTTCATCATTAAAGTCATCTTTAATAATTTTAGGCAAATTTGCCTGTAATATATCGTCATTAATAATTTTTACATTATTATAAGGTGATAAAGTATCGTCTAAAACCGGTAATAAGTTTTGATCAATTTCAAAAGCTAATACATTTTTTGCACTTCTTGCTAAGTATTCGGTTAATCCACCAATTCCAGGACCAATTTCAATAACATTATCTGCATCACTTAAATTAGCAGCTTTAACAATATTATTTAAAACATTTAAATCAGTTAAAAAATTTTGTCCTAGACTTTTCTTAGCTGACAAGTGGTAACGATTCAAAATAGCTTGGGTTCTTGCTGGACTAGCAATATCTGGATTGTTTGTCATAGTTACTCCTTTATTTTAATTCTTTAATTGCATTTAAAAATTGTTCTTTAGAAATGGAAAACATTGCTAAACGTTTAGGTAACTGTTTTCCATTTACATATCCAATTTGTAAAATATTACAGAATTTAGTTCTTCTAATTTTAGCTTGATCGTCATTAATCAAGCGCGCCCCTTCTAAATCATCATGACTAATAATTTCAATATGATTTTCTAAATCAGATGTATAGACATTTTTTAATGCTTCTTTAATTGTATTAACGCTAGCGTGTTCAACTCCCAGTGAACCATCGCTTTTAGTAGGTACCGATTTTTTACGATCTACAAAGGCATGTTTAGCATTAGGCACGGCTTCTGAAACAATTCGACGAATCCGTTCGCCAGAAAAATCAGGATCAGTAAAAATAATAATTCCTCTTTTTTGGGCTGCCTTTTTAATCAATGCTAAAGTAGTTTCATCAATCGCAGAGCCTCTTGTTTCAATTGTATCAGCATTAACAGCTCGTTTAATTCGCTTCGTGTCATCTTTACCTTCAACAACGATTACTTCTTTAATTTTTTTCATTATTTATCCAATCCAAAAATTCTCATTGCATTATTATAAGTAGCATCCGCTATTTTATCAGGGGTTGTATCCCTAAAACGAGCAACTGCTTCAACTGTATATAAAGTATATGCTGGTTCATTTTGATGACCACGTAATGGTTCTGGAGCTAAATAGGGTGCATCAGTTTCAACTAACATTCGATCAATAGGGGTTTGTCTAACCGCATCATGGACTTCATGAGTTTTTTTAAAGCTTGCAACTCCAGAATATGAAACATACATCCCCAGATCAATAAATTTCTTCAACCATTCTGGATCGCCATTAAAACTATGAATAATGCCATTATGCACGCCTTCTTCACTTAAAATTTTATAAGTATCTTCAAAAGCTTCGCGATTATGAACAGAAATGGGCATATTCATGGCTTTAGCTAGTCTGATTTGACGTCTAAAAACATGAAATTGGCATTTTTTAGGTGCGACTGATTGAAAATAATCTAAACCAATTTCACCTAAAGCAACAACTTTATCATCTTTTAATTGTTCTTTTAAAATGGCCTCTTGTTCGTCATCATACTTTAATGAATCTTCAGGATGCCAACCAACAATCGCATACAAATTATCATATTTATGAGCTAACTCAACGGCTTCTTGATTCATTTCAGCATTCGAACCAACAATTGCCATTTTATCTACACCTAATCGATGTGCATGTTCAATGTAAGCATCAACATTATCACGAAATGCATCGTCATTTAAATGTGTATGCGAATCAAAAATTTTCATATATTAATTACACTCCATTTCACTAAAATAGCCATTAATTCAATAAAGAATTAATGGCTATTATTCAATTATCTAGTTATTAAATAACCATTATTCTAGGGTTGAACCATTTTCAAATTGACTGCCAACGGTTACCAATTCAACATTACCATCTTTATGTTCAACTGATAGTAACATCCCTTGACTTAATTCACCGCGCATCTTTCTAGGTTTCAAGTTTGAAACGATGATTACTTTTTTACCAATTAATTTATCAAAATCAGGATACCATTTAGCAATACCAGAAAGAATTTGAGTATCTTCTTGCTTACCAGCATCTAAAGTAAACTTAAGTAACTTATCAGCACCTTCAACTTTAGCTATTGATTTAACTTGAGCTACTTTTAATTCAACCTTTTCGAAGGCATCAAAGCGAATTTCTTTCTTATCATTAGCCTCTAGTGGTTTGCCTGCATCCATATTAACTTGTGCTTTTTGTTTAGCTTCTTCTTTTACAGCACGACCTTTTTTCTTATCAGATTTAGTCATTTGACCCTTAATAAAGGCAACTTCTTCTTCCTTATCTAAACGTGGGAAAATTGGAGTCCCTTTGGCAACAACTTTATGTCCAGTTCCTAGATCTGATAATTTAGGATCAGTTAAATCTAAGTCTTGATTATCCAAACCTAATTGAGTAAAGATTTGTTTTGGTGCATTAGTCATAATTGGACTAATTAGTAATGCAATCAAACGTAAACTAGCTGCCAAGTGTGCCATAACAGCTGATAGTTGTTCGGAATCCCCTTCATTTTGTTGCTTAGCTAAAATCCAAGGAGTTGTTTGATCAATATACTTATTAGTTTGAGAAACTAATTTCCAAATAGCTGATAATGCATCAGAAAAATGAGCAGTGTTCATTTTTTCTTTGTATTCAGTAATTACAGTAGTCGCAATTGATTCCAACTCTTTATCAGCAGGTGTAATTTCTGATTGATAATCTGGAATTACACCATCTTCATACTTGTTAATCATTGAAACAGTACGATTTAATAAGTTACCCAAGTCGTTAGCTAGGTCATAATTAATTCGATCAATGAAGTCTTCTGGAGTGAAAATTCCATCATTTCCAAATGGAACTGCCCTTAATAGGTAATATCTAACTGCATCCAGACCATATTTATCACATAATGTTTCAGGATAAATAACATTTCCCTTTGACTTGGACATTTTACCATCTTTCATAGTTAACCAACCATGCCCAATAATATGTTTTGGTAATGGTAAACCAAGTGCATGTAAAATAATTGGCCAGTAAATAGTATGGAAACGCACAATTTCTTTACCAACCATTTGAATATCTGCAGGCCAGAATTTATTAAATAGTGATTCATCATCACTACCATATCCTAAAGCAGTAATATAGTTACTTAGCGCATCAATCCAAACATAAATAACATGCTTAGGATCTGATTTAACAGGTACTCCCCATTTAAAAGAAGTTCTAGAAACCGCTAAATCTTCCAAACCAGGTTTAATAAAGTTATTAATCATTTCATTCATTCGGGATTCAGGTTGAATAAAATCTGGATGATCTTTATAGTATTGAACTAACCAATCAGCATATTTACTCATCTTAAAGAAATATGATTGTTCATGGACCATTTGAACTTCATGTCCTGAAGGAGCCTTTCCACCAGTTACATTACCCTGGTCATCTTTATAGACTTCTGCTAATTGAGATTCAGTAAAGAATTCTTCATCTGAAACTGAATACCAACCTTTATATTCACCAAGATAAATGTCACCTTGGTCTAACAATCTTTGAAAAATTTTTTGTACAGCTTTTTCATGATCTTCGTCAGTCGTACGAATAAATTTATCATTTGTAATATCTAAAGTCTTCCAAAGTTGCTTAATTTGTTTAGCCATTTTATCCACGTAAGCTTGTGGACTCATGTCTAATTTTTCAGCTTTTTCTTCAATTTTTAAACCGTGTTCATCGGTTCCAGTTAAGAAAAAGACATCATATCCTTCAGAACGTTTATAACGTGCTAAGGCATCACATGCAATAGTTGTATATGAGTTACCAATGTGTAGACGTCCAGATGGATAATAAATTGGGGTTGTAACATAAAATGTATTGTTATCAGCCATTTAAATCATCCTTTCAACCTGTATTTATATAATATTATTAATAAGTATATCATATTTAGTTATGCAAAAATATTCCTCATTAGAACAAATCTAACTGTTTAGGTGCTAAATTTTTAAAACGTAAATGTAGCAAGTCTTTTAGTTTTAAAGCATTTGGAGCAGCATCTTTGCCTGAATTATTATTAAAAATAATACATACCTCATCAACTTGTTTTTCAAGGCCTTTAATACTATCAGCAAAAGATTTAAGTTCAGAATCATTATAACGATAAAGTGTCCTTTGACTGCGCCAATCTTTCCCTTGATGAAACCAACCATCTTCATTGCGTCCATGTAACCTTAAAAAGGCTAATTTATTATTAGTAATAACCGGTTTAAATTCAATTCCATTATTTAAGTTATGCGGTTCATCCACAATTGCTAAGGTCATATTAAAATGTTTTAAGTATTGAACTACTGATGAATAAACACCATCTTCAGTCCAACTAGGATTTCTAAATTCAACTGTAATTGGCATTTTTTTGCCTAATAATTTTCGTATCTTAATTAAATACCTAATATTGTCATTATTTCTCTGAAAATAAGGAGGAAATTGAAATAGTATTGTCTTTAATTGGCCAGCTTCTAATAATGGTTGCATGGCTATCTTAAAGTTAGCAAATGCTTGTAATCTTTGTTCATCATTTGCCGGCATTAATGATTTTAAATCATGTTTAGTCATTAACTTGTTAGCCTTAATCACAAATTGAAAATCTTCAGGAACTTGATGCTGCCATTGCTTAATCGTTGTCAAACGCGGAATGCCATAAAATGGATTATCGACTTCAACTGTCGGAAAATATCCTGTATACTCATTTAATTTAACTTTACGTTGCTCATCATTAATTAAGGCCGGATGATCAGACCAAGTTGTTAAACCAATCGTTATCATAAAATCATCACACTTTTACACTTTCAATTCACTAAAGAACTTAGTAGCATCTGCTTTGATCATCTTAAATGGAAAACTAAAATTAAGTTCTTCTTGATTAACTGCCAAAACCTGTGCTTTTGGATTACGATAATCCAATAATCCAGCAAATGGATAGACACGCATTGAAGTTCCGACAATTACAACTAAATCAGCTTTTTCCATTAAGTTCACACTATTCATAATGTTTTCTTGATTTAAACCTTCGTCATATAAAACAATGCCTGGTCTTAAAATTCCACCACAATCTTTATGAATTGGACTTTGCATATATTCATGCCAATCAACTGATTGATGGCATTTTTGGCAATAAACATTGTATAAATTACCGTGAAATTCAATTAAATTTTTAGCGTCTGCTTTTTGATATAAATCATCAACATTCTGTGTAACAATTGATGCACGATTTTGACGAGTTAGTTCTGCTTGTTTTTCATGGATCGCATTAGGTTTAGCATCCGGATAATACATATTTTCTTTTACAAAAGTATAAAAGGTATCTGGTTCATTATTTAAACAAGCATGACTTAAATAGTATTCAGCTGGTTTACCAGTGGTATCAGTTGTGTACAATCCATTTTTAGAACGATAATCTGGAATCCCTGATGCTGTTGAAACTCCAGCTCCCGTTAAGAATACAATATGTTTTGCGTTATCAAATAATGATTGAATTTCTTCATTCATTATAAAAAGCCTCCCAAAATTATTTTCTAATGATGTATGGCATCTTTAATTCTTTAAATAAATCTTTAACCTTTAGTGCATATAATTTTTTGAAGTATGCAGGACTATCATCCATGCCAGTTGGTGCTGGGACAACAAATGAATTTTGATCATCACTCTTGTTAAACCCAACGTACGCACGACGATTAGTATTACTTTCGTGCATTTCTGAATGAAAGATTTCAAACATTTGTTGAACGTTCAAGTTTAATTGACGTTCTGAAACTACACTAGAAATCGTAGCATATTCAGTATTATGCAATGCAGGTAATCCCCACTCTATTAATTGTTTATCAAATGCTTTAAACAATTTAACAACATTACGACGCAACCCAAATGGTGAATCAGTAGGTTTTTCAGTAATGATTTCATAAATTTTATCAGCTGCTTTTAAAGCCACTGGATAATCTTTTTCTAAAATGTCACGAACTTTCTTATCAAAAGAATCACCATAAAAGACGTGGGCATCAATCAGTGTTAGTAAACGTAATTCCATTGAATTATCTAGTTCATCTGATTCAGGTTCAATCGTATTTTGAATACCCTTCAAATACATTGATTCAATATCATCATTAATTAAATTGTGCTTACGTTGCTCTGAAACTACGATAAAATGTGAAACAATATCAAAAAGTTCGGTACCCATTACTTGTAGTTGCTCATCGATTTTTTCATTACCAGTCGATAGTGAGAAAAACAGTTGTGGAAAACCACGTAAAGTCATTAATAAGTGAATTAGTTCATGTGAAGCAGTGTAATCAGGATCAGATAAGTCAGAGATTTGTACAAAAAGATTTTTGCCATCTTGCACTACCTGGGCTTGATCATGACGAACGTATCCAGATTGTAATTGACCGATAAATTGTACTTCAATTTTACCAGGAAAATATTTGTTTACTACGTTAATTAGTCCTTGTGTTTCTTTATTTAATTGAATATCCATTTTATTTTCACCTTCGTTATTATTTTCTTAATTTTTTAATGATTATTTGGGCATCTTGCAAATTAGGATTAGCTAATTGACGAAGCTTTTCTACAACATGTGCTAATTCTTCGTCGTTAGCTCCAGCACTCATTGCTAAAGATTTTAGTTGCAAATTCATATGACCCTTTTGAATTCCTTCAGTGACCAAAGCTTTTAGAGCTGCTAAATTTTGAGATAAACCAACAGCTGCAGCCATTTGCATTAGTTCATTTTTAGATTGAACTTTGGCAATTTTTTGGTTAATTTTAACTTTAGGTAAAACCTTAGTAGCTCCACCAACAAAACCTAGTGACAATGGAATCGTCATTTCACCAAACAAAGCATCATCTTCGATTTTAAATTGACTTAAACCTTGATAACTACCGTTACGACTAGCATAAGCATGCACACCACTTTCTACAGCACGCCAATCATTTCCCATTGCCATTACAAAGGCATCAATTCCATTCATAATACCTTTGTTGTGCGTAGCTGCTCGATAAGGATCAATCTGTGCAATATGTGATGCTTCAACAATTTTCTTAGCAACATTATCACCAGAAATACCATTTTTACCTAACTGAGAAAATGGCACTTTTCCAGTCACTTTTACTAAACTATCAATTGAGTAATTAGATAGGATACTCATCAAAACATCTGCATTATGATTAGTACTAATAAAATTAGCTAATGCTTCTAGCATCGAGTTGATAATATTAGCACCCATCGCTTCTGCAACATCCACGAATAAATCTAATGAACAATAATTTTCATCCAATTTTCTTACCTTCATTTTTTTAGCACTGCCACCATGATCAATAATGGACTTATGAGCATCATTAGCTATTTGCAAAAGTTCATCATAATGATTTTTTACATAACCATAAAGTAAATTATAATTATCAGTTTTAATAATAATCTGGCCTGTTAAATTATGGCTAATCACTTTTGCATGCAAGCCATCACTTTTACTAAACATTCGTGCCCCATTACTAGCAGCTGCAATCACTGATGGTTCTTCTGTGACCATTGGAGCCACTTTATTAAAGCCATTAATTATAAAGTTAACCGCAATACCTTCTGGTAATGAATAATCAGTAATATAATTTTCAATTAGATTGTTATTTTTTTGTTTTTTACTATTTGCAAAATCCTTAACTTCCTGATTATTTAAATCAGCAAAATTAGAAATAATACTTAGTCTTTCACCATAATTTTTATGATAAAAGTGTTTAAAAGTGCCCAAAACAAACACCTCTCATATTTTTAATTCTACATAATGATAACATTTATTAAAAGATTAATAATTAAAAAGGTTTTTAACCTTTAATTTAAGATTAAAAACCAAAATTAATATTTTCTATAGTGTTTATTAATATACTCGTTAATAATTCCTTCCCTGACACCACCATCTGAAAATACAACTCTTCTAGAGTCTAATTCGTCTAAAAGGGTTATCAAAGGCAATAATCCACCGAGAATTATATCTGCACGATCTTTTTCTAATCCGTTCACATTTTTACGATCAGATAAATTTTTACGTAATAGCATCTCATAAGTTCCCAAAATACGATGTTGATTTAAATGATAGCCATTTAAATAATCGACATTATAAAAATGTTGATGATTGCGATTAATCCGAGCCAATGTTCTAGCAGCTCCGCCCAGTAAAATAATTTGATAATGAGAAGCTTTATTCAACCATGGCACCCGATGAAAAATGTTTTTCAAAAAACGTTGTGCATTAAATAAATCAGCGCCATTAACATAATTCTTTAAATTAAAACGCTCAGAAATATTAACAGAACCAACTGGAATACTAATTAAATCACGTCGCTTTCGACCACGCACTCTAACTAATTCGATACTAGCTCCGCCAATATCCATTACCAAATAATCATTCATCTTAACTCGATTAATAACACCCAAATAATCATAATATGCTTCTTCACGTCCTGATAACACACGAACATTTAGACCAACTTTTTTACGTACTTTTTTTAAAAATGACTTCTGATTTTTTGCCTGGCGAACAGCTGCCGTTGCAATTGTAATAACTGTTGGATTAGGAATACTACTATATATTTGTTTAAAGGACTTTAAAGAATCTATTGTCCGACTAATTGCTGTGGGAGTTAAATACTTTTCAGGTCCCATTCCTTCTGACAAACGGCTACTACTTTTACAACGTCTTACTTCTGTGCAAAATCCATCTACATCAATTTTATAGATGGCCATCCTTGATGAATTAGAACCAATATCTACAATTACTAAGTTTTTCATTCCAATCCACCTTAATCAAAAGTAATTAAAAACTGATTACTTAAAATAATTGATACCAATAGCATCTCTAACTTCATCAAGAGTCTTGCTAGCCACTTTATTAGCTTTTTCACTACCAGCTTTTAAGATGTCATAAACTGCTTGAGGGTCTTTTGCATACATTTCACGACGTTCTCTAATTGGTTGTAATTCAGCTTGCAACACTTCGTTTAAGTAACGTTTAATTTTTACGTCACCTAAACCGCCATGGGAATATTGATCTTTTAAATCTTGAACTTTTTGCTTATCATCAGCAAAAATGTCTAGGTAAGTAAATACTGTGTTACCTTCAACTTTACCAGGGTCTTCAATATGGATATGATTTGGATCCGTATACATAGACATAACTTTCTTTTTAATCGTATCAGAATCATCAGATAGATAAATACAATTATTTAATGATTTACTCATCTTAGCGTTACCATCTAAACCAGGAATACGTCCCATCCCTTTAGGTGGGAAATACCCTTCCGGTTCTACTAAAATATCTTTTCCATAAATATTATTGACACTTCTAACAATTTCTCTAGTTTGTTCTAACATTGGTTCTTGATCTTCGCCCACTGGAATAGTATCAGCTTTAAAAGCTGTAATATCAGCAGCTTGACTAACTGGGTAAATAAAGAATCCAGCAGGTACGCTTTCGCCAAATTTCTTTTGTTGAATTTCATTTTTAACCGTTGGATTACGTTTTAATCTATTTACAGATACTAAATTTAAATAATGCATTGTTAATTCATTCAAAGCAGGTATTTGTGATTGTACTAAAATAGTAGACTTTTCAGGATCAATTCCAACAGCTAAATAGTCCAATGCTACTTGTAATAATGAATGTCTGATTTTTTCTGGATCACGAGCATTATCAGTTAATGCTTGCATATCAGCAATCATAATATTGGTATCATATTTACCAGAATTTTGTAATTCTACACGATTCTTTAATGAACCTACATAGTGTCCAATATGCAATTTACCTGTTGGACGGTCACCAGTTAAAATCACTTTTTTATTTGCCAAATTTATCATCCTTTCAAAAAAGGCATCCCATTGTTAAATAAACAATAGGACGCCTCCACGCGGTACCACCTAATTTGCAAAATGCCTCTCTGCGATAAGGGTGCATACCCATTTTTAATCCAATTCGCTTTCCTGATCAATCTCAGCAAATGATGATCTCTCTGTAGTTGGTTAGCTAATATCTCTTATAATCATTTATATTTTACTGGATTTAATAGCTTCTGTCAAAATTGCTATTCATTGACATTTCCTATAAATCTCATTAGAATTATTTAGCATATTTGAACGAAACGTATTATAAATTTGAGGGGGACTATAATGGACACTCAAGATTTAAACAATGAACAAAAACGTGTTGACTATGTAGTAAAACAATTAGGTCACCGTTTAGAAAAAACACAAATGGAATATGATCAAGCACATAACGAAACTAAAAGAGTTCAACAAAACTATGGTAACAATACTTCTGTTAACTATTTTGAGGTAGATGACCGAATTGAAACCTCAGCTGATTTGCAACAACAAAGAGGTTTAGTTAATACGGTTATCCAAAATGAAGCAATCATAAAAAAACAATTGCAAACTTATAAAAGACTATCAGACTCACCATATTTTGGTCGAATTGATATTTTAGATGATGGTGAACAAGAAAATGAAAAATTATATATTGGGACTGCATCCTTTGTTGATGATGATGATAATTTCTTAGTTTATGACTGGCGTGCCCCTATTTCTAGTATTTATTATAATGGCACATTAGGTAAGGTTAATTATTCTACTCCTGCTGGTAAACAGAGCACTGATTTATTAAAAAAACGACAATTTCAAATTAAAAAAGGACATATCGATAATATGTTTGATACTAATGAAACTGTCGGTGATGAAATGTTGCAAAGTGCATTAGGTGATCAAAACGATGAAACTATGCAAAATATTGTTGCAACTATTCAAAGTGAACAAAATGATATCATTAGAGACACTAATAGTGACTTGTTAGTAGTACAAGGTGTTGCAGGTTCTGGTAAAACTTCAGCAATTTTGCAAAGAATTGCTTTTTTACTATATCACAGTAGAAGTTCGCTTGAAGCAGATCAAATTATTTTATTCTCACCTAATCGACTATTTTCACATTATATTTCTGATGTTTTACCTAGCTTGGGTGAACGTAATATGCGTCAGGTAACGCTAAAAGAATTTATTGATCACCGTTTTGAAGGACTAAAAGTTCAAGGATTATTTGATAGATATGAAAATGAGGTTAATTTAGACGATAAATTAGCATCAATTAGAAATTTTAAAGAGAGTCATGAATATATGCAACAAATTTATGATTATGCTGAAAACATTGACGCCAAAAGTATGTTTTTTAACGATTTAATGCTAGATGGAAAAGTTATCTTTGATAATGAGGTTATTGAAAATATTTATGATTCACAACCTAAATTAATGAAGACTGCTGATAAATTCTTAAGTACTAAAAATCGATTAATTAAGCTTTTGAAAAAGAGAATTGAACTGGAAGTATATAAACCATGGGTAGATGCAAAAATTGATCAGCTTAATTCAGAACAATATCATGACTTCATTGCTGGACATGAACTTGGTAGATTCCAAGATGAAGATGATGAAAGATACTTTATTGCTAAACAGATTGTAACTGAACATTTTAGAAAAATGTACGATGCTATTTATAATGGCAATTTCTTTGATCCATATGCCCAGTATATTAATTTTATGAAACAAGCTCATTTAAATTCTGATATTAAAATTAGTGATTGGCAAAATAATATCCAAAATTACGATAACCAATTAGAAATGCATAAAATTAATTTAGATGACGCAGCCCCTATTTTATATTTGCGTGATTTATTAATGGGCGGCGGACAGAATCAAAAAATGCAATATCTATTCGTTGATGAAATGCAAGACTATTCAATTGCACAATTAGTTTATATCAAGCATGCCTTTCCTAAAACTAAAATTAATTTAATTGGTGATAGTGAACAAGCTTTATTTAAAGAGGTAGAATCACCGGAAATATTACTAAATAAATTAAACAAAGCTTTTGCTACTAAAAAATCAAGATTAATAACATTAAATCGATCTTATCGCTCCACTTATCAAATAACTAATTTTGCTAAAGCATTACTCCCTAATGGTGATAAGATTGAACCTTTTAATCGTCAAGGTCCTTCACCAGAAATAATTATTAGACATAGTGAAAAAGATGGTATAAGTTCATTAATCAGAAAAGCAAATAAAGAATTAAAAACTGAAGGAACAGTAGCTGTTATTACTAAAAATTTAGTCGAGGCCAAAGCTGTTTATCAACATATAACTACTAAAATAAATTCAACATTATTGGCTGATACTGACCGTTCATTACCAAAAGGTGTTGTAGTAATGCCCATTTACTTAGCTAAAGGCTTAGAATTTGATTCTGTGATTGCTTGGAATATTTCTGATGAAAATTATAATTCTAATAAATTAATTGGCACTTTATATACAATCGCTACTAGGTCAATGCATCATTTATCATTAATTAGTATTGGCAATGTATCTCCTATTATTAAAAATGCTAATTTACCAGTCAACGAGTTAAATATTAATCATCAAATATAAAATAAAAGGTCTACTATTTTTAATAGTAGACCTTTTATTTTATAAGCCGTTTCCGGGATTTGAACCCGGGACCTCTTCCTTACCATGGAAACGCTCTACCTTCTGAGCTAAAACGGCAAGTATAAATAAAAAGCCCTCGATAATTAAACCGAGGACTCCTTATTTAATATTAGCGCGGCAACTTCCTACCCTTGCAAGAGGCGATCCTCTAACTACTCTCGGCGTTTAGAAGCTTAACTGCTGTGTTCGGCATGGGAACAGGTGTATCCTTCTAGCTATCGCCACCACACTATTTATCTGAAAGAACTTCGTTCTTTCAAAACTAATTTCTTTTAGAGAACAACCTTACTTGGTTAAGTCCTCGACCAATTAGTACTAGTCCGCTCCATACATTGCTGCACTTCCACTTCTAGCCTATCTACCTAATCATCTCTTAGGGGTCTTACTTCCATAAAGGAATGGGAAATTTCATCTTGAGGTGGGTTTCACACTTAGATGCTTTCAGCGTTTATCTCAACCATACATAGCTACCCAGCAGTGCCCCTGGCGGGACAACTGGTACACCAGCGGTATGTCCATCTCGGTCCTCTCGTACTAGAGATAGCTCCCCTCAAATTTCCTACGCCCGCGACGGATAGGGACCGAACTGTCTCACGACGTTCTGAACCCAGCTCGCGTACCGCTTTAATGGGCGAACAGCCCAACCCTTGGGACCAACTACAGCCCCAGGATGCGATGAGCCGACATCGAGGTGCCAAACCTCCCCGTCGATGTGAACTCTTGGGGGAGATAAGCCTGTTATCCCCAGGGTAGCTTTTATCCGTTGAGCGATGGCCCTTCCATATGGTACCACCGGATCACTAAGCCCGACTTTCGTCCCTGCTCGACCTGTCTGTCTCRCAGTCAAGCTCCCTTGTGCCTTTACACTCTGCGAATGATTTCCAACCATTCTGAGGGAACCTTTGGGCGCCTCCGTTACTATTTGGGAGGCGACCGCCCCAGTCAAACTGCCAATCAGACACTGTCTCCCACCACGATAAGTGGTGCGGGTTAGAGTGTTAGCACAGCGAGGGTAGTATCCCAACAATGCCTCCACCGAAACTAGCGTTCCGGTTTCCACGGCTCCTACCTATCCTGTACAAGCTATGTCAACACCCAATATCAAATTACAGTAAAGCTCCATGGGGTCTTTCCGTCCTGTCGCGGGTAACCTGCTTCTTCACAGGTATCTCAATTTCACCGAGTCTCTTGTTGAGACAGTGCTCAGATCGTTACGCCTTTCGTGCGGGTCGGAACTTACCCGACAAGGAATTTCGCTACCTTAGGACCGTTATAGTTACGGCCGCCGTTTACTGGGGCTTCGTTTCTGAGCTTCGCCGAAGCTAACTCATCCACTTAACCTTCCAGCACCGGGCAGGCGTCAGCCCCTATACTTCATCTTACGATTTTGCAGAAACCTGTGTTTTTGATAAACAGTCGCCTGAGCCTTTTCACTGCGGCTGCACGTTAGTGCAGCACCCCTTCTCCCGAAGTTACGGGGTCATTTTGCCGAGTTCCTTAACAAGAGTTCACTCGCTCACCTTAGGATACTCTCCTCGACTACCTGTGTCGGTTTGCGGTACGGGTAGTTAATTACTCACTAGAAACTTTTCTCGGTAGCGTGACATGGCTCACTTCTCTACTATAATTCGATCCTCATCACAGCTTGTCAACCCGCTGAAAAGCATTTCACTCTTCAACTGACTCACTGCTTGAACACACAATCCAATAGTGTGCACRAGTTAGCCTTCTACGTCCTTCCATCGCTCAAACATAATTAACTAGTACAGGAATTTCAACCTGTTATCCATCGCCTACGCCTCTAGGCCTCGGCTTAGGTCCCGACTTACCCTGGGAGGACGAGCCTTCCCCAGGAAACCTTAGTCATTCGGTGGATTAGATTCTCACTAATCTTTCGCTACTCATACCGGCATTCTCACTTCTAAGCGCTCCATCAGTCCTTACGGTCTAACTTCGTTGCCCTTAGAACGCTCTCCTATCACATGACTACGTCATGTCCACAATCTCGGTAATATGCTTAGCCCCGGTAAATTTTCGGCGCAAAATCACTCGACTAGTGAGCTATTACGCACTCTTTAAATGGTGGCTGCTTCTGAGCCAACATCCTAGTTGTCTATGCAACTTCACATCCTTTTCCACTCAGCATATATTTAGGGACCTTAATTGGTGGTCTGGGCTGTTCCCCTTTYGACGGTGGATCTTATCACTCATCGTCTGACTCCCGGACATATAAATCAATGGTATTCGGAGTTTATCTGAATTTAGTAACCCATGACGGGCCCCTCATCCAAACAGTGGCTCTACCTCCATGATTCTAAGTCCGAGGCTAGCCCTAAAGCTATTTCGGAGAGAACCAGCTATCTCCAAGTTCGTTTGGAATTTCACCGCTACCCACATTTCATCTCAGYACTTTTCAACGTACACGAGTTCGGCCCTCCGGTGCGTTTTACCGCACTTTCAGCCTGAACATGGGTAGATCACCTGGTTTCGGGTCTATCTCAACATACTCAAACGCCCTATTCAGACTCGCTTTCGCTATGGCTCCGATCTTTTCATCTTAACCTTGCATGTTAACATAACTCGCCGGTTCATTCTACAAGAGGCACGCTATCACCCATTAACGGGCTCTAACTGTTTGTAAGCACATGGTTTCAGGAACTATTTCACTCCCCTTCCGGGGTGCTTTTCACCTTTCCCTCACGGTACTGGTTCACTATCGGTCACTAGGGAGTATTTAGCTTTGGGAGATGGTCCTCCCGGATTCCAACGACGTTCCACGTGTGTCGCTGTACTCAGGATYCTGAACTGAGGTTAAATGATTTCATCTACGGGGCTATCACCCTGTATCGCTTACCTTCCCAGATAATTCGATTATCRTTTAACTTGGTAACTCAAATGTTCAGTCCTACAACCCCAAAGAGCAAGCTCTTTGGTTTGAGCTRTTCCCCGTTCGCTCGCCGCTACTTAGGGAATCGAAATTTCTTTCTCTTCCTGTGGGTACTTAGATGTTTCAGTTCCCCACGTCTGCCGCCAAATTAGCTAATTAATTCACTAATTGGTGATAACCGATTAAGGTTATCGAGTTTCCTCATTCGGARATCTCCGGATCAAAGCTTACGTACAGCTCCCATCAGCTCCTAGTGCCAAGGCATCCACCATGCGCCCTTCATAACTTAACCTAATTCATCACTACGTGATGTTTGGTTAATTGAGTATTATACGAATAAAACTATTTAAAAAAACTCAAAATAACGCGGTGTTCTCGGTTAAAATTGTAWTTAATACAAATTTAATTTAGAAATTAATAATATCTAGTTTTCAAAGAACCAAGTTCGACACTTACGTGTCAATGGAGAATAGCGGAATCGAACCGCTGACCTCCTGCTTGCAAGGCAGGTGCTCTCCCAGCTGAGCTAATTCCCCATATATAAAGTTTCGTGGCAATCCACTAGTCCAATGGGCCTAAATGGACTCGAACCATCGACCTCACGCTTATCAGGCGTGCGCTCTCAACCAACTGAGCTATAGGCCCAAAAAGCATAACCTTTATGTTTGAGAGTARAYCTCTCAAAACTGAA
Source organism: Apilactobacillus timberlakei (assembly GCF_002993965.1). GTDB lineage: Bacteria > Bacillota > Bacilli > Lactobacillales > Lactobacillaceae > Apilactobacillus > Apilactobacillus timberlakei. The sequence goes on along the minus strand of NZ_POST01000006.1, from coordinate 359 downwards.
TAAGATTGATCAACCTAATGTAAGTTYCCGTAATATCCTTAGAAAGGAGGTGATCCAGCCGCAGGTTCWCCTACGGYTACCTTGTTACGACTTCACCCYAATCATCTGTCCCACCTTAGACAACTAGCTCCCGAAGGTTACTCCATCGTCTTTGGGTGTTACAAACTCYCATGGTGTGACGGGCGGTGTGTACAAGGCCCGGGAACGTATTCACCGTGGCATGCTGATCCACGATTACTAGTGATTCCAACTTCATGCAGGCGAGTTGCAGCCTGCAATCCGAACCACCGTGGCATGCTGATCCACGATTACTAGTGATTCCAACTTCATGCAGGCGAGTTGCAGCCTGCAATCCGAAC
>NZ_POST01000005.1 GCF_002993965.1 Apilactobacillus timberlakei | reverse complement strand
TGGCAATACAGCTAATCAAGCTAATTATGCTAAGGACAGTATAAATAGCGCAGCTTATACCAACGCCCAGAAAGCATATACCGCTGGTTTATATGTTCAGCCGGATACAGCTGATGCGCAGTTAAATCCTACTGCTTACAATGTCGGAGTGGCCGCAAGGCAAGAAATTACCGATTCAATCAATAATGTAAACGCAGTAAATGATCCTAATAGTGATTACCATAAGACTTGGACAACACAACAGCAGGTGGCATATCAAAATGCCCAAAAGTCCTTCCAAGCAGGAATGGATGGTAATCGTACTGAGCAAGATAAAATTAATGCAAATTTGAATATTCCAGCTAACTTACTAGGTTCAGCTGGATATAAAGGAATGACAGATGCACTAGCCGGTAATAATAATTATATTAACTACAAGGGCAATGATCAGATTATTTATAATGATGCCCAAGCAGCATATTCAGCAGGTTTAGCAGGTAGTCCAGAGACTGATGCGAATGCGGCAAAGAATTTAATTGCTTATAATGTAGGATTAGCAGCTAAACGAGGCATTACTGATTACAATGTGGGCATTCATGAAGATGTTGCCCACTTAACTCCATACAATGATTGGAGTACTAGTCAACAGCAGGCATATTTGAATGCACAAAAAGCTTATGCCGCAGGCCTAAGCAATAACCAAACCAATGCGGATGCACGATTGAATAGTACAGCTAATGAAGTGGGTCAAGCTGCCTATAATGGAGCTGCAGATGCGTTAGCAGGTAATGATAATAATAAGTATATTGGTGATAAGCAGGTTGCCTATGCTAATGCACAAACAGCATATACAGCTGGACTAACTGGTCAAGCAGTAACAACACAGGCAGCAATAAATAATCCAGTAGCTTATAAGATTGGGTTAGCAGCGCAACAAGCAATAACAGATTCAGATAGCAATATTAATGAAGCAAAGGTTACAGATTCTGCATATCATAAGAGTTATAGCCAGCAACAACAGGCTGCCTATGATAATGCGGTAAAAGCATATCAAGCAGGCAGTGATGATAACTATACTGAACAAGATCAAAAGGCTGCTAAATTAAATACGGTTGCTAATAAAGCGGGTCAAGCAGAGTTTATTGGTATTAGTGATGCTTCTAAAGGAAACCATAACAACCAAAGCAAATATGCAGCAGACAGTCATGAACTAACATCCTATAATAATGCCCAAAGTAATTTCTTAAATGGATTGCAAAATGATGGCCAAAATAGTTCAACGACTGGTTATGATGTAGGTCAAGCAGCAAGACAAGGAATCGAAGATTCCAACGCCAATAAGGATGCGGCCAATGAACCTAATAGTGGTTATAATGACTGGCATCCAATTAAGCAAGCGGCTTATAAAAATGCACAAACAGCATATCAAGCAGGATTGAAGAATGATGCAATTAGTGCGGATGCACAGTTAAATCAAATGGCTAATACCGCCGGTTTAGCAGCATATCAAGGAGCAACAGATGCTGCAGCCGGTAATCAAGCTAATCAAGCTAATTATGCTAAGGACAGTATAAATAGCGCAGCTTATACCAACGCCCAGAAAGCATATATAGCCGGTTTATATGTTCAACCGGATACAGCTGATGCGCAGTTAAATCCTACTGCTTACAATGTCGGAGTGGCCGCAAGGCAAGAAATTACCGATTCAATCAATAATGTAAACGCAGTAAATGATCCTAATAGTGATTACCATAAGACTTGGACAACACAACAGCAGGTGGCATATCAAAATGCCCAAAAGTCCTTCCAAGCAGGAATGGATGGCGATCAAACTGAGCAAGATAAAATTAATGCAAATTTGAATATTCCAGCTAACTTATTGGGATTGGCATCGAGAAAAGCCATTACAGATTCTGTTAACGGACAAGACAATTCAAATGCTTATGATAAGAATCAAGCAGATGATAAAGAAATTTATCAAAGGACCCAACAATCATATCAAGCAGGTCTTAAAAATGATTCAACTAGTCCAACTGCTCAGTTTAGTAAGCCTGCTAATCAAGCTGGATTGGCTGCATATCAAGGAACTACAGATGCCGCAGCCGGTAATACAGATAATCAAAATAAGTATGTACAAAATAGTGATAATGAGAATGCTTATAGTAATGCTCAAAAAGCTTTTAATGCTGGATTGCATGATCAAAGTTCAGATAATCAGGATGCTAAAAAGAATTCAACTGCTTATAATGTTGGGAAAGCTGCTAAACAAGGGATTGATGATTCTATCGCTCAGATTGATCAGACTAAGAATCCAACTAGTCCATATCATAAATGGACATCACAACAACAAGTGTCATATCAGAATGCCCAAAAATCATACCAAGCAGGATATGATAATGATAGTACTTCTCAGGATCAACAAAATGCAAAATTGAACCCAACAGCAAACATCGTTGGAAAAGCGGTTCGTTCAGCAATAAATGATGTATCAGATGGAACAAATAATCCTGAAAAATATCCAGCAAATAGTGATGCCCAAAAAGCATATAATAAAACTCAACAAACTTATCAAGACGCGGTTAATGGTAAACCATATAATCCATCAGAACCTGTTGTAGCATACAATATAGGTAAAGCTGCTAATCAAGCTATTCAAGATGCAAATAATAATATTAATCAAATAAATGATCCAAAAAGTGATTATAATAATAAATATACTAATGCCCAACAAAGTTCTTATAAACGGGCGGCATCTGCATATCAAGCTGGGGTAACTGGTGAACCATCTAATAATTCTTCAGCACAAGGTAATCCTAGTGCATATCAAGCAGGGTCTGCCGCTAACGCAGGAATTGCTGATGCAATTAATGGAAATAGTTCACATGCTAGTTCGTATAATGATTCACCTGCTAATCAAGCTGCTTATAAAAATGCTCAACAAGTTGTTAAAAAAGGTTACCACGATGGATCGCAACAGATTAAAGAGCCGCCAGTTATTAATAATCAATCACCTTCATATACTCATATGTATAGCAATTCTTATAATAGTGGAAGTCAAGCCGCAATTGATGGAGCCAATGCATTTAATAACGGCAGTCAATTACCTGAAAATCAGGGGAGTTTGCCTGCATTAGCTAGAAATCAAGGTTACGATGATGCCCAAAAAGCATATAATAATGCGATTGCTAGTGGGGAAACTACAGTTCCATCTAATTTAAATCCGGCACAAAAAGTGGGATATGAAAAAGGTGCTTCAATTATTTCTGGAATTATTGCTTATACGAATGGTCAACAACCAACTAATACCAATAGTAATTTCCAAGAAGGTTACAATATTGCTAAACAAGCTATTAATGAAGCAGTTACAGCTGCTAGAAGTGGTAATATTAAAAAGAATAATGATGGCAGTATTATTATTCCTAAAGCACCTTCTGGAATTGATCAGAAGACCTACAATGATATTTATCAAGGTGGATATGATGGTTATACGAATGGACTAAATGGTGGTAGTGCTACTCCAAGTGCTAATAATCCTAAGTCTAAATTGGCTGATTACATTGCTTCTTATAAGAATTCATTTAAGACTGGTGTAAGTGATATTCCTGCTCCACAACCACAGCCACAACCACAACCACAGCCACAACCACAACCATTTATTAATAAAGCACCTACTGATTTCTTGAACAATAATAAACCACAAAGTCAATTTCCTTCGTCTAATGATAAGAAAGAATATCAAACCGCTTATAAGGATACCAGAAATGGTTTTAAAGCAGCTTTGGATAACATTCAACAAGTAACTGATAATTCTCATTATTATGATGAGGGTTATAAATCTGGTGAACAGGGATTAGCAGGAATTCAGGATGCTAGAGATGGATTGAAGCCTATTGGCAGTAATCAGTATTATATAAATGGATATGATGGATATAAGGCTGGAAAAGCAGCTGCTCAGAAGGTTATTGATAATCCAAATCATGACTTAGCTAAACGAGGCATTGTTTATGATTATGCATATAAAGATGCATACAAACATGAGCAAAAAGTTCAAGCACAGTTAGGCAGAGAACAAGGTTTAGAAAATGCTAAGTTGGATCGTTTAACACCTAAACATTTTGTTGGCTCTCATTCTCCAGCTTACGTTAGAGCTTATATGCAAGCATATCGTCATGAAGCCAAACGGATTCTTCCTCGCTACATTTACAATAAGAGGGGATTGTATACACATCGTGGAACCAAGTTTACTAAGCATAATCGAGTAAAAGCATACAATAATAGTAAGCATCGTTATAATGCGAAAATATTTAGAGTTACCGGATTGAAGTTTTCTAAAACTGGATTGCCAAGATATAAGGTTCATGGTGGGTATGTTACTGCTCGTAACGATTATGTGGCTAATGTATATTACTACACTAACTTCAAACGTTTCAGGATAATTAATCCTGGTGGTGCACTTGTTCATAAAAGCGAGAGATTTAGTCGTAAAAATGCTATCAGAAAATTGAAACGAGGCGCTATTGTTAGAGTGCATAATATTGTGAAATATAATGGCATTACACGTTTCTATATTGGGAAAGGAGAATATATTACAAGTAATAAAACTTATGTAAAAAGATAATTTAATTATTTTATTAAATTAGATTATAAAAGAGTCTTAATGTGATTAAATTCACGTTTAGGCTCTTTTTTTAATCAACTTTTTATTAAATTGCATGTGGTGATATAATATTATAATATTAAGTTTTACAAAATTATTAAATTACGGGTACATTTGTCTTTTCTATACCATGAATTAGTGTTAAATTGTACTTGTGATTGAAAACATAGACACATATAAGTTATTAATTTTTACAGCTTATTTTATAATCCATGTTTAGAATAATGGAAATTCATAGGAATTGGAGTGTAATTTAGTTGCAATATAATAAGAATCAATTCAATAAAGTAAATGATAAAAAAGTAATGAAAAAAGTTAAAAAGCAATGGGTTGTAGTATCCGTTGCTACTTTAGCCTTGTTAGGCGGTGGAGCGGTTACATATAGTGGAATTTCCAATATGGGAAATTCTGCAGTTGTAGCACATGCTGCGGAAAATAAGACTGGAAATAATAGCGTTGATGGTAAACAAGATGCTACAGGAACAGCAATGACTAGTGGTAGTACTCAATCCGGGACACTATCATCAAATCCGGTTAGTTCTGCATATACAGGATCTGTAAACGCTGCAAGTAATGCTATTAGTACAGATAGTGGTGCTGCAAGTACTGCATCTCAAACTACTAGTGATGTGGCAAATTCAATGTCTGGTCACGACAGTGGGGGACAAGTAGAACAAGATAGTAATGTAGCTAGTAGTGCTTCAGGAGCGGTTTCCGGTGCATCCAGTTCTGTAAACAATTATTCAAACGCTGCAAGTTCATCTAACCGAGACAATTCTTCTAAAGAAGCTGGTTCAGCTAATTCAGCCAAAAATGTTTCATCTAGTGCTGCCAGTGATGCTAAAGATGCTGCCAGTGATGCTACAAACCAAAGTAATGGTTACAGCTTAGCTAGCTCAGCTAATAACGATAGCCAACAAGCATCAAATAGTGCCAATAGTGCTAACAATAGTTTTGCCTCATTAAGTAGCCAATATAGCTATGCAAGCAGTGCTAATGTAATCAACAATTCATTATTAGGTTCAGCTGGTAGAGAAAATGATTATAGTAATGCTAATAATTATTATAATTCAATTTCAACTAAATATAATGATGCATTAAGTAAGGCAAATGCTATTAATGGAAGTGGTTCCACTTCTGGTGCTAGTTATGCTTTATCTAGTGCCAATAGTGCTGTGCAAAGTGATTGGAATGCAATGAATAGCGTTGGCCAAACTCAATCAGCTAATGCAGGTCAAAGTAGTATGGCTGCTAAATCTGCTTTTGACGTAAGTAAATATAACGATGAACAGAGCAGTGCTGCTTCAGTGTCATCAGCATCAATTGCCATTTCCAATGCTTCATCAGCAATCGCTACTGATTCATCAACTGCAAGTGCAGCCTACGATCATTTAAAAAGATTAGTTGAAGGTTCTGAATATATAAGAACAGTTGGTGCTAACGATGCTTGGAGGCAAATTCAAGCGGGCGGTAGTAGTGCAAGTCCAAGTATGTCATCAAGCAATGCTAGTAATTCGGCCTATGCTGATGCATTTAATGGTGTAAGAGATGCATGGTACAAGTATAATGGTTTAAATAACAGTAAGGATAATCCTGCAGGAACACAGGGAGTTCAAGATTATACTGGAACTTCAGCTTCAAACCCTAATGATCCTAATTCAGTTGATTCAATATTAAATTCTGGTAGATATAGTAATCAAAATCAAAACGGAACCATCACTCAAGCACAAATTCCAAATGATCCTAATGGACCTAATAATGGTCAAAATGAAACACATGATGTTAAATCAAGTGAAACTATTCATAATCAGACAGATTATAATTCAGGAATTACCTACTTTTTAGCTCATCAAGGAACTGCTGATGCTGAAAGTGGTAAATGGAGTGGAAAGAGTCAAAATGATGCATATACCCCTAAGCGGAATTCAAAAAATGCCTATGATCAAGCATATTTAGGGGCTCAAGATGCTATTAGTCAACAATGGACTAATAATAAATTTTCTTATGACAATTCTAGCAATTTTAACCCTACCTCAAAATCACAAAGCGGTGATACAAACTATACTATAGGATTTAATGATGCTGTTAACCAAATTAAATCTGGAGTTGCATTTGTATCTAATGATGTTCAATTGCAAAACGCTTTTATGGGTCCAGGAAATACTAATCAAGTAGAATCAGAGAGTAATTTATCAAAAGGTGATATTTATTCCACTCAGAATAATATTTCTATTAAACTATTAAATGACATTAATTATAAGAATTCTCCTTTTTATGTTCAGCATGATGAGTCCAATATAAATGTGTACTCCAGTAACTATAGTTCTGTTGGGTTGAACGTATTATTGGACGGTCAAAATCATATATCTGATTTTGGTTCTGCATCATATAGAATTACTGATAGTGTGGATGATAATATTTCTATTAATAATTTTAAGGCGATTTATGGAATAAACTATTACGGACCAGTTCCAATTTGGAAGACTGGAAATATTAATTTTCAAAATGTAACTTATGTAGGATCTCAGTTAGCTTATTCAACTAGTGCTAAGGTTAATGTCTATGGTCATTTGAATGTATTTTCAGTTGGTAATTATAAGTCTTTGGGATCTAAGAATTATGATGCTTTAACTGAAGGTGGTGGATATGCTTCTCCTCTTTATTCAAACAATGGACTATCTGGTATAAATCAACAAAATTTCCAAGTTAATAATTTTGAAGTTCATGAAAATGCTTCATACTATGGTAGTACCACTGGTGGTGACGTTGTTGAATTAGGTGGGAATTTTTATGTAGATGATAATGCTAAGGTTAAGCTTGTTCCTATGGCTAATTCTTATCAGTCAGCTGAAAATGCTCCATACAGTAATGCTGTAGGTATTTATTTAAATAGCAGTAGTGCTAATTTAACAGTAAATCCTAATGCACTTTTTGAGATAATTCCCACTAGTAATAATAGCAATGTAAACATTGCTCAAGGTATTGCAAATAAGGGACAAATAACTGTTGATGGAGGAACAATTAAAATTGTTTCAAATGGGACTATGCCATCTTATTCAAATTATGTTTCTGGAAATATAACTATTAAGAATAATGGTAACTTTAATCTTGAATATAATAATTTAGGTAATACTTCTTCACCTGAAGTAATGTATATTGATGGTATTTTAAATATAACTAATCGTGGTAACTTAATTATTCATACTGATGGTACTGGGAATAATCCAACATTATTGTATAATACCGGAAATAATTCATTTAACATTGATAACCCAGGTAACAATGTTACTTTACAAATTGGTAATAAGGTAGATGGTACCCCGGGTTCTGGGTATTTGTTCTATAAACCAATCAATGCCTATTCAGTTAGATATGCTTTAAGTACTAATGGTGATGGTAATGTAAGTTCATCTGATTCTAAGTATAAAGTTTATGTTCCAAATTCTGGAAATATTCAATATATTGATCCATCGAATGGAAATGGATTAGTAACAGATTCAAATTCAAACACTACTAATATCAAATATCTTTCATTTACTGCCACTCCTAATGCTTACTTTAATGGTCGTATTAATACAAAACAGGATTCTACTGGTACTAGGAATGTAAATGGACAATTGTATGTTGCTAATGTTCCTGAAGGTAGTGAAAATGGTGAAAATAAGATTTTGATACAGGTCGATGTTGACGGTCATCCATTAGATAATTCATCTGATCTTGGTGATTTAGCACTTTACGACGCAAACGGAAATAAAATTAAGGACTTAAATCATACACCTAATGAAACAGAGCAAAATCAAATTACTAATGTAAATACTTCAGCTAGCACCTTTAAAAATGGACCAGTTACTTATACTGATGCTATTTCTCTTGATTCTAATTCATTGGGCAAGGATTCTTCTGGAAATACAATTAATTTAAATGATGCAAAATATCAAGGTGCTACTATTAGGTTCAGCTATAAGTTACCTAATGGAAAACCTACTAAGGATGTTAGTGTTACTGCAAATTATTATGTTACAAGGCAAAAACAAACATTAGATAATAGTGGTAATTTGACCAACGAATTAATGAATCCATTTAATCCAAATGATGTTATTGATAAAGCTCAAGATAATAGCCTTGTACAGAACTATACTCCAACCTTGAATGGCGCCCAAGAAGCTGGTGCCTCAATTGGTGCCAATGACTATGATTCTTCAAATAATAATAATTATGAAAATAGCGATGCATGGAATAATATATATTCTAAACAGGATAACCAAGACATTAAAAACGCATTCATAAATTCATATAAGAATGGATTCAACAGTGCAAATACTGGATTTAGCAATTCAATGAAAAACGGTAGTTCTGAACCTAGCGATAATAATTCATCTGAAAAAACTGGGTATGACTATGGAACTCAATCAATAGCCGGTGCTAATAGTAGCCAATTGCCATCAAATAGTAGTGTTAATCCTACTGCTCAACAAGATGGTTTCAATATAGCGCAACRAGCTAAGGCTGATGCAGCAAAAGCTGATGCTAAGACTTATGATTCTGCTTCATATGTACCAGTTCCTGCTGGAATTACTTCTGTTTCTAATAGTCCCAAGGCTTTAATTTATCAATCTGCTTATTATGGTGCATCACAAGCCAACAAAACTAATAACGCTAGTTTATCGAATTCAGATCAAGTATCACAAAATGCATTTGATAGACAAAAAGGTGCAAAGACTTTCACTAATGGTGATGCAAAGCCAACTAATAATGATGTGCAAGCTCAAGGTTATCAAGATACTCAGAGTGGTTATCAAGCAGCCGTAAATAGTAATCCAAATGATGCTTCAGTTGACAGCAWTAAATCAACTGAATATAACCAAGGAATTGCCGATGGTAATAAAGTTCGTCAAGGTTATCAAGAGGCAGAAAACAATGATAATCCACAAAGTGGTAATTATCCTGCGAAAATTACTGACCAACCTAACAAAGATGCTCATGATGGAGTTGCGGATGCTATTAATACTGCTAAGCAGAAGAACACGTTTGATAATATTACAAAAAGTGGTTCGGGCAAGGATGCGGACTACGTTAATGCATATAATACTGCTATTGACGGAGCAAAAGCATCCAACGATAACGGTAGTCAAGCATTTTTAAACAATGGTAGTTCAACTGCTGACCAGGGTAGTAACGCTGAAAAGTCAGTTTACACCAATGCTTACAATGATACCCAAAAAGGTTATCAAGAAGGCTTGAAGACTCCAGCTCCTACTCAAGATCAAATTAATAATATGAAGCCTAATGAAAAAACTGGTTATGAAACGGCTAAGAATTTAGCTCCAGGTTATCAGAAGGCAATTGCTGATTATTATAACAACGGAATTACATCGGAAGATAAAATTCCTAGTGATAGTACATCAGGGTATCAAGAAGCTATCAAAGGACTAATTGATGGTAAAGGCACTGATAATCAGCCAGCTAACAACAAACCGTTATACGAAATTGCTCGTGCTGAAAGTTCAGGTACTAGTGATGGAATTAATAAGGCTAAAACTGATAAGGGCTCTAGCGATGTTCCTTCTGATTCTGACATTCCAGCTGGAGTGAATAAGCAAGCATACCAAGATGCATATCAAGCTGCCCATGATGGATACATTAAAGGTGCATCTGATCAATATGATGATACAAAGAAGAATAATCCTGTTTACACCAACGCATTTGATCAAGGGTCTCAACAAAAGGGTGCAGACGACTATTTAAATGGTAGCGTTCAATCACCTGACAATACTAATGGTCAAAATTATACTAAGGGTGTCGATAATGCTAAAGCAGCATTTGATAAGGCCTTTAATGGTAATGACGATAATCCTAAAGATGCAGCATCTCAAGCCGGCGATAAAGCAGGTAAAAATGCTAAGATTGGTTATGATGAAGCAAGTGATTCCTCAAAACAAGCTCCTACATTAAATAATGATAAGAGTAATCAAAATGAAGTCGATGCTTATTGGGGTGCTAAGACTGGTGCCAATGCTGGTGAAACGGTTCCTAGTGGAGTTAATACTAATTCACCAAGCTATCAATCAGCTGAACAAAAAGCCCAAAGTCAAGCTGCCCAAGGTGCTCAACAATATTTGAATGATAAACAAAATGGTGTTAATAATCTTGAACCATCAGGAAAAGATGCACTTTACAATCAAGGATACAATAACCAAAAAGCTTATGATGCAGGATTTAATAATTCTGGTGATAATGAACCAGATCAAACTAACTGGACCCGAGGTCAGAAAAATGCATATCAAGCAGGAAAAGATGCTTCTAAGCAAGGTTACGAAGATGCTAAAAGCAACAAGACTGATCCTGATAACGACGCTACTAATGCTGGAGCAACTCAAGGATTCAACGATGCTAAAAATGGTCAATCATTTAATCCTTCTAACAACATGCCTGCATATAGTGGTGCAGATAAAAATAGTAAGCAAATGCAGTATCAATCATCATATGCCAAAGCTTATGCTGAAGCTTCTGATCAAATGAATAAGGGTGCTCAACAATATGTATCTGATAAAAATTCAAACAAATCAACTGCTTCTAAACCTGTAAACCCTAATGATAGTCAAGATACTCAGGCATTTAATCAAGGGTATGATAATCAAAAAGCATATGACACAGGTTTCAACAATAACACCTCTCAAAATCCAAGTGAGGATGGTTGGACTGATAGTCAAAAACAAGCATATCAAAATGGACAAAATGCCAAGAATGCAATCCCTAATGCGGCACAAGCGGTAGTTAATGGACAAGATGTTAATAGACCTGGTGATAATGAGAAAGATGCACAAGCATCTTATGATGGAGCTAAGGCTGCCTATGAGGATGCCGCTAATGGAAAAGATGCTAGTGGTAATATTGGTAAAACAGCTGACTATCAACAAGCTTACAACAAAGCTTATGGTGATATGCAACAAGCTAAGTCAAATGGAACTAAGGACTTCTTCAACCAAGTTCAAGGCGATAATTTGAATAATGCTGATGCTATTAATAAAGCTAAAAGTTCTGACAATGGAACCGGCATTGATGATAAAGTTCGTAACAATGCTTTTGCTGAACAACAAGGATATGCAGCTAGATTAGTTAGCGATAGCAATAATAATCCTTATACCAATGATCCTAACAAGGCATCTTATAATGATGGATTTGACAAAGCATCTGGTGACATAAAAGCTGGTTATCAAGCAGCGCAAGCAGCTTCAAACCCAGCACCAAGTGATAATCCAATTAAAGATGCTTCTGGTAATGATATTAAGACGCAAGGTGGTCAGGATACTTATCGTGCTGCTGCTCAAGCGTTCCAAGATGTAAAAGATGGTAAACCTCAAGCTGATAATAATGATAAGACATCAACTTATCAAATGGCTTACAATATGGCATATAACGTTGATCAAAGTGCTAAACACAAAGGATCACAAGACTTCTTAAATGATCCAAGTTCAACACCTAATAACACTTATAGTGGTGGACAAAGTACTTTATATAATCAAGGTAATGATTATTCTAAGAACGGTTATAATTCAGTAATGAATCCTAATAATTCATCTAGTGATGGACAGGGTTCTAAAGAATACATCGATGGTGCTAACTTAGCTAATAATCTTCTAAATGGAGTGAAAGCTGCTGCTAGCGGTAGTAAGACAGCACCTGCTGGTACTGAAGATGGTTTCAATACTGCTAACGCTGCTATTAAACAAGCAATCACTGATTCACAAAATGGAACTAACCAAGGTTCAGACGGCAAGTTAGATCCAAGTAAGATTATTGTTCCTAACAATATTCCTAAGGCTGCTAGCCAAGCCTACAAAGATGTTTATGAGGGTGCTTATAAAGGTTATCAAAATGGCTATAACGGCGGTAGTGCTGCTCCGGACAAGTCTGATCCTAAGAGTAGTTTAGAAGATTACATTGCATCTTACAGTAATGCATATAAACAGGGACAAAGTAATATGCCAATGCCATCTCCACAGCCACAACCACAACCTAAACCAACACCACAAAACAATTCTTCAACTGCCCCAACCGATTTCTTAAATGGAAAGCCTAAGACGAACTTTACTTCTGACGCTGAAAAGCAGGCATATCAAAAGGCTTATAATAATACTAAGAATGGTGTTCAAGCAGCATTGAAGAATGAAATTCGTAATTCTGATGGAACTAAGTATTATGATGATGGTTATAAGGCTGGAACCGATGGACTTGCTGGTATGAAGGCTGCTCAAAAGGGTATTAAAGACCATACTCAGTCTGGTAATAAATCATATATCAATGGTTATAATGGTTATGATGCTGGTAAGAAGGCAGCTAAGCAAGCTATATATGGTCATCACAATATATCAGATAAAGGTGTTATTTACAGTTATGCTTACAAACAAGCATTCAAACAAGAAGAACGTCACCAAAATAACTTAGGATTTAAGCAAGGACTTGCTAGTGCTAAGAAATACAAAGCACTTCCTGCTAACTTTGCTAAAAAGCATTCCCAAGCATTTGTTAAGGCATATCTCAGTGCTTATCGTCATGAGATAAAACGTAGTTTGCCAAGATATATCTACAATACTAAGTCATTATTTACTCATAATAGTATTAAGTTTACTAAGCATAGTAGAATTAAGAGATATGCTAAGCAACCAAGACATAAGGCTCATATCTTTAGAGTGACTGGTGTTGGGTATTCCAAGACTGGATTGCCAAGATATAGAGTAAATAATAAGGGTTATGTAACTTCACGTCCCGATTATGTTGCTAATGCTTACTATCAACATAACTTTAAGACTTTCAAAATTATTAAACCATCTGGTGCATTAGTTCATAGTGGTAAACGTTTCCGCGCAAGCAATGTAGTTAAGAAGCTTAATAAAAACGATGTATTTAAAGTTAATAAAATAGTTAAGTTAAATGGTATTACACGTTTCTATATTGGCAAAGGTGAATATATTACAAGTAATAAAACTTATGTTAATCAAATTAAACATTAATATTTAGTTTTAAAAAGAGATTGGTTTTTGAACCAATCTCTTTTTTATTTGCAAACTAAATAGTATATATATTTTTGTAATGGTGATATATTATATGCGAATACTTATCGACTGGCATATTCTAATAGCTATAAATGCCATTATAGGAAAGTTTTGCGCCGAGCCATAAGCATTTAATAAAGATTTCATATAGAATGGAGTGTTATTGAATTGCAGTATAATAAAAATCAATTTAGAAAAGTCAATGATAAAAAAGTTCTGAAAAAAGTAAAGAAGGAATGGGTAGTAGCATCAGTTGCTACTTTAGCATTTTTAGGAACTTCGGCTTTTTATGGTGTCAGTATGAATGATGTAACGGTTCATGCTGATCCAACAACAAGTGCACAGAATACAACAAGAAAACAAACAACACCATCGACTGATTCACAATCTACTAGTACGGTAAATTCAGCTAGTGGTGCAATCAATGGTAATTCTCAAACTGCTAGTGGTGCTTCTAGTACCGCTTCTTCAATAGCTCAGGGTGATTTCAAAGGTTCGGGCGAGCAAGTTCAAAAAGATAGTAGTGTAGCAAATAGTGGAGTTAACACAATTGCTACCAATTCTGCATCAGTTAATGGGTATGTAAAATCAGCTGCCAGTCGTAGTCCACAACAAAATACATCTGCTGAGGCTACTAGTGCAAGTAATGATCAAGCTAGTGCATCTAGTGCCAATACCGATACAGTAAATGCTGCTAGTGATGCGGTAACCCAAAGCAATGGATTCAGTTTAGCTAGTTCTGCCAATAGTGCTAGCCAAAATGCATCCGGAAATGTATCTAATGCTAATAATGATTTTAATTCATTGAGTAATGAATATTCTTTGGCAAGTAGTGCCAATGTAATTAATAATTCACTAGGATCTACAGGTAGAACTGATGACTATAATAAAATCAATAATGATTATACTAATATTAGTGGTGCCTATCAAAAGGCATCTAATGCACAATCTAGCTTGACTCCTAACAGTTCATCAATTGAAACTGCTAATGGATCAATTCAAGCCGATTGGAATTCGATTAATAATTCTAGCGATTTTGGTGGGAATAGTGCAACACCTAGCCAGAATAGCATCGCAGTGAAATCATCTTATGATGTTAGTGAATATACCGCTGCGACTGAAAATTCTGGTGCAGTTAGCACAGCTTCTTCAGCAATATCGCAAGCTAGTGCTACCATTGCTCAAAATAGTGTCAGTGTTGTCACTGCTGCAAAGGATTTAAATGACACTTTGAATGATGACACTTATCAAGGTACATTAGGTGCGAATGATGCATGGACACAAATCGAATCTGGTGGAACTCCTCAATTAACCACGGGGCATGATGAGGCTTATAACCAAGCCTTTCAAGGTGTAATCGCAGCACATGGACAATATGTAAATGATGTCACAAACGAAGGAACTAATACAAGTTATCAACAAAGTTATAAGGATTATATAAGAGCGCATGAACAAAGTGGTGCTACTGATTATCAAAATGGTAATTATTCAGGAGATAATGATCCAACTACTGCGGGCAACAATGTTACTGCTTTTGATAATTATTTAGATGCAACTTATAACAATGCCAACAATACTAGTGTTACCGGTGTTCCTAATAGTGGTTTTATTGATGCGAAAAAGGTAAACACTACTAATAACCAATCGGCACAATATACTTATGGTATTAATTATTTCTTAGCTAAACAAGGTGCAAGTGATGCTGAAACTGGTAAATGGAATGGTCATAATAATCGAGTTGCCACTTCATATAATCCTAATGCTGACTCAACAAATGCTTATGATCAAGCTTATCAGGGTGCTAATGATGCAATTCAACAACAATTTGCAGGTAGTGGATCATCTCCATTTCAACAAGTACAAAATTATACGGGGAGCAATTCATCATATTATCAAACTGGATATAATGATGTAGCACAACAAACTCAACAAGGAGTGGCTTTTGCAGACAATGCCACTCATCTTTATAATATTCTTTATGAAGATAATGGAACTTACAATGAAGCTAATAATTCTGCTAATGCTATTAATACTATAAATATTACCAACGATATTAATAACGGTGATTTGGGTAATTATTCAGAACTTGATTTGAAACTTTATACTTCTAATCTAAATATTAATGGTCAAAATCATATTTATGATGCGCAATCAATCGAATATAACTTGAAATCTCAGGAAAATAATAATCAATCATTAATGGTTGAGAACTTTAGGACGATTTATGGAGCTAATTACTATGGCCCATTTACCTTCAATAATGAAGCTAATATTTCATTCAACAATATTAACTATGTTGGTGCTCAATTATTGAGTGCTTCTAATAATAATACTTCTTTTCAAGGGAATACTAATTCTCATTTAGTTCAGTATTATAATTCTCCATATAGTATTAACGTTGCTACTGAAGGTAACTCTGGTAATAATGGTCAAGAAGATTTGGAAATTGCTAGTATGACGCTTGCTCCTGGTGCTAATTACTTTGGTGATACAGCCAAAGGTGATGGCGGTGACGCTACTCTAATTGATAGTGGAACTGTTACTTTAGGTAAAAATTCTAATTTAGTTGTAAGAGCTGCCAGTGGAACTGGTGGTGGTGGTGAATCTATTTATGATAGTGATTCTGATGGAGTTGTAATTAAGTCATCTTCAGGAACTTTGAATGTTAATCAAGGTGCCGATTTGGATATTGTGCCTATTTTGGAAAATAATTCTAAGTATGGAGCCATGGGTATTTATTCAGAAGGTAACATTAATGTTGATGGTGGTCGAATTAATATTCAATCACCCGTAGGCAATGACAATGTTGAAGGCGATTCATGTTTGATGGATGTTGAAAGTGGCAGTGTGAATGTTTATAATAGTGGGCTACTCAATATTCAATCTGGTAAATACTTAAATAATAATCCTTCTAATAATTCATTAAACTATGGATTATTATACTTGGGTTCTGGTAGTGTTAATATTTATAATCGTGGCAATTTAATTGTTAAGAACTTAAGCGGTACTAATGAAGCAGAAAAATTAATTTGTGGTTCAATTAATGTTGATGATATTGGGGAAAATGGAGTTCAATTACAAAATACCAATAATCAAAATAGTACGTTTGTTACCGGACAAATTGTTGCCAAAAGTGTTCAATTTGATAATGGTAAGGGTTCTGATCCAAACAACTGGTACTATACATTAAATGTTAACAGTAATTCCAATGGTGCAATTAATTACAATTATACTAATGGTCAAAATAAAAATACTAGCACTCCTAGCACTGAGACCTTGGCCAGCAATGATGTATTGAATTTGAGAAGTGTACCTACCGTTGATTTTGCTGGGAATATTGCAACTAATTCAGATGGTAATGGTGGAACTATTATTAGTGGTTATGCGAAAGTTTATGATTACAACACAGCTGCTAATAATATCTATGCTGGGTATTCACAGGGATCAAGTGCTAATCTTTCTTCAGTGCCAGCATATAGTTCATTAATCTCAGACACTGCTAATTCAGTTAAGGATGATTTTACTGGAAAATATTATAACCAATCCATTGGTTTCTCTGACGGGAATAAATTAGTTCCATTTAGTTATGATTTAAAGAACACAACTGGTAGCAATACATTTGGAGTTACTTTAAATTATGGAATTAGTCAAGTGAACTTAGTTTTAGTGAACAACCCAGATGGCACTCCGGCATTTTATAGTGTTGTTGATGGATCTGGCCAGACTTATGTAAACAACCAAAGCTTAGCAAATGTTAATCAGGCTAATTCAGATGCAATTACTGATGCACAAAATGGTAACGACAATGTTAAACAACAAAACATTGGAACTTATAATGCTAATATAGGTCAATATCAAGATTCATATGACAGTGCTAAAGCAGGTTATCAATACTTTTCTCAACATCCTAACTTAAGTCCGGATGATCTTATTGCGAACGCACCTAATTCTAATAGTGATACGTTCTTACCTAATTCCTTTATAAAAGGCTATGAACAAGCTACAACTGATGAAACGACACCAGCCCAAAAACAAGGAGCCCAAGACTTTACTGATGGCAAAGCTAAGAACTCATCAGTAGGGGATGCAACTAAGCAAGAATACTATGACAATGGTTACAGTGGTGCTCAACAAGGTTATCAAGACGCCGTTTCGGGTGCTAATAATAAACCACAAAGAGTTACTACTAAAAGCACAATTGGATATGATATGGGATATAGTGATGGTCAAGGTGCTGCAGCAGGTTATCAATTGGCCGAAAGTAAAACTAATCCTAAATCAACTGATAATCTTAGTGGTAGCCAATTAAGCAATCAATCTAAAACTGCATATCAAGCGGTAGCAGATGCAATTCAACATTATAATGGTAATAACCATGATGCAACCAACATTGATGTTTCAACTAGCAATGGGAAATCAGCTGATTATGTGAAAGCATATAATACTGCTATTAATAGCATTGAACAAACTAACATTGTTGGCCAAAATAATTTCTTAGCTGGTCAACCAGCCAATGATAGTAGTTTTAGTAATGCAGAAAAGAGTACCTATAACGATGCTTATAGTAAAGCACAGACTGGATTTAATGAGGGATTAAATAATCCTGATGCAACTGCAACTAATGCTAATGAATTAGCTGGAATTAAAGCTGCTCAAATTGGAAAGCAAGCTTATGATCAAGCAGTTGCTGATTATCCAAATAATATTAAAACTCCATATACGGGTGCAGACGCTAACGTTTATAATGCAACTATTGATGGTTTGAAATCTGCTGATA
Organism: Apilactobacillus timberlakei; assembly: GCF_002993965.1. GTDB lineage: Bacteria > Bacillota > Bacilli > Lactobacillales > Lactobacillaceae > Apilactobacillus > Apilactobacillus timberlakei. The sequence goes on along the minus strand of NZ_POST01000005.1, from coordinate 74,967 downwards.
GTGATACTAGTAAGACTAGACCTACTTCTAATGATGGTGCCGCATTGTTTTATGATGTTGCTAAATCTCAAGAATTAGGTAAAACAGATGCAGAAAAGAGTATTAACCAAAATAATGATGGTCAAAACAAAGCAACCATTACTGCTGATCAAGTAACTGATGCTAATGCCAGCAATCATGGGGCATATGCCGATGGATATAATGCATTGATGAATGGTTATAATGATGGACTGCAAAAATCTGATAAAAACACCCATACCAATAATGGAGAGTTATCTAGAGCTTACAATGATGGAAATGTTCTGGGGCAAAAGGCTAAAGGTGCTAATGATTTCTTAGCTGGTAATCAAAATACCGATTCAGCTAATACTAATTACACAACTGGTTTTAATAATGCCAAAGATGGTTATCAAGACGGTGTGGATCCAAATAATGCCAGCACTGCATCTGCCGATGACAAACAAACACTAGAGTATCAAAGAGCCTTAGCAGTTGGTAAAGCTGCCCAATCTGATTTCCATCAAGCAGAGCAAAATGCTCAACCAAGTGGTAACAGTAGCCAACAAACTACTGCTGATGGTGTAAACGATGCAATTGCTAAAGTTCAAAGCAATAATGGTACTAATGGTGGTAATGATATTTCTTCAATACAACCATTAGGTCAAGCTGATGCAGGAACTGCTAGTTATAAATTAGCATACAATCAAGCATTATCTGATGCTAAAGATGCTAATGCTGATGCCATTAATACGTTTAATGCTGGTAAACCAGTTTCGGATAGCAATTTAACACCGGCTAATCAAGCTGTTTATCAACAAGCATATGATACTTATCAAAAAGGTTATGGTGAAGGATTGAAGAATGATCCTGCTCCAACGGCTGATATGATTAGTAAGATGACACCTAACGAAAAAGCTGGTTATGAAAAAGCTCAACAGTTTGCTACTGGCTATAATGATGCGATTAAAGATTATTATAATAATGGTTTGACTCATCCCGATGCATCTAAGCGTAATGAACCAGGATACACTGATGCAATTAATGGATTAATTGATGGATTGAATACCACTGACAAACCAAATCCTGATTCCCCAGTTTATGAAATTGCGCGTGCTGAAAGTGTAGGTGCCAAGAACGGTATTATTGATGCTAAAGATCGTGGTACTAGTGATCATTCTGCGGTACCGGCTGAAATTGTTAATAGTCAAGCATATAAAGATGCATATCAAGCTTCTAAAAATGGCTATAATGGTGGTAACAATGGAAGTGGTCAATATGATCAACCTAATAATCCAATTTATACCCATTCATTTAATCAAGGAGCACAACAAAGAGGTGCTGATGATTTTGTTAATGGAACAGCCACAGACGATGCTAATAATGAAGCTAAAATTAATAGTTCATCCAAACCATATGATAAAAATTATGCACAAGGTGTGAAAGATGCTCAAGCAGCTTATTATGGGCAAGCTAATAACAATAGTTTGGCATCTCAGACTGGTCAAATTGCATCTAAAGAATATCAATCTGGATATCAAGCAGCACAAAATGGCGATGCAACAGCTCCAGATAAAAGCACCAACCCTGATGGATATGAAGCTTATTGGGGAGCTCAAGCGGGTGCCAATACTGGTAAGAATGCTCCGGATGGTTTAAATACTAATTCACTTGCATATAAGAGTGCCAAAGCTCAAGCGCAAGGTGAGGCTACTAAGGGAGCTCAACAATATTTAGATGATAAATTAAATGGGGATAGTTTATCACCTAGTGGCAACGCACTATATAATCAAGGTTACAATAATCAAAAATCATATGACAATGGTTTTGATAATCCAAGTTCAGAAGTTCCAACTAATTTAACTCCTGGAGAGAAAACTGCTTATAAAGACGGACAAAATGCTATTAGTAGTTACAATAATGCTAAAGCTAATGCCAATGCTACTCAAAATGGTGATGCTAACTATAATGGTGCTGTTCAAGGATATCAAGATGCATTAAAGGGGACTTCATTTAATCCTACTAATAACATGAAATCTAATAATCCTACAGCATATCAAGCAGCATATTCTAAGGCATATGCTGAAGCTAGTGCCCAAAAGAATAATGGAGCTGGTCAAGCAATTACTGATGGAGATACTGGAGCTAATAAGAAAGGTACTAGTGGTTCTAATAATACACAGGATAATAATGCTTTTAATCGGGGTTATGCAAACCAAGTTGCTTATGATAAATTACCTGAATCTCAAAAGATACTTCAAGCTGCTAAAGATAATATTAATAATAATAAACAACCAGTTGTTGATGATGATGCCTATGAGGGTGCTAAAGCTGGATTAAATGACGGTGCAAGTGCTAATGACAAGTATCATAATGATTTGAGTAAGTCTAGCGCTTATCAAACTGCTTACAATCAATCATATAATCAAATTCAAAAAGATCGAGTTGCTGGTAGTAATGATTTCTTTAACCAAGTTAATGGTGATAATTTAAATAATCCAGATAAAATCAAAGCTGCTGTTAGTTCAAAGAATGGTAGTAAAGATGTTGACTCTAATGCTCAAAACAATGGCTTTGATTATCAAAAGGGTTATGCAATCGGCATTAATGATAGCAATGCTCAACCAACTAATAATGATAGCGATGCATACAAAGCAGGTTTAGCAATGGCTAAGCAAGCTAGTGCTGGTTATCAAGCTGCACAGGGATTGGATAATCCAATGCCAAATGCAAATCCAATTAAAAATGCCCAAGGAACGACAATAACAGATCCTAATGCTGAACAAGGTTATCAAGCTGCTGCTCAAGCATTCCAAGATGTTAAAGCAGGCAAGTCACCTTCTAACAATGCTAACCAACCATCTTCATATCAAGCTGCATATAGCATGGCTTATAATGTTGATCAAGCTGCTAAGTCGAATGGGAGCAATGCAACATTAAACAATCCTAATAGTGGATTAACACCTAATAGCCCTTATAGTGAAAGTCAAAAGGCTGAAAGTACTTTGTATAATCAAGGAATCAATGATACCCAAAATGGATATAATTCAATTATTCAACCTAAGAATGATAAGTCCACAGCTGAAGAAAAGAAAACTGCTGAATATCAAGCGGGAGCTAGCTTAGGGAAACAAATCTTGAATGGTGCTCAGTCAGCCGCTAATGGTGATGCTAAAGCTCCTGAAAATAAGATTTCTAATGATGGTTATCAAGCAACTTTAGCTGCCATGAAGCAAGTATCGGTTGATGCTACTAAGCATCAATTAGATTTAAATAATATCAAAGTACCTGATAATATTAGTAATAATGCTAAAGTTGTTTATGTGGACTCATATCAAGCTGCTGCTCAAGCATTTAATGATGATGTTAAGAGTGATAATAAGACCGATGTTTTATCACAAAGTCCTTTGTATCAATATGTCTATGGTAAGTCATTTGATAATGATCAAGCTGCTAAGCAAAATGGTCAAAATGATGCTTTGAAGAATCCTAATGGTAATATCAGTAATCCTTATTCAAATGACGATGTAAAGAGTATTCTATATGCACAAGGAAATCAGGCGGTTAAGAATGGATATAATTCCGTTGTTTCTCCAAAGTCATTCTCTAATGAGTATGCAGGAAGTAATGAGTACAATGCAGGAATTCAATTAGCTAATAGTTCAATGGCAGGGGTACAAGCTGCTGCTACTAATAAACCAGCACCAAGTGATCCAGTTGCCAATGCTAGTTACCAAGTTGCAAAATTAGCAATTAATAACTCAGTTAATGATGCCAAAAATGGTAAGAATTTAGGCTCCGATGGTAAGTTAGATCCTACTAAGATTACTGTTCCTAGCAATGTTAGCCCAGCAATGCAGCGCACATATCTTGATGTTTATAATGGTGGCTATCAAGGTTATCAAAATGGACTTAATGGTGGTAGTGCTAAACCAGACTCTAATGATAGTGATGCTCAATTAGTTGATTATATTGCTGCATATAGTAATGCATATCAGCAAGGGCAAAAAGATATTCCAGCACCAACAATAACTCCACAACAACCACCAAAAGTTAATCCAAAACCTGTATTTAATTCAGCAATTTTGAATAATTTCTTGAATGGGACATATCAATCTAAATTTGTCTCGGTTGCTGCTAAAAAAGCATATGACAAAGCATATGCAGATGTAAAAGATGGAGTTGAAGCAGCATTGAAAGATGTTATCAATGGGGCTTCAGGTAATCATTATTATAATCAAGGTTATGAAGCTGGTAAGCATGGCTTAGCAGGAATTAGAGCAGCTGAATTAGGTAAAAAACTAACTTCTGATCATAATAAAGCTTATATTAAAGGATTCGATGGTTATGAAGCTGGTAAGAAAGCTGCTGAAGCTGTATTTGATAATTCTAAGCATGATTTAAGTAATAAAGGTGCGATTTATAGTTATGCATATAAGCAAGCATATAAACAAGAAGAACGTCATCAAAATAATTTAGGAATCAAACAAGGCATTGAAAATGCTAAAAAGAATCATAAGATTCCAAAGGATTTTGACAATAAACATTCAAAGGAATATGTAAAGGCATACTTGCAGGCATATAGACGTGAAGAAAAACGTGATACTCCAAGATATATTTATAATTTAAGAACTTTGTTTACTCATAGAAATGTGAAGTTCAGTCATAAAAATAGAATTCATGAATACAAGAAAGCTCCAAGATATGATGCACATATCTTTAAGGTTTTGGGATTGGATTATTCTAAGACTGGATTACCAAGATATCGCGTTCGCAATGGCTATGTAACTGTACGTCCTGATTATGTTGCTAACTTATATTATCAGACCAATTTTAAGAAATTTAGAGTAATTAAACCATCTGGTGTAAGTATTCATACCAATAAATACTTTGACAACGATAATGTTGTTAAAAAACTTCATAAAAACGACATTTTTAAAGTTCAAAAAGTTGTTAAATATAATGGAATTACTCGTTTCTATGTCGGTAATGGTAAATATATAACTAGTGATAAGACTTATGTAAGTAAAGTCGGTAAATAATTTTACTTAATAAAATAAGCATTTGGATTTAATGCCAAATGCTTATTTTTGTATATATTGATTTACATGCTTAATTCATTTTATGGCATTATGAGCGATTTTATTCTTATAAGGTCAAAAAACACTTATATAATATAAAATGGCTAGAAAGGCCTAAAAGAGCTCATTATCTATACTTTTACCTTTCAAAAGGGTATAATAAAAGAAGTAAGGAAAAGGTGGGTGAAGTTTTGAAGAAAAGTGTTTTCATCAGTACTGAATATATTACTTTAGGCCAATTGCTTAAGGAAGAAGACGTTGTTTCTTCCGGTGGACAAGCAAAATGGTATTTGAAGGATAATCAGGTTATGTTGAATGATGAACCTGAAAATCGTCGTGGTAAAAAATTATATGATGGTGATAATGTTGAAGTAGTAGATGTAGGATTATTTTTTATTCGTAAAAAGTAGGCTAAATCTATGAAATTAAAAGAAATAACATTACACCATTTTCGCAACTATGATGACGTTAACATGCAGTTTTCACCGGGAATTAATGTATTACTTGGTAACAATGCACAAGGTAAGACCAATATGTTAGAAGCTATTTATGTTTTAGCATTAACACGTAGTCATCGTACTGTTAATAATCGTGATTTAATTGAGTGGCAATCGGATGCTGCTCAAATTTATGGCAATGTTGCTAAACATTTAGGCGATACCAAGTTAGAAATTGATTTAGGCAAAAAAGGAAAACGTGCCAAGGTAAATCATTTGGAACAAGCAAAGCTTTCATCTTATGTAGGTGAATTAAATGTTATTTTATTTGCTCCAGAAGATTTATCAATTGTAAAAGGATCACCAAGTGTACGTCGTCGTTTTATGGATATGGAATTTGGTCAGATGAGTAATCAATATCTTTATGACAATGCACAGTATAGAAAAATTTTAAAACAACGTAATAACTATCTAAAAAAATTACAGATGAAAGAAGCTAGTGATCATTTATACTTAGAGGTTTTATCTGATCAATTGGCTGCTTATGGTTCTAAGATTATTTTTCAACGCATTGATTTGTTGAAAAAATTAGAAGGATGGGCATCAAATATTCATGCTGAAATTTCGCAAGATAAAGAAAAATTGCAGTTTAAATATGTTTGTGCTTTGAAGAAAAAGCAATTAACTGACATTGACAATATTTATGACGGATTGCTTAATTTATATACTAATAATCGTGATAAAGAGATTAGGCAAGGCAATAGTTTATATGGCCCACATCGTGATGATTTGCAATTTATCATCAATAAAAAAGACGTTTCTACTTTTGGTTCGCAAGGACAACAAAGAACTTCAGCCCTTTCAGTTAAGTTAGCAGAGATTGATTTAATGAAGGAAGAAACGCATGAATATCCTATTTTATTATTGGATGATGTGTTATCTGAACTGGACGATGATCGGCAAACACATCTATTAAAGTCGATTCAAGATAAAGTTCAAACTTTCTTAACAACCACTAGTTTAAGTGGGATTGCTCGCGAATTAATTTCAGATCCTAAGATTTTTAATATTGAAAGTGGAACCGTCTCAGAAGAAAAGTGATTTCTTTTTAGGAGGAATAAAGTTGACTGATAAGGAAAAAGCAGAACAAAGAAGAAAGACTGATGAATATGATGCCAGTCAAATTCAAGTTCTAGAAGGCCTAGAAGCCGTTCGTAAACGTCCAGGGATGTACATAGGATCAACTAGTGTGCAAGGACTACACCATTTAGTTTGGGAAATTATTGATAACGGAATTGATGAAGCATTAGCAGGTTTTGCAGATTCAATTCATGTAACTATTGAAAAAGACAATAGTATTACCGTTGTTGATGATGGTCGTGGAATTCCAGTTGATATTCAAAAGAAGACTGGAAAACCCGCATTGGAAACTGTTTTCACTATCCTACATGCCGGAGGTAAGTTCGGTGGTGGCGGATACAAAGTTTCTGGTGGTTTACATGGTGTTGGTGCATCAGTAGTAAATGCATTATCAAATGAACTAGATGTAACGGTTACTCGTGATGGTAAAAAATACTATATGGATTTTTCTAGAGGACATGTTAAAACTCCAATGAAATTTATTGGTAACGATGATCCTGACAATCACGGAACTAAAGTTCATTTCACACCTGATCCAGATATTTTTACAGAAACAACTACTTATAATGTTAAAACTTTAACTGCTCGTATTCGTGAATTAGCTTTCTTAAATAAAGGCCTAAAAATTTCACTTCGTGATAATCGTCCAGCAGAGCCAACTGAAGAAAATTTCCTATATGAAGGTGGAATCAAACATTATGTTGAATTCATCGACAAGGATAAAGAACCAATTTTCCCAGAACCTATCTATGTTGAAGGTAAGGAAAACGGAATTTCAGTTGAAGTTGCTTTGCAATACACTGATGATTATCATAGTGAACTTAGAACTTTCACCAATAATATTCATACTATTGAGGGTGGAACCCATGAAGAAGGTTTCAAACGTGCTTTAACTCGTGCAGTTAATGATTATGCAAGAAAAAATAACTTATTAAAAGAAAAAGATGATAATTTAACCGGTCCTGATGTACGTGAAGGCTTAACTGCGGTTGTTAGTGTTAAGCATCCTGATCCTCAATTTGAAGGACAAACTAAGACTAAATTAGGTAACTCTGATGCTAGAACTGCTACTGATCATATCTTTTCAGAACGATTCTCTAAATTCTTAATGGAAAATCCTAAATTAGGTAGACAAATCGTTGATAAGGGTTCATTAGCATCTAGAGTTCGTGCTGCTGCAAAGCGTGCTCGTGAAGTAACTAGAAAGAAATCTGGTTTAGAAATCAGTAGTCTTCCTGGTAAATTAGCTAATAATACTAGTAAAGATCCAGATATTTCAGAATTATTCATTGTCGAAGGTGATTCTGCCGGAGGATCAGCTAAACAAGGTCGTTCTCGTTTAACACAAGCTATTTTGCCAATCAGAGGTAAAATTTTAAATGTGCAAAAGGCAACAATGGATAAGATTTTAGCTAATGAAGAAATTAGATCAATGTTTACTGCCATGGGAACTGGTTTTGGCAAAGACTTTGACATTAATAATGTTCATTATCACAAGTTAATTATCATGACTGATGCCGATGTTGATGGTGCCCATATTCAAGCATTGCTATTAACATTAGTTTATAACTATATGCGTCCATTACTTGATGCTGGATATGTATATATTGCTCAACCACCTTTGTATCGTTTACAACAAGGTAAGATGATTAGATATGTTGCTAATGATGAAGAACTAGACAGATGGAAAGCTGAATTACCAGCATCACCTAAGCCAAGTATTTCTCGTTATAAAGGTCTTGGTGAAATGGATGCTGAACAACTATGGGATACTACTATGAACCCTGAAAATCGTCGTTTACAAAGGGTTGAAACTAAAGATGCTGAAAATGCAGCTGGGGTATTCAATATGTTAATGGGTAACAAAGTAGAACCACGTCGTAAATTCATTGAAGAAAATGCAACATTCGTTGAAAACTTGGATGTTTAGTTAAAATGTTTCACATGAAACATTATGTTACAACGACCATGAATGGAGGCAAAAACATTGGCCAATAATGAAGATTTATCAAGTCATCGCATTGAAAATGTGGACTTATCTGAAAAAATGAAAACATCATTTTTAGACTATGCAATGAGTGTTATCGTTGCACGTGCCTTACCTGATGTTAGAGATGGTATGAAACCAGTTCATAGAAGAATTTTATATGATATGCGTGAACTAGGGTTGACTCCAGAAAAACCTTTCCGTAAATCAGCTAGGGTTGTTGGGGATACTTTAGGTAAGTATCATCCCCATGGAGACAGTGCCGTTTACGGATCAATGGTACGTATGGCCCTAAAATGGGAATGGAAATGTTACGTGATATCAATAAGGATACTGTTGATTTCCAAGATAACTTTGATGGTAGTGAACGTGAACCAGAAGTTCTACCTTCAAGATTTCCTAATTTATTAGTTAATGGTGCTTCAGGAATTGCGGTTGGAATGGCTACTAATATTCCACCACATAATTTAAGTGAAGTTATTTCAGCATTGCATATTTTAATGGAAAATCCAGATGCAACAACTGCTGATTTAATGGAAGCATTACCTGGGCCTGACTTTCCTACTGGTGGAGTTGTATTAGGTAAATCTGGTATCAGAAAAGCTTACGAAACTGGTAAGGGTAGTATTATTTTACGTGCTAAAACTGATATTGAAGAAAATAAAAACGGTAAACAACGTATTATTGCAACCGAAATTCCATATATGACTAATAAAGCTAAACTAATTGAACGTATCGCTGATTTAGTTCGCGATAAAAGAATTGATGGAATTTCAGATGTTAATGATGAATCTGACCGTGAAGGTATGCGGATTGTCATTGATGTTAAACGTGATGCTTCAGCTCAAGTTGTATTGAATAATTTATACAAAATGACTTTAATGCAAACAAGTTTTAGCTTTAATATGCTAGCAATTGTGGATGGTACTCCAAGAATTTTGAGCTTAAAAGAAATTCTTCAATACTATTTAGAACATCAAGTTAGCGTTATTAAACGTCGTACTGAATATGAATTAAGAAAAGCTGAAAATCGTGCTCACATTTTAGCCGGTTTAATTACTGCTTTAGATAATATTGATCGCGTAATTACAATTATTCGTGAATCACAAACTTCAGCAGTTGCTAAAAAGCAATTAATGGATGAATTTGATTTATCGGATAAGCAATCACAAGCCATTTTAGATATGCGTTTAGTTCGTTTAACCGGACTAGAACGTGATAAAATTGCTAGTGAACATGATGAACTATTAAAGAGTATTAGTCATTATAAAGAAATCCTTGCTAGTCGTGAAAAAATCAATGAAATCATTTATGAAGAATTAATGGAAATTCAACATAAATTCGGTGATGACCGTAAGACTGAATTACGTGTTGGTGAAGTACTAAGTATTGAAGATGAAGATCTTATTGCTGAAGAAAATATTATGATTACTTTAACTCATAATGGATATATTAAGCGCACTGCAACTTCAGAATTCAAGAGCCAAAACCGTGGTGGTCGTGGAGTTCAAGGAATGGGAGTTCATGATGATGACTTCATCGAACATTTAGTTTCAACAACGACTCATCACACCTTATTATTCTTCACTAATCAAGGTAAAGTTTATCGTATGAAGGGATATGAAATTCCTGAATATGGTCGTTCTGCGAAGGGACTTCCTATTATTAATTTATTAGGTATCGAAAATGCCGAAAAAGTTCAAGCAGTTATTACTATTAGTGAAAATGAAAATTATGATGATAAAGACTTATTCTTCACAACTCTTCAAGGTACTGTAAAACGCACTTCAGTTGATGAATTTAAGAATATCCGTAGCAATGGTCTAAAAGCAATTCATTTAAAAGACAAAGATGAATTAATGCGTGTTTCTACTGTGAATGCAGATCAAAACATTATTATTGGTACTCATTTAGGATACTGTGTTAGCTTTAAGGTTTCTGATGTTCGTTCAATGGGACGTTCTGCGACTGGAGTTCGTGGAATTCGTTTAAGAGAAAATGATTATGTTGTTGGTGCGGATGTCTTAAATCCAGATGACAATGTCTTTGTTATTTCAGAAAAGGGTTATGGAAAACAAACCCCCGCTTCTGAATATCAAATCAAGGGTCGTGGTGGAAAAGGTATCAAGACAGTTAACGTGACCGAAAAGAATGGTCCATTAGCTGGTTTGACCACTGTTACTGGCGATGAAGATATTATGTTAGTTACTGACAAAGGTGTAATGATCAGATTTAATATGGCTGATGTTTCACAAACTGGTCGTGCTACTTTAGGGGTTCATTTAATTAAAATTGATGAAGATTCTAGAGTATCAACAGTTGCTAAAGTTTCAAATGAAGCAGAAGAATCAAATGATGATAAAGATGATGAATCATCAGATGCTGACAATGAAACTACAAAAGAATAATTAGTTAAAAAATAAGCTAGTGATTTGTAAAAAATCGCTAGCTTATTTTTTAATATATACGATAATGCTTTTTTGCGGTATTAACATTACGGTAGTACCAAGTAGTCATAGTAGTTTTATTTGGCAAATTTAAATTATGTTTAGTATTTTTATTGGGAATAGCATCACTTAGACTTAAGCGATTATGCTTAACTGATAAATACCATAAACCATATTCTCGACCTTCATATACAGGTAATACTTTTACATTTTTGTATTTATTACCAATTAGGATGCGAGCATTAATCATTTTTCTATTGATTCTTAAGCCAAAATTATAATCATCATTTCTGTGGTTTAGTTTTAAGTATTTCAAAGAATGTTTAGTATTATAAACATCACCCAAAGTAACTCGCTTTATCATATGGTTATTTATTATGGATTTTAGGATAATAAAAGGAACGTGCTTTGAATTAACTGCACCATGCTCATCTTTTTCAGCATTATACCAATTACCCCAGAATCTTTTAGGAATCTCGTTTTCTTGATTAAAACCTAACTGTTTTAACTGAGATTCATTATAATAAGTTGCTGGAATGCTTGCATGAATATTCATGTTATTGATTCCATAATCACAAATACCAACCGCAATAACACCTAAAAATACATTAAATAATTTGAACATAAAATTTTTAACATACATATATAAAGCCTTCTTACGAGTAGATAATAAAATCATTTTGATTGAGTTTCAAATGAAATGATTTTAATGTTTTAAATAAAAAAAGACATAACTAAATAGCTATGTCTAAAAAATTATTTTTCATCCCATGGACGAGCTACATATCCAGTATGAGTAGATCTAGCATAAATGCTTGATACTTGAACTCTTGGAGGCCAACTTTCGATGATTCTATCGTTACCTAAATATAATGCGACATGCCAAATAGTTTTGGTACCTGGTTCATAATAAAAAATTAAGTCACCACGTTTACGTTGACCAAATGGTACAAATTTAAATTTGTTGGTTGCCCATAGTTTGCGTGAATTCCATTCGTTACCGGGATGTGCATGTTGAATGGCACTAACAGGTTTAGGATTGATTCCACCAGCGTACAATGCTTGAACCACTAATCCCGAACAATCATTACCATAATTAGGGCTTGAAGATGCACCATATATGTATGGTTTACCTAAATATTTATATGCTTGTTTGATAGCTGCATTAACATGTGCCTGTTTGCCTTGAGTAATCTTCGCACCTAATGGAGCTACATATTTATCAATACTATAAAATTGCCATCTTGGGAAACCTAATTTAACCCATGTGTTTACATCGACATCACCAGTAATCTTTAGATGGTGTTTCTTTTGAAAATTCATAACAGCATTTTTAGTTGCATAGTTATATTCATAATGGCCAGTTCCAATAGGTCCCATATTAATGCCTAATCTACGCATTATTTTAACTGTTTTGATACCTTCATAACCAACTTTTACTGTATATCCTACTTTTCCTACAGGCTTAATTTGCTTGAAATTTGATAGTATTTTTTAGGATTCTGGTATTCTTTTGCTTTTGCATTAACATTATTATTGCTACTGAAACACATTAACATAGTTAGTAATAATAGTGCTGACGCAATTGGAGTTAATAATTTTCTCCAACTATTCATTAGAATACCTTCTTTCTTAAAATGAAATTAATAAATAATGTATATTCTAACACTATTATAATTATTTTGTATCAGTTAATTATAATAGTGTTATAATTAAATATGTTTATTATGGAGGAGTAAATTAAATGAAACGAAAATTATATAAAATTATTTTTGTGATTCCAATTTTGGCAATGTTTACAGTGTGTGCCCAAACCGTTGGTACTAAAGCGTATGCTGATGATTTAAATACTAGTGATAATCAAAATAATTCGCAAAATATTGTTAATGATAATAATCAATCTTCAACAAATAATGCTAATTCTGCAACTGATAATAATGGCAAAACAATTAATGATTCTAAAGATAATAATCAGTCATCAGAAAATAATGCTACCAATTCTAATAATGGTAACAATGAAGCAATGAACAATCCTAATAAGGACATTGACAATAAAAATAACAAACATAAAAGGGTAAACAAACATAAGTATTTTAGAATCTTAAGCACTAAAAAAACTAATTTTAGTACTATTATTAAAAAGAATCGTAGTTTATATCGAAATGGTGCTTATAATACCAACGAAAAGAATATTAAAAGTTATAAAAACAGTAAATATCTAATTAATAAGTTGGTTAACGTAACCGAATTTGAAAATACAAAGTTAGGTAAATATGCACATATTATACATAATGGTAAGGATCAGGGATGGATCAATAATTCAGCTTTAGACTATTCCACTTTTAAACTAAATAATGTGCCATTGATTCGTCAACGTCCACAGTTACCTACTGGATGCGAAATAACCGCTGTTACAATGATGATTAACTATGCAACTGGTAAGCACTATAAGAAAACATTCTTTGCTAATAAAATGCCTCGTAGTTCAAATCCTAATAAAGGATTCGTGGGAAGTCCTTACTCTAAATCTGGTTGGTATATTTATCCACCAGCATTAATGAAATTAGTTCATAAATATTTAAATTCTAGTGTTAATTTAACTGGTAAAAGTACAAAGTATTTGAAAATTTATTTAAAAAAATATAGTCATCCAATAGTTATTTGGATAGCTAATGTAGATGGATTCCCGAATCATGCAGTTACAGTTACTGGATTTAATAAAAATCAATTATATTATAATGACCCATGGCTTGGTAAAAGAACTAATATGAATATTAGAAGTATTAATGTTCATAGAAGTAATGATCATAATAGAGCAATTAGTTATTAAACATAAAAAGCGATTTCAACTAATGAATCGCTTTTTGTCTACCATTTTTTAGGATTTAAAATATCCTGACTATTATTGATTATCCCTTTTTCATAGATATCAGACTTTTTAGATAAATAATCAACTCGCTGTTGTGCTTCCTTTAATTGGGTTTGTGCTTGTGATTTTAAATTTTGAATTATTTGATAACGCTTTTTAATTGTTGATTTACCTTTTAAACATAAATCGACGTATTCTTTTAAATCATTAATGGACATTCCGGCTTCACGCATTCTTTTATCACCAATTAACCAATTGATAGCTTCTTCGTCAAAAATGCGATGGTTATTTTTATCTCTTTTGATATTGGGGATCAAACCGTTATCAGAATAGTATCTGATTGTGTTTTCATTCAAACCAACGATTCTTGCTACATTTTTAATTTCCATAATGAGCCTCCTTACTTGCCTTCATGTTACATGAAGGTGATATGATATTCTAACATTAACGAGGAGGTAATATTATGGTAAAAATTCCTAACGTAAAATTAAATAATGGTGTTTTAATGCCTCAAGAAGGTTTTGGTGTTTACCAAGTACCTGATTATGAACAATGTAAACAAGCAGTTAAGGATGCCTTATCAGTTGGATATCGTGCAATTGATACTGCTCAAGGTTATCAAAATGAAGATGCAGTTGGTGATGCAATTGCAGAAAGTGGTATTGATAGAAAAGATATTTTTATTACCACTAAAGTATGGATCAGTAACTTTGGCTATGAAAAAACTTTAGATTCTGTAAATGAATCATTAAAGAAATTAAAAACAGATTATTTAGATTTGGTTTTAATTCATCAACCAGTTGCTGACTACTACAGTGCTTACCATGCTTTAGAAAAATTATATAAAGATGGTAAAATCAGAGCTATTGGTGTATCTAATATGGATCCTGCTAAGTATGTAGACTTTATTATGAACAATGAAGTTAAACCAGCAGTTAACCAAGTTGAAACTCATGTTTTCAATCAACAAAAGACTTTAAGAAAATACATGAATGAAAATGATACCCAAATTGAATCATGGGCTCCATTTGCAGAAGGTAAAAATAATTTATTCAGCAATGAAGTATTAAATTCAATTGGTAATAAATATGACAAATCTCCAGCTCAAGTTGCTTTGAGATTCTTAGCCCAAAGTGGAGTTGTCATTATTCCTAAATCAACTCATATTGAACGCATGAAAGAAAATATTGATATTTGGGATTTTGAATTAACAGATGATGAAATGAGTAAAATTAGTGATTTAGATTTAGACAAAAGTTTATTCTTAGAGCATTCAAATCCTGAAACTATTAAATGGTTAAATCAATTAAAACTATAATAATAAATACGGAATCTATTATGATTCCGTATTTTTTTTAATTTACATTAGTTTTATAATAGAAATAAATATATTTTGAAGGAATAAATAATGCATACTTTTAAACAAAAAATTTTTATACCGTTTTTCATATTAACAATGTGTTTATTTACATTTTCTATTAGTACTAATGCTAAAGTAAAAGTTTATAATCAACATGGTGTAGTACTTAAAAAGTTTAGGGTTTCTAAATTTAAATATGTACATAATCATAACTATACTCGAAAAGATTACCATAAACATTATCATCGAGGTTATCGTCATACCCATAATCATATTAAATCTTATGGGGGTAATTATCGAACATATGCCAAAACATTATTCTTTTTAACTAGTGCTAGAAGAGATTCTAAACATCGTCGTTGGAACCCACAAAGCTTAGTAATTACACCTAGTGGTAAATTTGCTTTTGTGATGTATCCAAGAGAAGTTGTTAGATATAACTTATTTAAATTACGTAAGATGGGAGTTAATTATAAACATCCTATTTTAACTAAAGAACAAATTCGTTCAGCAGTTAAATTTGGCCCCATTATTGAAAATGGACATGGACAATCACTTAGCTATAACTATAAAACTCATCGTCTATGGTTTATTAACATGGGGGTTATGAATAAGCACGCTAAATTAGAAGAATTAAGTATGAAAACTTTAAAACCTGTTCAAATTATTAAATTTCATTACAGTTCAGACTATTCATTAAGCAATGAATTAGCATTTGATAAGCGTGGTAATCTCTATACTTATACCAGAGCTAGTGGAAATGGTGCAATTAAAAATGGGACATTAAGAATTAGTAAGGGTTACGTTGCTCATCATAAAGTTCATTTTAAAATGATTATGCAGGGAATACGCCATGCACCTGGATATTTAACTCAAGCTTTGTCCTATAATCCCAGAAATAACCGTTTATATTTTGTTTCTGATGGTGGAATCTTATCAGCACCAGTTAATAAACTAGGTCATCTGAAAAATAGTGATATTCGTGATACTAAATTTTTAACCCGTCGTGAATTTGAAGGGCTAGCGTTTACTAAAAAAGGTAAGGGCTACTTATTATTGAATAGGTCACCTGAGATTATGAGTTTTAATCATTTTTAGAATGCAATAATCATTTTATGCGTATTTTATATATGTATCGTAAACAATTTCCCGTATTGTATTGAATAAAATTATTTTTGATGGTAAACTAATTGAACGTGAGTATTAGTTATAAAACTTATATTCCTTACTCTCATTTAGGAGAGTCTAAAGTCCACAAGGAGGTGTAATTCATGGAAGAACATAAATATGAAATTACTTACATTATTCGTCCAGATCTAGAAGAAGGCGCTAAAAATGATTTAGTTGCTAGATTCGACAAGGTTTTAACTGACAATGGTGCTAAGCTAATTGACTCAAAAGATTGGTCAAAACGCCGTTTCGCATTTGAAATTGGTGGTTATAACGAAGGTGTATACCACGTTATTAACTTAACTACTGCTGAAAAAACAGCATTAGACGAATTTGACCGTCAATCTAAATACAGTGACGACATTTTACGTCACATGATCGTAAGAAGATAATTTAGAACTTTATTGTTTTTTAAAAAGAGAGGAGTACTTTCAGCATGATTAATCGTACAACTTTAACGGGTAGATTAACACGGGACGTTGATTTGCGATACACTCCAAACGGTGCTGCCGTGGGTAATTTTACCTTAGCTGTTGATCGTAGATTTACTAACCAAAATGGTGAAAGAGAAGCAGATTTTATTAACTGTGTTATCTGGCGTAAGTCTGCTGAAAACTTTGCTAACTTCACTCATAAAGGTGCTTTGGTTGGAATTGATGGACGTCTTCAAACAAGAAATTACGAAAATCAACAAGGTCAAAGAGTTTATGTTACTGAAGTAGTTGTTGAAAACTTTGCTTTGTTAGAACCACGTTCTGCAAATAAAGGTGGCAACAATGGTGCTCCTCAAAATAATTCAGGAAATAATAATCCGTTTGAAAACCAAAATAGCAATTCATCAAATAACGGTGGAAATAATGGAAACAACATGAATAATAATTCATCTGATCCATTTGCTAATTCTGGCGATCAAATTGACATTTCCGATGATGATTTACCATTTTAATGAGTAGATAATAGGGGAGGGAATTTTAATGCCACAACAAAGAAGAGGTGGCGGCCGTCGTCGTCGCAAAGTTGACTTTATTGCAGCCAACCACATCGATTACATCGATTACAAAGATATCGCATTGTTAGGACGTTTTGTTTCAGAAAGAGGTAAGATTTTACCACGTCGTGTTACTGGAACAAGTGCTAAGAACCAACGTCGTGTTACTTTAGCTATTAAACGTGCTCGTATCATGGGCTTAATGCCATTTGTTACTGAAAATGCATAAAAATCAATATTTTTTAACTGAGATAACTTGTAGTTGTCTCAGTTTTTTTATTACATAATTTTTGTGATAAAATATAAATACAAAAAAGTATAAAAGAGGAGTTACAATGAAAAAATTATTTTCATTTACTAACTTACCACCTTTCCTTAAAAATAAGATTTTAAGATGGATTACGTTAGCTTTAACTATATTATCAATTTTTAGTTTAGTAGTCTCATTTTTATATAATTTCATTGTCGGAATTATTTTTTTGGTTTTTGTATGTGTGCTTCTATCTTACATATTAAAAAAAATGAATGATTTAAGTGAAAGCAGTGAAAATTATATTTCTGATTTATCATATCGAATTAATCGCGGTGATCAAGAAGCATTATTAGAAATGCCAGTCGGTGTCATTATCGTTAGCGAAAATGGTGCAATAGAATGGGTTAATCCATATTTAATGCCTTATTTTGGTGATCAAGATTTGTTAGGTGCCAATTTGGAAGATACTAATCCAGAGTTAAATGATATTCTAACGAACAATTGGAATAATCCAGATAATGCGACTGTTAAGTGGCAAGATCATTATTTCACCTTGTTAATTCAAAAAGAATATCGCACTGCTTACATGATTGATATCACTAGATATTATCAAATTGAAAAAGACTATAGTGATGAAAAGATTTCTATTGGACAAGTCTTTCTAGATAATTACGATGAAATAACTCAATCTATGAGCGATCAAGAAATATCGAACTTGAATAATTATGTTACCAATGAATTAAATATTTGGGCACAAAAATTTGGTTTTTTCATAAAGCAAGTTGATGAAGATCACTATATTATGTTTACTTATTCTAAGATATTAAAAGATATTGAATCTGATAAATTTAATATCTTAGATACTATTCGTGAATCGACATCTAAACAAAACTTTCCATTAACATTGAGTATTGGAATTGCTTATGGTGAAGATAATTTAAATGAATTAGCTGAACAAGCGCAAAGTGATTTAGATTTAGCGCTTGGTCGTGGTGGTGATCAAGTTGTTGTAAAAGCAAAAGATCATGAAGCTCGTTTCTATGGTGGGAAAACCAATCCGATGGAAAAACGTACCAGAGTCCGCGCTCGTATGATTTCACAAGCATTACAAGAAGTATTCAGAGAATCTGATCAAATATTTGTACAAGGTCATAGTCAACCGGATATGGATTCAATCGGTGCTTGCATGGGAATTCATCGTCTTGCTCAAATGAATAATAAACATTGTTATATTGTTATCCCAGAAGGAACTTTTCATTCTGATGTGCAAAGACTAATTAATAAAATTCAAGAGGATGATGAATTGAAAGATGATGTCATTACTCCTGATGAAGCTTTACAAAAAGCAACTGATAATAGTTTATTAATTATGGTTGATCATTCTAAGCCTTCAATGAGTGTTTCTTCTAAATTATATGAACGTCTTGAAAATAAAGTTATGATTATTGATCATCATAGACGTGGCGAAGAATTTCCTGAAAATCCAGTCTTGGTTTACATTGAACCATATGCTTCATCGACTTGTGAGTTGATTACTGAAATGTTTGAATATCAATCACAAGATGCTGAACCAATTAGTAAGCTTGAGGCAACTGCGATGTTGACAGGTATTTTTATTGATACCCAGTCATTTACCTTGAGAACTGGAACGAGAACTTTTGATGCTGCTAGTTATCTGCAGTCTGCAGGAGCTGACTCTAGTGAAATGAAAGAATTTATGCAGGAAAATCCAGATAGTTATATGGCTAGAATGCACTTAATTTCATTAGCTCGTTTTATTAGTGACGAAAAGAACATGATGGTTGTTTCTGGAGAGCAAGATAAAAAATATGATCCGGTAACCGCTGCTCAAGCTGCCGATTCATTGTTGAATATGTCCGGTGTTAGTGCTTCATTTGTTATCACTCATCGTCCTGATGATTTGATTGGAATTTCTGCCAGAAGTAATGGGGAAGTTAATGTACAAAGAGTTATGGAAGAACTAGGTGGTGGCGGTCACTTATCTAGTGGTGCTACGCAAATTGCTGACAAGAAAATTGATGAAGTAGATCAAATGTTAGATGATGCTATTAAAAAAGCCAAAGAAGAAGAAGCACCTGAAGAAAATGAAGATTCATAATAAAACATAATTTAAAAAATGTTAATTTAAGTTTATAATTGTATGCAGAATAATAAGAGGAGTGATATTGTATGAAGGTTATATTTTTAGAAGATGTACGCGGAAAAGGTAAACGTGGAGAAATCAAAAACGTACCTGATGGATATGCACAAAACTTCTTGATTAAACGTAATAAGGCTAAGGCCGCAACTAATTCAGCAGTGAGCCAATTAGATGGCGAAAAGAAGGCTGAAAAGAAAGAAGCTGCAGCTGAATTATCAGAAGCGAAAGATTTGAAAGCTGAATTAGAAAACGATAAAAATGTTGTCGAAGTATCTGCTAAAGTAGGTGCTGATGGTCGTTTATTTGGATCAGTTTCATCTAAGCAAATTGTTAATGAAATGCAAAAGCAACACAATCTTAAGGTTGATAAACGTAAGGTTGAACTAAAAGAACCTATTAAATCACTTGGTTACACAAATATTCCAGTTAAATTGCATAAGCAAATAACTGCTACTATGCGTGTTCATGTTAGTGAAAAATAGTTCTCTGGATTTAAAATAGAGGATTAATATGAGTAATGATTATTTAAATACCCAAACTCCTCCTCAGGATGTTCAAGCTGAAAAAGCACTTCTGGGTGCGATTTTATTAGATAATGACCAATTACCTGAATCGCAGGAGTATTTAGAGCCTGATGATTTTTATCAACATGCTCACCAATTAATTTATGCAGCAATGGTTCATTTGTCTGATGAAGATCAACCAATTGATGCTTCTACTTTACGTTCCGAATTAGATGGGCAAAAGCAATTAGAAGATGCTGGTGGAGTAGCTTATTTAGCTGATTTAGCATCATCAACTCCAACTGCAGCAAATGCAATGTATTATGCCAAAAATGTGCGTAAGAAGGCAGTTGCTAGAAAACTAATTAAAACAGCTACTAATATTGTGACTGAAAGTTACAATAACAATGATAATATCGATGATTTATTAGATGAAGCTGAAAGATCCATCCTAAACGTCTCTGAAGATCGTAATGATACTGGCTTTCAAGAAATTGGGGAAGTCTTAAAAAGCGCTTTAAACAATATTGAAGACTTAGCAGAAAGTACGACCGAAGTTACAGGACTTTCAACGGGGTATCCGGCATTAGATAAAATGACAACTGGTTTACATGAAGATGAATTAATTATTTTGGCGGCTCGTCCAGCGGTTGGTAAAACTGCTTTTGCGTTAAACTTAGCCCAGAATGTTGGAACTAAGACTGATAAAACAGTTGCCATTTTCAGTTTGGAAATGAGTGCTGAATCATTAGTTAATCGTATGATTTGTGCTGAAGGTAGTATTGATGCTAATCATTTAAGAACTGGTCAACTATCCGATGAAGAATGGAACAATATGATGATTGCAATGGGAAGTTTAGCGAACGCTAGTATTTATATTGATGATACTGCAGGAACTAAAATTTCTGAAATTCGTGCTAAATCACGCCGCTTGGCAAAAGACACCGGTAATCTTGGATTAATTGTAGTTGATTATTTACAATTGATTGATGGTGGAAATAAAGAAAACCGTCAACAAGAAGTTTCTTATATTTCACGACAATTGAAAAAAATTGCGAAAGAATTAGGTGTCCCAGTAATTGCTTTATCTCAGCTTTCTCGTGGGGTTGAGCAACGTCAAGATAAACGTCCAGTTTTATCCGATATTCGTGAATCTGGTTCAATTGAACAAGATGCTGATATTGTTGCATTTTTATATCGTGATGATTATTATGAACGCGAAGATGGTGACGATGACGATGATGGCGATGAACAAGAAAATAATGATGTTGGTGAAGTCGAAGTCATTATTGAAAAGAATCGTTCCGGTCCCCGTGGAACTGCGAAGTTACTTTTTATTAAGTCGCATAATAAATTTTCATCGATTGCATATAATCAAGATGAATAAAAAATTCTTAGCCAATATAGCTAAGAATTTTTTTGTATAATACAATAGAGGAAAAGAAGGTGAATTTATGAACGAAATAAAATTACATTGGTTGTTTATGGGATCATTAATTAATAATATTGCAGTGAGTACGGTTTGGCCACTCACTACTGTTTATATGCATAACGACTTAGGCAAAAGTTTAACTGAAGTGGGAATTATATTATTCTTATATTCAGCTTCTAACGTATTAGGTAATTATGTTGGTGGAAAATTATTTGATCGGCATAATCGATACATATTAACGATATTAGGAATTATATTTTCCATTTTAGTATCTGCTGGTTTAATCTTTTTCAATGGATGGCCAGCATATCCAATTGGTTTAGTGTTATTTGGTTTTTCTACTGGTTGGAATTTAACAATGATTAACTCACTAGGAACTACAGTTAAAATGAAATCAGGCCGATTTATTTTTAATATGTTGTATTTAGCGCAAAATGTAGGGGTCGTTTTTGGAACCATGGCAGTTGGGATATTATATCCAATTGGAATTAGCTCAGTTTTCCTACTATCAACAATCATTCTTATTATTTATGGTATTAATGCTGTTTTTACTTATAATAAACCTAATTCCATTCATCCATCGATTAAAAAAATGGATACTAAAAAGGTAAAATTGCCAAAGCCAAATTTAGTAATTATTATTACCTTTTTTGTTAGTTTGGCAGTTATTTGGATTGTATACGAACAATGGGTTTCTAATATGTCGGTATATATAACTGGGATGGGGATTCCAATGAGTATGTACAGTTTATTATGGACACTTAATGCATTTTTACTAGTTGTATTTCAACTAATTATTAATTGGATTTCAAAGTATTATGATAGTTTGTATTTTCAAATTTATTTTGGCATCATTTTTATCGGATTGTCTTTCTTTACCCTTATTTTTATGCATTCATACTTAGGGTTCGTTATTTCAATGATTATTTTGACTCTAGGTGAAACATCAGTCATCCCAGCAATTCCAGCTTTAGTTAATGAATTAACCCCAGTTTCAGTTAAGGGTAAGTATCAAGGATTAACCAATGCGTGGGCTTCAGTGGGAAAGGCAATTGGTCCATTGGTTGGTGGAATTGTAATTGATATGACATCTTATCACTCGTTATTCATTACTTGTGCATTAATATGTTTATTAATATTTATTTTATCAATGATAATCGCAAACTATATAAAAAAACAAGTTACTAAATATTCTGAATAAAAAAGGAGCAATAATTAAAAAATTACTGCTCCTTTTTATTAACCATTTATTAAGTTCTTTGGTGCAAACAATTCATCTATTTTTGTTTTATCTAGAATATTATGATTTAATAGAATATCTTTCACAGATACTTTTTTCTTCAAAGATTCTTGAATAATTTGAGTTGTTTGTACATAGCCCAATATTGGTGAAAGAATGGTTGCAGTTACGGCTGATTTTCTTACATCATCGCTACATTTTTCTTTATTTACATCAATATCTTTTAAACAATTATCAATTAGTGTTTCCATGGCATTAGTTAGATGTTCTTCTGCTGTTAAAATACTCTTAAACATAATTGGTTCAAAAGCATTTAATTCAAGTTGACCGGCTTCAGATGCAGCAGTGACGGTTGCATCAAAACCAATGACTTCAAAAGCGACTTGATTTACTACTTCTGGAATTACAGGATTAATTTTGTTGGGCATAATGGATGAACCGGCTTGTCTTTTAGGCAGACGCAATTCATTTAAACCAGATTGTGGGCCACTTGCTAATAATCTTAGGTCATTGCTTACTTTGGATAAATTAACTGCCAAGGTTTTTAATGCTGCTGAAAATGTAACAAAATGATCAGTATTTTGGACGGCATCAATTAAATCTTGATCTGACTTTAAATTCATTTTTGAATACTTATTAATGTTTTCCACAATATGTTGTTGATAATATTTAGAAGCATTCATACCAGTTCCAATAGCAGTTCCACCCATGCTAATAGTTTTTAATTCTTCACTAGCATGTTTAATTCGATTGATATCGCGTTTAAATAATGATGCATATGCATGGAAATTTTTACCATATGTAGTAGGCACTGCATCTTGTAATTGAGTTCGTCCTAGTTTAATAGTTTTTGCAAACTTTTGGCCCAAATTGGTAAAAGTAGCTACTAATCGTTCTAACTCACTTAACAAATTAGGAACTAATTTTAACATGGCCATTTTACCAGCAGTAGGATAAGTATCATTAGTAGATTGGGATTGGTTTACATCATCATTTGGGTGGATAAATGTATTTGGATCTAATTTCATTGCTAAATTTGCAATTACTTCGTTGGTATTCATATTAGTTGAAGTACCGGCACCACCTTGAATTGCAGGAGTAATAAATCCAGATAGATCACCTGATTTTAATAGGTTATCACATGCTTGAATTATTGAGTTACATTTTCTAACATCTAACGTGTTAGCAGTGCAATTGGTTTTTGCAGCTGCTTTTTTTATTTGAATATAACTTTCAATTATTTTGTGATGAACCAACTCTTCAGTGATGGGGAAATTACCAACTGCTCTAAGTGCATGAATACCATATAGAGCCTTATCAGGAACTTCCATTTTGCCAACACAATCTTCTTCAATTCTCATTACAAGCATCTCCTAAATGTTTATCTGTTATAAAACCTTACATAGAATTATAGTTCATATCTTTAATAAGTCAATTTAAATTGGAATACTATTAATCGTGTTGACAATTATTATTTCTAAGATTAGAATTTTAGTAATTATTCTAATCATTTTCTAATGATTATAGTAGGTGATTTATATGATTAAACAGATTAATAAAGATTTAAAAGCAATTAAACCTAATCCTATCTTAGGTTTTAATGAAGAACTATCGAAAGAAGAAGGATTGATTCCGCTAACTTTAGGGGAACCAGATTTTAATACTCCTGAGCATGTTAAAGCTGCTGCAATTTCATCGATTAACGACAATTACAGTCACTATACAAATCCACGTGGAATTTTAAAATTAAGGGAAGCTGCTGCCCACTTTTTTGCTCAAAAATATGGCTTAAATTATGATGCAAAAACACAAATTATTACTACAGCTGGAGTGACTGAAGGCATTTTTGATTCTTTAGCTACAATTTTAAATCCTGGAGATAGTGTGATTGTACCCACACCAACTTTCCCGTTATACATGGATAATATTCAGTTGCATGGTGCACATGTCATTGAGGTTGATACATCTGAAGATGGTTTCGTATTAACACCAGAAAAATTAAAACAAGCACTAGCTGAAAATGAAAATGTAAAAGCAATTGTTATTAATTCTCCTGGGAATCCAACTGGAATATCTTATGATGAAACAACGCTTAAAGAATTGGCAAAAGTTATAAAAGATAGTTCAATTTTTTGTATTAGTGATGAAATATACAGTGAATTGACTTATGGTAAACCACATGTTTCAATCGCAAAATTTATTCCCGAACAGACAATTGTTTTGAACGGATTATCCAAATCACATGCAATGACTGGTTGGAGAATTGGTTTTATTATGGCGCCGGCAGATTTGATTGATATGATTAATGTCGTTCATCAATATGCAGTGACATCAGTTACTGATAACGTCCAATTTGCAGCGCTTGAAGCTTTAAATAATGGCGCTGATGATGGATTAGAAATGAGAGATGTTTATGCAAAGCGGCTTAATTTACTTAGAGCTGGATTATCAAAAGCTGGTTTTGCTAGCCCTAAACCTACGGGAGCATTTTATATTTTTGCTAAAATACCTGAACAATTTACTCAAGATGATTTTGCATTTAGTCGTCAATTAGCCCATCAAGCTAAAGTGGGTGTGATTCCGGGGAGTTCCTTTGGCAAAGGTGGCGCTGGATACATTCGTATCAGCTATGCCACTAGTGAAAATAATTTAAAAGAATCAATCAAAAGAATTCAAAATTTTGTTAAACAAGAAGGTTAAATATGAAATTATTAATGTATTCAGTTAGAGCAGATGAATTAGAAAATTTAAAAGCAATTGAGCAAAAATATGATGTTGAAATTGCGACAACCGACAAACCATTAAATTTAGATACTGTAGATTTGGCAAAAGGTTTTGACGGCATTACAGTGCAACAACATGGCAAAATTGATGATCCACTAATTTATAAAAAGCTTCATGATTTTGGCATAAAACAAATTTCATTGCGCATTACTGGTTATGACATCATTAATTTTGTAGAGGCACAGAAGTATGATCTTAAAATCACTAACGTTCCAGCATATTCACCACGTTCGGTCAGTGAATTGGTCTTAGCTGATGTGATGGCGTTATTACGTCACTTACGTGAAACACATTTGCGTGAAGATAATTCTGATTTTGCTTGGAATGAATTACAAGCTAGAGAAATTCATAATCTTACTGTCGGCATTATTGGTGCTGGAAAAATTGGTAGCGCAGTTGCTCGTATCTTTAAAGCATTAGGAGCCAAAGTGATTGTTTCTGATCCAGTTAAACGACCAGAATTATTTGATACCGTTGAATATGTAGATTGTGATACTTTGTTAACGCAAGCTGATGTTGTGACTATGCATACGCCAATGACTGATTTCATGCATCATTTTATGAATATTGATAAATTCAAGCAAATGAAAAACGATGCGATTTTTATCAATGCTTCTCGTGGACCAGTTGTTAATACTGCAGATTTAATTAAGGCATTAGATGATAAAGAACTTGCTGCCGCTGCAGTAGATACATTTGAAGGCGAAGCTGGTATTACAGGTGTTGATTTGTCTAATGAAGGATTTGAAAATAAACATTTATCAAAACTTTTACAAATGCCCAATGTAATAGTTACTCCACATATTGGATTTTACACAGACGCCGCTGTTAAAAACATGGATTTAATATCATCAATCGATGCAATTAAAATTATTAAAGGCGAAGAACCATTGCATTTAGTTAAATAAAATATTATAAAAACAGTAATCTTAATCAAGACTACTGTTTTATTTTGTCATATATATTTGACAAATATATAAATTAGTTTTATGTTATGTGTAACATATATGTGACTAAATTGGAGGAGTGATTTTGAATCGTGTTAGCGAATATCGAGAGAAACAAGGATTATCACAATTTGCTTTGTCACAAAAAATTGGTGTAGCAAGGCAAACAATTAATTTAATTGAGAATAATAAATATAATCCATCTTTAAATTTATGTATCAGTTTGGCCAAAGTATTAGGTACAGATTTGAATGGACTATTTTGGGAGGAAGAAGATGGAAAATAAAAAGAAAGAATCTTTATTTACAAAATATTTAAAAATGTTCTATGGAGTTTCAGGCCCATTAGATGAATACAAAAGACAAGAAATTAATAGAATTGGAAATAATTCTTTTATTGCTTGTTGGTTATACATTGCCACTTTATCTCTATTTTTAATTTTTTACGGAACTTCACATCCCCAAAATGCAATTAGCATATTTATTGTGGCTAATTTTGTATTTTTAATGATTTTAAGTGTATATATAATCATTGCAACTAAAAGGTCTAATTTAACCACTAATGAAGTTTCTGTAGATAATTATAAAAAAGCAAAAAGAAAGGTTGTCTACAAAGGAATTGGTTTTGGAATTTATTTTGTATTAGCAATGTATTTAATAACACCTCTTACATCACTATCGTCTGGTAATAAATCTTATATTGAGTCACTAAAACATCCTGAAGGTGGATTTTTAAGCTTCATTGTTGGAGGATTGATATTTGGAATAAGTATGTATATTATTATGAGAATTCGTATTAAAAAAATGAAATAAATTATTTTAATTTAGGAGATTAATATGATTAGAATATTTATATTTATGAGTTCTTTTTTCATGGCTGTTTTTCTTAATTTATTTAATGATTTTAGAAAAAATAAAATTAATAAAAAAGCTTTTATCAAAAAAACACTTATCATTATAATTATAATTTTTATAGCTATGTATGTTTTATATTTAGCAAAGTATATAAATAATTAAATAGGAGATGAACGTTATCTTACATATAAGCAAACTAGATAAATATTTTGATAATTTACATGCTTTAAGTGATGTAAATTTTGATGCAAAAGATGGCCGTATTTTGGGCTTAATTGGTCAAAATGGGGCTGGAAAATCTACAACGTTTCACAGTATTTTAGATTTTATTAAATATAATGGTGAAATAACATGGAATGGTAAATACATAAATGAAAAAACTTTTGATGAAATTGGCTATTTACCTGAAGAACGTAGTCTTATGGAAAAAGCTACAGTTCAACAACAAATTATTTACTTTGCTAAATTAAAAAATCGTAAGACTAGCTGGACTAAACCCAGAATTAAAGATTGGATGAAAAAATTTGATGTGAAAGGCGATTTAAATTCAAAATTAAAGTCTTTATCTAAAGGTAATCAACAAAAAATCCAATTAATTTGTACATTAATCCATGAACCTAAATTAATTATTCTAGATGAACCATTTAGTGGACTTGATCCAGTTAATGCTGATTTATTAAAACAATCTATCTTGGAAGCTAAAGATAATGGAGCCACAATTATTTTTTCCAGTCATAACATGAATAATGTTGAAGAAATCTGTGATGATTTAGTAATGCTTAAAAATGGTGAAGTGGTTTTAAATGGTAGTGTACAAGAAGTTAGAAATCGATTTGGTAAAAATGAATTGTATGTAACAACGCCAATGCCGAAGGAAGAATTAAAGCAATTACCAGGCGTTGAATCTGTAATCATTCGTGATAATGAAAAATATAAGTTGAGGTTATCGAACCCAGATGCTGGGATTGAATTATTTAAATTAATCAGTAAAGGTGAATATATTGAAGAATTCAGTCAACAACCACCATCGTTAGACGAAATCTTTAGAGAAAAAGTTGGTGAAACTAATGAATAAATTCAAAGCGATTGTCCAAGAAACTTATGTAGATCAGGTGAAATCAAAAAGTTTTATTATTTTATTATTGTTGCCAATTATTCTAATTGCTCTTAGTGGCATAGTGGGATTTATTAGTTATCAGAATGCATCTTCATCTGGAAACGATGATACTGATAAAATTGCATTAATTGCTGATAATGGAATTAAACAATCCATTGTTCAAAAAGATGGGAATTCAATTGATTCATCTATTAAAACTGAGCAACAAGCAAAACAAAAATTAAAAAATGACGATATTTATGGTTATGTAAAAGTTATAAAAAATAATGGTAAATATACTGCAAAATATATTGGCAATGAAACTATTGATAGTGGCGTTAGGGATGACGTAATGCAAAGCTTATCTTTACATCAAAATCAATTAAATTTAAGCAACAGTAATTTAACATCAGAACAAATTAAAAAGTTATCCAATAAACCATTGTTTGATATTCATGTAAAAAAACAAAGTAATGATAATAAGTCTGATGATAATGTTATTAAGATGAGTTCATTACAAGTATTAATATATATTCTATACTTCTTCTTGTTTATTTATTCCTCAATTACTGCTAGTGTGATTTCCAAAGAAAAGGGCTCAAAATTAATTGAGATTATTTTTAGTAGTACTACTTCCACTAACTATTTTATAGGTAAAATTACTGGAATTGTGCTGATGATGTTAACCCAATTTGCTGCATATTTAATTATGTTTTTTGGTAGTTATTTCTTTTTATCTCAAGCAGATTTTTCAAAAGATTTTATCAGCGAAAATTCAAATTATGTTCATCAGATAATAGATAATTTAGTTAATATTAATTTAGTATTTATTATTTTTGGACTACTATTGGGAATTATTTTAGCAGCGACTGCTGGATCATTAGTTTCTAGAAGGGAAGATGCTAATAAAGCTGGGCAACCAGTATTTATGCTTGTTGTAATACTTTTTGTACTTTCTATGATTTTTCAAAATAATAGTAACAACATTATTCCTAAAATCCTTTCTTATTTCCCATTATCATCATATTTCTTCATGCCAATTAGAATGATTAACAATCAAGCTAATATTTACGAAGGTTTAATTTCTTTAGTTATCTTGATTGCATTTATTTTTGGACTAACTTACTTTATTTCTAAAGTTTATAAGGGACTTATGTTACAAAATAATAATGGAGGATGGTTCCATAATTTAATCAAAGGGGTAAAATATCGTTAATTATAATTTAAAGGAGATCAATTTAAATGACCGAATTTGAAAAAATGAAAAATGGTGAATGGTTTGAACTTTTTGATGAGGCTTTTTCGAAAAGAAAGCAGGAATACAAAAAATTGCGTAGTGAATTTGCTGAAATTCCTTTATTAAATGAGGATGAACAGCAAAATAAAATCAAAGAAATGTTAGGTAGTTATGGTGAACATGTCTATATTCAACCACCGTTTGCTTTTGATTATGGTCAAAATATACATGTTGGATCTCGTTTCTATGCAAATTATAATCTAACTGTTTTAGATACTAATGATGTTATTATTGGAAACAATGTGTTAATTGGGCCCGATGTTGGTATTTATACAATTAATCATCCCATTAATGCTAAGGCTCGTAATAAGGGATTGGGTCAATCTTTTCCTGTCCATATTGGAAATGATGTTTGGATAGGTGGGCATGTAACCATTGTTCCAGGAGTGAATATTGGTAACAATGTAGTAATAGCAGCTGGAGCTGTTGTTACTAAAAATGTTCCCGATAACGTAGTTGTAGGCGGGGTGCCAGCAAATATTATTAAATCAATTGAAGATTAATATTACAAAAAAGCTCAAAGCAGTTTGCTTTGAGCTTTTTTACTACATACGACCAACTAATAGTGTTGGCATATTTTTAACATCACTATTGTTAATGAAAACTTTGATTTCTTTAATTGATTGTTGAGCTAATATTTGGTTGTGATCACTTAATTTATTAGTTAGCTTTATTGCAGCTTTTAAATCAGTATTAATTGATGCTTTAATTTGATTAATTTTTTTAGCGTGAAGCTTTTTACCTTCATATTGGTAGAAAGTAACATCCTCTGCTTTATCGCAAATATTATTTTCTAATTGAACTAATTTTCTTAATTCTTTATTATTGCGTTCTTTGTTATAAACGTCATTGTAATTAATCCAACCACTGATTTTTCCGGATTGTGAGATAACATTAACTTCTAGCCCATTTTTATAGCTCCAGATATGATTAACTTTAAAATTCATATTTGAATTAGCGAATTTTTTAACATCTTTAATATTATAATTTGATGGTTTTTTATGACTTAAATTTCTTGTAAATTCACCATCATAGTAATCCATTTGGCTGTTCTTAATTCTAAATACATATCCATTTTTGCTTAGGCGATTAGCCCACTTACTATTTTTAGTAATAGTTTTAGCACTATATTCTTGTTTTGCACTTTGGTTATTGTTTTTTTGACTAGCATTAGTTGAGACCCAACTAGTTACAGTTGATAAGGCGATAATCGTTACAAATGCATATACAGCTTTTTTATTAAATAATTTCATAATCTGTATCCCTCTTTCAAACCTTCTTAACATCTCTGTAACTATAATGTAACACTACTGTAATGTAAGTCAATGGATTAAACACTAAAATATTTTTACGAATAATGTTTCACATGAAACAAAAAGCTTATGTTTAATAACATAAGCTTTTTATCCAACCGAATCTTCCATTTGGTAATCAATCAATTTATTTAATTCAACTGCATATTCCATTGGTAATTGATTTGAGAAGGGTTCAATAAAGCCCATAATAATCATTTTGGTAGCTTCACTTTCTGATAAACCACGACTCATTAAATAATATAAATCGGTTTCAGAAATTTTAGAAACTTTAGCTTCATGTTCAACTTCTGAATCACCATTGTTAATTTCATTATGTGGAATCGTATCACTCGCAGAATCATCATCCATAATAATGGTGTCACATTCAATATGTGATTTAGAATAATGAGCTTCTTTATTCATACGAATAGTTCCACGGTAATTACAAATTCCACCAGATTTACAGATAGATTTTGATACCACGTTTGATGAAGTATGTGGTGCATGATGACGCATAATACAGCCAGTATCTTGATAAATATTATTACTTGCAAAAGCAATTGATAACATCGTACCGGTTGCATGGGGACCATTTAAATCAATACTAGGATATTTCATGGTTACTTTTGAGCCTAAATTACCATCGACCCATTCCATCGTTCCATTTTCATCAGCTGAGGCGCGTTTAGTTTCTAAACTATAAACATTATCAGACCAATTTTGAATTGTAGTATAACGACAAAACGCATTCTTCTTAACAAAAACCTCGACGTTAGCAGCATGTAAGCTATCTTCTGAATAATTGGGAGCAGTACAACCTTCAACATAATTGACACTAGCATCTTCATCAACAATAATTAAAGTTCTTTCAAATTGACCAGTACGTCCAGCATTAATTCTAAAGAAAGCTTGAATAGGAATTTTAGCATGAACGCCCTTTGGAACATACAAGAAAACACCACCAGACCAGACAGCAGTATTTAAAGCAGCAAATTTATTCATTTGAGGAGTAACTAATTTGCCAAAATGTTTTTTTACTAGATCCGGATGTTCACGAAGAGCGGTATCAGTATCACTAAAGATAATGCCCATTTCTTTGAATTCTTTTTTTATGTTGGCATAGACAGCTTCTGATTCGTACTGAGCTTCAGCACCAGCCAAATATTTTCTTTCAGCTTCTGGGACCCCAATCTTTTCAAAAGTGTTTTTGATTTGGTCAGGTACATCATCCCAGTTTCTTGAAACATGATCAGATGCTCGTTGGAAATATCTAATTTTATTTAAATCTAAGTCTGATAAATCAGGCCCAAAATCAGGCATTGGTAATTTTTTATAAATTTTAAATGCTTTTAATCTAATCTTTAGCATCCATTCTGGTTCATTCTTATGAGCTGATATTTCACGAATTATATCCTCATTCAATCCATCACCAGTGGAATAAAGGGGATTGAAATTATCCTTAAATCCATATTGATAATTATCATTTAAATTTTTAATTGAATCATCGATTATTATCATCTCCATTTACTAATTGATAAATTGCTTTAAAGGGGAGCATTGCACATTTAATGCGCATTGGTAAATGTGATACTGATTGTAAAACAACGGCATCACCCAGCAATTCTTTATTGATATCTTTATCATTAGTCATAAATTCAGAAAAATTAAGGACAATTTCTTCAATTTCAGCTTTCGATTTATTAATACAAAGTTCTTTCATAAAAGTAGTTGCAGCTTTAAAAATAATGCAGCCATCAGCATTGATGTTTATTTCTTTTAATAAACTATTTTCATACTGACAATTGATTGAAATATCATCACCACAAGTTGGATTATGTAAATGAACAGATGGATTTTGAATTTGCTCATTGGGACATTTTTTAGCATTTTCTAAAATAATGCGTTGATATAAATCTCTAAGCTCCATTGAAAAAGGACCTCATTTCAATAATCTTGTGAATGAGTTTATCACATTCATCTTTATTATTATAAAAATACATACTAGCTCGCAAAGTAGCATTTACACCTAATTTATTAGTAAGGGGTTCGGCGCAATGTTGCCCAGCTCTAACTGCAATATTATTAAAATCTAAATAAGTTGCAGCATCATGGGGATGAATGTTGTCAATACTGAATGAAACAATTCCAGTTTGTCTTTTTTCAGGGCCATATACAGTAACACCATCAATCTTTGTTAATTGATCATATAGATATTGACCTAAGGCTTTGCAATATTTTTCAATGTTATTCATACCAAGACTTTGTAAATAATCAATTGCTGTTGATAGACCAATGACCCCTTCAATATTTGGTGTTCCAGCTTCTAGTCGATAGGGAATATCTTTTGTTTTAAAATTATTCTTATCAACATGCTCAATCATTTCGCCCCCCAATTGAGTAGGGTGCATTTTTTCTAACAAATCTTTTCTTCCATATAAAATACCGATTCCAGTTGGAGCTAGCATTTTATGTCCAGAAAATGCCATCCATTCCGGTTTTAATTCTTGTATATCAATTTTTATCTCAGGAGCTGCTTGAGCAGCATCGATTAAAACATCGACATTTTTTTGATGAGCAATATTAATTAAAGCTTTCAAGTTATTAATGGTACCTAGAACATTTGAGACTGCTGTGATAGCCAATAACTTAGTTTTAGTATTAATGACTTTTTTTGCAGATTCAAGATTTAAAGTCCCATCTTCATTAATATCGATATATTTTAATTTAGAACCATTCTGTTTAGCAATATTTTGCCATGGTAATAAATTGCTATGATGCTCTGCAATTGAGACAACAATTTCATCGTCTTTTTTTAGATTATATTTGTAGTAACCATTTGCAACCTGATTGATACTTTGTGTGGTCCCTGCAGTGAAAATAATTGATTTATTTTCTTTAGCATTAATAAATTGAATAACTTTTTCACGACAAGCTTCAAATATTTGCGTAGTTCTTTCCGCAGCTGAATAAACACTGCGATGGACATTGAAATTATCATTTTCATAATAATTAGTTAAAGCATCAATCACTGATTTTGGTTTTTGAGTGGTTGCAGCATTATCAAAATATATGAAATCGGGATGTTTTATTAACATTGGAAAATCTACTCTAATTTTTTGATTATCCATTGATGCGCTCCTCTAAGTTAATCATCATCTGTTTTCTAATTTTTGCGTCAGGAAATTTATTAATTAATGGAATTAAAAATCCACGAGTTAGTAATAAACGAGCTTCCTTAGCAGGGATACCACGGGTTTTTAAATAATATAGTTGATCAGCATTAACTCTTCCAACACTAGCAGCATGTCCTGCAACAACATCATGATTATCAATTAATAAGATAGGATCAATTTTGCCTTTACTCTCTTTAGATAAAGTTAGTAAACGGTTAGTTTGATCCGAGTAACTATTAGGGGCATCTTGTTTTATTTGTCCAGTTGTATCACAAACTGTTCTAGCATTATCAGCTACGATACCTCGTTCATTAATGATTCCACTAGTATGTGCACTTTGGTTAATAATTTTGGTTTTAATTAATTGTTTCTGTTGTTTATCAGCTAAATTAATTAAGTTAATAGTTGCTGAACTACCGACACCATCTAAATCAATATTGCTGTCATAACGACTATTAAAATGATTAAAAAGACCAGTATAAGTGTTTAATTCAGCATTTTGCGCTAAATAGGCATTTAAAACCCGATGCGAATTTTGTGATTTGGATAAAGCAGCATCATAAAAATTAACTTTAGCATGGTCACCTAATAATATTTCAATCATTAGGCGATCATTTTCATTACTAGTGTCTTTATCTTCAAAAATAAGATTAGATGTTGAACCAGCAGCCGCAATAATTAATAAATGTTTTTCTTGATCATTATGCCTAACTAAATCACTAATATTAATGGTTTTATCAATATATTTATTATCGGGAATAAAGACAAATCCACCGGATTGCAAGTAAGCTAAATGATTTGCATTTAATTGATTATCACGCCAATAAATAGCTTTTTCCATCAAATTTTCTTGGATTAGCTCTGGAAATTGATTAGCCGCTGCAAATAAATCCATCATAATGACACCATCTTTTTGATGAATACCATTAGCTTGGTTATCTGTATTTATTTTTTGAAAATTTAAAATAGGCTTTTCAAAATTAAAATTACGTTGCTGATTATCAATAGTGAAATTTGGTGCCATTTTGGCAGCAACCATTCTTTTAACGGATAACCATTGTGGTTCATTATTTTTTTGGGCAAATTCTTGAATTGATAGACTCATTAATCATCCACCAACTTTGCATCAATGCCTAAAAGATCACGAAGATTTGCATATCCTCCAGCTTCCAATTGTTCTGCTAAATGATAATCGCCACTAGTAACCACACGTCCATCCATCATGACATGGACAACATCAGGACGAACATATTTTAAAATGCGATCATAATGAGTAATAATTAATGAACTGAAATTATTATCACGCATTTCATTAATTCCTTTGGATACTACTTTTAAGGCATCGATATCTAATCCTGAATCAATTTCATCTAAAATAGCTAATTTCGGTTGAATCATCATCATTTGAAGAATTTCATTACGTTTTTTTTCACCGCCAGAAAATCCTTCATTTAAATAACGATTCGTATAATCTTCTGTAATATCTAAAAAGTCCATAACTGTATCTAATCTTTGCATGAATTCTAAAACACTAACTTTTTGATTATCTGGCTTAATTGCATTCATAGCGGCATGAATGAAGTCAACATTTTTAACCCCACTAATTTCCGTTGGATATTGCATTCCAATGAATAATCCTAAACGAGCTCTTTCATCGGTTGCTAAATCATTTAGTTTAGTATGATTAAAAATAATATCACCATTAGTAATCCTATACTTAGGAGATCCCATAATAGTTTGTGAAAGGGTAGATTTACCAGTCCCATTAGGTCCCATGATGACGTGGACTTCACCATCTGGAATAGTTAAATTTAAACCCTTAATGACTTCTTTATCATTTTCGTTGATTTTGACATGTAAATTTTTAATTTTTAACAATAGCCGACTCCTTTAATGAACTAACTTGTCCCAAATGATAACTTTATCTTGTTTTAATGATTCAGGAACATTGATAATACGTTGATTGGAACTACCACGGAATTGTAAGGTTAGATCTTTCTTATCTTCCATAAAACGACCGTCAACCAAAATATCAATCATTGATAATAATTTTAATTTATCATATGATTCTTTCATTAATTCTTCCCAACGGTAACCGGACCAAGACCAAATATCTTTAGTATGGCCGAATTCTTTACGAACTCTTTTACATAATTTTAAACAAACTTGAGTATTTAAGAAGGGTTCACCACCCAAGAGAGTCAATCCTTGAACATAATCTTCTTTCATATCTTCAATAATTTGGTCTTCCAAGTCCTTTGAATATGGTTGTCCATAGTGGAAATTTTGGGATGCTACATTATAACAACCAGGACAGTGGAAGTTGCATCCACTAACATAAATACTACAACGAATTCCTTCACCATCAACAAAATTAAATGGCTTGTAATCAGCAATATATTGTAAACTTAAATCATCTGCAAGCCATTCTTTAGGCTTTGGATTGTTTGGCTGTCTCTTCCTTTGCGACATCTTTAATCATTCCTTTCGACATATTCTTTTGGCGTGATGAAATTTCAACATGACGACCGTGAACCATTGGACGAGCTTGGGGATTACCTAAATAACCACAGGTTCTTTTAACCACATCACAATATTTAGGATCATGATTCCCACATTGTGGACATTCAAAACCACGGGCGGTAGCTTTAAAGTCACCTTTAAATCCACATTTGAAACATTTATCAATTGAAGTATTAGTACCTAAATAACCAACATGATCATATGCCCAATCCCAAACTGCTTCTAAGGCTTTGGGATTTTGTTTTAAATTAGGGTATTCACAGTAATGAATAAAACCAGCTGATGCGTAATGTGGATATGCTTCTTCAAAAGTTAGTTTTTCAAATGGATTAGGACGTTTTCTAACATCATAGTGAAAACTATTAGTGTAATATTCTTTATCTGTAATATCTTTTACTTTGCCAAATTTTTTAATATCATCTTGAGCAAAAGTATCAGTTAGAGATTCAGCTGGAGTTGAATATAGACTATAATGGTAGCCACTTTGTTTAGACCATTTTTTACATAAATTATTTAATTCACGGACAATGCTGACGGTGAAGTCATGAGCTTCTTGATTATGTTCCCAATCAGGTCCATACATAGAAGTTGCGACTTCGTAAAGACCAATATAACCTAGTGAAACAGTCGCTCGTTCATTATTGAATAGTTGATCAACATCATCATCTGAGTTTAAGCGTTTTCCAAAAGCACCATATTTATATAATAGCGGGGCATTATCGGGTTTAGCTTGTTTAGTTCTTTCAATGCGGTATGCCATTGCTTGATGAACAATACGTAACTTTTCATCAAAAATTTTCCAGAATAATTCTTGATTACCCTTTGCGAATAATGCAATTCTTGGTAAATTAACAGTAACCACACCTAAGTTCATGCGACCAGCGTTAATTTCTTCGCCTTCAGGACTAACCCATTTAGGGACAAATGAACGACAACCCATTGGTGCTTTGAAGTTACCAGTGATTTCACAGAGCTTGTCATACATTAAAATATCTGGATACATACGCTTAGTGGCACAATCAATCGCCCATTTTTTAACATCATAATTAGGGTCATTTGGTTTTAAATTCAAGCCTTTTTTTAGGGTATAAATTAGTTTAGGAAAAATAGCAGTACGACGTTCTTTACCTAAACCTTTAATTCTAATTTTTAGAATATCAATTTGAATTTCTTTTTCAATCCAATTAGTACCTAAACCAAAACTAACCGTAGTAAATGGGGTTTGACCTTGGGATGAGTATAAAGTATTGATTTCATATTCTAATGATTGCATAGCATCATAGATATCTTGCTTAGTACTTTCTTTAGCGTATGATTCTTGTTCATCTTCAGGGACCCATTCTTTAGCAACCTTAAGGTGCTTTTGATAATTAATTTCAGCAAATGGTGCTAAAACTTCATCAGCACGATCAAAAGATAAACCACCATATTGTAATGAAGCAACATTAGCAATAATTTGTGAAACTTGAGCAGTTGCAGTTTGAATGGAACGGGGAGATTTAACTTCAGCATTACCAATTTTAAAACCATTAGTTAACATTTCTTTAAAATCAACTAAACAGCAATTCGTTTCTGGAGTAGCGGGGGAATAGTCCAAATCATGCCAATGAATATCACCACGAAGATGGGCTTTAGCTACCATTTCAGGAAGCATTTTTAAGCCAATCGCTTTACTTGCCGCACCAGCTTCTAAATCACGTTGGGTATTGAAAACATTACTGTCTTTATTTGCATTTTCATGCACAACGCGATCTTCACGACCAAATAATTGATTAATACGATGTTCGACATTAGTTGCTTCGGCAAAATTATCTTGATCTTTAGCTTGAAAATCTAGGTATTGTTGTTTTTCATCTAGAAGATTATTTTCTTCTAGGAATTGAATAATAAAATCATGGATATGTACAGCAGTGATTTTATCTGTATCTTTTGTTAATAGGTTTAATTGTTCAAAGAATTTTTTTCTTTGTTCATCTGAAAATTTTAATTGATCAAAAATATAATCAATTTTGTACTTGTAAAATGGAGTTGTATCTCCAGTCTTTTTGATAACGTTTAAATGGTTGAATAGAGTGTCTAACATTTATACATAACCTTTCAAAATAAAAATACACTATAAATTGTGTCTGTTCCTAGATTAACACATACATATAGTAGAATTACATTCTTGAAAAGTAATTTGAATAGTGCATCCTTAACAATTAAAAGCTTTTAATTTTCTTAGAAAGCCGCAAAAATAGTAATGTTTTCATAAAAAGCTTAACGTTTCAAAAAAATACAGCATAATTGTTCTAAAATTATGTTAGTATTAGTAACATCAAATTATTGAATAAAGGGTATGTTTATGAAAAAAGGATTTAATTTTATGTTTATTGCTGCTTTAATACTATTTGGAATCTTCTTATTAAATCGTCCACATTTATCTAATGGAATTTATGTAGGTTCTTCAAAGCAAAGTGAGCTAATTCTAAATCATTATGATCATTATTTTGTATCTAATCGAGGACAATTACCAAGTAAACTACAAAAAAATGGTGAATATACAGTTTATGGAAATGTAATTTTATTTAATCACAAAGTAAAAGGGCACATACATAATAAAAAATTTTTTGAATTATCTGATGGTAATTACAAAGAAACATTTAAATTAGTTGAATAAAAAAGCACTTAGAAAAATTCTAAGTGCTTTTTAAATGCTGATATAACAATGTTGCAAGGAATCATTGCTAGCATTTTATATATGAAAAATTTATTATTTAATTAAAACAAAGAGGTGACACACTAATGAAATTTGGTGAACGTTTGAGAAAAGCACGCCAAGATAAAAATTTAACTCAAGATACTGTCGCAAAACATATGATAGTTTCGAGGCAAACAATTTCTAGTTGGGAGAACGAAAAAACATATCCTGACATTACGAGTTTAATTAAGTTAAGTGAATATTATGATATTTCATTAGATTTATTATTGAAGGAGGATAATGGGATGCGCGAATATTTGAGAAAGAAAGATTTAGTAAAGACGATTAAACCAATTAGTACTTTACTGTTGGTAATAAATATTATTTTTACAATGTTAATAATTGGGGATTTATTCGATATTATTAAACTAGGAATTGTAGGACCATTTATATTGATAATGAGTATGATGAATATATCAGCAATAGCTAAAATAGATGATTTAAGAAAAAATCTTGGTATAGAACGTAAAAGAAAAATAAAATCGTTTTTAAAAGAAAATGTTGTAAAACATTTTTGGATAATTTTATTATTTTCATTATTAATTACGATAATTGGTGTTTTTATTTTCATTAAAACCTTAGGTAATGATATTGGGGTGTCTATATTTAGTTTCGGTATTTTAATTTTTGTACTAACAATATTGATTAAAAAGAATAAAGTCTAACTGAACAATTGAGCATCCAGTTATAATAATCCATACTATTAATTCAATAGCATTATCTTCAAAATCATTAAATTTAATCATTTCATTAACAAGCTTAATTAATACTATCAACATTATAATAATCCATATATTAAATGAATCAGTTATGAACTCGATAACAAGAAATGTTATTTGTAGAAATTTAATGATAAGGTATCTTACAACAATATTGATTTTCGTTAATTTTTGGTTTATTTCATTAAACAAATTAGCAATAAATACTGTTATACGATTTTCAGCAAAAAAATGTTTAATCTTTTTATCCATTTTTTCAAAAGCAATTAATACTTTTTCCGTGAAATCATCAAATGATTCTAATTTGCCCATTTTTTTGTATATATACCGGATTAATAAGTAAAAGTTGAATAGTACCAAAACAAATAAACTTAATAAAAAAGAAAAAGTTGAAATTAGAACAGCAGCGAATATTATCAAGTTTAATATTAATATTATTATAAATGGATTGTCTTCTAGTTTTTTCTTTTTCATTTAATCATCTCAATTATTTTAGTTTTTCAGATTGTTGTTTAAATAAGTCTAAGATTAAATCATTCTTTATGTATGACTCATTTACATCTGCTAAACGTGGCTTATTTTGCAATGCAATTTTTTTAAATTTATCGGTCAATGTACCTTCATTATTTTGCTTAGCATTATCATACAATTTAGCGTAATTGAAAAACATATAGTATTTTTTGATAAAATGAT
This sequence comes from Apilactobacillus timberlakei, assembly GCF_002993965.1. GTDB lineage: Bacteria > Bacillota > Bacilli > Lactobacillales > Lactobacillaceae > Apilactobacillus > Apilactobacillus timberlakei. The sequence continues at coordinate 33,781 of NZ_POST01000005.1, read as the reverse complement.
TCAATTGGATTAATGAATCAACATATTCATTATTATCTTTTCCATAACTTAATGTCTGTCCATTATCATTAGAAATACTTTGTTTATTATTAGTTTTGTTGTTTTGGCCAACTTCTAATCTGATTAATTCATCATTGGCAGGAAATTCAAGAACACTGTCATCAATGTTAATATTTAAAATAGTATACAATTTTATCAACTCCTTAATGTGTATTTTATATGCTAGGCAAAAAAATGTACATTTATATTAATTATAATTAATATAGTAGTTATTATTTAAAAATTAGGTGGTCAATTAAATTGTTTAAGTACAAAAAAACTACAATAATAATTGGTTTTTTATTTATAATATTAGTCTTTTATACTACCAATATGATTGTCAGTGGAAATCATATTCCAGGTACATACGCTGAGCGACCAATTGAAAGTGATGCAAAAGTTGTAGAACTAAATGCTCCCTACATCAGTCAACAATCAGATAAGGCTTGGAATGGATGTGAAGCTGCCAGTTTGCTAGAGGGATTTCACGAAAAAGGGATTCTGTTAAATATGAATTTATCAAATTTTTTAAAACAGATGCCTTATAGTAAAGACGCAAATCCTAATAATGGTTATGCAGGTTCACCATATATTGAGAATCAAGATAATATGCCGCAGTCTATTTACCCTAAAGCTTTAAGCAGTTGGGGGAACTTATATCATCACGTTAATGATATGACTGGAGCAACTGCTGATGATTTGAAAAATCAAGTTAAGCATGGAAATCCTGTAGTAACCTATATTGTTAGTCATTATAATGAAACACCTGAGTATCAACATTATAGATGGGGATATGGAATAGTAAATAGCCATGTTGTACTAATGGATGGATATGAACGTGGTTATTATCATATTTCTGATCCTAATCGTGGTAAATACTGGGTTAAAGCTAATTTATTTGAAAAAGCATATAACTATAAACGTTATGCTGTTGCTATCCAATAAAAAAAGTTCTCAAATATGATTTGAGAACTTTTTTAATTAAATAAACATATTAATCAATTCTTTCTAATTATTTTTTAATTTACATTTAATGTTAAACTTAAAAGTAGTATCATTTAGATTAATTAAAAGTTAAGAAGGTGTTTTTTATGTTCAAAGCATTTTTTAATTACATTGGAATTATTCTTTGGGGCTTTTTTGCTTTGATTACGATTTTTTATTTTAATGAAACTATTCAAATTAATAGTTCTACAACTTCAATGGGGCAAAGTTCGCTGAACTTTAAAATGGTTTATAGTTATTGGGATTATTATTTTATCTTTTCATTACTAATATTATTACCTTATATTGTTCATCAAATTCCTATTCTATATAAAAAACACATTAGTAAGATTGATACTTATAAAGACCGGGCGATGAAGTTACATAATCAAGATTTAAATCAGAACCACACTAATCGGGTGTGGTCAGTAAATGGCTCTCGTATGAATAATCCTTATGGATATTCCTTTTCAGAAACACAATCTTATGGCGATCTGTCGGGTAGTTTATTGAATCTTTTGCAAAAATATTTAGTAAACATTTTTGTGATTATTTTTGCACCAATTTTTATCGCATTTATAATTATTAGAAAATTTGTAAAATAAAATAAGATATTCGAATCCACAATGATTCGAACACCTTAATTATATAATAATTATTAAAGTAATTATTGGCAGTAACCCTTGTTTGATAATAATGCTTTTTTGACTAGTTATGGCTCCGTAAATTGCAACCATAATTGCATAAATTAAAATTGGAATGATTATTTCTTTAGGATGAGGGGCAATAAATGTTCCATATAATAATAGCACTCCAATTAGTCCATTATAGACACCCTGATTTTTCATTAAAGTTACAGTGAATTTATTTTTTAAAACATCTTTAGGAATTTTAAAAATTCTACGTGTATTTTTAGAATTTGTTTGAATTGTTTGGATAAACATAATATATATAAATTCAATTGCTACTAGGGTAGTGAAAATATTTGATAAGATACTCATTTTAATTACCGCGCTTTACTTATATTTTTTGAATTAACCATAATTCAAAAGTCAATCAACAGTCACAGGAGGGATTTATATGGATGAAAATATCGCCAATGTTAATATAACTAATCATCAATCTAATATTCAAATTGTTAAAGATGTGACCAGCAATTTAATCGGTTCATTTACTGGTGGCATGCTTTCTTTTGCAATGGGATTAATGCTACTGAGTGCGACACATTCAGCAATTAGCTTTGGGCTTAGCATGATTATAACACCAGTTATGGGGTTATTATTTATGATTCCAATAGGTAATATTGTTGATACATATCACCATAAAAATATTATTGTTATTAGTATGATTATCAGAATAATCACGATGATTACATTTTATTTTACAATTAACATGTTTGTGGGTGAATATAAATTAATCCCGGTAGCTATATTTTTAAGTATTGATTCTATTTCTACCAACTTTAATAGTACTAGTGTTGATGCATCTGTACATGAGTTGGTTAATGATAATAGCATTGAAAAGCTAACATCATTAGTTCAAAGTTCAATGGCAATTTCGTCAATATTTGCCCCAATGTTAGGAGCTGCATTATATTCATTATTTGGTTTTAATTTATTTATTATTATAGAAATTGCTTCTAGTATTGTATCTTTATTAATCACAATCTCAATGCATTTCCATTATTTTTCTGATTTATCTTCATTAGATGATATGAACAAAAATTCATCAATGGATAAATTTAAGTCAGGATTCGAATATGTAAGAAATTTTAAATTTATAAGATATATTATTATTATTGGAGTCGTTTTTAATTTCTTCTTTACTGCTATAACAATTGGCATGCCATATATTATTCAAGTTCAATTACATATGGGTAAGCTACCGATTAGTGTACTTGATTCTAGTGCTTCATTAGGGATGCTGATTGGAGGATTAATTATAAATATTATTCCGAAAAGTACTGGATACAATATAAAGCTTATTTTTCCGATAATTGGAACCATACTTTCATTAATTTTATTTGGTTTTATATTTTCAATCCATTCAATTATTGGCATATCAATCGTTGGTGGCATTATAATGTTTGTCCTAATGAGTCTAATTACAATCATGAATATTTCGGTACAAGTAATGCTACAAAAAAATGTGCAAAATAAAATGTTAGGGCGAGTGATGTCGATGACAATCACTTTCAATATGTCTATAATGCCATTAGGTACATTATTTTATTCATTTATATTTAATAAAGTTAGTAACGGTGGATTAATTTTTATAGTTAGTGGTTTATTATTGTTAGTTTATATTTTGTGTTTAATGCCTTCAATTTTAAGAATGCTTAAATCATCAAGAATCAAGATTTAATTATAAATAATATTATTACTTACTATACTTGTTTTGACAATGTTTTAATTGACTAATTGGCAACTATGAATTAGTGTTAATAACAGAAATATCAAATATATGTAATAAATATATAATTGAAAGGGAGATTTCTAATTATGCCAGAAGAACGTAAACTGCCAGTAATTGAATTACCAGAAAGACAAATTACTCTTAGCAAACTAGATGAAAAATATGATCCAATTGTTAAAATGATTAATCGTTTCTCAAGAATTGCTTTAGATGGACAATTTGACGAACGCTATACATTTATTGCTAACTTAAGAGAATTACAAACTTATGCAAAACGTTTTAACCACTACTATAAACTACAAAAATTAATCATGGTTAAAATTGATGATTTAACTAAAGATAATGCATCAGCTGAAAAGATTAATTTATTAAAAGAATTTCTAAATGGTTACAATGAACATTTACAAGAAATTCAAGACGAATTAGATGAAAGCTTTTCTGCTCCTGAAATCGTTGGAATGGGTCATGCTCTTGATAAGTTCGTTTATAAGAACTTTGATAAGTTAGAAGATCGTCCTGAATTTAACGAATATTTGGAATACAGAATTAACAATAAAGAACTATAAAATAAAAAACTAACCTCCAATTATCGGACAAGAATTGTTTAATAATTGGGGGCTTTTTTTATGCAAATTATTGGCTATTTTAAAATAAAAAGATATAATTTATGTACTATATTTCATTATTAGGAGATGACATAAAATTATGAAAAAGACACGTATGATTACTTTTTTATCAACCCTAGCAATTGGTTTTACGATTACTTCTGGTCAGACAGCAAATGCTAAACAAAAGAAAGATAATACTATATATATATCTACTGAAAAAACCTCTAATTTTAACACATCTGATGCTCCAATAACCCAAAGAGTAGCAAATAAGGATTTTACTGCAAATGAGCAAAACACTTCTAATCAAGTACAAATTAAAAAAGGTACTGTTATGAGTATTAAGGATGGTAATAATTTATTTACGATTCCTGGTAATGATGATAATTTAGAAGTAAATAATATTAATAGTGTATCTTATCCAGACAAGAACTATTATTACAGTCAAAAAGACTATAAAAATTTATATGCTGAAGGTGCTAAGTGGGCAAAAGGTTTAAGTAAAAAGCAATATAAAGCTGTAGGCGATTATAGCCTTTCAGGATATACTGATGATAATACTTATTTACGTACAGGCAAATCTAAAAAACTTATTAAGACTAAACAAGAAGTTAAAAATATTCAATCTGCTTTAAGTAAGTTTGACTTAAAGAAACCAATTACTGTATATCGTGGATTAAATGGAATTGGATATTCTAAAGGTTTGAACGGACAACCTAATCAAGTCGGTTCAGTTTATTCGGATAAAGCATTTCAATCAACTAGTGTTGACCAAAATGCAGCAATTGGTTTCTTGAACACTAGTGAAAAGAATCCTGATAATAATATTTTAATTAAATTAAATGTTCCTGCTGGAAAAAATGGTGCATATATCAATTCCATTTCGAAGAGCAAAAATGAAAAAGAATATTTATTAAATTCAGGCAAAAAGTTAGTAATCACTAGAATCCAAACGGTTAATGCCAATGTGAAATATGATTCATATCAACAAAAAAATTCTGAAAAAGTTAAACATTTAAATAAAGATAATGAAAAGTATAATTATAAGTTAGTTACTATGAATTTAGTTGATTAAATAAAAAGGACTCATCAATATTATTTGATGAGTCCTTTTAGTTATTAAAAATTATATTAGAGTTACTTATTGTTAAGATGTTTAACCTTGATCGTTATGAAGACGCTTATCTGCGGGTTTAGTTTTTGGAATACCACCCATTGCTTCTGGATTTTCTTGATAAGTGAACTTTTCACCGTCTTTAGCAGTTTGACCTTCAAACGCACGTGAACCGGTTCCATCAGAGAAATTCATTAATACATGTGCAAATTCATCATGTTCAATGTCTTTCATATCACCAGGGACAACGACACCATATTTTTCTTCTAATTCTTCTTGAGCTTTCATAAATTGTAATTGATGTTGTGTTTCACGAGCTAATAAGAATTTTAGCATGTCACGAACACCTTCATCTTCAGTCATATAGTATAGACGACTTACTTGTAATCTAGCTTCTGATTCACGCACAACATTAAATCTCATGTCAGCGACTAAATTACCACTTGAAGTAGTGTAGCCTGCGTTCCAAGCACCACCATTAGGGTTATTTAAGCTAGCTGTCATTCCATGAACGATTGAATGTTCTGGATCCATGCCTGCATATTTTGCAGCTAATGAAGGATCTTTCTTTAAATCGTCTTCACTAGGATTTAAAGGAGCATCTTCTAAAAGATAAGCAATCATGGTAGAAATCATTTCTACGTGAGCCATTTCTTCTGTTCCTGTATCTAATAGTAGGTCTTTATATTTTTCGTCACCGGTAGATGACCAACCTTGTGATAAATAGGACATCATTCCAGTTACTTCACCCCATTGACCACCAAGTGATTCTTGTAATCTACGTGCCATTAATGGATCTGGTCTATCTGGCTTAGCGTTATATTGTAATTTACGAGTGTGTTTAAACATAAAAATCCTTCTCCTTTTGAATGCTGAGAAAATGAAGAAATTAAATATGATGAAATACAAAGATTATGTATGACTTAATATATAATTTTCATATCTCTTGTAATAGATACCATAAATTTGCAAGGACAACGTTGTTTTTATATATAATTATATCTTGCACGATTTAATATACCACGATGTAAAATATCAGTCTAATATAATGACTTTTAAATTTGGAGAAAAAAATCTTATACTTAATTTTTTGCACAAGGATGGAAAACAAAGATAAGTTTTTGTAAACAAAAAAAGCAATTCCTAAATTAGGAATTGCTTTTATATCAGTTATGGGCAGTCAGGGGCTCGAACCCTGGACCCACGGATTAAGAGTCCGTTGCTCTACCAACTGAGCTAACTGCCCAAATAATTATTAAGTTGTTATTAACTCAACAAATAATATAATATCATTTAGAAAATATTTTGACAAGTGTTTTTGTAAAAAATATTACAAATATTTAAAAGTTATTAAATTTAACTTTCATAAAATTGCCTATGAAGAAATGAGTTGGTCTTGCGTGTTATAATAATAATAGCTAATTAATATTAGCCCAAGTAAACTTAAAATAAAAATAATAAACTTAAAATATAAAGTATTCTTGTAAAAGGAGAGTATGATTTATGACAAAAATTTTAGTAGTAGATGACGAAAAACCGATAACAGATATTGAAAAATTTAATTTAGAAAAAGAGGGCTATGAAGTTTCTGTTGCCTACGATGGTGAGGAGGCTATTCAAAAGGTTGAAGATGATACTCCAGATTTAATTATTTTGGATCTAATGTTACCCAAAGTTGATGGACTAGAAGTAGCTAGAGAAGTTAGAAAAAATCATGACATGCCAATTATTATGGTAACTGCAAAAGATTCCGAATTAGATAAAGTTCTTGGTTTGGAATTAGGTGCGGATGATTATGTCACTAAGCCGTTTTCTAATCGTGAATTAGTTGCCCGTGTAAAAGCTAACTTGAGAAGACAATCTAGTAACGATAATGCTCAAGCAAAAGATGATGAAAATAAAGATATTAAAATCGGTGATTTAGTAATTCATCCCGAAGCTTATACTGTAAGCAAACGTGGAGAAAATATTGAATTGACCCACCGTGAGTTTGAATTACTTCATTATTTAGCTCAACATATTGGCCAAGTTATGACTCGTGAACACTTATTACAAACTGTGTGGGGTTATGATTATTTTGGTGATGTTAGAACAGTTGACGTTACAGTTCGTCGATTAAGAGAAAAGATTGAAGATAGTCCTAGTCATCCTATTTGGTTGATTACTAGACGTGGAGTTGGCTACTACTTAAGAAATTCAGAAAATGAATAGTTTAATAACTATTCTATAAGGAGTATTTTACATTGAATAATAAAATTAAGTATTTCCAATCAATTCATTTTAAGATTGCGCTGGTCTTAGCGTTAATTTTATTAGTAACCCTAGAAATTGTAGGGGCTGTTTTTGTTAGTCAACTTGAAACTAAGAATGTTGACTCATATAAAAAACAAGTACAGCTACCTACATATGTAAATACAACCTTAATTAACGAGCTTTCAAAAACTAATATTAGTAAAGCAAATGTTGGCATTAGTTCTTTATTGTCGGATATTGATAATAAAAACTCTACTGAAGTTGAAGTGGTTGATGCTAAAAATACAGTGCGTGGTACTAACGAAAGTGGTAATCAAAGCCATGTTGGACAAAAAAATTTAAACACCAACATCAAAAATACTTTGATTAATCGCCAATCTTATAGTGGGATAATGAGTGATCCTAGTAATTCTAGATATTATACAGTTATCACACCTTTAATTAAGAGTAGTAATAATGAATTAGTAGGTGTCGTATATGTGCATGCTAATTTAGATTCAGTATATAAAGAAATTAATCAGATTACTCTGATATATGTCGCAGCTGCTTTAGTTGCTATCTTAGCAGGATTGTTAATTTCGATTGTCATATCTAGAGCGATTACTAAACCCATTGATGAAATGAAACAACAAACATTACAAATCGCTAAGGGCGATTATTCAGGTCAAGTCCATGTTTATGGTCGTGATGAATTAGGGCAATTGGCCAATGCGGTTAATAATTTATCAGTTAAAGTTGAAGAATCACAAGAGTCGACTGAATCTGAACGACAAAGATTAGATTCAGTTTTGACTAATATGACCGACGGTGTGATTGCAACTGATCGTCGTGGAAAAGTCATTATTATGAATGATGAAGCTGCTAATTCACTTGAAACTTCAGAATCAGAAGCAATTGATAAATCAATCCTTGATGTCTTAGATATTGGTGATGAATATACCCTAAGAGAAATTATCGAAAATCCTGATGAAACTATTATTGATCGTTCCGATAATTCTCGAGATTTAATTTTGCATGCTCACTTCTCGCTTATTCAAAGAGAATCTGGCTTTGTTTCAGGTTTAGTTTGTGTTTTACATGATGTTACTGAACAACAAAAGATTGATAATGATCGTAAGCAATTTGTTTCTAATGTTTCGCACGAATTGAGAACTCCTCTAACTAGTGTGCATTCATACATTGAAGCTTTACAAGATGGTGCTTGGAAAGATAGTACCATTGCACCTAAGTTTTTAAAGGTGACTCAAGATGAAACTGATCGCATGATTAGAATGATTAATGACTTATTAACATTGTCTAGAATGGATTCTAATACGCAAAAGATTAATAAAGAACTAGTTAATATTAAAGAACTATTTAACTACATTTTGGATCGTTTTGACATGATCATTAAAAGTGATGATGATAATAAGAAACTTAGCAAGGATTATAAAATTATTAGAAAATTCACGAAGCTTGACCTATGGGTAGAAGTTGATACTGATCGCTTTACCCAAGTTATTGATAATTTAATGAATAATGCTATTAAATATTCACCTGATGGTGGGACAATTACTTGTTCACTTTACGAAACCCATAATAATGTTATTTTGAGTGTTAAAGACCAAGGATTAGGAATTCCACGCAGTTCAATACCACATATCTTTGATCGTTTCTATCGTGTTGATAAAGCGCGTTCCAGAGCACAAGGTGGAACTGGATTAGGATTAGCAATTTCAAAAGAAGTTATACAAGCACTTGGCGGTAGAATCTGGGTTGAAAGTACTGAAAATAAGGGTTCTACATTCTACATTGCCTTACCATATGAACCAATTGAGGAGGATCTTTGGGATGAAAATTAAAAACTTAATTTTACCAGGATTACTAGGGATTGCAGTTGTAGTTAGTGTGGCCTTGTCTTCTTCAATTTGGATTAACCCAGCCCATTATCGTAATAGTCAACAAACAAGTGTAAGTAATAATTCAATTATCGATAATAAACCCATGTCATATGTTTATTCACCTACCCAGTTAATTCAAACTGATGAAAATGGTAAACAAAATATGTTAACTAACCATTCAAGCAATTTAATCTCTGAAATTGGTAATCAGATGAAAAATTATGATAGTAAATCAGTTGATAGATTATCATCAGGTAATATTGATGAGTACAAAAAGCTTTTGGAATATAAAAATTCTATTATTTTAAATTATCCTTCTAAAATTTCCATTAAAATTTTTAGTAAATTTATTAATGATTCATTATCAAAAGGTCCTAATGATAGTATTAATAGGATCGTTATTCCATTTGATGATAGTAATGAAATTTATTTAATGCGTGATAATGGTTTTCATATTTATAAAGCTAAATTTAAAAACACTAACGTTTCAGGGTTAAAGGAAGCTATTAAAAATAATGTTGGAACAATTCCAGTAAAAATAAAATTGATTAATAAAACTCCAACGATTGATTTTATTAAGTCTTTTGAGATGCCGCAGTATGGTTATCTTATTAATAAGACTTCACAAAATTATTATGTTACGCGTTTATTGCCTAATTTGCATAATACTAATAATATTAAACATCATCGTAATTCGGTCGTCTACAATGATCAATCGTCCAAGCAATTAACTTTTTACAATAGTGGTGAAGCAGAATATTTCGATAGTCGACCTAACTTTATATCTAGTGATTTTACTCAAACTTTAATTGATTCTTATAAGAACATCTCTAAATTGAGTATTAGTGATAATTTAAGTAATCTTAGATATTTTAGCTATAGTCCTAAAAATTCTACGATTATCTATCGTAACTATGTTGAAGGATTTCCAATTTTTAATCAAAATCAATATGGCGCTGTGCAAATTAAATTAGTTGATAATACATCCTTGAGATATAATTTTTCACTAAATAACTTGCAAATTCCAGTTCCTACTGGCGGTCCTAATATTAAAATGAATACTACTAAGGAAGTTGTAAATAGTTTATCCAAAGCTGGCTATGATGTTAAAAAAATTGGACCAATTGAATTAGGCTATCAATGGAGTAATTCTAAAGATTCTAATATATTAGTTACATTACAACCAACATGGTTTGTTTATTATAACGGTCGTTGGAACAATTATAATCAAATGATTAATAAAGTTGGATATTAGAGATTGGGGTGCCATTTAATGGATTTTAAGAAAATTCAAATAATATTTTTAGCTATTTTTGTCATCATTGATGTGTTTTTGTTTATGATGTTTCACCAAAACACTTCTTTACAAAACGAAAGTGTTAATCAGGGGAGTAATTCTGAAATCATAAAACAAATGCAAAATGATCAAATTAGTGTGAAACCCAAACTCACTGACACAAAAAGCACTGGCTACTATTTATCTGCAACTTTGAACAATAATTTAAAACAAGATAGTAAGAGTTTAAAAAATCAAAAAACTTCGTATGATAATTATATTTTGAGAAGCTCTTTTAAACGGCCCTATGGTATTTATTCATCTAACCCAGAAAGTTTATTAGATAAATTAATTAAAAATAAAGATATTATTGCTAATGGATCAGATTATGAATATAGCGCTGATTTATCCACTAATAATACGATTGTTTATCTACAAAAAGCAGAAGATAGATATGTATATTCTGGCAGTCGTGGTCAAATTAAATTTGATATTAGTGATGATCATACCTTAACTGGCTATACACAAAGTTACTTGGATAATGTTAAAATTCTTCGTGAAAAGTCTGATGTTATTTCAAAGAAGAGTGCTTTAGTTGGCTTATACCAATACAATGAAATTCCAAATAATTCTAAAATTAATTGGATTCACTTATATTACACTAGATTGCTTTCAATTAAAGACAATCAAGTATTAATTCCAACTTGGGTTATTTCATTTAGTAGTGATAATTCTTCCAATGCAACGATTAAGCGTATTAATGCTTATACTGGATCGATTCTAGATGGCAGTGGTACTACTAAATCTGCTAGTGAAAGTGTTAATAATAACTAGGTTATAGAAATGAGGAATATTATGAGTAATGATGCTGATTCGCTGAGTGTTAGTGTCTTATCTAGCGGTAGTGGAGGTAATGTCACCTATATTGAAACTGATCAACATAAAGTTTTATTGGATGCTGGCTTAAGTGGTATTCGGATAAAAAAACTAATGATGTCAATTGATAGGGATTTAAATGATGTTGACATGTTGTTAGTTACCCATGAACATACTGATCATAGTAAAGCTGTTGGAATTCTAGCGCGTAAGTATCCTAAAATAAATGTTTATGCTAATAAACAAACTTGGGATGCAATGGCTTCAACAATTGGTGATATTCCAGAATGTCAAAAGAATATTTTTCCTCCTAATATGACGATGTCATTCGGCGATTTAGATATTGAAAGCTTTGCTGTATCTCATGATGCAGCGAAAGCACAGTTTTATAATTTTCATCATCATAATAAAAGTTTTGTTGTAATTACTGATGTGGGATATGTTTCTGATCATATTGCTGGGGTAATTGATAATGCTAATGCTTATGTTTTTGAATGTAATCATGATTTAGAAATGTTGCGTAGTGGTGAATATCCATGGTCATTAAAACAAAGAATTATGGGAGATGAAGGGCATTTATCTAATGAAGATGGTGCCAATGCATTAATGAATTGTATTGGTCACAATACTGAACATATCTTTATTGGACATCGCAGTCATCACAATAATGTTAAAGAATTAGCACACTTAACAGTTGCTTCGATGTTAGAAGAACATGACTTTGGTGTTGGTCATGACTTTGATTTATTAGATACTGATGTTGAACAAGCATCACAATTGTATACTTTATAGAGCTTTCTTTAGCTTATTTTAAGCTTCAAAGTTATAATATAATCATAGTAAAATGTGGGAGGATTATTTATGAAAAATAATAATCATTTAATGCCCAAAGTAGTGATTGCAGCATTAGTTGCAGGATTACTTGGTGGTGGAATTACTTATGGTGGAATTAATATGTTCCAAAATTCTGGTTTGGATACGGCAGTACCGAATGGATCTAATGCTGGCGGTACTACTGGAACTTCCAATATTAAAGTGGATGTTCAAAATCAATCTGAAAAAGCTTATAAAGCGGTCAAAGATTCGGTTGTTTCAGTTATTAATTTAAAAAAATCACAATCAAGTAATGATCCATTTGCCTCCATTTTTGGTGAAAATCAAAGTAGTAAAGATTCTAATAAATTAGAAGCTAATAGTGAAGGCTCTGGTGTAATTTATAAGAAGAGTGGCAATGCTGCTTATATTGTTACTAATAATCATGTGGTTGCTGGTGCTTCAGCATTGCAAATTTTGTTAAGCAATGGCAAACAGTTAGAAGCTAAATTAGTAGGGCGTGATTCAGTCACCGATTTAGCAGTCTTGAAAATTAATGGTAGTCAAATTAAGGATATTGCTAGCTTTGGAAATTCTGATGATATTAATGTCGGGGAAACTGCACTTGCAATTGGATCTCCACTGGGATCAGCTTATGCTTCATCCTTAACCCAAGGAATTATTTCTGCCAAGAAACGTGAAGTTCAATTAACTGGTTCTAATGGTCAACAAACTGGTAATACCGCTTCAGTTATTCAAACTGATACTGCTATTAATCCTGGTAACTCTGGTGGTCCATTAATTAATTTAGCTGGTCAAGTGGTTGGAATTAATTCTATGAAATTAGCTTCTGATGGTCAAGGTACTAGCGTTGAAGGTATTGGTTTTGCTATTCCAAGTAATGAAGTTACTAGAATTATTAATGAATTGGTTAAGAATGGTAAAATTGAACGTCCAGCGTTAGGTATTAGATATATTAATTTATCTAACATCGCTGTTAGCCAACAAAAGTCGGTATTAAAATTGCCTTCATCAGTGGAAAATGGAGTAGTAGTATTTGATGTTACTAAGGATGGTCCTGCTGCTAACGCTGGATTGAAGAAATATGATGTCATTACTGAATTGGCTGGTAAGAAGATTAGCAGTCAAGATCAAATTAGAAGTATTCTATATGAACAAAAGATTGGTTCAACCATTCAAGTTAAATTCTATCGTGGTGGTAATTTACACACTGGGGATATCAAGTTGAGTGAAAATAGTTCGCAATTAAAAATAAATGATTAGGAAAAAGCACTAATAATATTATTTATTAGTGCTTTTTCGCATTTACTGTTTTATTTTTGTTTCCAAAGTAATATTATATATAATGTTATTTAATATTATTAAGGGAGATTTTTATTATTACTATTTTTGGATTTAGTATTTGGACCCTGCTTTTATTTATACCAGTAGGTATAATTGCAGGAATTTTAAGTACTGTGACTGGATTAGCTTCGCTAGCTTCTTATCCTGCATTATTATATTTGACTGGTGGGGTGTTAAATCCTATTTCAGCAAATATAACTAATACTTCAGCATTACTATTTAATGTTGTAAGTTCTGGCCTTTCATCAAAACAAGAATTGAAGGGTCATGGAAAAGAATTAATGAAAGTTATGACTATCATTTTCTTTGGTGGGATTGTTGGTGTAATTTTATTAACATTATTACCTTCAAAAGATTTTGAATATGCAGTTCCTGTTTTCATTGCAGCTGCTGGTATTGGTATTTTATTGCCATCCAAAGATACCACTAAAGCTTCTACTTCTACTGAATTTGAAGAAAAATCAGTTGGATCAAAGAAAATGTTGGCTGATATTGCGTTAATCGTTGGATATTTCTTAATTGGTATTTATGGTAGTTATTTTGGTGCTGCTGCAGGAGTTATTTTATTAGCAGTTCTTTCAAGAACTAGTAAAGATCCATTTCCTGTTTATAATGCTATTAGAAATGTTGCGATGGGTTCAGCGAATGTAATTGGGACTATTCTATACTCATTTAAATATGGGCAACATGGTAGTACACATATTTATTGGGCCTTAGCTATTCCACTAGGTATTGGTTTCTTAATTGGTGGTTACGTTGGACCCAAACTAGTACGTATTTTACCAACTAAATTAATAAAAGTTGTTACTGGAATTCTTGCTTTAGTGCTTGCATATACGCAATTTTCTTCAGCTTATAGTATTCATTTATTTTACTTCTTTTAAATAAAGCAAAAGCTATCCTTAAATTATTTGAGGATAGCTTTTTTGATATCACTCATAATTTATTTGGGCTTTTTACATAATATTGTTAAAATTAATTTAGGAGTTTCATTTTATAAAAAGAAGGTTGATTAAAATTAATATTTTTGGGATTAGTATATGGATAATTTTATTATTCATACCCGTTGGAGTTCTGGCAGGAATTTTAGGTACTGTGACTGGTTTAGCTTCACTTGCTTCATATCCAGCTTTATTATATTTTGCAGGATTGCCAGCTGTATCTGCCAATGTAGTTAATAAGGCAGCCTTGATGTTTAATTCAATTGGTTCAGCTATTTCATCAACACAAGAATTGCATGGTCATTGGAAAGAATTATTTAAAACCATGATTATTATTTTCTTTGGTGGAATTACTGGAGCTATTTTATTAACGGCATTGCCTTCATCCAGTTTTACGCATATTGTACCAGTATTCATTGCTGCAGGTGGAATTATGATTTTAATTCCATCAAAGAATGAAGAAAATCATGAGGGAGCTAACAATTTCGAACCCCATAAAGGACATGTTAATCAACATTCATGGTTTCGAAATATTTTAATTATTTTCTTAGTATATTTAATTGGTGCTTATAGTGGATATTTTGGTGCAGCTTCTGGAATTTTGCTATTAGTATTGTTAACTAGAACTAGTTCCAATGAATATACGGTAAGTAATGCCATTAGAAATGTTGCTATGGGAGCGGCAAATATTGTTGCAACCATTTATTATTCATTTGAAGCCCATATTGTATGGATTTTAGTATTACCATTAGGGATTGGCTTCTTTATTGGCGGATACATAGGGCCTAAAATTGTCAGAATATTACCAGTTAAATATATTAGAATATTAACTGGTATTTTAGCTTTGATTCTAGCTTATACACAATTTTCATCGGCATATAATATTAAAATATTTTATTTATTTTAAATTGATGGATGAGCAATCATCCTTTTATTTTATAAAACATATGATATAATTTTCATATGTTAATTAATTCATATGAAAAGTGAGGATAAAATGAATACTGATTATTTAAAAGAAGCTAGCCGAATATTTAAGCTATTAAGTAATGAGACTAGGCTTAAAATGTTAGTGAATTTAGAAGACAAGGCAATTAGTGTCAATGAATTAAGTGCTCTCCTTGATATTGAGCAGTCTGCAGTGTCTCATCAATTATCGATTTTAAAAAAGCACCAATTAGTAGACACTAATCGGATAGGGAAATCGATTTATTACCGATTAGATGATCCACATATTTTAGATATTGTAAATGAAGCAGTTCAACATTCTAGTCACGTAATTAGGGGGAAAAAACATGGCGAATAATAATACACTTAGTAAAAGTATTAACGTAGAATATTTATCGACTTTATGGATGTTAATTGAATTTGTAGTAGCTCTATATTCAGGTATTATGGCTAAGTCTATTTTATTAATTGCTTTTGGCTTGGATAGTTTTTTAGAAATCATTGCTGGATCAATTTTAATTTGGCGGCTTAAAAAAGAAGCTAATGGTGCAGCTAGTGAAACAATTAAAAAAGCAGAAAAAATTACATCAATGTTAGTTGGTATCATTTTAATATTGTTGTCAATATATGTAACCATAACATCGTTACTTAATTTATTTGGGCATGGAGTTGCCGATGATTCATTATCAGGAATTATAATTGCCATTTTATCATTATTGATGATGCCATTTTTCATTATTAAAAAACGACGTTATGGAAAAATTTTAAAATCAGATGCTTTAATCGAAGATAGTTATTGTAATGTTACTTGTGCATATATTGCGGGAACCGTATTAGCAGGAATGATATTAAATGCACTATTTGGTTTTTGGTGGGCTGATTCAGTTGCGGCTTTAATTTTAGTATACTTTATTTTTACAGAAGGCCTTGAAGGGATAAAAGGTGAATAAAAAGACTCAGCTAATGCTGAGTCTTTTTGTCATTTAGATTGAATATCAATAAATTTTTGTTGATTGAAATCATATACTCCTTGGTCAGTTAATTTAATTGTAGGAATAACTGGCAAAGTTAGGAACGATAGAGTAATAAATGGATTGAAATTAATATCACCACTAATTTGTTTAAATGCCTTGGTAATAGCATTTAAATCTTCACTAGCTATTTGCCATGATTTATCAGACATTAATCCAGCTACAGGAAGTGGCATGACAGTGACATTTTGATTATCATTAACGACAGCGATTCCACCACCAACTTTAGTAATTGATTGAATAGCACGATAAATATTTTCATCAGATGTTCCAACAGCAACAATATTATGCGAGTCATGAGCTACTGTTGTTGCAACAGCACCATTTTTAATATTGAAACCATTCACTAAACCAATTCCAAAGGTGCCTAGGTTATGATGGCGTTCAACGTCTACCATTTTTAAAACGTCATTTTCTAAATCAGCTTTGAACAAGCCATCTTCAACTGGAACATTCATTTTTAAATGGTCAGTTTCGATATGATTAGGTTGAATACCAATAACATGGCATTCTTGATTACTTTCTAATGGTAATGTTAGATCTTCTAATTTGATATTTTGATGAACTGTATTTTTAGTGAATTTCAATGGAGTTGAGTTGAAATTATTTTCCGTCATTAATTTTCCGTTTTTAATCACTTGTTTTACATCCACTTTTTTAGGATCAGAAACCATTACAATATCAGCTTTATATCCAGGAGTTAAGGCTCCCAAATTATTAATTTTATGTGCCTTAGCTGCATTTAAACTGGCCATAACATAAGCATCTTCAGGTTTGATTCCATATTCAATCGCTAATTGAATGTTAAAATTAATACTTCCTTCATTAATAATGGTAGTTATAAATTTGTCATCAGTACAGAAAGAAAATTGATCAATGTTATCTTTATTAACGGCTTGAATCGTATTTTGTAAATCACGTTCTACGGTGCCTTCTCGTAGAAACATATTCATACCAACGTCCAAGCGATCATACATTTGATTTAAAGTAGTAGATTCATGGTCAGTTGAAATACCGACTTCTTTGTATTCGCCTAACTGTTTAGCTGATAATCCAGCTCCATGACCATCAACTTGATAGCCATGATTCAAGGAATCATTGATTTTATTCATCATATCTTGATTGCGATTATGGACTGCAGGGTAGTCCATAACTTCTGCTAAACCAATGACTGATGAATCTTTGTATAGGGGATGCAATGAATCGGCATTTAAGGTTGCACCATTGTGTTCAAAAGAAGTAGCTGGAACACTAGATGGTAACATGACAAAAACATCAAGTGGGGATTGTTTAGCATCATTAATCATATATTTAATCCCTTCAATTCCAGATACGTTCGCTATTTCGTGCGGGTCAGTAACGACTGAAGTAACTCCCATTGGGACAATTACTTTACCTAATTCAGAAGGGGTTACCAATGAACTTTCAATGTGAACATGTGAATCGATAAAACCAGGGACTAAATATTGATTTTTAGCATCAATGATCTGTTTTGCTTGATATTGATTTTCTTGTTCTTCTATAATTTTACCGTCATTAATGTATAAATCTTTTAGCTCAAATTGTTTCTTGTAGACATTTAAAACTTGACCGTTCTTAATTATTAAATCAATTGTGTGCATTTTTGATAACCCATCCTTTTTTCTTTCGAATAAAATTATCAAATATTATGAAACATTAACATTAATTTGTCAATGTTTGTAATAGTTCGTGTTTTATGTTATTAGGGTAAACAAAAAGCTTTGCAAATTGCAAAGCTTTTTTAAGAAGTTATTTTGATATTATTATTGATTTTGGGTACTATCAGGTGCATCTATTAAATTCCAAGTAATTTGTCCTTTATAAGTACCTGTTGATGATTGTCCGTATTTTAATTGAATAGAATTAAACAAATCAAACCATGTATTTTCTCCAGTACCTTGTTCTGCATTTATAACATTAACTGGACCCTTATATGGATCTAAATTTACATTTGTATTTGTATTAGGTGCAGTATTGTTATTGTTATATGCTGGACTAGCTTTGCCAGAAGAATTAAGTGTAATAGATGCACCATTAAGATTAACATCACTATTATTCATATTATTCATATTATCCATTGATGCAGTTAATTTCCAACCTTTTGCACCTGCTCTGTGATCTGTTACCTGTGCATAGTAATATTGTTTGTTACCGTTAACCATATTTCCATTTGTAATATTTTCAGTGTTATATCCACCCTTTGTTTCAGAAGCATCACTCATCTTTCCAAAGTTTAGTAATGATGGAACTGCATCTAAAGTTAATTCACCACGGGATTTAGTATTATTAACATTATTGTCTTGGGGATTATCCAACTCATTTTCAGTATTATCTGGATTAACAGGTTTCGTATTATTATTACTGTTATCTATTTCTAATAAAGTATTTGTTTTTGCTCCTGATCCAGCTTCTTGTCCAACATCTTGACCATCAGCATGAACATTATTACTACCTGTTTCTAGTCCGATTCCAGCAAACATTGTTAAAGCAGCTGTACATAATAAAAGTTTTTTCATATTAAAATCTCCTTTTAGAAGTTAATTTTGATTATTAATTAATAAATTCTACGTTTTAAGGTCCGTCGACCAAGTTCCAAGTTGCTGTTCCTTTATAATTACCTGAAGGAGCAGTGTATGGGGGAAAATTTAATTTAATATTAGGCATCTGATAATAATCGGTACTATTGTCTGTACTTTGTTTATTAAAATAATTGAATGTAACATTTGGATTAACTAGTTTATTGTCAATATAGAATGTTTGCCCAAATAATGCATTATTTTTGTTTACTAAAGGTGATAATGAAAGTGATATGTGAAAGCTTGGAATATTAAATTTGGAAATTTGCAACTTAATACTTTTAGATAGGTTAGTTGAATTATCATTACTACTTTTTGTTTGAAAATTTAAACTAGGGAAGTTATTGATTTTGAGTAAGGTGATTTTTTGAAGTGAAGAGATTATGTTTTCTTGGGTATCTATTACTTGCAATATTTGATTAATTGATGTGATTTTTGGATAAGATAGGTATATTGGATTTTTTCTTTTTGTAAATAGTGTAGTTTTATTAATCTTATTGCTTAATTGATTTTTATAATCATTGAGCAATGTTGAATTTTCTACGATAGATTGAAAATCAGCTCTTTCTTTTTGAATTCTATTTATCATCGCATTAACTAAATCATCATAATAAAATGTTTGAGCTGTTTCGAATATATGAAATTCACTTTTAAAATTGTTGTCTTTATCGTATTTTTTATCACCAGATTTGTAATATAAATAAATTAATGGTTCCTTGCTTCCATAAGAAAAGTTTCGTTCTTTTGCATCATTTTTAAAGTAAATTCTTAATGTAATTGATCCACTATGATAATTCTTAAAATCAAAACTATAACTGTATACTTTTTGACCATCATTATTATTATTATTATATTGATGCATTGAGCTTAATAAAACAGGTTTAGTACGTGAATTTTCTTTTTCTAAATTATGATAAATTTTAGTTTTACTACCATCAATCATATTATTATTATTTCTTAATTTGTTATTAAATTCCATTTGAAAATTTACATATCGATCATTACCACCTTTGCTACCTTTACTACCATAAGTTAATTCAATGTATTTTTCATTCTGATCAATCCCCATTGATATATTTCTTATGTTATTATCATAACCTGTAAATTTACTGCCTCCTTTGCCACCATTAATTTGGTTAGTATAAGATCCATCTTGAAAGAACTCGTTTGTAAAAACGTCTTCAACATTATGTGCAGGAGAATCAGCATTAACTTTTGTTTGTAACGTTATTAATAGTAGGATAGAGCATATTAAACTAAGCATTAATTTCTTGTTCAATTTATATGCCTCCTATTTTGATATCTTTATATTACTTATATTCCTTATTATCTTTATTCCTACGTTTTAATAGTAGATAAATTAATAAACCAATTAAAATTAATATAATAGCAATTAATGAAATTATGATGACCATTGCCCAAGGAAATGGTTTTTTATTTGTCACAATGTTCTTTTGTGTATTATCGAAGTTTTGTTGAGTAATGTGGATGCTTTTATGCCAATCCCATTTTTGACCATCACTGGCACTAGCATTTCCATCTAATGTATAGTCACCAGGAGATAATGTTTCCTTTAGTGGAGTTGATAAATCAAATTGGCTAATAGGAGCAATCTGACCTAAACTAGTGGAACTTTCAGCAACTTTTTTACCATCGGAATCTTTAATAGTGGAAGTAGTTTTTACACCACTAATAAAGTTACGTTGATCATTTTTAAGGGTGGTGACAATAGCTGGAGCATCATTAGCAGGAGCTTGCTTAGCATCTACCATTTTTAAATCTGGGAAAACATTGCCAGTTTGATTTCTCAATAACACAGCAGTGGAATAAACAAATTTATTATTAATGCTAACTCCTTTATTATCATTATTGCTTTGTTGATAGTATCTATCATCTTTATAAACTGAAATACCACCCATAATGATACCTTTGAAAGTTTCTTTAGGCATTGATAAATCAAAAGTTACCACTTTAGAACTTTTACCGGGCATAGTAATCGCTTGATTAGCATTACCATCAATCAATTCTGATATTTTAGGGGACCCAATTAATTTTTGTTTGCTTTTTGTATAGTCAATAGCTAAGCCATTGCTAGTAGTAGCGTCATTAATAGAAACAATAAAATGTTGAGTAGCACTAGAACTATTTCTAACTTTGACTTGAAGCTGTTGAGTTTCTCCCGGTTTGTACAAAGCATCAATATAACTAGTTGACTTGTTGATTTGATTACTAGGATGAATAGCATTCATATTGAATGGAATATTGGCATTGTTATTTTCAGCATTTACATAATTACTAAAACCTAAAATACAGAATATTAAAGTGAAAAATGTAAATAAAAATTTATGTATCTTCATATTATTTTTTTAAACCTCTTTCTTATTATAAATTTAAGTCAAATTACTAATGATAAAATTAAAATATTATTATGTAACATTAACTTTAATATAATAACTATATTATATTAATTTTTGAAACATTTTTGAAATATTTTGCTCATTGTTTGCTATATAACAACAATTGTTGTTCATTAATTTGAAAAAAAGTTTAGCTACACCTAAAAAATCATTTAACTTTATAAAAATATAATGTATAATACATATGTCTTATTAATATATGTGTTACACATTATGGAAAGGGTGGAAAGTTTTGAGTGAAAACAATTCACACGCAAAAAAAGGTTTCGTTCAATATGCGAACGGACCTTCTCTAGATGAAATAAACGGTAAGATTTCCGTTCCTAAAGGTATGGGATTTTGGAAAACATTATTCGCATACTCTGGTCCAGGTGCATTAGTTGCCGTTGGTTATATGGATCCCGGTAATTGGGCAACTTCAATTACTGGTGGTCAAAATTTTGGTTACCTATTAATGTCTGTTATCTTAATTTCAAGTTTGATTGCGATGTTACTACAATATATGGCAGCTAAACTTGGAATCGTGAGTCAGATGGATTTAGCTCAAGCTATTCGTGCAAGAACTAGTAAAACATTAGGAATTGTACTATGGATCATGACAGAATTTGCCATTATGGCAACTGATATTGCCGAAGTTATTGGTGGAGCAATTGCTTTATATCTATTATTTAATATTCCACTAATCTTGGCAGTTTTCTTAACTGTTTTTGATGTTTTGATATTGCTATTATTAACTAAAATTGGTTTTAGAAAAATTGAAGCAATTGTTGTTTGTTTAATTGTGGTTATTCTACTTGTCTTCGTATATCAAGTTGCTCTATCTAATCCTAGTTGGGTAGGTGCTTTTAAGGGATTGCTTCCAGTTCCTGAAACAATTTCAACTGGACATGAAGTTGCTGGTATGACACCATTATCTGGTGCATTAGGTATTATTGGTGCTACTGTTATGCCTCATAACCTATACTTACATTCAGCTATTTCACAAACTCGTAAGATTGATCATAATGATGATGAAGATATCGCTAGAACTATTCGTTTTACAACTTGGGATTCAAATGTTCAATTAACATTTGCATTCTTCGTTAATGCTTTACTATTAATCATGGGTGTTGCCGTATTTAAATCAGGTGCTGTACAAGATACTTCATTCTTTGGTTTATTTGATGCTTTGAATAATACTAAAATGTTATCTAACCCAATTTTAATTAGTGTTGCTAAATCAGGTATATTATCAACATTATTCGCTGTTGCTTTACTTGCTTCTGGTCAAAACTCTACCATTACTGGTACTTTAACTGGTCAAGTTATTATGGAAGGTTTCATTAACTTGAAGGTTCCATTATGGGCACGTCGTTTAATTACTCGTTTGATTTCTGTTATCCCAGTATTAATTTGTGTATCAATGACTGCTGGTGAATCAACATTAAAACAACATGCTGCTATTAATGATTTAATTGAAAACTCACAAATCTTCTTGGCCTTTGCTTTACCATTCTCAATGCTTCCATTACTTATGATGACTGATAGTAAAGTTGAAATGGGTAAGAAATTTATGAATACAATGTGGGTTAAAGTTTGTGGTTGGATTTCAGTATTGACCTTAACTTTCTTAAACTTATACAATATGAAAGATTCTATTTCAGGTTTCTATGGTGATAACCCTACACCTGCTCAAGATTCTCAAGCTGGAATCATTGCTTGGATTGTCAACATTTTAATTGTTGTATTATTAATTTGGACATTGTGGGAATTACATCGTGGTAACAAACGATTCATCAATGCTCATCCTGAATTAAATGACTAATTCTTTAAACTAATATTAATAGAATAGAAGGTTTAAATATGAAGAATATGAATATGGATATTAACTTTAAGAACATTCTAGTTGCCGTTGATGATTCTGATGACGCCATTTTAGCTTTTAAATATGCTATTGCACGTGCTAAAGAAGAGGATGCTAAGCTAACTATTGTTTCGGTTCTTGAAGATGAAGATATTAATATTTATCAAGCATTATCTGGAAAATATGTTCATGGTAAATATGAAGATCTTGAAAAGCATATTAAAAAATATGAAGAAACAGCTAAAACTGCGGGTGTTAAAGATGTTGAAGTTATGGCATCACAAGGTGAAGCTGGAGAAACTATCGTTAAAGATGTTATTCCTAAGGTAAATCCTGATTTATTAATTGTTGGATCAGAATCCAAAAAAGGATTATCTAGACACTTTGGTAGCCAAGCTGCTTATATGGCTAAATACTCACCAGTTTCAGTTATGGTTATCAGATAAAATTATATTTAAAGCTAATTAAATTATTAACTACTACAAAAAATAACCGCTAAGATATAAAATCTTAGCGGTTATTTTTATGCTTCATTATTTAAATTAAGATAGTATCTGATCATGGTTAATGAAGTATATGGAGTTACATAAATCGCAGCAATTCCAAATGTTATTATTACAACAAACCACCATCCAATGAAACTTAATCTTAGGACAAAGTATTCAGCTTTATGTCCATCCATTAGTTGACGACTTTTGGTGATAGCTTCTAGTACGCCAATCGGATGACCATTTTTTGCAGCATCACGATAGATATATACTGCTTGTGAATATGAACATGCTTTAATAAATGCAGGGAAGAAGAGTAAAAATGCCCATAAAGTAATAAAAATAATAGACATTATAAATACACCAATCGTTCCCCAAAARACTCTTTGACTAGACATAATGTTGAATGATTTAGCAAAGCCATTTTCAAAATCAGTTTTATTACGCCATGCATCTAATATATTGAATTCAGCACTATAAGAAAATATCACTGCTACAAGTCCAAAAAGACCAGTTGATAAAAGTAAATTACCATTATATGTTGTTTGTAATACACCATCAATCATAGACTCACTACCGTTATTAGTCATACTGGTTAATATTTCCATAACAAAATATGGTATAAATAGGGTAAAAAAGAAGCCAAAATGTTGACTTAACATTTGATTAGCTTCCATTTTTAATTGTGAACGATCCAATTAAAGACCTCCTTGTATGTTTTCTTTTATTATACTATATGTAAAAAACTCTTTAAGCAATTTACTTAAAGAGTTTTTATTTTTTTATAAGTTTTTCCAAGCTTCATGACCAATTGAAGGGAAAAGATGAACGTTACGTTCAATTTCTTCTTCATTCATATGCATATTAACTGCTGGGACAAGTGTATCGATTGTGTTATCGGCATCATCAGAAATTTCTGTAAAACCAACTAAACGATGCTCTTTATCAAATACATATGCATTTTCAGCAATTTTAGCTTTAGTGGCTTGTCTAAACCATGTACCTGCCATATCATGCTTTTCAATTGTATATTCATCACTTTTTTCAGCTTCAGCAACTGAAACTCCCATTTGACTTATTCTTGGAGATGTAAAGACAACTGAAGGAATTGCTGGAAAATCAATAGCTTTATCATTTTCACCAGCAAAAAGATGATTTAAATATTGTGATTCGAAAGTGGCAGTAGGGGTTAAATTAGGTTGTCCAGTAGCTGCAACATCTCCAGAAGCATAAATATTATTAACAGATGTTTGTAAATAATCATTTACTATGACACCTTTTTTGTCATCATATTTAACGCCAATTTCTTCTAATCCCATATTGTGCACCATAGGAACACGACCTGATGCATCTAAAATCCATTCAACATTTAATTCTTGTTTATCACCATAGTTAACAACGTAATTATCACTATCACGATTAAAAGCATGAATATCAGCATTTTGAATAAAATGAATACCTGATTCTTTCATTTCATTAATTACTTTTTCTACATATGGTTGATAAAAGCCACGTAATGCTTTATCGCTATGCATTAGCATTGTAACATCAGCTCCAGCTTCATTAGCCATGGTAGCGAATTCCATTGCGATATAACCAGTTCCTACAATTGCCATTGATTTAGGCATTTTATCTAAATTTAAGAAATCTTTAGAATCATGAGATAATTCAGTGTTTTCAACATTTACCTTATGAGGAGTTAAACCAGTTGCAATGACGATTTTATCGGAAGTAACATGCTCGCCATTAATCTCTAATGTATGAGCATCAGTAAATTTAGCAAAGCCATGAATAACGTCCATTCCTAGTGACTTCATAGTAGCTTCACGATTGATTTTAATGTTATCAATTCCAGCATGTTTATTTTGCATATTAGCATGCCAATTAACTTTGGTATCACCTTCAACAATGCTATTCATGCGGTGTTGCTTTTTTGCTAAAGTGATTGGTAAATCTAGTGTTATTTTAGCATTACATCCCCAATTAGGACATGTACCACCAACAGCATCGGCTTCAACAAACGCAATTTTAAACCCTTTTTTACATAACTTTTTAGCTCCATCAAAAGCAGCATGGCCGGAACCAATATAAATTACATCATAATTATATTTATTATTTTGCATTATAAATCCCCCTTATAATATATGTATCTACCAATATTTAATTTAATATAGTGTTACTCAATAAACAAATAAATAGACTTGCATAAATAAAAAAATTCCAGTTGCCTGGAATCTTTTCATTTATAGATATGCTTGTTTTAAATTTTAGAGATTAAATATTTTGCCATGCATCACTACCGATGGATGGGAATAAATGAACCAATCTACCAACTTGTTTTTGATCTAGTTTTAGAGCAACGGCAGGCAAGATTGAATCGATTACAGAATCAGCTTGGTCTGATACTTCAGTAGCACCTACCAAATGATGTTCCTTATCAAAGACATATGCGCGTTTTGCGATTTGTTCTTTGGTAATAGCACGATACCAGTCTTTAGTCATATCAGTTTCTTCAACTGTGTATTTATCACTATTCTTAGCTTCATCCACTGAAACTCCCACTTCTGCAATACGTGGAGTTGTGAATACAACTGATGGAATTGCAGGAAAATCAATAGCATCTTTAGTATCACCTGAGAATAAGCTAGTTAGATATTGAGATTCAAATATAGCAGTAGGAGTTAACTTAGGTTGACCAGTGTCAGCAACATCACCAGAAGCATAGATGTTATCAACATTAGTTGCTAGATGATCGTTAACTTTGATACCTTTTTTATCATATTTGATACCTAATTCATCTAAGCCGATATTTTCGACATTTGGAATTCTACCAGTAGCATCTAAAATGTAATCAGTACGAACATCTTCATTATCTAGTTGAACAGCAGTTACACAATCATCTTTTTGTGCAAAATCTTTAATTTTAGCATTCTTGATGAAACGAACACCTTTGTTCTCTAAGTCTTGCATAACCATATCAACATATTCTTGATTGAATTGACGAAGAGCTTTATCACCATGCATTAAAACAGTAACTTGAGCGCCGGCAGCATTTGCTATGGTTGCAAATTCCATTGCAATGTATCCAGCACCAATAATAGCCACATGTTTAGGCATTTCATCTAAGTTTAAGAAGTCCTTTGAATCATGAGCTAATTCTTTGCCATCAACATCTAAGCGATGTGGACGTAAACCAGTAGCAATAACAATTTTATCTGCAGAATAACTGTTATCGCCAACGGTTACAGTATGATTATCACTTAGCTTAGCAAATCCATGAATTAATTTAATGTTTGATGACTCAATTAAACCAGAAATGGCATCAGGTAAACCATCAATTACCTTATGTTTATTAGCCATATTTTCTTTCCAGTTAATTGAAGTATCACCATTAATGATATTTTGTAATCTCTTTTGAGTTTCAGTTAGTTGAACTGGAATGTCTAAAGCAATCTTAGCGTTACATCCCCAATTAGGACATGTTCCACCAACTTTGTCTGCTTCAACGACTGCAATTTTGTATCCTTTTTGTGCCAATGGAATAGCACCGTCAAAAGTACCATGTCCAGCACCAATATATAGAACATCGTAATCGTATTTATCAGTCATTTAAAATCATTCCTAACTTTATAATATTTTAAAATCTATTTTTAGAATAGACTGCTTGATTTAATAATTCAAATATTTTGTTTTAGATTGTTTAGTACACAATTGAAATGTAATGATATTTGTATCATTGTTTATATTTATGATATATAATATTATCTGATATTTATTAAATGAAAGAGGGATTATTATGAGTAAAAAAGTAGCTTTTGTTACTGGTAGTGGCCAAGGAATTGGTAAAGCAATCGCTCAAAGATTATCTAATGATGGGTTTGCAATTGCAATTGCAAATTTAACTGAGGAAAAAGGTAAAAAAGTAGCCGATGAAATCAATAATGATGGTGGAGAAGCAATCTTTGTTCAAGTAGATGTTTCTGATCGTGACCAAATGTTTGATGCTATGAACAAGACAGTTCAACACTTTGGTGATTTAAACGTAGTTGTTAATAATGCCGGAGTTGGTCCAACCACTCCAATTGATACAATTACCCCTGATCAATTTGATTTTGTATACAAGACCAATGTTTCATCTGTTATTTGGGGTACTCAAGCCGCTAAACAACAATTTGAAAAATTAGGTCATGGCGGAAAGATTATTAACGCTACCTCTCAAGCTGGAGTAGTTGGTAATCCTAATTTAGCATTGTACAGTGGTAGTAAATTTGCTATTCGCGGCATTACTCAATCAACTGCTCGTGATTTGGCCCCATTAGATATTACTGTAAATGCATTTGCACCAGGAATTGTTAAAACTCCAATGATGATGGATATCGCTCATCAAGTTGCGCAAAATGCTAACAAAGATGATGAATGGGGGATGAAGACTTTCTCTAAAGATATTGCTTTAGGTCGTCTTGCCGAATCCTCAGATATTGCTAATGGAGTTGCCTTCTTAGCAGGAAAAGATTCCGATTATATTACTGGCCAAACTCTTGAATTAGATGGTGGAATGCAATTCCATTAATATGTAAATTAAAAAGGAGCACGCATTATTATTAATGCATGCTCCTTTTGTGTGAGATATAATAAAAACAATATTAATAAAAAAGTACTCCAAAAATTAAATCTTCAAAGTACTTTGGTTAGTGAGCTGTGATGCTTCGAACACCATCTTCTCAGCAAAGGACTGAGTGCTTTTTACCTTAAGCTAACAGCTCATAATATTGAATTAATTTGCTGACTATCAATCAACAACTTATATTAAACCATAATATTAATTTTAATGCAACAAAATTTGGCATTTTTTTCTAAACTTAGATATACTTTGTCTACATATACATATTTAGGAGGCTTTAAAATGACATTTTTTGTTTATTTAATTTTATTCGTAATAATTTTATTTTTAGTATCAACATTTACTACTATTTGGATTCTGCATCATAAAAATAAGAAGCGTAAATAGCTTTATATCAACATCCTAACCCAATCTACATTTAGACATATAAATTTTATTTATAATGAACGTATTTTTTGACTATATCTTATACGATGTTTTATAGTTTGATATCGTTAAATAAATTTAAGAGTAAAGTTCATATAAATTATAGGAGGGGTTATACATGGGTGTATTTTTTACATCAATTCAAAGTGTCCTAGTGGTTGTACTAATCATGATTTTAGGTTATGTACTTCGTAAAACTGGATGGTTTGCCGATACATTTAGCAAAAATATTTCTAAATTAATTAAAAATATTGCGCTACCAGCTTCAATTTTTGTTGCAGTTTTAAACAAACTAACTCGTGACAAGTTAGTTGGTTTTAGTAGTTATTTAATCTGGGGAATTATTTCAGTAGTAATTGGTTATATTATTGCGTTTGCACTTGTTAAAATCATGAAGATCAGAGTCGGTCGTCGTGGAGTATTTATTAATGCCATTGTAAATGCCAATACTATTTTCATTGGATTACCATTAAACTTAGCTTTATTCGGTGACAATTCAATGACATATTTCTTGGTTTACTACATTATTAATACAGTTTCTACATGGGCCTTTGGGGTCTTCTTGATTAGTAATGATGATCCCACTAAGAAGGATCAGCCAAAAGAACATCACAAGATTAATTGGAAACAAGTTCTTCCAATGCCACTTGTTGGTTTCTTAGTTGCATTAATTTTCTTACTATTAAACATCCCAATTTTAAAAGTTCCATTTATTTCACAAACATTATCTTATGTTGGTGGATTAGTTACTCCATTATCATTGATTTACATTGGAATTGTTTTAGCTGATGCTGGATTGAATAGTATTTCATTTGATCGTGATACAATTGTAGCTTTAATTGGTCGTTTCATTTTAGCGCCAGTGGTTATGATTGTCATTCTAATGCTTGCTATGCATGGTGGGGTTTCATTACCATCAATGTTTAACCAAACTATGATTGTTCAATCAGCTACTCCAATGTTAGCTGTATTGCCTATTTTGGCTGCTGAAGCTCATGGTGATGTAAAGTACGCTACCAATATTGTTACCACATCAACCATTTTATTTATTATTGTTATTCCTATTCTAATGACAATTGTTCAATACATTTAATTAATAAAGAGTTGTCAATTAATTGGCAGCTCTTTTTTGTTGGATTGACAATGTTTGTGGGGTAGAATAAACTTTTAGTTAAGCTTAATTTGCATACGAAGAAGGAATTTATATGTTTGAAAAATTATGTTATGTATTAATCGCTATTGCGATTATTATTACAATTGCAGTTTATATTATTTGTTATTAAAAAGAGGTAATATTTTGAAATTATTAAATAAAAAGAAAATTGCATTAATTTTGTCTTGTTTTTTAACAACTCTTATTTTAATTTCTTGTGGAAAAGCAACAGCTAAAAATAATATAAAAAATGGTCATTTTAACATTGATGAACGAGTTGAAGCCAAATTACAAAAGATTGATTGGCGAAAATCTTCTGAAAATATCCCTTATCCTAATATGAATCCAAAAAAGAAAAATTGGTTACTGGTTTCTAGCGAACATCAACGGGTTTATGTAATGACACCTAAAAATAAGCTTTTATATACAATGTATTGTTCTACTGGAAGTGGCAATAGTGCAACTCCTAAGGGTACTTATCATATTCAAGCTGAACGTGGCAATCATTTTTATAATGCCAGTTCAGGTGAAGGTGCTAATTATTGGACTTCTTGGAAAGATCATGGAATTTACTTGTTCCATAGTGTTCCTGTTGATAAAAATGGCAAGTATTTAATGAAGGATGCTCATGAATTGGGTAAAAAGGCTAATTCACATGGTTGCATTCGTTTATCAGTACCAGATGCTAAATGGATTAATCAACATGTTCCATTTGGAACTAAAGTTGTCATTAAATAAAAAATGTCGGTACGATTTATTCGTACCGACATTTTTTATTTTAAGGTAAAGTAATAACAATGGCTAAAATCAAAATCAATATAATAGCTATAATTAAAATTGGAATTATATTTTTAGTAAGCAGTTTACGTTGCTTGTAATATAAAAATCCAAGTAATAAAAGTATAGCAATCACTCCGATTGCATACATAACGATTAATTTGATTTGAACTGAGAAATCACTAGCCATCATATTCTAACCACCTTTATTATTTAATTAGTAATTGGTATGCATATCTAGCAGTCCAAGGGTGACCATTTTCACGCATGTGAATAATCCCACGTTTTTCAAAACCATTAGATGTGATTACATGTTGCATTGCCATATTTTCAGGATGCGTATCGATTCTTACATCTTTAAATCCTAAGACAGTGGAAACTGTAATTAAACTGCTCACTAGTTTTTGTGAAAGATGTTGTCCACGGAATTTATTTGAAATTGCTACACGATGAATTGCTGCATAATGAGCTTCAGACCCATTTACCCATTCACCATCTTCAATTTTTAAGTAATTAGGATCAATTCCTTGATGGATAGTTGCGGTTCCAGCAATATTACCATCAGTTACTAGTACATAATTGATTCCGTCTGCAATATCTTTTTTCAAGTCATCATCAGCAGGATAACCGTGTTGCCATTGGTCAATTCCTTGTTCACCTAAATATGAAATAGCTGAATGAATAATGTCCAAGATTTCTGGCAAATCCTTTTCTGTTGATTTTCTTAAGTATGTTGCGGGCATTTTAACACTTCCTTTTGGATTAATTATTAATTTATAAAAACCATAACTTAAGAGTATATATATAATCGCTGTTAAATGCAACGAATAAAAAACTCTCACATAATATAGGATACAACAAATCTATATTTGTTCCACGTGATTTGTTTTATAACAATGTAATTTTCATTGCCATTCCCATGCCCCCACCAATACAGATAGTAGCTAAACCATTTTTCTTATTAGTACGTTTTAAGTTATATATTAATGTTCCAATAATTCTAGCTCCTGAATCACCAAGAGGATGTCCCATTGCAATAGCACCACCAGAAATGTTCAATTTGTTTTTATCGATATTGTAATTTTTGGCCACTGCTAGTACTTGTGCTGCAAATGCTTCATTCAGTTCTACTAAATCAATATCATCCATACTAATGTTCATTTTAGTGAATAATTTTTTAGTAGCATCATATGGTGCATAGCCCATGTAATCTGGATCACATCCAGCTTCTGCGTAATCATCAATTACAGCTAGGGGGTTAATGCCTCTTTTTTCAGCTTCGGATGCACTCATTAAAACAAGTGCAGATGCACCATCATTTAAACTAGCTGCATTCCCAGCAGTAACGGAACCTTCGGTGGTAAAAGCAGGTTTTAATTTTCCTAAAGCTTCCATATTAGTATCAGGTCTGACTGTTTCATCATTTTTAAATATAAAGCTACCTGTACGACTATTTATTTTAATGGGAACAATTTCTTCATTTAGATAATCATTATTTTGAGCATTTAAAGCACGCATATGAGATTCGTATGCCCATTTATCTTGTTCTTCTCTAGTAACATTATATTTTTGGGCTACATTTTCTGCAGTCATCCCCATTGGTTGTTTGTTAAATGCATCCATTAAAGCATCGTTATATATAGAATCGATTAATGAAACATTGCCAAATTTCTTTCCTTTTCTCATATCTATATTTAAAAAGGGAGCATTGGACATACTTTCCACGCCACCAGCAACAACTATTTTGGCATCGCCCATAGTAATGGCTGCTTGAGCGTTACGTACAGCTTTTAATCCAGAACCACAAACTTGATTAACAGTGTTAGCTGTACTTGAGTAGGGGATACCAGAATTTATTTCAATTTGTCTAGAAATATTTTGACCAGCTCCAGCTTGTAGAACATTACCAAATATAACTTGATCGACGTTATCATTATTTATTTTTGCTTGTTTAATTGCTTCTTTAGTTACAATTGTTCCCAATTCAACTGATGAAAAATTTTTAAGTGCACCATTTATTTTTCCGATTGGGGTTCTCTTTGCTGCTACGATAACTACTTTTTCCAATATACTTTTCTCCTTTTAATTAATTTATTTTTCATTATAAAGGTTATGATTTGTTTTTTGTTAAAATTTAATCATTTTTTTAATTTATTGTTGACGTTGATAGTGATTATTGATATTATTATTCCTGTTGTCATTTTTGATAACAATGAAAAAATAATTATAAAAAGATGTTGACGTTGTTTTACAGCTTTGGTATTATTATAAATGTCGTTAAAAAGGACAAGTTAGTTATTGAAAAATAATTATAAAAAGTTATTGACTTTCACTTGTTAAGATGGCATAATAATTAATGTTGCGTTGTTGAAATGACAAACGACAACATATCAATTTGAAAATTAATTATAAAAAGTTATTGACATTAAGCTGATAACGTGATATAATTAAAAAGCTGCTTCATGAAAGCAGCTAACTGATAAGTAGATCTTTGAAAACTGAACAAGATTGATAATCGATGATGTGTAAGGAACTTGCAATTTAGATTGTAAGTAATTAAACACAGCGAAGTCAATTCGCTTATAAAAAACAATTAATTTGATGAGCTAGTTAAAACCTTTTCATCTATAAGATGAGAGTTTGATCCTGGCTCAGGACGAACGCTGGCGGCGTGCCTAATACATGCAAGTCGAACGAGTCCTCCCAATTTGATTTTATGCTTGCATAAATGATTTTTGGATTCGGGACGAGTGGCGAACTGGTGAGTAACACGTGGGTAACCTGCCCTAAAGCAGGGGATAACATTTGGAAACAGATGCTAATACCGTATAATTAGTTGGAACCACATGGTTCCAACTTGAAAGATGGCTCTGCTATCACTTTAGGATGGACCCGCGGCGTATTAGCTAGTTGGTG
>NZ_POST01000004.1 GCF_002993965.1 Apilactobacillus timberlakei | reverse complement strand
TTACTCACCAGTTCGCCACTCGTCCCGAATCCAAAAATCATTTATGCAAGCATAAAATCAAATTGGGAGGACTCGTTCGACTTGCATGTATTAGGCACGCCGCCAGCGTTCGTCCTGAGCCAGGATCAAACTCTCATCTTATAGATGAAAAGCTTTTAACTAGCTCATCAAATTAATTGTTTTTTTATAAGCGAATTGACTTCGCTGTGTTTAATTACTTACAATCTAAATTGCAAGTTCCTTACACATCATCGATTATCAATCTTGTTCAGTTTTCAAAGATCTACTTATCAGTTAACTGCTTTTATGAAGCAGCTTTTTAATTATATCACGTCGTCAACTTGATGTCAACAACTTTTTATAATTAATTTTTAAGTTGATATGTTGTCGTTCGTTATCTCAACAACGCAACATTAATTATTATGCCATTTTTTAAATATAAAGTCAATAACTTTTTTAATTAAATTAATAAATGAATATTTGATAAATTTAAAAATCAACAACTAAAATGTTATCAAAAGTTAAATTCAAAGTCAACATTCTTTCAATAAATAAAATATAAAAAATATAACCTGAATGACAACAAAAATAATAATACCAATAAAATAAAATATAGTCAATGACTATTTATATATTTCTATTTTATTTATTAAAACTTCTGAAACTGGGCGATCATTATTATCAACTTCAACATCCGCTATTTTATCAACTACATCAATTCCCTTGATTGTTTGACCAAAAACTGTATGTCTAAAATCTAGCCATGGAGTTCCACCATTATTTTTATATGCATTAATAACTTCACTAGCAAACTTAGATTTTTTCATAGGTTCTATTAAATTGTCTGCTAAATGTTTATTTTGAACAATAAAAAATTGACTACCATTAGTATTAGGACCGGCATTAGCCATTGATAATGCACCTCTAAAATTATATAAATCATCAGAAAATTCATCATCAAATGGTTGATTCCAGATACTTTCACCACCAGCACCTGTATCAGTTGGATCACCAGATTGAATCATAAAGTCTTTAATAACTCTGTGAAAATTAATTTGATCATAATAACCTACTTCAGCCAGTTTAGTAAAGTTTTCAACTGCCATTGGTGCTTGTTCAGGAAATAATCTAATTTCAATATCACCATAATTAGTCTTTATAATAGCTAAAGGACCATTTTCTTCATCTAAATTCAGCTGCGGATAATTAATAGTAAATTCCTCCAAATAATTATTTATTTAACAAACATATAATATAATAAAATAAAATTGGAGAAATGATAAGTGTTTTTTCATAATTTATTTTATTATTATGCATTTATTCTTATAAATTTGGTAAAATTACTTTATATATTTAAATTAAGGAGAAAAATATGAATACTTTAATAGATTTTATACTTCATATAGATAATCATATAATAAATTTGGTTACTTATTTCGGTAATTGGACATATATTATACTTTTTGCTGTTATATTCGTAGAAACAGGAGTAGTTGTTATGCCATTTTTACCAGGTGACTCTTTACTATTCGCAGCATCAGCCATTTCAGCAAATCCTCAATACCATTTAAATACTTGGATATTTATAGTTGTATTCTTATTAGCATCATTTTTAGGTGATACGTTAAATTTCTATTTAGGAGATAAAATAGGTTATAAAATAACAAAGCAAAAATGGGTAGCAAAAGTTATAAAACCGGAACAATTAGATAAAGCAAAAGCTTTTTTTGATAAATATGGTATATTAGCAATATTCATAGCAAGATTTATGCCAATCATTAGAACATTAGCCCCTTTTATTGCTGCTACAAGTGGTTATAAATATAATAAATTTATAAAATATAATTTATCAGCATGTATAGTTTGGGTATTACTATGTTGTGGTGCTGGTCACTTTTTTGGAAACATTCCATTTGTTCAAGAACATTTTTCAGTAGTAGTCATTGGAATTATATTAATCACTTTAATACCTGGAATAGTAGCTTTTATAAAAGAGAAAAAACAAAAATAGAAAAGAGTGGAATAATAATATTCCACTCTTTTCTATTAGAGTTCTTTTTTACCCTTTCTTAAAATAAAAGAACATAAAAACAAGAATATAGAAAATAAAACTAATGAACATACAAAAAAATATCCGTCAGGGAAAGCTAAAATAATAGGATTTTGCTTAATACTAAATATCCAATCATTATTGTTAAAAAATATTTGATGAAATTTTATAAAAATATCATTAAAATCAAGAATAATTAAAACAAACATAAAAATAGATATATAAATGGTTAATTTCAAAAAATTGATCCATAAACTAATAAATTGTTTAATTGCATATTTATAATAAACTTTTAATGATATTGGCAAAGAAAAGAACATAAATAGATTATTAAAAATAATTAATTGCTTTACATCATAAAAATGATGAAGACCTCTTCTATCTATAAGAAAACTAGCATTTAAATGGTTTATAAAAGGAGATTGTAAATAAGTAATAATATTATAATAACTATTCATTAGCTCATTTATTGTTTTATGAGAATTAATATCAATGTGAAACATTAATATCGATGAATAGTATAAAAAAGGTATATTTATAATTATAAATATACCTAAACTTATTACAGATAAAAGAATGAGAGTAATACTTAATATATTAATACAGTTAAATTTAAACATTCTAAACTATCCAATCATCCAAAGAATCAATTTCGCTAGTTGGTTTTATATTCATATTAGAAACTTGCTTTTTAGTTGATAGTCCTGAATAAACTAGTAAAGTATCAATGCCAAAATTAATTCCTGCAAAAATGTCAGTCATATAATTATCGCCGACCATTACAACCTCATCTTTATTTAATTTAATTTTATCTAATGCGTTTTCTAAAATAATACTTTCAGGTTTACCAATAAATATTGGGTCAACTTGTGTTGCATATCTAACCAAATCAACTAAAGAACCAGCACCTGGAAGCATCCCCTTTTCATTTGGAATATTACTATCTGGATTTGTCCCAATAAATTTAGCGCCTGCTCTAATATACAATACCGCTTTACTTAATTTATCGTAGTCAGTATTAGAATCCAAACCAACTACTACATAATCCGGCTGTTCATCATACACAATTTCAAATCCATTATTTTCTAAAGCAGTGATTAAACCTTTTTCCCCCACTACATAAACCTTACGTTTCTTTCCAGCAATTTTATCCATATAATCAGCGGTCGCTAATCCAGCAGTATAAACATTATCTTCTCTTACATGAATATCATGATTATCAGCTAAATTTTTCACAACATCAATAGGCATTTTAGTAGTGTTATTAGTAACAAACATAAAAGAAATATCCTTATTTTGTAATCTTTCAATAAATCTTTTAGCAGCAGGAATTCTTTTACTACCCGCATAAATTGTCCCATCTAAATCAATAAAGTATCCATTATATTTTTTCATCACTAATCTCCCTGTTTAATTGTAAAATGACGCTTACCCTTACCATTGCTTTTAGTAATACGCATATGTTTACGCTTGTTAATAGGTTTTTTATGCTTAGTTACTTTCTCTTCAAAATTATGATTCCTATTTTTAAATTTTCTACGAGGATTGCGACGCTTTTTAATGAAATGACTATTTCTAAAGTTATTTTTAACTTCTAAGTTATTAATAACGAAATACTTAGCACCTACATTAGCATACTCATAAATGTAATCTTCAATTGAGCTATATTGATATTGTGGGGGTACTTTAGCATCATCTTTAAGAAACCCCTTTAACCTTAGAACTCCGTAAGCATAATCACCTACAATATAATTATATTTACTAAAAATTGGATTATATTGTTGTTTAAAGATTTCTAAATCAAAGCAATTTTCGACATTCTTAATTATTTCATAATCATGTCCATTAATAAGCAGTCTATCATCACTTTCTTGTGATATTTTTGCCAATGGCTTTTTAGATGATCTATTTTCTTCTACTGTTTCTTCAATAGTCTTACGATCCAAATAAAACTCTCCTAATCTTTTTTGTTTAAGGGATATTTTTTTGATAAATAAGTGGCAAATACATCCCTTAATGTTTGATCATATAAAATATGATTATCACCTACGATAGCGATAGTTGGGAAAAATGGAATAAATGAATAATGGTCCAATAAAGCAATGTCATAACTATCATTATCTTTAATAATTTTACCATTATAAAAAACTTTACGGGTCTTCATATCAACATCAATACCGGAATAATTTAATTCACCAAAATATTTACCACGAAATCCCATTCCTTTTTGTTCAAATTGAATTAAGAATTTACGATTTTTTTCCATTTCCATAACCATACGCCATAAATCATAACCCTTTAAAGTAGTCTTCATTACATGCATAGAATGAGGAAGGATTTTATGCAATTGATTTTTATCAACCACTCCTTTAGGTAAATCATCTAAAAATAACCCATCATTCATAATTGCAATGTCTGTTTGAGCTTTTTCTTTAATCGCTTCGAGGCCTTCTTGCATAATAGAAGGTTCACCTCTTAATGATGTATGCATGCTATAAGGAATGTCAGCTACTTTCGATTGTGCTAATATATTTTCACCATGTTCTTCTAGTCCTTGGATATAACTTTCATCATCAGCTTGTTCTGGTAAAGTTGATGTTTTAACCACTGAAGCAACCTTATCAGTAATCTTCCCATCTGATACAGATAATTTAATTTCTCCAACATAATGACCATATTTACCAGCTGCAGCTAATAATGATTTATTATCATATTCACCATTTTTAAATAAATGATGTGTATGACTTCCAATAATAATATCAAATTGTGGGAACTTACTAGCAATTAAACGATCTTGAGTAACACCTAAATGCGATAGCAAGACCATCACGTCATAATCGTCATTATCATTTTTTATAAGATCAGGAATAATTTTTTGATCATCAACAGGATTCCATCCTTCTAACTCATAAGTAGAATGATAAGGCGCCGTTAATCCTAGTAATTTTACTTTAGTACCATTTTTACTTTTAATAATCTTTTTCTTTTTTGCCCAAGTTGGTTGTTTCCCAGTTTTTAGATCAAACAAGTTATCCAAAACTACATCAAAGTTAGCATCGTCATATAGATGGTTTAATTCATCTTTATTATTAGTTAATCCTTCATTGTTCCCAATAGTGGCAGCATCATAATGAACTTGATTTAATAAATCTATATTTGCTTTGCCATCAGTTGCTTCTGTTAACGGATGAGCACGATCAACAGCATCCCCTAAATCAACAGTTATAACAAAATAGCCTTGGTTTTCTAACTTATGTTTTTCTGAGGCCAAATATCTAACAATTTTA
Source organism: Apilactobacillus timberlakei (assembly GCF_002993965.1). Lineage (GTDB taxonomy): Bacteria > Bacillota > Bacilli > Lactobacillales > Lactobacillaceae > Apilactobacillus > Apilactobacillus timberlakei. The sequence continues at coordinate 223,399 of NZ_POST01000004.1, read as the reverse complement.
GGCCAATTTTCAAAATGAGAATGTAAATCGTTTGTATGCAAAATAGCAATTTTATCTAACAATTCACTTACCTCCTAATCAATGTCTTTTCGCAAAGTCAATATTCTTACCCAAAACCATCTCCTGTACTTCAGATTCAGATAATGGAGCACCAAAAGATGGTTTTGTTTTTAAATAGTCTAGTTCTGGAGAATCTACACCTACGTTTAAATTATCTTTAATTGGCACCGAATAATGATGAATATGGCCATGGAGATTAATAATTTTTTCAACCTTACCCATCATCATTGGATAATGAGTCATATAGTACTGACAATGGTTCATCTTTATTAATACACCAACATCATGAAATTCAAATTTCAGTTTTCCATTAATATAATAGTTATGATTACTTAAAAACTTAAATAAATCGCGACTATCATGATTGCCTTTAATTAAAATTAAATTACCATGCAATTTTTTCAAAATATTAAAGATTGCTTCATAGGCTTTCTTTGCTGGCTTTATATGATGTACAGCAATATCACCTAAGTGGTATACCGTATCATTAATTTGAACTTTACTATTCCAATTATCAATAATTTTATTATTCATATCATCAACAAAGAAAAAAGGTCTTGGAGCAAAGTCATCAATACCTAACATGTGTTTATCAAAAAAATGCGTATCAGAAATAAAGTACTGAATATAATTACTCCCTTTCAATATTAACTAACTATATATTACAACAATAACCGTAAAAATATAAATTGCAAAATAAAAAGATAACTCCAAGTTTGGAATTATCTTTTTTGATGAACTTCATCTGTTAATGATTTTATAATGTATAGTGCTATAATCCAAATTATTGAACCAACCAGTGCAAATAAAGTATTCATTCTAAATAACATCACAATTGCTACAAAAACCAAGAATCCTAAAACAAAATAATTAGAATAAGGGAAAAATGGCATCTTAAAAGTTAATTTGTTAGTTTCATTTTTACTTGAAACTACTTTACGATATTTTAAATGGGCTAAAACAATCAATCCCCAAATAAATAAGAAACATGTAGTAGCAATACTAGAAACTAGTTGAAATACACCATCAGGCATATAAGCATTTAAAATTAATGAAAGTGTAATTATTACAATAGAAAATAAAATACCTTTAGAAGGAATTTGATGTTTATTTAAAGATCCTAATTGCTTTCCTAAAGGCTTTTTAGATCCATATGTTAATGAATAAATCATTCTTCCTGTTGTAAAAATAGCAGAATTACATGCTGAAACAGCAGCTGTCAGTACAACAAAATTAATAATTGCGGCGGCAGAACCAACCCCTATATTTTGAAATACTTGTACAAAAGGACTAGAAGCAGCATTAATATGATTCCATGGATAAATACACATTAAAGCTATTAATGAACCAATATAGAAAATTAGTATTCTAGATGGGACTTCATTAATTGCTTTAGGGATTACTTTTTCTGGATCATTAGTTTCAGAAGCAGTCATTCCAATCATTTCGATTCCTGCAAAACTAAATATAACCATTTGAAAGCTTAAAAGAAAACCACTAAAGCCATGTGAAAACATTGAGTTTCCAAATAAGTTGCTTAAACTAGCATGTCCTACTGGTGTTTTGTAATTCATTATGACTAAAACTACACCTGTAGCTATTAATGCTAAGATTGCAACCACTTTTATTAAAGCAAACCAAAATTCAGTTTCACCAAAAGCAGAAACATTAATTGAGTTAGCCAAAAATAATACGATAAGTAAAAATAAACCTGTTACCCATTGTGGTATTCCTGGAAACCAAAAATGCACATACAAACCAGCAGCAGTAATTTCGGCCATCGCAATTGAAATCCAACAGGCCCAATAAGTCCATCCTGCAACGAAGCCTATTTTTTTACCTAAATATTTATCAATAAATTCAATATATGAATGACAATTAACATCAGATAATAATAATTCTCCAAGAGATCTCATAATGAAGAATCCAGCTACTCCAGCTATCAAATAAGCAAGAACAATTGATGGACCTGCAAACTGAATTGATTCACCAGCTCCTAAAAATAGTCCTGTTCCAATCGTTCCCCCAAGAGCTATTAACTGAACATGACGATTCTTTAATCCCTTAGATAATTGTCCATTATCTTTGTTGGGCGTATCTTTCATAATTCTATGCACTCCCTTTACTAATTTAATTATACATAATAATTATTTATAAGGTACTGTAGTAAAAGTAATTTAAAAACAAATTTACTTTATAAATATTGTTTTGTCAACATTTTTTCATGATTATAAAATTTAAATGAATTTTATTCACCTATTAATGAAATAAAAAAAGAACTCAAAATGGTGTGACTTACAAAAGTTAGTTTTAAATGTCTAACTTTTGTAAGACGGTTCAAAATGAGTTCTTTTTTATTAATTATTTACGTAGTCTTTCAATATCTTTAACAATCATTAATTCTTCATTAGTTGGAATCAACAAAGTCTTAATTGATGAATCATCAGAACTAATATCTCTTTCTACAGCACGAATATGGTTCTTTTCTGGGTCAACACCAACACCAAAATAACTTAGTTTGTCAGCTACTTCTTGTCTAATACCAATATCATTTTCACCAACACCAGCAGTAAATACGATAGCATCTACACCATTCATTTCAGCAACATATTGACCAACATATCTAATGATACGATTCATGTACATATTACGAGCTAATTCAGCTTGGTGATTGTCAGCTTTTACAGCTTCCAAATCACGCATATCAGCTGATACTTCAGAAACACCTAACAATCCAGACTTCTTATTTAGAATGTTAATCATTTCATTAACATCAGTAATGCCTTCTTTTTCCATAATATATGCAAGTAATGAAGGATCAACATCTCCTGAACGAGTTGCCATCATAACACCAGTTACTGGAGTAAAGCCCATTGAGGTATCAAGTGACTTCCCGTGATCAATAGCACAAATAGAGGCCCCAGCACCTAAATGCATTACAACTAATTTTAAATCTTTTAGTGGTTTACCAAGCATATCAGCAGCACGACTTGAAACGTAACGGTAGCTAGTACCATGTGCCCCATATTTACGAGCTTTATGTTCACGATAGTATTTATATGGTAAAGCATACATATAATTTTCTTCTGGCATTGAAGTATGGAATGAAGTATCAAAAACAGCAACACTAATTACATTAGGTAAGATCTTCTTGAATGCCTTAATACCTAAAATATTTGCAGGTTCATGTAATGGTGCTAATTCTGATAATTCTTCAAGTTTTTTCAAAACATCATCAGTAATAACAACAGAATCAGTAAAGAATTCACCACCAGCGACAACACGATGACCTACACCTGTAATTTCATTGTAATCGTCAATGATATCTAAACTTAGTAGTTTATCTAAAACTAATTTAATAGCTTCTTCATGGTTTTCAATATCCATAGTTTTATGAAATTTCTTACCATCACCATATTTAATAGCAACATCAGATTTAGTTAAACCAATACGATCAATGGCACCACTTGAAATTAGTTTCTCAGAAGGCATTTCAAATAATTTGAATTTTAATGTGGAGCTTCCAGCATTAATAGCAATAGACTTTCCCATAACAGTTCTCCTTAATTTGTTTTATTTTAGTAATTTATTTTCTTCCCATTCAACAATTTCAGCTAAATACTTTTGAAAAGCTGATGGATTTTTGAAAGAAGGAAATTCCCCTAACATTATTTTATCAACTTGTTTAGCATCATTACCATGCTTTTGTAAAATTAAAATAGCTTTTTGGGCTTTAACATTAGTAAATAATTCTTTAGGTAAGTTTAATAACCCTTGCATATATGCATTATCTTGATTCCATTTTAATAATTCCTTAGCTGCAGGCGTATTAAAAAGATTACTTGGTACTAAGAAAACACCAAATCCACCTGGTTTAACATGATTCATCCCTTGTTCAATTAACAAATGGTGGGCATATGAATGACCATTAGTAGATCTAGTTTTGTAATTCTTAGTGTTTTCATCAATTGGATAATAACCAACAGGTAAATCAGAAATAACTAAATCTGAATCATCAACCAATAAGTTATCTACAGCATCTTGATGAATTAATTCAACATCATCAATCTTATTTTGCATCTGAAAGTTTAAACTAGCAATAGCCAACATAGAATCATCATTATCGACACCGATACCATGTATATTTGTTTTAAGTGCATCTGATAGCTGATTAACAACGGTACTTAATAAGTTACCAGTTCCAACAGCTAAATCAAGAACACTTAAATTAGACTTATTTTTATATAATCTAATAATTAAATATCCCATAATTGAAGCAATTGTATCGGGAGTTATTTGATGATTTGCTTGAACAGCATCTTCTTTAGTTGCTTTAATCATCGCTATTTGAATAGCTTTTCTAATTGACTCAGCATCCATAGAATTATAATCTACTTCATTATACAGCTTTTCTAATTTAGAAACTATATCTTCATTAGGCTTATCATCTTCAACATGAACAGTATTATTGTTAATCATATTATCACCGTTTTCAATAAAGGCGTCTAAATATGAAACATCTAATTCTTTTTTCAATATTTCAGTAGATTTGTCCAATATATTAAACAAAGTTTCTGTATCTTTCTCAGCCAGTATTCTCACTCCCTTAAAAGATTTAATACAAGTTTAATACTACCAGATTATTATTAATTAATTCAAGATAAACAAATAATTACTTATATTAATAATTTTTTATTAATTCATTAATTGTAGTTATTTCAGCATTATAATTTAAAAATTTAATTGATAAAATAATAGATAAAACTGTTAAAAATATTAATGCCACCATTGTAGCAGAGCCATTATGGTTAATTTTTTTCAATAGAAGTCTCACTTTCAAATTCTTGATGGTTAATAAATGTTAATTTAATAAATAGATGATTTTTATGAATGCTAAAATATGTTGAAGCAACATTTTCTAAAATTGGTACATGTCCGCTTTTATTTCCAGAAAGTCTCAACATATTTTTATAAGTTTGAATCCTATATTCTTTATAATTTGATGGATTAATTAAGGTTATATTATTATCATCTGTTTTAACAACTCTTAAATTTAACTTTCTAGATTCAATTGTACTTAAAAAAACATGATAATTAATAATCTCACTTCTTTGATGTCTATCAGAATTATTAATATACAAAGTTGTGGTATTAATTAGCATAGCAATTAAACTTAACATTAATAAACCCATGATACTTTCTATCACTGTAAAGCCTCTTCTATTTAAGGTTATTCTCATATTTTTTTCTACTTTCAATCAAATGATTTTCGGCATGTTTTATACCATTATTAATAGATTGATCACATTCAATATAAAATAATATACCTAAAGTAATTAAAATAATTGCAATTAAACTATCAATAATCACAAACCCATCTAAATTTTTATTCAATATGATATACACCCCACCCAAGTTGAAAAGTTTGTATATAATCCTTCTTTAACATATTAGAATGCCAACGGTAAGTTGCAGGAGCAACATATCCACCATTTTTAATATCAATTATATAAGAATTACCATAAATACTCATAGTATTAGGAACCTTAATAGATTTAGTAACCCCATTCCAATAAATAAAATGAACATTATTTTTATTTACTATAATTGTACTTGTTATTTTTGATTTTTCATTTTTGTTAATTTTTGTAGACATAACAATACTATCCCATTGATATTTAAAAGAATTCCAAAATTTTTGTTCATCATTACGCTGATAATTTTTAATATTAGGATAAATAAAAATGGTAATACCTACAAACAAAGATGTAACCATTAATACAATAATCATTTCGATATTAGTAAATCCAAACTTACTCTTTTTTAATTGCTTTATTATTATCAATATTAATTCCCTGTTTTTCTGCTCGTGAAATTTGTGATGAATTCAAATAATCATTGTCCTTTAAAGATTGATACGTAACATCAGCATCACCCTTATCAATCAAATAAGCATCAATTTGACTTTGAACCAAAGATATCATTGCATTATTATGAACAGATTCAGCCTTTTTCCTTTGTCCGTTTAAATTAGGTACAATTATTAAAATTAATAATGAAATAATGAATAATACAATAGTCATTTCAATTAAAGTAAATCCAGATCTTTTTTTACATATTTTCATGTTTATATTCCCCTTAATGAGTTATAAATGGGCATCAAAATTGATAAATATCCTAATATAATTCCGATACCAATTAATAAAAATAAAATTGGTTGAACTAAGTTAATCAAACGATTACTTTTATTAATCATGTCTTCAAATTGAAGTCTTGAAAACATAAATAAATTGTTAATTATTTTTTCTTTAGAATTACCTTGTGACAAAAATAAAATAAATTCTTTAGGGATAAAATTATATTTTTGTATAAGTTTTGTATAATTCATCCCATTTTCTAGTTCTTTTTTTATTTCATTACTTAATGAATAAATAATTGTTGATTTATCGAAACTATTCATTATAAATAATATATTCTTGATATCAATACCATTGCTTAACATTAAATATAAATTATAAGACAAATAATAACCCATATAATATTGACATATTTTCCCAATAAAAGGTATTTTAATTAAAAATTCTTTTCTTTTTAAAAAGGATAAACTTCTATAATAAATAAAAATTAGCAATAAGAACACAAATATTAATAATATAAAAAAATATAAATAACTTAAATCATATTTTTCAACTCTACCGATTGCATCTATCTGTGGAACAATTACTTTATTGATACCAATTAATGCCATTAAAAGCATTAATATTAAAAATAATGGATACATTAAAACTTCTCGTATTTTTTTGTGTTGTTTATTTTTGATAGAAATATATTTGTTTATTTCTTTTAAACAACTAATCAAGTTACCATTCTTTTCGCTAATATATATTTGATTATAAAATTCACCGTCTATATATTTTCTAATACTATAACTAAAGTGATAGCCTTGTTCCAATTTTGATAAAACATCATCAATGATATTTGCCTTAATTGTTGTTTGTTTTATGAAAATTAATGAGTCTTTAAGGTTAAATCCCGAATCCAATAGTTCACTAAGTGTTTTAAACAATAGCTGCTGTTCTGGTCCTTTTAGTCTTATATTAAACAAAAATTTACTGCTCCTCATTTATATCCATATATGCAGTCATATTTCCATCTTCATCGTTCGCTAATTTCTGATACACAACTGTATTAATGGCATGATTTATATCTGATGAATCAACGTTTAATTGTTTTAAACGATTAATTACTCCATTCTTACTATTAGCATGAATGGTACTAATTACTAAATGACCCGAAAGTGAGGCCCTTATTGCAGCATTAGCTGTTCTAGCATCTCTTATTTCACCAATGATAAATATGTCTGGTCGATGCCGTAACCCTACTTTAATCAGTTCATCATATCCCATATTAGCAGAATCATTTACCTGTAATTGTAAAAATTCATCTTCAATTATTTCTACTGGATCTTCGATTGTCATTATAATTTTTTTAGAACTAATGCTTTTAGCTAATTTATAAGCCGATGTTGTTTTGCCAGAACCAGTAGGACCCGCAAACAAAATCATCCCTCCTTTGTAGAATCTTTTCTTTAGAGATATCAACTTATTATAATCTGCATAACTCAAATCAGAATCTTCTATACTATAAATAATTCTAATTACCATAGATTCTTTATTACTAAAATTACTAACCGATGAAAATCTTAAATAATATTTTTGACTATCTAATTTATATACAAATGATCCTATTTGTGGCCTTCTATTTTCACTAATAGACATATTCGATATATATTTACAATAGTTAAGCAAAGTTTTAGAAAAAGAGCTATCTATCACTGAATGTTCTAATATTCTTACATTCGTATGCATTTTAATATTAAAATTGTCCCCCGCTGGAAATATATAAATGTCACTTGCTTTAATATCAATGGCATGATTAATTAAGTCATTAAAATACTCCTTCATTTTCATATAAATATCCTCCACTAATATATTCGCAAAAAAGTGTATGTATTTTTTATAAAAAAAAAGATGTATAGAATAACTACACATCTTAAATCATTATTTAATTATTCAGCATCTTCTGGTAACTTAGCAGCTTCATAGACATCTTGAACATCGTCATTTTCATCTAATTCGTCAATTAAGCCAGTATATTGTGATGCTTTATCACTAGGAACTTCAGTAACAGTTTGTGGGAACATTGTTACTTCGGCAGTATCTAGTGTATATTTCTTTTGTAATTCATCACGAACAGCATTTAAATCTGAAGGATTAACAAAAATTTCAAATTTTTCATCGCTAGCCTTCATATCGTCTGCACCAGCATCCAATGCATCCATTAACATATCATCTTCATCAACATTTAAGTCATCACGTAAAATTACAATGTAACCTTTACGATCAAACATATATGAAACAGAACCATTAGAACCTAGAGATCCACCATGATGAGTGAATGCAGAACGAATAGCTGCAGCAGTACGGTTCTTATTATCTGTTAAACAAGAAACCATAACAGCTGTACCAGCTGGTCCGTATCCTTCATAAGTTATTTCTTCATAATTAGCTCCACCAACACCAGTTGCTTTATCTAGTGCACGTTGGATATTGTCTTTAGGCATGTTAGCAGCATGTGCCTTATCAATAACTAAACGTAATTGAGGGTTACCATCTATTTCTGCACCCCCTGCTTTAGCTGCTTGGTATAAATCACGTGAAATTTTTTGGAAAATTTTACCACGTTTTTTATCTTGGGCACCTTTACGACCTTGTATGTTATGCCATTTTGAATGTCCTGACATGATCTCAGCACTCCTCTCGTTTAATTCAAATTCTTCATTTTACAAACATATTAATTATATCAATGCGAATATTAATAATCAAGTACATTACTATTTTGTTGATTGTCTTTCAACAATATCATAATTTAAAAGAATTTGTTTTTTATCAACATCTTCATTATTCATTATTTTAGTAAGTAATCTCATCGCAACAGCTCCCACATCGTATAATGGATGAGTTATTGATGATAATTGAGGTCTTACAAGTCTTGATATTTTGGTATCGTTACTAGTAAATATTTCGAAGTCATCTGGTACTTTAATATTCAAGTCCGTTAAACCGTTTAGTAAACCTGCAGCCAATTCATCATTAGTAACAACTGCTGCTGTTATGTTTTTAGATAAAATACTATTAACTAAATTATAACTGGATTGATAATTACCATTTGTCGAAAATACCAACGACTTATCAAATACATAATTATTTTCTTGTAGGGCCTTTTTATATCCCACTAATCGATAATCTAAATTAATTGGCTGATTTAAAGAACCAGAAATAAAAGCAATTTTTTTATTACCATTGTTAATTAATTTATTAGTCTCAGTTTTAACAGCAGAAATATAATCAATATTGACGCTAGGCACAGAATTAATTTCATCTACAGATCCAGCTAGTACTATATGAACATTAGAATTTTTAAATTCTTGGCGTAATTTATCATTAATCTCATTTCCCATAAAAATAATCCCATCAACTTGCTTACTCAATAGATTATTCAAAACTTTAACTTGTTTAGATGAATCATCGTCTGAGTTGGCTAAAATAATATTATATTTATACATAGAAGCGATGTCATCTATACCTCTGGCTAAAGATGCAAAATATTCATCAGTAACATCAGGAATAATAACTCCCACAGTTGTAGTCTTTTTGCTAGCTAATCCTCTGGCTACAGCATTAGGACGATATTCCATCTTATTGATTACATTCATTACCTTATTTTTTGTAGCAGGTCTAACATTAGAATTACCATTTAAAACTCTTGAAACTGTTGCCATTGAAACTTTAGATTCCCTAGCAACATCATAAATAGTTATATTTTGCTTATTCATATTTTAATCCTTTCTAAACAAATAATAGAAAGTTTTATAGCGCTTTCATTTATTGTATAAATATAGCAGATTAAAATAAAAATAACAAGTAAGCAAAAAAGACTTAGGATTAATCATTTTAATTAATTCTAAGTCTTTTTTGTTCAATTACTTGTCACTATCTTTTTTTAAAAAATCAGGATCTACGACAACATCTTCGTTATCATCATTATTTTTATTATTGATATCCTTAGATTTTTCTCTTAAATTATTAGCAGCTTTATGAAATTGAGTACTACCTTCGTCATAGTAGTATTGAGCCTTATTCATTACGTTATCATTAGCCTTGCCTGCAGCATCTTTAATTTTAGATGTAGCATCTGAAGTCTTAGATTGTAATGATTGTTTAGCATCATCTACCGAATCCATAGCATAAAACGCATAGTCTAATGCACGATCTTTCAAACTATTAGCTGCATCTTTAGTAGTATCTACTATTTTTTTGGCTTTGTCGTCATCTAATTTACGATAAGCAACATAAGCAGCTGCCGCAGCTCCAGCAGTTAGTCCCATAAAAAATAATCCTGCTTTTTTCATAAAAAACACTCTCCTTATTTTCTAAATACTTTAAAGCCTATACCTGCTAGCTTTTCAAGAAAAGAAGGTTTATTTCTCTCTTGAAATTTCTTTGTTAAGCTTTGAGTAGCACTATTTAAATCAGAAACACTTTGACCAACATCAGCAGCAGCTTGATATACAGGATCTAATGTATTAACTTTTTCATTTAAATCTTTAATCATAGAATTAGAACTGATCATAATTTCTTCAGTTTGCTTAGACAAAACATTAACATCTTGAGAAATTGAGTTAATATTCTTATTAACCTCATCAACGGTTTTTGAAAGTTTAATTAAAACAAACGCAGCACTTACAGCTAATATTAAAAATGCAATTGCAGCAATTAAACCAGCTAGAGCTCCTATTGTCATACAATTCCTCCCCCTTATTTATACTATGCTTTTAGAATAGCATTTTCGTAAAAATTTTACAATTAGTTAACATTTAGTTGAGCCACCAATTATCAAATTCATTGAACAATTTTTTCATTGCATTACCACGATGACTAATCTTATTTTTTTCTGTTCTATTCATTTGCGCTAACGTCTTTTTCATACTAGGTACATAAAATAAGGGATCATAGCCAAAGCCATTGTCTCCCCTGGATTTTTCCAAAATAGTACCGTTCAATTCTCCATTAACAACTAATTTTTTACCATCATGTTTAATCAAAACCAGGCAGGTTTTAAAAGTAGCACTTCGATTCTTTTTACCTGATAATTTGTTTAGTAGCTTTTTATTGTTAGCAGAATCATCATGATCACCAGCATATCTAGCTGAATAAATGCCAGGTTCATCATTAATAGCATGAACTTGTAATCCCGAATCATCAGCAAGGACTGGTAAATTTGTCATCTTATGAACAGCTTGTGCCTTAATAGTAGCATTCTCTTCAAAAGAATTACCATCTTCCTTAATAGTGCCTATTTCTGAAAAGTCTTTTAAGGTCTTAAAATTAATATGTTTAGATGCAAACATATTTCTAAATTCAATAGCCTTATTTTCATTATTAGTAGCAATTACAATCGTATTTAACATTAATATCCCTCCAATGTTTTCAAAGAAACTTTTTTAATATCAATATCTCGGTCTAACCATTCTTCTGCTACGAAGCGGAATTTTTCAACAGAACCAGTAGTATAAAATCTTAATGTTCTAGTATGAGATAAACTGTTTTTTAAGTTTAATTCATCAATTGTTTGCTTAATGTCTTTAATTACAGCAATTCCTGGATCGACTAATCTAACATCAGCACCCATAGCATTTTGAATTAATTTACGCATAATTGGATAATGGGTACATCCCATTACTAAAGTATCAACATTATCTTTTATAATAGGTACTAAATCTTGGGTTACTAATTTCTGATCTTCTTGACTCTTATAATGTCCATCTTCAACCATTGGAATAAATCTAGGACAACCTAGGCTAAAAATTTTAACATTATTATTAATCGAGCTAATAGTTTTTTCATAAGCTTTACTTTTTATGGTTCCATTAGTAGCAATTACACCTATACGTTTTTCTTTAGAAATATTAACTGCAGCTAAACTACCAGGATAAATTACACCTATAACTGGAATATCTAAGATATCTTTTAATAAGGATAGTGCATGAGCAGTAGCAGTGTTACATGCAATAACTAAAATTTTAATTCCCTTATCAATCAAGAAATCGGAAATTTGTTGAGCGAATTTTTTTATTTCTTCAGGACTTTTTTCACCATATGGTAATCTAGCTTCATCCCCAAAGTAAATAATATTTTCATTGGGAAATTGTTTAATAGCTTCCTTAGCAACAGTGAGTCCCCCAACACCTGAATCCATAAAACCAATTGCACGTTTATCCAATTACTTAACCTTCTTTCAAAAAGTGTTTAAATATATATTATCATCCTTTTTTAAGTTTTGAGCAACCTAGCAACGATATTTAGCAACACATTCCAAATTTTATTGGATAAAATATACAAATCAATGATAAATTATAATATAATGAAAAATGACAAAAGGAATTGAGGTTAGTAAGTATGAATAATAATCTTTATAAAAAAATCATGGGTAATAAATCTACTAGTCAATATTGGGGACAAGAATTATTAAGAGATATATTGATAAAGGATTTGTTAGGTACTGATGATCATAGTATCCTTTATTGGGCTGGAAAAAAAATTGCACGAAAATTTCCACTTAGAGATGCTTTAGATGTTAGTTTATTTTTTAAGCAATCCGGCTTAGGCGAGTTATCAATTATTTCAGAAAATAAACATGAAATAAAATGGACCTTAAATGGAGAAATAGTTAAAGCTAGACTTGAATCTTCAGCTGATGCTGATTTTATGTTTGAAGCAGGCATTTTAGCTCAAATTGCACAACAACAAATGGGAGTCATTGCAGAAGCTGAAATGAATCCCAAAGAAGAAAAAAATGGTAAAGTAACAATTAGAGTACATATGGATCCAAAAAGTCCTACTAATGATTCTGATGATATTTCAAATTTTGATTTATATTCAAATTAAAAAAAGACAACTTGTAATAAAACAAGTTGTCTTTTTTGTTACTTATAGATATTGATTTAAAATTTTAGCTAATTGTTCTTTGCTGTGATAGCCAACGATACTATCAACAACTTTGCCATCTTTTTTAACTAGTAAAGTAGGTATACTCATAATCCCAAACTTTTGAGGGGTTTCAGGATTTTGGTCAACATCCATTTTATTAAAGGTAACTTTGTCCCCCATATCTTCTGACAATTGTTCAACAACAGGTGATTGCATACGGCAAGGACCACACCAAGTTGCCCAAAAATCAGTTAAAGTAACACCATCAGAAGTATCTTTTTCAAAAGTCTTATCTGTAGTTTCGGAAACCATATTAATAACCTCCTTCGTATTTACTAAAAGTAAGTGTATCATTTTAATATAAGATTGCAAATAATATGTCTTATACGATATATTATCTTAGCTTAACAATCGTAGATCCATCTCCACCAGCATTAGGCGCAGAATATCCAAAGTCAGAGACTCTGCGATCACGTTTTAATAAATTAGTTACACCCTTACGTAATGCTCCAGTTCCTTTACCATGAATAATAGTAATGGAAGGATAGCCAGCTAATACAGCTGAATCCAGATATTGATCTACTTCATGCATTGCATTTTCATAACGGTGACCTCTTAAATCAAGGGTAGTCGATAATCCAGATGAACCAGACCTTTTTACACGCGTAGTAAAATTGTTTTCTTTTTCGGGCTTAACCTTTTCCAAATCAGTATCATCAATTTTCATCTTTAAAATACCAAGTTGTACTTCCCAACTATGGTTACCCATTTTACTCATTAATACCCCACGTTGGCCATAAGATTTAACTAGTACATCATCACCTTTGTGAAAATCATGCTTAGCTTTTTCTTTCTTTAATACTTTATTATTAGATAAACTAATATCATGTCTCAATGAATTTAATTCACCCTTAGCGTTAATTAATTCATTTTCTTTAACTGAAACTTTACCAATCTGATCTTGTTTTTTGTGTAATTCTGCAATAATATGATCAGCCTTATTTTTAGCCTTTTTAGCAATTTCATTAGCCTTTTCTTTAGCTTCAGTAACAAGACGTTCTTTTTGATTTTGATACTTACTAAATTTATCGCTCAATTCTGCATGCAATTTAGTGGCATCAGCTAGCTGTGTTCTCAAATATTCAGCATTTTCTCGAGCTTGTTTAGTCTGATCAGTTAGTTCAACAATCATATTGTTTAAATCTTGACTATCTTGATTGGTTAGTGAACGAGCTTCATTAATAATCTGATCTGATAATCCCAAACGTTCTGCAATATTCAGTCCATTACTTTGACCAGGTATTCCCATTAATAAATGATATGTTGGTTGCAAAGTATCAACATCAAATTCCATTGAAGCATTAGTAGTTTTTACACGATTGTAAGCATAAACCTTCAATTCGGGATAATGAGTAGTTGCAACAACTTCAGAATTAACTTCACCAATTTTATCTAAAATAGACATCGCAAGTGCCGCACCTTCTTTAGGATCAGTACCTGCACCTAATTCGTCAAGTAAAACCAAGCTCTTGCTAGTAAGATTATTTAAAATATCGACAATGTTATCCATATGTGATGAAAAAGTACTTAAATTTTGTTCAATAGACTGTTCGTCACCAATGTCAGCAAAAACATTATCAAAAACACCAATTGTTGATTCTTCATTAGCAGTGATAAATAAACCAGACTGTCCCATTAATTGTAAAACACCTAAAGTCTTAATAGTAATAGTCTTACCACCAGTATTAGGTCCAGTAATAACAATTGCACGGTTATCTTCACCAATTTTTAAATCATTAGCAACCACTTTATCTTGATCAATTAGTGGATGTCTAGCTTGCTTTAAATTAACTCTATTGTCTGTAGAAACTAATGGCTTAGTTGCTTTCATCTTACGAGCATACTTAGCTTTAGCATTTATGAAATCTAAATGACCTAAAATTTTAGAGTTATTAATTATTTCCCATTGATATGGTCTAATTAAGTCCGATAATTCAATTAAAATACGTCTTTCTTCTTGTCTTTCAGCAATCTGATTTTGTCTAAGTTCATTATTTAAGCCAATTACAGAACTAGGCTCTACGTATAAAGTTTGTCCGGAAGAACTACGATCATGAACTATTCCACCAAACTTATTTTTATATTCAGCTTTAACCGGAATAACCATGCGATCTTCACGAATAGTTACTATTGGTTCAGTTAAATATTTGGCTTGTTTTTTGGTGTACCCATTCATAATATTACGAATGTCTGTTTTTACTTTATCAATTCTTTTACGAATACCATTTAACTCTTTAGATGCAGAGCTTAATATGTTTCCTTCATCATCAATTGACAAAGATAATTGTTTCGAAATAGTGGGTATAGTTTGAAATTCATCAACAATATCATAAAGTCTCTTAAAAGAAACATGTTCTTCATACATTTTATCAAAAAAAGATACTAAAGCATTAGCAGATTTTAAAACTTTATTAATTTTAGATAGTTCACTGCCATTTAAAGTAGCATCAATTTTTAATCTCTTCATATATGGAGTTATATCATCCAATTTAGGAATCGATATTTCTTTATCTAAACGTAAAACATGCATTCCATCGTCAGTTTCATCCAACCAAAGATTAATAGACTTATCGTTGTTAGTTGGAACCAACGAAGATAATTCATTTTTACCATTTTTAGTAGTTAAATACTCATAAATTTTATTTTTTATTTTATTGTATTCTAAAGTATCAAAAACTTTAGTATCCATATTGGCATAATACCTCCTTATCTTAACCATTTCTTATATAAATCATGTGATAACAATGGTGTTTTATTAACAATAAAAGTAGCTACCTTAGAATCATAATATTGTTTTTTTATATTGTTCTCGGGCAGAACTAGTATAATATTTAAAATTAAAAAAATCATAAAATATGAAATTATAAAACTAATAAGAGCTCCACCAAAGGAATTTAATTCATGAATAACTGGAATAGAAGTTACATGGTTTATTATTCTCATAATAAATCTCACAACTACAGAAAGAATAATAAATAATATTAAAAAACTAATACTATTACATAATAGATGATTACTAATAATATTAGTATGGGAAAATAAAATATCACTCAAATCTCTTGAATAAAGCAACGATAATAATAAAGTAGCTAAGAATCCAATAATTCTGATTATTTCTTGTGCTAGTCCTTTTTTATATCCAATGTAAATACTAAAAATAAGTATTAAAGATATAATAATTGTAAATAACATTATTCTTTATAGTCCTTTTTTTCTAATTGATTAATCTTATTTTGCAATTTTACCTGCTCCGAAAAAGCGTTGAATGCCAATAATATTGCAGCATCAGCCTTATCTATATCAGGTGATAATTCTTTTAATTGATTTAATTGTTCATTCATTAATTCAGTAACTGTTTCCATATGTTCAACTGAACTTTTACCTACAAATGTATATGTTTTATTGTCTATTTTTGCTTTAAAGCGCTGATTTGCACTAGTCATGTTACACAAACCTCCTGATTATTCAATCACTATTTTAGCATAAAAATAAATTTAAAACAGTTATGCATAAAAAAAGAGCGTCTTATAAGACACCCCTTTAATGAATAATAATTATTCTTTTTTGTCATCATCTTTAGCTAAAAATGTGTTCAAGACAGATTCAACCATATCCCATTCTTCATCAGAATCAATGGTTCTTAAATCTCCACCTTGAGGATCAGTAGGATCATCATCATCTGGTAATACATAAGCTTCAATGTTTACTTCATCGTCATCTGATTTACCAACTGGATAAAGTAAAATATACGATTTTCCATAATCTTCTGATTGGAAAGTGAATAAAACATCATATAATTCTTCATTTCCATTTTCGTCAACCATTGTAATTTGTTGTGTTTGTTCTTCGTTATTCATTAATAAGCCTTCTCTCTATATATTTGTTAGTTTACCCTTGCGATCTAAATAAGTCTGCAAAATTAATTCAGAAGCAATCTTATCAATGACCTTTTTACGACCTTTTCTAGAAGTATCAGCTTTCTCAATTAACATCCGTTCTGCTTCAACAGTAGTTAATCTTTCATCTTCAAAATCAACTGGTAAGCCAAATTTTTCTTTTAACAGTTCACCATAGTGCTTTGATGCATCAACTCTAGGTCCGGAAGTGTTATTCATATTTTTGGGTAATCCGAGCACAAATCCTTGTACACCATATTTTTCAACTAATTGATCAACGCGATCCAAACCAAATTCCTCTTCTTCTTCTTTAATCGGAATGATTTCAACTCCTTGAGCTGTCCATCCCAATAAATCACTAACAGAAATTCCAACGGTTCTAGAACCAACGTCCATTCCCATTAATCTCATAAACTATTTATCCTCACTGTTATTCTTAACCAAATAGAAACGAACTAATTCTTCAATAATTTCGTCTCTTTCATAACGACGAATTAGATTCCTTGCATCATTAAAACGAGGAATATATGCGGGATCTCCTGAGATAAGATATCCTACAATTTGATTATATGGATCATACCCCTTTTCTTCCAAAGATTTATATACTAACAATAAAGTATCATGAACATCCTTAGGAGTATTATTATTTAAATCAAAATACATTGTTTTATCTGAAGCACTCATTCCAAAACACCTCTATATCTATGATGTAAGATAACATAATTTCAATAAAACATTAATTATAAAATATTATAATTTTTGTAACCATTCAATGGCAGCATCCATAGCCTTAGCAAGTCCTTCTGGGTTAGATCCACCGGCTTGTGCTAAATTAGGACGGCCACCACCGCCACCATTAATTTCACTAGAAATAGCTTTAATCAAATCTCCAGCTTTGATACCAGCTTTAACCTGATCATCACTAACGGCAACAATTAAATTAGCTTTACCCTTAATGCTTGTACCTAATACTAACACATCTGAGAGATTTTTATTACGCCAAGTATCAGCTAACTGTCTTAATTGACCCATACCAGAAACTTTTAATACACCTGTAATCACCTTTAGATTGCCAGCATTTTGTACATTTTCAAATACAGAATCTGCTTGTTGGTTGGCCATTTTAGTTTCTAAAGTTTCTTGTTTTTGTTGCAATTCTTTAATTTCTTCTTGTAGTTGATTTATTCTATTTGGAACTTCTTCAAGTTTATTGGTCTTAGTATTAATAGCAATTTGTTTCAAAATATTTTCTTCATTGTTCAAATATTTAAAAGCATCACCAGAAGTAACGGCTTCAATTCTTCTTACTCCAGCACCAACACCAGATTCAGAAGTAATCTTAAACAAGCCCAATTCATTAGTATTTTTAACATGATTTCCACCGCAAAATTCTACAGAAAAATCACCAGCACTAACAACTCTTACTTTATCGCCATATTTATTATCAAATAAGGCAATTGCTCCCATTTTTTTACCATTTTCTTGGTCAGTTTCAACAGTATTAACAGGTAATTCCTTAAAGATTTGTTCATTAACTAGTTCTTCAACTTTATTTAAATCATCTTCAGTAACTGAACCAAAATGAGTAAAATCAAATCTTAGGTAATTAGGTTCAACTAAAGATCCAGCTTGTTGAGTATGGTTTCCTAATATATTTCTTAATGATTGATCTAACAAATGAGTGGCAGTATGATTTTTCTCAACTTTACTGTGGAAATGACGATCAACATCTAATGAATAACTATCATTTTTATTCATAGGCTTTAGGACTTCAACAGTGTGTAAATTCTGTCCATTAGGCGCATTTTGAACATCAGTTACCTTAGCACAAATATCACCATTGGCATCTTTAATTACACCTTGATCAGCAACTTGTCCACCCATTTCAGCATAAAATGGAGTTTTATCAAAAATAAATTCAGCAATGCCTTTATCAACTGAATCAACTAATTTTTCGTTAACGATAATATCAAGTAATTTAGCATTGGCAACACTTAATTGATTATATCCAACATATTTACTTGAAGTCTTAATTTCAAGTAATAAATCACGTTGAACACCCATTGATTTCTTATCTCCACGTGCATTACGTGCTCGATCTTTTTGCTTTTGCATTTCAGATTTAAAGCCATCTTCGTCAACAGAATAGCCTTCATCATTTAGATATTCTCTGGTCATTTCTAATGGGAAACCATAAGTATCGTAAAGTTTAAATGCATCTTTTCCACTAACAATTTTATTGTCAGATTCTTTTAATCCATCTAGAAGATTATTTAATAAGTCTAAACCATCAGATAATGTTTCATTAAAGCGTTTCTCTTCAGAATGAATAACTTTTGCTAAGTAATCCTTTTGTTCTAGCACTTCTGGATAATAAGATTTCATTATTTCACCAACGATTGGTACTAATTTGTATAAGAAATCTTTTTCAATTCCTAATCGATGTCCTGAAACAATTGCTCTTCTAATTAATCTTCTAATAACATAGCCGCGACCAACATTAGATGGAAGTGCACCATCGCCAATAGCAAATGTAATCGCACGTGCATGATCAGCAATGATCTTAAAGTCAACATCATCTTGATCATCTGATCCATATTTTTTATTATTACTAAATTCTTCAGTTTTATGAATAATTGGTAAAAATAAATCAGTTTCAAAGTTAGTTGGTGCATTTTGAAAAATAGAAGTTACACGTTCTAACCCCATCCCAGTATCAATGTTTTTTCTTGGTAGAGGTTCATAAGTATCATCAGGTTTATGGTTAAACTGTGAAAATACAATATTCCATACTTCCAGGTAGCGTTCATTTTCACCACCAGGATAGTTTTCTGGGTCATCTGGTTTTAAATCATCATGTTCAGGTCCTCGATCATAAAAAACTTCAGTATCAGGGCCTGAAGGTCCTTGACCAATATCCCAAAAGTTATCGTCCATATCAATTAAATGATCTGGAGCAACTCCAGCGGCTTCCCAATATTTTTTAGCATCAGTATCCTTAGGGTAAACAGTCATATATAATTTGTCTTTATCCCAGCCAAACCAATCTGGTGAAGTTAATAATTCAAAAGCCCAATTAATGGCTTCTTTTTTGAAATAATCACCCACTGAGAAATTACCTAGCATTTCAAACAAAGTATGATGACGGGCAGTTTTACCAACATTTTCAATATCATTAGTTCTGATACTCTTTTGTGAACTAGTCAAACGATGATTTTTAGGAACTACGCTACCATCAAAATATTTTTTCATAGTAGCAACACCGGAATTAATCCATAATAAAGATGGATCATCTTTAGGTACTAATGAAGCACTAGGTTCAATAGTATRACCATGTTGCTTAAAAAAGTCTAAATACATAGCTCTAATTTGACTACTACTTAAGTTTTTCATAATTTTCCTCCAAAAAGCACAAAAACACCGTTGCAGTAAAGACGCTTACACGCGGTACCACTTTACTTGCAACGATGTTTTCGTTTACCTCTTTATTCTCAATAACGCTGAGTAACGATTAAATTCATCATAAAAAGACAGCATTTATAAAAATAACTCACCTTTCGCACCAACCAAGATGTCTCTTAAATAGTTATTTAATATAAACATATTCTCTTCGTTATTCTCATATATGATTATAAAATTTGTTAAAAATGGTGTCAATAATTATCTATAGCGTTGAGAACTATTCTTTCTTGACTTACGTTTGCGACGACCTTCTTCTCGTTGTTCAACTCGACGATTCATTTCATCATTACGTTTTAATTCATTCTTAATCTTACGTTTATAACCAGGTTTAATATTACGTTTCTTCTTCTTAATCATACCAATCATATTTGGTTGAAGTTTATCATGACCACGACGATGAGCTTTACGGCGATTACGATCATAAGTATCTACAATACGACCACCTTTGATAGCTTTGGGTTTAAATGAAATCCCCATTTTTTCTAAAGCGTCAATTTCATCTTCTTCATCAGGATCGTACAAAGTAATAGCAGTTCCGGACATATTGTTTCTACCAGTTCTACCAACACGATGAATAAAGTATTCTAAATCTTCAGGAATATCATCATTGATAACATCCGATACTCCTTCAATATCAATACCACGAGCAGCTAAATCCGTAGCTACTACAAATTGAAAATCAAGATTTTGAATTTGCTTCATCATGCGCTTACGTTCACGAGGAGTCAGAGCCCCAGATACCATTCCAACTTTTAATCCTTGATTACGTAAATATTCATATAGTTCTTCAACTCTTTTTTTAGTGTTGGCAAAAATCAATACTAAATATGGTTCACCCATCGTAATTAACTTATAAATTAAATCATTACGATTTTCGCCTTTGGTTGATATCAATAAATTATCAATATTAGGATTAATTACAGAAGTATTTGGAATATTTTCAATATATGGATTAGTCATATACTTCTTCAAAAATGTACGTAATTTTTGTGGAATAGTAGCTGAAAATACCATCATTTGAACATCTTTACCAAAACTAGCAGCAATGGTATCAACCTCATTTAAGAAACCTAAATCCATTGTCATATCAGCTTCATCAATCACTAAGCTTTTAGCAGTATGAACATCTAAATGTTGACCCTTAATTAAATCTGCAACTCTTCCTGGAGTCCCGATTACAATTTGTGGTTGTTCATTTTTCAATTTTTCAATCTGACGTTTTTTATCAGTACCACCAACATAATTGGCCAAATGAATGACTTGATCACTATGTTTAGCTAATTGCTTAGCATTTTCATAAATTTGATAAGCCAATTCACGACTTGGCGTAGTGATTACTGCTTGAACACTGTTTTCATCAAGATTCACTTCTTCAAAAATAGGCAATAAAAAGGCATGAGTCTTACCACTACCAGTAGCAGATTGACCAATTACACTTCTCCCTTTCATAATTTCGGGAATTATATTTTCTTGTATTTTTGTTGGTTCTTTAAAATTTAATTCATCTAAGGCATTCATAATAAATGGCTTAAAATTGTATTGCTTAAAAGTAGTTGTCATTATTTATCTCCTTTATAATCAGCAACTAACGTATCTAATTGTTCGATGACCTGCTTAATTTCGTCATCATCTTTAGCAACAGCTCCACTTGCTAATGGATGACCTCCGCCACCGAATTTCTTAGCTAATTCATTAATTGATGGTCCTTTAGAACGTAATCTAATGCGATAACTGCTATCTTTTTGTTGAACAAAAATTGCCCATGAACTAACCTGTTTAATATTTCCAGGTAATGGAACAACCGCAGAAGTACTTTCATCCCCTAAATTAAATGGTTCTAGGACTTTATCGCTTAATATTAAGTAAGCTGCTCCACTATCTTTAATATTTAAATTTTCGTATACATAAGCTGATAAACGTGCCAATGGAATATCAATTTCAGATTCGATATTATTAACTTCAGTTGTAGAAAAATTTAATTTTGCTAATTCAGAAGCTACTCTAAAAGTATTAGCAGACGTTGAAGGATATTTAAATCGGCCAGTATCTCCAACAATTCCTGCATACAATAGTCGGCCAGCTTCATCATTAATTTTTAGTTTC
Organism: Apilactobacillus timberlakei; assembly: GCF_002993965.1. Lineage (GTDB taxonomy): Bacteria > Bacillota > Bacilli > Lactobacillales > Lactobacillaceae > Apilactobacillus > Apilactobacillus timberlakei. The sequence goes on along the minus strand of NZ_POST01000004.1, from coordinate 200,769 downwards.
TTAGAAGCATCATATAAATCATAAATAAGCTCAGAAGTACTTGATGCTTCTGGTTTAACCCACATAATATCACCAAATTGATCATCGTTAGGATGGTGATCAATTTTAATCATCATTTTACCTTTAGTATAACGAGAATCATCAACGCGAGGTTGATTAGCAGTATCACAAACAATTACTAATGCATTTTCGTAGACATCATCGTCAATATTATTAGTCTTACCTAACCAATCAAATCCATGGTATTGTTTACCCACACAATAAACTTTTTTGTTAGGAAAAGACGTTTTAATAATATTTGCTAATCCCATTTGAGATCCATAAGCATCTGGATCTGGTCTTTGATGACGATGAATGATAATCGTATCAAAATCACAAATGGCTTTAATAATTTTCTTTTCAGTTGATAAATTAAATGCTTTTAAAATTTTTTGCATAACTATAACTAATGACCTTCAATCTATTTCTTATCTTAATATATCTAATAATTATATCACACGCTTAAAATGTTTAAATAAAATTATTAGAAATAAAAAAAGCAACTTTCATTATCCTGAAAATTGCTTTTGGAATTAATCTTCTTTTTCTGATTTTGCTTCAGTTTCATTTTCTGAACTTTTATCATCATTTGAAGTTGTTTCACTAACACGTTCAGTTACCTTAGCAACTGCGTTCATATCAAATACTAAATAAATACCATCACAATCTAATGTAATAGTCTTGTTTTCAGTATCGATATCATCAACTACACCATGAAGGCGACCAATTGTAATAACATGATCACCTTTTTGTAATTGCTTTAAAGTTTCGGCATGCTTTTGTTGTTGTTTCTTTTGTGGTCTAATAATCAAGAAATACATAACAGCAAAAAGGACGATCATAATTCCAAATCCTGCGAAATTACCCATTATTTTCACCTACTCTTTCAATTCATAACATCTCTATATAATAGGTTATCAGAACTACTATTAATAGTCTACCATAAATTAATTATTATTAATTGGATAATCTAAATGTTTATATGCAGCTTCAGTAACTGTTCTTCCACGAGCTGTCCTTTTTAAATAACCAATTTGTAACAAATATGGTTCATACATTTCAGCAATTGTATCAGTTTCTTCACCAATATTAGCAGCCAATGTATTTAATCCTACCGGTCCACCATTGTAATATACAATCATTGTTTTCAATAATTTTATATCAGTGCTATCTAGTCCCTCGTCATCAACACCTAGCATATTCAAAGAATGATCAACAATTTCCACATCAATATTTTCTTTATCAGATACCTGTGCAAAGTCACGTACTCTTTTTAGTAAACGATTAGCAATTCTAGGAGTTCCTCTAGAACGACGAGCAATTTCATGAGCTCCTTTTGCAACAATTTCAGCGTTAAAAATATCAGCTGAACGTTTTACAATCTCTTCTAAATCTTTAGTTTCATAATATCTCATATGCTCTACAATGCCAAAACGATCACGAAATGGTGCTGATAAAATTCCTGCTCTAGTTGTAGCACCAACTAAAGTAAATGGTGGTAATGGAAAATGAACTGGATGTGCCGTTGGTCCTTGACCAACAACAATATCAACATAAAAGTCTTCCATTGCAGAATATAGCATTTCTTCAACCATTTTAGGTAATCGATGAATTTCATCAATAAATAAAATATCACCTGGTTGTAATTCATTAAGCAAAGCTACTAAATCACCTGGTTTTTCAATTGCAGGACCACTAGTAGTCTTAATACCAACATCCATTTCATTAGCAATAATCATTGCTAAAGTCGTCTTACCTAATCCAGGAGGCCCATAAAGTAAAACATGATCTAATGATTCTTCTCTTTGTTTAGCCGCTTTAATATAAACAGATAGTTCCGATTTTAAATCATCTTGACCAATATATTCGGATAAATGTTGTGGGCGTAGAGATTTTTCAACTGATTCTTCATTATCACTGGCACTGTCACCAGAAACAATTCGATTATCGTCCATATTAGTATTCCTCCTTTTAGTATTGGGTTAATAATTTTAGTCCGCTACTTAGGTATTCATCAGTGGTCATGGATTGTTCATTAGACAACTGCTTCTTAACTTTTTCGACATCACGATGTGTATATCCTAAAGCTTCTAATGCCTGTAATGCATCGCTTAATTCTTGATTATTTGAATCATTAGTATCAATTGATTTAGCTTCATCCACATCATCAAATAACGATGGTGCAAGATCATCAATCTTCCCTTTTAAGTCTAAAATAATTTGTTTGGCTGTCTTCTTCCCAACACCAGGAAATTTAGTTAAATAAGTAACGTTTTCTTCATTAATTGCTTTCACTAAGGACTTAGGATCATTGCCAGCTAAAATTGCTAGTGCATTCTTAGGTCCAATGCCAGAAACACTTAGTAATTTTTCAAAAATACTTTTCTCTTCTCTAGTATAAAATCCATATAAAGTCTGTGATGAATCACTTACTGCTTGATAAATAAAAATCTTAACTACTTTTTTCTCATCAGAAGAATAGCGATAAGGATCAGAAGTATGCACTAAATACCCTACTCCTGAAACATCAATAACAACATATCCGGGTTTTACATCAGCTATGATTCCATTTAAATATTCATACATATTTTTTACATCCTTTTAAATAATTATTCGCTTTTATGTGGATCTTGAATACGTTTAAACATCCTTTCCATATCAGCGTTAGAAAATGAAACTAATACTGGTCTACCATGAGGGCAATTAAATGGATTCTGAACTTTTGATAAATTATCAATTAAATTAATTGCTTGCTTACGATCAAGGTGATGGTTAGCTTTAATTGCACGTTTACAACTCATCATAATTGCAGTTTTGGCGCGAAATGATGCAACTGATATCTTTTTATTTTCAATAACCCAATCAATCATTGATCGAATTGTTTCTTCTTCGTCAGAACCCTTAATCCAAGTTGGATGTTGTTTAACCACAAAGCTGTTTTTACCAAAAACTTCAATATTAATTCCGACACTATGCAAAACATCAATCTTTTGTTTAATAATAATTGCATCTGATGCCGGATAATCAAGAACTATTGGAACTAACAAGTTTTGTTGGTCATCTGAAACATCCCCAATTTCAGTTCTAAACTTTTCATAATTAATTCTTTCTTGGGCAGCATGCTGATCTAAAATGTACATTCCATTATCTGACTCAGCAATTAAATAAGTTCCGTGTAATTGGCCAATATAACGTAAATTAGGAAAACGGGTTACTTTAACATCATCATAATTTAATTCAGATTTAGTTTCTCCAAATGGTAAAGTTTCTGATTCATTATCATATTTTTCTTTAAAATTAATTACTGAAGAACTACTTAAATCGGCCTTATTTTTAATAATAATCGAGTTTTCTACATTACTAGCTTCAACATCTGATTTCACTGATTCATCAATTGCATTGTCTAAATCATAATCTTTGTTATTATCTTTGAAATTTTCGAGACTACTTATTGGATGATGAGTCGATGCTTTATTTAAATCCATTTGAATTTGACTAGTTTCATAATGTGGTTTAACTGCTCGATCACGATTCATCGCATCTGGAATCAAATTTTGTGGAAAAATAGCATCATAAACGGTTTTAGAAATTAAATTGCATAATTGTTCTTCCTTACTAATACGAACAGTTTGTTTAGTTGGATGAACATTAACATCAACTAAAGTTGGATCTAAATTGATGTTTAGAGTAACAATAGGATAACGTCCAACCATTAATTTAGAGCCGTATCCATCAGTTAAAGCTTTAAAAATATTATAATTTTTCACATATCGGCCATTTAAAATAATGGTGACATAGTTTCTAGATGCCCTAGTTAATTCTGGCAAACTAATATAGCCATTAATCTTAAAGTCATCATCTTGATTATTTATTTTAATAATTCGTTTTAAATTCCTAGCACCATAAATATCGCCAATTACTTGTTGAAGATTATTGCGACCAGAAGTACGAATTAATTCTCGATTATTATGAACAAGTGAAAAAGCAATATTAGGATGACCAATTGCTAATCTATCAACAATATCAGTAATCTTAGATAATTCAGTTTGTAACGACTTCATGTATTTTAATCTTGCCGGAGTGTTATAAAATAGATCACTAACTTTGATTGAAGTCCCTCTTCTAGATTCAGAAGGCATAATAGATTCAATCTTACTTCCTCTAATATGAAGTTTAGTACCTTCATCCCCAGTAGAAGTTTTTAATTGAACATCCGAAACAGATGCAATAGAAGGCAATGCTTCACCTCGAAAACCTAATGAATGAACTTTAAATAAATCTTGAGGATTATTAATCTTGCTGGTGGCATGACGCTTAAAAGCCAATTTAATATCATCATTTTCAATTCCTATACCATCATCAACTACTTGCATACTCTTTAAGCCAGCATCCTTAACGTTAATATCAATCTGCGTGCTTTTTGCATCAATAGAATTTTCTACTAATTCTTTAATTACTGAAGCAGGTCTTTCGACCACTTCACCAGCAGCAATCTGATCAGCTAACACCGGCGTTAATTCATGGATTTTTGACAAATAATCCCCTCCATTCACCTATTTTTCAATTTTTTGTTTCCATTTATAAACAGCGTTCATAATTTCCATTGGTGTTTTAGACATTAAATCCATACGCTTAATTTCATTAATAATTTTAAGATTTGAAACATTTTGTTTCTTATTTTTAGGATTGTCATCATTAAATAATGATAATTGATGTTCTTCCTCATCATTTTTAGTTTCATCTTTTGGAACTGATGAGGTCTGAATATTCATCAATTTCTCGTTATCGTCGTCTTTATTTTCAAGTGTTTCCAAAATATTATCTGCACGTGATAATAACTTATCAGGTAAACCTGCTAATTTGGCAACGTGAATTCCATAAGATTTATCAGCAGCACCTTTTTTAACTTTATGCAAGAATACAAGTTCACCATTTTTTTCAACGGCTCCAACATGAACATTGGTTAAATGATGTAAAGTCGTTTCTAGTTCAGTTAACTCATGATAATGGGTAGAAAATAGAGTTTTGGCATGAATATTATTATGAACATATTCAATTATTGATTGAGCTAATGCCATTCCATCATAGGTAGCAGTTCCACGACCAATTTCATCAAATAAAATCAGGCTATTTTCAGTTGCATTTTGAATTGCCTCGTTAGATTCTTTCATTTCCACCATGAATGTACTTTCACCAGAAATTAAATCATCAGCTGCACCAATTCTAGTGAATATTTTATCAAAAATTGGCATTTGAGCTGATTTAGCAGCAACAAAGCATCCTATCTGAGTCATGATAACTGCTAATGCTAATTGACGCATATAAGTACTTTTACCAGACATATTAGGACCTGTAATTAATAATACATTAGTATCAGGATCCATTTTTACGTTATTTGGCACATATGATTGATGCCCCATAACTTTCTCAACTACTGGATGTCTGCCATCAATAATTTCTAAATCATGATTATCATTTAAAGAGGGCTTAACTAAACGATATTTTTCAGATATAACTGCAAAACTTTGTAACACATCAAGGGTTGATACTGCAGTTGCTAATTTTTGTAATCTTTTAATTGATTTTTTTACGTTTTCACGTACTTTACTAAATATCGCATATTCTAATGTTTTAGATTTTTCTTGCGCTTCAATAATTAATTTTTCTTTTTCTTTTAATTCTGGAGTAGAAAATCTTTCAGCATTAGTTAAAGTTTGTTTTCTCTCATAACGATCTTCTGGTAACTTATTTAAATTAGCTTTAGAAACTTCAATATAATAGCCAAAAACATGGTTATATCCAATTTTAAGGTTACTAATACCTGTTGCATTACGCTCTTTATTTTCAAGCTCAGCTATCCATTTTTTACCATTATTCATTGCATCACGATAATCATCTAAAGTTTTATTATATCCATCTTTAATCAAATCACCATCAGTAACTGAAATTGGTGGTTCATCAATAATAGAATCATTAATCATTTTAGCAACATCATCAACTGGATCTAAGGAATCATAAATATTATTAAAAGAAGCAGCGTCCATTGATGCTATTTCATACCTTAACTTAGGAATTTGTTCCAAAGAAGACTGTAATTGAATCAAGTCACGACCATTCACAGAACCAAAAGACACTTTTCCAGCTAATCTTTCTAAGTCATAAACTTTAACCAAAATATCACTAATTTCATTGCGTTCATAATAATGATCTAGTAATTCTTGAACCGCATTTTGACGTTGAATAATTTGATTTTTAACTATTAATGGACGATCTAACCATGTTTTAAGTTTACGACCACCCATTGCAGTTTTAGTTTCATCTAAAAGCCACAATAGACTACCAGATTTTTTATTGGTACGAATATTTTTATTCAACTCTAAATTATATTGTGAATTATGATCTAATTTTAAAAATTCAGTGGGACGATAAGATTCAGCCGCTTTCATATGAGATAAACTACGCTTTTGAGTTTTGATAATATAAGTAATTAAAAGTTCGGATGTCTTTTTTTCTAAATTATTAATCAAATTATCAGTTAAATTAATCATATTATCTTCAATATCAATGTCAGATTGATGTGACACTAAAATACCTAATTTATTAAAAGTGTTGATATCATCTTTTTCAACATTATCATCAACAATAATCTCTTTGGTTTGTAAACTCATAACTTCGTTAATTAAAGTGTCAATATTACTTAAAACACTAGTTTTTAATTCACCTGTAGAAAGTTCAGCATAAGCAAAACCATATTTTTTACTATCTTTATCGTATTCTAAAGCAGTTAAATAATTATTATTCTTAGCATTTTCAGCACCAGTTTCAGTTTTTGTTCCGGGGGTTAATAATTGTGTCACTGCTCGTTTAACCATTCCCTTGGCAACTCTGGGATCTTCCATTTGTTCACAAATAGCTACTTTATAACCCTTATCTACTAAAGTATTGATATAAGATTCAACCGCTTTATGAGGAATTCCACACATTGGTATTGGATTACTAGAATTTTTATTTCTAGCCGTTAATGTTAGTTCCAATATTTGTGCTCCTTTTACTGCATCATCATTAAACATTTCATAAAAGTCACCTAAACGATAAAATAAAAAAGCATCTTTATATTGATCTTTAACTTTTTGATATTGTTCCATCATTGGTGTTAATTTCGCCGATTTTACCATTAGATACCTTCCTTACTAAAAATCCTATCCTTGATAAGGATGATCTGGACTAATTAATATTTTCTTTATAGATTTAGCCTTCATAATATGATTATCAATATCAATAATACAACCAGAAACAATTCCACCGCCGTTTTCTTCGACTTCAAATCTAGTGGGACGTTGTGTTAAAAAGCGATGGATAATATTTTCATATTTCATCCCTAAAACACCATCTGTGGGTCCACACATACCTGCATCAGTCATAAAGGCAGTTCCCTTTTTCAAAACACGATTATCATTAGTTTGAACATGAGTATGAGTACCTACCATTGCACTAATTCTGCCGTCTAAATACATAGCCATAACTTGCTTTTCGCTGGTTGTTTCAGCGTGAAAATCAACAAATATATTATCAACTTGTGAATGTAACTTACTAACTAATTCGTCAATCATTCTAAATGGATCATCAATTGGATCCATAAAAATACGTCCTTGCAAATTAATTACAGCAACCTTTTTCCCATTGACATTAATAATAGTATAACCATTTCCTGGAACATCTTTACCCGGAAAGTTTAAAGGACGCACCAATTTTTTAGTTTCATCTATAAAATCGAATATTTCTTCGTTATTCCATGCATGATTACCTAGAGTAATTACATCAGCTCCAGCATCCATAATGCCCTTATAAACCTTTCGATTAATTCCACGACCAAAGGATGTAGCATTTTCTCCATTAACAATTGTTAACTGTGGTTTATAATCTCTTTTTAAGATTGGTAGATATTGTTTTATCATTTTCGTTCCGATATTTCCGACAACATCACCAAGAAATAAAATTTTCATATTTATCCTCAATTCATTTATATATATAATTAATTTTACACCGATTTAATAAAAATAAAAAAGGCCAAATGGCCTTTTTTTATTTTGCATATTCAATTGATCTTACTTCTCTGATAATGGTTACCTTAATATGTCCTGGATACTCCATATCAGATTCAATTTTATTCTTAATATCTCTTGCTAAAACAATTGCTTGAGTATCAGATAATTTATCTGGTTTAACAATTATGCGAATTTCTCGACCTGCTTGAATAGCATAGCTCTTTTTGACTTGATCGAAACTATCACCAATCTTTTCAAGACTTTCAAGACGATGAACGAAACTTTCCAAGGACTTGCTTTTAGCTCCCGGTCTAGAAATTGCAATTTTATTAGCAATACTTACTAATTCTGAAATAATATACTTAGGTTTTCTACTTTCGTCATCACTGGCAATTGAATCAATAATAGCGGGACTTTCATGATATTTCTTAGCCAGATCAATTCCAATATCAATATGAGAACCTTCAGTTTCATTATTAACAGAACGACCTATTTCGTGTAATAATCCTGCTCGTTTTGCTAAAACAACGTCTTCGCCCAGTTCAGATGCTAATACACCAGATAATTTCGCGACTTCGATTGAATGACTCAATACATTTCTGCCATAGTAAATTTTGAATTGTAATTTACCAATCATTCCAATCATTTCAGGATTCATAGAATGAATTCCTAAGTCGAAGACAGTTTCTTCACCGATTTCTTGAATTTTTTCGTCAAGTTCACGACGACTTTTATCCACCATTTCCTCAATACGAGCTGGATGAATACGACCATCTTTAATTAATTTTTCCAATGCCATTTTAGCAACTTCACGTCTAATTGGATCAAATCCACTCAATACAACCGCTTCTGGAGTATCATCAATGACTAAATCAATCCCAGTAAGGGTTTCAAATGTACGAATATTGCGACCTTCTCTACCGATAATACGACCTTTCATATCATCACTTGGTAAAGTAACCACTGAAACAGTAGTTTCAGAAACAATATCAGCAGCACTTTGTTGTATTGCTTCAATCACAAGATTCTTAGCGTTATTACTTGATTCTTTTTGGGCTTCGTTATAACTATCTTTAACCATTTTAGCCCTTTCATCTGCTAATTGATCACTAGTCTCTTTAATAATCAAGTCCTTAGCTTCATCCTGAGAAAGTGCGGATATTTTTTCCAATTCAGTTTGGCGTTGTTCAACCAATCTATCGGCTTCCTGCTGTTTTTGTTCCAACTTCTTTTGATTAACGTTAAGTTTTTCATCTCTTCTATTAAGAGAATCTTCTCTTTTATCGAAAGCATCATCTTTTCTATCTAAAGCATCTTCTCGTTGAATTAAACGATTTTCTTGTCTCTGTACTTCTAGACGTCTTTGCTTAATTTCTTTTTCAATATTAGAACGATACTGATTACTTTTCTCTTTAGCTTCAAGAATTTTTTCTTTAGAAGATGTTTTTGCTTGTCGTTTAGCATTATCTAAGATGTCTTTAGCACTTTTGTGAGCAATAGCCAATTTTTTTTCAACTATGTTTTTGTGTAAAAACATACCAACAAAAGCACCTAAAACAACAGCGATGATTACGAGGATTATATCAATTAATATATAATTCATAAAATTAAGTTACACCTCCAAACCATCAAAAAATGAATTAAATTATATTTTAAGTGTAATTAAATTATTTAAGTACTACTATATTTTAAATTTTACTGATAAAAGTGTCAATATATCTACTTTAATAAACATCGATATTAAGCGAAAAAATAGAGTTATTTAGCATTATAACTAAATAACTCTATTTTTATTGATTATTTACTATCTTTTTGCTTATTGTCTTCTGATTTAGTATCATCAGATTCTTCTTTTGAGTCATCTTCATCCATGCCATAAGCAACACGAACTTTTTTATTAATTTCACTCATTTTATCAGGATTATCGACCAAGTATTGCTTAGCATTTTCTCTACCTTGTCCGATACGTTCATCACCATATGAATACCAAGAACCAGACTTATTAATAATATCTTGATCAACAGCCATGTCTACCAATTCACCGGTTTGAGAAATACCTTTACCATACATAATATCAACTTCAACACGTTTAAATGGAGGAGCTACCTTATTTTTAGCAACCTTAATCTTGGTACGATTACCTATAACATCAGTACCATTCTTAATTTGTTCTGCTCTTCTAATGTCTAATCGAATAGTTGAATAGAATTTTAGAGCACGTCCACCAGGGGTAGTTTCAGGATTACCAAACATAACTCCAACTTTTTCTCTAATTTGATTAATAAATAGAGCAATAGTTTTAGTCTTATTAATAGATCCAGATAATTTTCTAAGGGCTTGTGACATTAAACGAGCTTGTAGTCCAACATGGGCATCACCCATTTCACCTTCAATTTCTGCACGTGGTACTAATGCAGCAACAGAATCAACTACTACTATATCAACGGCACCACTGGAAACTAAAGCATCACAAATTTGAAGACCTTGTTCACCAGTATCAGGTTGTGATAATAATAATTCATCAATATTAACACCTAAGTTAGTAGCATAAACTGGATCTAGCGCATTTTCAGCATCAATATATGCTGCAGTTCCGCCTTGTTTTTGAACTTCAGCGACTGCTTGTAATGCAAGTGTTGTTTTACCGGAACTTTCTGGGCCATAAATTTCCACAATTCTTCCACGAGGGAATCCACCCACTCCAAGCGCATTATCTAATGCAAGTGAACCAGTTGGAATTGTTGAAATTCTAGTGTCTCCACGATCCCCCATTCTCATAATGGATCCTTTACCGAATTCTTTTTCAATTCGTTTTAAAGCACCATCTAGAGCGGCTTTACGTTCATCAGCCATTCAATGACCTCCTTAAAAAATACTTCATTCCTAAATATTCAATATTTATACTATACTAATCTATATTAAAAAAAGCAAGTAAAAAAGGAACAAATGTTCGTACTATTTATTATACTCATCTGCAATCATTTTCAGGGCAGCATTCACAGATTTAACCCTTACATCATTACGATTTCCATCAAAGTGAAACTCTTGAGCATAAGGTAATTGGTCTAAAAAATCTATTCCTATAAAAACGGTTCCCGCAGGATTATTTTCTAAGGAATCAGGACCTGCTACCCCTGTGAAAGAAACTCCAATGTTAGTATGCATTTTTGTCTTAGATTGCTTAGCCATCCAAATTGCAGTTTTATCAGACACAACTCCATTTTTATTAATAATATCGTTTGGAATATCTAATAATAACTCTTTGGCAGAATTAGAATAAGTAACAAATCCACCAGGAAAAATAGCAGATACTCCTGATACGTTTCCTAAAATGGATTGAAACATGCCTGCAGTTAAACTTTCGGCGGCTGTAATCGATATATTATCTTTAATAAGACTTTTAATGATTGAATAATCAATATTCATTATTATTTCGACCTTTCGATATTAAATACGTAAAAAACTATACTTATTTAAAAAGAATCAGAAAATAAATCTTTGCTTCTTACAAAATATTCAATCCCTGAATAAACTGTAAAGAATAAACAAATATACAGTATAATTGTTCCTAATCCAATATTAAATGGTAATGTAATGAAATCATTCATTAGTAACAAGATAATTGAAATCATTTGACTTGCAGTCTTAATTTTTCCAGGCCAGGCTGCAGCAATCACTTCACCATCATTTTCAACGGCTATTAATCTTAGTCCAGTAACTGCTAATTCACGGCATACAATGATTGCAGCTACCCATGAGGGAACCAAACCATATGATACCAAAATAATGAAAGCAGACATTACAATCATTTTATCAGCTAATGGATCAGCAAACTTTCCAAAATTAGTAACTAGCTTTTGTCTACGAGCAATTTGACCATCTAAAAAATCAGTGATACATGCTATCGCAAATATAATAGCACTAATAATTCTAACGATAGGAACAGTTGTACCAAATAAAATAGTAGTTCCTAAATTCAAAGGAAATGCCAATAATAAAATAAAAATGGGGATCATAATAATTCTAATCAACGTTAATTTATTAGGTAAATTCAAAATATAATACTCCTTTTCTGCTGATATTTCAGATTAAAAAAAGGGCTATTAAGCCCCATTTTTTATTTAAATTTTATATTTAAAACAGTAGTCATAGGCACACTCTTATCAAGATTTAACAACTTATTGTTAATTAAAATCTTAGTTGATGGCACATTTCCTAATGACATAGAAACATCTTTAGTTCCACTAGGTAATTTAACAGATTTCTTATTACCAGATTCTTGTGAACCTGAAAATAGTGACTTACCATTAGTTGAAATAGATGACCAAGCACGATTACTTGCATCTAATGTAATAGTATTTTCTTTACTACCACTAACTTCATATTCAGTTGCATTAACCTTTTTAATAGAGGTTTTATTGATATTTTTCTTAGGAGCAGGCTTTTTGTCTTGTTTTTTATTATTATCAGCATTTGATGATTCAGATTTTTCAGAAGAACCACTAACTGAAACAGAACTATTGTTACTATTAATATTTGTATCTGCAGATTTATTGGTTTTAGCAACAACTCCCCAAATAACAAAAATAACAATTAATACAACAATAACAACGCCAACAATTGGAACGAATTTTCTAAAAGAATTAATTTTTTCTTCTTTATTTTGACGCTCAGATCGTTTTGATAAAGTATCTTCTGACACTTTTTGACTATATTCTTCGGTTTGAGTATCAGGTAAGCTATCATCATGTTCATTAAGTAGTTCCATTCCATTGATACCTACAGTATCTGCATACTGTTTAATGAAAGCTCTAACATAAAAATCACCTGGTAGTTCTGAAAAATCTTCATTTTCAATTGCTTCCAAATAGTGAGCCTGAATTTTGGTAATCTTTTGTACATCTTCTAATGACATACCTTTTGCAACACGTGCATCATGTAGTGATTTACCGATTTCTACTTCTTTATTTTCGTCTTTTGCCATAGAAATTACTCCACTTAAATATATTTTTCATAATTTTAGTATATCATAACATAATGAAAATTTAGGAATTAAAATAATTATTTATTAGAATATGGAATAATTATATTAGAAATAATATTATCGCCTAATAACAACTTAGCACCATATTCCTTTAAATCATTGATAGTAATATCATTAATCAGCTTAATTTCATCATATAAATTTATAAAATGATTATCACTATCGCCTAAATTATTAGCAGTAGCTTCAATAGAATTCATAATCAAAATATGTTGACCAATTTCTTCACGCTTAATCAGTTCTAAATCATCAGTGTAATTATCTAAATTATTAATTGCATTCATCAAAATATCTTTAATATTAGTTATAAATTCTTTTGGATGTTCAGTATCTCCAGCAATAATGGCAAAATTAAAGTTTTTATTGCAATCAAAATCAAATCCAAAGGAGTCATCAATAATTCCATGATTATACAAATAAGCATAATTATCAGAATCCTCAGAAAATAATATTTCTAATAGTAATGAAATTGAAAGTTCATACTTAATATCTTTACCTAGTGCTGAATTCCCCTTAATTCCAACAGCAACTTTAGGGTTAAAAACATCCATTTGTCTTCGATTCGAATTATTAATCTTTTTAGATGGAGACTGAACTCTTTTAATGTCTCTTGCAGGTAAAAAAGTCTTTTTATCTTGATTTTCTTTAATTATTTTAATTACTTTATCGGGATCAACATTCCCAACAACATTTAATTGCATATTAGATGGTTGATAAAAAGTCTTATGAGCAGTATATAGATCATCAGCAGTGATTTTATTAATGGAGTCTACAGTTCCAGCAATATCAACATTCAGATGGCTATCAGGATACATATTTTGAATTGTATTGAAATATAATGCAGCATTAGGATCGTTGTTATACATCTTTATTTCTTGAGCAATAATTCCTTTTTCTTTATTAACTTTTTTTTCATTAAAATAAGGACTTTGAACGAAATCAAGTAAAGTATTCAAATTTTCATTAACATAGTTAGTACAAGAAAATAGATAGCTAGTACGATTAAAACTAGTAAATGCATTAGAACTAGCACCGTACCTAGAAAAAACATCCATTGCATCATAGCCGTCTTTATCAAACATTTTATGTTCTAAAAAATGTGCAATTCCAGCTGGCATCTCTTTTTTTTCATTATCATAACTAATAAAAGTATTATCAATTGAACCATATTTTATAGTTAAAGAAGCATAGGTTTTCTGAAAACCCTTTTTCGGTTCGACAACCACTGTTAGCCCATTTTCTAATTGTTCTTTATAAACGGTTTCATTATATTGAGGATATTTAAGTTCTATCATTTTTATTTCTTATCTCCCTTCTTATTTCTTATCTCCCTTCAATAAGAAAACAGTTTGTAACTGAACTTTTTTAGCAACGTTAGCAATTTGATCAACATTAATTGATTCAATATTTTTACGCCATTTTTCAAAATTCCATTTTTTATTTAATAATGAATTAACAAATGATTGTTCTAAACTTTGTCTTGGATTATCTAGAATAGATCTTTTAGCAGTGATCATCTCAGATTTAATACTGTTTAAAATATCAAGATTAATATCTTTGTTTTGAATAGAAACCAATTGTTCATTGACAATAGACTGAACTTTTTCAGCATTATTAGCATCAATCCCGGAATTCACCATAAGGACTCCATTCAAAGAATTAAACATACTATTTGCATAATATGCCATACTATATTTTTCTCTAACATTTTTAAATAATTTGGATTGAGAACTACCACCAAAAATAGCATTAAAGAGCAATGCTGCAAAAAAATCACTAGAATCATAATAAATAGGTAAATTATATGCCATATTAAGATTACTTTGTGTAGCATTTGTATTTTCAGTAATGTATTCAACTGTATTTTTATTATGTTTAAAACAATCTATTTTGTAAATTTCGTCACGATCAGAGAAATTGAATTCATTAATATATGAAATTAATTTCTCATCATCAAATTTACCTAATACTGAAATTCTAATGTTATTATTTTTTATAACATCTTGATAGTATTTATATTCGTCAGAAGAATTAATTTTATCGTATTGATCAACATCACCAAATAAAAATTTACCTCGATTAATATCATCTTGATAATAATATTCCTTAAGTTTAATTGATGCATAATATTGTTTATCATCAGCAACTGAAGAAATATATTTTTGCATATTTGATTTTTGTAAATTAAATGTATCATTATCAAAAGCACTATTAGATGTTAATGGGTGCATCAAAATTGAATTTAAAAATTGAATAGCATCTTTTAGCAATGATGAAGAATTCCCCGGAATAAATTCCGGATTAGGAATACTTAAATTTATTCTAATAACCGATAAGTTCCCATATCTTAATAAATTAGTACCAAAACTAGCTCCGTACATTTTAGATAATTGACGAGCTAGCTTAGTTTGTGTTTGATAATCTGCATTGTTAGTTTCAAAAAGTTCTGCCAATAATGCCCTTTTTTCAAAATTATTGATATTCAAAGGTTCAATTAAATCACAAGTAATTGTAATTGTTTTAAACTTATCATCATGAATAGTATTCAAACTAACTCCATTTGAAATATATTTTTTCAATATTTAACCTTCCTTTTGTTGTGATTGTTTTTCTAGGTTTAATAATGGGGATTTATATTTCTCACCAAACCATTTATGACAAATTTTTTTCAATTCACCGGTCTTGGCTAGTTCACTAAGGGCAGCATTGATCTTATTCTTCATTGTTTTATCGCCCTTACGCAATCCAACAGAAAATTCTTCATTTGGGAATTTACCCGTTGATACTTTATACATTAATGGATCAGATTGATGAGCAATATAGTAATTAGCATAATTGCTATCTATTAATAAACCATCAATTCTACCATGAGTTAGATCAATAAAAGCATTAGTAAATGAGTTATATAAAATTGGATAATTATTTTTAATTTTATCTTTTAAAACTTTAGGATTATTATTTATATCATTTAATCCAGAAGATCCACTTTGAGCACCTAATATTTTATTATGCATATCATTGAAATTATTAATATGCGAAGACTTTAAAGTAACTAATTCTTGCTCATTAGATAAGTATGGCTTAGTAAATGCAACATTTTTCTTTCTTTCTGGAGTTGCAGAAAATCCATTCCAAATTAAATCAATGGTTCCATTACGTAATTCGGTAACATTCATTGACCAATCAATTTGTTGAAAAACTGGTTTAATATCATATTTCTTGAAAACTGCTTTAGCTAAATCAACATCAAAACCTGTAATTTGACCATTTTTATTTTCATATCCCATTGGTACAAATGTCACATCGAGTCCAATTATAACTTTCTTATCTTTTTTTATTTTACTCCAATTATCTTGGGTATTCGCTCTTTGCGTTAAAGACTGACATCCAGTTAGAGTCATCATACATAAAAAAGATAACAGCAATATTAGAATGCTATAAAATTTCTTATTCATAAGTATTCACCTCTTAAATTGGTTTTACTTCTTTTATTTTGTCAGAAACTTGATTAGCAAATTGAATATCATGAGTTACCACTAATTGTGTAATATTTTTACTTTTTAAGTTCAAAATAATATTTCCAACTTCCTTACTCAATTTGGGATCCAAGGCGGAAGTTGGTTCGTCATAACAAATAATTTTAGGATGCATAGCTAAAGTTCTAACAATTGCTACACGTTGCTTTTGACCACCAGATAATTGATATGGATATAATGATTCTTTACCACTTAAATTTAATTGATCAATTAATTTTTGAGCTTCATTTTCCGCTTCTTCTTTTGATTTCTTTAAAACTAATTGCGGAGCTAAAGTTATATTATCAATAACTGTTAAATTAGGAAATAATCCATAGTCTTGGAAAACAACGCCTATCAAAGATTCAGAACTATCACTAGGATCAAACTTCTTACCATCAATATAAAAATCACCTGAATCAAATGATTCTAACCCTGTGATACATCTTAATAGTGTAGTTTTACCTGCTCCTGAAGGTCCCACTATTCCAAGAATTTCATTGCTGTCTACAGACAAATTCATGTTTTTAATTATTTGTTTATTTTGAAAACTTTTATTTAAATTTTCTATTTTAAACATTAAAATCGCCTCCTATTTCCAGTAATTAAAACGTTTTTCTAATTTTCGTAAAATTAAAGTTAATAATGCCGTTAAAATTAAATAAAATACTGCTACTAAAATTAATGGTAATAAAGTGACATCTCTCGCAGTAGCAATATTACCGGCTTGCAATAAATCACCAATTCCAATTACATATACTAAAGAAGAATCCTTAACTAAATTAATAACTTCATTTCCAATTGATGGTAAAACGATTTTAAAAACTTGTGGAATAATAATTTTTCGTAGCGTTTGCCAGTTAGATAAACGTAACATTTTGGCACTCTCAAATTGATTTTGAGGGATTGATTGGAAGCCACCACGAAATATTTCAGCAAAATATGCGGCATAATTTAGAGAAAATGCAATTAATGCTGCTTCAAAACGTGGAAAAACAATTCCTATGATGGGTAACCCATAAAAGATAAAAATCAATTGCAATAATAAAGGCGTCCCCCTCATTATCCATACATAAAATTCGAAAATAGATTTTATAAAACTTTTACCGGTTAAAGCTAATGAAACTAAAATTCCCAATGGAATTGAAATTAATAAAGTTAACCCAAATATTTCTAATGTTGTTAATACTCCAGAAAATAATGATGGTAGTATTTCAAATATATAATGCATTTTAAGACCTCCTTAAATAAAAAACGTCCTCTTAGTTAATTCACTAAAAGGACGTTCAAACGCGGTTCCACCTAATTTTCTACTTTACTCGCATAAAGTAGCTTGTTGAGTATAAAACTCAAAAGATAACGGATTAAAACCGGTCTATTCTTAGTAACTTCAGAATAACAATTTACAGACGTGAAACGTTAATAATAATTGTCTAATTTCACCAAAAATAGACTCTCTATAAATTACCATTTAACGTGCTTCTGATCATAATTTTTTTAATTTATAAAAATAAGAATAACTTAATTTGATGATTAAATCAAATTTAATTTATTTTTTATGACTGAATAGATGAGTCAGTTTGCTCCAAAAGCCCTCTTTTTTAGCTGAATTATGAATGTTCATAAGAGGAACTGTTTCTCCTTCTAATCTTCTTGCAACATTGCGATAACCTTGTGCAGTTGGATTATCTGGATCCATAACAATGGACTTACCAATATTAGAAGTACTGATAACTTTATCATCATCAAGAATCACACCTAATAAATCGATGCCTAAATGAGTAGTTATTTCATCAATATCCATATAACTATCATCTTGCATCAAAGAGGTTCTAATTCTGTTTATAATTAGTTTAGGTGATTCTTTTAATGGGTGTTGTTCTAACAAACCAATAACACGATCAGCATCTCTAACGGCAGATATTTCAGGAGTTGTTACCACAATTGCTCCATCAGCTCCAGAAACAGCATTAATAAATCCTTGTTCAATTCCTGCAGGGCAATCGATGAATACATAATCAAAGTCAGGTTTCAACTCATCAACAATATCTTTAACTTGTTCTTGATTGACAGCATTTTTATCAGTATTTTGTGCAGCTGGTAAAAGATATAACAAATCATCAAATCTTTTGTCTTTTACTAATGCTTGAACTAATTTAGCTCTTCCATCGGCAACATCAACAATATCGTACATAACTCGGTTATCTAGACCTAAAACAACATCTAAGTTTCTTAAACCAATATCTAAATCAATTAAACAAACTCTTTTACCCATCATTGCTAAAGCAATTCCAATATTAGCACTAGAAGTAGTTTTACCAACGCCACCTTTTCCTGATGTAATTACAATTGACTTTCCCATTAAATAATACCTCCAATCCGATTAAAAAATTTTGGATTAATTTCTTTTAAATCATTAATTTTACCATAACTCAATAGATGTAAATCATTAACATAAACAACCGTGCTTTCTTCATCATCAATTGGGTTATCTGAAACAATATCATATTGCTCACCAACTCTAACTTGTTGAGCGTTATGTAAATTACCGATAATTAATTTATCTTCATTATCAGGATAACCTGCCTGAATAATCCCATTAACATTCCCCATATTATAAATGTTACCTGATGCAAATAGTTTACCACCTTCATGAACAGTTCCAAAAAATAATACATCTCCATCGACATTTACCTCTTGCCCATTTCGAATAGTTTTGCTCATTGGTTCAATATACTTTTGCTTAAATTTAGCCTTTGCATCTTCTTTAGTTAAAACATTGGAAATAAAATGTCCAACTGATAAACCATGATAACTATTTATATTATCTATCATAATATTTTTTTGCTCTTGAGAAAATAAACGATTACCAATACGAATATTTAATTTAATATTTTCTGATTTTTTTAAATTGTTTTCACCCAACCTATTTAACAGATTTTTTAAATCTGTATTAATTTGTTCTAAGCTTGAAGATTCATCTAAAATTACTTCATAACCAGATTGAGTTCCCTTTAATACAGCCGATTGCATTAATCAATTGCTCCTCTTTCAGTATTTTTAATCTAAACGTTCAAATAAAATTTGACATGGAATGTATAAAATAATTAAAAATATAATATTAATTATTAGAGTAGGTCCCAAGACATGAACTAAGAAAAAGCTGTCTGACATACTAGTTAAATTTTGTAGTTTATTTGCAAAAAAAGATAACAAATAGATTATTGATAAATCAATAAAATAAATCAAAATTGCACTAAAAATATCGACAGAAAGTAATTTATATAATTTTTTACCTATATATATAGCTAACGGAAATACAAATAAATATACACCTATAATACCGGTATAGTACATATCAAATATCAATCCAGCTAGTGCAGCCCACAATTCAATTCTAATATTAATTCTTTGTATGAAAAACATAGCAAAAAATAACCATAAAAATGTTAATTGAGGAATAAAGTAGTAATTACTAAATAATGAATGACTGAATACTAATGAAATTGATCCATCAAAAAATAATGCAATAAATATTCCGATTGGTAGAATATATTTTAAAGGAGAGTGACTTAACATATTTATATCCTCCTTATTCTTTCTTAGCAGCTACAGTAACAACTTCTAAGTCATTCATACTAGCTGGAGTTTTAATATAAACTTTAGATGAAGTTCCATAATCATCAGTAGTATTCTTAGCTACTGATCCGACATAAAGTCCCTTAGGTGTAATGCCTCCAAGACCGTTAGTCGAAACTTTATCACCTTTGTTAAGTTTAATTTCAGTATTCAAGTGTCCCATTATTAGTTCGCCAGTATTTCTATCAAATCCATTGATTAACCCATTAACAGTTTTACCGTCTTTATTGGTAATCGCTACTGAAAACTTATTACTAGAATCAGAATTATCTGAAATTAATTCAACTTTACTATTAGTGGTGTTAACTTCTGAAACTCTTCCAATTAATCCATTACCACCCAACACTGGCATGTTTTTTTGTACGCCAGCACTACTACCTTTGTTAATAATAAATTGACTCTGCCAAGCAGAAGGTGTTCTAGATAATACATTTGAAGTGATTGCTTGATAATCAGTTAAGCTAGCGTTCATTTTTAGTTGCCTTTTTAACTGTGCATTTTCTTGTTGTAATGCTTGATTTTTAACTTTAGTTGAAACTACAGTTGATACTTGAGATTTTAATTGTTGATTTTCTTTATAAGTATTAATTAAGTTGTTAATATTTTCTGATCCATGACGCACAGTATTAACTGGAAAAGCAACAACTGTACTTGTAATACCAACAATATCGTTCCCAAATCGTTGAATAAAAGGAGGCATTGAACGATTGTTTCTAGTGCTGACCGATAAAGTCATAAATCCAAGCGCTAAAACAATACAAACAATTATAATTACCCATTTACGATTGGAGAAAAACTTATGCATCTTTAATTCCTCCGGACTTAATAAATAAGTGGGAAGATTTTAAATCTCCCCACTTAAATTAATTTATTTTCTCTTCATAACATCAATATTTTTTAATGATTCACCAGTTCCGATTGCAACACAATCAAGCGGGGTCTTAGCGATAGAAACAGGTACTTTAGTTGCTTCAGAAATAACTTGTGGTAAGTTTTTAAGTAAAGCTCCACCACCAGTTAAAACAATTCCATGATCAATAACATCGGCTGAAATTTCAGGAGATGTTTCTTCCAAGGTTTCTTTTACAGTACTAATAATTTCTTGAATAGGTTCTTCAATTGATTTAGCCACATCTTCAGCTGAAATTTCAATGCTCTTTGGTAAACCAGTTAATAGATAACGGCCACGAATAGTAACATTTTCAATGTCTTTAGCTGCTTCGAGTGAAGCCGAACCAATATCCCATTTCAATTTTTCAGCAGTTCTTTCACCAATTAACAAATTGTAATGTTTACGAATATATGTAGCAATTGCATCGTTTAAACGATCTCCAGCTACTCTTAATGAACGACTGGAAACAATTCCACCAAGTGAAATTGTGGCAACATCAGTTGTTCCACCACCAATATCAACTACCATACTACCAGTAGGATCCATAATTGGTAATCCAGCACCAATAGCAGCAGCAAATGGCTCTTCAATTACATAAGCATCTCTAGCTCCAGCTACTCTAGTAGCATCAATAACTGCACGTTTTTCAACAGCAGTAATACCACTTGGTACACAAACCATTACGTATGGCTTACCAGCTGAATGACCAATAGTCTTATTAATATAATATTTTAACATGGTTACAGTAGTATCATAATCAGCGATTACTCCGTCTTTCATTGGACGAATGGCAGCAATACTAGCTGGAGTACGTCCAATCATATCTCTTGCTTCTTGCCCTACCGCAACAATTTCTCCAGTTTTAGTATTTTTAGCGACAACTGAAGGTTCTCTTAACACAATTTGTTTACCATCAACATAAACAATTGTGTTTGCAGTTCCTAAATCAATTCCAATGTTTTTAGTTCCAAATCCAAACACAATTTTTCATCCCTTCATAATTCATTTGGTTGGCTTATTATTTTTTTCACCTTATTATTATATCATAATTATCTCTTCTAAAATTATAATAACATACCCTAGTGTAAACGATTTTAAATTATTTATCATTAATGTTTTAAAAATTTAATAAAAAAGTTTTCTAACATCTGAGATAAAATATAATGATCCAGTAATTAATAACAAATCATTGCTAGACATCTCATTAACACTTTTCATTAWTGCCAATTTCCATTTTGGCACAAACCTTACTGGATGTTTAGTATTTACAGTTTGTAAAATATCATTCATATCTGCAGCTTTACGATTCTCAGGGCCTGAAAATTCAGTTAATATTAAATGAACATTACTAATGCTAGCCAATGTATTAATCATTTTTAAATATTGTTTATCTGACAAAATTGCAAGCACAATATAAATTTCATTATTCGAAAAATGACTTTTTAATAACTTAGATAACTCTAAAACAGCAGGTTCATTATGTGCACCATCTATTACTACCGTTGGATTATCATTTAGCTTTTCAAAGCGACCTGCCCAAAAAGTATTCATCAAGCCTTTTTTTAATATTCTATAGTCTATTGACTGGCTATTAATAGATTTATATCTAATATAAGTTTCAATAGCACAAGCAGCATTATCAATTTGATATTGCCCCAACATTTTAATAGTTAAATTATTAAATGAAAATAAATCATTAGAAAAAGAAAAATCTTCCTTCCATGATGCTTCCTTGCAATTTGAAATGAAATAATCTTTTTCCGGAACAAATAATTTACTTTTATGTTTTTGACAAACTTGATCAATTACATTAAAGGCATCATTAGGTAGTTTTCCTACAACACAGTCAACTTTATCTTTAATAATACCGGCTTTTTGATTAGCAATTTCATCTATAGTATTACCTAATATTTTCATATGATCGTAACCAACAGTAGTAATTACAGATACTTTAGGAGTAAAAACATTAGTAGAATCTAGTAAGCCACCTAGACCTACTTCTACTAATACAATATCCACTGGATTATTAGAAAAATATAAAAACATCATTGCAGTTACAATTTCGAACTCAGTTGGTCCAAGATCCTTAAGATTTTTGTCCATATCGTCAACAATTGGTTTAATTTTTGAAACTAATTCAATAATTTCTTGATCACTAATTGCCACACCATTCACACTAATTCTTTCATTAAAACGAATTAAAAATGGTGATGTAAATGATCCAACTTTTAATCCTTCTGCTTGAAAAATATTGCGCAAGAATGCTAGGGTTGATCCTTTACCATTAGTACCAGCAATATGAATACCATTAATTTTATCTTGTGGATTATTTAAATGTTTCAGTAATAATTTTATAGTGTTTAAATTGGGATGTTTTTTAAATTTTTGTCTACCGTGAATGAAATTTAAAGCTTCTTCATAATTCATTTTGTTATTTCTCCTAAAAAAGCCGAGCTTAAGCTCGGCTTTTTATTGTTTAACTATTTTTGATTTTTAATATCTTCTAGTCTTTGTTTAGCAGCTTCTAATTTAGATTCATTATCTGATTTTTTACCTTCTTCAGCATCAACAACCTGAGTTGGTGCATTATCAACAAAGCGTTTATTAGCTAGTTTTTTCTCAGCACGTTGAACTTCAAAAGTATAATTATCAATATCTTTTTGAATACGTTTAATTTCTTCGTCTAAATCAACAAGTTCAGCTAGAGGAATACTAATTTCAGCATCGGTAATAATGCCAGTCATCGAAAGTTTAGGTGCATCAACGTCAGAACCTACACTAAATTCCTTTGGATGACAGAAACGATCAATATAGTGTCTGTTAGTGTTAAAGATATCTTTCAACTCATCATTATCAGTTTTAATCAACAAATCAATGGATGATGACATTGGAGCATTAGCTTTGGCACGAATATTTCTTACAACCTTAATTAGTTCAATTAATGCAGACATATTCTTTTCAGCTTGAGCATCATTAAATTCTTTGTGTTCAACTGGATATGGTGCAACCACAATAGATTTTCCTTCATGAGGCATGGTTAACCAAATTTTTTCAGTAACAAATGGCATCATTGGGTGCATTAATTTTAGAATCTTATCTAACACATAAGCTAAAATATTTCTTGTATTTTCTTTAGATTTAGCATCCTCACCATTAAGGGTTTCCTTACTCATTTCAATATACCAATCACAAAAGTCATTCCAAATGAAGTCATATAAAGCACGACCAGCTTCACCAAAATTATATTTTTCAAATAAATCTGTAACTTGAGTTACAACATTATTCAAACGACTTAAAATCCAGCGATCAGCTAAATTCCATTCATCTTTATTAGGTAAAATTGGCTTGTCCATATCACCCAGATTCATAATTACATAACGACTAGCATTCCAAATTTTATTAATGAAATTCCATGCTGATTCAATTTTTTCATAACTAAAACGAACGTCTTGTCCAGCAGTATTACCAGTAGCTAAGAACCATCTAAGTGCATCAACACCATATTTATCAATAACTTCCATTGGATCAATTCCATTACCCAATGATTTACTCATTTTACGGCCTTGTGCATCACGCATTAGACCATGCAGTAAAACATCTTTAAATGGACGTTCATTAGTAAATGTTAAGCTTTGGAAAATCATACGTGAAACCCAGAAGAAAATAATGTCATATCCAGTAACTAAAGTATTAGTAGGAAAATAACGTTTGAAATCTTCTGAATTTTCATTAGGCCAGCCCAAAGTTGAAAATGGCCATAATGCAGATGAGAACCAAGTATCTAGCACGTCAGGATCTTGTTCCCAATTTTCGGCATCTTTAGGTGCTTCCATTCCAACATACATTTCTCCACTTTGTTTATTATACCAAGCAGGAATTCTATGGCCCCACCATAGTTGACGTGAAATAACCCAATCATGAATATTATCCATCCATTGAGTGAATGTATGTTCAAAACGTTTTGGAATAAAGTTAACTTTATCATCAGTTGCTTGATTTTCAACAGCACGATCTGCTAATGGTTTCATCTTTACGAACCATTGAGTAGAAAGTCTTGATTCAACTTGCACACCAGTTCTTTCTGAGTGACCAACTGCATGGACAATAGGATCAATATTTATCATATAACCTTGATCTTCAAGATCCTTAACCATTGCTTTTCTAGCTTCAAAACGATCCATGCCATTATATTTACCGGCATTTTCGTTCATAGTAGCATCACCATTCATAGTATTGATGCGTTCTAAATCATGACGATTACCCACTTTAAAGTCATTAGGATCATGAGCAGGAGTTATCTTAACCATTCCAGTTCCAAATTCAGGATCTACATATTTATCAGCGATAATTGGAATTTCACGATTAACTAATGGGACTACAATCTTTTTACCAACTAATTCTTTATATCTTTCATCATCAGGATGAACTGCTACAGCAACATCCCCAAACATAGTTTCAGGACGAGTAGTAGCAATTTCAATATAATCTTTACTATCAAAAGTTACCCCATCAGCAAATGGATATTTAACATGGTAAAATGCACCTTTATCGTCTTTATGAACAACTTCAATATCTGATAAGGCTGTTTGTGCTTGTGGATCCCAGTTAATAATATATTGTCCACGATAAATTAGCCCTTTATTGTATAAGTCAACGAAAACTTTTTTGACAGCATCGGATAACCCATCATCTAAAGTAAAACGTTCTCTACTGTAATCTAAAGAAAGACCCATTTTTGCCCATTGTTCTTTAATAGTAGCAGCATATTCATCTTTCCATTCCCAAACTTTATCGACAAATTTTTCACGGCCTAAATCATATCTAGTAATACCCTGTTCTCTTAGCTTAGCTTCAACCTTAGCTTGAGTAGCAATTCCAGCATGATCCATTCCTGGAACCCATACAGTGTCATAACCAAGCATTCTTTTTTGTCTAATTAACATATCTTGTAAAGTTGTATCCCAGGCATGGCCTAAATGTAACTTACCAGTAACATTTGGTGGGGGTAAAACAATTGAATATGGTTTTGCTTTTTTATTACCACTTGGCTTAAAGACATCTTCGTCTAGCCAAGTTTTATAACGACCTTGTTCAACAGCATTATGATCATACTTTGTTGACATATCTGTTTCTTTAGACATAATTTCCCTCCAAATTATAAAAAAGAGCACCTCATCCAATAGGACGAAGCGCTCGTGGTACCACCTAATTTAGAATACTAAAATAATTAACATTCTCACTTAATTCCATTTAACGATGGTCCCGTTCATATCTATTCTAAGTTCAATATGAAAGCTCCCAAGCTACCTTCAATTTAAAATAAAGGAAAATTTTTCATCAATTAATTTTCTTTCTGTCCACATTATTTTAAAAATACTCTCTTGTTCAACACTTTCTTTATCAATAACTATATATTAGACAATTTTTGACTAGTCGTCAACATTGTTAATTAATTTTTCAATAGATTTAACAACTTCATTGAAGTCTGGTAGTGTTTCAATTTCTGGAACTACTTGGCGATAAACTACCTTACCATCTTTATCTAGAACAAAAATCATTCTAGCTAAAGCATCAATATCAGGAATATAAGTATGGGTAGCTTTACCAAAAGATAAATCTTTATCTGACAATAATTCTATATTTTTTACACCTTTAGCAGCACACCAATCTTTTTGCTCATCGACTGTGTTTTTAGAAATAGTTAAAAAGTTTACATTTGAAAAGTCATCAGCCTTACGGTTAAACTTCTTAGTTTCTAAACTACATACATCGGATGTAATATCTGGAACTGAACTAATTAAAGTAACTTTACCTAAAACATCTTTATTAGTTTTAGTTTCATTGTTAGAATTTAAAACTTTAAAATCTGGTAATTTATCACCAACATTAATTGGTTCACCATCAGTTTTAACTTTTTTACCTAAAAATGTTAATTTCACTTTAAATCACTCCTACTAATTTAATGATTATAAAATAATTCTATAGTAATTCAGAGAAAACATCTTCATTAGCGTTTAAGAATTCTTCTCCAGGTTCAATATCAACAATTTTAACATTATCTAGAGCACGTTCCATTAGGCCTTTTACATCAATCATGTTTTCACATTCCCTTGTACGATATAAATTAGGCTTAGTTCTTGGTGCTGGTGGTGTAAATACAGTACAACAGTCCTCAAATGGCATAATAGATAGTTCATAAGTGTCAATATTTTCAGCAATTCTAATAATTTCGGTTTTGTCCAATGA
This sequence comes from Apilactobacillus timberlakei, assembly GCF_002993965.1. Taxonomy (GTDB): domain Bacteria; phylum Bacillota; class Bacilli; order Lactobacillales; family Lactobacillaceae; genus Apilactobacillus; species Apilactobacillus timberlakei. Next base: position 173,349 of record NZ_POST01000004.1, on the reverse strand, counting down.
AGTTAACGGTCTTAAAACCGGCATATTAGTTACATCATTAATTGCCATCATACTTTCTAATGTCTGAGAAGCTACTTGGCCTAATGATTCACCGGTAAAAATACCTTTACAATGTCTACTAATTGTTAAAGCAGCAGTTAATCTTAACATCATTCGACGTTGAACAGTCATTAAATATCCTTCGGGGACTTTTTCCTTAATTTCTTCTTGAATTTCAGTAAACGGTACTTGAAGAAATTGAATATTACCGCCAAAACGAGTTAATTTTTCAGTTAACTGTTTGGCCTTAGCTAAAGCTTGTTCACTAGTGTATGGAGGACTATAAAAGTGAACCATATCTAGTTTAACGCCACGTTTCATCCCTAAATATGATGCAACTGGAGAATCAATTCCACCAGATAACATCATAGTTGCACGTCCACCAGTACCAACTGGCAAACCTCCGGATCCAGGAATCGTTAAGCTAGACAAGAAAACCCCATTCATTCTAAATTCTGCACGAATAGTAATGTCGGGCTTGTTCATTTTAGCTTTTATTCCATCAATATTATCAACAATTGCGCTTCCAAGTGCTTCATTGATCTCATGAGTATCTAATGGGAAATTCTTATCTTGACGTCTAGTGTCAATTTTAAATGTCATGCCAGGTTTATATTGGTCTTTAACCATTTCTAAAGCCACTTTTTTCACAGCATCTATATCTTTTTCTACTTTCATGGCAGGAGAAAAAGTTTCAATCCCGAAAACATCTTTTAAACGATCAATAACTTTATCAGAATTTTCACCATTTAAAGTTACATGCAAACGATCTCTTCTAGCATTAATTTTCAGATGATCAAAATTATGCAAAACTCGTTTAACATTCTTACCAAGTTGCTTAATAAAGTCTTTACGGTTCTTACCCTTAGTAGATAATTCACCGTATCGAACCATTATCTCAGTATATTGCATCGATTTATTCCTTTCTAAGCATTAATTTTCTTAAACTTTTCATAAAGTATATCAAAAATTTGAATAAATTTCTTAGCTTCATTCATTGTATTATTTTCATCCAATGAAATTCTAACTGCACTAGTAGCATCTTCTTCGGGAATCTTCATTGCCGTTAAAGTGCTAGAAGTTAAATGTTTTTTAGATGAGCACGCACTAGTAGTAGATATAAATATATCATAGCTTTCAAATGCATGAACAATTGTTTCTCCCCTTACTCCTTTAATTGCAAAACATAAGATATGAGGAGCAAATTCAGCATTATCTTTAGAAAAAGTTACAACATTATCAAATTTAGAAATATAATTAAAAATAAAGTCTTTGATTTCTGCTTGCTTTGCAACTTTTTCTTTTTCATTCTCAGTTAGTAGTCTCAAAGCTCTAGCCATCGCTACTATTGCAGGAAGGTTTTCTGTACTACTTCTTAAGTTTTTTTCTTGCCCTCCACCTGCTAGTAGTGGCTCAACTTTTTTACCACGACGCTTATATATAAAGCCTACACCACGAGGTGCATGAAATTTATGGCCAGAAAAAGTTATCAAGTCGGCACGATCATTAAATATGATATCGTGCAGACCTTTACCTATTCCCTGAACTGCATCAATGTGATATTGAATTGTAGGATATTTTTTTAATAATTCACCAATCTTTTCAATGGGTTGAATTGAACCTACTTCATTATTAACAGCCATAATGGATATTAAAATCGTAGAATGCTTGATGGATGATTTCACATCTTCAACACTTACTTTTCCATTTTGATCTACAGGTAGATAGGTCACTTCAAAGCCTAACTTTTCTAACTGTTTCATAGAATTTATTACTGCGGGATGTTCAACCGAAGAAGTAATAATATGATTGCCATATTTTCTTTTAGCCATTGCTGTACCCTTAATAGCCCAATTATCGCCTTCGGTACCTCCACCAGTGAAGAAAATTTCATCTGGAAAGACATTTAATATCTTAGCTATCTGCTGACGAGATTGTTCTAAAAGATTAAAAGATTGCTCCCCAAATTGATGAAGACTAGATGGATTACCCCAGATATTTTTGCTGACTTTAGAATAAGTATCAACAACACTCAAATCAGGCTTAGTTGTAGCACTATTATCAAAATAAATCATTATTATTCGACCCTCTCTTCATAATACTTACTCAAAGTAATAAAATAAACAATCTTGTAATTATAACAGAAAAAAAGAAGTAATGTTAGTTTATAGACATCACTTCTTTATCAATTTAATCTTTTTTTGATTCATTTTGCTTATTTTGATAGTATTCTTTCTTTATGCGATTAAAAGCACCTGAATCAACATTTTCTATTGCCGAAGAAATAATTTTTAAACTTTTTTCATAGTCAAAGTCATTATCAAAATGATTTTTTGCTTCAGCACAAGCAGCATTAACTTCTTCATTATTATTTCTATATCGATTAGCATATTGCATCAATCGTTCAGCTAAAATTGCATTGTCTACTATGTCTTCAGTGTCAGAAATTAATTCTTCCATAGCTTTATCCATAGTAGCTAATTTTTTATTAATTTCATCCATACTAATTTTAACTTGATTAATAGTAGAACCTAATTCAGAAACCTTTTTGTAAGAATAATTATATTTTTCAATAAAATCATCTTGTAAACCAGGTAAATTTAAGTTATCAATTTTACGACGAATATTTAAAAGTTGGAAGTCAAATTTTTGAATTGCTTCACGTGCTGTATTTTCTTCCTCATTTAAATCAGCGACAGAATCATTAATATCTTTTTGTTCTTTTTCAATTGCACTTAATTGTTTTTTAGAATCTTGTTGATGAGATTGAACTTCAGAATAAACGGCTTTTTTATCCATAATAAGTTGATAATCATTATTATAAATACTTTCAATTTGATGGATTTGTTGTGAAAATAATTTAGCCTTTTTTATTTCATCATGTTCTAAAGTATAATTCTTACTTAATTGATCCAGTTCTGCAATTAACATATGATTCTGATGACGTGCATGATAAATATAATCATAAACTAATTTAATGTTTTTGCGAACTTTACGTTTAGCAATAACTTCTTTTTCCATCATTTCGTACATAGAATCAATAGTTTTTTCAATTTTATAATTTTCTTGCTTAACATCATCAATTTTTAAGTTAGAAAGCAGAGAAATAGATTTATTAATTGATGATTTTATTATTTCAATATTTTCATCAATATTATCATCTGAGAAATTATAATCTGTCTCAATCATAGTTCTATGACCACGATCAATTTCGTCAATTTGTTTTGGGAAGTCTTTAGATAAAGATAAATAAAGTTTAGGTGTCTCTTTCATTAATGATTCAATTATTTCAATTTTTTTAACTAAACTATTTAAGATATCATCAGCTGTATATTGATCACCTGATTCAACAGTCTTAATAAATTCTTGATATTCAGATTTGATGTTGCTTAACTCATCTTCTATTTTGTCACTACTAGGACCATAAGAATAATTCTTAGATAAGATGTTTTTATTTAAATTTTTTATTTGTTTATCCAATTCATCAATAGCTCTTGTATGCTGCTCATCTAAATCTTTAAGTTGATTTAAGCCATCATCAATTTTACCCATAGAATCTTCAATTTCATTAAGTGAATTAACAGCTTCAGACAATAATGAATTAGCCTGTAATAAGCTAAATGTCTTAGCATTACTATTGGAATCTTTTAATGCAACATTGATACTTGGTAAATCATCATTGATGATCTTTTCATATTTTTCTTTGTAATCATTAAATTGATTAAAAGAATCACCAGTTAAATTTAATTTAGAAGTAGCTTCAATATTGTCACCAATTGGTGCTTTACTTAAAGTGTCCTTTTTATTAATAGTATCTTGAATCTTTTTCAAAACACTTTTTTGATAAACAACTAATATTAGCATAATTATTACGGCAACTACTAATATAGCAGATACTATTACAATCATTTTATCGTATGTCCCCTTAATTTTTATTTAATAATATTTTTTATTTGTAATTTATTTTTAATAATAATAGAATAACTCCATATATATTTAAATTATATCAGTATGTAAAGATTATTAAAACACCTAATAAACAATTTATAAGGTAGGTAGTAAATATGAGCGAAATTAAATCAATGATTGCTAAACAATTAGATGCACTTTTAAGTAACGAAAATAATAATATTGCTAATATGGCTAATGCATCCGCACTTTTAATGCAAAGCATGAAGGACATCAGTTGGGCTGGATTTTATCTATATGAGAAACAAAATGATGAACTACTTCTTGGTCCATTTCAGGGAAAAGTAGCATGTGTTCATATTAAAAATGGTAATGGAGTATGCGGTGCCGCTTTAAAACAACAAAAAACAAAACGGGTAAAAAATGTTAATGAATTTCCTGGTCACATTGCTTGTGATTCAGATAGCAAATCGGAAATTGTTATACCTATTATTAAAGATGGTAAGAGGTTTGGAGTGTTAGACATTGATGCCCCAATTTTCAATCGTTTTTCAATAGAAGATGAAAATACATTAAAAGAATTTATAAAAGTATTCACCAATCATTTGAATATTGACAAAGTATAAAAATGAACGTAAAATACTTTTTGTGTAAAATAATGCAGCAATATACGGTAAGCTCGTCAACATATTGATGCCGCAACATTGGTCCTACTAGTAACTTCACGGCTGCTGAAGCGAAAGTCGCAAAACAATATGCACGAATACTAAGTATATAAAGGATTATTTTACTCCAAAACAAATTTATTGGAGGATATTTTTATGTCTAGATATACAGGTCCTAGTTGGAGAATTTCACGTCGCCTTGGTATTTCATTATCAGGTACTGGTAAAGAATTAGCTCGTCGCCCCTACGCACCAGGTGATCACGGTCAAGGTCGTCGTGGTAAATTATCTGAATATGGTACTCAATTAAAAGAAAAACAAAAATTACGTTACATGTATGGTTTAACTGAACGTCAATTCTCAAAATTATTTACTCGTGCAGGTAAAATTAGAGAAGGACGTCACGGTGATAACTTCATGATTTTACTAGAACGTAGACTAGATAACGTTGTTTACCGTTTAGGTTTAGCAACTACTCGTCGTCAAGCTCGTCAATTGGTAAACCATGGTCACATTACTGTAGATGGCAAACGTATTGACATTCCTTCATACGAAGTAAAAGTAGGTCAAGTTATTTCAGTTCGTGAAAAATCAAAAGATCTACAAATCATCAAAGATGCTGTTGACGCCGTTGTTGGTCGTCCACAATACGTATCATTTGATGCTGACAAACTTGAAGGTTCAATCACTAGATTACCTCAACGTGATGAAATGAATGCTGATATTGATGCTTCACTTATTGTTGAATACTACAACAAACTATAATTCAATATTTCATTTTTATCAAAAGTGTTTTGCTTATGCAAAACACTTTTTTGTTACCATCATTTAATAAATGATAAAATGGTATTTATTAAGTGCAAATAAAAAGGAGTTTTATTATGAGTGAAAATAATGTAAATGATAGATTAGAACAGTCTTCAATGGGAGGCACTCCTAAAGTAAACCCAGACGAACAAAGAAAGTATTTAGGAACTTTTAGAGAACGAGTTTCATTTGCAATTAAAATAAAAGATTTAGGTAATTCTAATGCCATTCAAGATTTAAATAAAGAATTTGAAAATAACTCTAGTTACCAACTAATATTAAATGGAAATTTATCACATGATTTAATTTCCCCTTTTATTAGGTTAGCTTCACAAAATAATATAAAATTTGTTATAAAAAATGATTCATTTTATAAAACTGAACCTGAAAATTATGGTGTTATTTACGCTAATAAACAATCCATTAACATTAATAAAATCGATTTTGAAAATAAATATAATCATAACAATGATTCAAAACAAAATGATTCAAGTAAAAAGGATTCAAAGTCTTCATTTATAGATAAAATCAAAAATATTTTTAAATAATTAAGGTGGTGATTATTTGCATCCTTTAGCTTATCGAATGAGACCCAAAAAGATTGAGGATGTGGTTGGTCAACAACATTTAGTTGGTAAAGGAAAAATTATTAATCGAATGGTTAAAGCTAAAATCCTATCATCAATGATTCTATATGGACCTCCTGGGACCGGAAAAACAAGTATCGCAAGCGCAATTGCTGGTTCTACAAAATATGCCTTTCGACAACTAAATGCTGCCACTGATACTAAAAAAGATTTGCAAATAGTTGCTGAAGAATCAAAAATATCAGGCACCGTAGTATTACTTTTAGATGAAATACATCGACTTGATAAAACCAAACAAGATTTTTTGTTACCACTATTAGAAAGCGGAAATATTATTTTAATTGGTGCAACTACTGAAAATCCATATATAAATATTAGTCCTGCTATAAGAAGTAGAACCCAAATTTTTGAAGTATATCCCCTAACGTCTACTGATATTCGTAATGCAATAAAGAGAGCATTAGAAGATAAAAATGATGGTTTAGGTAATATGGATATAAAATTTGACGACGATGCAATGAATTTTCTAACTAATAGCACAAATGGTGATTTAAGAAGTGCATTAAATGCTTTAGAATTAGCTGCAAAATCTACAAAAATCAATAATGAAGGTATAGTAGAAATAAAATTATCAGATATAGAGGCATGTTTACAAAAGAAATCTCTAACCCAAGATAAAAATGGTGATGCTCATTATAATGTAGTATCAGCATTTCAAAAATCTATCCGTGGATCCGATGTAAATGCAGCCTTACATTATGCAGCTAGGCTATTGGAAGCTGGAGATATAAATTCTGTTAGCCGTCGATTAATGGTTATTGCTTATGAAGATATTGGATTGGCTAATCCTCCTGCTTGTGCTAGAGCTGTTGAAGCTATTAATGCAGCAAATAAAGTTGGGTTACCAGAAGCGAGAATCCCAATAGCAGATACAATTATTGAATTATCATTGTCACCTAAATCTAATTCTGGTATTAAAGCTATCGATAGTGCTATCAAACGTATTAAAAGTGGTAACTATGGAGAAATACCTAATTATCTAAAAGATTCACATTATTCTGGAGCTAAAAAATTAGGCCATGGAATTGACTATAAATATGCTCATGATTATCCAAATGATTGGGTTAAGCAACAATACTTACCTGATAAAATAAAAAATGATGAATATTATGAACCAAAGAGTAATGGAAAAATTGAAACTGCATATAAAATACAATATGAAAAATTAATCAATGCACAAAGACAAAATAATGGAGGATAAAAATGATTATTGTAATTTTGATGATAATATTTACAATTATCCTATCAATAATGGGCATATACCTATATAAGCATCGTAATAAACCATTCATGTTACTTCATCCTGAAAATAACAATTTATTAAGCTCAATGGTTAAAAACTACGGTTTAATATTTATTGGTTTAGCAATATTATCTCTACTATCAATAATAATAAATAGTATTCCATTTATTATCATAATATTAATTATTAGTTGTATAATGTCCTTGGTGATGGAATTAACATTAATTAAATTTCTAACACAAAAATAAATATTGAGGTGCATAATATGTTAAAAAACTATGAACAAATTTTAGTTCCAATTGATGGATCAAAATATTCTAAATTAGCTTTCAATAAAGCAGTAGAAGTAGCCAAAAGAAACAATGCTAGCTTACACATTGCACATGTTATTGATACAAGAGTTTTTAACGATTTAGCCACTTTCGATACATCAATGTTAGATGAATTAACCTCTGATGCAAAAAAGACATTAGATAAATATAAAGAAACAGCAATTGATTCCGGAGTTAACAATGTTGATTATGTTATTGAATATGGAATGCCAAAATCAATTATTGCAAAAGATTTAGTCAAAAGGTTTAATATTGATTTAATCATGATTGGTGCTAACGGTAAGAATATGACTGAAAGAATTTTAATTGGTTCCGTAGCTTCATATGTAACAAGATCAGCAAGTTGTGATGTACTGATGGTAAAAACAGATGTACAAAATAAAGAATAAATAAAAAAGCTCATATAAATGAGCTTTTTTATTTATTCTAAATTATGTTTTTCAACAAGTTTTTGAAAATTATTTGGTAACTTTATTCCTAAACTACATATATAATTACATAAATTGTTAAATTGAACATCATCAGGTCTATTTATTTTATGATCTCTTAAAATAATTTCAAAGTTTGCAATAAAGGCTAATTCTCGGTATTCGATTAAATTAGATATACATTTTGCATCTTTAAATCTCTTCATTTTGCATAAAACATAATGCAACATATTGTAAGCATCTTTTATATGTTCCAGAGAATGACCAATATTATCATCTGCATTAATAATTGTTAATGCATTATTAATATAATAATTAGATTCATCATAACTATTCAGTAAATAATACGATTTAGCAAGATAGCTACATGTCCAAACATAATATGATAGATTCTTTTTATCCTTATAAAAACAGTAGTATGCATTTAACATTAAAGGAATTACTTTAACATAATCTTTTTGCTGATAAAAAGTAATGTAGCCACTATAAAAATAATACTTACCTTTTGTAATAGTATCATCAATATTAAAAGCAACAATTCCATCCAAACAATGCTTAGCAGAATCTAATTTACCGTCCAGAATATATTCATAAATTTTATCCAATTTACGATGTGTAAGTTGAAAGGTATCATTAGAAAAACTTTCGATTGGAATATTTAATATATCAGATATTAATGAAATGGTATGCATATCAGTCTTATGATTACCATTTTCAATATTACTAATAGTAGTTTGAGTACAATTTGTTCTTTTAGCTAATTCGACTTGCGTAATGCCCATAGTAATCCTGGACTTTTTTATTAATGCGCCACTTTTCTGCATGGTGATTAAATTATGTATACACCTTGTTGTATACCCTTTCGTAAGTATGTTTACTTATTTATAATACCCCTTTATGATTTTTAATCAACACTTTTTTATCGATTATGATAAAAACATTTTAATTCATGATCATTAATAACACCAATTGCTTGATAAAACGAATATAACGTTTTATTTCCAATCCTTTTAAATCCTTTTCTTTTAAATTGAAAAACATACTTAGATATAAAAGAATCTATATATTTATAATCACCCGTGTGTAATAAATGATCTAACATACTATAATTAAATGGCTCCCATATAAATTTCTTTAAATTTATAGATTTACATATCCTTGCATTATAGATAATTGCTTCTATCTTTTTTTGATTTCTAATTATATTTTTATCACTCATTAACCGATTAATATCATTAATACTATATTCAGAAACTTTTTCAATATCAAAATCATCGAAAGCCTTTATAATTTCATTCCTTTTATCTAGGATTAAGGTCCATTTCAACCCCGCTTGCATAATTTCAAGGGATAGTTTTTCAAATAATTTTCGATTATTGGTTTCCTTAACTCCCCATTCTTTATCATGATATATTAATAATTTTGAATTATCTTTTGCCCAATCACATCTTTCAACCAAAAAATTGTCACCCCCTTGTTCATAATATACGAATGTTATTTAACAAATAATTCAAAATAAAAAAGCACTCAAATGAGTACTTTTAAAAATATTATGATAATGGTTTAAAATCATGAATAATATTAGATTGGCGATCAAACTCAGCATATGCTAAATCAATTAATCGATCAATCAATTCAGTATAGCTAATACCCGATGATTCCCATAATTGTGGATATAAACTAATATTAGTAAACCCAGGAAGAGTATTAACCTCTCCAAGATATGGTACATCATCCTTAGATACTAAGAAGTCAATACGAGCCATGCCTTTAAGGCCTAATGCTTTATAAGCTCTTAGTGCCATGTCAGTAATTTCATCAGATAATTCTGTCGAAACATCTACTGGAATATCAAAAATAACTTGACTAGCATCAACAAACTTATTGTCATAAGTATAAAATTTATCTTGTTTAGGAACTCTAATTGCACCCAATTTAGAAGCAATAGGTTTTTCATTACCTAAAATAGAGATTTCTAATTCTTCTGGACCATCAATTGATTGTTCAGCAAGGATTTTGTAATCATATCTAAATGCATCTTTTAATCCATCTTCAAATTCTTGTTCATTAGTAATCTTATGAATACCAACTGATGATCCTTGATTAGCTGGCTTTAAGAAAATTACATCGCCAAATTTTGCTTGCAACTTAGCATATGACCATTCATCTTTATTATCAGGAGTAATTAATTGGTAATTAGTATTTCTAACATTTGCAAGATTTAACATTTTTTTAGTAATGTCTTTATCAAAGCCCATAGCTGATTCTAAGATACCACTACCAACATATGGTTTATGCAATAGTCTTAATAAACCTTGAATAGTACCATCTTCACCTAAATTACCATGGATAATAGGGAAAAATACATCAATATCTTTAACTTCTGATAAATTTTTGATTGGTGCCAAAGGATCTGAAAAATCTAATTTAGACATTTCTTCTTTTACAACATCATCTTCTGATTCACCATTGAAAACACGATGAGAAGCCTCATTACTTAAGATAATACCCTTCTTAGTAAGTAAAAATAAACTAATATCATATTTTTCTTTATCCATTGCATCATAAATATTATGTGCTGAACGTTTTGAAACATCATGTTCTGATGAATCTCCACCAAATAATAGTGCTAAATGTGTTTTATTTGCCATTTTTATAACCGTCCTATAATTATTCTTTGAAACTATAGTATATCATATTTTTATAAATGATGTATTATCAATTTACTTGCTGTAATTTTGTTAATTTATAATTAATTATTAAAAATATAGCTGACATAATTATCAAAAACAATAATGTTAAGTTAGGATTATAAATTGTTATATTAGAATAATTGTTTTGAATTGCTGGATGATGATTAAATCCATCAATAAATCCAGATACGAAATCTAATACAAAGTCAGCATTAATAGAGAGCATAATTTTAGAAAAAATATCATGATAGGTTGGATTAACTAATAAGAAACAAAAAGATACAAAGATTGATATCATAAAAATATGAATAATAAATTTCCATATGTTTGAAAATAGTGATAAAAAGCTCCCCCACGTATTAGCCAATAGAATAAAGAAGAAAATTACAAAAAATGTCATTAAAAAAATTGAAATTGAATTAAAATAATTGTTATATTGTTTAGAATACAATTCATTCATAGAAATATTAAAAATAAATTTATCCATCAAATTTTCTAAAAGATTAAATACACAAGATATTATAGTAAAAAATAATATCAATTTAATTTTAATTTTAAAAAATTTTTTTCTACTAATAGAATTTTGAATTGATAATTTAAAATTCTTATAGTTAAAAGACCAGAGAAAGATTATTATTACGTTAAATACTGTCCAAAATGAAATTGATATAAATATCTCATGTAAAAGACTAAATAAATCCATATTTATTCTTGTACTTCCTGTAACAAATAAATCCCATAAAAATAGTAATAAAACAATAAAAAAAGAAATAGATAAATATCTTTTAACAACATTTTTAAATAGTGATTGCTCTTTCATAGTTATGGCTCCTTAATTTATCTATTTACCTGCTGTAATTTAGTTATTTTATAACTAATACAACTCAAAATAGAACTAGATATTAATAATGTCAGGATAGCATTTATTGGATTGGCATTAGCTAATGAGTGCCTTTGATCTATATCTATAGTATTAAATCCAGATATAAATTTGAAAATAGATACAACATGCAAATTGTCCATTATTCTTACAAAATATTCATAAAAACCTTCATGAGCAATTCCAATAAAAAATGAAACTGTTAAACTTATTAGTAGTAAATATATATATAATTTAACCATACGATTGAACAATGACATTAAGCTTCCAAACATATTTGATTTAAAAAATTGTTTTCTACTCATACCATTCTGAATGGATAATTTAAAATTACCATAATTTCTAGATAATAGTACGATAAAACATAATCCTACACAACCAGATAATGAATTAAGTATTTTAAGAAATATATCTTTTGAACCCCCCCCAAAAATAATATTAGAAAAACATATAAAAGCGATAATCAATAAACATATAAATAAGTTTTGCTGATTAATTTTTTTAAATAGTAACTTTGATTTCATTTAATATTACCCTCCTTAAAAATTATTTTCTTATTTGAAATTTTTTAGTTAACTTGTAATTAATAAATAATAATAAACACGTAAACAAAATTAGAGTTATCGCAATGCTAATTGGATTACCAGTATTACCACCACCAGCAGTCGATGTATTAAGACCAGTTATTAAATCAAAAGTAGGTTGCAAATTAATATTTTTAAAACCAAAAACAAAATAATAAATACTAAATGATATAAGACCAATATGTATCATTGCATAGATAACAAAAAACGTAATGATTTTACCGAGTACATTAAATAAAGATAAAAATGTTCCTAATGTATTAAATAAGATCATAATAAAGAATATAGTTATAAATCCAATAATAAACATAGAAATAAAATTTATAATATTATTATTAAAAAATCCAAAGTATAAATTCATATAAATAGAATCAGTTTGTTTATTATTTAAGATATAGGAAAATAAATTTATAGAAAATATAAATATATTTATAAAGAACGTGATAGTGGACAAACTATATAATTTTACTCTATATAATCCGTTTCTACTTATACCACTAGAAATGGACAAATTAAATAAATAATAATTTAATGTAACTAATGCTACAGTATAACCATACAAATAATAACTAATAGAATGTAATAAAGAAAATAATGGAGAATGATTAAAAATTAAATTCATTAATCCAAATACGCAAGAAAAAATTAATAAATAAAATAAATATCTCTTAATAAGATTTTTATATAAATCTAGTTCTTTCATAAATATTAATCACCTTCACTTCTATCCATTAAATTAACAATTAATTTTTGAAGTTCCATTTTGTTTACTTCAACACCACTAGGAATCTCTTTTTCTGGTAATCGTCCCATAATATGACCTGTTTCATATTGACCAAGTGATTCTTTGCCAATTATATCTAAGCCATGAACATATTCATCAACGAGATCAGCAGGACCGTTAATTGAATATGCCTTGGATCTAATATTATCAGCAGAATCATTTAAAATAATTTTTCCATTATTTATCATTACAACATCACTGACCAATTTATCTATTTCTTCAATAATATGTGTAGAAATAACAAATGTTCTAGGATGATCCGTATATGATTCAATTAATTCCCGGTAAAAAATATCACGATTCCTAGCATCAAGTCCTAAGGTGGGTTCATCAAGCATTATAAATTCACATGGTACACATAATGCAATAATTATTTTCATAATAGATTTATATCCGGTAGATAACTTATTAAAACGACTCTTAGTATTTAATTGAAATTCTTTGACTAATTTATTTTGTAAATTAACATCATATCCTTCATACATTGATTGAACGAATTTAAAAGTCTTAGCTACTTTTTCATTTTTAGGATACATATTATTTTGATTCATATAATAAATTTTTGATAGTGCATTATCATTATCATGAACATTTTCACCATCTAATAAGACTTCTCCACTAGTTGGAAAATTATAATCAGCAATAATGCTCATCAAAGTGGATTTACCAGCTCCATTTTCACCAAATAATCCATAAATCTTATTAGATAAAAATGATACATTGATATTTTTTAAAACCTTTTGTTTACCAAATTTAAAATTTCTATTTAAGTTTTTGATTTCTAGTTTATCCATTGTCATAACCCCTCTTTATTAATTCCAATATGTCATCTTTAGATAAATGCAATTTTTTAGATTCATTGATTAAATTCAATATATAATCGTGATAGAAATGTTCTCGACGTTCATTAATTACTCTTTGTTGAGCTCCATAAGTAACAAATGTTCCACGTCCTCTTTGTTTTTCTAATAAATTATTGTTAACTAGAAGGTTCATCCCTTTTAGTACAGTTGCTGGGTTGATTTGAAATGTTTTCGATATTTCTGTAGTTGATGGAATCTGCGTTCCTTCTTTAAAAGCCCCTGTAAAAATAGCATCTTCAATTTGATTTGAAACTTGTAAAAATATGGGTTCCGGACTTTGAAAGTCAAATTGCATGTAAGCACCTCCAATGCAATTCTAGTTAGTTGCTTATATAACTAACTATATATATGCTAAATAACTTTGTCAATAAAAAAAGCACTCAAATAATGAGTACTTCATAAAAGATTATTTATTTTTCAGCAGGTAAAACTGCACCCTTATATTTATCTTTAATCCAGTTTTGAGTTGACTTAGACTGTAAAGCCTTAACTAATAATTTAATTTCTCGATTATTACGATCATTATGTCTAGCAGCTACAATATTATTATAAGGAGAATCTTTAGTTGCCTTTTGTAGTGCAATAGATTGCTTATCAGGTTGTAAACCACCTTGTACAGCATAATTAGAATTGATAGCTACTGCGTCACCTTCACCATTATTATAAATTAATGGCATAATTTTAGGCTCATAGCCTGTTTGAAATTTTAAATGTTTAGGATTATAAGTAATATCACTAAAAGTAGCTTGAGAAATATTAACACCTTTTTTTATTTTAATTAAACCTTGTTGCTGGAATAATTGAATAATTCTTCCGTAATCAGGAGCATTACTACTTACCAAGATTTTAGATCCATCTTTTAGTTGAGATAAACTTTTTGCCTTCTTAGAATAAATTCCAATTGGTTCCAAATGAACAGCACCCATATTTACTAGATCTGCATCATTTTGCTTATTCCATTGATCCAAAAATGCTGGTGTTTGGAAATAATTAGCATCTAATTGTTTACCAATTAAAGCACGATTAGGCAATACATAGTCTTGAAATGTAACAATATCAAGTTTTATACCTTCTTTTTTCAAGATAGGTTCTACATGCCTTAATATTTCAGCATGTGGAATGTTAGAAGCTCCTACTCTTAAAGTATTTTTAGCTTTATAATTACCAGGTCCTAAAAATAATAAAATAATAAATAAAATTATTACTGAACCGAAGGATACAATTTTCTTCATAATTAATCCTCCTTATAATGAACGTTTGTCAGTTTTCTTAACTATTAAATCACCAATAGTCTGTACGATTAGAACAATAATCAAAATAATCACAGTTGAAACTAAAGTGACCGTATTATTGTTGGATTGGAAACCATCTAGGTATGCTAAATATCCTAAACCACCTGATCCAATAGCTCCAGCCATTGCAGTATAAGAAATTAATGAAATAGCAGTTACAGTTCCACCAGCAATTAATGCAGGTGTACTTTCAGGAAGTAAAACTTTAAAGATGACATCCCAATTAGTTCCTCCCATTGATTTCACAGCTTCAATAACTCCACTATCAACTTCTCTAAAATCAGCTTCAACCATTCTTGCATAAAATGGTGCCGCAGAAATTACTAATGAAGGAATCGCAGCTTTAGGACCAATAATTGTCCCAACTAAATCTCTTGTAAATGGGAGTAATAATACAATTAAGATAATAAATGGGATTGAACGAAATACATTTACAAAAAAGGAAATGATCCAATTTAATATTTTCCATCCAATGCCTTTTTTATTATGACTTTCAAATAAAAGTAAACCTAAAATAATACCCACAATTGCAACAATAATCATTGATAATGCTGTCATCCAAATTGTTTCCCAGGTTGCTTGTCTCATAGCTGACCAATTAATATTTTTTAATTGAAAATATGATTGAATTCCTTGATTATCCACGGTTGATCACCTCAGTTTCAATGTTTAATGAATTTAAATATTCAATAGCTTTATCTTGATCTTTCGGACTACCCAATAGTTGAATTATTAGTGATCCAATTGAACCACTTTGGGTTTGATGAATAGTAGCTTCAATAATACTCATTTCTAAAGTATCAAATTCACGCATCATATTAGAAACAACTGGTTGTTGTGATTGGTTGCCCTTAAAAGACAATTTAAGCACAGTTCCATTTGGATATTTATCCAAAATATCATCAACCGTCATGTTAAGTTCACCTGAAGAAGCTGGATTATCTTCATTTACGAAACGTTTAGTAATATTTTGTTTAGGATTTTGAAAGATATCATAAACATCGCCATGTTCAACAATCTTACCTTCCTCCATAACTGCAACTTTCTTAGCAACTTTTCTAATTGCATGCATTTCATGAGTTATTAATAAGACAGTTAAATTTAATTCTTTATTAATTTTTAAAAGTAAGTCTAAAATTTCATCAGTAGTTTGAGGATCTAAGGCACTAGTAGCTTCATCAGATATTAGTATTTCTGGTTTATTAGCTAATGCTCTTGCAATACCTACTCTTTGCTTTTGACCACCAGATAATTCAGAAGGATAATCATTTTCACGGCCTTCTAGACCAACTAATTTAATAAATTCCTCAGCCTGTTTTCTTCTTTCTGCTTTGTTAATCCCAGATATTTCTAATGGTAATTCAACATTTTCGATAATAGTTCTAGACCAAAGAAGATTGAAGTGTTGGAAAATCATTCCAATCTTTTTTCTTTGTTCCCTTAATGACTTATTGCTTAATTTAGATATATCTTTTCCATTAATTTCAATTGAACCTGAAGTAGGTGCTTCCAAACCATCAAGAATTCTTACTAATGTACTTTTACCAGCTCCAGAATAGCCAATAATACCGTAAATTTCCCCATCATCTACTTCAAAATTAACATCATTTACAGCCGTTAAAATACTTTTATCTAACTTATATTTTTTATAAACATTTTTAAATTTTATCAATAAACTTACCCCCTCATAAATAAAAAAGCCCTTCGCACTCTACTAAGTTAATAGTAAAGGACGAAGAGCTTCGTGTTACCACCTTTGTTCATTATTGTCTCACAACAATAATCTCAATAAGTATATTATACTTGGCAAAATAATGCTTGCTAAACATTATTAATTTGTTTAAAACTCGTTAATAAAGATAAAACAAAGACCATATTCAATAATAATGAAAGGCTCTATCTCAGCATTCAAAAGCTCTCTTATTCATTCATTAATTATTTACTCATCTTTTCATCAAATTTTAATAAGTATACAAATAATATTTTACAAAGTCAATAAAATACTATGAAAAATCTTTGCTAGAACTAAACATTGATCCATAATTATGGTATTGCATGGACATAATTAAACCAATTCCAATCATATTACCAATCAATGCTGAACCACCTTGACTAACAAACGGTAAAGGAATTCCAGTTAATGGTAATAATCCAATACTCATACCAATATTTTCAAACACATGGAATAATATCATCATGATAATTCCAGTAGAAATATAAGCATAATATATATTCTTAGTTTCAAAAGTCACTCTAATCATACGGTAAATCAAGAAGAAATATAATCCAATCAATACTAACCCACCGATAAATCCAAAGTTTTCACCGATAACTGAAAAAATCATATCTGATTCACGAACTGGTACATAAACATGCGAAACATTAAATCCTGTTCCGCTAAATCCACCAGAACCAACTGCTTTAATACTTTGCCATAACTGATAACCAGAACCACTTAAATTAGATGGATTAGATGGATCCAACCAATCATTAACACGGTCAAATTGATAAGATTGAAAACCAACTGCTTCTAATATCTTACGACCACCACTAGTTACAACTAAAATTAAAGCCGTCCCACCAATTGTTATAAAAGAAATAATTCCTGGCACAAGAATTTTCCAGGTAATTCCAGAAACAATGGCTAATCCTCCAAGCATTGCAAAGAAAACCAACATGGTACCAAAATCATTTTCAACTTTTAATAAAACACAAATTGGTAATGTCCAAAGAATCATCTTTAATAATAACCAAAAATCTGTTTTAACTAAATGTTCTCCATAATTACGATTGTGTTCAACAATTACTCTTGCTAGCATAACAACAAATGCAGGCTTCATGATTTCTGCAGGTTGAAAGGTCAAAGATCCCAACTGAAACCAACTTTTAGCACCTGTTTGAATATAGAAAGAACGACTATATAAAACCAATAAAGATCCTAACATAAGCAATGCACCCCAATAAATAACTGGAGCAATTTTCCAAAGTTGTTCAGAATCAAACTGCATAATAATTATTATCGCAATCGTTCCAATCGTATACCATACGAATTGAGTTATTATTTGTTTTACGATAGCTCCTGAATAAGAGTCATGAGAAACGGCAATAAAAATAGAACCAATTCCAATTAGTGCTAATAATAATACACAAATGATTATTTGCCAGTCAATTCTAGAATCAACATTGTCATTTTCATTAGAATTATTCAACAATCTAAATCATCACCTTATTAAATTTTATAATTAACCTCGATGTAAATGATATTGACTAATTAATGTTTCAACACCTTCATCAATACTCTTTGTATGAAATACATCTTCACCAAAAATGACATCAAATTTTGATTCATCATTTGGTTTGATATAGCCCACTTCTTTTTTACCAATAGATAAAACTTCACAATCAATTCCATCTATTTTTTTGGTATCTAATTTAACATTAACATTTTTATTTAATTTTGACATATTTTCCTCCAAAAATAAAAGTAGTCGATAAATAAAGATCGGCTACTTCAAATTCATAGAACGACGATATTCATCACTCGCTCTTTTGTTTCTAAAAATAGTAAAATGATCAGAAACTGGATCATATCCACCCTTAACAAATGGCTGACATCGAATGATTCTAGAAATTCCCATAATCAAGCCTAAGAAAGGACCATGTTTTTTAATAGCATCAATCATATAAGTTGAACATGTAGGGTAATAACGACATGCAGGTGGAAATAAAGGCGAAATCCACTTTTTATAAACACCAACTAAAAATAATAAAATTTTTGTCATTATATTACTTCTTATATTAATCTTTACGCTTTTCTGTTTTGTTCATATGTTCTAATAAAGCACCTGCACCTTTAGCAACATTATCCAAAGGATTTTCTGAAATGATAACTGGTACAGTTAATTCCTTAGAGATTGCATGGTCTAAGCCTCTTAATAAAGCTCCTCCACCAGTTAACATAATTCCACGATCAACAATATCAGAAGCCAATTCAGGTGGTACTACTTCTAATACATCTTTGGCAGCTTCAATAATTTGTTTAACAATATCAGAAATAGCAGATTGTACTTCTGGGCTAGTTAAAGTAATAGATTTTGGCATTCCACCAATTGCATCTCTTCCTCTAACTTCCATTTCTTTAACATCATCTTCATCAACAGTAGCAGTACCAATTTTAATTTTAATCTTTTCAGCTGTATGTTCACCGATAACCATCTTGTACTTATCTCTAACATAAGCAGCAATCTCGCTATTCATAGAATCACCGGCAACTCGAATAGATTTACTTGCAACAATGTCGCCAAGTGAAATCACAGCAATATCAGATGTTCCTCCCCCCATATCGATAACCATATTACCCTTAGGTTGGAAGATATCCATACCAGCACCAATAGCTGCAACTTTAGGTTCTTCTTCTATATACACTTTTCCGCCACCAGCTTTTTCAGCAGCTTGGATGATAGCTTTTCTTTCAATGTTTGTGATATTAGTAGGTGCACAAATCATAGTCTTAGGCTTTGACATAAAACCTTTAACGCTCAATTTATTAATAAAATAAGTAAGCATTTGTTCAGTTACATCAAAGTCTGAAATAACTCCATCTTTTAATGGACGAATAGCCCTAATGTTACTTGGAGTCCTACCAACCATTCTATAAGCTTCAGAACCAACAGCTAATACCTTATTAGTCTGAATATCAACTGCAACGACTGAAGGTTCATTTAAAACAATTCCCTTGCCAGTTACATATATTAAAACATTGGCAGTTCCTAAATCAATGCCGATATCTTTTACCATCTTTCATTTTCCTCCTGAATCAACTTGTATTAATATATTATATCATATTTATAGAATATACTATTTAAGATATTAGATTATTTTTCCAAAAAACTACTCAGTAATTTCATCTTCTTCATCCAAAGAAATCCTTTTAATATCAGCACCTAAGCTCTTTAACTTATCATGAAAATCATAATATCCGCGATCTAAATATTTTAGGTTAGTAACTTGAGTTTGACCATTAGCTATTAATCCAGCTAAGACTAATGCTGCAGCAGCTCTTAAATCAGTTGCTGAAACTTCAGCACCACTAAATTCTGTAGGTCCCTTTAAAATAACTGTTTGACCATTAATATGGAATTTAGCATTCATTCGACTAAGTTCACCTAAATGCATAAAACGATTTTCAAAAACGGTTTCAGTTAACATACTATTACCATTAGAAGCCAATTGAAGTACCATCATTTGTGGTTGCATATCAGTTGGAAATCCTGGATAAGGCAATGTTTGGATATCTACAGGTTTTAATTTCTCGGGGCCAATAACTCTAATACCATTATCTTCTTCTTTAATAGTTACACCCATTTCTTTCATTTTAGAAATTAATGGTTCATTATATTGACTTTCAGCATTTTTAATTAAAATATTGCCATGAGTCAATGCAGCCGCCACCATAAAAGTTCCAGCTTCAATACGATCTTGTAATACATTATGGGTTGTACCATGTAGATGCTTAACACCTTTAATTCTTAACTTACTGGTACCAGCCCCAGTTATTTTGGCGCCCATTTTATTTAAAATATTTGCCAAATCAACAATTTCAGGTTCTCTAGCAACATTTTCAATAAATGTTTCACCTTCAGCTAAGGTAGCAGCCATCATAAGATTTTGAGTTGCACCAACACTAGGAAAGTCTAAATAAATATTGGCCCCCTTAAGACCTTCATCTGAAAAAGCCTCAACATACCCATCATGCTGACTAATCTTAGCGCCTAAAGCTTCAAATCCTTTTAAATGAATATCTATTGGTCTAGATCCAATCGCACATCCACCAGGTAAAGCAACTTTAGCATGTCCTAATCTTGCTAATAGTGGTCCCATTACAACTATAGATGCACGCATCTTAGAGACATATTTTAATGGTGCTTCAGGCAAAATATTATTTGAAGCACTTAAATGCATAGAATTCTTATCAGTATCTAAGTTAATATCTAAATTTAAGTATTTCAATACTTTACTCATTACAAAAACATCAGATAACAGCGGAACATTATTTAAAACCATTTCTCCTTCATCAGCTAAAATAGCTGATGCCATAATGGGTAATACTGCATTTTTGGCACCTTCAATATTAACTTCTCCAGCTAATTTATTACCACCATTTACAATTATTTTATCCAATGGTAGACCTCCTAATTAAACTAATCAGCTAAAACTATAGAATATATTAATTATCCATATAAAAAATGAACCACATGAAAAACCAAGCATTATTGACAATAATGTTAGTAAAATTTTAAATTGATTCTCATGCATACGAACATATTTTTCTAAGTGAATATCTTTTATACACCAAAAGGATATACTAATAAAAAATAGCTGAATTACTATATCTATTATGTTATTAATGTTTATTATTTGCATAATTTCACCATTTTCTTATCAAAACTATACCATAAAAATATGACTTTGTCTTTTTACAAAATATGTAAAAAAAGAC
This sequence comes from Apilactobacillus timberlakei, assembly GCF_002993965.1. Taxonomy (GTDB): domain Bacteria; phylum Bacillota; class Bacilli; order Lactobacillales; family Lactobacillaceae; genus Apilactobacillus; species Apilactobacillus timberlakei. The sequence goes on along the minus strand of NZ_POST01000004.1, from coordinate 151,684 downwards.
CCACAAAATTTTTGTAGGTCTTTATATTAACGTTTTGCAACATTAATTCTGTTAATAGCTCTTCTTAAGGCAACTTGACTGCGTAAGACTTCTTGATCATCGTGTTTTTCACGAGCTTCTCGAATCTTTTCTTCCGCACGATGTTGGGCTTTAGAAGCACGATCAACATCAATGTCTCCTTGTCTTTCAGCACTATCAGCAATAATAGTTAAATTATTATCAGAAAATTCTACGAAACCACCATTTACAGCAATTTCATCTTCTTTTCCGTCATGTGTAACTTTTGCTTCGTCAACTTCCAATGAAGCAATTACAGGAATATGATTAGGCATAATTCCTAATTGACCACTCATAGTTCTAACAACGACTAATGTAGCAGTTTCACATTCGTATACTTTACCATCAGGAGTTACGATACTAACGGTCAATACTGAGTTATCAGCCAATTAGAACCCTCCTTAGTTATTTTGCTTCATCTTTTTAGCATTTTCAACTACGTCTTCAATAGGACCACAGTTTCTAAATGCATCTTCAGGAAGATCATCATACTTACCATCTAAGATAGCTTTAAATCCAGCAACAGTTTGATCAACTGGAACATATTTACCAGGTAAACCAGTAAATTGTTCAGCAACACTGAAACTTTGTGATAAGAAGAATTGAATACGACGAGCACGACCAACAATAGTCTTTTCTTCGTCTGACAATTCATCAATACCTAAGATAGAAATGATATCTTGAAGTTCATGGTATCTTTGCAATACTTGTTGAACTTCAGTAGCTACCTTATAATGTTCATCTCCAACAATTGATGGATCCAAGGCAGCTGATGTTGATGCCAATGGATCAACAGCAGGATAAATACCTTGTTGAGTTAATGAACGCTCCAAGTTAGTAGTTGCATCCAAATGGGCAAATGTTGTAGCTGGAGCAGGGTCGGTATAATCATCGGCAGGAACATAAACAGCTTGAATAGATGTAATAGCACCCTTCTTAGTTGATGTAATACGTTCTTGTAATTGACCCATTTCAGTAGCTAATGTTGGTTGATAACCAACGGCAGATGGAATACGACCAAGTAATGCGGAAACTTCCATACCAGCTTGAGTAAATCTGAAAATATTATCGATGAATAATAGAACATCGGTACCTACTTCATCACGGAAGTATTCAGCAATAGTCAAACCAGTTAAAGCAACACGCATACGTGCACCAGGTGGCTCATTCATTTGACCATAAACCATGGCTGTCTTATCTAGAACACCTGACTCTTTCATTTCAAAGTACATATCGTTACCTTCACGAGTACGTTCACCAACACCGGTAAACACTGAGATACCATTATGACCTTGAGCAATATTATGAATTAATTCTTGAATTAAAACAGTTTTACCAACACCGGCACCACCGAACAATCCAACTTTACCACCACGAATGTATGGTGCTAATAAATCAATAACTTTAATTCCTGTTTCAAGAATTTCAGCAGATGGATTTAATTGATCATAAGATGGTGCTTGTCTATGGATTGGCCAACGTTCTGCATCTTTATCAAATTCTTGACCGCCATCAATTGTTTCACCAAGAACGTTAAATACACGACCTAAAGTGTTTTCACCAACAGGTACAGAAATAGGTGCACCTGTATTTTCAGCTTCCATGCCTCGACGTAAACCATCAGTTCCGTCCATAGCAATGGTTCTTAACACTCCGTCACCTAATTCAAGAGTAACTTCAGTAATTAAACTTTCGTTTTCGCCCTTGTTAATTTTAAGTGCAGTATTAATGTTAGGTAATTCAGCGTCCGTTGGGAATTCAACGTCAACGACTGGTCCAATAACTTGAATAACCTTACCAGTACTCATTTTCGTTAATTCCTCCCATCATGTCTTTTGTTATTAGTGCTTAAGTGCTTCTTGACCACCAACAATTTCAGTAATTTCAGTAGTAATAGCAGCTTGTCTTGCACGATTATATTGTAATTCTAATTTTGAAATTAAATCTTCAGCATTATCAGATGCAGATTGCATTGCTGATGAACTTGCTGAATGTTCAGAAGTTTTAGCATCAAGAATAGCACCGAAAACTAAGCTTTGTGCATATTGAGGCAAAATAGACTTCAGTACTGCCTGTTTATCAGGTTCAACTTCATATTCTGCACTAATTTTTGATGTTTTAACATCTTTACTTGCGCCTTCATTCATAGCTTCACTATCCATTGGTAGCATTTTTTCAGCTCTGAATTCTGAAGAAATTCTATTGATGAAATGAGTATAACAAACATATAATTCGTCAAATACACCATCCTCATACATAGAATTAGCAGTTTTAACAATTTCTCTGACTTCAGCAAATGTAGGAATATCAGAAACACCACGATATTCGTAAGCAACATTAACATTGCGATTCTTGTAAAAATCAGCTCCATTGCCACCGACGGCTAAAATCATATAGTCGTCAGGATTAGGAGTATTTTTGTCAATAAACGCATTGGCTTCACGAATTACATTACTATTGTAACTTCCAACCATTCCACGATCTGAAGTAATAACTAGATATGCAGTCTTTTTAGCTTTGCCTGAGTCTGCATTACTTGAGGAATTAATGTTGTCTAACAAATGTGACTGAGCCAAATGCATTACAACAGACTTAACACGAGAAACATATTGTTCATATGAAACTGAATGCTTTTGAATACGATTTAGCTTGGCAGTCGAAACCATTTGCATTGCAGTTGTAATTTGATGTGTACTTTTTGTTGATGCAATACGATGTTTAACTTCATTAATAGATTCAGCCATTAGTTATCACCATCCTTCAAGCTAGTTATTTTGTTTTTCTTTTTTATTTTCAGTTGGTTGAAATGAATTATCAAAAGCATTAACTGCTTCATCTAACTTATCAGTATCTGGTAATTGGCCAGTTTCAACAATTGAATCTAATAAGTCACGATGTGAAGCATCAAAATATTCGAATAATTCATTTTGGTAACGAGCAATGTCGTCGACTTCGATATTATCCAAATGTCCATGCGTTAAGCAATATAAGATAATTACTTGCTTTTCAACTGGTAGTGGCGCATGAAGAGGTTGTTTTAGAACTTCTTCAGTACGGGCACCACGATTCAATTTAGCTTGAGTTGCATCATCTAAATCAGAACCAAATTGAGCAAAGGCTTGTAGTTCATGATATGATGCTAAATCAAGTCTTAAAGTACCAGCAACTTTCTTCATAGCTTTAATTTGTGCATCTCCACCAACACGAGATACTGAAGTACCAGCATCAATAGCTGGACGAGTACCTGAATAGAACATATCTGAGTTTAAGAAGATTTGTCCATCAGTAATAGAAATTACGTTGGTTGGAATATATGCAGAAACATCACCTGCTTGAGTTTCAACAATTGGTAAAGCAGTCATTGAACCGCCACCTAATTTGTCTGATAACTTAGCAGCACGTTCTAGTAAACGTGAATGAGTATAGAAAATATCACCAGGGTAAGCTTCACGACCTGGTGGTCTACGAAGAATAAGTGATAGTTCACGATAAGCATTAGCTTGTTTTGTTAAGTCATCATATACAACTAAAACATGCTTACCTTGATTCATAAAGTATTCACCAATTGCAGCACCTGCATAAGGAGCAATGTATAACAATGGAGCTGGTTCTGATGGACCAGCAGATAATACAATTGTGTAATCCATTGCACCATATTTTTCAAGTGTTGAAACTTGTGAACGAACAGTTGAATCTTTTTGACCAATTGCAACATAAATACAAATCATGTCTTGATCTTTTTGGTTTAAGATTGTATCAATAGCAACTGAAGTTTTACCAGTTTTTCTATCACCAATGATCAATTCACGTTGACCACGACCAATAGGAACTAATGAATCAATTGCTTTAATACCAGTTTGTAATGGTTCAGACACACTTTGTCTGTCCATAATTCCTGGTGCTTTCTTTTCAATTGGACGAGATGATTCTGATTTAATATCACCTTTACCATCGATTGGTTGACCTAAGGAATTAATAGTTCTACCAATCATATCTTTACTAACAGGAACTTCCATGATTTGGCCGGTACGTTTTACAGTAGCGCCTTCACGAATTCCAGTACAATCACCTAAAACAACAATACCTACATCATTGCTTTCAAGGTTTTGAGCCATACCGAAAATCCCGTTTTCAAACTCAAGCAACTCACCAGACAACGCATTATCTAAGCCATGAGCACGAGCAACACCATCACCTACATAGGTAACGATACCTGTTTCATCAACAGATAGCTCATCTTTGTAGCCAGCTAATTGTTGCTTGATTAGAGCACTGATTTCCTCAGCTTTAATGCTCATAAAAGTTTCACCTCTTCGATAGATATTGTTATTAATTTAATAGAAGTTTCTTGATACTACTAATCTTTGTACTTACACTTCCATCAAAAATAACATTCGATGATTTAATAACTACACCACCGATTATACTTTGATCAATTTTGTTATTTAAAATAACTTTTTTTGCGTTCATACGTGCTTTAAAAGTATCGGATAATTTTGCTGTTTGTTCATCTGATAATGGAACTGCAGTAATAGCTACTGCACGAACAATCTTGTTCTTTTCATCATATAATTGTTCAAATTCATCAACAATCATAGTAATTTCATCCATATTATTAGTTGATAACAAAACATTCAATAGATTTTTAATAACATCAATATCAACATTTTCAATCAAAGGTTTAGCTAAATTATTTTTATATTCTTCTGGGAAACTAACATCAGTTAAAGAATTGCCTAAATCTGAATTATTTTCAAATACTTGTTTAATTTGCAATAATTCATTATAGCCATCTTCAACTTGATTATTAGAATCTAATAGTTCAAAAATTACTTTTGAATAACGTTTTGCAAATGTAATCTTATCTAGCATTTTGCTTCCCCAACCCTTCAATATAAGAATCAATCAATGCTTTTTGATCATCAGACTTTAATTCTTTTTGAATGATTTTTGAAGCAATCTCAACAGATAAGTTTGCTACATCATCTTTAGTGTTAGCCAAAGCATCTTTTCTTTCTTGCTCGATATCTTTTTGAGCAGAAGCTTTAACACTTTGTGCATCATTTCTAGCCTCAGAAACAATTTGTTCACTTTGTTTTTGTGCTGAGTCTTTAGCGTTACTAATGATGTCACTAGCATCATCACGTGATTTTGATAAAGCAACTTCACGCTTTTTAGCTAATTCTTCAGCATCCTTACGAGACTTTTCGGCTGAACTAATATCATTAGAAATTTTATCAGCACGCTTGGTCATTACATCAGATAATGGCTTCCATGCATAATGTTTAATTAATGCCATTAATACAATAAATACAATAGCAGTAAAGATAATATTACCAATAGCTAGTCCACCTTCTTCTGTTGCAGCAACAGAAGAAAATAATGTTTGTGAAAGCATCTATTGACACCTCCTTACTTAAAAAAGTTATATTTATATAAAAATTACTTGTTCATTAAGATAAATGCCATAACTAAGGTAATGATTGGCAAACCTTCGACCAAACCAACACCAATAAACATGTTAGTTCTTAATTGACCAGTCATTTCTGGTTGTCTAACCATTCCTTCTAGATACTTAGAAATAACAACACCATTACCAATACCTGCACCAATAGCAGAACCGGCTACGGCAATACCAGCAGCAATTGCTCCCATGATAAAATCCTCCTTAAAAATAGAAAAAATTATTCCTCAGGTTGAATCTTTTGAGAAATGTAAACGAAAGTTAAGATTACGAAAACTAATGATTGAATAGTTCCGATAAAGATTGAAAAACCAACCCATGCCATTCCTAAAATGAATCCAGGAATAACCATTACTACTCCGTGAGTAACAACTAAGTTGCTAACCATTCCAAGTAGTAATTCACCTGCGAATATATTACCAAATAGACGCAAGCCAAGAGTTAGAAAGTTCGCAAACTCTTCGAAGATATTCAGTGGTAACCATAACTTAAATGGTTTTAAATATGTACTTGAGAAGTACCCTTTAAAACCTAATTTTGAAACTCCTGCAAAATGAGCCAGACCCAAAGCCATTACAGCCAATGTCATAGTGACAACCGGATTGGAAGTGGGACTTTTTACATAAGTAACCCCATTATAAGCAACTTCTAGGAATAATCCTAATTGATTAGAAATAAATAAGAATACGAATAAAACAAATGCATATAATCCATAAGGCTTAGCGTTCTTTGCGGAAAGCGAGTTTGTAGATAATCCATTTGTATACTCAACTATCATTTCTAGAACATTTTGTTTCTTGGTAGGTTGAATTTGTAATTTTCTAGATAAAGCAAATATAAAGAAAAATACGATTGCAGCAACTACGACTAAAGAAACCATGTTACCAATATCAAAGGTTAAACCAAAAAGCTTAAAAGTGGAAACAGGTTCATTCACAGAATATCACCCCTTTTCTTAGCTTACTATACATCATTAAACAAAACGATGTAAGTATGAATTCTAAGATGATGTATTTTATTATAAAATACATTAAAATCTTACCACCATTCTATGGTTATTTCAAAACAAAAAATCAATAAACATAGCTAAAATAAAATATGTATATTAATTGTTGATTATTATATACAAAAAAGGAAGTTACTGCAAAAACAGTAACCCCTTATCACAATTACTTAGTTCCAAATAATCTATCACCAGCATCCCCTAATCCGGGAACAATATAACCATTTTCTAAATGGTCATCCAGTGCAGCTGAATAAATATCAATATTAGGATGAACTTTTTGCAAGGCTTTAACTCCTTCTGGAGCAGCAACTAAACAAACAAACTTAATATTAGATTCAGGAACGCCTCTTTTAACTAAAGCATCTACTGCCATAATTGCAGAACCACCGGTAGCTAACATGGGATCAACAACAAAAATTTGTCTTTTATCAATATCATTAGGTAGCTTTACAAAATATTCGTGAGGTTCAAATGTCTTTTCATCACGATACATTCCAATATGGCCAACTTTGGCGGCAGGAATCAAGTTTAAGATTCCATCAACCATTCCAATACCTGCTCTTAGAATTGGAACAACTGCTACTTTTTTGCCAGTCAAATGCTTTGCATGTGCAACCCCTTCTGGAGTTTGAACATCAATATCTTCTAGTGGCATATCACGAGACACTTCAAATGCTAATAATGTAGCAATTTCATTGACGACTTCACGAAATTCACGAGTTCCACAATCCTTGTTTCTAATAATTGTTAATTTATGTTGAATCAAAGGATGATTCATAACTTCAAAATTACCCATCTAATATAATACCTCTTTTTCTATTTGAAAATTGGATGTTTACTTGTTAACAAACGTACCTGTTCTTTAACTTCATCTAATACAGAAGAATCATCATGATTTTCAATTGCTTTAGATATTAATCTAGCCACTTCTCTTGAATCCTCTTCATTAAAGCCACGAGAAGTAATTGCTGGAGTCCCTAATCTTAATCCACTAGTAACAAATGGACTTAATTGTTCATCAGGAATAGCTTCCTTGTTAGTTGTAATTTTTAATGTATCTAATAATGCTTGAGTTTCCTTACCATTTAATTGCGTATTAGTTAAATCTAAGACCATTAAATGATTATCAGTTCCACCTGAAACTACTTTAATATTTGGAGAGTTTTTAAATTCATCAGCCATTGCTTTAGCATTTTTAATCACTTGTTCACAATAAGTTTTAAAAGATGGTTGCAAGTCTTCAAAGAAACAAGCTGCTTTACCAGCAATAACATGTTCTAAAGGACCACCTTGAGTACCAGGGAACAATGAAGAATTTATTTTTTTAGCATATTTTGCTTGTGATAAGATCATCCCACCACGAGGGCCTCTTAAAGTTTTATGAGTGGTGGTTGTCACAACATCAGCAATGCCAATTGGGCTAGGATGTAATCCAGTTGCAACTAAACCAGCAATGTGAGCCATATCTACCATTAAATATGCCCCAACTGCATCAGCGATTTCTCTAAATTTATTCCAATCAATAATTCTACTATATGCAGAAGCACCGGCAACGATTAGTTGTGGCTTAATTTCCTTAGCTTCTTCTAATATAGCATCATAGTTTAGTTCTTCTGTTTTAGCATCTAATCCATAAGAATATGATTTATAAATTTTTCCAGAAAAGTTAACTTTAGCACCATGAGTTAAATGACCGCCGGCGTTTAAATCCATTCCTAAGATTTTATCACCAGGTTTTAAAAATGCAGCATACGCAGCTTGATTAGCTTGCGAACCTGAATGTGGTTGCACATTTACATATTCAGCACCAAACAATCTTTTAGCACGATCAATTGCTAAACTTTCAGAAACATCAACGAATTCACAACCCCCGTAATATCTCTTACCTGGATAACCTTCAGCATACTTATTAGTTAATACCGAACCTTGAGCTGCCATCACAGCATTTGAAGCAATGTTTTCAGAGGCAATCAGTTCAATAGTATGTTCCTGTCTATCTTTTTCATCATGGATTGCATTCCACAATTCTTTATCTACATTTACATAATCATAATTCATGGCGTTCTCTCCTCCAAATATAGGTTACTAAATATAAGTTACATCTAAAGTATAAATTATAAATAATAAAAATGCATCTTTATCTTAAATGAAAATGAACTTGACCCGCTGATTTATTTAATCTATTCATATAAGCTTCACCAATTCCGTAAGATGAGAAAGCCTGGGTCAAGATTGATTTAACTTCTGGCTCATTATCAAAATGCCTTAATCCAGCAAATAATAAATGACTAGCAGAATTAACATTATCGCCTAAACTAAAAGTTTCAACATTATCTGACCAATCATACCCATTAATATTATGATTATCTGCCATAATACCAACTGGATGGTCTTGTTTGGCAGCCCAATCAACTGCTTCTTGCCATTCATCTTCATCATCAACAATATAGACTTGAGCATTAGGTGCATAATGCTTATATTTCATACCAGGAGCTTTAGGAACTTGATCATCTGCCACTTTAGTTCTTTGATCCAACACTGGCTTATTAATTACTTTAGAAATTTGATCAGCAGTAATTGCACCTGGTCTAAGAATAGCTGGCTTGTCAGTAGACATATCTAAAACAGTAGACTCAACCCCATATTTAGATTCACCATCATCTAAGATTCCTGCAATTTTACCCTTTAAGTCATGATAAACATGTTCTGCCTTAGTTGGACTGGGTTTACCAGAAGTATTAGCTGAAGGCCCTACAATTGGCACTCCAGCCTCTCTAATTAATGATAATGTCACATCATTATTAGGGTTCCTAAAAGCAGCTGTATCTAATCCCCCTGTAACTGCTTTAGATAAAACATTAGGTTTTAACTTAAAAATAATCGTTAATGGTCCTGGCCAAAAAGTATCTAACAAACTTTGTGCTTCTGGTAATAATGGTTGAGCATATTGTTTAACCATATCTGGTCCGTCCACATGCACAATTAAAGGATTATCACTTGGTCGACCTTTAGCAGCATAAACTGCTTTAACTGCTTTTTCATTGGTGGCATCTGCACCTAACCCATAAACAGTTTCTGTTGGAAATGATACTAACTGACCATCATTAATATCCTTAGCAGCAAGCTTTAAATCTTTTTTAGTATAAATATTTGTATCCATAATTTATCACTTTCCTTTTAATATCTGACTTTTACCATCCTAGGATTACCATAAAAATCATTCCTAGTAGTAATCAAAGCATTTGGCAGTTTTCTATTAAAAATATCAACAACTGCTGATTTTTGCTTAAAGCCTATTTCTAGATATAAATCACCATGATGATGAAAAGAAATAGACTGAATATAACTAGCAATTCTTTCATATATAAATAAGCCATGATTTTTAGCAAATAATGCTTCACTTGGTTCATATTTAATAACACTAGCATCCATATACTTAAGCTCATCATCTGCTACATATGGAGGATTACTTATTATTACATCATAATCTTGATTAATATTTTCAAATAAGTCACTACTAATAAATTTTACATCAACTTTGTTAGTTTTAGCATTTTTTTTAGCAACTGATAAAGCATCATTTGATATATCAGCAGCATCAACATTCCAATTATTGTTTTCCATTTTTAATGAAATTGCTATTGCACCACTACCAGTACCCATATCTAAAATATTTAATCTATATTTGGCAGAATAGTCAGATAGTACCCACTCGACTAATTCTTCTGTTTCTGGGCGTGGAATTAAAACATTACTATCCACATAAAATGTATGTCCGAAGAAGTTAGCTTTACCAATAATATATTGTGGAGGATATCCCTCAATATATTTATTAACGTCATCAAAATATTGTTTTAAATCATTTTCGTTCATTTCATCACGATAATGAAGTAATAAGTGAGTAGTATCTAAATTAAATCTTTCCATCATCAAAAATTTGGCAATTCCTTTATCCAAATTTTTATCCTCTATACACAAAGAAGCCCTTTTTTGGGCTTCAAAATATGTCATCTTATTCATTCTTTAACTGCTCCAACTTCTTAGCTTGGTCAGAAACAATTAAGGCATCAATAATTTCGTCCAAATCTCCATTCATCACTTTATCTAACTTATTTAAAGTTAAACCAATACGATGATCAGTTACACGATTTTGTGGATAATTATAAGTTCTAATTCTTTCGGAACGATCACCAGTACCAATGGCAGCCTTTCTTTCGGAATCATATTTATCTTCTTCTTGTTGTTGGTAATAGTCATAAACACGAGCTTTTAAAACTTGCATTGCTTTTGCACGGTTTTGTTGTTGTGAACGTTCATCTTGCATAGCAACTACAATTCCAGTAGGCAAATGAGTCATTCTAACTGCAGATGAAGTCTTGTTAACATGTTGTCCACCAGCACCAGAAGCACGATAAACATCAGTTTTAATATCTTTAGGATCAATATCAATGTCAACATCTTCAGCTTCAGGCATAACGCCAACAGTAGCAGTTGAAGTATGAATACGACCAGCTGATTCAGTTGCAGGCACACGTTGTACACGATGAGCTCCGTTTTCAAATTTAAGTTTAGAGTAAACTTTTTCACCTTGAATCATAATGGCAATTTCTTTAAAACCACCTACTTCAGTATCACTTTGATCAATAATAGAAGTTTTCCAACCTTGCTTTTCAGCATAACGAATATACATATCGTATAAATCAGCAGCAAATAAGCTACCTTCGTCACCACCAGCTGCACCATGAATTTCCATAATAATATTTTTATCATCATTAGGATCTTTAGGTAATAACATGATTTTCATTTTTTCTTCTAATTCTGATTTTTGTGGTTCAAGTTCACTAATTTCTCCTTTAACCATTTCGTTCATATCATCGTCTAACTTTTCAGATAGCATTTCTTTATCTTCATCTAATTGAGCAGTAATATTTTTATATTTATTAAATTCACTAACAATATCACGAAGACTACCTTCTTCCTTAGATAAAGCCATAAAACGTTTTGTATCAGCAATCACTTCTGGATCACTAATTAATTCATTTAATTCATCATAACGGTCAACAACCGCTTGTAACTTTTCAAATATTTCATCCATAAATTAAAGTCCTCACTTTCCGATTAAATCTAATGGTGGGTTGAAGTAATGTTTACGACAAACTGGGTAGTATGATTCATTACCACCAACTTGAATTTGCTCACCTTCATAAACTGGCTTAGAATCATGAAAGCGCAAATTCATAATGGCTTTTCTACCACAGAACCAACAAATTGTTTTCATTTCTTCGATTTTATCTGCATAAAGGAGTAAGTTTTCAGAACCTTCAAATAATTTATTTTGAAAATCATTTTTTAATCCGAAAGCAATTACTGGGATATTCAGTTCATCAACAATCTTAGCAAATTGTAGTACATTTGCTCTACTTAGAAACTGTGCTTCATCAACTAAAATACAACTGGCGTCTGGATTAATTTGTTTTACCATTTCAAAACAGTCAGATTGAGTATCAATTACATGTGCACTTCTACTTAAACCTACTCTTGAAGAAACAGTTCCTCTTTCTTCTCTGGTATCTAGAGCACTAGTCATAATAATTACTGATTTACCTTGTTCCTCATAATTATGAGCAACTTTAATAATTTCAATAGTTTTACCACTATTCATTGCTCCATAACGATAATATAGTTGAGCCATGGTACAACTCGCTTTCTCTTTTTATTTTCATTATTATTATAGCTGATTTACAGACTAATTTCGATAGTATGAAATAAAGTTAATAAAATTGACATACTTATGTGCACTTTTACGGTCTATAATAGTAAAGTGTGATAAAATTTTGAATATTATATCAATAAGGAGCGCATTCACAATGTCACTTAGAAGCGAACTAGCAACTATTGCTGGAAAATCATCATACTGGTTCTTACATACTTTCATGAATGGTGGAAGTTCATTACCAGGTAAAATAACTACTAAGATTGATCCTGCTATCTTAAAACATTTAGGAAAAAACTACGATGTAGTTGTTATTACTGGTACTAATGGTAAGACTTTAACAACTGCCCTTACTGTCCAAGTTTTAAAAACAAAATACGATAATGTATTAACCAATCCTTCTGGATCTAACATGGAACAAGGATTAGTTACTACCTTTTTAAAAGCCAAAAATAATAAGAATAAACGTCCACTTGCAGTTTTAGAAGTAGATGAAGCAAATGTAGTTAAATTAACTAAGTATATTAAACCAGTTGCATTTGTATTTACCAATATTTTTCGTGATCAAATGGATCGCTATGGTGAAATCTATACTACTTACAAAAAGATTATTGATGGTGTTAAATTAGCACCTAAAGCTACTATTATCGCCAATGGTGATGCACCTATCTTTAACTCTGTAGATTTACCTAATCCTAAAATATATTACGGATTTAAAAATCATAATGATGAAAAGGATATGAAGGCAGAACCTAATACTGATGGTATTTTATGTCCAGTCTGTGAAAATATTTTGCACTATCATTATATTAGTTATGCTAACTTAGGTAATTATTTCTGTCCTCATTGTGGTTTTAAGCGTCCAATTTTAAGTCATGAATTAACAAAACTAGGTCAATTAACCCCTAATTCATCATCATTTACTGTTGATGGGCAAGAATTATCAATCGGTATTGGTGGCGTTTATAACATTTATAATGCAATAGCTGCATATTCAGTCGGTCGCTTTTTAGGAATTAAGCCTGAAAAAGCTGCTGAAGCTTTTCAGTCTAATGACAGAGTCTTTGGTCGCCAAGAACAAATTAATGTTGAAGGTAAAGATGTAACTTTAATTTTAGTAAAAAATCCAGTTGGCTTAAATCAAGTTATCGATATGATTTCAAAAGAAAAAGAAGATTTCTCATTTATTGGCTTATTAAATGCCAACTATGCTGATGGAATTGACACTAGTTGGATTTGGGATGGCGAATTTGAACGTTTAAAGAATATGCCAATAAAAAAATATATTACTGGTGGAGAAAGATATCGAGATATCACTTTCAGACTAAAGGTAGCTGGTGTTGATGAAAACATTCATGATGTTGAACCAAATTTAGAAAAAATAGTAAATGATATTCCTGATTTACCGACAAATAAGGTGTACATTTTGGCTACTTATACTGCTATGATGCAATTAAGAAAAGATTTTGCAGAAAAAGGATACATTAAGGGAGGCATTGAATAATGGCAAATAAATATACACTAAATATTGCTCATCTATACGGTGATTTAATGAATACTTATGGTGATTTAGGTAATATTTTAGTTTTACAATATTATGGTAAAAAAATGGGTATTGATGTGCAATCTAATGTGGTCAGCTTAGATGAAGATTTTAAAGCAAATGATTATGATATTGCTGTATTTGGTGGTGGCCAAGATTTTGAACAAACTATCGTTTCAAAAGATATCCAAACCAAAAAAGATGAAATCAAAAAATTTATTGAAACAGATGGGTGTCTATTAGCAATCTGTGGTGGTTTTCAACTACTAGGTAAATATTATATTGATGCTAACGGAGATAAAATTCCTGGGATTGGTGTATTAGACCACTACACAGAACAACAACATGATAATCGTTTCATTGGTAACATTTTAATTAAAAACGAAGAAACTGGTGAACAATACCATGGATTCGAAAATCATCAAGGTGTAACTTACACTGGCAAAGGAGAACGTCCTTTAGGTGATGTTGAAAAGGGATATGGTAATAATGGTCAAGATAAAGCTGAAGGTGCCATTTACAAAAATGTTTATTGTACCTACTTTCATGGACCAATTTTAGCTAGAAACAATATTATTGCTAAACACATTTTAATTAAAGCATTAAAAAGACGTTACCCTAATGATGACTTTTCAAAACTAGAACAAATGGATGTTGAAAAATCTTATTAATCAAAAAAGCTTGGAAACTATTTCCAAGCTTTTTTATTTTCATCTAAGTATGTTTCAATTAAAGGCTTTCTTCTTTCAATATAGTATTCATTAGGTGCTTTAGGATGAACACGATTTGACAAAAAAATCATTGCTCGTTTTAATTTTGGAATTATAACAATAAAGGTTCCTGTATATCCAGATTGCCAAATAAATTTCATTCCATGATAGTGAATCAATTCGAATCCATAACTACGTCCTAAAGCATGAGAGTAAGTTTGATCATCATAAAATTGTTTTACTAATGCTGATGAAATAATTGGATTGTCATCAGGATATAAAATAGCATGCACAAATTTAATTAAATCATCCATATTGCTAAAGAGTCCAGCTGATCCACAATCTGTGCCTAATATTTGTGCTTTAGGATCATGAACTGAACCTTGTAATAAACCTTTTTTCTCATCATAAACTGTGGGAACACATTTGTCCTTATCTTTGGGAGCAAAAGAACTATTATGCATGTGTAATGGTTTTAATACCCATTCAGTAATTAAATCATGAATTGATTTTCCTGTAATTTGCTTAGCAATTAAACCTAAGAAAATAAAATTAACATCAGCATAGTGCATTTCATGATTCAAACCTTTACCTGCTTTTAAATTAAGTAATGCCTTAATCAGATCATCATGATTTAAGTTATTTCGATTATTAATATATCCTTCAATTCCAGAAGTATGGGTAATTAAGTTTCGCACAGTTACCTTTGGATATCTCCATTGAGGTAGGTATTTGCTAATAGAATCTTCCATATTAAGTTGGTTATTATCAACCAATTTTAAAATTACCATTGTGGTGCCAACAACTTTGGTAAGTGATGCCATATCATATATTAAATTATCTTTTAATTTTATTTTTTTAGGTATTAATTCACTGTTACCAATCAAATACCTTTCTACTTTATTGCCATCAATAAAGGCATAATTAACTCCAGGAACAACCCCATCATCAACTAGCCTATTTACCATTTCAATTGTTTTTGGATAATCCATAATTTTCACCTGATTTATTATTTCATATAAAAAACACTTTCGAACTTACATCATAAACTAATGATTTATCGAAAGTGTTTTATTTAATTACATTATAACTTGATTTTATTTTAAATGCTTAATTTATAAATTATTACCTATAAATTGAGAATTATACAAGTCAGCGTAAAAACCATTTTGTTTCATCAATGAATTATGATCACCAGTTTCAATGATTTGTCCATGATCCATTACAATAATTTTTTCAGCATTTTGAATTGTAGATAAACGGTGTGCAACTACGAAACTAGTACGTCCTTGTATTAAATTATCCATTGCTTGTTGAATCAAAGATTCCGTCTTAGTATCAACTGAACTAGTTGCTTCATCTAAAATAAGGACTTCCGGATCAGCAACAAAAGCACGGGCAATAGTAATCAATTGACGTTGACCTTGTGAAATATTAGTAGCATTTTCATTCAAAACAGTGTTATAACCATCTGGAAGGTTTTGAATAAAGCCATCCGCTTGTGCCTCTTTGGCTGCATTGTAGGCATCTTCATCAGTTGCATTAGCATTTCCATACTTAATATTATCAAGAACCGTTCCAGTAAATAACCAGCTATCTTGAAGTACCATTGAAATATGTGAACGCAGTTCTGGTTTACTAAAGTCTCTTGTATCCTTACCTTTAAATTTAATAGAACCAGAATCAATATCATAAAATCTCTCAAGCAAATTAATAATAGTGGTTTTACCAGCACCAGTTGGTCCAACAATTGCAACCGTAGTACCTTGTTTAACATGTAAATTAAAATCTTGAATTAATGGTGTGTCAGGTAAATATCTAAAGTCAACATTTTCAAAAGTTATTTCATCATTAGTATCTTCAACATTTTTATTAACAGTTTGATCCTGCATTTCAGGTTCATCAAGAATTTTAAAAATACGTTCAGCAGAAGCAATTGTTGACTGAATAGTATTAGTTAAATTAGCCAAATTAGTTATAGGTTGATTAAACATATTTACATATTGTAGAAATGCTTGAACATTACCTAAAGCAATGGTTCCAGCAGCAACCTTGATTCCACCAAAGACTGCAACAAATACATAATTTAAGTTCTTAACAAAATTCATCAATGGAAACATGAAACTTGAAACAAATTGAGCTTTCCAAGCAGATTTATAATATTTATCATTTTCTTTTTCAAATTGTTGAATAGTTTCTTCTTCACGATTAAAAGTTTTAATGATGTTACGGCCAGCAAAGTTTTCTTCAACTTGACTATTTACTTGACCTAAATGTTTTTGTTGTTTACTAAAGAATCTTTGTGAACGAGGAGTAACCACTCCTACAATAACTGCAATTAGTGGAAATGTACATAAAGCTACTAAAGTTAAAGACCAACTAATGGTTGTCATCATGTAAAGCACTCCAAAGAATAACAAGACACTTGTAATTAATTGGGTTAAATTAGTTTGCAACATTGTGGAAATATTATCCATATCGTTAATCATTGTAGACATAACATCCCCATTAGCATGAGTATCGTAATATGAAATTGGTAAGCGTTTTAACTTAGACTTCATATCTTTTCTTAATTGATAAACGACCTTTTGAGAAATGTAAGTCATAATAAATTGTTGTCCCATATTAAATAAAGCAGCAGCAACATATAGCAATCCCACTACTAGTAAAATATGACCAACTGCACCAAAATCAATTGGAATACTTCCAACATGTAGCCCAGCTTTTTTCATTTCAAAGGCCTTCATAATCCCTTTATAAATTTCAGTAGTAGCTTCACCTAAAATTTTGGGAGTAACAATCTGCAAAACTGTTGCAACAACTGCCATGATTAAAGTAAATATAATCCCAATTAACCAAGGTTTAACGTATGTTATTAACCGCCAAGTAGAACCCCAAAAGTTTTCGGCACGTTTTTTATTGTTATTTTCCATTATTTGGATCCTCCCTTCTTGATTTGAGAATCTAAAATAACTTTATAATATGGATTATCCTTAGATAATTCTTTATGAGTTCCAGCGCCAACTAATTCTCCATTGTTTAGTACTAAAATCAAGTCAGCATCAGCAACTGTAGAAATTCTTTGTGCAACAATCACAGTAATTGCATTTTTAATCTTATCGTCTTTATTTAACCCCTGTCTTAATTCAGCATCAGTTTTAAAATCTAGTGCTGAAAATGAATCATCAAATATATAAATAGCAGCATCTTTTAAAATGGTTCTAGCGATTGCTAAACGTTGCTTTTGCCCGCCAGAAAAGTTTTCACCATTTTGTTCAACCTTAGCATTTAAGCCTCCCTCTTCTTTAATAAAGTCAGAAGCCTTGGCTAAGTCTAATGCATGCCATATTTCTTCATCAGTTGCATTTTCATTACCATATTGCATATTTTCTTTAACAGTACCAGTAAACAAAACTGCTTTTTGTTGAGTTAAAGAAATCAAAGAATGAAGATTACTTTGAGAGATATCTTGAATATTAATACCATTGATTTTAATAGCACCAGAAGTAACATCGTATAATCTTGGAATTAAATCAATTAAACTAGATTTACCAGAACCAGTTTCACCAATTACAGCAACCGTTTGACCTGCTTTGGCTAAAAAGTTAATGTCCTTTAGTGATAGATTTTTGGAATCCTGATATTTAAAATCAACATGGTCAAAACTTAAAGTATTATTATCCTTTTCAATCTTATTAGGATTCTTAGGATCATTGATTGAATTTTTAACATCGAACACTTCATTAATACGTGAAGCAGAAGCTTGCGCTCTAGGAATAAAAACAAATAAGAACGATAGCATCATAAAACTAATTAAGATTTGAGTAGCGTAAGTCATAAATGCCACTAAATTACCAACATCTAATCCATTATTAACAATCATTTTGGAACCAAACCACACAATTCCAACATTAGTTCCACTTAAAATAAAAGTCATCAACGGGAACATTAGAGAAACAAGCATGAATACACGAATTCCGGTACTAGCATATTTAGTATTATATTTATCAAAACGATTTTGTTCGTAATCATCACGATTAAAAGCTCTGATTACCCTGACACCAGTTAATCCTTCTCTAAACACTAAATTTAATTTATCAGTTTGTCCTTGCAATTTTTTAAACATAGGGCCAGCAAATGACATAATAATAGCAACTACAATTGCTAGCACAACTAATGCAGCAAAGAAAACAATGGTTAATCGAGGACTTTTAAAGAATGCCAATGACATTGCACCAATTAACATAATTGGCGACATAATCATCATTCTTAAAACCTGAATCATTACGTTTTGAATTTGAACAACGTCATTAGTATTTCTAGTAATTAATGAAGCATCACCAAATTTATCTAAGTCTTGATCAGATAAATACATTATTTTACGATACATTGCTGAACGAATTTTTTTACCCATTTTTTGGGATTGAGTTGCTGCAAAATAAATGTTTCCGCCAGCAGCAACTACACCAATAAAGGTAACAAATAACATTTTGAATCCTTCACTCCAGATGTAAGGAACGTTATTTTTAGCTACCCCATTATTAATTAGGTTGGACGTAACAGTTGGCAAATATAAATCGCAAGATACTTGAACCACTAAAAATAATACAGCCGCTAAGACTGCACTCCAAACTAAATATTTTTTAGCTAATCTTATCAAGTTAATACTCACTCCTTCTTTAATTATTTATAAATATTGAAAAATGCAAATGATAATTATATACTTTATAAAAATAATTTAAAAGCATAGTACTTGTTCAAAAAAGGCAAACGTTTACATAATTCAAGTATAGTTAGTATTATTCTAATATTTATTAATTAAAATTTAAATTAAATAATCTTCTATCAATAACAAAAAACAATCAAATAAAAAAACGTCGCATCCTGCGACGTTTAATGATTGGGTATACTGGGCTCGAACCAGTAGATTGCGGATTCAGAGTCCGCTGCCTTACCAATTTGGCGAATACCCAAAAATATATTACATTTATTAATGTTAAACTTATGTGATAAAACTGTCAACATTATTAATAGATTGACAATTTAATTATTTTAAAGTAACATGATTATTGTTAATATTTATTGCCCGCTGGTCAAACTGGTTTAAGACGTCGCCCTCTCAAGGCGGAGTTATGGGTTCGAGACCCATGCGGGTGATCATAATAAAAAGACAAGTCATTAATGACTTGTCTTTTTATTATCGTTAGTAACTAAATGCTAAATACCCACTCTTTTTCCATCTATGAGTAAGTTGACTAACAGTAATTGTTTTATTTAATCCATCATGTGCATCTTTATAAAAAAAGACTTTACGATTAAACCCAATTAAGATTACGCAATGTTCATTATTGTCTAACCACATTACGACTGGCCGATTTCTTAACAATTGTCCCCTAATTCGACGATATGATTTATTATTGAGTATTTTAAACGAACCCTTGTTATTAATAAACAATCTAAAGAAATCATTAGGAACATATGAATGCTTATCTTCAATAAATTTAATTACATTATCAATAGATAAATCATATCCCGAATATGATAATAAATTTTGTGCAGCAACAATAGCATTATCATATTGATGATCCACTTTAAAATGTAATTTCAGTAACCGATAATTTTTCCGAACAAACTTATGAGGTACCCAACCTTCATTGACCACTCCACAAAAATGAAACCATAGTTGTTTTTTATAAAATCCTATTTTATCTATTTCTAACTTATTATAATTATTTTCCTTGGAAAATGGACAACGTTTACTTCTAGATTCTTGCATTGCATTAACGTACCATTTTTCCATTTTGAGATGTTTCAACCTCACGTAGAAAGGATTTATTCTTTCACTTGCGATTGCATTTGCTTTCATTAATTCACCTTCAATATAATAATTATAACAATAATTAGGTAGTTTTATTAATATTTTATGCTAAGAATTATAAATGTTTTACACAATGCCATATTATGATAAAATAGATTATGTAAGTATTGGGGTCGTTATGGATTCGACGGGTATAGTTCGAATTCGAATGGCGTTACGTAGCGGCGTCTACGCAAAACCGTCCAGTTTTAAATTATAACTGCAAACAATAATTCAAACTTAGCTGCAGTTGCTTAATAAGTAACTTTGTAGCAATCCGATTTAGCTTTGCCTATGGGTTAACATTGGGTTTTATATGAAATAGGTTACGCTATTCAACTCCCACCTGAAGTTGATAGAAGAGATTAATCAGGTTAGCTAATCATGATAGCCTTGGTGTATGGCGTTTTGATTAGTGAAATTTAAATAATACTCCTATGAGCGTAGAAATTCGAATGGCGATATGCTCGGACGCGGGTTCAAATCCCGCCGACTCCATTAGATATAAAAAGCTCGTTGTTATTGGTTTTAAATTTACCGTAACAGCGGGCTTTTTCTTTGTTTTAATATAAAATATAAGATAATTACGTATAATTTAATGACAGTATCCATGACAGTATGACAGTAAAAATAACAGTATAGAAACAACATAAATATTAATAATTATTGTCGTGTGGGACGGGATGACTAAGCTACTCTTTTGGGTGGCTTTTTTATTTTTACTTCCTATTTTATTGATATATAATTTAAATAATAAATAAATCTAAATCAAAGGATGATAATTTGAATACAACAGCAGAACTTAAACCAGTATCAACTATATATGTACACTTTGATAACAGAGAACACATTAGTATTAAAATACCCAAAAACTTAAAAGATATTATAGAAGATGTTAAAAAATGTGAGAATTACTCAAAGAAACATAAAGTAATGGCTATAAGCTTAAAAGCTGGTAATCGCTTCATGAAAGTTAAAACCTTTACAAAAGTTCTAATTCTTAATGAGTTTTCTAGAATTAACTACACCTATCTGAGTAGTATTAATACCTTAGATGATTCATTCAATAAAAAAGAATATTCAAAAGGTATAAAAAGTATAACTCATGGAATCGCTAATAAACATGAAAATACAAAGGACTTATATAAAACAATATTAAATAATAGTATAAATGCTTTAAGTATAGATAACTTCGCTTTAGTATGCTCAATGGACTATAAAATGGATCACAATAATTTAAAATGGTTATCGTAATTAACAAAAATGTGAAACACGTATATATAAGCTTATAACCTTGTAACTGCTTAATTGCTCCAAAATGGAGCACCTAAATTAAACCATTCATTATCTTTTATTATCCCTAATTTAAGGCACCTAAATACGCTTCTCCAGTAATTTGAGAAGCCAATTATAAACAATTTCAAAGCTCAATTATGAGCTCTCATAACTCCATTAGGTCAATATGAACTAATCGTTAGATCATTGCTTAAATAGGTCTGCTCAATTTTGCGCATACCCCCGTGATAGTCCTAATTTAGGATTCTCAAAAGTGCGTGGTTGTCTGATTATCAAATTTTGGGAAAACTAAATATATAAGCCCTAAGCGTTATTATAATTAGATTGCTCTGCTTTAGGGTCGACCAAACCAATAATGGTTCGGGCTCAATTATGAGCTGGTTATCGTGATTGATTATTTTGTCATTTACTAATATCAAAGTGTTAAGTTATTCTCACTTTTGTGAAAAACCATTTTTGGGTTTTCAGCATATTAGCGTTAAACCTATAAACGTGACTCCGATATTTCGGAAACAAGCAACGGACGCAATTTTGCGTCGGACAATATAAAAATTATAAACAAATACCTTTAATGTATTTATCGGTGCATAATTAAAGTAGTCGTAAAGTAATATAATAGATTTTATAATTGAGAGGTACACTTTGAAAGAATTAAAGTTAAAAATAGCTAAAAATATTTGTTATACAAAATTAGTCTATATAAGAATATCAAAGAAACTAAAAATTAATTTATCAAATGAATCCATAGAAAAATTAATCAAAAAAACTATATTCACATCTTCTAAAATTGAGAAAAAGGGCAAAAATTATTATGTATATAATTTTGATAATCAAATTAGAGTTACTGTCAACGCAAATAATTTTAGAGTGATAACTACAGATAGTTTAAAAACCAAAAAGTAAAAATGAAGTGTGAAATTGAATAATTAGACAATTTTAATAAAAAAACATAAAATTAGATTGAACGTTAACAACAAAGACGGACGCAATTTTGCGTCGGGCTATTAGCTATTGATTTAATTATCAGTGGCTTTTTTATTTTATATGAGTGTTTAAGTTAAATAGCTCTTTAATAATCAGCGGGTGGCGATTCGGCACCCCCTACTTTATATTTACCTGCTATCGCACTTCACGATATCAGCTGTCAATGGTGGACTGTTTTGGTACCTCATTCATTTAATTATGTGGGTGTCACCAATTTGGTGGCACCTTAAATATACAATGATCCATAATAAACTAGGTCGTATCTTGCTACCTAGCTACCACATTCCCATTTTAGGCAGTTGCTAATTAACTAGACATTTTTAACATTTCTACGTATGCAAAGGTTGCATTCATGGTTGCAAGAATATATAAAGTTTCACTACTAAACACTGTTAATAAGGTAATACCGTAGCAAAATGAGACGCAATTATATTAAATTTCATCTGCCTTTTTCCCACTTTTATGTATGCAATGGTTGCAACTATCACGTAAAGGACAAAAAAGTCCGTAACGATAAAAAAAGAGAGTATCAACAATTATGTTGATACCCACTTAAACACTAATAATAGCAATGTTTAAACGTTATCGTATTTTTTGGCTATTACGGTGGCTTAATTTTCAGCCAGCCCCATGCAGGTAGCCGATTTTTCGGCAACCCCATTTAAAACACTAATCTCAATGGCTTTCCCTAAATTAAGGAAACCAATGGCAAATAACTGACAACCATATGAAAACGCAATTTTGCGTTCTCTAATTAATGGGTTCAGCCAATTTTGGAGACACCCCATAAATAGATATTGACTTTATCAAATGTAACATGTTATATTTATTGCTTATCAATAAATGGAAGTGAGGTGAGACAATGTATTGTGATATTAATTTAGTAAAATATGGTGCAGGAATGCCAATTGCAAACGATATTAATTCAATTGGACATACTTTAAATTTACATCTATTTATCAATAATGATTTCAAATACATAATTAATGGTACTAATAATCAAATTGCTAAACATATTAAAAAGATAATGTTTGAAAATTATGATGAATGTTTTGAAAACATTGATAAGAGTTACATAGATTCTTTAGACACTAATAATTCATATTTAGTTGGAATTAAGAAGTTAAATGAAGATTCAAATGAACATGAAATAATGTTTGATTTATATTTTTAAATTATAAAAGACAGCCAATTACATATTATGGCTGTCTTTTTTATTCTTCTACATCGTTCATATGTGCTTGCTCATTGTCAGTATCGGAGTTTTCTAGTATATCCATTAGTTTACCTAATTGGCTCATTTGTTGACTATCTGCCCCATCTAATTGCTTTAATAAACGCTTTTTATATTCATTTTCAATCCTAATCTTATCTTGCTTATTTGTTGCCATGCTCTGACTAACTGCATTAACAACTGGATCAACCTTATCCCCTGTTTTGCCTTGTGGTAAGTATTCAAGTAATAACTTAGCAATCTGCATTTTATTATATGGCTTCACACTTGCACCATTAACACCCAAACTAACGCCATCTATTAGGGATGTATCAACTTCTTCACTATCTTTTAAATATAAGTAAGACTTTTTATAAGTTTCGCCAGTTTCTTCATCAACAACATCCCGATTGCCCCATTTAACATACTCGTTAGTATTAATAAAAAACATCTCAATTAGTTTATCAACAACATCACTTGTAGTAAGCAATTTTTCGCCTTGCATAGACTTTTTTAAGTCATTGATATTTTGCTTAATGTTATCTTTTGCAAGCAACTGACACCCCTTTACACGTGCTGTACGATATTTACATTTATATACATCCCTGTATGCTCTCGTTGCATTAAAATCATTCAAATACTCAATACAAAACTCTTGTTCTTTATTTGTTAGTCCACTGTTTTCTAAACCGGTAACACCGTTTATAATGTTCTCGTTTTTGTTCCATTGTTCTTTATTCTTTTTAACTCGTAATGTTGAGTAATTTACATCATATTTAGTAGCAAGCTTACGCATTGATATATCTGTATTTTCATATTCATTCTTAATTTTATCCCATTTATTCATTATTTTAATATTCCTTTCTAATTAGAATCAGCATAATAAAAGGAGTACACCGCAATAAGCGTAATGCACTCCCAATATATTAACTACATAGTTTTAACTCGTGTTTTATCAATCTCATCAATTAAAGCATTAATATCACATTTTCTAGCAATACATGAGCCATTAATATCTGGTGTATCGTCCATAAAATCAATCATCATATACTTTAAACTTTCATAGGTCTTTGCATTAATAATATATTTAGTAGTTTCTTGGTTGTTTTCCATTGTTATAACTCCTATTTTTTTACTTTGGTACACTTGGGTACGCTTAAGTACACTAATGGTACACTTATTTTTGCTCTAGTGTACCCGCTATTTTAGCTGTTATATCAACATTTGTAACACCTTGGGTACGGTAGGTACGCTTATTTTAATAAAAACATATATATAAGTATTATATTAGCTATATTAATTATGATTATTATCATCCCTATATATATTAAAAATATTAGTGTACCTAGTGTACCCTAAGCACTCTAATTATTGATACATCAAGCATTATCCAAGGTACACTTGTTATTTTTTAGTGTACCCGTTTTGTTTATATTAAAACTATAATAATGTTGTAAATATCGATTTAACAAGGTTCATAAGGATAATTGTTCGGGTACACTTATGGTACGCTTAATCGTTATTTTCTCTTATATCCACGTACATACTTATCATGTAAACTAACTTTATTTGACTGTTTCCATTCATTTACACCACTCATGATATTACTTACTCGCCTAGATAAACTTCTAGGACTGCCTTGTATTTCTGCATTATTATTTTTATTTAGCGGAATACTTAATAATTCTTTAGTGCTTACTGCATTCATTTCAACTAGATCATTAACATCTAAGTCTTTTTTTTTCTTCATACTTACTAGAATATCTATTCTCTTGAAATACACGAATATAGTATTGTGTGCGTTGAAACTCATCATAATCATCCCAATTTTTTGGAATCTTCATATCTAAATAGCTCTTAACACTTTCAGCAACCACATCATACACTTCATTAGTTTGTCTTTTGCTATCGGCTTCTTTTTCTTCGCTATCAGTTAAATAGATTAATTCCCCATGTTCATACATATACTTAGCTTCTGCATAGATTTGATAACGTACATAATCATCTAAATCATCTTGCCCGTTGCTTTGCTTAAGAACATGCTTAGTAGCTTTATTAATACCACATTCAACTGGTAAATAACGGCGGTTTCCTGTTTGGTCATTTAAGAATTGAGCTTTATTAGTTGTTCCAATAAATACATTGTGGCGATAATATGTTGACGGTGCTGCACCGTAAGGCTTTCTATATTTATCTTCTTGTGAAGTAATAAAAGCCTTAGCACTATCAGAGTTTGACTTGTTAAAAGCTTCTAGTTCAGCTATTTCAACTAACCAACTATCTTGAAGTTTCATAGTGTCATCTTTATTACTGCCACCTAGTCTACTTAAATGATCTTCAAAGTATCCACTAGCTAAGCGATCAATTAAACCACTTTTTCCTAAACCTTGAGAGCCTAACAAGATAGGCATTAAATCAAATTTACATCCGGGATGAAATACCCTTGCAATGGCACCCACCATAAACTTACGAGCTACCATTCTATTATATGAGTTGTCCTCTGCTCCGAGATAGTCAATAAAGAGTGTATCAACACGATTAACACCGTCCCATTGTTCTTTATTAATCATATCTTTAACTGGGTTATATGAGTGTTCTAAAGCATATTGTTCAATACCTTGATACATAGTTCCATTGTTATTAGCGGTAAAATTATATTTGTTTTCAACATATACTCTTATCTTACCCGAATCTGTATCATCCCAGCGAACCCATTTATTACCTTTTTTGATAAATACGGCATTGCTAAATTCATTATATTTAATTAAGTTCTTTAAATTATTATCATATGAACATATTAATTTAAAATTAGTAGCAAAGTTAGGCTTAGGTGCTCCATTAGCATAGCATTTTAAAGGTATTTTGTTCCTGTTTTGTTGAATCTCGTAATCATCAACTTTAATTAGCATATGCTTTTGTTTAGCCTTACTTTTAAGCATGGTATTAATCTCTGATTGTGGCAATGGATAATCACAATAAGCATCGTTAATATACTCGATTGTCTTTTTAACGCCTTTATCATCAAAATACATAGCATATAGTTTAGAAGTTATTTGAGCTAATTTATTGTTCCGCTCACCCTTATGAATACCATGTTGAAACAAGTCAATTAATTCAGTAAATATATTATTTTTCCTACGTTTATGAGTTGTTTTAGGCTTATTTTTGCTACTTACAACATTCTTTATACACTCTTTTAACCACTTAGGCATTACATCAATATCATTGTCTAATATGCTATTTATTGGCTTATATCCAGCACTAGGATAAATAATGGTTGATTGTGTTTTTAATTCAATCGAGTTATTAGAATCTATATGCGTGCCGTCTTTAATATCAATATCTAAGTCATTAATATAAAAGTAATGAACACCTTTATTTTTAGTGGTTTCTGATACCTTAGCTTGCATAATATAGCCAGCTTGTTCTTTTTCATGAATCCATTTAGCACCATTTGTATTATTATGGTTATCCACATCAATAACGATTAAATTACTTTTACTAGGATTAACAGCTACGTCATACTCTAGAAAGCCATTTTTATTAGGCTTAAACCATTCTTTTAACTGTTTAATATCATTAGTTGCATTATTTAACATATCTTTAATTGCGGGCTTCTTAGTGCCTTTAATTAATGGATACATACAAATACCTTTATTAGCTAATTCCTTGATATATTGCCAATTATTTAGCTTTGTATTAATCAAAATAATTCACCACCTATCTTTTAAGTACATTAATTACTTCAATACCTGTATAGACTTTATTGTTATGTTTGTACTTCACCTGTATAGACTTTATTGTTATGTTTGTACTTCAATAAATTAGGATATTTCAACATATCAATAACCTTAAGTAGTGTAATTGGATCAGTGCATAGATAATTTATAATAACTTTTTCATTCATCCCTAAACGCTTATTCCAGTTGCTATTGGCTAATTTAATTACTTGTTGCATATTGCTAACCCCTTTATTAAATTTGTATTTTTGATATAATAAAAGGGTATAAAAAGCCCATTGCTAGGCTCACAAGACTGCACGACTTTGGCGAGTGGCAGTCTTTTTTTATACCCTTATTTATCATATTATTTACTTCCTTGTAATTGTTTACTTGGTAAATTTTCAAGTGTTTGCTTAATTTTTTGATAATCTAAGTTCATATCTAGCAATGAGATAACCAAGTTTTTAATTTTATTTAGTTCTTGTTGCTCATCAACAGTTAAATAATCACTAATAACATCGTGCTTAGGGATACCTTTAGTCTTTCTTAATTGATTGGTGTTAATGCCTAAAGCATGTTTATATATCAGCTTATTAAAGGTACTATAAGCAAACTTATTAGTAATATTAGGATTATCTTGTATTGCTTGCCCTAAAGTCTTAGTTATTGGCTTACTATTAGCATGTGTTATTTGTCTTTTACTCAACAGCTTTTTAACTTCAACAAAAGCATTAGCTAAATTCCTTTTAAATTCAACTACTTGTTTAGTGTTTCTTAAAAGTGCAATTATGAAAACTGATTGTTTTTCATTTAATAAGAAAGTTATTTTTAGTTTTCCATTTTTACTTTTTTGCTCAATCCTAGGCATTTCAAGTGCGTTGGATTGTAATGATTTCATTTCTGTTTTGTATTTTCTTATTAATTGATTAACAGCATGAACCTTAATTCTTGCATATTCAGAAATTACATAATTGGTTGTTATTGGTGTAGCATTCTCACTCTCTGATTGTGTG
Source organism: Apilactobacillus timberlakei (assembly GCF_002993965.1). Classification (GTDB taxonomy): domain Bacteria; phylum Bacillota; class Bacilli; order Lactobacillales; family Lactobacillaceae; genus Apilactobacillus; species Apilactobacillus timberlakei. The sequence goes on along the minus strand of NZ_POST01000004.1, from coordinate 123,106 downwards.
AATACTAAACCAGTATTTAATAGATCATACATAATTATCAACTCCTATTTATAAATTAATTGATTCAACAAAAAACATTCATATATCATCCCCTTTCAAGTTCATATTTATATATGGGCTTTTTATTTTGCTATGTTATAAGTATTTTTCCGCCCCACACGGCAATAAATTTTATTGTTCTAGTAAATACTTAGTAACTTCACGCTTGTTAAAGAAACATATTCCCATATCGTCTAAATAATGTACTGGTAAGCCCCTAGTCATTAGTTTATTTAGTGATTGTGGACTAACATTTAACCATTTACATGCTTGCTTTTTCCCCTTAATCCATGGTGTGTTGAGATTAGCTTTTTGTTCGACATTATCAACTGCTTTACTCAATACATCACTTACATGTTTATATAAAGCTTGCTCTTGTTCTTTTGGTAGTTGTACTTGCATATTTTCACCTCATTTTATCAATTGTACTTTTTAGTACTTTTTAATTAAAAAAAATATCATCAATAGTAACATTTTTAATCTCTTTAGAAAGCAATAACTTAATGTTTTCCATTTCAGAATGTGAAAAATTTATTCTGCCTTGTTCTTTTTGTTGATAAGTACTAAGTGGCATGTTTAATTCTTTAGCTATACTTTGTTGAGTATATCCAGCAAATTGACGATATCTTTTTACAGAATTACTGATTTTGATTATCATATCCAACCTCCTTATTGTACTTTTTAGTACTTAATTTTCATTTGTAATGTTAATACTTTTAAATTATACTGTCAATATAAACATTGTACTTTTTAGTACTTTAAAGAATGGAGTTGTTTATCATTGTGTATAGATTTACCTAAAATAAATAAAAAAAGCGTTGGTTTCAGAATTCACAATTTAAGAAATAAATCTAATTTGAGTATGGAGGAATTAGCAAATAAAATTAATGTTGGTGGTAAAAGTACAATTAACAATTGGGAGAAAGGAATAGCAAAGCCAAGACAAGTTAACTTAAAATACTTATCTAAAATATTTAACGTACAAATTGGATATATTCTTTATGGAGATATGAAGGATTTTATTAAAAGCCTTCTTCTTAACAATATAGGATTAATAATAGATGTTATAGATTATAGCTTAGATAGTGAAGGAGCCTATATTAATGAAGATGGAATAGATATTCCCAATAATAATACCATCACAGATGAAGAAATAAACCATGTTATAGATGAAAACATAAATGACATATTTACTTATTCTGTTAAATTACAACTCGGGTATTATGATTATAAAAAAATAATAACACTATCTTCTGATGTAATATTTGAAAATGCTAGGGAAAGAAATACCATTTTAGCAAAAATAAACAATATTAAGAGCAAATTATCAATAAGTGAAAATAAAGAGGCTTTAAATATATCTAAAATGACTTTAAACAGTTTCTTAAAAAAATATTCTGAGTATAAAAGAATATCATTAAGAGATAAGATATCTTACTATTATTCAATAAAAATAGATAACCTAATTGTTAACGATTTTGATAAAAAATTGGATAATATAAAAAAAGATTATTTAGATTCAGTTAATGAATATAAGGAATTATTTGTTAACGATTTTAAAGATGATCTTGATAACTAATTTTCCTTTAATACATACCGCCCCACACGGCATTATTAAGGGATGAAAGATAATGGCAAGTATCAAAAGTTACACAACTAAGAATGGCGATAAACGTTATGAATTCCAATTGTATGCTGGTTTAAACTCACAAACTGGGAAAACCTAAGCATTTAAGTAGAAGCGGTTTTAAAAACAAAAAAGAAGCCACCCTAGAAGCTTCAAGGTTAGAACTTGAAGTTGCACAAGGTGGCATTAAGCAAGAAAACAATATTAAATTTAGTAAAGTTTATGAACAGTGGTATCAAGCATATATTAATACAGTGAGAGAGTCCACTTATGCACGTACTGACGGGATGTTTAAAAACCATATCATCCCCGCTTTTGGTAATAAGAGAATACGGACAATCAAGATTAATGAAGTACAACGAGCAATTAATAAATGGTTTAAAATTGCTCCTAATAACTTTAAAAAGTGGTTTAATTATACATCTAATGTATTTGATTATGCGATTAAGGAACAATATATCAAAGATAACCCTTGTAAATTGGTAAACATCCCTAAAAAACAAGTGGAATATGGTGATAAGCCTGCTAACTTTTGGGATAAAAAGCAATTACTTAATTTTTTTGAATGTATTGATCCAAGTAAAGAAATGGAAAAGTATACATTATTTAGAGTATTAGCCTTTGCTGGTTTAAGACGTGGTGAATGTTTAGCCCTAACTTGGGATGATATTAATATGAGTGAACAAACTATCAGAGTAAACAAAACACTTACACAAGGTGTTAAGGGTAAACAAATAGTACAAGCTCCTAAAACTCGTAAAGGTCGCCGTACTTTAAAAATGGATTCTAAAACTATGAACTATCTAAAAGAATGGCGTTTAAGACAAAAGAAAGTATTCTTTATGTTAGGTTTTAACACCTTTAAAAAATCTCAATTAGTCTTTGCTTCACGTACTAATAACCATAAATGTTTAAATACACCAGCTAAGTGGTTAAAAAAGGTTATTAAAGCTAATAATTTAAAGCCTATTACAGTTCATGGCTTTAGGCACACTCATGCTTCCGCCCTATTTTCTGCGGGTGCTTCAATCAAAGAAGTTCAAGAAAGATTAGGTCATGAAGATATACAAACCACTATGGATATTTATACTCATGTTACCAATCAACAAAATAAAGAAGCTGTTAAAAAATTGGTTAATTACCTTGATTTTTAGGTCAATGACAGTAAAAATGACAGTACGCAAAATTTAAAATATTAATAAAAGGCTTATGGATAGCGTGTTTACAGCAATCTACTAAAAGTAGTGTTCAAAACCCGCCGACTCCATTAGATGACAAAAGGTTGTTATAATCAGTGATTAAAAGCATTGATATAACAGCCTTTTTTATTTTAAATAATATAAATATAAAAACACATAATATAGCATTCAATGGTAGCCAATATGGTAGCCGCTAAAAATAATATAATTTATAAAAATATGTATGTACGTATGGGACGGGATAACTAAGCTACTCTTGTGAGTGGCTTTTTTATTTTTATATAATATTAGGATATAATGATAATCATTTAGTAAGCTTAAGTTACATCAATATATTTTTAAATCATTTGTGGATTCAATTAATGTATAGAGGAGGTTCACGGTTTGTTAATTATATTAAATTTAACATTAGTAGCAATTGCTATAATAATTATTATATTTGGCGGGTCTTTAAATAAGATAATGAGTAGTGCTAAGTTATTCTATTCATTAATGTTTTTTATTATTATCGTTGGAATTATAAACACATTTTCTTCGATTCAAAATTTATTTTAATAAATACACATAATATAAGCTTATATATATATTATATAAATTAACCATTTGCTATTGGTTTAATTATCAGTAGTTTTTTATCTGGTTATGTGATAATCCCACTACCACTTTTAATTAGTAAAAATTACACTTCATGAATAGCAAACAAAATAAACATTAAGGTGAATAATATATAAAGTACCAAAAATCAAAAAAGATTATCAACAATGTTGATAATCAATTGAAAAGAAAATTTTAATTAAATATTAAACTTCTCTAACCTAAATAGACCTTCTTTATCTGTACTTTTAATATTATCTTTAAAATTATAGCCTAAATTTCTATAAAAGTTTACTGCAGTAATAGATGAAGGTATTTCAATTCTTTTAGCTTGCTTAAAATAACTATCATTTTCAAGAGTTATAATAATTTTTTTACCGATACCTTGTCCTTGAAAACCTGGATCTACAAATATATTAAATAAACTACTTTCATCTTTTTTACCCCAGTACGGACCAATCGATCCAGTTCCAACAATTTTGTTATTAATTAAGAAAACATAACAATGCAAATATTTAGATCTGTCAATAAAAAATTCAGGTGTTCTTTCAGAAATATCCTTTTTTAGATATTCTAAGCTATAATCCTTAGAATTACTAATCTTCATAGTTTTAGCAACAAGTTTAGATAAATCAATTGCATCTTCATTTTCAAATAATCTAATTTTCATATATGTTCACATCCTACAAATCATTTGCAAAAAGCTATTTAACATTACTAATAAAACCTATAACAAATCCATATATCATCGGAACAATTATACCTAGGGATAGAATAGAAAATGCAAATTTTTGTAATTTATCTAACTTTGGAAAGAATTTTTTCCAACTAAAAAGCAACATAAGCAATCCTATTAGTGAAACAGTATAACCAATTATGTAAATCATAAATATCACTCCTATAAATAAAATAATAACACAGTATAATGGACTAGCTTAATCTATTTAAATTAGAAAAAATACTTTACATTTTAGAATTACAGCAATTGAAAACCCATATAATAAAAAAGAGCATCCCCATAGAAGATACTCAATATTAAAAAATCACTTTAAATATTCCATAATAATTGAACTCAACCTTTTAGCAGCACCCTTACCAGCTCTAGAATCATAATAATTAGTAAATCTATCATCATTCAAGTACATTTTAGCCATATAAATGTGATACTCTTTACTATAATTTTTATTAATTAGCTTCAACCAATTTTGGTGTAAATTAAAGATATCCTTATCATGACTTTTATCATTATTTTTAACACTATTAATTAATAAATCAATTATTTTTCTACCAATATTATTATAATCGTCAATGTTATTGTTAGATAAGTTAGCAAAACTTTGGTTATATGAATCTATAAAATCATCCCCATACTTTTGTCTTAATTCATTTCCATAATTTTTTTCATTGTTTTCAATTTTATTTTGCTTAAAAATTTCTAGTCTTTCATTATCATTCATATTTTCATCCTCCTTTTGAACCCTTTTAATCATTTTAATAGTATTATCAATTTTAGATTTCTCTATCAAAAGATTATCAATATGGGTTTGCAATTCATCATAGAATGATAAATTACTTGAAGATAAAATAGTCTTTATTCTATCAAGACTAAATCCCAACCCTTTATAAAATAATACCCTTTGTAAGATAACTACATCATCAGAATCATATATTCGATAATTATTTAATGATCTTTTAGGTTTCAGTAAATCTATTTCATCGTAATAATGTAAAGTTCTAACTGTAAGTCCGGACATATCAGCTATTTCTTTTGTTGAATATTTCATAGTACTATTCCTCCAACAAATTCATTATCTTCTATAACCTAGCGTAATAGTAAACATAAATTATAAAAAATATTTTAAAATTTAATAGTTTAGTAAATCAACAAAAATATAATGAAGTCAAAAAAAAGCTATCCAAATAAAATTGGATAGCTATATTTTTCATAATGATATAAACAATTATAATTTTTCTATTTAATATTATAACCAGTTACCTCAAAATTACCTTTTGAAGTAAAGTGTAATTTAGTCAAGCTACCATTTTGTGGTCTTTGACTAACATCAAATTTACCATTAGCGAATCGATCAACCAAACTAAGTACTGCTGGTCCATGACTCACTAATAATACCTTACCATTATTTTGAACATTAGGATTATCTATTATTTCTTGAAGTCCCTTATCCCAACGTTTCCAATAATCTTTGCTATTTTCTGCTTGATGAAATGGATCCATTTTGTGAAAAGCATCTTTTATTCCATCTAAGCCTAATTCATTAACCATATTAGTATGAGAGGAAAATTTATTAGAAGCAGCTAGGGTATAATTAGTTGTATCAATACTATTACCTTCAAAGTAACCGTAAAATACTCCTCTTAATAATGGAGTATCAATTATAGTATCTTCATCTGAATGATACAAATTATTATCGCAAATTGTTTTTGCAGTATATCTAGCTCTTTCCATATCGCTACAATAAATTGCATCAAATTTTATATCAGATAATTTATCAGCAATTTTTTGTGCATCATTAATTCCTTGTTTTGTTAAGGGAGTATTGCTCCAACCTTGCATTTTACGATATATATTATAATAAGTTTGTCCATGACGAACTACATATAAATCAAACTCTTTCATCATAATTACCTCCCTATTTGTTTACGATTATATCAAAGTAAACTATAAAAGTTTAATAATTAATCTAAACATTTACAAAATAAAAAGTAACCACCAATTAGTAGCGGTTACTTTTTAATCCATTATTTTAAAAACATCCTAATCATCTTGCCAAATTCTGCAACAATTAGGACCACAGCTCCAGAAGCAATAACAATTAACCAATCTAATAAACTGATATTAGAAGTATAGAAATATGATTGCATAAATGGAATGTAAGTTAAAATCAATTGCAAAACAATCATTAAACCAATAATCCAGAATGCTTTCATATTAGTAAATAATTCTTTTGATATTGCTGGCTTGCTAGTACGAATATTAAATAGATAGAAGATCTTTCCAAATACCACCACATTAACAACCATTGTACTTGCAACTGCATCAGTATATCCATGACCAGTTAACCATTCAAATACTACAATCCCCATAATCGCAATCAAGCATGAAATATAAATCATTTGAAAAACATCATGTTTATTTAATAATCTATCCTGATTATTACGAGGCTTACGTTTCATAATTCCATTCTCTGCAGGTTCAAAAATGAAGGCAAATTGAATGGTAATTGCTGAAACCATATTAATCCAAAGCAATTGTGTCGGTTGCAATGGCATTTCTTTATTCATCAAAATAGTAAATGCAATAATTAGACCTTCAGCAAACGATGTTGGTAATAAGAATAAAATACTTTTCTTAATGTTGTCATAAATCCGACGACCTTCTTTAATAGCTACTGCCATTGTACTGAAATTATCATCAGTTAAAATCATATCAGCGGAATCTTTAGCAACATCAGTACCTTCTATTCCCATTGCTACACCAATATCAGCCTTCTTTAAAGCTGGTGCATCATTAACTCCATCCCCCGTCATGGCTGTCACTTTACCAGCATCTTCGAGTGTTTCAATGATATCCATTTTATTTTTAGGAGTAGTTCTAGCAAATACTTGGTTATTTAATACTGCATCCTTAAATTCTGTATTAGACATTTCATCTAATTGTGCTCCAGTCACTGCACTAATCTGATTGGCCAAGCCTAACTGCTCACCAATTGCCTTAGCCGTTATCGGATTATCACCAGTAATCATCTTCAGACTGACACCAGCTGAATTCATTTCTTTAAGTGCTTGAATTACTTCTTCTCTTGGCGGATCAATAATTGCTGCTAAACCTAAGAATGTCACTCCATCTTTTAAGATATCATGATTAATCTCATTTACATCATCAGCAACATCTTTATATCCAACAGCAATCACACGTTTTCCTTGCTTAGATAAATCATTAATTTGATTATTTAAATAGTTTTCATTAAATGAACTATCATTTTTATTTGTCATATTAAATAATTTATCTGGGGATCCTTTAATAAAAATCTTCTTTTGCCCATTATCATCACGAACTAATTTAGCAATGTAACGATAATCCGAGTCAAATGGTAACATGTCAACTTCTTGATAATTAGTATGATTATGGTAGCCAAATACCTTATGATATAGAGTTAAAAATGCCCCATCAGTTGGCTCTCCATTAATTTCCCAATTGTTATTTTCATGTGTCAGAACAGTATCATTAGCCTCATAACCTGATTCTAAAAATAGTTGCATTTTAGAATTCATTTTAATATTTTCACCGCTAAATTGAACATTCCCTTTAGGTTCATATCCATCACCAGTAACATTATAATTTTTATCATCAATAATAATATTCTTAACAGTCATTTCATTTTTAGTAAGCGTCCCTGTTTTATCGGTTGCAATTACATCAACTGATCCTAATGTTTCAATCGCTGGCAATGATTTAATGATGGTATGTTTCTTTTTAGCCATATCACTAACACCCATTGCAAGAACAACTGAAGTTGTCGCAGGTAATCCTTCAGGAATAGCTCCTACTAACATCGATACAACCGCTAAAGCTAATACTGATAATGAATAAGTACCCATAAATAATCCTAATATAAAAAGCAAAATTGAAACAGCTATAATTACATAAGTAATTTGGGTACCTAACTTATCTAGTTCAATCATTAATGGTGATTTTCTAGACTTAGTATTACTTACTTCAGAAGAAATTTTACCAATTTCTGTGTTTGAACCAGTATCAACAACAATTCCCTTACCACTACCAGATGTAACTGAAGTTGATGCATATGCCATGTTCTTTCTTTCAGCTAAAGGTGTTTTATCATTATCAATAACACCTTCAATTTTTTCAATTGAATCAGGTTCTCCGGTTAGTGCTGCTTCTTGAATTCTTAGATTATCTGCATCAAAGATTCTTAAGTCAGCAGGTACATTATCACCTGCTTCTAAGAAAACCACATCGCCAACTACTAACTGCTCCGCAGAAATGTCATCACGAGTACCATTACGATAAACAGTTGCTTGCGTTAATAGCATTTGTTTAATCTTTTCCAGAGCTTCAGATGCATTAGCCTCTTGGTAATATCCAATTAAGGCATTAATGATCACCACTAAAGCAATGACCAAAGCATCAGAATAATGCCCCATCAATAAAGTAATTAATGCAGCAACCATTAAAATATAAATAATCATATTATTAAATTGGCGCACAAATAATTTCCATTTAGGCTCCTTTGCAACTTGAATTTTATTTAATCCGTCTTTATCTAACTGATTACGAACTTGCTCATCATTCAAACCAGCTTTTATGTCTTCAATATTGTATTTTTCTATTATTTGATCAACAGTTAGTTGATAATTTTCTTTATCACTCATTTATATCTACCTTTTTAAATTTAATATAGTTTAAATAACATCTTTAAAACTACTTTAATTGATAGTAAGGTAAACAAGATATAAAGATATGCCAAAATATGCTCATAATTTCATATCACCTCATAAATATTATATCTTATTAATAATATTAATTTATATCTAAATATTATTCAGTTAATATTACTGAATAAACTTAACTGCCGTTCCATATGCAACAACTGATTGCATATCATTACCAATCGATCCAGAGTCAAATCTCATCATAACAATGGCATCTGCATCCTTATCTTTTGCTTCATCCTTCATTCTTTGAATTGCTTCTTCTCTAGAATTATGTAGCATTTGAGTATAGCCTTTAATTTCGCCACCAACAAGATTCTTTAATCCAGCAGCAATATTGCTTCCTACGTTTCTTGATTGAGTAGTTACACCAAATACTTCTCCAAGCACTTCATAATTAGTTCCAATATTTTCAGTAGTAGAAATTAACATATATAAACATCCCTTTTTGATTTGTTTATCACAATTAAATTATAATAAATAAAATTATATTTTCCTAACAAGTAAGCTCATAATGAATTTGAAATAAATAGTATTGTATATAATTACCATTTAGTGTTAATATTTAATTGTTAATAAGTTTATATATTAAATACTATAAATATGGATGAGTACTAAACTACAAATTTTTAGCGAGTTAAGGATAGTGAGAGCTTAATAATATTGTTATTTAGGAATAACACCTATTTGTTTTTATTTCGAAACTTAAGTAGGAATAAACGTTTTTCATACGTTATATGAAAAAGTGGCCTTATTTAAAAAGGCATTTTAGGTGGTACCGCGGAAAAGAGCTTTCGTCCTTTGATGGATGAAGGCTCTTTTTATTTTATTGTATTTAATTAAATTAGAAAGGTGTGTAATTTATATGCAACAACTAAGCGTTATTGATTTATATGACAAAGACATCGAAGACAAATCAACAGTTGCTCTTGAAGGTTCAGTAAAAACTATTCGTGGATCAAAGAATATTAGTTTTATTGAATTAAATGATGGTTCATGCTTTAGAAGTGCTCAAATTATCTTGAAAAAAGATAACCCTAACTTTGAAGAAATTAGTAAATTACCTATTGCCTCAACAATTACTGTTGAAGGTGAATTTGTTAAAACTCCAGATGCTCAACAAGCATTTGAAATTCATGGACAAAAGGTAGAATTAGTTGGTCATTCCAATGCTGACTACCCATTACAAAAGAAGAAACAAAGTTTTGAATACTTAAGAACAATTGCTCATCTACGTCCAAGAACTAATACCTTTTACTCTGTATTCCGTATCCGTTCATTAGCAGCATTCGCTGTTCATGAATATCTACAACACAATGATTTCGTGTATGTTAATACCCCTATCATTACTAGTAGTGATGCTGAAGGTGCTGGAGCAATGTTCCGTGCCACCACTTTAGACATGAATAATTTACCTAAAGATGATGAAGGTAATGTTGATAATTCAAAAGACTTTTTCAAAACGGTTACTAATTTAACTGTTAGTGGTCAATTACAAGAAGAAGCTTTTACCATGGCATTTAAGAATGTATATACTTTTGGTCCTACCTTTAGAGCTGAAAATTCACATACCCCTCGTCATGCTTCAGAATTCTGGATGATTGAACCAGATATGGCATATACTCGCTTACCAGGTATGATGGATTGTGCTGAAGGCCTATTAAAATATGTTATCAATTACCTTCTAGAACATGCTAAAGATGAATTAAACTTCTTAGACAAAAATGTCGAACCAGGATTAATTGAAAAATTAAAGGGTACTGCCGGTAAAGAATTCGCTCGTGTAACTTACACTGATGCAATCAAATTATTACAAGAATCTGGTGAAAAGTTCGATATTCCGGTTAAATGGGGTATGGATTTAAAATCTGAACATGAACGTTACTTATGTGAAGAAATTTATAAACGCCCTACTTTCTTAACTGATTATCCTCGTGATATTAAAGCATTCTATATGCGTGATAACGATGATGGTAAGACAGTTGCTGCTTCTGATTGTTTAGTGCCAGGAATTGGTGAAATCGTTGGTGGAAGTGAACGTGAAGAACGTGAAGATGTCCTTGATCAAAAGATTCATGAATTTGGCTTAAAACCTGAAGAATATGCTTGGTATGCTGAATTAAGAAAATATGGTGAAATTAAGCATTCTGGATTTGGTATTGGATTTGAAAGACTAGTTATGTATGTAACTGGTATGGAAAATATCAGAGATGTAATCCCTTACCCACGTGAGCCAGGAAACGCACCATTCTAATTTTTTAATACAATAAAAGAGATAACAGATATTTTAATAATCTGTTATCTCTTTTATTTTGCCTAAATTATTAATACTAAAAACACCTAATTTTTTAAAATTATAATTAATCAATTGAATAAAAAATAATTCATTATCTATATCAAATTCAATTGGAACAGTCATAATATTATTGATTTTTAATTGTTCTAATAATTCTTTTTTTGCATCCATAAAGGATTTAATTTTGGTATTATTTTGTACTAAATTCGTAGAAGGAAAAAAATAACCAAACTCACCACGATATGTTACTTTAAGTAAATTTTGTTTTGATTCAAGAATTTTAATTATATTAGACAATTTCATGTCTCCTTTCATAAAAATATAATTGGTAATCTAGATTGATAAGATTTATACCACAGAAATATAGTCAGATAAAGACTCAATAACTTAATTTTTAAATGCTAGAATGTAAATCCAGACTTTTTTAGGAGCGATTATATATCGAAGAAATTAAATCACAAAATAGTAAAAAATATATGAAGATAAAAAGATGGCTTAAAATATTTGGCCCCGGATTAATTGTTATGTTAGCAGATACCGATGCAAGTTGCTTAATAACAGCTGCACAATCAGGAGCCCAATATGGATATTCTATGATTTTGCCACAAATTATTTTAATCCCTATTTTATATATGGCACAAGAAATGACTGTTAGATTAGGAATAGTTACTAAAAAAGGTCATGGTGAATTAATTCGTGAACATTTTGGTAAAAAATGGGCTTACTTATCAGCTATAACCTTATTAATATCAGTAATTGGCGCTTTAATAACTGAATTTATAGGGATTGCTGGTGTTGGTGAATTATTTGGCATTTCTAAATGGATAACAGTTCCATTTTCAATTATTTTATTATCACTAATTGGATTAAATGGTAGTTACAAAAAAGTAGAACATATTGGAATTGCTGTTGGTCTTTTCGAATTAGTATTTATTATTGGTTTGTTTTTCGTACACCCTTCATCAAGTCAAATTATAAACGGATTTATTAAGCTCCCAATAAATGATCCAAATTACATATACTTAATTGCTGCAAATGTAGGTGCAGTAATTATACCGTGGATGGTATTTTATCAACAAGGTGCTGTTATTGATAAAAAATTAAAACCTAATATGATTAAAGAAGAAAAATATGATACAGCTATTGGTACCATCATCACTCAGGCAATTATGATTGGATATATTATTTTATTTGCTGCAATAGTAGCAAATAAAAATAATATAATAAAATTAAACTCAGTTGCAGATCTAACTAATGTATTAAGCAACTTTTCTGGTATCAACACAGCAAAAATAATAATTGGACTAAGTATTATTGGTGGTGCATTTGTAGCAGCCATTGTTGTAGCATTAGCTGGTACCTGGGGCATTACTGAAGTCTTGAACGTTCCTCATAGTTTAAACTACAAAATAAGTCGTAAAAATTTATATTTTTATTTAATATATGTATCTGTATTTTTAATTAGCGGTATTATGGTTTTATTTATGCAAAATATGATTGATATTACTATTTTTATCGAGGTGTTAAATGCATTAATGACTCCTATTGTATTAGGACTTTTATTAATGCTTGAAAATAAAGCTCTACCTAATAAATATAAAATGCATGGATTTTATAAATGGCTGGTTATTATTTGTTGCCTAATATTTATGATATTTGGTATTTATATGATTGGCCCTACTTTAAATTTTTGGTAAAAATTTCATCAAATAAAAAAAGACCTAATATAATTGGTCTTTTTATTTTACATACTTATTTTTTAATCATTTCAGAGATAGCATCAGCCATTCTATGAATTCCTTCATGAATTTGGTCATCTTTCATATTAGAAAAATTTAGTCTAAAAGTTCCTGGAATAATTTCATCTGGATAAAATGGTTCTCCTGGAACAAAAGAAACATTATGTTTAACACAATTCTTAAATAATTCCATAGTATTAATATTACCAGGTACTTCAACCCAGATAAACATCCCGCCTTCTGGATTACTATGCTTAACACCTCTTGGAAATTGTTTATCAATTTCTTTTAACATCATTGATGCACGACGATGATAAGCATCGCGAATTTTTTGAATATGAAGATCTAAGTTATTGTCCTCCATATACTGAGCAACAATATATTGGGACAAATTATCTGAATGCAAATCTGCAGATTGCTTCATTACAACAAACATATTTACAAATTTTTCATCAGCAATAATCCATCCTAAACGCATTCCTGGCGCCAATATTTTAGAAAAAGTACTCATATAGATAACATGTCCATCTTTATCAAAATGTTTAATTGGATCAATAGATTTTCCTGAATAACGAATTTCACCATATGGATCATCTTCCATTACCATAACATCATATTTGCTTGCTAAATCGGCAACTTCTTTTCTACGATTAGTAGGCATCGTTCTACCTGTTGGATTTTGAAAATTCGGAATGGTATAAATAAGCTTTGCATTTGGATAATTTTGCAAGGCAGTTTCTAGAGAATCAGCCTTCATTCCATTTTCATCCATATCTACACCAACAATTTTAGCTCCATAACTTCTAAATACATCCAATGCACATAGATATGTAGGTTTTTCAACTAAAACCACATCACCCTGATTAATCATCATCTTAGAAATTAAATCAATAGATTGTTCGGATCCAGTAGTAATACAAATATTTGATGGTTTACAGTTAATATGTTTATGAGAATCCATTCGATTAGCTACTAATTGTCTTAATTTCGAATTACCAATGGATGCAGTATACTGTAAAGCATCTTGGCCATGTTTTGAAAAAACTTTGTCAGATGCTTTTTTTATTTCATTTACTGGAAATAATTCTGGAGCAGGTAGGCCTCCCGCAAATGAAATAATTTTAGGATCCCCAGCTACCTTTAAAATTTCACCTACCACATCATTGTTTTGTTTGGGTACGCGATTTGAAAACTTAAAATCCATAATACTTCACTCCATTCATTATTATATTATGAACAATAATAACATAACAATTAAAATAAATTAATGAATTTTTAATTATATTCCAATACAAAAAAAGACTGATAATAAAAATCAGTCTTTTTCATAAATAATTTAAATTATGATAATCTACCAATCATAACGGCAGCAAATACAATTAAAATCAATCCAACRATTGTGAATAATAATTCTTTTCTGTTTTTGTGTTCTTTTAAGATTAATAAACCACCTAGTGTTGAAACAACAACATTCATTTGAGTTAATGGGAATGAAGTTGCAACACCATTTAAACTTAATGATGTTAAGTATGCCAATGTACCTAAACCACCTAATAGTCCAATAATTCCATTCTTAATAGTAAACTTAGATTTCATTAATTGAACACTACTCTTACCATTCATAATAAATGAAATAACAATAGCACCTAAACACATACCAATTGTTTGAGGTAATAATCCAACAATTCCAGAAGCATTTGGAATTCTAGGGAATACAGAACAAGCTGTGTAACCTAAAGATCCAATAAGTAATAATGGAATACCAGCTTTATAATTCATCTTTACTCTAGAAACTGATTTATCAACATAACTAGTAGAAAATACTCCAACAATTAATAGAGCAATACTGATAAAACCAATTGTTTTAGCATCAAGAGATCCCCATTCACCCCAAAAAATAACACCACATAATGGGATTTCAATTAATTGCAATCCTGTTGAAATAGGCATTGCTGAAGAAACATTCATTTTTTGGAAAGAACTAAATTGAGTAAACTGAGCAAATGACCAAGCCATTCCACCTAAGAAAGGCCATAAAAATTCTTGGAAAGAGATTGATGGTCTAGTAAATGCATAAATTATTAGTCCAACAATAACTTGTCCATATCCAGTACCCATAACTTGTTCAATTGGACGACCACCAACTTTAGTGGCAATTAGAGGTCCAACCCCCCACAATAACGCGGGAAGTATTCCGATTAAAATATTCAAACTCATATTAGAAACACTTCTTTCTCATTTGATTACAAAATTAATTATGCACTTCTTTATAATTAAAGTTAAATAAAAGCTATATATCATTTTGTATATTTATTATTATACATTTGGAATTGATTTTAGTAAAGCGCTTTCATTAATTTTCATTTAAGTTATTTTTAAGTATCTATATTTAAAATAAATAAAAAATATATGGAAGTGATTTCAATGAACAAAATTATAATAAAAAAATTGATTTTAATAACTACTATCTCATTAATTTTATTTACTTCATTCATTAACACTAAAAATCAAAATCAAGTAATAAAAAGAACAAATCCAGATAATCAAACTGAATTTGTTTGGAAATAATTATAAATCATGATGCTTTCGTAAATAACGCATCATTAGATAAATAATCACAAATGTAATAAATACTGTAAATAACCACGACCAACTACTATCAGCAAAAGGTAGCCCAACGTTCATCCCATAAAATCCACTAATAATTGGTGGAATTGCAAGAATTAAAGACCAGATAGTAAGAATTTTCATAGTCTCATTTAAATTATTATTAATAATATTACTATAAGTATCTTCAATCTGACTGACAATCTCATCATTGACGTCAAACATATATTTGCATTCACTATATTCAACAACAACATCATCAATATGCTGATCTTGATGATTATTAAAAGTAATCGGAACTACAAAATTATCACTAGATTTTTGTAATTGATTAATAGCCATAATATTAGCAGCTGTAGATGATTTTAAGTAGACTAAGTCATTTTTTAAAATAGCAATTTCGTTAAGTTGTTTATTATTAACAGTTTTACGTAGTCCTTGTAAATGTTCAACATCTTCGTTAATTTCATCTAATTTATTCATATATGGCTTATTAATTCTTTCTAAGATACTAAAAATAACATCAAATTTATTACAACTACTTTGTTGTTTAACACGATATCTAGAATCACTTTTAGTTATAATAACATCTTCAGTGAATGCAGCAACTACTGGTGAAGTATCAACGTTTTCATCTTGACCGCTTATCAATGCACGTGCAATCAAAACTGAATATTTTTTCACAGAATCATATTCAAAACGAGAATGTTCATGTCTATCAAGCATGTATCCCTTTAGGATGTTAGGTAATTTATAATCATCAATTGTGTTAACTACCTCTTTAGTGTTAGCATCAACCAATTCAATCCAAGTTGAATCAATTAATTTATGTACTTTCTTCAAAGATAATCCCTCATTTTTATATAATTATTTTTACTTAAATAATTGATAGTAAAATTTAAGTACTGATACAATATATTATATATGTTTTTATCATTATGAAGAAAGGATTTGGCTTAATATTAATAATTATAAAAAAGTAGCTATTTTAATGGCATCAAGCTTATTTATGCAATTTTTAGATGCAACTATTTTAACAACTGCCCTACCATATATTGGTAAAAGTTTGGATGTCCCAACTAATTCATTATCTTTAACTGTTAGTATTTATTTTATTACCATGGCTATTTTCATCCCATTAAGTGGATGGATTGCCAAAAGAATTGGTAAAAAAAATGCTTGGATGTTAGCAACATCATTATTTGTACTTAGTTCATTAGGAGATGCCGTTGCTCCAACATTTTCTTTCCTACTAATTAGTCGTTTTGTACAAGGTTTTGCTGGTTCATTAATGACCCCCACTGCTAGATTAATTATGTTGGAAAAGACTCCATCTAATCAATTACTAAAAATGGCCAATTATTTAGTTTGGCCTGCTTTAATTGCACCTGCAATCGCACCAATGTTAGGAGGATTTATTGTTAAATATCTTAGTTGGCAGTGGATTTTCTTGCTTAATATTCCTATTGGTTTGATTGCCGTAATTATTGGAAATAAATTAATTGAAAAAGATGATAATAAGATACGTAGTAAATTTGATTTGTTAGGTTTTATTGAGATTGCTATGTCATCTGGACTAATTTTAATTGGTGCAGAAATAGCAACTTATGGTAAATATTTATGGACATTATCAAGTATTTTAGTAATAATTGGTTTGTTAATGATTTTATTAGTTGGATACCATTTATCAAAAACAAAAGAACCATTATTTGAAATAAAGGCTTTAAAAGTCAGTTCATTCAGAATTTATCAAACTGGTGGAACTTTTCTGTGGCTATCTGTCGGTGCATTACCATATTTATTAACTATCTATTTACAAACGGTATTCCATTGGTCCGCATTAACTGCTGGATACTATGTAATTTTTGTATTTATAGGTAATATCGGAATCAAACCATTTACCAATATGATAATTAAAGCAATTAAATATAAATGGTCATTAATTTTAGCATTAATTACCGTTGCTGTTAGTACAGCATTAATTGCATTAGTCCGTCCAAATACAAGCGGTATAATTATTGCGTTATTAGCATTGTTATCTGGTTGTGGTCGATCTTTGGCACTAACTTGTTATAATGCGGTCACATTTTCGGAAATTCCAATGAATGAAAGAAATTCTGCTAATACTCTAAGCTCGGTATTACAGACTATGGCACAGGGATTAGGAGTTTCACTTATTTCAGTAATTGTATCTGCATTATCAACTTTTGTAAGTGTTAATATCGCATATGAATATGGATTTATCTTTTTAGGAATTTTAATGATATATCCAATTATTGAGGTCCTAATACAACCCAAAGATTTTGGGTTTAAAGCATTATAAAAAAGGTTCACTGAATCCAAATCAGTGAACCTTTTTTATAATAAGCTTATTTTTAATTTATCCACGACCATTATTGAATGCTGGATATAACTTCATACCACCATCAACAAAGATTGTGTCACCAGTTACATATGATGATTCATCAGATGCTAACCAAGCAGCTGCAGCAGCAACTTCATTTGGCTTACCAATACGACCCATAGGAACTAATTCAGCAGTTTCTGCATAAGTCTTTGGATCAGCAAACTTTTTAGCATTAATTGGTGTATTAATTGCACCTGGAGCAATTGCATTTACACGAATATTCTTTTCAGCATATTCTTTAGCAACTGTTTCAGTAAGTAATTTACTACCACCCTTTGATGCTGCATAGTCAGCAAAATGTGGCCATGAAATTTGTTGATGAACTGAAGACATGTTAATAATGTTACCTTGTTTATTATTATCTAAGAAATAATTTAAAGCAGCTTTAGTACCTAAGAAAGTACCTGTTAAGTTAACATTAATAACCTTGTTCCAATCATCTAATGATAATTCATGAGTTGGAGCTTCTTTTTCCATACCAGCATTATTAATCCATAAGTCTAAAGTCCCAAAATGTTCAACAGCAGTATCTACTAACTTTTGAATGTCTTCTTCTTTAGCAACATTGGCTTGAACGGCAACAGCGTCTCCACCTTCATGCTTAATTTGATCAACAGCTTTTTGAGCTCCCGCTTCGTCAGAATTATAATTAAATACTAACTTCATGTTTTCATTTGCTAAACGAGTAGCAACAGCATTACCAATACCTTTTGAAGCACCAGTAACAACTGCAACTTTTCCCTTAAGATCTGTATACATTAAAATCATTCCTCTCTAATTGTTAACTATTTAAATTATTACATACATTATAAAAAAACGTTAATAATTTGTTTCTATATTATAAAACTGATTAATATTATTGATAATAGTAACAACATAATATTAGTCAAGGTAAAAATTTTTAAAAATTGCCAACTACTCTTAGTTGAATATTTTTGAACCTGCTTAAAAGCTAATAAGTTTGCTAAAGATGCAACTAAGCTACCTAAGCCACCAATATTAACGCCTAAATATAATGAATAAAAATCATTAGTAAATTTTGCAATCAAGACTGCTCCTGGAACATTACTAATGATTTGACTAATTAGCGCCCCCGAAAAAAATACTTGATGTGGTGTATTCAGTAAATGATTCAAGCTACTAATAACCAATTGGTTGCGACTTAAAATACCAACAATCAAAAAAAATCCAACAAAAGATAGCAATAATGAATAATCTACGTCAGTAATTGTTGAACGATTAATATAATTTCCATAAATTAAGGTTATTGCAAAAGGAATCCATAAGTTAATTACCTCAAATATGCCCATAAATATAAAGATGATTAATATAATAACCGGCAAACATTTTTTGTAATCCAAGTTAATTTTTGATAAATTATTGGAATTAATTTTTTTATTTTTTACAAATAATATCAGACACCCTAAAACAAATATTCCTAATAATAGAATTATAAAAGCTGGACTAAAAAATTGATTAATTGATAAATGATAATATGATAATAAGAATACATTTTGTGGATTACCAAATGGAGTTACAGAACTACCTAGATTAGCAGCAATTGTAATCAACGTTACCGGATATGGAATTGATAATTTTTGTGTATAAGCAATTTCTATATATAAAGGTACTAAAGTGATAATTGCGATATCATTTGTGACTAGCATGGACCCCAGAAAAGAAAATATTGTCATCAAAGAAACTATTTGTCGAGTACTATTGGAAATGTTAATTATATAATTGCTAAAGAATTTTAAAATATTTAGAGATTTAATAATTAAAACTAACATCATCATAGTAAATAAAGATATAATGGTAGTGAAATTAATATCATTCATTCTAGGATTACCAATAAACAACATTAGAATGAGTATCACGATAACAATTTTAAGTATTGGGTCGTAAAAAATATTATTTTTAATTTTATTCATTTATAAATTCATCCCATTTTTTAATTGCAATTTTTTATCTTTATATATAATTTAACATTTATTCTAATATTTTCTACTTTTTCTTTAAAGTGTGCTTATTTAGTGGTATGTTGTATTCTATTAGGTAAAAATTACATAAAATTTTATATTTATTTGGAGGATTTAGTTATGAAAGCTAAATTTGATAAGCTATCCTTTGCCGGAATGTTGATTGCATTAGGTATTGTTTATGGTGATATTGGTACATCGCCTTTGTATGTAATGAATGCAATTATCGGTGATGCCGGAAAAATGTCTGACATTACTCCAGATTACATTGTAGGATCTATTTCACTAATAATTTGGACCCTTATGATTATTACTACCGTGAAATATGTCTTAATTACAATGAAAGCCGATAACAATGGTGAAGGTGGTATTTTTGCTCTTTATGCATTAGTAAGGCGTCGAGCAAAGTGGTTAGTTTGGCCAGCTTTAATTGGTGGAGCTGCCCTTTTAGCTGATGGTACTCTAACTCCTGCGGTTACCGTAACTTCTGCTGTTGAAGGTTTGAAGGGACAATCATTTGGGGCCATCTCTTTCAGTAATTCCCAACAAGATGTTGTAATAATTACATCTTGTGTATTATTAGTTTTATTTATTATTCAAAGGTTTGGGACTGGAATTATTGGAAATTCATTTGGTCCTGTTATGCTAGTTTGGTTCTCATTTTTAGCAATTATGGGGATTATTAATTTATTACATTATCCTATGATTCTAAAGGCTTTTAATCCAATCTATGCTGTAAGAATTTTATTTAGCCCTACTAATAAATCTGGTATTTTTATTTTAGGTAGTATTTTTCTTGCAACTACTGGTGCTGAAGCATTATATTCTGATATGGGACATGTTGGTAAAAAGAATATATATGGTACTTGGCCATTTGTATATATTTCATTAATTCTTAACTATTTAGGTCAAGGTGCTTGGATTATTAAAAATGCCCATAATCCTGCATTTGCCGGATTAAAAAATTTAAATCCATTTTATGATATGTTGCCAAGTAGTTTACGTGGCTTTGCAATTGCAATTGCAGCATTAGCAGCTATTATTGCATCACAAGCACTAATTACAGGATCATTTACATTAGTAGATGAAGCAATTGGTTTGAAGTTCTTGCCTCGAATGATTGTTAAACATCCAAGTAATGTAAGAAGTCAAATCTATATTGCGACCGTTAATTGGTTCTTATGTATAGTTACATTTATTGTATTATGGTTCTTCAGAAGTTCAGAACGGATGGAATCAGCTTACGGATTAGCAATTACAATTACGATGTTAATGACTACTTTATTATTATTTGAATTCTTGTCATCCAAGATTAAACGTGTCTTTGCATTTTTCGTTGCTCTATTCTTTGCAGTAATCGAATTTACATTCTTCTTAGCAAGTGTTGTTAAATTCGTGCATGGTGGATATGTAACCCTAATTATTATGCTTTCTATTTTATTGGTTATGATTCTTTGGTACTTCGGTAACAAACGTCGTGATCATTATGAAAAAGAAAGTGAATACGTTTCATTATTGGATTATCGTAAACAATTATCAGAATTAAGTAATGATGATTCAATTCCTTTGTATACATCTAACTTAGTTTACATGACTAAAATTAAGAATGATTATCAAATCAAACGTAGTACTATGTATTCTATTCTAGATAAAGAACCTAAACGTGCCAAAGTTTATTGGTTTGTAACGGTTAATGAAACTAATAATCCTTACGAAAGTAATTATACTGTTGATTTATTAGATACTAAAAATGTTGTAGATATTCAACTTTACTTAGGATTTAGAAAACAACAAAGTGTAAGCATTTATTTACATCAAATTGTTCATTATTTAATAGAACAAGGTGTAATTGATCCACAAAAACAACGTTATTCATCAACTAATGTTCCTGGTAATGTCGGTGATTTTAAATTTGTTATTATTAATGAAAGACCTTCTGATTTAGCATTAAATTCTGAAATTAATGCCTTTGATCGTCAACTAATTTCTGGAAGAATATTCTTACAAAATATTACTGCTTCTCCTATTTCCTGGTATGGATTAGAATTCAGTAATGTAATTGAAGAATCTTCACCATTATTTATAACAATGCAACATGATCAATATTTAGTACAAAGAAAGATATATCATTCAATTCATTCTAGAAAAAATAGTAAATAAAAAGATTTACCATTAATTTGGTAAATCTTTTTTTATTACTAAAAAATATATGAATTGATACATGCCATTAATACGATAATATAAACAATAGCAAGTGTTTTTCGATACCAAAGGCCCTTAGGATTGTTAAACCAATAATAAACGTATATTGGTGCCATTAATAAACAAATAATTCCTAACAACATAATACCAATATATAAGACCGGTGATGAATCACTTATTCCACTTATGATAAATATAAATGGAAATACCAATAATCCTAAATTAAGTAACATTTCTTTAGTGAATGAATTCATTGTATCATCTCTTCTTTATTAAAATAATTTTTCTTAAAATTATAGGTGCTATTAAGGTTGTAGCAACTATTGAAGCAATTATAGTTGAATAATAACCTTCACTAATCAAATGAGCATTTAATCCAATGCCAGCTATAATGAGTCCCACTTCACCCCTACTAATCATTCCAGCACCAATTTCCATTGAAGATATTGAATTGAATTTACTTAATTTAGCACCAAGCATTGCACCAAAGAATTTAGTTATAACTGCTAATACAGTAAATATAACAAAAATTAATAAATTATTTATAATCCCGCTTATTTCCAAATTCAATCCTACATTAGCAAAAAAAACTGGAATAAATAATGAATATCCAATATTTTCAAATTTATCAGATATATCTTTTTTAAAATCAGTACGACTAAATATAATTCCAGCAAAAAAAGCCCCAGTAATGGCACTTAAAGATGTTTCTTCAGCCAAATAAGATAGCGCTAGACATGTAATCATAGCAATTTCAGTGATTCCTAAATTAAATTTTTTTATAAAAAGATTTAACCATTTGGTAATTATTTTATATAAAACATAAATAAGGATAAAGAAACAAATTTGAAGTAAGATAGTGATAATAATATTAGTATTATCAACATCACTAACTCCAAAGAAAGATACTGCAAAGCTCAAAGCTAAGATTGATAAAACATCATCAGCTACTGCAGCGCCTAAAATAGTGATTCCCTCAACGCTATCTAGTTCTTTCATTTCTCTCAAAACTTCAACCGATATAGAAACAGAAGTAGCCGCAAAAATAATTCCAATAAACAAACTTTCTACATTAGAAAAATGATGCATAATGCCAGCAATGTACATGAACAAGATAGGTGCTATAATACCTAAAATTGCAACAAATAAACTGGGCTTTAAATATTTTTTTAATAGATCTAAATTGCTTTCTAATCCAGCAATAAACATTAATATAATTACGCCAATGTCTGAAAAAATACTAATTATAGATCCAGTATGAACAATATTTAAGATCGATGGGCCCATAAATACCCCACTGATTAATTGTCCTACTACCCCTGGCAAACCGAATTTTTGAAATAGCCTACCAAATATTATTGTAAACAATAATATTAAAATTAGTTCAATCAAGTAATTCAAATAAATCATCCCCTTCAAAAAAATATGATTA
Source organism: Apilactobacillus timberlakei (assembly GCF_002993965.1). Lineage (GTDB taxonomy): Bacteria > Bacillota > Bacilli > Lactobacillales > Lactobacillaceae > Apilactobacillus > Apilactobacillus timberlakei. The sequence goes on along the minus strand of NZ_POST01000004.1, from coordinate 99,510 downwards.
TCTAATATATTAACATAACTGATTATCTAATATATTACGTTGAACTACTTAATAATTTACGTTATAATTATAAATACATATTCAAATTAACCACTAAATGTTGCTTAATTTTTTATTGCTATTATTTTCTGTAACATATGAGTGGACACATAATATAAAAGACTGCTGATTATTTCAGCAGTCTTTTTTTATCCAACATGATTTTCTTTCAAAATCATTTGAACTTCTTGTTTCATTTCGTCGTTCTTTTTCCATTCTTCAAAATGATCTAAATTTTCATCCGGCATCGTATAATTTTTGTTAATGTAGTCTTCATAATTTGCAACATGATCAGAATGAGGAATATTTAATTGAAGAATTCTCACTTCCTTAATAAATCCTTTCTCTGCAGCCAATTCAGCTCGACCGTTCTGCACCATGTTACTGATTTCCATATACTTGCTTCCATCTAGCCTAGTAATTTGTTCAATCAAATCTAATGTTTCATCGCTCTTATATTCTTCAGACATTACATAATATCTCCTTACTAAAAAAATCCGCATAAACGGATTTATTATTATTTTACACTCATTTTTTGAGTTTTATGATGTTTTTTAATACCTGATGCCTGTTCTAATTTACCAGGCAACTTCAATGTTTTTGAAGGTTTTACAATTGAAGAAGGATTTTTAACAATATGACTAATCGAATGACCAGAAATATTTACTAAACAGAAAAACATAGTTGCAAAAACAACCAACCAAGTAAATGCAACCGTTAATTTGGGCATTTTTTCACTAATAACAGAACTATAGAAACGTTTCTTTATTTTTGCAGCTACCCTTTTTTCATCAGGATGTTCTTTTTGTTCAGTTTCAATTACCTGATTTTGATATTTATTAATATCAAAGTCTTTTTGAATTTGCTTTTTATCAGTTTCAAAATCAACTTTTTGTTGTTTGGATAGACCTTTAAACCATTTAGTAAATTCACGATATTTCTTAGTAACATCCTTAGTTTTACCGATAGTTTTTAATTCACCATAATTAATCCAGGCTACACGATCACAAAGCAACTCGATTTGTCTTAAAGAGTGACTAACAAAAATAATGGTTTTACCTTCAGATTTAAAACCAGCAATTTTATCAACACATTTTTGATAAAATGTATCATCACCAACAGATAGTGCTTCGTCAATGATCAAAATATCAGGCTTAATATGAACAGCAATTGAGAATCCTAATCTAGACCTCATACCACTGGAATAACTTTTAACCGGTTGATCAACGAAATCACCAATATCAGCAAAAGAAATAATATCATCCATCATATTATCAATTTGGTTATTAGTAAGACCTTGCATTAAAGATTTTAATCTAATATTTTCACGACCAGTTAAATTTTTTCTTAAACCAGCACTAATTGCAACAATTGATGTATCCCCTCTAACATCAACAAAACCACTAGTTTGTGGAATAATACCAGATATTATATTTGATATAGTGGATTTACCTGAACCATTAACCCCAATTAATCCTAAAGTTTCTCCTGGTTTGACATCAAAAGAAATTCCCATTAAAGACCAAAAATGAGGTACATTAGTTTTAATCGAAAAAAATGATTTTAATTTGTCAGCTTGAGTTTTAAATAAGTCATATTCTTTTGTTACATTTTGAACCCTAATTTTATAATCTTCTGTCATTTTTATACTTCCTAAAATTTTATTCAATTTGTTTATTATAAAACTACAAGAATATTATATCAAATCAAAGTATAACTAAAAAGCTAAACTAAAACTTTAAAGCCCCTGATGCAATCCAATAGTTTTTATTGTTTAAGTTAATACGATACCAATTAGTGTTATCCTTACCCTTTACACCTGACTTATCATAAGTAATTAAATAATCACTAGGTACTTTTACATTATCCCAATTGGTAACTTTTGCTTTCTTAGATGATCCTGGAATATTATTATAAAGACGATATTTACCATAATTGTTAAGGTAAGCATATCCAGATTTGTTATTATAATTGTTTTTAGCTTCTTTATGTCTTGTTATATTTGATAAATCTTTTGACTTAATCCAAGCATTACCAGTTCCTGGAATATAGATTCGATACCATTCTGTTCTTATGCCATCATTATCAATGATTGCTTTCAAACTAGTATGATAACTGTCATCAACCAAATCCTTATTTTCCTTAACCTTTTTACTCAAATATGGTGAATTATATACATGATTATAAACATTACTATGAGTATTAGTATTTACAGAAACTTCTTTATTTTCTTTAATATAATTAACTTTAGGCATCTCTAAAGCCTTTGAATATACCCAATATTTTTTCTTTGAATGATCAGATAGTCTAATTCGATACCATTTAGATTCATTTTTACCATAATTACGAATTCCCAAACAATCAACAAATACTTTCTTACTGGAATTTAGAGATTTATTCCACCCATAAGATCTAATATTACGAATAGTTCCCTTTACATGATTGTATAATTTATATGTTCTATACTTATTGGATAATTTGAAAGTTTCTTTACCATCTGATCCAACATACTTAGTGATATTTTCTTGTTTAGGTTGTTCAGGTCGTGTTGCGGGTTGTGCAGGTTGTGCTTGATTAGAATTATTATTTTGAGTGTTAATATTGTTTTGTGTGTTATTATCTTGATCATTATTAGATGGAACTGAACTAGAGTCGTAAGTTTTTAAATTATTTTGATTAATAAATGAAATTAATTTATTGGAATAAGCTGGATCAGTAGCATATCCATCAGCTTGAATATTAATAGCAGCTTGCTCAACTGTTGGAGTCATTGATCGATGAACATTTGAATATCTAATATTGTTGTTTAAGAAATCAGCATAGCCCTGTAGACTACTTAATAAATCAGGATAAGTACTAAAAGTAGAATTTGTTGTATAACTACTTCCATTACTAAATTCAGTAGTTGGGGTGTTAATACCTTGCCCATTTGTAGCTTTAATTCCAAATAAGTTATTACTGCTTTGGGTTAAAGAACTTTGACCATAAGCACTTTCAATAGCTGCTTGTGCAAGTAATAATGAAGGATATAAATCATTTTTATTAGCAATTCTTTGTGCTAATGGACCAAGTTTATCAAAAAAGTTTTGACTATTTAATTCACTAGAAATAACGCTTACATTATTAGTATTACTAACATCAACACTAGAATTGTTGGATTGATTATTATCATCTGCATTAACATCTAACACTTTAAAAGAAGTCATAACTGCACTAACAGTCATAACTGATAGAAAAGCTTTTGCAATATTTTTATTTCGCATAATCTTCCTCCATGTTTTATGTATATTATCTTCTTATTCCACGCTTATCTGCGCTTAATTTATTTTGTTGATTTTTAAATTTTTCCCAAGTCTTATCTTTTTTGGCTTGTGACTTAGAATTATTTGATCTTTTTTTAGTAAATTTCATAAATCGAACTCCAATCCTCGGTATTATAACATTAATAAGATAAAAATTTATATACCCTTAAATAAAATTATAACATCACTAGGCATAAATCGTTATTACAATACAAAAACATTTATATAATAAAAAAGCATTGGGATTAAATCCCAATGCTTTTTTATTCTCATTTTATTGGACAGTAACACTTTTAGCTAAGTTTCTAGGATGATCAACATCTAATCCTTTATTCAAACTTGTATAGTAAGCAAGTAATTGAGCAGGAATAACACTTAATAATGGTGTTAACATACTATTTACATCAGGAATGATAATATCATCGTCTTCTTTAGCCAATGCTTTGGTTACAATTGTAATAGCTTTAGATCCACGAGCCATTGTTTCTTCCAAATTACTTCTAGTTAGGTTAGAAGTATTCTTTTGAGTAATAATTCCAATAACTGGAGTCTTGTCCTCAATTAAAGCAATTGTACCATGCTTTAATTCTCCAGAAGCAAATCCTTCAGCATGGATATATGAAATTTCTTTAAGTTTAAGGGCAGCTTCCAATGAAACAAAGTAATCAATTCCACGACCAATGTAGAATGACTTGCTAGCGTTTACAAAGTAGTCTTTGGATAGTTGATTCATTTTTTCTTTTTCGTCAACAATTGTTTGCATTCCTGTAGCAACTAATCCTAATTGTTGTCTTAAATTAAATTCAGTAGCTGCTTTAATTTGATCTGCTTCACCCAAGCCTTTAGCTAAAATAGCTTCAACAGCGATTTGAGCAGTATATGCTTTAGTAGATGCAACGGAAATTTCAGGACCCGCATGTAATAATAAAGTATAGTTTGATTCACGTGATAAAGTTGATTTAGCAACATTAGTAATAGTTAAACTCTTGTAACCGGCTTTGCTAACATTAACTAAAACTTCACGACTATCAGCAGTTTCACCACTTTGACTTAAGAAAATGAAAAATGGATTCTTTGATAAGAGTGGCATATTATATGCAAATTCAGAAGCAACATGCACTTCAGTAGGGATTTGAGCCATTGTTTCAAATAAGTTTTTACCTACTAAACCAGCATGATAACTAGTACCAGCAGCAACAATATATAAACGATCTGCTTGTTTAATTGATTTTAATAAATCTTCTTCAATTTCAGGACTACCATCTTCGTTTAAATATTCAGAAGATAGTTTTCTCATAACATTAGGTTGTTCATCAATTTCTTTAAGCATGTAGTATGGATAAGTACCCTTATCTGTATCACTAGCATCAATATCAACGTGGAATGGTTTACGGTCTGTAACTTTATTACCATCCTTATCTTGAATATCAATAGAATCTGGTTTTACAGTAACAAAATCCCCATCATTTAATTCTAAGAATTCATGAGTTACGTTTAACATTGCTAATGAATCTGAACAAACAACATTGCAACCATCACCGATTCCAATTAATAAAGGACTCTTATCTTTAGCAACATAGATAGTATCTGGTTCCTCACGATCCATTAATTGAAAAGCATATGAAGAACCCTTATCTAATAAGGACAAAGTTTTTAAAAATGCATCTTTAGCATTCATATTTTCTTTAGTTGCAAAATAATCGACTAATTGTACAACTACTTCAGTATCAGTTTGAGAAGTAAAGGTAAAATCACTTAAATATTGTTCCTTTAATTCTTTATAGTTTTCAATAACTCCGTTATGAACAAGATAAAAACGATTATCTTGTGAGTAATGAGGATGAGCATTTTCTACCGTTACCCCACCATGAGTAGCCCAACGAGTATGACCAATTCCAGAAGTTCCTTTTACGTCTGAACCAATAGCCTTTTTTAAATTAGAAATAGCTCCGGTTCTTTTAATTAGACAATCTTTACCATCTTTGTCACTTACGTAAATACCAGCAGAATCGTATCCACGATATTCAAGCTTTTGTAAACCATTTATTAAAATATTAACCGCATTTTTATTTCCTGCGACTCCAACAATTCCACACATATTTTATATTCCTTTCAATTTTATAATTGGTATAGACATTCATATTATATTTTTTTTAAAGACAAGTAATAGATTACAATGATTTACAATATATGTCAATTAGTAAGAATAAATTGGTATAGTTGTATATCAATTTATAAAAAAAGACCTTTTAGAGGCCTTTAATCTTTTTTATTCAATTCCAACTTCTTGTTGAACTACATCAGCAATACGTTTGGTATAGCCATCCACTAGTTCTTGAGTTGGTGCTTCAGTCATTACACGTAATAATGGTTCAGTTCCACTAGGACGAACAAGTACACGTCCATCACCATTCATTTCTGTTTCTACTTTTGAAATAACATCCTTAACTTTTGAGTTTTCTAAAGCATGTTGTTTATCAGATACTTTAACATTAATTAATTTTTGTGGATACTTTTTAATTTCACTAGCTAATTCTGATAATTTCTTACCAGTATCTTTCATTACATGTAGTAGTTGTAAACTAGTTAACAATCCATCTCCAGTAGTATTAAAGTCTAAGAAAACAATATGTCCAGATTGTTCACCACCAAGATTGTATCCAGATTTATTCATTTCTTCTACAACATATCTGTCCCCAACCTTAGTTTGTACATTCTTCATACCATTGGCTTCCATTGCCTTATACATACCAAGATTACTCATAACAGTACTTACAACTGTGTCTTGCTTCAAACGACCATGATCGGACATATATTTTCCACAAATATACATTATCTTATCACCATCAACTAATTCACCATTTTCGTCAACAGCAATACAACGATCACCATCTCCATCAAAAGCTAAACCAATTTGAGCACCTTTATCAACAACCATTTTTTGTAATTGTTCTGGGTGAGTAGAACCAACTTGATCATTAATGTTAATTCCATTGGGAGTAGTAGCCATAGTATCAAAATCAATTCCTAAATCAGCATATAATCTAGATACTAACCTGCTAGTAGCACCATTAGCAGAATCAACACAAATATTCATTCCTGATAAATCTTCTGGAACTGTTTGTTCTAAGAAACGAATATATTTTTGACTACCTTCAGAATAATCATCAGCAGTGCCTAATCCTTTAGCTGATGGGCGAGGTAAATCATCTTTATCTTCTTCTAATATTTTTTCAATTTCTTCTTCTAAATCATCTGATAATTTATAACCATCTGAACCAAAGAATTTAATACCATTATATTCTGCAGGATTATGAGATGCAGTAATCATAACACCAGCAGCAGCTCCTTGAGTTCTAACTAAATAAGCAACTCCTGGAGTAGTAACAACGCCTAATTGTAATACTTCAATTCCAACAGATAACAAACCAGCAACCAATGCATTTTCTAACATTTGACCAGAAATTCTAGTATCACGAGCAACTAAAACTTGAGGTTGTCTCTCTGATTCACTGTGCTTAGTTAAAATATATCCACCAGCACGACCACATTTAAATGCTAATTCAGGGCTAAGGTCTTCATTAGCAACTCCTCTAACCCCATCAGTTCCAAAATATTTCATAATAATATCTCCATTTCTAGTCCATTTAATAGGCCTATTTATTTCTAATTAGTTTTAACTTTGACTTTAATATTATCAGGATCAAATCCAGATACATGGTTTAAACTTTTATCTAATTGAACGTTAACGTTCTTTTCTTTACTTATGCCAGAAACATCAACATATGCCTTTACTTCTTTAATGTTATCCAACTCTTTGGATGTCCCAAATACCTTAACAGATTTGCTTTCAGGCGTTAAAGTATATTTTTTAGCAGAAGATGCGTTCTCTGTATGCAAACTGACTGGCACTTTTTTATTATTTCCACTGCTTATTGGTAAATTAACAGAAGTTGTAGAAGGCGTCAAAATTACATTAACAATTTTACCTTTTGCATCTAAGGCCTCAAGAATAACGGAAGAATTAACAGTCTTGTTAGTTCCTTGAGGAATGCTTAGCTCGGCAACTACCTTATTAATCTTATTAATTTCATTTTCGGCACCCGTAACTTTAACTTTATCATTACCTAGAACAGCTTTACCCGCATGATATCCATCAGCAATGTTTGAATCATCATATTTAACGTTAACTGGAAATTCAGTGGTCCTACGAGGCTGAATATTAACATTAATATAAGAAGGATTAGTCTTATACTTCAATTCATCATTCAATCCATCTTGATAAATTCTAACTCTATGATGGCCAACTCCTAATCTTGAAAGGTCAGCATATACTTTAAAGTTTTGTGTATTAACAGTAGTGGTAACTAAAGCGGCTGGCCCACTAATTTTAACTGATACTTTTTCAGGATACCCAGTTACAAAGTATTTATTATTATCAAAATTCAATTGTAATGGTAAAGATAAAGTTGAATTTTTAGTAGCAGTTAATTGAGTGATTGAACTATCAGTAGAATTATTATTATTCCCAAAAAATTTATCTTGATTAACATAAACAAATAAAAGGATGGCAAAAATTAATGAAATTAGTCTGAAGAACCAAGGATTATCTAATCTTTTCATTATTTTTTACCTCCATCTTTCTTTTTAAGATTAATTTTATCAATCCATGTACCAACAGTGGTAAAGAAATTCTTGTTCACAGAGTCCTGTTTAGTAATCAATTGATCTTTTAGAAACTTAATATAATCTTCTTGAGTAAGTCCTCTTAGTAATTCATTATTTTTAGTGATAGAAACTTCGCCAGTTTCTTCTGAAATAACAATCGTAAGTGCATCAGTAACTTCTGAAATTCCGACAGCAGCACGATGCCTAGTCCCTAATTCTTTTGGAATTAAATTACTTTGAGATAATGGTAAATAAGCAGCAGCTACTGCTAACCTATTGTTTCTGATGATAACAGCACCATCATGCAATGGAGTATTAGGAATAAATGTATTTATTAATAGTTCACCGGTGACATCAGCATCAATATTAATACCAGTTTCTATGTAGTCTTCTAATCCTGTATCCATTTGAATTGTTATTAAAGCACCAATACGACGTTTAGACATATATTGAATTGCTTTATCTAAAGCGGTAATCATCTTTTGATTTTCAACATTTTGGTTTTGTGTATGTTTCAAGATTGAACCACGACCAATATGTTCCAAACCACGTCTTATTTCTGGTTGGAAGATAACAATAATGGCGATAACTCCCCAATTTATAACTTGATCAGTTAACCAGGATACTGCAGTCAAGCCAAAAATAATACTAATGATTTTTACAATAGCAATTACCAGTACTCCTCTAAATAACTGAACTGCCTTCGTTCCTCTAAGTAAGACAATTACTTCATATATAATAAACCAAACAACCAATATATCTAAAAGGTTGCTTAGAGTAAATATACTACTAAAATTTATGCTCATAAATATTCCTCCATATTTAATTAACAATATATATTATATCACTCAACATTGTGACTTTTTAATATTAATAATTACATTGTAATTTTTAGATTTTAATTGTTCAATAAAATTAGCTTTCGCGTTAAAATATAAAATAGTAATAATAAATTATCTTAAGAGGTTGCATAATGTTTAAAAATATAAAATGGCAAATCAGAATAATCTTCATTGCATGGATTATTTTCTTATATTTTATGGTAAAACCACCCTTTGGCTTTCTAATCTTAAATACCATTTTGGGGTACATTCCAATTGAATTGAGTTTGGAACTTACGAATAAACATGTTAAAAAATCTTGGATATTCTGGCCTATTTTAATACTATGGTTAATATTTTATCCAAACGCACCATACCTTTTAACTGATTTATTTCATCTATCATTACTAAGTCCATATACAAACGAAGGTTTACTCCGTTTGTCGAGTAATATGTGGCTAAGTTATTCATATTTAATGATAAGTGCCTTAGGTTGTTCATTGATTGGATTATATGGACTATTTAAAATAGTTCATGAAATTAAAAATAAATTGCATATTAAAAATAAATTGTTTGTTATAACTTTAATCATAATTTTTAATATCCTTGCTTCAATTGGTATTTATATAGGTAGATTTTTAAGATTTCATACAATATACTTACTATTGTCACCAAAATTATTAATTAATCCTTTAATCAACATGTGGACTCCTCATATGATTGTGTTTGTAATAATTTTAACAATCATCCAAATATTTGTATATTGGATAATAAATCTAATAATCAAAGATACTAAAAATAACTTTTAATAAAAATCACCCACATAATATGTGGGTGATTTTTATATTTTATGAATCTAATTCAAGATTTTCAAGATAATTAATTTCTTGTCTTAAATCAGATGCTGTTTTCCAATCAATTTTTTCATCATTAAGTAATTCTTGAATAGCTATTCTTTGAGCACCTAATGCCCTAACTCTAATTTTACGATACCTTGCATCATAATTAATTGGACTTGTTTTCAATGCTTCATTATAGTTTAAATATTCATCAATTATTGTTTCAACAACATCTTCATCATATTTATTATAAAGTTGTTTTAAGTTTTCAATTGTATAACTATTTATTTTAATTAATATTTTACGCATTTGTTTATTAATCTCTTCATCATTGTTTTGTTTGAAGAGCCATAATTTTAAAGTTTGGTATGATGATATCAATTCTAATTTAGCATTAGATTGATTAGACTGATTCAAATTTTTAATTTCACGATGATTAATTTCATAATTAACTGCATTAATCATTTTTTTAGAAATTTGTCCTTGAGCCATTAATTTTTTAATTGCCACTTTTTCATATTTGATTGCTGCAAGACGAATATCTTTCTCAATTTTACTAATATGTGTCATAGAAAATTGCTTAATAATCATTTGATACTGATCAATAATTACATTAGTAATATGCTTATCTTCTGAACTATGTTTTTTAATGCTATCAATGGCAAAATTCAACATATAAATACGCGTTTTACCCTCATTCCAATAGTTATTGTTATTGTACTCAACAACTTGATTATTATCACTAGGAATTAAAGGTAATATTATAACTGCAGCGAGTAAACTTAAAATAATTACGATTGATGCAATAAATAGGATTAAAGCACGATCTGGAAATGGTATTCCTTGATTAGTTACAAATGGTATGGATAACACACCAGCCATTGTAATTGCACCTCTAACACCTGATAGTCCTGCAATAACGGCAGTTTTAATATCAATTGGAGCAAATCTATGTTCAGAAATAAATGTAGTAAAGGTTTCATATATTATAATCCAAGCAATTCTAATAATTAATAAAACTAACCAAGTTATAATTGCATATCCAATAGATAACCATGTATTAAATTGCATACTTTTAACTACAGTTCCCATTGCAAAAGGAACTTCAATTCCCAATATTACAAACACAATACCATTTAATAGATAAATAATTACATCCCAAGTATGCTCACTCATAATATCTAATTCAGCAGAAGAAGCATTTGATTTTGATGCTTTTAAATGGTAAATAATCCCAGCAGTTACTACAGCAATTACTCCTGAAGCATGAAATACTTCTTCAGATAACATATATATCAAAAATGGTGATGCTATTTGAGAAACAATGTTAAATGGAACATTCGTTAAACCTTTTTCGTATAAAAACTTACGAATAAATAAAATAAATAGCATTGTTATAATTCCAATAACTCCACCAACAATACTAATGTAAAAGAAATCAGTAACTGCACCTTTTAAAGAAAAAGATCCATAGACGGTCGCAGCCACTGCATATTTGAATCCAATCAGTCCACTAGCATCATTAATTAAACTCTCACCATTAACCAAGTGTAAAATATTTTTCGGTAATTTAGCCTTTTTAGCAATTGATTCAACTGCAATAGGATCGGTTGGTGACAAAATAGCAGCTAAAGCAAATGCAACTGGTAATGGCATTGATGGAATCATTTTATAAATAATTAATCCACCTAATATCATTGTTATAAACACTAACAATATAGAATTGGCAAAAATGGGCCATCTTAATTCCCATAAATCGTCTTTTGGGAAACGCCGACCATCATTAAAAAGTAAGGGTGCAATAAACAATAACAAAAACCAGTCACTACTCAAATGAATGTTAAAACCAAATATAACGGCTAATAGACATCCCAAAGTCACTTGAATAAGACTATCTGGAATTACTGGAACATAATGATGAATTATATTAGACGATAGCAAAATAATTGTTAGTAGCAAAATAATTTCAATAAGTTCCATATAAAATTAACTCCTTATTTATCTTCTCCAATAATTCTAACTTCAGTTTCTAACTTAACTCCTTGCTTATCATAAACAATTTTTTGAACATGATGAATTACGTCAAGATAATCAGTAGCACTTGCGTTACCAACATTTACAATAAAGCCAGCATGTTTAGTAGATACTTGAGCGCCACCAGATTGATAACCTTGTAACCCAGAATCATGTATTAGTTTACCAGCAAAATGTCCTTTAGGTCTTTTAAAGACACTCCCGCAAGAAGGTAATTCTAGTGGTTGTTTTGAAGCCCTCAAAGAATTAAAGTGATCCATTTTAAGTTGAATATCATGTTTATTGGCATGCGTTAATTTAAAAGTTGCTTGTAAAACAATGTCATTATTATCTTGAATGGAACTATGACGATATCCAAAGTCTAATTCATCGTGTTTGATGATCTTTATTTCATTGTTTGGTGTTAAGGCAACTATGCTATCAGCAATTTGATCAGTTTCACCACCGTATGCTCCAGCATTCATAAATATTGCCCCACCTACACTACCAGGAATGCCTGCTGCAAACTCAACACCTGATAAGCTGCTCTTCTGTGCAGCTATCGTAACATCAATATATGCTGCACCAGCATCAGCAATAACCAAATTATCAGTAGTTTCAATATTATTCATATCAGTTAACATAATTACTAGGCCGCGAATACCACCATCTTTGATAATTAAATTACTTGCGTTCCCAAGAACTGTAATTGGCAAATATTCAGAATTAGAAAACTTTAATAATTCTTGCATTTCATCAATGGATTTTGGAAAAGCTAGTAAATCAGCTGGACCACCAGTTTTTGTAAATGTATATTTTGATAATAGTTCATTCTTTAATATTTTTGATTTTTCTTTCATAGCTATCAATTTCCTTAATATATTTTATATTTTAATTTTAACACGATAAAAGACTTTGTTACCATGTTATACTTAAGTATAAATTTTATATTAAGGAGTTTATAAATGAATTTTACTGCAATTGATTTTGAAACAGCTAATAATAAACGTGCAAGTGCATGTTCATTAGCAATAACAGTAATAAGAAATAATAAAATTGTTGATGAATTTTATACGCTTATAAATCCGGAAGTCGAATTTAATTGGCGAAATATCAAAGTTCATGGGTTACATGCAGAAGATGTTGCTGCTGCACCTACTTTTCCAGAAATATGGCCAATTATTAATCATTTCTTTACTTATGACAAACTGGTAATTGCCCATAATAATTCATTTGATAATAGTGTTTTAAAGAATACCCTATTAAGATATGATTTAATTGTCCCTAAATATCTGACTTTAGATACTGTAAAAACTTCAAAATACTTTTTCCCAGAATTTGAAAATCATAAATTAGATACTGTATGTGAAAACATGAATATTGATTTGCATCATCATCATAATGCGCTAGATGATAGTTTAGCATGTGCCAATATATTGATTAAACAACAAAAAGAATTTGGCAATGACGCAATAAAACAATTCATTAAAGTAAAAAAATAATCTACTTATTAATTTAAGCAGATTATTTTTTTAGTTTTATATTCATTTCATAAGTAGAATGGTAATTTCTATGAATATTAATTAAACGTTTTGTAGAAAATATAAATCCACACTTCTGATATAGATGAACAGCCGCATGATTCCTTTTGTCTACAATTAATGCAATTGTAGACAAATTACTATAATTAGATCCCCAATGAATAGCTTCTTTAACTAAATCAGTGCCTAATCCATAGTTCCAATATTTTTTAATGATTGCTACGCCTAATTCACCTAAATCTGAATCATCTAGATTTTGGACAGTCACTAAACCGATAATTTTATCTAAATGCTTAGCTAACAAAATTATGTTTCCACGAGTTTGATTAACTAACATGATTTGTTGTGCTTGCTGTTGCACACTCATTTTACCAAGTTCTGGATCAATAGTGAAAGTATCAGATTCAGTTTTTAATTGTTCCAATAAATTAATTAAATTTTCGGCGTCTTCAGGCATTGCCAAAGTAATATTTACATCAATTTTATTTTCCATTATTTTTCAAGATAACTTTCTTTAATAATCTTATTAAAGTGTTCACCTTTAGGATGAAAATCAATTGTACGATAATTATCACCCTTAGAATCATCACGTTTAAAAATGATTTTAAGATAGTCACTAGGTAGTTCATTTTCAATAAAATTAGACCATTCGATGACGTTAATACCATCACCATTAAAATATTCTTCTAATCCTAGTTCATCACCACTACCATCGTCTAAACGATATGCATCCATGTGATACAAAGGTAAACGTCCATCTTGATATTCTCTAATAATTGTAAATGTAGGACTTTTAATATTCCTTTTAATACCAAGTCCTTCCGCAAGCCCCTTAGTAAAAGTAGTCTTACCAGCACCTAAATCACCATCTAATAAAATAACGTCTTTAGGTTTTAAATAATTAGCTATTTTTTTACCATAACTCATTGTCTCTTCTGGAGTATTAACGTTAAACTTCATATATTAACCTCCTTATTTCAGAGATTGAGCAGCAGTAATAATTGAAACATTGTAAACGTCTTCAGCATTACAACCTCTTGATAAATCCGAAACTGGTTTAGCCATTCCTTGTAAAATTGGACCAAATGCTTCAAATCCACCTAATCGTTGAGCAATTTTGTAGCCAATATTTCCTGATTGTAATTCGGGAAATACAAATACATTGGCGTTTCCTGCAATTTCAGATGTAGGTGCTTTCTTCTTTGCCACTTCTGGAACAAGTGCAGCATCAAATTGTAGTTCACCATCAGATGGATAATCTAATTCATCTTGAGCCATCTTAGCAGCTTCTTGCACTTTAGTAACCATTTCACCCTTAGCAGAACCTTTTGTAGAAAAGCTTAAAAATGCAACCTTAGGATTGATTCCAAACATTTTAGCAGTCTCCGCACTTTGCTTAGCTACTTCAACCATGCCAGCTGCATCTAATTCCAAATTAATCGCACAGTCGGCAAATACATAACGGGTATCACCTTTTTGCATTAAGAAAGAACCAGAAATTCTACGCATTCCTTTTTTAGTTTTAATAATTTGTAATGCTGGTCTAACTGTATCTCCAGTAGCATGTGCTGCTCCAGAAACCATACCATCAGCCTTACCCATATAAACTAGCATTGTTCCAAAATAATTTTCATTATTTAACCATTCTGATAATTGTTCACGGGTGTTCTTACCATTACGACGTTCTTCTAAAGCATCTAACATTGCTTCATATTCGTCTTTAGGATAATCATTAACATCAATGATTTGTACTTTACTTAAATCAGCACCATTAGCATGCTTTGAAATATCAGTGTTATTTCCTAATAAGATAGGTGTAATTAAATCTTCAGAAGCTAAACGTGCAGCTGCTTCAATAATTCTTTCATCAGATCCTTCGGGAAAAACAATCTTTTTATTTTTACCCTTAATATCTTTTCTTAATCCATCAAATAAATTGCTCATATAAAAACCTCCTAATAAATCATTTCATTGATACATGTTCTGGTAATTGCCAATCAATTGGCTGTTCTCCCAATGCTTTTAAAGCATCATTAGTCTTAGAAAACGGCTTAGAGCCAAAAAATCCACGATATGCAGACAATGGACTAGGATGAGCAGATTGAATGACAATATTAGTATCAGTATTAATTAGTTTAATTTTAGAACGAGCTGCTCCACCCCACAATATAAAGATAACGGGTTCTGGACGTGCTGATAACTTTTTAATTGCAGCATCTGTCAACTGTTCCCAGCCTTTACCTTTATGGGAAAAAGCTTGACCATTTCTAACTGTCAAAACAGAGTTTAATAACAAAACTCCTTGTTTAGCCCATTTTTCTAAATAGCCATGATTAACTGGCTTTATTCCTAAGTCATCTTGTAATTCTTTATAAATATTACGTAATGATGGCGGTAACTTAACACCTGGCATAACTGAAAAGCTTAATCCATGAGCTTGATTAGGTTCGTGATAAGGATCTTGACCTAAAATAACCACTTTCACTTTACTAAATGGTGTCCATTCAAAAGCTTCATAAATTTTACCAGCTGCCGGATGAATATCATAGTGATTGTATTCATTAACTAAAAATTTTCTTAAATTTTGGTAATAACTTTTTTCAAATTCTGGTTGTAAAACTTCCCACCAATCATTATGAATAAAAGGTTTCATGTTTAAACACCTCATATTAATTTTATCACAATTAATATCCAAATTACATTTACAAAAAAGCACTCCCAAAATAGGAAGTGCTTTTATTTATAGTTAATAATGTTTCATTACACGAGAAATTTCACGTTGTTGATCACGTTTCTTAATTGTATTTCGCTTATCATACTCATGTTTTCCTTCAGCGACACCCATTAAAACTTTAGCAAAGCCACGCTTAATATACATTTTTAGAGGAATTAGAGTAATTCCTTTTTTATCAGTTTCACGTGCTAATCGTTTAATTTCTTGTTTATGCAAAAGTAACTTACGGTTACGTAATGGATCATGATTAAATTGATTACCTTGTGTATATTCACTAATGTGAACATTCATCAAAGTAGCTTGTCCATTACGAATTTGAGCAAATCCATCTTTTAAGTTTACTCGATGTGCTCTAACGGACTTAATTTCAGTTCCTGTTAAAGCAATTCCTGCTTCGTAAGTTTGCAAAACACGATAATCATGTCTGGCCTTTCTATTTTGAGCCATTAGATTAGCGTTTTTCGCATTTTGTTTCTTCTTAGCCATTTAAAATCACCTCTAAGATCTAGGATAATTAACGCTTATGATTAGATCTTCTATGATTGTTTTTATGATTATCGCTTCTATTAGAACGTTTACCGTTGAATTTTCCGCGACCCTTTTTATCGTCATTACGACGTTTACGTCTATTGCCACCGCGAGAACCATTATTCTTATGTTCAGGTCTTAATTTAGACATTGGTGTATCCTGTGGATTTACAATATCGAAATCTACTGCACTTTGGTCAACATCAACATTAACAACTTTAACACGAACTGGTTGTCCAATACGGTAAGTACGATGTGTATTACGTCCAACTAACGCTAAGAATTTTTCAATATATTCATAGTAATCATCTTTCATACGACTAATATGAACTAATCCTTCTACCGTATTTGGCAATTCAATAAACATTCCAAATTTCAAGACTGAACTAACAGTTGCATCAAATTCTTCACCAACATGATCAGCCATGTATTCAGCTTTCTTCATTGCATCAGTATCACGTTCAGCATCTACTTCACGACGTTCACATTTAGATGAATGTACTGAAATTTCTTCTAGTAAGTTACCATATTTTTCTTTAGCTGCCTTACCCATTCCATTATCTTCATAATGATGAATCAAACGGTGAACCATAGTATCAGGATATCTTCTAATTGGTGATGTAAAGTGAGTATAATATTCAGCACCTAATCCAAAATGACCTAATGGTTGGTCAGTATATCTAGCTTGCTTCAAACTACGTAACATCATGACTGACACTGCAGCTTCTTCAGGCTTACCAGCAACTTTCTTTAGAACATTTTGTAACATCTTAGGTTTTAAGTGATCTGGATCACCCTTAATATCAATACCAAATGCACTTAAGAATTCAAAGAAGTTCTTAACTCTGTCACCATCAGGAGTTTCATGGACACGATAAATAAACGGTACATGCTTTTGACAATAGTTCTTTGCAACAGTTTCATTGGCAGCTAACATAAATGATTCAATCATTTTTTCTGCTAAACCACGGACACGAACTTGAATATCAATTGGGTGTCCATTATCATCAACGATAATTTCTGCTTCATTATCATCAAAATCAATAGCACCACGACGGCGACGTTGTTTATATAATATTTTGTGTAGTTCGCCCATAGTTTTAAACATTGGAACCAAACGGGAATACTTTTCTTTAGTTTTTTCGTCGTCTGATTCCAAAATGTCATTAACAGCTTTATATGTCATTCTGGCAGTTGATTTCATAACACTAGGATGAATACGATGTTTAACAACATGTCCTTCAGGATTAATTTCCATATCACAACTCATACATAGTCTCAATTGTCCTTCATTCAATGAACAAATACCATTAGATAAGCGACGAGGTAACATTGGGATAACTCGGTCAGTTAAATAAACTGAAGTTCCACGTTTATATGCTTCTTCATCTAATAAACTACCTGGTTTAACATAGTGTGATACATCAGCAATGTGAACACCTAAATGATAGTTACCATTTGGTAATTTCCATGCAGTAACAGCGTCATCCAAGTCTTTAGAAGACTCACCATCAATAGTAACTAAATTTTGATCAGTAATATCTTCGCGACCCTTCATTTCTGATTCACTAATTTCCTCTGGAATGGCATCGGCTTCTTGTAAAACATCTTCTGGAAATTGTGATGGAATATTATGAGCGTACACAATTTGTAAAATATCAATACCGGGATCATCAACACTACCAATTACTTCTTTTGCAATTCCTACCATGTAATCAGGATGATCTTCATTTGGATATTCAGTGATTTCAGCAGTAACAACTTCTCCTGGTGTTGGTTTCAAACCTACACCAACAACATAGAATTTATAGTTAATTAATTTCTTTTCTTTTAACTTAACTTGACCAATATATCCTTGATCATCATCAGTACGAGTAAATTCACCAACTACTTGTTCATAGTTTCTTTCAATGATGTCTACAATTTTACCTTCAGGACCCTTACCTGAATTTTGGTCACCTTTTCTTACAATTTTGATTTCAACAGTATCACCATTCATTGCATTCATAGTATTTCCTGGAGCAATAAAGGCGTCGTCTAAATCATCATCATAATTAACAAAGCCGAAACCTTTGGGGTTTGAATGAAAAACACCTTCTAATTTTTCATTTTCTTCATTAAATTTGAAATTACCTTCTTCGGTAACAATTACAGTTTTTTCTCTTTCCAAGACAGCAAGTGTTTGCACGATGAGAGTAAATGCATTAGCACCATGATAGCCTAGTTCATCAGCAATTTCTTCAACAGCAAATGTTTGACTAGGAAACTTGTTTAAAACCGCTTGGACTTCATTTTTTAAATTATTATCTTCCAATATCGATTCCTCATTAATTTATTATTTTTGAACTTAATCAAATTCCGCCATACTTCTATAAGTCATTTTAACATTTTTATACTATCTTTTATTAACTAAATATAAAAAAAGACCCTGTAAATTTTACAGGAGTCATTCTTTTTAATGCGATGATAGCCATACCAAGGCTAATGCAGACGCAAAAAAGATAATTAACAAAACAACAGTAACTTTCTGCATAAAGGCTTCAAAACCACGAGGCTTTGAGCCAGCAAACAAGTCATCAGCTCCACCACTCAATGATGACATTGCATCATTATTAGTTTTAGCTGGTTGCATTAATACGGCAATGATTATTAAAACACTGTCAATCCAAATTATATCCATTAATAAATTATACAATTCGTTGCCTCCTACCTAAAATAGGTTTTAAATCAATAATTGATAGCTTTATGTTTTAGTTTATCATATAAAGTAAATCTTTCCAATTAGTAATAAATTTTATCAACCATTAGCTACCAGTTTATCCATATAAGAATGTACATAACCACGATTTTTATAATTGGTTGATAATTTCAAATTATCCCCTGCTTTAATTATCGTAGAACCATTGGGAATAATTTCTTTATCATTTCGATCAATTGAGCTTAAAATCGTATCGTTAGGCCAAGAAATATTTTTAACCATTTTACCATCAATTTCACATCCCACAAATACGGAATAGTTAATTGTAAACAATTCGCCAAGATTACTTTGTTTTTGCGGATCCAGTAAATTATTTAACATTTCATCATAAATTGGCTTACTATTCATTAAGTCAGAAACTATATATGCTACTAAAGTCACAAATGATAAAGCCATTAAGTTTTGCAAAGAACCAACCATTTCAGTAATTAATAATATCGCTGTAAAAGGTGATTTACTAATACAAGCAAAATATGCACTCATTGAAACAATGATAAAATTAACAAATAAATATGATGGCATTAAATTAAAATTAATTAATATTTTTGCATATAAGGCACCTAAAATAGCACCTAAAGAAAGCATCGGTAAAAATATGCCCCCCGGAGTACCAGTTCCATATGATATAGTTGAAAAAATAAAACGTAATAAAAAGTAAAAAATCAATGCTGATATTGCTGGTGATTGACTAGCAAGCATCAAAACTAATGTACTGCCACCGCCAGAAACCTTAGGGACAAACATTTCAATTGGTATTACTAATATAAAAGGAATAATCGAAAAAATCCATTGTGGCAAAAATTTAATTTTAGAATACCATTTACCAATATTAATGGTAAAGAATTCATAAATTTTACCAAAGAATCCTAAAAATATACCTAACCCAATTAAATAGGGATATATATGTAGTGGAATAACATGAAAATACTGCATATGTAAAACTGGCGTTTTCCCAAAAATAGCTGTTGAAACAAAATTAGATGCAACTGCTGCTGACAATGCAACAGTCCAAACTAGAGTAGAAAAATTATGATAAATTTCTTCTAAAACAAATAAAGTACTAGCAATAGGCGCATTAAATGCTGCAGATAACCCAGCTGCTGCTCCACCAGAAATCATTATTTTTCTATCAACACCAATTTTATGAGTAATTTTAGCTATTCCTTGTGCTAAGGTAGCACCTAACTGAATTGAAGGTCCTTCCCTACCAAGAAATAAGCCACTGGAAATAGATAAAACACCACCGATAAATTTTTTTATAAATACAGGTAGCCATTTATAATCAATTTCTCCAGCGAGTTGACCCTCGACTTGTGGAATTCCTGATCCTTTAATATCAGAATTGGATAATATTAGTTGATAAGTAATAATTGCAAATAGTAAATTAATAGCTATTAATAATATTAAAGATAAAAAATTATGATTAGCATACATGGATATTTTTAATAATATTCCAGATAAGAATTCAATTGATATTCTAAAGATACTAATAAAGAATCCAACTAAAACTCCAATTAAAGCTCCATATAACACTGATTTGAAGCGTTTAACATTATCCTTTTTCAAATCAATTTCCCCTTAAACTATGATAATTTAATCATACCATAATTAAAATAAAAAAAGCATTAAACATAAAATGCCTAATGCTTTTTATTATTATGAATAACAAAATTACTTATTAATGATGTTATTACGTGCTTCTTCACTTAAGTTGTAGAATGAGTGTACACCCTTGTATTGAGCAACTGAACCTAATTGATCTTCAATTCTCATTAATTGGTTGTACTTAGCAATACGTTCACCACGACTCATTGAACCAGTCTTAATTTGACCAGCATTCATAGCAACAACTAAGTCAGAAATTGTAGTATCTTCAGTTTCACCAGAACGGTGTGAAATGATAGCTGTGTATCCAGCTTCCTTAGCCATTTGTACAGCGTTAACAGTTTCAGTTAAAGTACCGATTTGGTTAAGTTTAATTAAGATTGAGTTTGAAACTCCCATCTTGATACCCTTACGTAAGTAGTCAGTGTTAGTTACGAATAAGTCATCACCAACGATTTGAACTTTCTTACCTAAGCGTTTAGTAGCCATTTGCCAATCTTCCCATTCGTTTTCATCCAATGGATCTTCGATTGAAATAATTGGGTATTTGTCTACTAATTGTTCTAGTAATGTAACAAATTCATCAGCAGAGTATGATTTACCATCACCTACTAAGTTGTACTTCTTAGTATCAGCATCATAGAATTCTGATGCAGCACAGTCAAATGCAATTGATACATCTTTACCTGGCTTGTAACCAGCACGTTGGATTGCTTCTACTAAGATTTCAAATGGTTCTTCATTGTTCTTCAAATCAGGAGCAAAACCACCTTCGTCACCTACAGCAGTTGAGTAACCCTTTTCGTTTAAGATAGCCTTTAAATTGTGGAATGTTTCAGAACCCATACGGATAGCTTCTTTAAC
The DNA here is from genome assembly GCF_002993965.1 of Apilactobacillus timberlakei. Taxonomy (GTDB): domain Bacteria; phylum Bacillota; class Bacilli; order Lactobacillales; family Lactobacillaceae; genus Apilactobacillus; species Apilactobacillus timberlakei. Next base: position 77,798 of record NZ_POST01000004.1, on the reverse strand, counting down.
AGTTTCAGCACCAACAGGCATAATCATAAATTCTTGGAAGTCAACCTTGTTATTAGCATGTTCACCACCATTGATAACGTTCATCATTGGAGTAGGTAATACATGAGCATTAAAACCACCAAGATAGTTATATAATGGAACACCTAATTCATCAGCAGCAGCACGTGCAGCAGCTAATGAAACACCTAAAATAGCGTTAGCACCTAACTTACCTTTAGTAGGTGTACCATCTAATTTGATCATAGCTTGGTCAATAGCTAATTGATCAGTTACGTCATAACCAACAATTTCTTTAGCAATAATGTTATTAACGTTGTTAACAGCCTTAGTAACACCCTTACCCATGTAACGGTTTTTATCACCATCACGTAATTCAACGGCTTCGTGTTCACCAGTAGATGCACCTGAAGGTACGATTCCACGACCCATTGCACCTGCTTCAGTATATAGTTCTACTTCAACTGTAGGATTTCCACGAGAATCTAATACTTCTCGAGCATAAATATCTGAAATAATTGACATTTTATTCTCTCCTTAATGAAAGTTGTTACCTCAGAATCAAGGCTACTTTCATTTTATTATTTTAAAGACAAACTTTCAATACAAACTCCTTATAAAAAGCGAATTATTTTGAATAATTAACAATTTTTAAAAATTCTTTGGGCTTTAAACTAGCAGTTCCTGCTAAAACACCATCAACATCTTTTTGTTGCATTAATTCTTGTACATTTTTGTCATTAACGCTACCACCATATAATATTCTGACTTGATTAGCCACTTTTTCATCGTATAGTTCAGCGATTGTTTTTCTAATTAAACAACAAGCTTCTTGTGTTTCTGAAACACTAGCAGATTTACCAGTGCCAATTGCCCAACTAGGTTCATATCCAATTACTACATTTTGTGCATCCCTAGATGAAACACCATTCAATGATTCTGCAACTGGATTAACTACCCAATCCATATGATCATCGTTTTTTTGTTTGGTCATCGTTTCATCACAACAAATAATTGGAATCATATGGTTTTGTAGTACAGCTTTTACTTTTTTATTTACGGTTCTATTGGTCTCATTAAAATATTTACGCCTTTCTGAGTGGCCAAGCATAACGTAATTAACCCCCATCTCAGATAAAGCATAAGGACTAACCTCACCAGTATAAGCCCCTTTATCTTTATAGAAACAATTTTCAGCAGATGATTTTAAAGGACTATTTTCACAATATTTAGTTAAAGTCTCTAAAAATATTGGTGATGCTGCAATTGCACACTCAACTTGGTTACTATCAGGTAATTTGTTAGTAATTTGATCTAAAAAGCTCTTAGCTTCTTCAAGAGTTAAATTCATTTTCCAATTACCCACTATAAAAGGAGTCCTCATTATTATTTCCCCCTCAATATTTAATAAAATTAAATATTAATCTTTATAATCAATGATACCACTCAGGTAAAATAAATTAAGTAATTCAATTTTATCATAAATAAAAAAAAGAGTTCGATATAAAATATCGAGCTCTTTTAGAAAGAATTCTTTATTTATCAGTAATTGCGGCAATACCTGGTAAAGTTTTACCTTCCATGTATTCTAGTGAAGCTCCACCACCAGTTGAAACGTGTGATAATTTATCAGCAACGCCTAATTGGTTAACAGCAGCAGTTGAATCACCACCACCAACAACAGTAGTAGCATCTTTTAATTCACCTAAGAATTTACCAACAGCTAGAGTACCTTTAGCAAAGTTACTCATTTCAAATACACCCATAGGTCCATTCCAAACAACTGTTTTAGCATCTCTTAATACATCTTCGAATAGTTTGATACTCTTAGGACCAATGTCTAAAGCCATTTGGCCATCAGGAATATTATCAGTAACAACTTCAGTAGGTGCATCATTCTTGAATTCAGGAGCAACTACAGAATCAATAGGTAGGACGATTTTGTCGCCACCCTTTTGTAAGATTTCTTTAGCGGTATCAATCTTGTCTTTTTCAACAAGTGAGTTACCAATTGAGTAACCTTTAGCAGCATAGAATGTATAAGTCATTCCACCACCGATAATAATTTTATCAGCTTTACCTAGTAAGTTATCAATAACACCGATCTTATCAGAAACCTTTGCACCACCAAGAATGGCAACAAATGGACGTTTAGGATCGTTAACAGCACCACCAATAAACTTAATTTCTTTTTCAATTAAGAATCCAGCAGCTACTGGTTTATTATTAGCTTCCATTGCACGTGCAATACCAACATTTGAAGCATGTTCACGATGAGCAGTACCAAATGCATCGTTTACGAAGCAATCACCTAATGAAGCCCAGTATTGGCCTAGCTTAGGATCATTTTTGGATTCACGTTTTACGTTTTCACCATCAACAACATCTTCATAACGAGTATTTTGAACTAAAACAATATCTCCATCACTCATATTGTTAACAGTATCTTCTAGTTTTTTACCTTCTGTTTCAGGAACAAAAGTTACAGGTTTATTAATTAATTCAGATAACTTTTCAGCAACTGGACGTAATGATAATGCTTCTTTATCATCTTCACTCTTAATACGACCTAAGTGAGAAAATAACACGGCTTTACCACCATGTTCAATTACATATTTAATTGTTGGAATAGCACCAACAATACGACTAGTATCACCAACAACGCCATCTTTCACAGGAACGTTGAAGTCGACACGCATTAAAACTTTTTTGCCATTTAAATCTAAATCAGAAACAACTGTCTTAGCCAATTTAGACGACCTCCTCAAAAAAATTGTTATTATAAATCACATATTAAATATAATTCATTTAGATCTTTTTTTAAAGAATAATGAAAAATATTTTATAAAAAATGGAGGAGGCAAATGCCTCCTCCACCTTTGTTTGCTATAAAAGCATTAATTTAATATTAAAGTTCAGCAAAGTGTAATAAAGTACGAACCATGTTGCAAGTAAAGCCCCATTCGTTATCGTACCAAGCAACAGTCTTAACTAATTGAGTGTCACCATTTGCTGTGATTTCAGTTTGACCTGGATCAAATACTGAACCATGTGAATCATCAATAATATCAGTTGAAACAATTGGGTCTTCAGTGTAACCGAAGGCATCATTGTCTTTAGCATATTTCTTCATTGATTCATTGATTTCATCAGCAGTAACATTCTTGTCTAATACAGAAACTAATTCTGTTAATGAACCATCAACAACACCAACACGTTGTGCGTGACCTTGTAAATGACCATTTAATTCAGGAATTACTAAACCAATAGCTTTAGCAGCACCACTTGAATGAGGAATAGTGTTTACTGAAGCAGTACGGTTGTTTCTGAACTTCTTACCACGAGGACCATCTAAGATAGCTTGAGTAGAAGTAAAGGCATGAATAGTTGTCATAGTACCTGCTTTAAGACCGAAGTCTTTGTTTAAAAAGTAAGCCATAGGTGCTAAACAACTTGTAGTACATGAACCAGCTGAAACAATTTTGTCATCTGAGTTCAATGTATCTAAGTTAACACCAGGAACAACAGTCTTAATTTGACCAGCAGGAGCTGAAATCAAGACACGTTTTGCACCAGCGTCTAAGTGAGCTTGTGATTTTTCTTCTGAAGTGTAGAAACCTGTACATTCTAGTACAAAGTCAACACCATCATTTTTAACCCATGGAAGGTCAGCGGCGTTCTTTTCAGCGTAAACTGGGATTTCCTTACCGTCAACAACAATTCCTTTATCAGTTGATGAAACTTCACCAGGGAATTTACCATGTGTTGAATCATATTTTAATAAGTAAGCTAACATTGAAGGAGTTGTTAAATCATTGATAGCAGCAACTTCAATTTCATCTGAGTTTAGTTCGTTGATACGTTTGAAAGCCAAACGACCAATACGACCAAAACCGTTAATACCAATTTTTACAGTCATAACTGTTTTCCTCCTAGAGAAATAAATTTAAGTACTACGTACAGAGCTAATGTTACTACTTTTTCAAGTAATAGTCTATAAAACTGGCTAACTAATTTAAAATAATTTTCATTATTAATTTATAATAATTATTTGTAAATAAAATAGCATTAATCTCCACAAATTCAGTATATCAATCGTGTTTTTACTTTGCAAATCAATAGTTAAAATAGTTATCTTGAATTTTATAGCTTATTCATTTATAGTAATTTTATGCACTTGTAGTGTAATGGATAGCACATAAGATTCCGGTTCTTAAGTTAAGGGTTCGATTCCCTTCAAGTGCATTATATTAAACAAATCGTTTGACCTTGATTGACCAATAATATAGAATTGGTTACAGCTTTTAAAATGAAATTAATTATGGGGAGGAAGCAATATGAATTTAGTCCCAACAGTCATTGAACAATCATCTAATGGTGAACGTGCATATGACATTTACTCAAGATTATTAAAAGATCGTATCATTATGTTATCAGGTCCTATCGAAGATAATATGGCAAATACAGTAATTGCCCAATTATTATTCCTTGATGCCCAAGACTCTGATAAAGATATCTACTTATATATAAATTCTCCTGGTGGTGTTGTAACTGCCGGAATGGCAATTTATGATACTATGAAATTTATTAAAGCAGATGTTCAAACCATTGTAATGGGTATGGCTGCATCAATGGCCAGTGTTTTAGCTTCATCTGGTACTAAGGGTAAACGTTTTGCTCTACCACACTCAGAAGTATTAATTCACCAACCATCTGGTGGTGCTCAAGGTCAACAAACCGAAATTGAGATTGCTGCTGAATCAATACTAAAGACTCGTCATATGATTAATGAAATTTTGGCTGAAAATTCTGGTCAATCAATTGAAAAAATTAATCATGATACTGAACGTGATCATTACTTAAGTGCTCAAGAATCAGTTGATTATGGTTTAATTGATGCAATTATGAAAAATAGTTCAGAAAAGAAATAATATAATTTATTGTTAATAAAAAAGCATCTGGAATAATTCCAGATGCTTTTTTTATGTTTCAGCCGCTTTCTCTTCAGCCTCTTTCTTAATTCTATCAGCGAATTCATTTATTTTTCTTAAACGATGATTAATCCCTGATTTAGAAATACTACCATCAGGTAAAGAATCGCTTAATTCCTTCAAGCTCACTTCTGGCTTTTGAATCCTGGTAACTGCCACATCATAAAGTTTTTTTGGCAATTGTTTCAAACCAACTGTATTAGCTATATATTGAATACTTGTCAATTGTCTTGTTGATGCATTGGCAACTTTATTCATATTAGCATTTTCACAATTAACTAAACGATTAACAGAATTACGCATATCACGCATAATTCTTACATCTTCAAATTTTAACATTGCGTTAGTGGCACCAATTAATTGTAAGAAATTAGCAATTTTTTCGGCTTCCTTTAAATAAGTTATATAGCCACTTCTACGTTCAGTAGTTCTAGAATTAAGGCCGTAATTATTCATCATTTCAGAAATCATATCATTGTGTTCTTCATATAATGAGTATATTTCTAAATGGTAACGAGAAGTTTCGGGGTTGTTAACAGATCCACTAGCTAAAAAAGCTCCTCTTAAATATGATCTCACTTGAGAATCACTATTTAAAAGTTTGGTTGGCACTGTTTCAACAATTTGATAATTATCGAATATTTTTAAATCATCAAGAATTTCCTTAACTTGATACATAATTCTTACTATATAAATGTTATTTTTATTTAACTTCATCTTTTTACGAACAACTAATTTACTTTCTACATCATAGAATTTCAAAATTAAACTATAAATTCTACGAGCAATTGCAGGATTTTCAGTTTGAATATTTAATAACACTCTATTTGAAGATAGAGAAATTGAACCATTCATTCGAATTAAAGCCATTAATTCGGCCTTAGCATTTTTCTTATGAACTTCTAGAGTGGTTAACTCTTTTTTTACTTCACTTGCATATGACAATTATTAATCACTCCAATCTTTGTTGTTTATTAGTTTAATTAACGTATCAGATACTAATTTTCCATTATGAAAAGCACAATCATCAGATAACTTTAAAAAGTTATCTTGAATGACTTTACAATGCTGTTGTTCAAGGCCAGCTTCATCATGGGTAACTTGTTTAGATATTTCATTCCATTTTATTTTATCAATATAGTTATTAGGAATTGATGCATTGTTTACTAAAACAACATTAATAAAATTACATCCCAAATGACGATTTAAAACTTTTACATGATCAGCATCTGTAAAGTGATCAGTTTCACCCTTTTGTGTCATGATATTACATATATAAACTACCTTAGCTGGTGAAGCAATAACTGCATGTCCTAAGTTTTCAATCATTAAATTTGGCAAAATACTAGTAAATAAACTTCCAGGTCCTAAAACGATTTGATCAGCATTCATAATCGCGTCAATTACTTTTTGATTAGTTTTGGGTTGCTCATTGCTACTAATATTTTCTACCCACACACGTTTAATATTCTTATTGGCATAAGTAATCTCATATTCACCAGCCATTTTAGTACCATCATAAAATTCAGCACATAATTGTAAATCTTGACTAGAGGCCGGATAAACATGTCCATTAACTTTCATCATATTACTAATAATTTCAACTGCATTATTAACCCCATCTTTCATCTCTGTTAGAGCTGCAATAATTAAATTACCAATCGAATGACCAGATAAAAATTCATCACCGTTATTAAAACGATATTGAAACAAATCTAATTCTAGCTTAGGTAATTCTGACAAAGAAACTAATACGTTACGAATATCACCTGGAGGTACCACATCCATATAATTGCGAATTTTACCAGAAGAACCTCCATCATCGGCAACTGTCACGATAGCTGTAATATCAACATTTTTTTCTTTTAAACTTTTTAATATAACTGGTAGTCCGGTTCCACCACCGATAACTACAATTTTAGGACGGTTATTTAAATCATTACTCATTAAATGTTCCCGCCTTTCTTTAACAATTTATTCGTTCAATATAATAACTCATGATATTTTAACACACATACCCGGGCGTGTCATTTATAAATAAAATAAAAAAGAGTCTTAGACTCTTTTTTATTTTATTTATTCATTTTAGTTCTTTTAGTATCACGTTTTAAAACTAGAGCTAAATATTGACCAGTATAACTATCTTTTTGTTTGATAATTTCTTCAGGAGTTCCAGTAGCAATAATATTACCGCCACCTTCACCACCTTCTGGTCCTAAATCAATTATATTATCAGCAGTCTTAATAACATCCAAATTATGTTCAATAATTAAGACTGTATTACCTTGATCGACTAATTCATGTAGAACCACTAATAAACGCTTAATATCATCGGTGTGTAAACCAATAGTTGGTTCATCCAAAATATATAAGTTATTACCAGCTGATTTTTTGTATAATTCAGCAGCTAATTTCATTCGTTGTGCCTCACCACCAGATAAAGTTGTGGCTGATTGACCTAATTTAACATAACCTAAACCAACTTCATCAATGGTTTTAAGTTTTCTTGTAATTTTAGGCATTGCTTCAAAGAATGATAAAGCTTCTTTAACTGTCATATCCAAAACATCAGCAATATTTTTACCTTTATATTCCACTTCAAGCGTTTCATTATTATAACGTTTACCATGACAAACTTCACAAGGTACATAAACGTCAGGTAAAAAATTCATTTCAATTTTTAGAATCCCATCCCCATGGCAAGTTTCACAACGTCCACCTTTAACGTTAAAACTAAAGCGACCTTTTTGATATCCTCTTAATTTAGCTTCATTAGTTTCAGCAAATAGTTCACGAATATCGTCAAAAACACCCGTATAAGTGGCAGGATTACTACGTGGAGTTCTCCCAATTGGGCTTTGATCAATATTAATTAACTTATCAATATTCTTATAACCTGAAATAGACTTGTATTTACCGGGCTTTTCTGAATTATTATTTATTTTTTGTGCTAAGGCTCGTTTCAAAACACGATTAATTAAAGTTGATTTACCAGAACCAGAAACTCCAGTAACAACATTAAATTCACCTAATGGAATATCAACATCAACATTCTTTAAGTTATTTTCAGCAGCACCTTTAACTTTAATATGTTTTTTATTACCTTTTCTACGTTTCAATGGTACTGGAATAAATTTATTTCCAGATAAATATTGACCAGTCAAAGAATTATCATTGTTGGCAATTTCTTTTGGTGTTCCAACAGCCATTACTTTACCACCATTAGCACCAGCACCTGGTCCAATATCTACAATATAATCAGCAGCTTCCATCGTGTCTTCACCATGTTCAACTACCACTAAAGTATTGCCTAAATCACGCATTGATTTCAATGAACTAATCAAACGATCATTGTCACGTTGATGCAATCCAATGGATGGTTCATCTAACACATATAAAACACCCGATAAGTTAGAACCAATCTGAGTAGCTAAGCGAATTCTTTGTGATTCACCACCAGACAAAGTTCCTGCATTTCTAGACAATGTTAGATAATCTAAACCAACATTTTTTAAGAAAGACAAACGATCAATAATTTCTTTTAAAATTGGTTTTGCAATTACGGTATCTTTTTCGCCAAATGTTAAAGATTTAAAGAAGTCTAATTCTTTATTGATGTCTAGATTAGTAACTTCACTAATATTTTCACCATTAATTTTCACACTTAAAGCTTCACGATTTAAACGTAAGCCATGACAATTTTGACATGTTAATTCTGTCATATATTTACGCATTTGCTCACGGGTAAAATCACTATTAGTACTATGATAGCGACGATCGATATTATTTAAGACCCCCTCAAATGGTGCATCAGTATCACGTACACCACCGAAATTACTATCAAAGTGAAAATGAAATTCTTTTCCTTTAGAGCCATTTAAAATAATATCACGTTGCTTCTTAGGTAATTTTTTGAAAGGCGTATCCATATCAATTTTAAAAGCATGGCAAGCTTGATCCAATAAGCTTGGATAAAACTTAGAACTAATTGGGTTCCATGGTTCAATTGCGCCTTCATTTAGAGTTTTATTCTGATCAGGAATAACTAGACTTTCGTCTACTTCTAATTTCATTCCTAATCCATCACAATCAGGACAGGCACCAATTGGAGAATTAAATGAAAATAAACGAGGTTCTAATTCGCTAATGGTAAAACCACATAAAGGACATGCATAATGTTCTGAAAAAATGAGATTATCTCCATGTCCCATTAAATCAGCGACTGCATAACCACCACTTAATCTTAGCGCAGTTTCTAGAGAATCAGATAGTCTTGACTTAATGCCATCTTTTACAATAATTCTATCAATAACAATATCAATATTATGACGCTTATTTTTCTCTAATTCTACTCCATCGCCTAACTCATGGACTTCACCGTCAACACGATAACGAACAAAGCCTTCTCTTTGAATCTTTTCAAAAGTCTTTTTATGTTGACCGCGTTCTTCACGCACGACTGGTGAAAGAATTTGTAATTTAGTACGTTCTGGTAATGCCATAATTTCATCGATCATTTGATCAATGGATTGACGAGTAATCTTAGTTCCGTCGTTAGGACAAATAGGGGTTCCAACGCGAGCCCATAGAAGTCTAAAATAATCATTAATTTCAGTAACGGTTCCTACAGTAGAACGAGGATTATGAGAAGTTGTTTTTTGATCAATCGCAATTGCTGGACTTAATCCCTCAATAGAATCCACATCTGGCTTGTCCATTTGGCCTAAAAATTGTCTAGCATATGATGATAAACTTTCAACATAACGGCGTTGTCCTTCAGCATACAAAGTATCAAAAGCTAAAGAACTTTTACCAGATCCAGATAGTCCTGTCATTACCGTTAATTTATTTTTAGGAATTGAAACATTAATATTTTTTAAATTATGAGCACGAGCACCCTTAATAATAATTTTATCGTTTGGCAAGAAATCACTCCTTACTTATTTCATTTGACTCTTAAGTTCCATAACTGTATCACGAATAGAAGCAGCTTGTTCAAAATCTAATTTCGTTGCAGCATGTCGCATTTCTTTATTTAGAGTTTCAAGCATTGATTGTTGTTCTTTTTTAGTCATCTTTTGGAAATCAGATTCAACAAATGAATGACTTTCTTTTGGTTCATCATCATCGTTATTATCATATTTAATAAGATCACGAACTGGTTTCTTGATAGTATGTGGGGTAATCCCATGTTCTTTATTATATGCTTTTTGAATTTTTCTTCTTCTAGCAGTTTCATCCATTGCCTTTTGCATGGAATCAGTTACTGTATCAGCATACATAATAACAGAACCATTTTCATTTCTAGCTGCACGGCCAATCGTTTGAATTAATGAACGTTCGTTTCTTAGAAAGCCTTCTTTGTCAGCATCCAAAATTGCAACTAAAGAAACTTCCGGAACATCAATACCTTCTCTTAAAAGATTAATTCCCACTAAAACATCATATTTACCTAATCTTAAGTCACGTATAATTTTAGTCCGTTCAAGAGTTTTAACATCTGAGTGTAAATATGCTACTTTAATCCCTAAATCTTTCAGATAATCAGTTAAATCTTCTGCCATCTTTTTAGTTAAGGTAGTAACAAATGTTCTTTCGTCTCGATCAATTCTTTTATTAATTTCACCAACTAAGTTATCCATTTGTCCCATGATTGGACGAACTTCAACTGTAGGATCTAAAAGACCAGTTGGACGAATAATTTGTTGAACGATATTCTTTTTATCAGTCATTTCTAGTTCACGAGGACCAGGTGTAGCTGACATGTAAACAGCTTGATTAATATGTTTCTTAAACTCAGGCATCTTCAAAGGACGATTATCTAAAGCACTAGGTAATCTAAATCCATACTTAATAAGTTGTTCTTTTCTAGCTTTATCACCCTTATACATCCCACCAATTTGAGGCAAAGTTTGATGAGATTCATCAACAACTAATAAATAATCATCAGGGAAGAAATCAAGTAATGTATATGGTGGTTCACCTGGTTTACGATGATCCATATGCCTAGAATAATTTTCAATCCCATTGGTATATCCCATTTCTGCCATCATTTCAATATCATAAGTAGTTCGTTGTTTTAGGCGTTGGGCTTCAACAAGTTTACCTTCACTTTTGAATTTAGCAACTTGTTCATCCATTTCTTTTCTAATGTTGGCTAAAGCACGATCCAGATTTTGATCATCGGTTAAAAAGTGAGTCGCAGGGAAAATAATAACGTTATTCTTTTTCCCTAAAAATTCGCCTGTCAATGTATCAATTTCTCTAATTGAATCAATTTCATCGCCAAAAAATTCAACTCTAAGTGCATGTTTATCACCTGAAGCTGGAAAAATATCTACCACATCACCATGAACTCTAAAGCGACCACGTTGAAAATCAATATCATTCCGATCAAATTGAATATCGACAAGCTGACGTAAAACATCATCACGTTCTATTTGTTGCCCTACATGTAAAGATACCGTATGTTTATAGTATTCTTCCGGACTCCCTAAACCAAAAATAGACGATACTGAAGCTACAATAATAACATCATTTCTGGTTAGGAGTGCATTAGTAGCGGCATGCCGTAACTTATCAATTTCGTCATTTACAGAAGAGTCCTTTTCAATATAAGTGTCACTTGAAGGTACATAAGCTTCCGGTTGATAATAATCATAATAACTAACAAAATATTCAACTGCATTATTAGGGAAAAATTCTTTGAATTCACCATATAATTGGCCAGCTAACGTTTTATTGTGAGATAAAATTAACGTAGGTTTATTTACATTCTTGATAACATTTGAAATCGTAAATGTTTTACCAGTCCCAGTAGCACCCAATAATATTTGAGATTTTTGGCCATTTTCAATACCAACAGTTAATTTTTTAATTGCCTCTGGTTGATCTCCAGTTGGCTTATATTTAGAAACTAAGTCAAAATGGTTATTTTTTTCTCGTTTAATTTGCAATAAAAGCCCTCACTTTCTCATTAAAATAAGAGCTTAAATTATAAGCCCTTAAACATCCCTGCAATTTTGTATACATTTTAACACACGAACATACATTCTAAAATTAATACGTATCCGACAAGATAATAAAAAGGAATGCTTAAATAGCATTCCTTTTTATCAATTATTTTTCTAATGATGATACATATTCAAAAGCATTTTGACCAGCAATTCCACCGTCACCAACAGCAGTTGCAACTTGTCTTAATTCTTTTGAACGAACGTCTCCAATTGCAAAAACTCCAGGTACTGAAGTTTCCATACGTTCATTTGTCTTAATCCAACCTTTATCATCAGTAATATTTAAATTATTAAATGGTTCAGTCATTGGATTGTTTCCAACATAAATAAATACTCCATTGGCATCAACAACATCAGTTTCATTTGTCTGATTATTCAATGTTTTAACCCCTGTAACCTTCATATTATCACCAATAATTTCAGTTACATTAGTATTCCAAATAAAATTAATTTTGTCGTTTGCAAATGCACGATCTTGAAGTACCTTTTGTGCTCTTAATTGATCGCGACGATGGATAACAGTAACTCTTGAAGTAATACCAGCAAGGTATAAAGCTTCTGAAATTGCTGAGTCACCACCACCAATTACGACTACTTCTCTGTTTTTAAAGAAAGCTCCGTCACATACAGCACAATAAGAAACACCCTTACCACCATATTCATCTTCACCTTCAACACCTAATTTACGGTATTGAGAACCAGTCCCAATGATCACAGAACCTGTTTCATAACTATCTTGATCGGTTTTAACAATCTTATTTTTACCTGATTGTTCAATTGATTCAACAGTACCATATGCATATTTTGCACCAAAGTTAATTGAACCTTCATACATTTTTTTAGCTAAATCTGGGCCCAAAATTGATTTAAAGCCAGGATAATTCTCAATTTCAGCAGTATTATTCATTTGGCCACCGTAAATGCCTCGATCAATCATCAAAACAGATAAATTTGCACGAGAAGCATATAATGCTGCAGTCATTCCACCAGGACCTGCACCAATTACGATTACATCATATTTTTCCATAATTTCAGCTCCTCTCTTTTTCAATAAGCACTACTTTACTAGCAAAATAAAAGTTTGTCTATTATTTTGCACACAAAGTAATATTAGTCTAATTTCTTAGCTAAATCCTTAATATATTGTTTCAATTGATTTGATACTTCTGGATGTTGTAAACCAAATTCAATATTAGTTTCTAACCAGCCGAATTTATTCCCGGTATCATAACGAGAACCTTTAAATTCATGAGCATAGACTTTACCATTTTTGTTCAAAGTATCAATAGCATCAGTTAATTGAATTTCATTACCCTTACCTGGTTTAGTATTTTCCAATATTTCAAATATTTCTGGAGTCAATAAGTAACGACCGATGATTGCTAAATCACTAGGAGCATCTTCTGGATTAGGTTTTTCAACGAAGCTAGTAACATCATATAATCCATCTTGTACTTCCTTAGCGGGATTAATAACTCCATATTTAGAAGTATCTTCATGTGGAACCTTCATAACAGCTAGAGTGGAAGAATTAGTTTTTTCATAACTATCAATTAATTGCTTAGTTAATGGAGTCTTGTCTTGCATCAAATCGTCACCTAGCATAATAACGAATGGATCATCCCCAACAAAACTCTTGGCAGTATGAACCGCATCCCCTAAACCATTAGGGTGTTCTTGACGTTTAAAATAGATGTTTAAACCATTAGTTTTCTTAACAGCTTCCAACATTTTCATCTTATTTTTCTTTTCAAGATTTAATTCTAATTCAGTATTAGAATCAAAATGGTCTTCAATTGCACGCTTACCTTTTCCAATAATAATTAAAATATCAGTAATCCCAGAAGCAATTGCTTCTTCAACAATTAATTGAATAGCAGGTTTGTCCACTACTGGAAGCATTTCCTTAGGCATTGCTTTAGTTTCTGGTAAGAATCTTGTTCCCAAGCCTGCAGCTGGGATGATTGCTTTTCTAATTTTTTTCATAAAAATTCTCCTTAAACCATATTTAGTCCAATTCTGCTCGGCCTTCACGATGCATTAAATTATTAATTGCATCTTTAACAGTTAATTCATCGTTTATAACATGATAAATAGCTGATGTAATTGGCATATCGATACCACGTTGTTTAGCTAATTCATAGGCTGCTTTGGTGGTGGCAATGCCTTCAATTACCATCCCCATATGTTCAATAACTTCGTCCAATGATTTACCTTGTCCTAATTGATATCCAGCACGCCAATTTCTAGAATCACTACTTGTTGCTGTAACAATTAGATCACCAACCCCAGACAATCCAGTAAAGGTTAATGGATTAGCACCAAATGAAGTCCCTAATCGAGAAATTTCTGCTAAACCACGAGTCATTAAAGCTGCTTTAGTATTATCACCATATCCTAAACTATAAAGTGCTCCTGCTCCTAATGCAATAATATTTTTCAACGCTGCACCAATTTCAACACCTATAATATCATCATTGGTATACACTCTAAAATATTCATTAATAAACAAAGACTGAACGTGTTCAGCATCTTTAATATTTTCTGAAGCAGTAGTAACCAAAGTAATATCATGTTTTGCTACAGATTCAGCTTGACTAGGGCCAGATATTACAGAAATGGATTTACGATATTTAGGATCAATTTCTTCAGTAAGGACTTCAGACATACGTTTATAAGTCTTTTGCTCAATTCCTTTACTACCATGAATAATATTTACTTTCATATTCAATTCCGCCAAAATATTATTTACTTTTTGAGCAATTGATCTAGTAACTTGAGCTGGTACCACAAATAAAATGTCATCAGCTCCATTAATAGCTTCCTTCATATCAGAATAAGCTACTAAATCCTTAGAATATGTAAAATTCTCAATGTATTTAGTATTAGTGTGTTTGTTGTTTAATTCTTCAACTTGAGCTGGTTTATAAGACCATAAATGAACTTCGTTACCATTTTCAGATAAGATGTTTGCTAACATGCTACCCCATGATCCTGCACCTAAAACTGCTACTTTTTCTACCATTATAAAATCTCCTTGTAATTATATTACTTATTAATTATTGACCTACCGTCAAGATAATATGGTAAATCTGGATTTTTCTTTCTACGATAAATAATAATACCAATAGAACCGAAAAATAAAACAATTGATAATAATTGTGAAACTCTTATATCACCAAAGGCCATTAAGCTATCAGTACGCATTCCCTCAACAAAGAATCTTCCAAATGAATACCAAATTACATAACCTAAAAAGACTTCACCACGTTTAAAGAATTTGTTAATATGCCTTAAATTCATTAGTATTATAAAACCAAATATATCCCAAATAGACTCATATAAAAAAGTTGGTTGACGATATGATCCTTGAATAAACATTTGATTAATTATAAATGATGGTAAATGTAAGTGTTGTAAGAAAGATAAACTAGTAATTTTACCAAAAGCTTCTTGGTTCATAAAGTTACCCCATCTACCAATACCTTGTCCCATTATTACAGTTGGAGCAATAACATCTAGCATCAACCAAACCGGTATAAATTTACTACGACAATAATAAAATACAACTAAGCCAGCACCAATTAAAGCTCCATAAATGGCAATTCCCCCATCCCAAACTTTAATGATTTCATCTAGATGTTGACTATAGTACGGCCATTGAAATGCTACATAATAGATACGAGCACAAATAATCGCAACAGGCAATGCCCATAAAATCATGTCATAAATGTTATCTGCAATAATTCCACGTTTTGAGCCTTCTTTAACAGAAAGATAAACCGCAATCATCACTGCACTAGCAATAAAGATTCCATACCAATGAACTTGAATTGATCCCAAATTAAATGCAATCGGATTTAAAGCTAACGAAATAAGATCTCCTCCATTCAATATTTAATTAACCATTAGGTTTTGAATTTTCTTTAATTAAGCTATTCAGATTATCATTGAATACTTTAGTTGCATCGTATCCCATTGTTCTAGCTCTAAAGTTCATTGCAGCTGCTTCAATAATAATTGCTAAATTACGTCCTGTTTTAACTGGAATGTTAATTCTTTCAACATCAACATCAAAAATCCGTCTAGTTTCATTAGAATTCCCTAATCGATCATAATCTTTATTATCAGACCAGTTTTCTAAATGGACAATTAAATCAACTTTGGTTTTTGAACGTACAGCTCCTGCACCAAATAAATTCATTACGTCAATAATCCCAATTCCACGGATTTCCAATAAATGACGTAAAATACGTGGAGCTTGTCCAACTAGTGTTTGTTCATCCTGTTGGTATACCTCAACTCGATCATCAGCTATTAATCGATGTCCACGTTTAACTAATTCCAAAGCAGTTTCACTTTTACCGACTCCTGAATCACCAGTCATCAGAACACCTAATCCATAAACATCAACTAAAACTCCATGCATAGATTTTCTTTCGGCTAAATTACTTTCTAAATAATTAGTCATATTACTTAAAACTCTAGAGGTTGTTAATTTTGATCCTAAAATAGGAATATGTTTATTTTTAGCAGCTCTAATTAATTCATCAGGCGGATCCAATTGGGTCGAGATCACAAAAGCTGGTGTTTCTGGGTGACACATTTCTTTCATAACTTCATAAAGATCGGCACTATTCATGCCTTTTGCATATGAGGTCTCAGTAATTCCAAGTAATTGAATTCTTTTAGCCGGATAATAATTAAAATATCCAGTTAACTCTAAACCAGGTCTTGAAATGTCACTAGTAGTAATAGGTCTATCTAAATACTCTTTACCATAAAAAATATCTAGATGTGTATTTTCAACTAAGTCAGCAACACTAACATTATAAGTCATACGTTTACCTCCTATGTTATTATTATTTTACCATTTTAATTATTATCTTTTAATCTTAAAAACACATTAAAAATAAAAAAATAAGTAGATATTATTAAATACCTACTTAATTTTAACATTATTCAGTTGATTGATTATTAGATAACACCGCATTACAAATTGACATTATTATAGATACTAGCATTGCCATCCCAAAAGAAGTAAATTGGAAATCACTGCCAACAATATATGAGGTTGCTTCTAACATAAATGCATTTAAGACAATACTGAATAATCCCAATGTCAAAATATTAATTGGTAATGAAAGAATAAACAATACCGGTTTTACCAAAGTATTCAAAATCGCCAATACAAAAGCAGCGATAATGGCAGTTGTTAAACTAGCGACATAAAAGCTTCCTTGAAAGAAACCTGCAATAGCTATAAATAATAAGGTATTAACTAATAAACGACCCCAAAATCCCATTGTAAGTCTCCTTTATTTATGATCAAATTCCTGAACATCTTTTAAATTTTTTCTTTTATCGTTATTCTTAGTTGTTGATTGTTCTTTAGACTTATATTGATTAAACATCCCATCAAAAGGACCAGTTGTTTGTTGAGTATTGGGCATTAAAACAAGCAAAATCAAGTATGCAAGTAATCCAATGCCATGAAAGAAAGCAAGAATAATAAAAATTATTCTTATAATTCTAGAATCAATTCCTAGATATTCTGAAACTCCACCGGCAACTCCAGTTAGCATTCTGTCTGTTTTTGATCTAGTTAATTTTTTCATTTTATTAACAACTCCTTTGAGTTAAACATTTAAACACTTTTCATGCTTAAATACAATCCTTTTAACAAAAATAATTTATTTAAACAAAACAACCCCTAATTCATTTGGTGAATCGTTATAAATAGCTGATTCAGTAATTTTGATTCGATCATTTCTATTTATTAATTTTAATCGACAAAATGTAGGTGAAGATAAAATGGCCTCATAAAATTCATTTTCATTATGAACCGTTTTGTTATTAACTTCAACAATACGATCCCCAATTTCAACCCCCATTTTATCAGCTGGAGTAGATGGCTTAACACCAATTACACTAACGCCTTCAACTGCATCAGAAAACCATTTTTCAGATTTAAGGTCTTGTAATTTGAGTCTAATTAAAATCAACAAATAAACAATAATAAGGATTCCGATTGAATATAAAGTAACAATTGGGAAGAAATAGCTGCCAATTGTTAATATAAATCCAAAAATACCTAATTTAATGATTGAATTACCAATCTTTTTTGCAATCTTTAAAGGAACATTCTTGAATATTTTCATTTTTGCACTTAAAAGTACTGGTAATAAAAATAAACTAAACGATTGATGTCCTACCATGAAAGTAGGCCAAAATGAAATTGCTTTTTGCAATTGGTCGCCAGGAATTAAAACGAGTAATGGAAAAACTGTCATTTCATTTAAAAGATATCCAGCTACACGGTTTCCACGTTTATTTTTCGATATTTCAGGGGTATTATAACGGCCAACAAAGTATCTCCAAAATAAACCGGATATTAAAATGATTAAACTAATTAGAAATAATATGTTTTGATTGGCAGTCATTGATAAATCAATTGAAGAATCAAAGTTGTCATTAATATAATCAAATATACTAGGAATCATTGTAATTAAAGTTGTTATTCCAGCTATTATAATCGGAAATAATCTATAGGGAATCAACACAATATTTAATAATAGTAGTACTTCATACAAAATAATCCATGGAACAGAAATAAATGTACCAACTAAAATTGATAAAATAGATCCAAAAATACCAAAAAGTAAAAATCCTAGTAAAAAATGTTTTAACTCAAAATTATTTTGATAAATAGCAGTATTAAAAGAATTTCTTTCACGTGAAAGTCTTTTTTTATTGTTTAAAAGAACTTTAATTATGCCCAGCCAAAGAACTGGTTGAATAAAAATTATAGATAATGTTAATAAATAATCCATTTGCTTGTCTCCTAAGTTAATCTGGGTTCTGCTTGCTTAATTTCCATTGTAAATACGAATTAATAAATTTGTCTAATTTCCCATCCATAACATCTTGTACTTTAGCAGTTTCATAGCCTGTACGATGGTCTTTTACCATCGAATATGGATGAAAAACATAAGAACGAATTTGTGAACCCCATCCAATTTCTTTTTGTTCACCTTCTAGTTGAGCTTTTTGCTCAGCCTTCTTTTCTTCTTCTAATTCATATAACTTGGACTTTAACATATTCATTGCAGTTTCCCTATTTTGTAGCTGTGAACGTTGAGCTTGACTAGCAACTACAATTCCAGTAGGTTCATGGGTAATTCGAACCGCAGATGAAGTTTTGTTAACATGTTGACCACCAGCTCCACTGGCTCTAAAAACGTCTACTCTTAAGTCAGCAGGATTAATATCAATGTTTACTGAATCATCTAATTCTGGCATTACATCCACTGAGGCAAATGATGTGTGACGACGACCTGCTGAGTCAAATGGAGAAATTCTAACCAATCGATGCACACCTTTTTCTGATTTCAAATATCCATATGCATTTTCACCAGAAATTAATAACGTTGCACTATCAATTCCAGCTACTTCACCAACTTGATAATTCAAAGTCTCTAATTTGAATTCATGTTGTTCAGCCCATCTGGTATACATGCGAAGTAACATCATTCCCCAATCGTGAGATTCAGTTCCACCAGCACCTGGATGAATTTCTAAGATGGCATTATTGCCATCATATTTACCATTTAAAAGCATGCCTAAGCGATAATTTTCTAAATGCTTTTTAGTCTTAGTTAAATTATTTTCAAATTCTTCCATTATTGAGGGGTCGTTATCTTCTTCAAATAATTCTAAATTTATTTCTAAGTCATCACTTTCTTCAGCAATTACCTTAAAATTATCATACTTTTTCTTCAGTTTATTGTTTTCTTCAATAAAGCTTTTAGCCTTATTAGGATCATCCCAAAAATTAGGATCTGCCATTTTAGACTCATTAATTTCAATATTTTCAGATAATGAATCTAAGTCAAAGAGACCCCCTAAAACCAGCAATGGCTTTTTTTATTTTATTAATTTCATCTTTTGCATCTTTTAATTCCATAAATTATTTACTCCCTATGTAAAAAACGGCAATGGAACTATACAAGTCCATCCCCGTTTTTAAAATTATCTTTCAATGTTTTGTCTAATTTCAGCCTTCATAAATAGTCTAGTTGTATCATAATTGATATCTGAAACCATTTCTTCAAACATTTGATAACCTTCACGTTGATATTCAACCAATGGATTCAATTGACCATAACCTCTTAAACCAACTGATTGTCTCAATTGATCCATTTCATCAATATGATCAGTCCAGTGTGAATCAACAACTCTTAAAATAACAACCTTTTCAAATTCAAGCATTTGATTAGGATCATATAATTGATCTTGTTTTTCTTTATATACTTGTTTAGCAAGATTCATTAGAGTGTCTTTAATTTCATCAGCAGATTTATTTTCTAAATCATCCAAACTAATGCGATCAGGACTTACTAAAGCACTAATAGCAAAATCTAAAATAGTATCTAAATCCCAATCTTTCTTATCTCCTTGAGTATGCAAGTTAACAATTCTATTAACAGTTCTTTGAATCATTGGCATTAATACCCACTTAAGAGATTTATTTTCTTCAATAATTTGATATCTTTCACCATAGATAACATTACGTTGTTGTCTCATAACATCATCATATTGAAGAACTTGTTTTCTAGAGTCGTAATTATTACCTTCAACACGCTTTTGAGCTGATTCAACTTGTTTAGTAATTAATCTACTCTTAATAACAGCAGATTCGCCATCAACTTTCATATTTTCTAAGAAGCTCTTAATACGGTCAGAACCAAAACGACGCATTAAATCATCTTCTAATGAAAGATAGAATTGTGAAAGACCTGGATCTCCTTGACGACCTGAACGACCACGTAATTGATTATCAATACGTCTTGATTCATGACGTTCAGTTCCAATAACCGCTAATCCACCTAATTCAACAACACCCGGTCCAAGTTTAATATCAGTACCACGACCAGCCATATTGGTAGCAATAGTAACTGCATTCTTTTGTCCAGCGTTGGAAATAATTTCAGCTTCCTTAGCATGATTCTTAGCATTTAAAACATTATGTGGAATTCCTTCTTGAGTTAATCTGTTATCTAGATATTCTGATGTTTCAACAGCAACGGTACCAATCAACATTGGTTGTCCCTTACTGTGTAATTCCTTGATTTTACTGATAACTGCATCGAATTTAGATTGAAGAGTTGGATATAGTAAATCAGGTTCATCAACTCTGGCTACAGGTTTATTAGTAGGGATTGAAATAACATCCATATTATAGATTTCTCTAAATTCATCAGCTTCTGTTTTAGCAGTACCAGTCATACCAGCTAACTTATGGTACATTCTGAATAAGTTTTGGTATGTGATATTAGCCATGGTTTTACTTTCTTCTTGAATGTCAACGCCTTCTTTGGCTTCAATTGCTTGATGTAGCCCATCAGAAAAGCGACGACCTTCCATAATACGACCAGTAAATGAATCAACGATTAATACTTCACCATTAGAAACCACATAGTCCTTATCTTTAAGCATAATGTAGTTAGCACGTAATGCTTCATCCAAATGATGAGTTAGAGCTGTATTATCAGTATCATATAAATTCTTTAAGTTAAAGTACTTTTCAGCCTTTTCAATACCTTGATCTTTTAAAGCAACAGTTTTTGATTCCAAATCAATCTTAAAATCATCTTTGTCTTTTAAAGTTTTAGCAAAACGATCAGCTTGGATATATAATTCTTGTGAACCTTTAGCTTGACCAGAAATGATTAATGGGGTTCTAGCTTCATCAATTAAAATAGAGTCTACTTCATCGACAATAGCAAAGTTCAATGGACGTTGTACCATATCTTCTTTGTAAACAACCATATTATCACGTAAATAATCAAATCCGATTTCACTATTAGTAGAATAGGTAATATCGTCATTGTATGCTTCACGTTTTTCTTCAGCACTCATTTCAGTTAAGTTAACACCAACTGTTAAGCCTAACCAGTTATATAGTTCACCCATTTGTTCAGCATCACGCTTGGATAAGTATTCGTTAACTGTAATAACATGAACACCCTTACCAGCCAATGCATTTAAATATACAGGCATAGTAGCAGTTAATGTTTTACCTTCACCAGTTTTCATTTCAGAAATGCTTCCTTCATGAAGCACAATTCCACCCATAACTTGAACATGGAATGGAGTTAGTCCTAAAACACGAGTAGCTCCTTCTCTTGCAACAGCGAATGCTTCAGGAAGAAGATCATCTAGCGTTTCACCATCTTGATAACGTTTTTTAAATTCTGGAGTTTTAGCTTTTAAATCTTCATCGCTTAATTTACGATATTCATCAGCATAATTATCAACTTTATCCGCTAACTTACTTAAACGTTTGATATCATGCTTATCGCTTTCAACCCATTTCTTTAAAATATTAGGCATTAATAAATTCCCTTTCGTTTTTAATTTTGTTTAATTTAATCCGATTTTAATTAATATATACTATATTATCTTAACATTTTATTACCACTTTTAAAAATAGTTTTATGTTTTATAAACTAAAAGTAACATAACAAATAAATCATCTTGCTAAGGTTAATCCTTGAACGGTTTTAGCCCCATTATCAATCAATAATTTACCTGCATGTCGCATTGTAGTTCCTGTAGTATAAATATCATCAACTATAATAATATTTTTATTAAAAATATTATTTTTCATTGAATGATTTAACTTAAATGGTTGCTTTGTACTAATTCTATCTTTACGATTCAAATGCGATTGTGTTTGCTTATCTTCATTAACCAATAAAGCATTTAGATATTCAACATTTTCTAAGAATCCTTCTACTTGGTTAAAGCCTCTTTGCTTAAATGTTTTATCACTAACAGGAACTGGGATAATTATCATATCAGAATTTAAATATTGTTCAAAATATTTACAAAACATTTT
This sequence comes from Apilactobacillus timberlakei, assembly GCF_002993965.1. Taxonomy (GTDB): domain Bacteria; phylum Bacillota; class Bacilli; order Lactobacillales; family Lactobacillaceae; genus Apilactobacillus; species Apilactobacillus timberlakei. Next base: position 54,891 of record NZ_POST01000004.1, on the reverse strand, counting down.
TCTTAATCGATAATCACCATTAAATTTATATTTTTGCATATAATCTTTCATTACATCATTGTATTGAAAAAAAGAATGGTTAATTAAAGAATCTCCTATTTTTTGCCATCTTAAACAATCAGAACATTTATTTGAATTAAATGTTCCACTTCTTCCACAAATATGACAACATAAATCATTATTAATGGCTTTAAATAAATTCAAACATTCATTACATAAAGATTGTTCTTGATAGCTTTTAAAACTAAGAATGAAAGATAATGTTAATTCATTGTTTATATTTTTGTTACACCACAAGCACTTATTTTTCATAATAACTTCTGTCCTAGTTTATTCATATATTTGATTTGTTTAACTGCCTTTTTTATAGTTTTTGTATAATAGTTTATTAAAAATGTAACTTCACCAAAAGGACGATCATTTTTTCTCCCTACTCTTCCTGCAATTTGAACTAAAGCAGAAGTTGAAAAAATATTATCTTCAGCGCCCAAAACAATTACATCAATTCCAGGAAAGGTAACCCCTCGCTCCAAAATAGTGGTAGTAATCAAAAATAATACCTTTTCATCACGCATCTTTTGTACTTTTTCTATTCGTTTATCATCAGTTGAATGAACAGTTTCCCATAGTTTATGATTAAATTTTATTTTTAGTAAATCAGACAAAGGCCCTAAATCCTTAACTCGTGGAACAAATAATAAAAATCTCTGATTACTGTTTATTTTATTATTAATTAAATTTAAAAGTTTAAATGGTAGTTTTTGTTTATTAATCCTTAAACGCCAATTTCCTATTAATTTATTATTAATTTCGGGTAATAGATGTTGGTGAAAACGTAATGGTAAGTAACTAATATTTAATTCATTATATTTAACTAATTTGATTAAATCTTCGGATGGGGTTGCAGTTAGATATAATAAACTAGAATTAATCTTACATGCATTTTGAGCTGCAAAATGTAACCCTGCATCTGATACATATGGAAATGAATCTACTTCATCAATAATTAGCACATCAAAAGCACGATAGAATCTCAGTAATTGATGGGTTGTACATACTGTAATTTGAGTATATCGGTATTCTTCATCTTGACGTCCATGTAATAAAATCATATCAGTATTTTTCAAAGCAGCCTGAATTCTCGGAAATAACTCGTTACAAACATCAACTCTTGGTGAAGCAATACAAATACGTTTATTTTGTTTAATGGCTTCTGCAATCCCTTTAAATAACATTTCAGTTTTTCCAGCACCAGTGACCGCCCATAATAGGTGTTTCTTGTTTTGGTTGAAAACTTTAATAATGTCTCTAGAACAGTCGTTTTGTAAATTGGTTAATTGACCTTTCCATGTTAATATCGGGTTTGATCTTTTAAAATTATTAGGTTCATCTAGGTAACATAATTGTTTTTTGAAAGTTACTCTACCTAGATTTATACAGATTGGACAATAATAATTGTCATTGGGTAATTCAGCATTTATTTTATTGCTATCTTGTCCACATCGTTTACAATGAATATGGTTATTATGAACTTCAATTGGAAAATATCTTTTTATTAAACTAGATTTCAATAATTTAGAATCAATCATTGTTTCATCAATTTGTCTTCCATATAGTTCCACTAAATTTTTAATCATACTTAATAAATACGCAAAAATAAAAAATTAATATAAGAGGTTCTTTAAAAATGCAAAAAAACTATTTAACAATAAAAACAAAAGGATCAAATGAAGTTGATATAAAAAAATCAAGATTCATTTGTAATATTGCAAGAGTTCAAAATGAAGAAGAAGCAAATAATTTTATTGAAAGTATCAAGTTAGAAAATAAAAAGGCCACCCATAATTGTTATGCATACGTAATTGGACAAGATGATCATATTCAACGTGCTAGTGATAACGGAGAACCATCTGGAACCGCTGGTGTTCCTATTTTAGATGCAATTAAAATGATTGGCATTCATAATACGGTTGCTGTTGTTACAAGATATTTTGGTGGAATTAAACTAGGTGCGGGTGGATTGATTCGCGCTTATAGTAATGCAACCACTAAGGCAATTGAAAGTGTTGGGGTAATTGAAAAAGTTTTACAAACTGAAATTACAATTAATGTGGATTATAAATTGTTTAATCAATTGCAATATCACTTAAATGAAAACGATATTAATATTATTGATACCCAATATACTGATAAAGTTTCCGTCATTGTAGCTGTCGACAATCATTATATTGAAAATTTTAAACAAGATATCGTTAATTTATTAAATAATCGCGTTAATATGGTTGACGGTGATGAAAAATATTTTGAATTAGATTTTAATCCGTATAAAAATAACAAAAAAGATTGATTCTTAATTAAATAGAATCAATCTTTTTTTAGTGATTGCTTTTACTTGTATTTTCTTTTACGATTTTCTTAATTGCGTTTAACAATGGTTGCCTACCTTTACCAGCTAAATCAATAGATTCCACAAATAATTCAAGTCCCAATAGCGTAGCAATTGTAAGTAGAATAGAACCCCACATTGTTGAAATTGGATATAGCAATGAAATAAATGAAAAGATTAAAGCAATTCCATAAATAACTAAAACCGTTTGACGATGAGTTAAACCAATTTGCATTAAACGATGGTGTAAATGCTTTTTATCGGCATGTGAAATAGCTTGTTTATTTAATAACCTTCTTAAAATAGCATAAATAGTATCAGTAATTGGCACCCCTAAAATAATAACTGGGATGATTACGGTAATAAAGGTAGCATTTTTTAAACCATTCAAAGAGAATATAGAAATCATAAAGCCAATAAATAGTGATCCCGTATCTCCCAAATAAATTCTTGCAGGAAAAAAGTTATATGGTAAGAATCCCAAACAAGATGCAACTAGTGCAAATATCATAATAGATACATATGTATTACCTACGTTTAAGAAAAACATCCCTGTAATTCCCATGGTAGTTAGTGCAATTGCCGATACTCCAGTGGCTAATCCATCAAGCCCATCAATTAAATTAACAGCATTCGTAATGGCTAAAATCCAAATCCAAGTAATTGGTAAACTAAACCAACCTAGACCAAAAGTTCCGATAAATGGTAAGGTTACTGTGTTCATCTGAACGCTACCTAAGAAGAAAACTACTATGGATGCCAAACTTATGCCCAAAACTTTTTGACGAGGTTTAAGGACCCATATATCATCGATAACACCAGTTAATATTATTATCGCTTCACCAGCAAGCATTCCATATAGCTGATGTGTTGGCATCTGTTTTCTTAACAAAATAGTTGTCGAAAATGTATATGATGCAAAGATTGCTAAGCCACCCAAAGTGGGCATAGGAATTTTATTCATTCTTCGTTTATTTGGATCATCAATAGCTCCCCATCTAAAAGCTAATTTCCTAATAAATGGAGTTAGAATAGCTGAAATTATTAAAGTCGCAAATAAGCAAACGATTATTTCAAGTTTTAACATTAATCGTTTTCCTTTCAATTAAATTTATATTAACTAAATTATACAAATATGCACAATCAAAAACAAGTTTGATAAACAAAAAAGGATTCCAAAAGGAATCCTTTTTTCTATATTATATTAAATGACTACATCATACCGCCCATACCTGGTTGTGGTGTATTATTACCACCATCATTTTCGCTAGGCATATCAGCGACTACTGCTTCTGTAGTTAATAACAATGCAGAAACCGAGGCAGCATTTTGTAATGCTGATCTAGATACTTTAGTTGGATCAACGACTCCAGCCTTAATCATATCTTCATATTTACCAGTTGCGGCGTTATATCCTACACCTTTATCTTTATCCTTTAAGTGTTCAACAACAACTGAACCATCAACACCAGCATTATGAGCAATTTGTCTTACTGGGGCTTCTAATGCACTTAAAACAATGTTAACACCAGTTTGTTCATCACCATCAGCTTCAATAGAACTAATATCTCTTAGAACATTGATAAATGCAGTTCCACCACCAGGAACAAAACCTTCTTCAACCGCAGCTCTAGTGGAATTTAGAGCATCTTCAATTCTGTATTTACGTTCTTTTAATTCAGTTTCAGTAGCAGCTCCTACACGAATTACTGCAACTCCACCAGCTAATTTAGCTAAACGTTCTCTTAATTTATCACGGTCAAATTCAGATGTAGTAGTATCCATTTGATTTTTAATTTCAGTAACACGTTTGGCAATTTGATCTTTATCACCAGAACCTTGAACAATAGTTGTATTGTCCTTAGTAACATTTACTTTATTTGATTGACCTAATTGATCGATTTTAACATCTTTTAAATTAATACCCAAGTCATCAGTTAGAAGTGTTGCACCAGTTAAAGTAGCAATATCTTGTAGTTGATCTTTTCTACGATCACCAAAGCCAGGAGCTTTAACGGCAACAACGTTAAATGTTCCACGCATCTTGTTTAATACAAGTGTTGGCAAAGCTTCACCACCAATATCATCAGCAATAATCAATAATGAACGACCTTGTTCAACAACTGCTTGTAATACTGGTAAGATTTCTTGAATATTATTAATCTTTTTATCAGTTACCAAAATATATGGATTATCTAAATCAGCTTCCATTTTTTCGTTATCAGTAACCATATATTGAGACATGTATCCACGATCAAATTGCATTCCTTCAACAACATCCATAGTAGTGTTAACACCACGAGAATCTTCAACAGTAATAACTCCATCATTACCTACTTTTTCCATAGCATCAGCAATTAGGTTACCCACTTCAGGGTTATCTGCAGAAATTGAAGCAATTTGAGCAATATCATTTTTATTTTTAACTTCATGTGACATGCTATGTAACTTATCTACAGCAACCTTAGTAGCCTTTTCAATTCCACGACGAATGCCAACTGGATTAGCACCAGCAGTAACATTCTTCATTCCTTCATTAACAATTGCTTGAGTTAAAACAGTAGCAGTAGTAGTACCATCACCAGCAATATCATCAGTCTTTGAAGCAACTTCAGAAACTAATTTAGCTCCCATGTTTTCAAAATGATTTTGTAAATCAATTGATTTAGCAATGGTTACACCATCATTAGTAATGTTAGGAGTACCAGCTGATTCTTCCAAAACAACATTACGGCCTTTTGGTCCTAAAGTTGTTTTTACAGTATTGGCTAATTTATCAACACCTCTTAGCATTGAATTTCTAGCATCTTCAGAAAATTTTACTTCTTTAGCCATAAATACTTCACCTCATTAAAATTTTAATAATTCATTTTTTATTAATCAATAATCGCAACAATGTCCTTATCATGCAAAATTAAGTAAGATTCATCATTATAGTCAACTGAAGTTCCGGCATATTTATCAAACAGTACTTTATCTCCAGCTTTAACAGATGGTTCTAATGTTTTGCCACTATCTAGAATACGTCCAGATCCAACAGCAATAACTTTTCCAGTTTGTGGTTTTTCTTTAGCATTATTCGCTAAAACAATGCCACCAACCGTTTTTTCTTCTTCATTTTGTGTTTCAATAACAACACGATCACCTAATGGTTTTAACATTGTTACTATCCCTCCAATTAACATTTAATAATCGTTAGCACTTAATATAAAAGAGTGCTAATTACAATTATTAATATATTATGTTTTATGATTAAATGCAAGAAAGATGCTTAATAAAAAAGTACCTTCATAATTTCTGAAAGTACTTAGAAGTTAGTGTTGAGTTTTAGTTATCATAATGTTCAATAAAGTAAATAAGTGTTTGTAATTCATTTGTTAAATCTACGTTTTGTACTCTGACATTTTTAGGAGCTGACAATCTTTTAGAAGTAAAATTCATAATTCCCTTAGCTCCACCAGCAATTGCTTGATCACAAATTTTTTGAGCCACTCCTGTTGGAACTGTTAAAATAACAACTTCAATTTGTTGTTCACTTAATTGTTTTTCAAGATCATTAACATCATAAACAGGTACACCACTTTGAACAGTATTAATCATATTATCATGAATATCAAAGGCTGCAGAAATTCTTACATTACTATCTTTGTGAAAATTAAAATGCAATAATGCTTGGCCTAAGTTACCTAGTCCTACCAAAGCTGCATTTGTTAAATGATCTTGATTTAAAATCTTTTTAAAGAAATCTAACAAGTCATCAACATCGTATCCATAGCCACGTTTACCAAGGGCACCGAAATAAGAAAGATCTCTTCTAATTGTTGCTGAATCAACTTGAACTGCATCGGCAAAAGTGCTTGAAGAAATACGCTTAACTTTCGCACCATGCAATCCACTAAGATATCGATAATACATAGGCAATCTTTTTGCTGTTGCCCTAGGAATTTTCATGTCCATTGCCTCCTCTTGAGTTTTACACATAACGAACTATAATTTTAACACAAAAGCATTGATTGTGAAATGCTTTTCAATCTTTTATAGTTGTATAATTTTAATAATATATACGTTATGTGCTAAAATGACTAGTATTGTTATATTTATAATCACTTACAGGAGGTGAATAGTTTGATTATTTTACAAGCTAATAAGTTAACAAAACGTTTTGGTGGAGAAGATCTTTTCACAAATGTAAATATGAGCATTCCAGAAAATGGTAAAGTTGGCTTAGTTGGTCGTAACGGTGCTGGTAAATCAACATTAGTAAAAATGATTTTAGGTAAAGAATCAATTGATGAAGGAAACATTACAACTAAAAATGGCTTAACGATTGGATATTTGGCCCAAAATACTGGATTAAAGTCAAAAAGAACTATTATAGAAGAAATGGAATCTGTTTTTAAAGAACTACGTGAACTAGAAAAAAAAATACACGAATATGAACAAAAAATGGCTGATTCTAAAGTCATTGATAGCCCTGAAAAGCTAGCAGAAATTAGTAAAGTATATGATAAATTACAAGCAACCTTTTTAGCCAAAAACGGCTTTGGATATGAAGCAGAGATTAGGTCAGTACTTGCAGGATTTGGTTTTAAAAAAGATTCATATAATAAAAAGATCAATGAATTATCTGGTGGTCAACAAACTCAATTAGCTATGGCTAAATTATTATTAGAAAAAAGAGACTTGTTAATTCTCGATGAACCAACTAATCACATTGACGTTAAAACTATATCTTGGTTAGAAAATTATATTAAAGGATATCCAGGAGCATTACTAATCATTTCACATGATCGCTATTTTATGGATAAAATTGTAAACGAAGTTTATGATTTAAATCATGGACATTTGGATGCATATAAAGGTGATTATTCTTCTTTCGTCAAACAAAAACAGGAAAATTATCAAATTCAACTGAAAAATTTTGAAAAACAACAAAAGAAAATTCATAAAATGGAAGATTTTGTTAAGAAAAATATTGTAAGAGCATCTACAACCAAACGAGCACAAGCTCGTCGTAAACAATTAGAAAAAATGGATCGTATCGATGCCCCTGAAAATGAAGAAAAAGCTGCTAAATTTTCATTTTCACCTTACAAGCAAAGTGGAAATGTAGTTTTAAAAGTTAATGATCTTACAATTGGATATAATAATCAAAAAATAAGTAATAATATAAATTTAGATATTAAAAAGCACCAAGCAGTTGCACTAATTGGACCTAACGGTGTTGGAAAATCTACTTTATTGAAAACTATAATTAAGCAAATACCAAAAATAACTGGAAAAATTAATATTGGTACTGGTGTACAAATTGGTTATTATGATCAGCATCAAGAAAAATTACATTACAAAAAAACTATTTTAGACGAAATATGGGACGAATACCCTACCCAAACTGAACAACATATTAGATCAATTTTAGGCAGCTTTTTATTTTCAGGTAATGATGTTGATAAAGTTGTAAGTACCCTTTCTGGTGGAGAAAAGGCTCGCTTGTTATTAACTAAACTAGCAATGCACCACGATAATTTTCTTATTTTGGATGAACCTACTAATCATCTCGATATTGATAGCCGAGAAGTTTTAGAAAATGCTTTGAATTTATTCGATGGTACTATTCTATTTGTTTCTCATGACCGTTACTTTATTAATAAAATTGCAACTTCAATTATTGAACTAACAAACAGTGGTTCTGAAGAATATTTAGGTAACTATGATTATTATTTTGAGAAAAAAGAAGAACAATTAGCAATTAAACAGCGTGAAGAAGCAAAAGAAGATAATAATGAAGAAAATAATGTTCAATCGGATAATCAAAAACAATTCATAATCAACAAAAATCAACAAAAAAAAGAGCGTAAAATTAAAAGAATCATCGAAAAGGTAGAAACTGATTTAGATAATTTAAATCAAAACAAAATAGAGCTTGAGCAATCAATGGTTAAACCAGAAAATTTACAAAATATCGATAAATTAAATGATTTACAAACAAAATTAGATGGTATCAATAAACAAATTACAGAAAAAGAAAATAAATGGGAAGAATATAGTCTTAAGATTGAATAAAAAAAGGCATTTATCGAATTTACGATAATGCCTTTTTTATTTATCTTCTAATAAATCGAAGTCCAAGCTAGGATCTGCGTTTAAGTTAACACCTGCAAAAATATTCTTTTTAGCTAAAACATAACCTGCTGCACCAATCATCGCAGCATTATCACCACATAATTTTAATGGCACTTTTACCAATTGGGTGTTTGAAACATCATTAATTGCTTTATCTAAAGCAGATCTTAGTCCATGATTAGCAGCCACTCCACCTGCTAATATCAGTTGATGAACCGGATATTTCGCTAATGCTCGCTTAGTTTTATATACTAATACATCAACAACTGCATCTTGAAAACTAGTTGCTAAATCATCCTTATTTAATTTTTCTTTTATTTGATCAGCATGATGCGTTGTATTTAAAAATGCGCTTTTTAATCCACTAAAACTAAAGTCAAAATTATCATCTTTTTCCATAGCACGTGGAAAATCAAAAGTATCTTTACCCTTTGATGCCATTTCATCCACTTTAGGTCCAGCAGGATAATTAATGCCTAAAACTCGACCAACCTTATCATAAGCTTCACCAGCGGCGTCATCCCTTGTTTCACCAATAATTTTAAATTCGCCTTCTTCAGGCATTAAAACTAATTCTGTATGTCCACCAGAAACAACTAACGCTAATGCCGGATATTCAATCTTTTCTACATAACGACCAGCTAAAATATGACCAGCAATATGATTGACTGGGATCAATGGAATATCATGAGCCCAAGCAATTGTTTTAGCAGCAGTAACACCAATTAATAAGGCTCCTACTAATCCAGGACCATAAGTAACTGCAATTGCATCAATATCATCATAAGTTACATTTGCTTCTCTCATTGCATCATCAACACAAATAGTAATTTCTTCAATATGATGACGACTAGCAACTTCTGGTACCACTCCGCCAAAACGTTGATGACTTTTTATTTGTGTAGCAACAATATTTGATAAAATTTTATGGCCATCTTCAATAATAGCCACACTAGTTTCATCACAACTAGATTCAAAAGACATTACTATATGTGGTTTCAAAAAAATACCTTCATTTCTTTATTAAATTCCAAAATTATTAGGAATGGTTTCATACAAATTTAAGTCTAAAACCATATCCAATGCGTCTTCATTGTCATCGTCATAATAATTTTTCTTTAAACCGTTTTTTTTAAATCCCAAATCAGAATATAATCTTTGCGCTCTAACATTACTTAGACGTACTTCTAAAGAAACCGTTTCATATTCTAATTGACGTGCTTTTTGGATAACCTTAGCGATTAAAAAGTAACCTAATCCACGATCTTGAAATTCAGATAAAACAGCAACATTAGATATATGACAATCTTTTTCTTTATCATTCAAGGAACTACCAATAAAAGCAACAAGTTGATCGCGATATCTTACTAATAAATAAAATCGATCATCACGTCGACGTAATTCTGTCTCAAATACATCTGCTGTCCATGGCGTTGCTCCATTATAAACTGATTTTTCTACTTTCATGATATCAGGAATATCTGTAATCATTGCTTTTGCAACATAATATTTATGATCATTGATCTCAACATTATGATTTTTAACTTTTAAGCATTCCCTTTTAAAGGATTTGTTAGTGTTAAGAAAAGTTTTTCGATACCAATTAATCAAATTTTTCAACATATGATGTTTCTTCTTCCTCAGGATTATTTTTCTTCCAATCTGCTTCTGCTTTAGTCAATCGTAAGTAATTAGGTACAAAACTATGGATATCTTTAATTGGAGTTTGTTTTTGCCCGTAAGTACCTAATTTAGCTGCTTGAGGTAAATTAGCAAATTGATCTAACAATTTGAGATTATCACCATAATTTTTGCTAAGTTTATCTAAAAAGTTTGCGGTCTCCCCAATCGCATAAATATTGGAATCAACACTCCCAACTAGTGATAACCACTTATCAAAATCAGTATGTTGATCATTAATAATTGCTTTAGGCATCCCATTTTCAATTTTATATAGTCCTGTAAAAACATTGTTATTTCTGGCATCGAAGATTGGCATAACTAAGCTACCTTCTAGTTGTACATTAAGAGCTAAAGTCAACAAACTAGAAACGCTTACTAAATCAATATCTAAAGTATATGCTAAAGTTTTAGCAGTTGCTGTTGCAATACGAATTCCCGTATAAGAACCAGGGCCATTAGCAACAACCACTCTCTGTAAATCTTTAGGTTTCATTCCAACTTTTTGAAACAATTCGTCAATAATTGGTAATAAATATTCAGCGTGTTTTTGATGAACTGTCGTTGATTCTGTTGCTAAAACACGATCATCGTCTAAAATAGCAACCGTTAATGGTCGATTAGATGTGTCCAAAGCCAATACTTTCATTTAATCTTCGATCCCCTTGATTTTATATTATTTTAAAATTACAAACTAAATTATAACAAAAAAAATAGACATCTCCATAAAAAAATGAAAACGTCTATTAATTTAATCAGTTATTTTGCCAAATGATATCGGCAACTGTGCAGTGCTTATCCCCACTCATAATTTCATGTTTAGTTAAAATATTACCACTTTCTAACTTTTCCATATTGTAATGGCTTTCAATATCAGTACCATACTTAACTTCATTTTCATATCTTAAGTCAAAATGAACAGGTGAATGGGTAGTTAAAAACTCTGAAGGTAATACATTAATCATCCAGTCCATATAATGAGCATTATTGACATGTTTATTTGAATCAATATCAGTATATCTAACACTAAATCGACGATGATTAGAATTATCTAAGTCCACTTTAAGTGGTTTCATTAATTTTGGCACTCTATTTACCTTTTCAGCACCAAATGGAGTAACTATCTCACTAGGAATTGAGGAAATTCTTCTAGCTTCATAATTCATGACTGCCCATAGTCCTGTCATGTGAACTAAAAGATCACCATTTTCATCTTTAATTTTGAATTCACGATAAGCAAAATATTTATTATATGATTTGGATTTGGTAGTTACGGTTATTTCTTCATCCACAGTCGGCATACGATTAATATCAACATTGTATTGAATAACAATCCAAGTAACACCGAATTCTCTAACGAAGTCAGCACCAACTCCAAGATAATCACTGTGATCTTCAGAAGCTAATATAATAACGTCTAACATCATTGCTAAAGTCATTCTTTTAGTAAAATCAGCTTCATAATAAGTAACTCGATGTTTTTCACTATATTCTGTAGGCTCCATAGTTAAACCTCAATTCTTAATTTCATGATATATGTTATAAACTTCTTGCTTTCTAACTTCGTGGATTTTAGCAACTTTTTTAATTGCAGCATTAGGTTTCATATCCTGATTAATAAAATGGTCAACTTGTTCAGAAATAGATAATCCTGATAAAGCATCTTCTTCAACATTATCAGGATTATTATTGCCATCAATAATAATAACAAATTCACCACGTATTTGATTATTACTTGCCCACTCAATTAATTCTTCAATACTTCCACGAGTAAATTCTTCAAATTTTTTAGTTAGTTCACGGCAAAGAACTACTTTTCTATCAACACCCATAACCTTTTTAATATTCTTTAGCGTTTTAAGCAAACGATGGGGTGCTTCATAAATTATTAACGACTCTTTATGATTATTTAAATTTTCTAATTCACTAATTTGGTCACTATATTTTCGTTTTAAAAATCCATAAAAATAAAATGGTTGTGGATTTAATCCAGAAGCTATTAATGCAGTAATTCCAGCATTAGCACCAGGCAATGATACAACACTAATATCATTTTCCACACAAGCAGAAACTAATTCATGTCCTGGATCACTAATTGATGGCATTCCTGCATCACTAACTTGAGCAATTGAAATACCAGAATTTAGTTTTTCAATTAATTCAGGAATACGACGTTCTTTGTTATCTTCTCTAAAGCTAATTTTTTTGCTTTCAATTTCAAAATGATTTAATAACTGTTGTGTATGACTAGGATTTTCAGCTGCAATAATATCAACTGATTTCAATATCTTAATCGCCCTAAATGTCATATCATCCAAGTTCCCAATTGGTGTTGGAACTAAATAAAGTTTACCCTTATCATTGTTTCCAGTAAAACTATGTTGAATATTCAATTTAATCCTCCATAAAACTATCTATTTAAAATTTCATTGCAGAAGATACAACTTTCATTGTCTTCACGATGAGTTCCATAAAATTGATTACATACATGAAAGCCTTCATTGTAAAGCTTTTCTAAATTCTTACGTGATTTAGATAAGCGTGGTTCTTTAATGCTTTCAACGTTTTTATCATCAATTTTTTGTTCTTCTATAAATTCATGGAGATGTTGATTTTCAATCTTTAATTCAGCATTTTCTTCTAACACTTCAGCTAAACCCTCTCTTAATTCAGAAAATTTAGTTAGCATTAATTGAGTTTGTGCTTCCATATTTTTGAATCCATCATATAATTCACGTTTATCCAATTAAAATCCACTCCATTTTTTAAATTAATTATTGGTTTAAAATATTCATAACCTTTAGTGTTATCGATTCTAATATATTTTGAAAACTAACATTAATTGATAATTGTTTATTACACCCTAAAATGATTTCTAAAATTTGAACTAATGTTTTAGATGAAATTTTATTAGCAAGTGATTCTATATTTTTTTCGTTATTTGGAAAACTAAATTGACCAAATTTTAAATATTTATAATTTAATACATCTTCAAAAATAGCAATCATCATATTAATGACCGGTGCTCTATGATCTTTGTCGATTACTAATGGCATAAAATTAGACTGAATGGTGACAAATGCTTCTGCATCATTATTTACGATTAAATCAAACCAATTTCCAATTGAATTTTGCATTTTACTTAGCCAATCATCCTCTTGCCAAACTTTTACCATTTCAGTACTATTGGTTAATTTATTAACTAAATGCAATTGGCTTTTGAGAATACCCATCTTACTTAACTTTTCTTCAAAAGAATCAGTATCCAAATGTTGTAATTCAATAACTTGAGTTCTAGAAATAATTGTAGGTAAAATCAAATTCATATTAGTAGTTAATAGAAACGAAAAAATATTATTGCCAGGTTCTTCAATAAATTTCAAAAGACTATTAGCAGCTCCACTAGTCATTTTTTCTGCATCTTGAATAATGAATACCTTTTTGTTTCCTTCAAGACCACTTTTAGAAAATTCGTCTTTTAAATATCTAACCTGATCAACTTTTATACTTTGACCATCTGGTTTTATAATAACAACGTCTGGATGTTGCTGTTCAGTAATACGCCGACATTCATTACATTGTCCACAAGGATAGCCATTTTTACGATTGGGACAAAAGATTCCCATCGTAACAAACAAAGCAAGAGCTAACTTTCCAACTCCAGATTCACCATTAAATAGATATGAATGAGATAATTCATTTCTTGCAATAACTTTAATAAAGTTTTCAGATAGATGAGGTTGTTTAATAGTTACTTCATTAATTACGTTGTTTTCATTCATTAAATTACCTCAATTAGAAATGATAAAGATTATCCATTGGCATTTCCATAACAATAGATCCACCAACTTCAATTTTAACGGGGTAAGAAGCATCAGATACTCCACCATCTAAATTAACTGGAGGAGTCATATATTGTTCACGCTTTCTAGAAACTTTCTTAATCAAATCCAAAACTTCTTGTACTCTTTCATCTTTGATTCCAATCATAAAAGTAGTATTACCAGACTTTAAAAAACCACCAGTGGTTGATAACTTAGTTTGTTGAATATTATTTTTTACGAATTGAGATTGAAGTTTATTAGCATCTTTATTTTGAATAATTACAATTAATAATTTCATTATAATTCACTCCTTAAAATTATTGTTACATAAATTCATTAACATACTTTTTCATAATACTTAAAACATCACTGTAAACATCCGCTATTGGCTTAGTAGCATCAACAACTTTCACCCGATTAGGATTATCATAAACAATGTCTTGATAAGCTTTATGAACACGTTTATGAAAATCAACTGTCTCAACATCCAATCGATCAATATCATTAGCATTGCGATTTTTGGCAATTCTTTTTAGCCCAATTTCAACTGGAATATCAAAATAAATTGTTAAGTCAGGTAAGAATCCTTCAGTAGCAAATTGATTCATATAATAAACTAATTTTTCCCCAATTTTACGGCCGCCACCTTGATAAGCAATTGAACTATCTAAAAAACGATCACATATTACTAGCTTATTTTCATTCAAAGCAGGTTTAATTGTTTGAATAATATTTTGTCTTCTAGATGCTGCATATAATAATGCTTCAGTTCTAGAGTCCATTTTAGTATTTTCACGATCTAAAATCACATTTCTGATACTTTCAGCAATGTGATTACCACCGGGTTCACGACTGGTAACCAATTTAGATCCCAATTTAAGTTGTAAATTATCTAATAATTTATTTAGTACAGTCGTTTTACCTGCACCATCAGGGCCCTCAAAAGTAACAAATTTACCTGCCATATTAATTCACTCACTTTTTTTATTTATGTAACAATTGTACTTTAATTTTTACTTTTCAACAAATGAAAAAAAGTGTCAAAATCTGAAAAAGACTTTAACACTTTTTTATTTAGTAATCTATTACTGAAGATTGAATTCTATTGTTATGAACATTACGTTCTCTTGCTTCTCGGTATAAAAATAAATACTTGGCTTTAGATAATTGAGTTTGAGCGATAATTTCTTCATCAATTTCTGAAACTGCTCTTTCAGTTTCCTGAGCCTTATCCCATTTGTCTTTTGCTCGATCAATAGAATCTAATAGAAATTCATCATATTGTGCACCCACATTTTTAAAATTTTTTCTAAAACCTAACATTTTTAACACCTCTATATTTCAGTTCTACCAGAAACCGCTCTAGATAAAGTCATTTCATCAGCATACTCAATATCACTGCCAACTGACAGTCCATGTGCTAATCTAGTAACTTTAATTCCAGCTGGCTTGATTAACCTGGAAAGATACATAGCTGTAGCTTCACCCTCAGGTGTAGCGTTGGTTGCAATGATTACTTCTTTAATATTGGAATTAGTCTGTAATCGTTTAATTAAAGATTTAATATTCAAATCTTCTGGCCCAGTACCTTCAATTGGAGAAAGAACTCCACCAAGTACATGGTATAAGCCATGATAACTTTTCATTTTCTCCATAACCATAATATCTTTAGGTTGTTCTACAACCAATACAATATTTTGGTCACGACTTTTATCCTTACAAATAACACATGGATCTTCTTCAGTTAAATTTCCACATATAGAACAATATCTTAATTTATCTTTAGTTTCTTTCAAAGCAGATGAAAACTTGGAAACATCATCAGCATTCATATCTACTACAAAATAAGCTAATCTGATTGCTGTTTTATGCCCAATTCCAGGTAAGCGCATAAAACTATCGATTAGCTTGGCAACTGGTTCAGGATATTGCATAATATACCTTCTTTATAAAATTACATCCCAGGAATTCCCTTAGTGTACTTACCTAATGAATCTTGAGTTTCTTTATCAATTTGTGATAGTGCATCATTAACTGCACTAATTACTAAATCGGACATCATATCTGGATCGTCTGGGTCAATAGCTTCTGGCTTAATTTGCATGTCTTTCATCTTGCGATCACCAGAAAAAACTACTTTAACCATATCTTCGGGAGCTTTACCAGTAAATTCTTTACTATTAATTTGTTCTTGTTCAGCACCCATCTGTTTTTGCATTTGTTTAACTTGTTTCATCATCTTTCCCATGTTCATACCATTCATCATAAGTCTTATATCTCCTTAATCATTTTTTAAATTGATAATACCATCACCAAACATATCTTTGGCTTTTTTCACAATCTCTGAATCATCTGGATTGTTCTCAACATTATTATCATGTTTTTCTTCATTTTTTTCAATAGTAGAATGTTCTGAATCATTATTATTTTCGGATTCTTTGTGATTATTTTTTCGATTAACTAAATAATCTTTTCTAATTTCTGGCCATCTATCACTTGGCACAAATACAATTTTAGGAACATAACCTAAAATACGATCCATTCCATTTTCCAATGCATCACTAAGTTCAGTGTCTGAATTAGCTTTTTGGAATAAGAAAGGATATTCAAAAGAAACAATTACACCATTGCTACTTGCAGCAACTGGCTTAGAAACATGCATCATAGCACGTTGAGTAACGTCCAACGATTGCAATAATTCGTCCCAAATATTTTGCAAATTATTTAAGTTTTCACGAGTAGCATTATCCAACACTGGATAAACTTTACTTAAGTTGACTCTTTCTCCCTTATTAGAAGTTTTTACTTTAGTTTTATTAATTTTTTCAGTTCTTTGCTTAGGTACCGTTTGTTGCTCAATTGTTGGTTGCTTAATTTTTCCACTATTTAATTGATTAATTTGATCATTCAATGAAGAAACTTGCTCATTTAAATGTTGAATTTGTTGTTTTAATTCTGCATTATCATCATTAGATTCATTTTTAATGTCATAATTACTAGATAGCTTAACAGTCAAAACATCTAAATATACATCAGGGTGCATTGTATAACGCATTTGGGATTGAACGTCATTTAACTGGTTAATCATTTTATAGATTACTTGATCATTAATTTGTTTAGCTAAACTTTTAAAATCATCATCAATAATTCCTAACTCAGCGGATTCAACCATTTCAGGAGATTGTTGATACAATAGAATATCTTGACAATAGTTGATTAAGTCTTCGATAAATCTGCTAGCATCTTTTCCCTCTTTTAAAATGTCTTGAACATTCATTAATGCTGATTTGACATCATGTTGAATAACACAATACAAATATTTAGTCATGACTGTTTTAGTCACACTGCCAGTAACCTGTAATGCATTTTCATAAGTTACATGATCAGAGCCAAATGATAAAACCTGGTCTAAAATACTTAAAGCATCACGCATACCACCCTCAGCTGACTTAGCGATTACCTTTAAAGCATTATCATCATAGTCCATATTTTTTTGTTTTAAAATAAATTCCATTCTATCCAAAATATCTTTAGAAGTAATCCTTCTAAAATCAAATCTTTGAACTCTTGAAATAATGGTAGCTGGAATCTTTTGTGGTTCAGTTGTAGCTAAAATAAAGATAACATGTGCAGGTGGTTCTTCTAATGTTTTCAGTAAAGCATTGAAAGCACCTGTTGATAACATATGAACTTCATCGATAATATAAACTTTATATTCAGCTTCTGTTGGTGCATATTTAGCCTTATCACGTACTTCTCTAATCTCTTCAACCCCATTATTTGAGGCCGCATCAATTTCAATTACATCGTTTAAGGTCCCATTCGTAATGCTTTTACAAATATCACATTCATTGCATGGCTCACCATTTTGTTTATTGGGACAATTAATAGCTTTAGCTAAAATTTTAGCAGCAGAAGTTTTTCCAGTTCCACGAGGTCCCGCAAATAAATAAGCGTGACTTAATTGATTAGTAATGATTGCATTTTTTAAAGTAGTAGTAATAACATCCTGACCAATTACATCATCAAAACGTTGCGGACGCCAAACACGGTATAAAGCTTGATAGCTCATGAAAAACTCCCTTTCAAATGTTAAATATTAATTACATTATATATGCTATTAAGTAATTATGCTATTGCATACATAACTTAAAAATTATTTGGAGTAAAAAAAAGCTCTTAGCCATCAATTGACTAAGAGTTTAATTACATAAAAAACAAGAAGCACAAGCGTAGAATACTTAGTGCTGCTTCCTCTCGGATCTGACACGGTTCGTAAACACAACTTTGCTTCAAGGTCTTTCGACATAAATAATACTAACTGATTTATTATTATTTATCAAGACTATTGTTTAATTTTTTTAATAACTTTTTACGCTTTCTAGCTTTCTTAAAAAAAGTTTTCATTTCATAACTAGCTTGATTAGCTAAAATACCTTTTTCTACATTCACATGATGATTAAATCTTTGATCATTAAATATATGATATAAACTTTCAGATACTCCGGCTTTATAATCAGGCGCTCCATAATATAAATTTTTAATTCTGGAATTTATTATCGCTCCTGCACACATTAAACATGGTTCAATTGTTACATATAAATCACAATTTTCTAATCGCCAACTGTTTAAATAACGACAAGCCTCATCAATTGCAATAATTTCAGCATGATCAAGAGCATTATTGCTGTGTTCCCTTAAGTTATGACCACGTCCAATAATTTTATTGTCTTTAACAACAATTGCTCCTATTGGGACCTCATTAATCAAGCTAGCTTTTTTAGCTTCGTATAAAGCCTCTTGCATAAAATATTCATTCATAATCAATTAACCTTTAAAAGTACTTTCTAAAATATAATATCCCTTATCTTTACGAATGATCTTACAATTGCCAAATAATGAACTCATTAATTTTTTTGCAGAAGGTGCTCCTTGCTTTTTTTGAAGGACAACAGTTAGTGTCCCATTTGGTAACAAGTAATCTAAAGCTCCTGAAATCATTCCATTTACTATATTTTTACCAGCTCTAACAGGAGGATTAGTTAAAATAGCAGCAAATCTGTCTTTGACATCTTCATAAATATTTGAATTATGAATTTTAACATTTTTAACTGAATTTTGTTCGGCATTTTTTTTAGCTAAAGATAAAGCTAAATTATTCACATCTACCATTTCAAAAATACGATTTGGATAATTTTTAGCTAACGCAATCCCCATAGGTCCATATCCACAACCTAAATCTAGGATATTACCAGCTGGTATTTTATCTATATTTATATTTTTAACTAAGGTTGATGATCCATAATCAACTGTTTTTTTTGAAAAAACACCGTTATCGGTAGTAAATTTCAAATCATTCCCCAACAATTCATATTTCCATGTGTGGAGTTCATGGACAACATCTGGGTTAGGTGTATAATAGTACTCGTTCATTTTTATATCACTCACTTCTAAAAAAATATTTATAAAATTTTTTAAAATCAACAAAGCACTATACTTGGTATGTTTAGAAATCTTCCAATACTAAATATGGTGTTTTTATGTTTGATTTTTTAATTTTCTGGTGTAGAATTTATATATAAATTAATCCGATGGACGGAAATAAAAAAATAAATTAACAACTAGAAAGGATCATTATATCATGGAAAAAGTTACTGTATATTCAAAAAATAACTGTATGCAATGCAAAATGACTAAACGTTTTTTAGGAGAACACAATATTGAATTTATTGAAAGAAATATAAATGAACAACCAGAATATGTTGATTACCTAAAAGAAAAGGGATTTATGTCATTACCTGTAGTTGAAGCTGAAGGTATGAATGCTATTTCAGGGTTTAGACCAGACCAATTAAGCCAATTAGCATAGTTGTTAATAAATACATTATATTATAAAATCTAATTTTTGGCGAAACCGCTAATGGTCTCGCCATATTTTATCTAATAATCAAAAAATTATGAAAGAGTGGTTGTAAATGTCATTAAAGGACCTAAAAGATGTTACTTATTATGATTTAAATAACGAAATTAACATCCCTAAAGATGGTAAGATCCAATTGAATAAAGATAAAGAAGCTTTAGATGCTTTTATTAAAGAAAATGTAGAGCCCAACTTAAAAAGTTTTTCTTCATTAAAAGAACGTTTTGATTATTTAATTAAAAATCAATATATTGAAAAAAATTTCGTAGATAAATATGATTTCAAATTTATGGAAAAATTATATCAATACTTAAAAGAACAAAACTTCCACTTTAAATCTTTTATGGCTGCATATAAATTTTACGCTCAATATGCTTTAAAAACTAATGATGGTGAATATTATCTTGAACAATTTATTGATCGTGTAGCAATGAATGCACTTCTATTTGCTGATGGAAATGAAGAATTAGCTTTAGATTTAGCAAATGAAATTGTTCATCAAAGATACCAACCAGCCACTCCTTCATTTTTAAATGCTGGTAGAAAACGTCGTGGTGAATTTGTATCATGTTTCTTAATTCAACCTACTGATAACATGAACACAATAGGAAGAACTATTAATTCTGCCCTACAATTGTCTAGAATTGGTGGTGGTGTTGGAATTAATCTTTCAAATCTACGTGCTGCTGGTGATCCGATTAAACATATTGAAGGCGCTGCTTCTGGTGTAGTACCTGTTATGAAACTATTAGAAGATAGTTTTTCATATTCTAATCAATTAGGACAAAGACAAGGTGCTGGTGCTGTTTATCTAAGTGTATTTCATCCCGATATTATTTCTTTCTTATCTGCTAAGAAAGAAAATGCTGATGAAAAAATTCGTGTTAAGACTTTATCATTAGGAATTACAGTCCCAGATAAATTTTATGAATTGGCTAAAAATGATGAAGATATGTATCTATTTAGTCCATATGATGTGGAAAGAATATATGGTGAACCCTTCTCATATGTTGATATTACAAAAGAATACGACAATATGGTCGCAAATAATGAAATCAAAAAGACAAAAGTCGAAGCTCGTGATATTGAAACTGAAATTAGTAAATTACAACAAGAATCAGGTTACCCTTACATCATGAATATTGATACTGCTAACCGCGCTAATCCAATCGATGGAAAAATTGTGATGAGTAATTTATGTTCAGAAATTATGCAAGTACAACAACCATCAACTGTTGATAATAAACAAGATTATATTGAAAAAGGTACCGATGTTTCATGTAATTTAGGATCAACAAATATTGTTAACTTAATGGATAGTCCAGATTTTGGTAAATCAGTTAATTCGATGGTCAGAGCGTTAACATTTGTAACTGATCATTCAGATATTGATGTTGTACCTTCTATTCAACGCGGAAATGAATTATCACATAGTATTGGTCTAGGTGGTATGGGACTACACAGTTTCTTAGCTAAAAATCAAATTGAATATGGTTCAGATGAATCTGTTGAATTTACTGATGTTTACTTTATGTTACTTAACTATTGGACTTTAGTGGCTTCTAATAAAATTGCTAGAGAAAGAAAAGAAACTTTCAGTAATTTTGAAAATAGTAAATATGCTGACGGATCATATTTCGATAAATACACTAATAAATATTGGGGTCCCAAATCAGATAAAATTAAATCTATCTTTAAAAATATATTTGTTCCAAATGAAGATGATTGGAATGAATTAAAGCAAGCTGTTATGAAAGATGGTATCTATCATCAAAACAGATTAGCAGTTGCTCCTAATGGTTCCATTTCATATATTAATGATTCAACAGCTAGTCTTCATCCTATTATTAGTAAAGTTGAAGAAAGATATGAATCCAAGACTGGTAAAATCTATTACCCTGCTCCATACTTATCTAATGAAACATTAAAATATTACAAATCAGCATATGATATTGATATGCGTAAAGTAATCAATATTTACGCAGCTGCACAAGAACATGTCGATCAAAGTTTAAGTCTTACTCTATTTATGCGTTCAACTATTCCTGAAGGACTATATGAATGGAAAGATGGACGTACTGATAAGATGACAACTCGTGATTTAAATATTTTAAGAAATTATGCACATGCAATGGGCATAAAATCATTGTATTATGTAAGAACATACACAGATGATAACCAAGAAGTTGGTGTTAATGAGTGTGAAAGTTGCTCAATCTAATTAAGTAAGGAGCTAAGTAAGATGGATAATTATAAAGCAATCAATTGGAATGCTGTTAGTGATCAAATTGATAAAGCAACTTGGGAAAAATTAACTGAACAATTTTGGTTAGATACCCGTATTCCTTTATCAAATGATTTAGCTGATTGGCGTACTTTAGATGATGACCACAAATGGTTAGTTGGACACGTATTTGGTGGTTTAACTTTGTTGGATACCCTTCAATCGCAAGATGGAATGGCAGCTCTTAGAAAGGATATTGTAACTCCTCATGAAACTGCTGTTTTAAATAATATTCAATTTATGGAATCAGTTCATGCTAAAAGTTATTCTTCAATTTTTTCAACTTTGAATACTCCTGAAGAAATTAATGAAATTTTTGACTGGAGTGACTCTGAAGAATTCTTACAAAATAAAGCCAAGAAAATCTATAATTTATACCATGATGATGGTAATCCACTAAAGAAAAAAATCTCTAGTGTATTTCTAGAAACATTCTTATTCTATTCTGGATTCTATACACCATTATGGTATCTAGGTCATAATAAACTACCTAACGTTGCTGAAATTATTAAATTAATTCTTCGTGATGAATCTGTTCATGGAACTTATATCGGATACAAATTCCAAATTGGTTTTAACAAATTAGGCAAAAATGAACAACAAGATCTAAAAGATTGGATGTATAACTTCTTATATGATTTATATGAAAATGAAGAAAAATACACTCACTTGTTATATGATCAAGTTGGCTGGACTGATGATGTATTAGCTTTCATTCGTTATAATGCTAATAAAGCATTAATGAATTTAGGTCAAGATCCATTGTTCCCTGATAATAGTGAAGATGTTGACCCAATTGTTATGAACGGAATTTCAACTTCAACTGCTAATCATGACTTCTTCTCACAAGTTGGTAATGGTTATCGTTTAGGTAAAGTTGAAGCAATGAAGAAAGACGATTATAAGATTTGGTACCCTAAGCATTAAAATAATTAAATTAAAATGATGTATTCAGATTAAACTGAATACATCATTTTTTTGTAACAAAAAAATGCTCTAAATGATCTATTAAATCATTTAGAGCATTTAATTTATATTATTTAAAATATTTCTTAAAGAAGCTTGGCCTCTTATTGGTATCAATATGTTCATTTACTAATATAAGTAATTGAAGCATTGTAAATACTAATGAATTACCTCGACGATAAGAAATATATTTAGGTGCCCACTCTTGTACATATTTTTCTTTATAAGAACGAAGGCCTTGGAAACTATAGAAAGCAGTTCCATATTTATAAATCAAATTAGAAATTTTTTCATCAATAAAACTATATTTAGATTCCCCAACATTAGATAATGGAGCCATTCCTAAATTAAAAGATTTATATCCTTGATCTTTAACGTGATTAAATAAGTTAATGAAAATACCATCCATTATACCTGAAGGTGCATCATTACTTGATCTCATTAAATCAATTGATGTCATTTCATGATCACCAGTTGGCATGATATTAGCAAAAGCAACAATTTTATTATTTTTATCTTTCATAATAGCAATCGGTGCCTGGCTTAAATAATATTTATCAAAATAACCTAATGAAAAACCCTTCTCAGGATTTCCTTTTAACCATTGATCAGATACTACTTTTAATTCTTTAATAAACTCATTTGAAAATGGTGGTTGAATAATTTCAAATTTATATTCGTCACGATCAAATTTGTTCATTAAAGCTCTTTCACCACGATGCTTTTTACCTGAAATAGAGAAGTCTTTTAGTACAACATGCCCTTCTTCACCAGCTTTAGTAAAACTAAAACCTTTTTCATGTAACAACATCGTTAGTTCTTCACCAATTTCATAAAATACTAATGAATATCCTAAATTATCACTGTCATTTATAAATTGATCAACTGCATCGTCTAATTTATCCATATTACCAATAGGTTCTCCCATAATGATAATTTTATTTGCACGACGCTTATACATAAAGAATAACTGATCATTACCATCTTCTTGATAAAAATAAATATCCTTATCTCTAACATATGCCAAATGGCTAACTTCATTGCCTCCATACACTTTAATCACATTAAATACCCGATTAGAATCAAAGGGTTGATCTAACCATTGAGTTTTAGTATAAGATAAGTACCGATAAGTCAAAATTAGAATCAAACAAGCCAAAATTAATCCTAAGAATCCAGCAAACCAAACCTGAGGTGATGGAAATAGATACGAATTGGCAAAATGAAATGGAAATTTAGTAAATTGAAAATTAGTAAATAAACCAATTAAACCATAGAAGATAAAAGCAAGACCAAAAATGACAAAATCTATTATGATATGTCCCCATGAGTAAGTAAATTTTTCCCGATATAAGACACCATAACTTAACCATAGTGCAAATACTAATAGTAATGATAAAATTACCATATTAGTAGGAAAATCTTCTTTCCAAAGAGTATTTCCAATAGAAATAGCTAATAAAATGGTCGTAGGCCAAAAGGCTTTTTTGACTTTAGATCCAAAACCTCTAGCAAAACCAATTAACAAGAAGGATACGATAATGGTTGTTAATTGATCTAAAAAGTAAAATGTATAAGGTTCCAAAGATAAATAAAATTTATTTACTAAAACTAAATTAGGAATAACTGCTACTAACAACATCATTATTCCAGAAAAATACATAAAAATAGTTATAAATATATGTGCAATTCTTTGTAAAATGACTTTAGGAATATCATCCAAAAATTCATTGAACCTTTGCAACAAATCTACGATAAAGAAAATAATCCCTAAAGCAACCGGTAAAATATAATAAAATGCTCTGTATAATAATAGCCAAACTACTGCACTACTAGGAGAAACTCCTAAAAACAATAATCCAGCCATCATTGTACTATCAAAGCTACCTATTCCTCCCGGTATTAAAGAAGCAACTCCAATTACATTGGCAACAATGAATACAGGGAAGACTGCCATAATATTAATAGATTGATGCATAAACAATCCAATAATCATAAAGAAAGATGCACAACCAAACCATTCTAATAATGAACCGATAACTAATCTTAATTCTAATTTTAGATTTAAATCTTTAAAGTATTCCAAATTTGTTTTTCTAGTGATTAAAAGTAATAATGGAAAGTATAAACCACCTAAGATTAATACTATCCACCACCACCAATCAAAAGAATTAGTGCCAAAGCCAAAAGAAAACATCATTATTAAAGCTATCCAACAATAGGTTGAAAGACCTGCCAATAAAAATATAACTATTTTAGAAATGGCGTATAGAATTTGTTTTTTGGTAGCGTTTTTACTATAAAAATTAGCTCTTAAACTTGCACCCAAAACACCACCAAATCCAGCAATATTAGTAAGTGTATTGGTAATCCAACCGGTTTTAGCAATATATGTTTTCTTAAATTTTCCTGGTAAAAAATTAACAATTGTAAAATCATAAATTAACATTGGTAAGACTGCAATAAACCCTAATATCATCATTATAAATAGCGACATTGGTGTTTGTGTAGCAAAACTTTGTGCCATCTTATGTCCACTAATTTCTGATCCTTCAGAAATTCCAACATGAATAACAACACCTAAAACAAATATAACGAATAGTACTTTGACTATTGTCATGTGTCGATTTACCCAATCAGCACATCTTCGAAAAAAAGTTTTCAAATATATTTCCCCCATAATAATATTATTAATATTATTATCTCAATTTATAAACAAGTTAACAAGTTTTAACAAAAAAGACGCACAACAAATGTTGTACGTCTTTTTAAAAGAAAGTTATTACTTAAGAGTAACACTTGCGCCAACTTCTTCAAGTTTTGACTTGATGTCGTTAGCTTCGTCTTCTTTAGCGCCTTCTTTAATTACTGAAGGAGCACCATCAACTAGGTCTTTTGAGTCTTTTAGACCCTTACCAGTAATTTCACGAACTACCTTGATAGCCTTAACCTTTTGGTTACCTGGTTCAGTTAGTTCAACGTCGAATGAATCTTTAGCAGCACCACCATCAGCAGCACCTGCAGCTGGTGCAGCAGCAGCTGCTGTAACGTCGAATTCTTCTTCAATTGCCTTAACTAAGTCGTTTAGGTCTGTGATTGAAGCTTCTTTAATTTGTTCAATAATATTGTCTTTATCAAAAGCCATTTTATTTTCCTCCAATTTGGATAGTTATAATTTTTATTTAGAAACTAAGCTGCGTCTCCATCATCTTTTTCGGCAACTGCTTTAACTGCAATAGCAAATTTACGAACAGGTGCTTGTAAGATGTTGGCAAGAGTAGAAATAGATTCTTCTCGACTTGGTAGTGAAGCAAATTCTTCAATTTCGTCAAGACTAGCAACCTTATTTTCAAGAACTCCACCTTTAAGTTCAACAGCATCAGTATTATCAGCAAAATTCTTTAAAATTTTAGCTGGAGCAATAGGATCTTCATCAGAGAATGCTACGGCTGTAGGTCCCTTAAATAAATCACCTAATTCTTCGTATCCGGCTTCTTTAGAAGCACGAACAGCGATGTTGTTCTTAATAACATTGAAAGCAACGTTTGAATCACGTAATTGTTTACGTAAATCAGTAACTTCTTCAACGTTTAATCCACGATAGTTAATAATGATAGCAGAAGTAGCATTGTTAAATTTTTCAGTAACAGCTTCTACTCGTTTAGCTTTAGCATCAATAACTGCTTTCTTTGGCATTATTTCACCTCCCAAATTTTTTTGGGATTTAATAAAAAATCCCCATGCCTACCCAGACATAGAGAAACCGTTTTAAAGTCCTCGTCAGGATATTAAGGTATTAAATACCACCCAAGTCTTAGGTAGAAGTCATATTTAATTAGCAATAATAATTTACCACATAATCAAAATATGGTCAATAGGGATTTTTAAATTCCAAATTAATTACTTAACTTTAGAATGAGTCAAGATCAACTTTGACACCAGGGCCAAATGTAGTTGAAATTGATAAGTTAGTAATGTATGAACCTTTTACAGAAGCTGGACGATTCTTAACAATTAAATCTTCAATTGTCTTGAAGTTACCAACTAATTTTTCAGCATCAAATGATGACTTACCAATAATAACTGCAACATTACCATCACGGTCAGTACGGTAAGTAACTTTACCTGATTTTGAATCAGAAACAGCTTTCTTAACGTCCATAGTAACTGTACCAGTCTTAGGGTTAGGCATTAAACCTTTTGGTCCAAGAACACGTCCTAAACGACCAACTTGAGCCATCATGTCTGGTGTTGCAATAGCAACATCAAAGTCTAACCAACCATTTTGGATTTTTTCAGCTAAATCAGCCTCACCAACAACATCTGCGCCAGCTTCTTCAGCTTCTTTAGCCTTGTCACCCTTAGCAAATACAACAACTTTTTGGTCTTTACCTGTACCGTTTGGTAAGACAACAGCACCACGTAATTGTTGATCTGCTTGTTTTGTGTCAACGTCTAAATTAAATACAACTTCAACAGTTGCGTCAAATTTAGCAAAATCAATTTTTTTAACAAGTTCAACTGCTTCTTCAACTGAGTAAGATTTATTACGATCTACTTGTTCTAAAGCATCTTGATACTTTTTACCTCTTCTATTTTGAGCCATCTGTGTTTTCCTCCTTGCAATTGTGGTTGTAACGGATAAACCTCCCACATAACATCTGAATTAGTCAGGTGTTATGGTACTTACATGTTGAATATGAAATTAACCTTCAACAGTGAATCCCATACTACGAGCAGTACCTTCGATCATACGCATTGCGGCTTCAACATCAGCTGCGTTTAGATCTTTCATCTTAGTTTCGGCGATTTCCTTAATTTGGTCACTAGTTACACTAGCAACCTTGTTAGAATTTGGTTCACCAGAACCATGTTCAACACCAGCAGCCTTTTTCAATAATACTGAAGCAGGTGGAGTTTTAGTAATGAAATCAAATGAACGATCTTCATATACAGAAATAACAACAGGAATTAACATGCCTGCTTGATCAGCAGTACGTGCATTGAATTCCTTAGTGAATCCCATAATGTTGATTCCAGCTTGACCCAATGCAGGTCCAACTGGAGGAGCAGGTGTTGCTTTACCCGCAGGAATTTGTAATTTAACTACGTTAGCTACTTTTTTAGCCACGAGACATACCTCCTTAAGTCCGTGTGTGGTAAAAATTGGAGATTAGATTTCTCCTCCCACAACAAGTATGCATAAACATACAAAATACAATATATCATGTTTAAATAATTTATACAACCCTAAATTATCTAATTGGCTTAACTTGATTGAAATCAAGTTCAGCAGTTGTTTCTCTACCAAACATGTCAATATCAACTTTCAATTTACCTTTTTCTTCATCTTTTTCAACAATTTTACCAGTCAAGTTAGCAAAGGCACCATCAATGATTGTAATTGTATCGCCAACTTCAGCATCTAAATCTTGATGTTTCTTTTCTACACCTAATTGACTTAAAATGTAATCTACTTCATCTGGAAGTAATGGAGTTGGTTTACTACCTTGTCCATGTGAACCGATAAATCCAGTAACACCTGGGGTATTTCTTACGATATACCAAGCCTTATCTGTCATAACCATTTCAACTAAAACATATCCAGGGAATGTTTTATCCATTTTAACTTTATCAACACCATCTTTTACCTCGTGTTCTTCAGTTTCAGGAACTACTACTTGAAAAATATAGTCTTCCATTCCCATTGATTCTTTACGAGAATCCAAATTGGTTTTTACTTTGTTTTCATATCCAGAATAAGTATGAATTACATACCATTGTTTTTGTGTTGATTCCATTGAAATTTAGCTCCTTTTAATTTTTTCCAAACAAAAAAACTTCGCCTAAACGAAGTTCCGCATTAATTACATAATATCATTTATTTTATTTTAATTAAATATTTAATTAAATAAATGTTAAACCTGATTGAATAGCCCAATCAATAATTGCAAAGAAAATTGCGAAAACAACTGACATTCCAACAACAGTTGAAGTATCAATTCTTGTTTGATGTTTATTTGGCCATACAACTAATTTCATTTCTGTGCCAACACTTTTAAAAAAGTTAATTAACTTCATTTGTAATTTCCCCCGTATTAAAATGTTTCTTCATGAATTGTTGATGTATTGCAATTTTTACAATACTTTTTAATTTCTAAACGCTTAGTATGATCTTTCTTAACATTAGTTGTATAGTTTCTTGAACCACAAACTTCACATGCTAATGAAACCTTCTTTTGTGGCAAGGCATACCCTCCTGAACTGATAGATAAATAATATCATTTTAAAATTTAATCGTCAATTTTACGATCATCCTTTAAAATACCTTCTTCTACCAAAATAATTTTAAGTTTATTTTTTATTCTAGAACAACAATTTCTAAATTGTTCATCATTAATCTTATTAATTTGTTTAAACTTAACTAACTGATAATCATCAGATTCTAATTTAGAACTAGACATTTTAAATAATAATTCTTTTTCAAACATAGAACAACGGGTAACTAATTTTTTCCTAACTGCATCCATTTTTAAAGAAAATTCTGGATTTAATCTTCTACAATCTTCAACACAGTTACTATAGTATTCCTCATTAACATTAAATGATACTTTCTTATCGATGGGCATTCTTTTTTTTGCTTTGCTTTTCCTTAATATATCAAACAAACGATTTTTAAGACTTCTTTTATAAAGCATTCCAAAGGATGTCCCACGATTTATATCAAATTTATCAATAATTTTTAGCATCGTAATTCTTGATTCTTGGAACCAATCATCTTCATCAATATCATTAAAGTAATATTGTCGCCATAACTTTTTAACAATAGGTTTATATTTTATAAAAAGTTCATCAAAGTATTCATCGTGTCCATTCTTAAAATTTTTAATAAGTTGTAAATCAATTAAACAATTATTCATAATTTCTCCCTACGAAAATTTATAAAAATTAATTTACACATATAAAAATTAAAGAACAAGCGAACTAAAGTTCTCATAATAAGATTTGATACCTATACCAAAATATTAATATTAATATTTTAATATCATTTAGAAAGATTATCTCTCAACTTTTCTAGTTCCATTAGTTGATTGCCAGACCAAGGATTATTCCTAACATATGAATTATTAGCATAAGTGCTAACCTGACTTTTAATTTCTTGTTTGGATCTCTTAACGTCCCTTAGCAATTCTCTTGCAGAAATTCTTAATGCACCTGCTGAAAAAACAGTCCATTGTTCTGCTTGATCACTGGTAACCACAACCACTTGAACAAACCTTGATTGTTTACGACGAGCATAAGCCTCAATATAACTATCAGCTGTTTCATCTTTATTTGTCCAAATAATATTTAAGTTATGTTTGGTGTCCTTCTTAGATAACCCCGGAACATACATTGCATCAAAAATTATAGAAATATCTAAATCACGATATTTTTTATATTCCGCAATGATTGATATTAATTCATCTCTTGCATCTGCTAGACGATCAGCAAGCTTTAACTGATTTAATTCTGGCCAATTACCAATAATATTATATCCGTCTAATAACAATAATTGTTTTTTCATTTTTAAAATATCCTATAGTGGATGTCTAGAACTATATCCTTGATACATTAAAAGTCCAGCAGCTACACTAGCGTTTAAGCTTTGAAGATTACCTATCATAGGAATGGTTAACATCTCATCAACATTTTTTTTAAGTAATGGAGAAATTCCTTTTCCTTCGTTCCCGATTACTACAGCTGATGATCCTTTAGCATCCCAATGACGGTAATCATTTCCCTTAATATCAGTTCCAAAAATCCAGACTCCACGGTCTTTTAGTTCATTAACAGTATTAATTAAGTTAGTAACCCTTGCAACTGGTACTCTTTCAATCGCTCCAGCAGAAGTTTTAGCAACAGTTGCAGTTAAGCCAACAGCACGATGCTTGGGAATAATAATACCAGTAACTCCAGCAGCATCAGCAGTTCTAATAATAGATCCTAAATTATGTGGATCTTCAATATTATCTAAAATTAAAAAGAATGGCTCAGTATCATTGCTTTTTGAATATTCAAATAAATCATCAATACTTGCATATTTATATGGAGATATTGATAAAACCACTCCTTGATGATTTTGATGATCAGATAATAGGTCTAACTTTTGTTTAGGCACCATTGAAATTACTAAATGTTTTTTCTTAGCTAGTTTAATAATTTCTTCTACACTTTTTTCATCTTTATGAATACCATTTTGTAAGAAAACTTTATTAATTTCTTGTTTACCTCTTAATGCAGATACTACTGGATGACGACCAATAATAAACTCACTTTGATTTTGTTCATCATTATTACTTTTCATACTCTAGCCTCCCTGCATCAACATTTTCAATACACCACTTAGATAATTCTTGCAAACGTTCATTATTATCACTTAATGACAAATAACCCATCATTGCCTCAAAACCTGTGGAGTAACGATAAGTTAATACACTAGTATTTTTAGCATGGGTGTAACTTTTACAGTTACGACCACGTTTAAAAACAGATTCCTCTTCTTCACTAAGAATATGTTCTTGGTTCATTAAATCAATTAAAGCAGCTTGTGCCTTAGCAGAAACATATTTTCTGGCAGTCTTTTGTAAACGATTGGGCTTAGTAATGCCCAATGCTAAAAGATGTTTTCTAATGTAAACTTCATATACAGAATCACCCAAATAAGCTAAAGCAATACCATTCAATTGTTTGTAATTAGGTACTTGTTCTTCCATTAATTAAATTATTCCCTTCTAAATCTTGTTCCTTGGGCAGTATCTTCTAGAATAATTCCCTTAGATTTCAAGATTGCTCTTATTTCATCACTTCTAGCAAAATTTTTATCTGCTCTTGCTTGATCTCTTTCCTTAATCAAATTGTTAATTTTGTCATCATTGATTTCTTCATCAGTTTCAAACTTAACACCAAAGATTGATGCCATTTTGGTTAATTTTTTCAATATTAATTTAACTGTTTGTTCAAAAACAATTGACCTTTCTGCATATACATTACCCAGTTTAGCTAATTCATAAACACAATCAATACCATTTTGTGCATTAAAATCATCATCCATTGCATCTTGAAAATCTGCTTGAATCTGTCTAACTTCTTGATCTACTTTAGGATCATTAAAAGAATCAGCATCTTTTAAACGATAATTTAGATTATTATAAGCATTTTTTATTTTTTTCAAGTTGTTGGCTGCAGCATCTAAATTGGCTTGATTATATTGAATAGGTCTTCTGTATTGGGTAGTAGACATTAAAAAACGCACAACCTGTGGATCCACATTCTTAATAATGTCATGAACAGTTACAAAATTACCTAGAGACTTACTCATTTTTTCATTTTCATCTCCAACAGTAACAAAGCCATTGTGCATCCAATAATTAACAAATTTTTTACCGGTTTTGGCCTCACTCTGAGCACGTTCATTTTCATGATGAGGAAATTCTAAATCTTCTCCCCCACCATGAATATCAATCGTATTACCTAAATATTTTGTAGACATAACTGAACACTCAATATGCCAACCTGGACGACCTTTTCCCCATGGTGAATTCCAAGCAATTTCATCATTTTTTGCTTTTTTCCATAAAGCAAAGTCAATTGGATCGTCTTTTTTAGATAATTCTTCATCATTAACATGCTGACTAGCTCCAGATTCTAAATCATCAATACTTTGGTGAGCTAATTTTCCATATCCATTAAACTTACGTGCACGATAATAAACATCTCCATCAGATTCATAAGCATATCCCTTATCAACTAATTTTTTTATAAAATCAATAATTCCCTCAATATTATCAGTAGCACGTGGATTGTTGGTAGCAGGTTCTACATTTAAAGCTTTTACATCTTCTTTATAAGCTTCAATATATTTATCAGCTAAATCCATAACTGACATATTTTGATCATTAGCTGCCTTTATCAACTTATCATCAACATCAGTAAAGTTAGAAATATAGTTAACATGATATCCACAATATTCAAAGTATCTACGAATAGTATCAAATGCAACTACACTTCTAGCATTTCCAATATGAATATAGTTGTAAACTGTAGGACCACACACATACATATTAACCACTCTTGGCTTAATTGGTTCAAATGTTTCTTTTTGTTGACTTAATGTATTATAGATCCTTAACAATTTGGGCACCCCTATTTCTTATTTATACTTTTAGTTTATTTTATCATAATTTAAGCCATTTTTTCAGTTTCATTATCAAACAAAAAAGGTCTTATTAGAATATCATCTAACAAGACCAATTTATATTTTAATAAAATATTATTATTGATTAATTTGCTTTAAAGTTTCATCAATATGTTTTAATGCTTTTTTGCGACCAATTAATTCAATAGATTCTGGAAGTTCAGGTCCGTGCATTTCGTGGGTAACTGCAATTCTAATTGGCATCCATAATTGACGACCTTTGATTTTAGTGTCTTTTTGAATTGATTTAATAGTCTTAAGAATTTCAACTTTGTCAAAAATAGCAACATCTTTAATTCTTGATGAAAATTCTTTCAATACTACTGGAGCAGTATCATTGCTGATTTCTTCCAATGCTTCTCCAGAAATTTCTTCTGGTTCATTAAAGAATACTGAAGCCATTGAATTAATTTGAGCCATAAAACTCATTTGTTGTTTATAAGTAACAATTAATTTACGTGCCCATTCAACAGTTTTAGAATCAGGATTTTTTTCAATATTGCCCTTATCAATTAATTGACGTAAAGCAAGATCAACAACAACGTCTTCATCCGCAGATTTTACATATTGATTATTAATCCATTCTAACTTCTTATTATCAAAATTAGCTGGTGATTTACTTAAACGATTTTCATCATACATCTTAATAAATTGTTGCTTATTAAAGATTTCATCTTCACCCTTTGGAGACCAACCTAGCAATGTAATGAAGTTAAACATTGCATCTGGAAGGTATCCGCGGTCACGATATTGTTCAATAAATTGAATAATAGATTCATCACGTTTACTTAATTTTTTACCAGTTCCTGCACTTGTAATTAAACTCATATGACCAAATTTAGGAGCATCCCAACCAAATGCTTCATACATCATTAATTGTTTTGGTGTATTAGCAACGTGGTCATCACCTCTAAATACGTGTGAAATTTTCATCATATGGTCATCAATAATAACGGCAAGGTTATAAGTAGGCATTCCATCACGTTTTACAATGACGAAATCTCCACCAATAGTATCTGAATTAAATTCAACATGTCCCTTAACAATATCATCCCAAGCATAAGTATGATTCTTAGGAACTCTGAAACGAATAACTGGTTTTAAGCCTTTTGCTTCTGATTCAGCCATTGATTTTTGAATTTCTTCTTCTGTCATACCCTCATATTCATATTCATAATGAGGCATAACACCACGAGCACGTTGTTCTTCACGATCGGCAGTAAGTTCTTCTTCTGTTCTGTACGAATAGTATGCTTTATCTTCATCCAACAATTGTTGAATTAGTGGATCATAAATTGAACGACGCTCTGATTGACGATATGGTCCAAATTTACCAGGCTTATCAGGACCTTCATCCCAGTCTAAACCTAACCATTTTAAATTATCTAACTGACTTTTTTCACCATCAGCTACATTACGTTTCGTATCGGTATCTTCGATACGAATAATAAACTTACCTTTGTTATGTCTAGCAAATAAGTAGTTAAAAATTGCTGTTCTTGCATTACCAATGTGTAGATGACCAGTAGGACTTGGTGCATATCTAACACGAATATTTTTATTAGCCAATGATATTTCTCCTCTTCTTGTAAAATAGCATCAATATAATTTTACAATTATTATTAATAAAAATAAAGAGTTCAAAAAATTCTTATGGAAGGTTTACTTATTGATTATCTTAGCAAAAATCATTTTACCAGCATCAGTTTGAATGGAGCTTGTCACTTCAACCGTTAGTCGTTTATTAAGATAATTCTTACCTTCTTCCACAACTACCATTGTTCCATCATCTAAATATGCTACACCCTGACTTCTTTCGGTCCCTTTCTTTAGGATCATAACTTCAAGATGTTCTCCTGGAATATAACTAGGTTTCAATGCACTTGCTAGTTCATTAATATTTAATACCTTAACTCTTTGAAATTTAATTACTTTGTTTAAGTTATAATCATTAGTAACAATTTCACCATCAACATTTTTAGCTAGTTGAATTAGTTTACTGTCTACTTCTGGAATTTCTTTATAGTCTTTATCTGTAATCTCAATTGGCATTATTTTTTCAGTCTGTAACTTATTTAAAATATCTAAGCCGCGACGTCCACGCACTCTTTTAGCGCTATCACTGGAATCAGCAATATATTGTAACTCATACAATACAAATTTAGGCACTAATAATGTTCCTTCTAAGAATCCAGTTTTAATTAATTCATAGATACGACCATCAATTAAAATGTTGGTATCTAAAATTTTATAGCTTTTCTCTTTTTTCGTACTGTTACTAAAAGTATTAGTAGCTTTTTTTAAACTAAAGTGAAATATTTTATTCCAATCATTTAGTCTAGTAGTTCCTAAAACAAATCCCAAATAACCAAAAACAATCATTAGTAAAGCTGGGATTAGAGTATTGGTTATGAAATATGGCGTTCTGAATAATACAATTGATATTAAAATAGCTAAAACTAAGCCAATAATCATGCCAATCGTGCCCATTAAAATATAAAATGGATTTTTACTAGATAAATATTTTTCCAGTTTACTTAATGTTTTAACAATTCTTCTTCCAAAGATTAGAGATAATATGAAGAAAATAATGGCTCCTAAAATTGAATTAACAAAACCATTATTTAGTAAACTAACGTTTTCCACAGAAATAGTTAACCATAGCACTGGTAAATAAATTATACCTAATGTACCACCAACAATAATAAATATTAATTGTACAACTGTATATCTATCAAAAGCTTTCATTTTGCTTATTCATCTCCTTTCAAATTATCTCAAGGCTATCTTAATTGCCTCAGATAAAGTTGAAACTCCAACAACATCGATACCATTAGGAACTTTCCAACCTTGTAAATTATTTTTAGGGACTAAAACACGACTAAATCCTAATTTTTTAGCTTCTGCAACTCGTTGTTCAATTCGATTTACTCGTCTAATTTCGCCAGTTAAACCAATTTCACCGATATAACATTCTGCTGCATTGGTCCCAACATCACGATAACTTGAAGCAATCCCAATTGCGACAGCTAAATCAATTGCAGGTTCGTTCAATTTAACACCACCAGCTGCTTTTAAAAATGCATCCTGATTCTGTAACATCAAACCAGCTCTTTTTTCCAAAACTGCCATTAAAACTGCTACTCGATTACGATCAATACCAGTTGCAGTTCTTTGCGCATTTCCAAAAACTGAAGGTGTAATTAAAGCTTGAATTTCGACTAAAATAGGTCTGGTTCCCTCAATTGAAACTACAATTGCAGATCCAGTTGCATCTTTTAATCTTTCTTCTAAAAATACTTCTGATGGATTAGCAACTTCTTCTAATCCAGATTCTTGCATATCAAAGATTCCCAACTCATCGGTTGATCCAAAACGGTTTTTCACTGCTCGTAAGATTCGATATGAATGATGCATGTCACCTTCAAAGTACAGGACTGTATCAACCATATGTTCCAAAGTCTTAGGGCCGGCAATTGCTCCACCCTTAGTAACATGACCAACTAAGAAGATTGTAATGCCATTAGTTTTTGCAATCGACATTAAATCAGAAGTAATTGCACGTACTTGTGAAACTGAACCAATGCTTGAATCAACTTCCGGTTCAGAAATAGTTTGCACTGAATCAACTACTACTGCATCGGGCTTTAATTCATCGATTGCACTTTTAATAGCTCCCATATCTGTTTCTGGATATAAATACAAATTTTTGCCTTCAACACCTAATCGCTCAGCTCTAATTTTAATTTGGCTGGCACTTTCTTCTCCAGAAACATATAAAATAGTTTGGTTTTTTTTACCTAATTGCCCAGAGATTTGTAAAAGTAATGTAGATTTACCAATTCCAGGATCCCCACCAATTAATATTAATGAACCTGGAACTACTCCACCACCTAAGACACGATTAAATTCATCAGAATCAGTTTCAAAACGATTTTCTTTATCATAAGAAACCTCACTAATTAACTCTGGCTTAGATTTTTTCCCATTAAAATCCATTCTACGAGTGGACTTCAAGCTATTATTTTCTTTTCGCGTTGTTTGTTCTTCAAATGTATTCCATTTACCACAATTAGGACAATGACCCAAATATTTAGGTGAAATATATCCACATTCTTGACAAACAAATTGAGTTTTTGGTTTAGCCAATATAATTACCTTTCATTAAAAAATCATTTACCAGATGAACCAAAACCACCAGTTCTAGTTTCACCTGTATTTTCTTCATTATCAACAGTTAAAAATGGCATAAAGATTCCTTGTCCAATTCTTTCACCTTTTTTAATCTTACGATCAGTAAGACCAAAATTAGTTAATTGAACGAATAATTCACCTTCATTATTATCATTGTTATAGTAATCAGCATCAATCACGCCAATTCCATTAGGCAATACCATATTGCGCTTTAATGGACCACTAGAACGATTAGCAATAATAAAAACTTCATTGCTTTGCATATAAACTTTAATACCTGTAGGTACTAAATATGGTTTCAAAATTTCTTTAGCCTTTTGCATGTCTTTTTCTGATACAGATTTTTCATGTTTAATTGCCCACAAGACCTTTAGAAAACCTATTTTCCAAATTGAGGGTAGTTTAAAATCACATGCACTTTCAATATCATAACCTGCAGCCTGTTTAGTTGCACGATATGGTAAATGAATATCATCATTTTTATATTTTGATATAATCTGAAATCCACGTTTCATACATACACATCCTATTATTTATATTATAATTATAGTACCTATTTTATAGCAAATATTAAGTATAATAAACATAATATTTTATTTGACAAACATGCTATTAAAATAGAAAATTATATTAACTAATAGTTTAATCATATTAGGTTAAATTAGTCTTAAATCGAAAATTAAATTGGATAATGTATTATCTTATCCCACATTCATTTACCAATATTTTAGAGGGGCAAAGATTATGGATAAAGAATTAATGAAACAAGTAGCTGGTCAAGAAGCTGTTAAGTATATTAAAGATGGTATGACAGTTGGACTAGGAACTGGTTCTACAGTTAAATATCTTTTAGATGCATTAGGAAAAAGAGTTGCTAAAGAAGGACTTCGCATAATTGGTGTCCCTACTTCTAATCGATCCGCCAAAAGGGCTCGTGACTTAGGTATTGATGTAAAAAGCATCGATGATGTTGATCATATTGATTTGACAGTTGACGGAGCTGATCAAATTGATGAAAATTTTCAAGGAATTAAAGGTGGCGGTGTTGCACACTTAAGAGAAAAAATTGTTGCCATAAATTCTAAGAAGAATATTTGGATTGTTGATAAAACTAAAATTGCCAAAAACTTGGGATCATTTCCTTTGCCACTTGAAGTTACACCCTATGGAAGTACCCATCTATTCAAAAGATTAGATGACATGGGATACCAACCACAATTTCGAACTAATGCTAAAGGTGGACACGTTCTTACTCATGCTGATAATTACATTATTGATTTAAAAATGCATTCAATAGAACACCCACATGAACTAGAACAAATTTTAAATAATTTAACTGGAATTGTAGAACATGGATTATTTTTAGATATGGTAAATACCGTTATTGTTGGTGACGAAAATGGTTCTAAAACTTATCAAGCAAGATAGTTTCTAATTTAATTTTAATAAAAAGACCCAATTACAAAAAAGTAATTGGGTCTTTTTATTGGGATTTGCATTTATAAAATTAGAAAAAAGGTCTATAATATTAAAGTATATAAGGAGGAATTATCATGGGAAAGAGTATTAGTTTAGACAATGTTAAAAAGTACCAACAAGATTTAGATAATCGTAAAGAAGCTAAAATCTTACAACGTGCTATAAGTCATGACGGTGTTGCTAAAACATCTTCTAATTATAGTTCTGTAAGTAAAATGGATCCCGTATTTTCATTAGAATTGGATACTGGTGAAGTTTCTAATCAAAAGCATAGTGGTCGTTGCTGGATTTTCGCTGCATTAAACACTATGAGACATAATTTAGCTAAAAACTTTAATTTAAATGGTGATTTTGAATTATCTCAAATTTACACTACCTTCTGGGATAAATTTGAAAAATCAAATTGGTTCTTAGAAAATATTATTAAAACCGCAGATCAACCACTAACTTCAAGAAGAGTAGCATGGTTACTTGAAACTCCTCAACAAGATGGTGGTCAATGGGACATGCTATGTGCTGTTATTGAAAAATACGGAGTTGTTCCTCAATCAGCAATGCCTGAAACATTTAATAGTAATGATACTACTGACTTAAATTCAGTTTTAAATCTTAAGTTAAGAAAAGATGCTATTCAACTACGTAAACTAGTTAAAGATGGTTCAGATGTTGAAAGCGCTAAGGATGAAATGTTAAATGATATTTATCGTATTTTAGTTTATACATTAGGTGAACCTACTAAAGAATTTAATTTTGAATATCGTGATCATGATAAAAATTATCATATTGATAAGAATTTAACACCAAATAAATTCTTTGATAAATATGTAAACCTAAACTTAGAAGATTACGTATCATTCATTAATTCCCCTACTGATGATAAACCATATAATAAAACATACACAATTGATATGTTAGGTAATGTTGTTGGTGGCCGCCAAG
Organism: Apilactobacillus timberlakei; assembly: GCF_002993965.1. Taxonomy (GTDB): domain Bacteria; phylum Bacillota; class Bacilli; order Lactobacillales; family Lactobacillaceae; genus Apilactobacillus; species Apilactobacillus timberlakei. The sequence goes on along the minus strand of NZ_POST01000004.1, from coordinate 14,859 downwards.
TTAAACATTTGAATATTGATATTGATACTTTTGAAAAATTAGCAATTAAACAAATTCAAAATGGTGAAAGTGTTTGGTTTGGTAGTGATGTTGTTCAAAATTCAGATAGAAAAATGGGTATTATGGATGATGGATTATACTCAAAAGATGAATTATTCGATACTGACTTATCACTTTCAAAAGCAGAACAATTAGACTACAAAGAAAGTGTTATGGATCATGCAATGGTATTAACTGGTGTTGATATTGTTGATGGTCAACCCACTAAATGGAAAGTTGAAAACTCATGGGGGAACAAAGTTGGTACAAAAGGTTACTTTGTAATGAGCGAATCATGGTTCAGACGTTTTGCATACCAAGTTGTTATTAACAAGAAATACTTATCAGATGAATTAAAAGATGCCCAAGCAAAAGACCCAGTTGTACTAGATCCATGGGATCCAATGGGTACACTTGCCTTCTATGAAAAATAAAAATGATGAAATAAAAAAGCAATGATTTTTTATCATTGCTTTTTTATTTCATCATTTTTTTACTAATTATATTTAAACGACTATCAAATTCATAGACAATTGGTTTGCCATTAGGTACTTCTACTTTATCAATATCTTTATCTGATATTTTATCTAGGTATTTAATTAAAGCCCTTAAAGTAGATCCATGAGCAACAATTAATTGATTATGATTATCTAATAGTTTTGGTGCAATACCATCGATCCAATAGCTTAATATTCTTTTATAAGCCATTTTTAAACTTTCACCACGTGGTTCTTTGACCCCAATTTTTTCGTAGCGTAATTCGTTATCTAATTTTTTCAGTAGTGGAGGTACTGCTGAAAAACTACGACGCCATAACTTAAATTGTTTTTCACCATATTTTTCTTTAATATAACTTTTTTGCTTACCTCTCAAAGCACCATAATGACGTTCATTAAGTCGCCATGTTTTATGTTCATTAATATATTCTTGATGAATCTCTTTTAAGACAATATGTGCAGTATCGATTGCACGCATTAAAAATGATGTGTGAACATCATCGAAATCAATATTCAATTCTTCAATTAATTTACCAGCATAATGTGCTTGTTCAATTCCCTTTGCAGTTAAAGGAACATCATTCCAACCAGTAAATATTTTATCTCGATTGGCCTCACTTTCACCATGTCGCATAATTACTAAATATGACATATTATCATCTCTTTTATTTATTCTTTTAAATCAGATTCCTTTTGTTCAAGCTGACTACCAATAAATGTTATTACAGAACCAATTAAAATTACAATAATTCCAATCCAAGTATTTAAACTAATTTTCTCACCGATTAACATCATTGCAAGTATAGGTGCTAGCCCAGGTTTAATAAAGAACACTAATGAAGCAATTGAAACCCCTGCTCGATCCATTGCTAAAAAGTAAAAGGCAAATCCACCACCAGTAACACATACACAGATGAATAGTAACATCCAAAAATAGTGAAGGTTAACATTTTGTAGTACTGGTGTATTAGCAAATGACTTCAACCATGAAACTGAATTCATAAAATTAGCAACAAATGGAATGTGGGTAATTAAAATTAACACAAATAGTTCTATAGATCCTGCCAAAAAAGTATAACAAGTTAAAGCTAATCCACCATATCCGCTCACAAATGAGCCCCAACGAGATACAATACTATATAGACCAAAAGTCAAAGCTGAACCTAAAGCTAAAGTTAAACCTAAAGGATTAGTTAAATTGGCTGGATTAACAATAATTAATAAACCAATTATCGAAATAACTAATGATATTAAACCTAATCGATTAATTTTTTCTCGCAAAATAATAAAAGCAAATAATATTGCAAAAACTGGATTACAACTAAATAAAACTGCTACCGTTGCAGCTTGATCATAAACAATTGCTAATTGATATAGTGTCATACTAAATACAACACATAAAAAACCAGTCAGGGAAAATATACCTAGACTTTTCCATTTATTGTTATTAACAGTATTTTTATTTTTTAAAACAATTGGTAGTAAAACTAATCCTCCAACAAAAAAACGAATTAAATTTAATTGGATAGGACTAAAAGCATTACCTACACTTTTTAGTGCAATTTCCATTGAACTAAACATAAATGTAGATATCAAAACATACAAAAAAGTTTTTTTCAAAACAAATATCGCTCCTTATAAATTTACAAATTATATAAAAATTGATAAACTACGTACTTAAGTGCATTTATTAGAAAAATCGTTTATCAATCAAACGATAAAATTATATCATAACCTTTATATATATAAAAAATATCGAGAAATTTATTTTTTTTTGATAAAATGCGCTTATAATATAAACTATTAGTATTTTGATCACATTTAAATAAAAGGAGTAATGACTAAAACATGCAAAACAATAATGATAAAAATAAAGCATACTCTAGAACACAAAATAATCAGCCTCATTTTAAGAAAAAAAAGCATCGTGGTGCTTGGATTGCATTCTTTATATTTCTAATATTATTAGTGTTAGGATTGATTTTCGCTTACAATGTCTATACAAATATGAAATCAGCTGCTAACAAAGCATATGAACCAGGTGTTGAACATAAAGAAAGAAATGTTTCTAATGTTATCGCTCAAAATAAGCCAGTCTCAATTTTACTTTTAGGAACTGATACTGGTGCACTAGGACGTAATGATACAGGAAGAACTGATACTATGATTTTAGCAACAGTTAATCCTAAATCAGAAACCATTCATTTAACAAGTATTCCTCGTGATACAAAAGTAACTGTTCCTGGAGACTCACAACCTTATGAAAAAATTAATGCTGCATATTCAATTGGTGGTGCCTCCAGTGCTGTTCAAACTGTTCAAAACTTATTAAATGTTCCAATCGACTTCTTCGCAATTATTAACATGGGTGGACTAGAACAAATGGTCAACGCTGTTGGTGGTGTTACTGTTACTCCTCCTTTAACTTTCAAATATGGAAATGCCAACGTTGTTAAGGGTCAAACAGTAACTCTTAATGGTGCTCAAGCTCTTGATTATTCAAGAATGCGTCATCAAGATCCTGCAGGTGACTATGGTCGTCAAACTAGACAAAGACAAGTTCTACAAAAATTAGTAATTAAAGGGATGAATATTTCTTCATTCCCAAGATATAAAGAAATATTAAACTCCATTTCAGGTAAACTTAAAACCGATATGAAGTTTGATGATATGGTTGCATTACGCGAAAGATATGGCGATGCAACTCATCATATTAAATCACAAACTCTTCAAGGTGAATCTGCAATGGTTAATGGTGTTGACTATGAAGTACCAACACAACAAGAGTTATTAAATGTTTCAAATGATATTAGAAAAACATTAGGCTTAAGTACTTCTAGCGTTTTAAATAATACTCAAGATACTACTAGTGATAATAGTGCAAATTCAACTAGCGACAATACTAATAATACTGCTGCTACATCATATTAATAAATAAAAAGGTACCTTCGAAATTATCGAAGGTACCTTTTTATTTATGCGGCCAAGAAGATTCGAACTTCCACCGAGATAATTCCCGACAAGATCCTTAATCTTGCGCGTCTGCCAATTCCGCCATGGCCGCTTAATCAACTACAAATAATATTATAGTCAATTTATATTAATTTGACAAATTTATTTGTAGTAAGTCTCAATTATTCTCCTCTAACTGAGGCTCCATCATAATCAATTTTTAAAACTCTTAAGTCGCCATCTAAATGATGACTATTTAAAACATCCCTTAATTGATATAATTCATTTTCAGTTCCAAATGTAGCAATAGTAGGACCATCCCCACTAATATAAGTACCACGAATTCCAATATCATGCGCATATTTTCTAATCGTACTTAATTCTGGCACATCTTTTTCACGATAATGTTCATGAAACTTATCTTTTTCAATCATTTCAGCTGCTTTGCTCCACTCACCACTCATAATGGAAGCAACGAATACATTAGCAAAGCTACTTGATTGAATAGCATCATCAAAATTAATTGTTTTTGGTAAATCTTGTTTAGATGCTACAGAATGTTTATTAATAAACATTAAAACAGAAATATTTTTAGGCATCGATGCTTTTACAGTAGTACATCTATCACCATCAAAAGTGGAAATGGTTAAATCACCTAAAATTGCAGAGGTAACATTTTCAGGATGTCCTTCTAATTTTGCTCCTATGTCAATTTGCTCATCTAGAGATAAATTTAGGTGCCCTAAAGCATTAGCAATTTTAATACCAGCTACTAATGCAGTCGTACTAGAACCCATTCCTCTTTCCATTGGAACGTCTGACATAACGGTCAATTGATGTGGATGAATATTAGGATCAATTGACAAAATTGTCTTGACGATAAGATTATTTTTGTCATGTGGAATATTTTTACCCAATGCATGATTAACTTGCCATTCATCCATTTCTTCTTCAACAATTACTGTATAGTATAAATGAAAAGCAATTCCTAAAGAATTAAAACCAGCACCTAAATTAGATGAAGTGGCTGGAACTCTAACAATTAACTTCTTATCCAAATAAATCATCCCCGTTTAATTAATTTTCCATAACATTTGCTACATACATAGCGATTCGTATTAATTCTTCTTTTTCTTAAATAAATTTGTCCACAATTACTACATACATATTTCAATGTATTCTTATTTTTAGGAGCAGGTGCATATCTAGAACCACCAACTGCATTTAACATTTGTTTAAATGCAACTGTATTATGTTTACCAGAATAACCTGCTAAATGCAAATGATAATGACATAACTCATGTTTTACTACCCCTACTAATGTTTGATATGAATGTTCTTCTAACATTTTAGGATTAATATCAATATTATGAGATTGAATGTGGTATCTACCACCAGTGGTTTTCAATCTATTATTAAAATAAGCCTTATGATTAAACTTTTTAGCAAAATAACTTAAAGAAGTTTTTTCTACTAATAACTGCAATTCTTTATCTGTCATATTTTATCCATTTTGTGTTGGATTGATCATCGTTAACTGAATTCGACCGCGATCAATATCAATATCTTTAATCCAAACTGTCACAATATCACCAACTGAAACAATTGTATTGGGATCTGAAATAAACTTATTACTCATATTAGAAATATGAACCAATCCATCCTGCTTTACACCAATATCGATAAAAGCTCCAAAATCAACAACATTACGAACAGTTCCTTGTAATTTTAAACCTTTATATAGATCATCAATTTTCAATACATCCTGTTTTAATATTGGTTTAGGCATATTATCACGAAAATCTCTACCCGGCTTAATTAGTCCTTGATAAATATCTTTTACCGTTTCATAACCTAAATGATTATCATTAATAAATTTGGCAATATCAATAGAATTTAATTTTTCCTTCATCTGATTTGTTCCCATCATATTTAAATCCATATGAGTCATATTAATTATTTTTTTAGCAATTGAATAACTTTCAGGATGAATATCAGTATTATCTAAAGGATTATCACCATCAATAACTCTTAAAAAACCAATTGCTTGCTCATAAGTTTTCTTACCTAATCTAGGAACTTTTGCCAAAGATTTTCTATTATTAAATTCACCATTTTCATTACGATAAGACACTAATTTATTTGCAACATTTTTATTCATCCCAGAAACATGTGTTAAAAGTTCCACACTAGCGGTATTAACATTAACCCCTACTTTATTTACAGCTGTTTCAACGATGCGATCAAGTTTATGGTCTAATTGTTTTTCCGGCAGATCATGTTGATATTGACCAATACCAACTGATTTAGGATCAATCTTAATTAATTCAGCTAACGGATCTTGAAGCCTTCTTCCAATACTTACTGCTGAGCGTTCTTCAACATGAAAATTAGGAAATTCATCACGAGCACATTGACTAGCAGAATATACGGAAGCTCCAGCTTCATTTACAATTACGTAATAAATCGGCCAGCTTATTTTTTTTATTGCTTTAATCACAAATTGTTCTGATTCACGACTAGCAGTGCCATTCCCAATTGCAATCATTTCAACATGATTCTTTTTAATAAAATCAATAAATTGTTTTAAGGCATGTTCACGTTCGTTTTTACTAGCCGGTGCATGGGGATAAATGACTAACTTATCCAAGAATTTACCATTTACATCAATAACTGCTAATTTACATCCAGTTCTATAAGCTGGATCAAAACCCATGACTACTTTACCCTTTAATGGAGATTGCATTAATAAATTATATAAATTTTTACCAAAAATTTGAATGGCATGTTCATCAGCTACTTCAGTCATTTGATTCCTAATTTCTCGATTTATTGCAGTCTTAATAAAACGATTATAAGCATCTTGATAACTATTTTCAATAAAATCAGCTGCTTTTCCATGCATATTACCATTAATATGGTTTGATAGGTATTTAAAAATTTTGTCTTTATTAACAACTATTTTAACTGTTAGTATTTTTTCTTTTTCACCACGATTGATTGCCAAGATTTGATAACTTTTAGCTTTTTTAATGGGGATTTCAAATTCATAATAATTTTTATATACTTGATCATCATCTTTATTTTTAGCATTATTTTTTATTTTACTAGTTAAAAGACCGGTACTATTAGTATATTTACGAATCCAATCACGATATTTAGCAGCATTGCCAAAATATTCTGCCAATATTTCATGAACTCCTGACAAAACATCTCCTTTACTATTTAATTTTTTATTTATATCAATAAAAGATGCTGCTTGCTGATCAAAAGAATCATCGTACGATAATATCTTTTGGGCTAAAGGTTCTAATCCCTGTTGTTTAGCAATATCAGCTTTAGTCATACGTTTCTTTTTATAAGGCAAATATAAATCCTCGACTTGTTGTAAAGTCTCTGCATCAATAATGTCATTATATAAACGATCGGTTAATTTATTTTGTTCTTTAATTAACTTGATTACTTCGTCCTTGCGATTAAACAAATTAGTAACTCTTGTATTTTCATCTTCAATCGAACGAATTTTTACCTCATCTAAATTTCCAGTTCGTTCTTTACGATATCTAGCAATAAAGGGAACTGTATTACCAGAAGTTAGCATAGATAAAACCGCATTAATTTGTTTTACTGTAAAATTATTTAAATTTTTAGCAACTACTTTTGTAATTTTAGAATCCAAGATTGATAATCCCCTTTAATTAAATTAACTATAAATATTATATCATCGAATTTTTTGTCAAAAAAAGTAGTTGGCAATAAAAATTGCCAACTACTTTTAATTATAAATTAAGCAGTCATCATAATCTTTTGTGCGTACTTAAATACTTTTTCAATACTTGCTTGTTGTAAGTCACCAGCGGATTTAAAAGCATCATTATCAATTGAATCACCTTTGATGCTATCCACCATATCTTGGCATCCCTTTACATAGTTAGCATATGCAGATTTTAGGTTAGAATGCATTCCTAACGCCTTAGCAGGAACGTCAGCATCATTTAATTGATCTAAATAAGTTTTATAAGTATCAGTACCATTTTGAAAGGTATCTTTAGTAGATTTTAAATCAATATTACTTAAATCATTTTTCTCCATTGCTGCTTCAAGTGGTTCATAATCTTTACTCATTTTTTCTCCAGTTTCATTAGTACCAGAAATTAAGTCTGATAATAGTGAAGCATACATTGGCATTTTGTTTTTTTTCATTATTAAAAATCCTCTCTATTTCCAAAAATTATCATAAATATTAATAGGCAAGTGACGCTTATGAGCTGTATTTTTGTAACGATTCTCAATGATTGAAGCGACCTTATCAGAAACATCCTTACCTTCTAAATAATCGTCAATATCATCGTAGCGAACACCTAAAGCAGCTTCATCAGGTAATGCGGGACGATTGTCTTCTAAATCAGCAGTAGGCACTTTTTCATATAGATGTTCAGGGGCGTTTAATAGTTTTAAAAGCTCCTTACCTTGACGTTTATTTAAACCAAAAATTGGTGTAATATCAGCAGCTCCATCTCCAAATTTAGTATAAAATCCTGAAATTGCTTCAGCAGCATGATCAGTACCAAGTACAGCACCAGATTCTTGTCCTGCAATTGCATATTGAGCAATCATTCTTTCACGAGCTTTAATATTGCCTTTATTAAAGTCTGAAATTTCAGGACCATCTTCTTCAACAGCAGCAACGGCAGAATCAGCCATTGATTTAATATCAACTCTAATTACAATATCAGCATTCATAAATTTAATTGCATCCATAGCGTCTGATTCATCAGCTTGTTTACCATAAGGCAGTCTAACAGCAATAAATTTATAGTCACCGTTTCCAGTTTCTTTTCTAAGTTCACTAATAGCCAATTGAGCAATTTTACCAGTTAATGTTGAATCTTGACCACCAGAAATGCCTAATACTAATGATTTTAAAAATGAAAACTTTTTCATGTAACTTTTTAGAAAGTTTATTCTATTTCTAATTTCTTGTTTTGGATCAATTGATGGCTTTACTTTTAAGTCGTCAATAATTTGCTTTTGCATTGAACGCATTAAAATTCACCTTTTCTATTCTTAATTTTTTCATGTACATTTTTAATAATATTCATTTTATTGTTCCAACAATTCAAAGATAAATCAACTGGATATTCTTGTGGGTTCAACTCACGTTTATATTCAGGCCATAATGAAGATAAAGCTTTAGTAGAGAAATCTTTTATTTCTGATAAACTAGGCTGATTATATACTAACTTTCCATCTTTAAAAATAGTTTGTAACAGTGGTTTAGCATCAAAATCATTTAAAGTTTTATTAATATAAGTAAATTGAGGGTGAAACATATACAAACTATCTTGTTTTCTAGGATCTTCATCACTAAATGTAATATAATCTCCCTCAGATTTTCCATCTTTCTTTTCAGTAATACGCCAAACTTGTTTTTTACCAGGCGTAGAAACTTTTTCAGCATTATTAGATAATTTGATAGTATCAATCATCTTGCCTTCATCATTTTCTACAGAAACCATCTTATAAACAGCACCTAAAGCTGGTTGATCAAAAGCTGTGATTAATTTGGTTCCAATTCCCCATACATCAATTTTTGCATCTTGCATTTTTAAACTGGTAATAGTTTTTTCATCCAAATCATTTGATGCGACAATTTTAGCATTAGGAAAACCGGCTTCATCTAACATCTCACGAACTCTTTTTGATAAATAAGCCATATCACCAGAATCAATTCTAACTCCAGCAAAGTTGATTTTATCACCCATTTCTTTAGCTACCTTAATGGCATTAGGGACTCCGCTCTTAAGCGTATCAAAGGTATCTACTAAGAAAACACAATTATAATGACTTTCAGCATAAGCCTTAAATGCTAAATAATCATCTTGAAAGAATTCTACTAATGAGTGTGCATGAGTACCACTTACTGGGATATTAAATGCCTTACCTGCAAGTACATTTGAAGTGGCATCAAATCCACCGATGTAAGTAGCACGAGCTCCCCAAAATGCAGCAGAAGTTTCTTGAGCACGACGACTACCAAATTCCATAAGTGAATCATCACCACATGCTAATCTAATTCTGGCAGCTTTCGTAGCAATTAATGTTTGATAATTAACAATATTTAAAATTGCAGTTTCAACTAATTGACATTCACAAACATTACCTTCAACTTGCATAATGGGCTCATTATTAAAGACCAAGTCACCTTCAACAGCAGAACGAATGGTTCCTGTGAAATGAAAATTCTTTAAATATGATAAAAAGTCTTCACTATAATTACCATCTTTTCTCAAAAAATCAATATCATCATCTGTAAATTTGATATTATTAATATAGTTAATAACATGTTCTAGACCTGCAAAAATTGCAAATCCATTTCCAAATGGCATTTTTCTAAAATAAACTTCAAATACACTATGACGATTTTGTAAGCCTTGTTGAAAATACGTTTGCATCATACTAAGTTCGTATGCATCCGTGTGCAATGTCAAATTATCAAAATTTACTGCCATATTTAACTAAATCCTCCTAATATTATCGCTTTTTATTGTCTTTTATTTTATCATTAATTAAAGAAATATTCATATATAATTCACTTCGAAAGGAAAAAAATGAAAAATAATAAAACTAATATTTTAGGATTTAATTTTTTAAATACAACTTTTAAGGATTTCCTAAATAACATAAAAGATCGAATTAATAATAAAGAAAATACATTTGTAGTAACAGCTAATCCAGAAATTATAACTTATGCTTTAGATCATCCTGAATACAGTAAAAAAGTAAAAGCTGCTAATTACTTAGTACCTGATGGTGTTGGTATCCTAAAAGGAGCAAAAATTTTAGGTCATAATATGCCTGAAAGGATCACTGGCTATGATGTCCTATTAGACTTACTAGCTTGGGGTAATAAAAATAATAAATCAGCATATTTTTTAGGAGCCAAACCAGAAGTAATTAAAGACCTAAAAAAAATATTAATGAATAAATATCCAAATTTAGAAATAAAAGGTCTACGAGATGGATATTTTAAAAATGATGAGATAATAGCTAAAGATATCATTAACAAAAAACCTGATATGGTATTTGTAGCATTAGGTTTTCCTAAACAAGAAGATTTTATATTTAAATATAAGAATAAATTAAATAGTTTGTGGATTGGATTAGGTGGTAGTTTTGATGTTTTATCTGGACATACAGATAGAGCACCACAGTTTTGGATCAAACATAATATTGAATGGTTATATCGATTAATCAAACAGCCATCTCGGTTTAATAGAATGCTAGCACTACCAAAATTCATCTACTTGGTTAAAAAACAAAACAAAAAGAGTACTCATGAATAGATTCATTCAAGAGTACTCTTTTTACTATCTAAATAGAATTCAAAACGTTCACCAACATATTGAGTTCTAACATATTCAAAAGGTTCACCATTTTGTAATGAAGTGGTCTGACGCAACAACAAAATTGCATCCCCTTTTTTAATATCCAAATAATCAGCAATCTTTTCAGATGCTAATGTCGCAGAAACTGTTTGTTTAGACACTTTAGGAATTAAACCTAGTTTGTGCTTTAAAGAAGCATAAAATGAATTAGTCACATCATTTTTACTTAAATTTTGAACTATTTTTTCTGGAACCGTAGCAATTTCGAAACATATAGGCAACCCATCACCATATCTAATTCTTTCCATCCTAACAACTTTCTCACTTTGGTTTATTTTAAGTTTTTCAATTTCACTCAAAGATGGTTCTAATGAATGGTAAGAAATCGTCTTACTAGAAGGTTCTTTTCCTTGAGCTAACATAATATCTGTAAAACTAGTAACCCCGGACATTTTTTCTTGCACTTTCTCATTAGCAACAAAAGTCCCAGAACCTACACGCTGTTCTAAAATTCCTTCATCAACTAAAGTTTGAATTGCTTGACGTAAAGTCATTCTACTAACATTAAATTGTGAAGATAATTCTCTTTCGGAAGGAATTCTAATCCCCAACTTCCAAGTACCATTTTCAATGTTTTTTCTAATTTCATTATGAATTTGGATATAAATTGGTAAAGCCATATTTAAGCCTCCTCACAAGTTAATTATCTTGAGTGGCATCAAAACATTTATCAATAGCCTTTTCAAAGCCATTTTCTTTCAATGCAAGTAGTCCTTTAATCGTACTACCACCTGGTGAACATACTTCATCCATTAAGTCGGTCGGATTAGAATTACTTTTACTAATCATATCCATAGAACCTTTAACGGATTGTGCAATCATTTTATTTGATTCGCTCTTACTTAAGCCATACTTCACAGCAATTCTGCTAAAAGCATCAGCAAATAAGTAAGCATATGCTGGTGTACAGCCAACAAGAGCACCTGCTGTATTTAATTTGTTTTCCGTTAAATTAATCATTTCTCCTAATAGTTTAAAATTAGATACAATGTCATTTAAATTTTCTTCACTAACATTTTCATTATATGCATATAATAAACTACCAGCATTAACTTCAACGTTTACATTAGGAACTGTTCTAAAAATAGGCAAATCATAGTCAGTTAGTTCTTCAAGTCGATTTAAGCTATAATTCCATACAATAGATAACAATATTTTATTATCTACAGATAATAGTTCTCTGATATCTTTCAAAACATCAATTACTTGAATTGGATTTACAGCTAAAACAATACAATCACTATTTTTAACTAATTCTTCATTAGTACTAACAGCTGTTAATCCATATTCTTTAGCAAAGTTAACATAATTATTTGAATGTTTACTATGAATCAAAATATCATTAGAATTAATATTTTTTGAATTTACAAATCCTTTAATCATAGCTTTTGCCATTGAACCAACACCAATAAATCCTATTTTCATGATATATTCCCTCCAAATTTGATAATATCATAATTATAACATAAAAAAATGACTAACTTTTACAAGTTAGTCATCAAAGATTGGGCTAGCTGGATTCGAACCAGCGCATCACGGGATCAAAACCCGATGCCTTACCGCTTGGCTATAGCCCAATAATATGGAGGGGAGTGGATTCGAACCACCGAACCCGAAGGAGCGGATTTACAGTCCGCCGCGTTTAGCCAGACTTCGCTACCCCTCCGAAAGATATTAAATTAATCAACAATATTAATAATAACATTTATAATTAATATTTGTCAATAACTCTTTTAATATTAATTAATCAAGTTATTGTGTTGGTCTCTCATAACCAACAATTAATATAATATCTAATTATACATAAATAGTCAATACTTTTTACAAAATAATTTATTTTTTTATAAAAAAATATATACAAATTAATAATATCCCTATAGATAATCCAAAAATACCTAGAATTGTAAAATAAGTTGCCGGACTTAAGTAATAATATTTTATTATTTGAGAATTAATTGCTTGGGCACTGGCATATGATAAATATGACATTCCCATCATTTGTGATTTAAAGTATTTAGGAGCCAATTTGTTAGTTACAGATAAACCAATTGGCGATATTAACATTTCTCCAATACTTACAATTCCTATAGAAATTAATATCCATATAGGATTACTAATACTATTCAAAAAGATAAGTGGTATTAACATGAATAGACATCCTAGTCCTGCAAATCCAATTCCCATAGAGAATTTAATAATAGATGAAAAATGAAATTTTTTCCACATCATAGCAAATAAAGGCGTATAAATTAATATAAATAATGGATTAATGGATTGAAACCAAGAAGAAGGAATATGTATGTATAAGTTATTCAAAAAGATATACATACATATAGAAATAAATACAAAAATAGATAAACAAGTTAATAACCTTTTAATATTCAATTTATTTTTTAAAATAAATATTGAAAATATTAAAAATAATGTCAATTCTAATACATAAAAATTAACATGAAAATTATTATTTGTATTAAAATTAGCCATCATGGCAAATACTGTAGATCCTTGTTCTTCAATAATCCAAAACATAGTTGCCGATATAAAGAGAAATAAGTATATCCATAAATTATGCTTTTCTTTTGCGTTAATTTTATTACTAAAGAATATAAATAAGAAATATAAAAATGGAATAATAATTATTAAAACACTTATAAAAGTTATTAGGTTATTAATATTAAAAGAACCAAGCTCAAACATTAATAATGATATTAAAAATACTCCAATTAAACATATTGATGATTTAATTAATATATTCTTGATATCATAAGGTTCAATTGGGTTAGATGGATAAATATTATCGTCATTAATATATTTGAATTTACTTTTTTGATATATCAGCAAACCAATTGTCATAGAAATAGCCCCAAATAAGAAACCCAAATGAAAATTAACATGTGTTCCTATGAAGCCAATAATAATTGGTGAAAGTAAAGCTCCTAAATTAATGCCAGACATTAAATATGTAAATCCAGAATCCTGCCTTTTATCATTTATACCATATAAATTACCTATCATCGAAGATATCGTTGGTTTTAATAAACCAGTCCCAAACGTCAAAAAGATCAGTGAAAGGATTAATAAATATAAATTAAAAAATGGAATAGAAAGAAATATTTGTCCGAATATAATCAATATGGCACCTAAAGATACCGTAGATTGATTACCTAAAAAACGATCACTTATATATCCCCCAAATACTGAAATAAGATAAACCATCGATCCAAAAATTGAAAAAATAGAAGCAGCAGTAGAAGTTGATAAATTTAGACCACCACTGCTTATTGAATAATACATATAAAATAGTAATGTCGATCTTGTACCATAATATGTAAACCTTTCAAAAGTTTCCGTAGTTATAAGTGAAGATAATCCTTGCGGTTGATTATTAGAAATATCATTACTTTTTTTCAAGTAATAATCACTCCCTCTTAACATAATTATTTTCAATTTTAAAAATATAAAAAAGCCAAATAGTTTTTAAACAATTTGGCTTCTTTATGCCGGCTGCAGGACTTGAACCTGTGACCGCCGGTTTACGATACCGATGCTCTACCAACTGAGCTAAGCCGGCAAAATTAATTAGATAATATAAAAGTGCTAACTTTTGTTAGCACTTTCTAATATACTCCGAATGTCAGACTCGAACTGACGACAACCTGATTAACAGTCAGGTGCTCTACCAACTGAGCTAATTCGGAATAATAAGCGCGGCAACTTCCTACCCTTGCAAGAGGCGATCCTCTAACTACTCTCGGCGTTTAGAAGCTTAACTACTGTGTTCGGCATGGGAACAGGTGTATCCTTCTAGCTATCGCCACCACACTATTTATCTGAAAGAACTTCGTTCTTTCAAAACTAGATATTATTATTTCTTTTAGAGAACAACCTTACTTGGTTAAGTCCTCGACCAATTAGTACTAGTC
>NZ_POST01000003.1 GCF_002993965.1 Apilactobacillus timberlakei | reverse complement strand
GCCTGTGTTGTTACTGCTTGACCAGTTAGTCCAGCCGTATATGCTGTTTGTGCATTAGCATAGGCAACCTGCTTATCACCAATATACTTATTATTATCATTACCTGCTAACGCATCTGCAGCTCCATTATAGGCAGCTTGACCCACTTCATTAGCTGTACTATTCAATCGTGCATCCGCATTGGTTTGGTTATTGCTTAGGCCTGCGGCATAAGCTTTTTGTGCATTGATATATGCCTGCTGTTGACTAGTATTCCAATCATTGTATGGAGTTAAGTGGGCAAAATCTTCATGAATGCCCACGTTGTAATCAGTAATGCCTCGTTTAGCTGCCAATCCTACATTAYAAGCAATTAGATTCTTTGCCGCATCAAAATTAGTATCTGAGTTACCTGCTAAACCTGCAGCATATGCCATTTGTGCATTAACATAAGCCACCTTGTTTAATCCGTCATATGAAGTTGAATGATCTTGTTGTTCCGACGCATCATTCATTCCTTTATATGCAATTAATCCCACATTATTAGCAGGCAAATTAAGACTAGCTGCAAAATTTTCTGATTCATTAATATTACCATCTGCACCAGCTTTTCCTGCAAGCTGAGCATTATTATAAGCAGCTTTTTGAGCTGAATTATAATTGCCATAGTTAGCATCTTCATTGGTAGAAATACCATGTACTAAATTAATTAAACCATTTTTCGATGCAAAACCAATATTATAAATATTTTGTTGATATTGATTACTATTATCATTTATATTAGATTGATTAAAGCCTTCAGAAGAAGCTTTGTAAGCTGCTGTATAAATATAACTTTGTGCAGATTCTTTAAATTGATTATTAATTCCGTCATTAACACCTTCAGAAGCTAAAATACCATTATTATAAGCAATCCTATCAAAAGGAATAACTCCATCAGATTTATTATAATTATTTTGACCATCTATCAATCCATTAGCCATTATTATTCCATAATGATATGAAGGTGAATTTACATTTTGATTATAATCAATCATTGTTGGGTTATTAATTTCATTATTAAAACTGTTGTTAAAGTTAGTCATTCCCAATTGATAACTAAAATTATTATTAGATTTGTTATATACACCACTAGTGGTGTCAATGACACCAGATGCTTCATCTACTCCTCTATTATAAGCAGTATAATTACTATTATCATTTACATTGTTATTAACAATTTTATCACTAAATCCTTGCTTTAAATCATTATTATAAGCTTCATATCCAGTTACATAACTGTAAGAATTTTTATTATAATTTTCTGGATTATACTGATTAAGTTCATAGTCAGTTTCAGCTTGTTTATATCCTTTATATGCGTCAATATATGCATTTTCGTATGAACTTTTATCACTAAAAGTTGACTTAGAATAACTAACAATCCAATTCTGTGTTTTAGTATAACTATATCCTGGATTCTCATTGCTATTATTAATTTTTGAAGAATTAATTCCATCAATAGTTCCGTCACCAATTCCAGAATCAATTGAAATAATAGGAGGTTGAATAAAATTATTATTAGGTGTAGATACAGTATCAACATATTGATTTTGATCTAATGGGTTTCTCAAGTAAGTACTAACTGTTCCATTAGAATAAATAATTTGTTCAGGATCGGTAACAAAGTAATGAGTCTGAACACTTACATTAGCAGTAGGGCGTGCTGGTAAATGATAAATAAATTTAATTTCATAGCCATCTTGTAAATTATTACCATTAACATCTTGTGTGGGCACCGGAATAGCACATGTAAATGCAGTATCATTTTTAATACGATCATCAATTAATTTTTCAAGTTCAGGATCCTTTGTATCAGTTGAATATGGCAAATTTTGTACGAAATTACCATTATTGTCGAATAATTGAATATCCTGAGTAACAATTCCTTGTGCAAAACCATCTGATTGAATTTCCATATAAACCTTTCCATTTGCATCTTTTTCAAGTCTATTTGGATTATCATTATCATTTGAAGGCAAATTACTTAGTTCTACTTTTCCAATTATTTCATATTGACCAGCAGAATTTTGCACAAGTTCAGACTGACCATCAAAGAAAGCATTAGGTGTAGAACTAAATGATAAATATTTATCATTGTTAATCACATCATTAGATGTTACCAAGTTGCCTTGTCCTAAATCATAATATTGAATATTACCAGAAGTTGGAACCATTACTTGGTAATATGGCATATCAGGTGATGGATTGTTAATTCTACCTTCTGAATCATATCCTAACGAGTATTTAACAGAATATGCATTGATGTTATTACCATAAAATAAAGTTCCATTGCCTTTATTATTATTATTGTTACTCCCATTATCAATTTGTAAGGTTACATGTTTACCAGGGTTACTTATATTTAGAGCTCCACTATTATATAATAGTGTTAGATTACCTCCAGAACCATCAGTGTGAATGTATAGATTCCCACGATTAGTAATATTCAAAGTTTCTTCTACATATAATAAATATCCATCATAATTAGAATATTGACCTAAATTACTACCATATACATTTAAAGAACCTCCATTTTTAACGTTAACCGTTCCATCAATAGTGTTTGCGTAAGAATTATAAGGACTACCGTTATCTTCAATATTGAGTGTTCCATTGTCAATGGTTAAAGACCCATTATCAATATACAGTCCCTGTCCATTTCCAAAACTACCATCAGATTGAGGAACAATATCAACTTGAGCTCCAGGCTTAATAAGTACATTTCCACTAGACTTTAAATATAATCCTACAGCTGCAGTACCAACGCTATCTTCAGCTCCAAAATGAGCTCCCATTGGTGCTAATTTCATATGTGCATTACTATCAATAGTGAAGTTTCCGTCAGCTTCAACTACATTACCACCAGTAGTGCTACCATAATAGTTACTATTAGATTTCAATGTAAAATTATTAATTTGAAAATTTTGTTGATCATCACCGTAACCACCATTAATGTTATTATCTGATAGGTAATTCCAAGCTTCTGTTGTTGCAAGTTGTCCCCATGGATTCATATATCTTCCAACAGAAAAAACATTTAAATTGTTATAAACATTAACATCAACATCATTAGACATCATTAATTGTGATCCTACATAGGTAACATTAGAGTAATTCAAAGTTCCATAACTTTCTAATTTAAAAGGACCATAAAAATTAGTACCGTAAAGTGCGCTGAAGTTTTTAATATTAAGTAGTCCATTATCATCCATTGAATATAACGCATCACCAAAATCAGCTGCATGATTCTGTCCATCATAAGTTAAAGTACCATAGCTATTATAATATGGATCCAAATAGTTATCATATTCAGTACTACCACTGCTAGTGCCAAAAGTAGTATTCTGAAAGTTTATATCTTGGACAAATTTAACATTATTAATGTGTTGATAATAATATTCATTTCTATCCAAACTAGCATACTGATTACTATCACCACTGACTTGATTACCAGTATAAATTGCATTATTAAATTGGATAGCATTAGAAATAAAGGCTGTCCCTTGGTTTACTTGGTTTACTACGTCATTAAAACCTTCATTAAAGTAAATATTTGTACTAGTTGAAGTTGGAGCAAAAATTTGTCCATTTTGGATATCATAACTCAGTGTATTGTCACTCTTCCATTGCTTACTAATAGCCTCTTGGGCTCCCATATATGCCTGGTCATAAGCATTATCAGAATTTTTATCTGGTGTATACGCTTGATTAGTTGAGGTTCCATTCCATTTACCAGTTTCTGCATCATAATAACCTTGGTGGCTCAAAAAATAAGTAATTCCAGCATTGTAATCAACATTAGCTGTTTCATTATTAACTATATTTTGACTTTCACTTTGAGTTTCATGTGTTGCATTAGGATCACTAGGAATTTGTCCTTGTTTAATTTGAGCTAAATTTTCACGATTAACACTAGCATTACCACTATTTAAATATGGGTCAACAGAATTGGGATCATTAGGATTGGTAACATTTTTATAATTTATATAATTTGGTACAGATTGAGTACCTGCACCTTGATTTTTATTATTATATTCTTTCCATGCATCTGTAACTCCATTAAAAGCATTAACATATGAGTTCGTATTATTGCTAGAGTTTATAACTGGTTGTTGATGATTTTGAATCTGACTCCATGCATCGCCAGTCCCTAATTCTCTTTGATAAATGTCACTGTTTAAGATCCTTTTTAAGTCTTCTTCTGCCAAAACATCAGCTGCACTCACTGATGAAATTGAGTTAGATGCACTTACAATTGCCACTGAAGCTGAAGATAAAGAAGCCTCATAACTAGATTCATTAACATATTCTGATGAATCAAATAATGATTTAGTAGCTAAGCTATTATTGTTAGAAGATGCTAATGACCCACCATAATTATTGGAATTATTAATACTACTCCATGCATTTTGAACATAATTGTTTGTATTAGAAGCTACCTCACTATTTCCTATATTTGCACTATTACCATTGATATTATTTTCTGCATTTGAAACATTATTATAGTCAGCACTAATAGTATTATAGTAACTTGCAATGCTATTATATTCATTGGTTCTTCCCTTAGAACCCAAAGAGTTGTTCATACTGTTAGCAGTACTAGCTATAGCGTAATTGTTGCTCATTTGTGAATAATTATTACCTGCATTTGAAGCATCTGTAGATGCTTGACTATTTTGAGAATTAGCGGATTGCGCCATTGAATAAGCACTTTTCTGAATAATTGCATCACTAGCTGCATTCGATGTATCAGAATATGCACTGTTAGCGTTACTTTTTGCAAACACAGCTGATGAAGATTCTTGTAAATTATTGTTTCTTGTTTGCGCACTAGCAGCTTTAGAATAACCATTTATTGAACTTGATTGAACTGCAATATTTTTCACACCACTACTAGTTGCACTACTATCAACTTTAATTTGATTACCTGAACCATTAAAATCATGACTAGCAACAGAACTAGCGACTGATGAATTGACATTTGCTGATTGAGAAACATTATTTACTGATGCACTTGCATTACGTACAGTCCATGTATATTGCGGATCGGTATTATCACCTTGTGCCGCATCTAATTGCTCAGTAACAACAGAATTTTCATTATTACCACTAGCATGAGCTGAAATATCATTCATACTAAGTCCATAGACAGAAGCTGCTCCCAAGAATGACAAGGTAGCAAATGAAATAACTACCCATTCTTTCTTTACTTTTCTCATTATTTTTTTATCTTTTGATTTTAAAAATTGATTTTTGTTATATAGCAATATAAAACAACTCCTATCTATATAAAAGTTCTAATAACTATGTAAAATTTATAACGCATTACTCACGCATATAATGTAACACCTATTAACAAAATAATCTTATATATAGCTCATACAAAAAGCTTCAGAAATTAATTTCTGAAGCTTTTTGTGTTTATATTTTCTCCCATTGTTTAATGATTAGCTTATCTAATAGTTTTTTAGAGGTTAAGGATGCATTATTGGAAAGTTTTTGATAAATCTTATCGTCTTTTAATAATTTCACTAAACATTCAGCAAATGCTTTAGTATCACCTTGATTAATTAAAAATCCATTGTAATTATTATTAATCATAAATCGTGGTCCATAATTAACATCGTATGAAACAAATGGAATTCCATTACTTAAGGCTTCAACCATTGTCATCCCCATTGCTTCACCAAATGAAGTATCAATTACCAACTTAGCGTTATCAAATTGCTCTTGTTTAGCTTGCCCCACCAAATATGGCTTAAAAATAATGTTTTTTTCGAGTGCTAAATCTTTTACCATCTTTTTAAGCTTTTCTCGATAGTCGGGATTATCAAAATAGCCTACCAAATTCAATTTAATTTCGGGAATCTCTTCTTTAACAAGCCCAACGATTTTAATCATTTGTTCTAAATTATGGTCTGGAGACAGTCTCCCCAAGAATAAAAGATGATTATCAACCTTTTGGTCAACAAGTTTAGTATTAAACACCGCAATATCAGAAATACTTCGAGTATTAATATTAGGAAACAGATTATTAATATCTTTAGCTTGCCCAGGAGTGGGAACTATTAATCCATCATAGTATTGAAAATCATTAGTAAAAAATGGAGCAAAAGCAGGAAACAAAGTACCTTTGGGATTACCTGCCATTTCAGCATCAGTAGTTTGAATACTATGCAAATATTGATATTTTTTACAATTTAGTTGGGCTACTGGAGCGATTAGACTAGGACGATCGTTAATCACAATTGCTTTATGGTCCTTGCCAATTAATTCTTTTAAGAAAAAGGCAAACAACTCATTCTCATCATTAAATCTTAAGTTTTTACCTTTATAGTTTAACAATTTAAACATTGAAGGGTTATCATTGTTTTTAAACATATGGGTAATTTCCATTACCGGTTGTCCATCATAATCGTATAAAATTTCATGTCCAATATGACCATCGGGATGCATATATTCAGTTTTGGATTTAAAACCTCGAACATCCCATACGTCTTTGCTGGTAATATTACCAAATTGATCATAATATAAAACATTGCCAATTTCACCAACCGTTTGGGGTGCAATTTCAACCTTGGCTAAAGTTCGTCCATGTCTTTTAATTAAGGAAGAATTATTATCCACTCCCACAATTTTATATTCATGTTTATCAATTAATTTAGAATACCTTAAATATTCATGATGTTTTTTTACATCAACTGCATTTTGAAAATAATCATACATATTAATTAAATCATCATATTCAAGCCCATGTTGTTGAGCCGTAAAATATAAATTTTGATTATAATTTCTGGTTACTATCCATGATTTCATTTGGTTCTTTTTAAATAATTTCTGCCGATTAATTGCCGAAAACTCAGTTCCAGAATTAAACGAGAAAATATTTTCATTTGTAAAATAATAATTTTGTTGCATAGCTTAACCACCTAGTCTAATTTTTGAATGCCATTGGTAATATCAGGTTTGTAAGTTTTCATCTTGTGATTAATCCAATCTTCTTTAGCAAAATCTAAGAAGACTTTCCAATCTTGCCAAACGCTATCTTCAGAATAACGTTTTGAATAATGATATGCATTTTTAGATAACTTATCCATCAAATCTTTATTACTAAAAATTGTTATCAAACGTTGAGCCATAGTTTTATAATCACCATAGTCCACTACATACCCATTAATCTGATCTTTAACTAGCTCATTTGGTCCATAGTTTACATCATAGGTCAATCCAATATCACCTTGTGACATTGCCTCCATTAATGCTAAATTAAAGCCTTCCATAACTGATGTTAATCCATAAACTTGAGCTTCTTTTTGCACTTTCGCAACATTTTGTACATAACTATGAATATGCACACAATCTTTTAAATTATATTCATCAATTGCTTTATTAATTTTTTTCATTGCAATGTCATTATTAGAATGATCTATATACCCATACATATCTAATGATAATTCTGGAATTATTTTTTTAGCAATTCCAATAGCTCGAATTAATTGATCTAACTGTTTTTCAGGAGCAATTCTAGCAGTGACTAAGATTTGTCCAAATTTTCGTTCATTCATCGGGATTTCTTTCTTATTAAAATGATTATCTGGAATAACTCCTACTGGAATGGTAAATGTTTTCGCTAATGGATGAAATCGCTTGATAACGTCATCAGTCTGCTTATGAGTTGCTGATATCACAGCATCGTATCGATTAATATCGTTCAAACTATATTCATAATTATTGTTTAAAATTGAAGTGTCAGGTTTTTGAGCATCCCCAGCATGTGAGTTATGTAAATGTAGCGCTGTAAACGCAGGTTGATTCAACAACTGTAGTTGCTCTTCTACATCATCCGAACGATCCATGATGAAAATATTAGGTTCAGATTTATCAAAATACTTATCATTTATTTCATTAAAAAATTGCAGAAAAACATCACTCAATGTATCAAAAATTTTAACGGTCCCATTTGGTGAAATGGTTTTCCACCCTGATTTTTTCAGTTCACCTAATGCGTTTTTGCGGTGATAAGTTTCTACAACTGGTCTGCCATCAATTGAATACCAAACTTCAGTGCCAATCTTATTATCAGGTGTGTACCATTGAACTAATGATACAAAACCTCTTAAATCATAAAAATCAACCCGGTATAAATTACCAAATCCATCAAAATATTCTACAGATTTTACTTGTTTATCATTGCTAATTTTTTTAGGAAAATAGTTAATTCTGCCAACAATATTATTATCTTGAAATACAATATATCGATTTTTATCTTTTTCTTCATTATATTTTAAATTAGAAACTCCAAAATCAATATCAGAATAGTATATTTTCTTACTAACAACTTGTTCTGTATTTTGAAAATAATCAAAGACATTTAATATTTCAATGTCTTTAATATTTTTTTGATTCAAATAATGATGTAATAATGGATTCCATGCTAAAAATAATAATTTAAATGGCGTTTTATTTTTTCTAAACAATAGACTTCTTTTTATTTGAGCATGTTCAATTCCAGAATTTTGTTCATTATAGCTACTATTAATAAAGAAATTCATTTCAAATAATTCTCCTTAGTTTTATTGTTAACTTTGTAATCATATTAACACTTTTATTTCTTGTAATAACAGATAATCATCTGATAATAAAAAGGATATTAATTACTAAATAAATTCAGTAATTAATATCCTAACCTGTTTTCAATTCATAATTTTATAGATATTTCAATTCCTTTGGGGTATGTGTAAAGGGTTCACAACCATTTTCAGTAACATGAACACAATCTTCTATTCTCACTCCCGCAAATCCAGGAACATAAATACCTGGTTCAATGGAGAAACACATTCCTGGTTTTAATTCCATCTTGTTACCTTCCATAATTGATGGAAATTCATGTTCTGACATTCCCATTCCATGGCCTAGACGATGGATAAAGTATTTACCATAACCGGCCTTATCAATAATGTCACGGGCTACTTTATCAACTGATTCAGCAGTTACACCTGGTTTTACATAGTTCATAGCTGTTAATTGGGCATCTAAACAAACATTATAAATATCTTTTTGTTTATCAGATAGTTTGCCCACAGCAACAGTTCTTGATGAATCTGAAATATACCCTTGATGAACAGTTCCTAAATCAAATAACACCATTTCATTGTTTTTGATTAAATTACTACAAGTTGCACCATGAGGTTCGGCAGCATGAGCACCGGCTTGAACTAAAGTATCAAAGCTCATTTCCATAACACCTTTAAGTTTTAGTGCATATTCTAGTTCCGCCATTACTGCTGATTCTGGTTTACCGGCTTTAACAGCTTCAAAACCTTTTTGAAATGCGTAGTCAGCTTCACGACCAGCGGCATCTAATTTTTCAATTTCATCTGGTGTTTTAATTAAACGCATACTATTCATGAAATCAGTAACATCGGTATTAAATGAAACATCAAGTTCCGCTTGCAATTCATTTAAACGACTGATTGTTAAATTATTCATTTCTAAGCCAGCATTTTTAGGGTTAGCGTTGCGTTCTTTAACGTGTTCAGCAATTATTGCCCAAGGATTTTCATGATCTAAGTATCCATATACGTCATATGAAAAACCAGTATCCTTAATTGCTTCAACTTCCAAAGCAGGTGCAAACATGAATGGTTCTTTATCTGGAAAGATAACCAATGCCAGCACTCTTTCTACCGGGTCACTAAAGAAGCCAGTTAAATATTGAATGGTCTTAGGATCACTCAAATATGTAAAATCTAATCCTTGTTTCTCAGTCCAATTTTGAACTTGTTCTAACTTAGTCATTAAAATCCCCTCCTATATAAAATATTCTAGTTCATTTAAAGGATAATTAAAATGCTATTATTAAAAAATTATGAAAACAAATTAAATGTTTTTAATTGTTCTGATAAAATAGAAAATGTATTACATTAAAAATTATATAAAACATGGTGGTGAAATCTTTGAACATTGATGAGCACTTAGAATGGTTAATTAAATTTTACAAACAAAGAAATTGGTATAATTATTCTCCATTTGTCAGAATGAATTACTTAAATGAAGAACAAGGTGAATTAAGTCGGGCGATTAGAACACTGGAAGTTGGTAGAGACCATCCCGGTGATCCTAAACGTAATCAAGCACAAAAAATGGATAACTTAAAAGAAGAACTAGCTGATAATTTAGACCAAATTTTAATGCTATGTGATATGTATAATATTAAACCTGAAGAGTTAATGAACTATAGTGAAAATAAATTTAGAAATCGATTTAAAAAATAAAAAAAGATTCGGACAATTGAACCGCCTTACAAAAGTTAGACATTTAAAACTAACTTTTGTAAGGCGGTTCATATTTTCACGTCCTTTATTGTTCGTTAATAGTAGTATAACAAATATGACAATAAATATTATTGAACTAAAAATAGGATATCAATCACCAAATTAATATTTGAGATTAATATCCTATAAAATATAGTCTAACTTTTTGGGTCAGATTAAGTAACTTTTTATTTATTTTGATCAGCAAAAGCCTTAGCAGTCTTTGCAAGTTGTTCAGGAACATCTTTCATTTCCATATTCACTTGGATTAACACTAATTTATCTTTTTCTTCTTTTGCCTTAAAAATTGCATCAAATAATTCATTTTCCGTTGATGCTTCAATAAAATCATATTCATCTTCTTTTGCACCAAAGGCTTTAGGCATTAGTTTATAGTTTAAATTAGGAACATCATTATAAGGTTCATTCATACCGTGAATAACTCTTTCAACTGTATATCCACTATTATCAATAACAAACATTACAGGATTCAATTTTTCACGGAAAGCGAGACCTAATTCTTGAATTGTTAATTGTAATGAACCTTCACCAGTAGATAAAACAATTCTACGATTCTTATTAGCTATTTGATTACCTAAAGCTGCAGGAAAGGCATATCCAATTGAACCCCAAAGTGGTTGTCCAAAGAACTTAGCACCTTTTGGCAATTTTTGACTAGCTAGACCGAAAAATGATGTACCTTGTTCAGCAACAATTGTATTATCAGCAGAAGTGAATTGACTAATAGCCTTATCATAAAAACTTTGTGTTAATTTATTATTAGATGGTTTAATTTCTGACACATTATCAGCATTTTTTATTGAAGGTAATGATAAATCAAGTTTAGTTTTAGACAAATAAGTCATAATGGTCTTAAAATTATAATCTTTATCAACACTTTTACCATAAATATTGGCATTTTCGTAATTAAGAACAATTGTGTTTTGTTCATTAAATTGTTGAGTAAAGCCTCCGGTGACAGAGTCAGTTAATTTAGCACCAATAAGAACAACTGTATCTGCATTTGCAACATACTTATTAACACTTTCGTCTGAAATTTGTCCATTATAAGTACCTACAAAGTTGGAAAAACTTTCATCAATATTTCCCTTACCAAGACCTAAGTCTAAAACTGGTATATTATTATTGGAGGAAAATGATTTAATGTCATTAAACACATTAAAGCGATCTACTTCATGTCCCATAACAATAACAGGATTTTCAATATTATTAATTGATGATTTTATTTGTTCAAAGGAGTTTTCTGAATTCATTTCTTTGTTAAAAAATAAATTAGGAATGGAATCCTTTAATGATTTATTAACTTCCATTTCAACCAAATTAGTTGGTAAAATAATATAAGCTGGTTTTTTGGTTTCATAAATGTATTGAGCAACATCATTAATTTGATCAATAGCATGTTCACCATCTAATCGAGCAGATTTAATACCTAATTGACGGTGTGCTTTTTCAAATCTATCGAATTTATGATCACCAAAGGTATGATGCACTAACGAACCATTATTTTGCACATTGTTTGTAGGAGCTCCTACAATTTCTAAAACCGGAACATGTTCAGCAATACTTCCAGCTAGTCCATTAATGGCACTTAATTCGCCTACCCCAAAAGTAGTAACAAAAGCTGCGAACCCTTTTTCTCTGGCATATCCATCTGCCATGTATGAAGCATTTAGTTCATTGGCATTACCTGTCCACTTCAAATCTTGACGATGCGTGATATGATCTAAAAATTGTAGATTATAATCACCAGGTACTCCAAAAATATCATTTGCACCCATATAATTAACTACATCTAGTAAATAATCTGACAATTTATAATTATTTGACAATTTAATTCTCCCTTTCAAATTAAGTCAACGTCATTGACTTATATGATTTTTTAATTATAAATCCAGAAGAATAATATGTCAACATAGTTGACCTAATAAGGAGACCTTTATATTAACAATAAAAAAAAGCTTTCAACCATATTTTTTGCATATCAACAATTTTCATCTATGATCGACTTAAAAAAATATGATTTAAATAAAACACAACACAGAATAATTTATTCAATTTCTGAATTAAATATTGCTAGCATTGGAAAAATTTTAAATTTACTTAATATCTCAAAACAAGCATTAAACGTAAATGTAAGAAATCTAATGAAACAAGATTTGATAACAGAAATTAGTGATAAGAAAGATAAAAGAATAAAAACTTTAAAGCTAACCAAAAAGGGAAAAGCTTTAAACAATAAAATTAACGAAGAACAAACCAAAAAAATTGAGTTATTATTCAACAAAGTAAATAATGATTGGGAAAAAGCAATGATCGAATTATCCAATGAATATATAAATGGACTAAACAAATAAAACACAAATTAGAAATAATATTGTTGAAAATTTTTGTTATATAAACAACTTATCTGATTCTAAAAAATAACACCACACAGTTACTATAAACGTAATTGTGTGGTGTTATTATCTATGATAAACAAAATACATTCACTAGATATTAATCAAGATGCATTTCATGTGATTGCTAATTGTTTCATGTGAAACAAAAAGAAAAATATTTAATAATGTCTTCCATAATAACTGGATTTATTCTCACAGTTATTAGTTTATGATTAATTTTATACATGATAATAACTAAAAAAGCGATATTTTAACTAATGTTAAATATCGCTTTTAATTAATCATCAATAAATTCTGCTGACAAAATATTTCTAACTGAAATCAACACTTTTTTATAACCTTTAGATTTTACACCCTTATGTTCAGTCGCAATAATAAAATCTTGATCTTTTAAAAAGTATGATAATGATTCTTCTCTACTTAATTGATCATTGAATTCCAAACCTTGAATATTAAAAACCGTTTTTCTAACCCCTGCATTCATTCCAGCTGTTAAAATAAGTCTCAATTCAAATCTTTTTTCTTCATTATTCATTAATATCACTACCCTCTCAGCTTTTTACATTGATTATTATAATTAATTCAAAGAAAAATTTGAAATGATATTCTTTTATCAATAAATCTAATTTAACAATTTTTTGATATCGATAATTTAATATCAAAAATATGTTAAGCTAATTAAAATGATATGGTTAATAAACATATAGTATAAAAATACATGGAGGTGTGAAATATATAGAATATAGAGCAATATTTTATATATACATATGAAAATAAAGAACTTTTTGTTAACAATTGTAGCTGTTAGTTTCTTAATGGTTACTTTTGGTACTACTAGCCAAAATGCACATGCAATGTCAGCTAGTGATGCTAACCCTAGCAATACTGTTTACGATGTGTCAGAACATCAAGGACTTTTTACAGATGCACAAGTCCAACAATTAAAATCAGAAGTGCCATTTGTTATTTTAAGAGTGCAGCAAGGTAGTGAGTACTCAGATCATACATTTCAACAAAATCGAGATTTAATGAATAAATATGGTGTTCCCTACGGAGTATACTCATATAGTATGTATGAAAGTCCTGATGATGCCGCAAATGAGGCTCGTACCTTATATAATCGTGCACCTAATGCTAGATTTTATGTAAATGATTATGAAACTCAAACCGTTCAATCTGGGGGTACTAATGAATCTACTGAAGCTTGGATAAATGCTTTAAGACCTTTAGTTGGACAAAGGAAAATTTTATTTTACTCAAATGCTGGTTTCATGACAAATAATGCTGCTGAAGCTGTTAGTTTGTATGATGGATTTTGGTTAGCAAATTATAATCAAAATGAACCTGCAAGAGAGCATGTCTTATGGCAATTTGCCAGTGATTTTTATTCTAATGCACTAGGACAAAATCTTGATGCCAGTTTACTAAACTCCAAAGACGTCAATTGGTTTATTGGTGATACTGGTAACAATAATTCACAACCAATTGATTCAAATAATCAGAATAACAATAATCAAAATAATGAAACGCAACAAAGCAATAATAGCCAACAAAGCAATAATAATCAAAGCAGTGATAACAACAATTCTAATCAGAGCAAGCCTCAACCAAAGCCTAGAAACACTAGTTATGTACAAAAATCAAACAATATGATTGTTAAAGATGGCTATGATTATCAAGTTTATAATCATGTTCCGGGTGACAATAAGTTTAAAGGTCAAACTTCTGCAAAAGCTAGTATTAAGGATTATAAACACAAATCAGTTTATGTAAATTCAATTGCCACTGTTAACGGTAAGACTTATTACCGACTATACTATAAACACCATGCCATTGGTTGGGTTAATACCAAAGCACTTATTCCCAATGTAAAATATACAAATTATTACAAAAATAAAACTATAAATAAAAATAATAAGATAGATTTTTATAACCACATTGCTAATAGTGGATTTGCTAATGTTAAAGTAACCGCATATGGTAAAAATTACGCGAATAAAAAGATAAGAATTAACCGTCGTGCCATTAAAGATGGTTGGCACAGTTATTACTATCAAGTATCCTATCATGGTAAAACACTTGGTTGGATTTACCAAAGTGCGCTGAAATAAATAATTATTGAAAAATGCTCTTTCTTTTTGGAAGCAGCATTTTTATTTTGGCGAAAAATTATAATTGTATTATTATATATAAAACCTATAGTTAGTTATAATGAGGATTGTAGGAGGGATGTATATGAAATTACGTGACTTTATTACAAGAAATAACGATGTTTTCCATAGAAATTATGATAATTATGAGCGTGGTAAAGACAGTCAATTGTCAAAAAATAAGATTTTAGATGATTTAATTCAAAAAGAAATGAAAAAACAAAAACTGATTTCAATCAACCATAAAGTTGATATTGACTACAACAAATATTCTACCGATATGAAAGTCTATGAGTATATCAGATGGCAAACTCAAGAAAATCATTTTAGTCTGGCCGATGATATTTTTCAAACCTTTTTCAACCAAAATAATCAATATGAAAACGCCAAGGATAAAATTAGTGAATATTTAATTATCGCTCCTTTTATTAAAGTCCTAGAGAATTTATACAATTTAAACGTTATTAATGTTGAAAATAATTCGCATCACGTAGTAGCTAAAAATACTAATTGTCATGCATATCAACCAATGTTAATGCAAAACGGTCCTGATTATACAATTGAATATAAAAATGATTGGTCAGCAATTTTTCAATCAATCAATGATAAATATTTAAAATAGAAAAAAGCATCTAGAAAAAATCTAGATGCTTTTTAATCAAGTTATTATTTAAATGCACTTTGGTAAATCCAGCCAATTAATTTACCACGATAATAAGTTTTATAATAATAACTATGCCAACCATCTTTGATAGCACGACTAGTTACTTTTAATTTTTTATTAGCATAGCTATATCCATGATTAGTAATACGACTAGTAAATCCACTATTATTGATATGATTGTGGAATGCTACTTTAGGATTATTCTTCATTGTTTTGTTTACATAATAGCTTGAATAACTAACATTAGGTACTAAAGCTCTAGTGTTAACCCATCCAATAACATGATTCTGATAATACAAACGATAGTATGATCTACCATTAACAGTAGCAATTGAATTTATATAAACTCTTTTATGAGTATAATCACTTACACTAGCTTTAGCATAAATATTATCGGAAAATTTATTATCTAAGGGGACATGATTGTAAATTTGATAATCATAGCCATCTTTAATTATCATCATTTTTGATTGACTAGTATAGGTCGTATTTCTAATAATAGGTTTTGGTTTCGTTTGATTTTGATTGTTAGATTGATTTTGATTACTATTTTGTTGATTATTAGATTGGTTTTGATCATTATTTTGAGCATTTGACTGACTATTATTAGTATCATTATTTGTCGGAACTGGCTGTGCATTTGCATCGGCAGTATCACCAATAAACCAATTGGCATCTTTAGAATTCAATAAACTGGCATCTAAATTTTTTCCTAAAGCATTAGAATAAAAGTCACTAGTAAATTGCCATAAGACATGTTCTCTTTCAGGCTCATTCTCTTGGTATGCTGGTAACCAATATCCATCATATGAACTAATAGCTTGCGAAGTATCTCTTAACATAAGCCAAGCTGGGCCATAATATAAAATCTTACGCTGTCCTACTAGTGGACGTAATGTATCGACCCAAGTTTGAGCAGCTGTATTAGGGTCCCCAGACGTTAAATCATTTTCTTCATAATCATTTACATAAAAACGAGCATGAGGCGCACGATTATATAATGTACGAGCTTCATTAGCCGCATCTTCAGGAGAAGTATATAAACTAAATGAATATACACCATATGGAACACCATATTTTTCTAATAAGTCACGATTATGTTGAAATGTATTATCATAACGCATGCTACCTAATTGTGCTCTAATAATAACAAATGGTACTTCATTTTTAAGTTGTTGAACTTGTGCATCTGTCAAATATGACTGCCATTCAGACATGTCATAAACAGTATTGCTAGGATTAGCATCACTAGCAGACATTGCATGTGCATTAGGCTTAAATGAAATAAACGCAAACATTAAGATTGTAAAAGTTATAATAGTTAACAAAGATTTCTTTATTTTCATAATACTAATATGTAATCTTTATTGTATAAGATTGCACACAGTCACCTCCTACATACATTTTAGCGCTGTTTAGATAAATGTATAGAAAAAATAGTGTTAAATATGTACTTTTTAAGAACTAAAAAGGGCCAAATCATAATGATTTAGCCCTTTTAATTTTATTAAAATTTAATATTGAGAAATACTAACTATTATTTTTTTCTGAAGAGCAAACATTATTATAAATTAATGTATATGCTTCATTAAATGCTTCTAGATAAGTTTTACCATCTTGTGGGTCTAGACTAGCATGATTGAAAAATTCCTTGGTAAGTTCTAATGCAATTTCTTTATTGTTCATATTAAACTACCTCCTAATTTGAGAATAATTATAACAAAAAATTGAAAATATTGAAGTAATTTTTTGTCTTATCATAATAAAAATCAATTAAATTAATAACTTTATGTATTATAATGTTATTAATCTCTTAGAAAGAAATGATTTTATGAAAAAATTATCTATAGCATTTTTTACATTTGTTTTAATGTTAATAACAACATTAAGCATTGCAAATGCCGATGGATTTTCTAATGCTAAAGGTTCCCATCAAAAAGGAATAATTGTTAAAAATGTTCAACAATTAAATGATGCTATTAAAAATAAACAACATCATATTATTGTTGATGGAACAATCAATGGTGGCAATGTACCAAAGACTTATACCTTTGCTGATAAGAGTTGGGATAATTTAACCATTGAAGGGTTAAAAGGTAGCAATCCCGAATTAGTTAACATCCAATTAAAAGTCGATGGTGAATTATTACCAGCAAATCAAAGTATTAATAATGTGGTCATTAAAAACATCAATTTTTACGGTAATATTAATGATTTACAAAAATTAAATAATGATCAAATCACTGTTGGTGGCGTTGGTGTAAATTATTTAGGTGTTTCTCTGCGGCGTGTAAATAATGTAATCATTAAGAATAATGATTTTCATGATATTCCTGATGATTTGTTTTCTATATCATTATCATCAGATAAAGTAACTGTAGATCATAATCATTTTTGGTTCTCAAATCAATGGTTAAATATGAATCCTGATCCCAAATGGAACTGGGTTGGTGATTGGCATGATTTAGCCTCAGAAAGATTGCCATTACTAATAGGTGCTAATAAAAATGATTCATATATGGCAACAAATAAATTACACGTCACTTTAAGTAATAATTGGTTTGGTCCTAATTTAAAGGGTCGCCCATTGCTTAGAGGATACGTACATGCCTACAACAATTATTTTGATAATAGTACTAACCCTACTGGTGAAAATACACAAGGTTATTCACAAAATCAATATAATGCTATGCAAATTGGTAGTGGTAGTAATATATTATCTGAACATAATTATTTCTATAAAACTAACAATAGCCAAAATATTGGTTTAGATAATAAAGATGATGCATATAAATTCGTAACTAGACATAATACTTTTAGAAAAACTACCGGTATTAGTGCTAAGAGCAATGCAAAAAACATTAAAATTCCATATAAATATCATTTAATTAAATCACACAATTTAATTAAGACTATTAAGAAAACTGCTGGTGTTAGATAAAAATAATAGATACAAAAAACGCTAAGGCATAGCATGCTTTAGCGTTTTTTGTATCTATCTTCTCCCCACCAATTAGGCATTAAAGATATATTTAGTTTTTATCTAAAATTTTTATGTGAAAAAGACTAAACAATTAATAATGATGGTTGCATACCATTATTATTCAAGTAGTCTTCTAACTGATGATAAGATTCTAAAGCAATCTTACGATCTTTGGCTGATTTAAGATGGTTAATTATCTTACGAACTTTCTTTAAGTTCTTATCATGTTTTTTATCAACATTCATAATTTTAGTTTCTAATTTTATAATACTTTTTAATGACTTTATATTCTTATTTTTATTATAAAATCCATTCATAAAGTCTACTGTAACTATTCTTCCTTTTCTAGAAACAAGTTTAGCAACTTCATGTGCAGTAACTCCACTGTAAGTAAAAACATCTTTTACTTTAAAATCGGTTTTGTCTTTTGATGGAACAATTTCATCAGGACCATCTGAATTTTTAGTGGTCTTAGCTGTATATAAACGATATACATAACCATCTTTGGCTAATTTTTTTGTTAATTGCTTAGATTTAACAATTTTTTCTTTAGGATAGTGATTATTACTTTGTGCATTAGCATTATCATTCAACAATGGAGTAGAGAATAATAATGCAGCTAAAGATAACATTGATAAATTTTTGAAATTAAATTTCATTATAAAAGCTCCCAAATTGTAATATACATCTTAATAGTAATACAAATATATTATAAAGTTAATCTTTTATCTATTATAATTTGACGTTCTCAATAATTCCTAAAATTAAGCCATAAGCTAAGGGGATTAAAATTCCTAAGCTTATAAGAATAAATGCAAATTTTTGTAATTTATTCAGTTTTTGAACAAATTTGTTCCACTCAGTAATTAATATAAATAATCCGATTAATGTAGTCGTATATCCAAGTATGTAAATTGTATATGTAATCATAATCATTTCTTTTATTTAATAATAGAAAAAAGCAAAATAATTTCAATAAATAATAATATAAAATTAAAAATAATGTATCCGTTTTTCTTATCTGCCTTATTAAGATAAATATCCTTAAAAAGGCCCATAAACAAAAGGATTATAAATACGAGACCTATTTCTAATAATTTAGCAATATTAAGATCAATTAATCCATCAACATTTCTCCCAAAATAAATAATGGTAATTGTACCTAATAACGTTATCAAAGTATTTGATAGTTCTTTTGCACTAAGAGATTTTTTCAAATAGTTTTTCATAAAATATCTTCTAACCAAATATGTAAGTAATTAATAAAAATAAAAATGGCATTAATAAGCTATATATAAACATAAAATTCATTTTTCTATTTATTTTCATGGTTTCCAAGTTTGATTCAATCTTATTTTTGTATAAAAAATAATGAATTATAACTCCAAAAGCAGCCAAGAAAGCCAACACATACGATAATTTTTGTAAATAAATTACAACAAATAAAGATACAATTATAGATATAATAGCCATACCTGTTACTAAATTTAATTTTTTTAATAAATATTTTTCACTCATGGTTTATTCCTTCAATTGTAAAATTATTTCTTGATTTTAGATTTTTGAACAAAATATAAAGTGATAGAAAATATAATTGATGTTATTCCCCATACAATATTTTCTTTAGGTGAAATAATTAATTGTAAAATTGTTAAGTGATTATCATTTGTTAACAAATCAATAAGAAAGAATACAATTCTTTCTATAATAAAGAAATTAAATGCTAACATAATGCATTTTTTTCTAAGTTTTTTAATCTGATGACTATAATCCTTATTATCGTATGTTTCAATTTGATCTAACTTAAGTTTTGAAACAGAAAAAGCTAAATACAAAAGTATTATTAAAAATATTAATAAATTGCTCCACATTAATACTATCAAGACATTACTAGATTCAAATATTAATGCAGAAAAACTGGTGGATATTATTTCTAGTCCAAATAGAAGAAATAATATTAAAAATGCATTATTACCTATTCTATTGACTTCTTGTTTTTTATATTCATCAAAATAACCATGAATTCCATAAATATGTTTAATTATCCTAATATATAGTGACTCTTTTGTTTTTCCCATTCTTACACCTTCCAAAATAATGAATTTAAATCTGAATCCAAGGCTTCAGCAATATTCACACATAACTTTAAAGATGGATTATATTTACCCTTTTCAATTAAACTTAACGTTTGCCTTGAAATACCTACTTCTAAAGCTAAATCTTTTTGCTGGAGATCTTTAGAAACTCTGACGAGCTTTACTTTATTATTCATATTTACACTCCTACTTAAGTAACATATAAGTTCCTTAAGTAATTTATATGTTACTTAAAATTTATAAAAAGTCAAATCAATGTTATTTTTTTTAACCAATTAATCTTAACAAATCAATATAAAAAGACCTAGAAGACAAACTTCTAGGTCTTTTTATAAGTGAAATATTTATTTTACCAATTAAACATTTTATCCACTATAAAAATAACCATTTGACCGAATCCATCAATAATACCACTAATAAATTGTTTATAATTATCCATATAAAAGACTACTTATATTAATTTTCAAACATTGAAATCCCCTTATCATATCCTCTTAAGTATTCATGACTATGGGAAATATTAAATATCTTTCTTAATCTTAATTTGTTGTTTATACCGAATAAATAAATTCTTTTCATAATTTTATATTCTTTTAAATATTCATAAGTATTTTGATCTGTTAATGCCTGTTGCATACCTTTACTATATTCTTTACTTTTATAAAAATCTTTTGACATAAAATGTAAGCTCCAATAAATTTAGTTGATTATACATTTTAATTCTATTACAAATATGTAAATATTTCATTGCCGTCTTTAATAAATATTTGTTAGTATTATTTTGAAAGTAAAAACACAGTTTTGGTTGGTAGTCCAAACGTAACTAATAAAATTAGTTATCAGTATCCTTCCTCCTTGGATGTCCATCTTTCATTATTTTTAAGGAGGTCATAGGTGTTATGCAAAATTTTGTTCAAAATAAAACTTTAGTTATTTTTGACAATCCATTTTATAAAATTATAGTAGAAAGGAATTATAATGATAATTATGAGGTTGCTCAAATGACTTTAGGTACTTCTGAACCGAAAATGCCACTTATTGAACATTTAATACTTTATAATTGGGATAAATTTAACTTTTATGTACAAAAAGATTCTTGTATTAATAAATATAGCAAACGTATTAATCCTAAAAGGCTTCAAAGGATGAGTAAGAAAGCGGTTAAAAAAGGAATCAGTACAAAAGCCCAGAATGCTATAAAAGCTCAAATCCATGCCAAAAAGAAAAGTATTAAAAGCAACAAACGATTTTATATAAAAAAACATAAGCAAAATGTATTTAATATAAAACAAAAGAAAAAAATTCAAAAACATAACGGTCATTAATTAATGAGAGGCTTATTATTTAAGTCTCTTTTTCATTTTAGTGAAATATAGATCAACTAAAGGACTTTGAAAAAATTAATAATGATAAACAAAAGATTTCAAAAATAATTATCATCTTTTTATATTGTGATAAACAATGATATGTACAATTAATATTATCAAAAACAATGCTCCCAAAATCATTAATGAAACTACTTGATTAGCAAAGTTATTTTCGATTCCACTACCATCAGTTTTTCTAAAAAACAAGAATAAATCACCGATAATAAATAATATTATAAAAAACAAACTACTAATTTTAAAAAATTTCATGATAACATCCCCATTAATTTTAAGCATAAAATATAGTTCAAAATATAACTTACGGTAAATAAATTTAAAAAATAATATAATCAATTTTTTATTTCACTGTTAACCAAATTAAAAGTGCAAATATTATTGTCCTTACAATATGATGTGCTATGTGTAGATTATTATTACCAATACCGTTTAAAATACTTGCCAATATTGTTAACCCTGCAGAAATAATCATATATGACAAAATATATGAAGTTTATAGAATTACTGATATCAATATAATAATTGCAGATAAAATATTAATAACCACAGAAACAATTAACAGGTTATTTCTTTTTAAATGTAACTGAAATATAGATAATCCTGTCATTAAGATTATTATTGCTAAAAAGATCAATAAAAATATTTCAT
Source organism: Apilactobacillus timberlakei (assembly GCF_002993965.1). Taxonomy (GTDB): domain Bacteria; phylum Bacillota; class Bacilli; order Lactobacillales; family Lactobacillaceae; genus Apilactobacillus; species Apilactobacillus timberlakei. Next base: position 265,305 of record NZ_POST01000003.1, on the reverse strand, counting down.
TCATTTTAAACATCCCCTTAACTTTAAATAATAGCACCCTTTACTAATATGATTTACTTATTGTCCTCTTTAATCAAATGTAACTTTTTAGCTAATTCAGATAACTTCTTTAATCCTTGTTGATAACCTTTTTTAAATTCTGCAGAAATGTTATTAATATTAAAGCTTTTATTGTTTATTGCTGAATTAAAGCCTTTATTCTCTTCATTGGTTCTATTTTTAGCACTTTCATCATTTGTTTTATTAAATTTGTTTTCTGCTTGTTTAAATTGGCTATTAATAGCTCCGCCTAATTCACTTGCTTCATTTTTTAAATCTGCTTGGCTTCTTGATCCTAATAATTCTTTAAAATTACCTTGTTTAACTTGGTTAATTTCATATCGGAAATTGTTGTTTGAATTATTATTTTTATAATGATTCCACGAAATAAATAAAATAAAAATTAAAATGACCGAAAATATTAATCTTTTCATATCGTTATTCCTTTCTGTTATTTAACATAATTGCGATTATATATTAATTAACTATATTTTTAAAATAAATATACATAAATAAAAATTAGCCAATCCTTAAAAAAGGTTAGCTAATTTTTATTAGATTAATTATTTAATTTTTAAAGTCAATGCGTTCAAAGCAACAATCACTGTACTTAGTGACATGATAATTGCTCCAACCATTGGATCTAACATAATTCCAGCAAATGCTAAAATACCAGCAGCTAATGGTAAAGCTACAATGTTGTAACCAGCACCCCACCATAAGTTCTGAATCATCTTAGTATGTGACTCTTTAGCTAATTTAACTAAGCTAACCACGTCTAGTGGATTACTGTTAACCAATACAACATCAGCAGAATCAACTGCAACATCTGTTCCTGATCCAATCGCAATTCCCATATCTGATTGAGTTAAACTAGGTGCATCATTAATTCCATCACCAATAAACATTACTTTGCCATCTTTTTGATAATTAGTAACATTCTTTTGTTTATCTTCTGGAAGTAATTTAGCTTTTACTTCTGTAATACCTAGTAATGAAGCCACTTTATTAGCAGCAGATTCATTATCACCAGTTAACATAACTGGAGTAATCCCTTGGCTTTGTAAGTATTTAATCATGTCTTTAGATCCAGATTTAATTGAATCTCCTTCGGCAACAAAACCAATGACTTTATTATTTTCAACTACATAACTTAATGAATTACCTTTTTCTAGATATTGTTTAGATGAACTAGCATCATATTGAATATTATTAGCATCTAAATATGCAGCGGAAACAATTAAGAATTCATGATCATTAATTGTCCCTTTCATTCCATATCCAGTAATTTGATTATCACTATTTACATCAGATAATGATAATTCTTTTTGTTTAGCGGCTTCCATAATCCCTGTCGCTAATGGATGATTAGAATTTTGTTCCACACTAGCAGCAATTTTTAAGATTTCATCTTTTGCATAATTATTATCTAAACTGTCATAACCATTAACTTGAAATTTTCCTTCAGTTAAGGTTCCAGTTTTATCCATTAATGCATATTTAATATCATTAATTTTTTCTAGTGCAGTTTTATTTCTAATCAACAATCCATTAGTAGCAGCAATGGAAGTTGTTCTAGAGATTATTAATGGAACTGCTAAACCTAGTGCATGTGGACAAGCAATAATTAATACTGTTACAGTGACTGGAATTGCAAAACTAACCCCTTTAATCAATGACCAAGTAACAAATGCAATTACAGCAACAATTAATGCCGCATAGAATAAGTAACTTGCAACTTGATTAGCCAAATTTTCTGTTTTTGATTTAGCAGATTGAGCTTCTTGCACCATATTCATCACTTTGGATAAATAACCACTATTACCAGTTCCAGAAATTTTAACTTTAATAGTGCCATCACCATTAACAGAACCACCGATAACTGAGTCATCTGATTTCTTATTAATACTTCTTGATTCACCAGTTACTAATGATTCATTAACTGAAGTTGACCCATCATAGATAGTTCCATCAGCAGGAATCTTTTCTCCAGCTTGAATTAAAATGTTATCCCCAACTGATAATTCACTTGTGGAAACATCCTTAGTTTGGTTATCGCTAATTAAATGTGCATTATCCGGCAATAATTTTGATAGTTTATTAATTGCTGAACCTGCATTCATTACTGAATTCATTTCAATCCAGTGACCCAATAACATGATCACAATTAATGTAGATAACTCCCAAAAGAAATCATTAACCATTGGAGTTACATGCAAAATGTCATTAGCAACTACTGCATAAATACTATAAATATATGCAACTGAAATCCCCAATGTGATTAGTGACATCATTTCAGGCTTTTTATTTTGTATTTCACCCTTGGCACCATTGAAAAATGGGGTACTGCAATAAAAGAATAAAATACTACCTAAAACTAAGACAATAAAGTCAGAACCACTAAAAGTTAATTGAAATGGTAGTTTCATTCCCATCATTGGTGACATAAGGATAATTGGAATTGTTAGAATTAGCGAAATCCAAAATTTCTTTTTCAAATCACCCATATCCATCATGTGACCACCATGATTCATCATCATATGTCCATGATCGTGGTTCATATTCCCCATGTCCATGTGATCCATATGACTACCGCCATGGTGCATATTACTCATATCCATATCGTGTTGCATATGACTATGATCTTCGTGATTATGATCCATATCATGATGCATATGCTCTGAATGGTCATGTTCCATATTACTCATATCATGATGCATGTTCTTTTTATCATCATGTTGCATATGATCCATATCACAATTTTTCATATTTTTGTGATTCATATGACCATTTTTGTCTGTACTGCAACAATCCATCTTTTCATGGTTCATCTTGCTATGATCCATGTTCTTCATATCTTTGTCACTCATAAATCTTACCTCCTAAACAATGACATTCGACTTTTTCTGGTGCATCCACCATTTTTTTATCTAAAGTTTTAATCAGTTTACTAATATCGGATTTGCTCAAATCAATGTTATTAATTAAATAATCAAGCGTTGAACCATACTGCATACAACAAATTTCATTAAACATATGTTTAATTTTCATTTTGTAGGCATCTTGTTCATTTATTAAACAGTGATAATAATTCTTTTTATCAATCTTTTTAACTCCAATGATTTTTTTGTTCTTCAACCTAGTAATTAAAGTTTTAATGGTTGATTCACTCCAGTCACTTTTCTTGGAAAGTAAATCAATAATTGTCTTACTTCTTGAATCACCAATTGTCCACAAGATTCGCATTAGTTCCCATTCAGCATCGGAAATATTACTGACTTTGTTATCGATGGTTACCACCTCTCAAATTTATTATTTATATATAGTCTACATTTGTAGACTAAAAAGTCAAAGAAAAAGATCTTTTCTTAAGTTTTATTTAAGATTCCATTGTTATATTATTAATAATCTTAAAGGAAAGAGGGTTTTCCAATAATGAAAAAGCACTTAGTTATGAAGAATCAATCAAATATTAATTCAAATCGTAAATATAGACTAAACTTACGCATTAATCAGGATTGTAAAGCTGCTTCTTTAAGATGGATTAATAATTGAAGGTAAAAAATAATCCTGCAAAATAACCATATTCCTACACTCTACAAATATATTTATAACAAAAAACAGCACTTAGAGCAGAGAGTCTAAGTGCTGTTTTTTATTAAATAGATTATATAAATATTGCAATTAATATTAAAATAATTCCTATTGACCAAATATACCCAGTTATTTCTTCTTCTCTACTTTTTTCTTTTTTTATTCCAAAAACTAAATCGTTTAAATCACAATCAAAAATTTTACACAACGTAATCAAATTATTTAAATCTGGTGTTACATCTCCAGATTCCCATTTAGAAACTGCTTGTCTAGATACATATAATTTTTTAGCTACTTCTTCTTGTGTAAAGTTGTTTTTCTTTCTATGTATTTTTAATTGTTCAGGAAAAATATTTTCCATTCAATCACCCCTTTATCTTGTATATTATTATCAAATAAATATGAAAAAACTTAAAGAAATTTTCCATAACATTTGTAAATTAATACTAAACATTGCGCAAATATTATTAACAACTGATTATAAAAAGCCACCATATAGCAAAAATCATAAAAAAAGCACCTAACGATTTAAAAACGTTAAGTACAAATAGCAATATAAATTAAGATTTAATTTTTAATACTTAAAAGTTTTATTTTACGACCAAATATAAATTTAATAATTATATATATTATTAATCCTAATATGTATCCTATAAAGTTTAAAATTATATCGTTAACATCAAATACTCTGTATCCTAAATAAAAATAATTAAGGATTAATTGAAATATTTCTATTAATAATGTTGATAAGAAACCAACAATAATATTAATATGCTAACCATCAAATTTATTTGGAAATAGTGAATTTAAAAAAATAGCTAGTGGAAATATTAATAATATGTTTCCCCATATTTGAATAGGTAAATAGTTAAGCATATCGATAATATTAAAATTAAACATTGTTTGTTTACCAAAATTTATATTATGAATCGGATTAGATGAATTAAAAATATTTATTGGAAAAATAGTTATACTAATAAGATTATATAAATATATATAAAACATAACTTATGAATTTTATTATGTTATAAATAATAATAGTTATGTTATAAATAATATCAGGTGTAAAATATTGTTTAATAATTGTGAAGGGAGACATTTTTAATGAAAAAAGCAATTTTTATAATATTAGACAAATATTCTGACTGGGAAAGTGCTTATTTAGCAAGTCAGTTAAATCAGGACGAAAATTGGAAAGTAGAAACGGCATCTAACAAAAATTATGTAAAATCTATTGGCGGATTTAATACAAAAGTAGATTATAAACTTGAAGATATTCCTAGTAACATAGATTTACTAGTATTGATAGGTGGTAATTCTTGGAATATAGAAAACGATGAATTATTTAATGTTATAAAAGATTCATTTGATAATAATATTTATATAGGAGCAATTTGTGCAGCTGTTAATTATTTATCAAAAAAAGGTTTCTTAAATAACTATAAACATACAGGTAATTCCAAATATATGATGGAACAATTTAAAAATTATACAAATAAAGATAATTTTATAGAATCACAAGCGATCAAAGATAGAAATCTTGTAACTGCTAATGGAACAGCATCATTGGAGTTCACAAACTTAGTACTAAAAATGATAAATGAAGATAGTGATGAAAATATAGGCAAGATGACTTATATGTATAAATATGGATTTTACGAATACTGTAATAAGTATGGAAATCCGTATGAATAAAAATATCCGATGAAAGAATGATTTTTGCATAATAAAAGGAGAATTAAAAATGCAATTTAGTTATAATAATGAAAATATTTATGCAATGCAAAATGATTCAGTAATCGCTAAAGCTAATTTCACAATCAAAGATAATACGATGTTCATTAATCATGTTTTGGTTGAAAAAGCATATCGCGGACAAGGTGTAGCTCATAAACTAATGTTAGAAATAATCAAGTATTCCAAAAATAAGAACTTATTAATTAAACCAATTTGTAAATATGCGCAAATGTTTTTTAAACATAATAGTAAATATAGCTACTTATTAAATGACTAATAAAAAGATATCCACAAGTATTAAAAAAACTTTGTGGATATCTTTTTTTAATTTCTTCTTGCACGAAAAAATTAAATTCATTATACTTACCAATACTAATTTTATAATACAAATTTTATAGGAGACGAAATATAATGATTATTTAATGAAAGAGAGAATATCAACAAACGTATTATTAGCAATAATTGCTGTCGGAGTAATGACATTCAGTGGGGTGACTGTTGAAACCTCGATGAATATCACATTTCCAACTTTAATTTCAGAATTCCATATTGGACTAAATGTGGTTCAATGGATTACAACGATTTATCTATTGGTTTTATCAAGTGTGATACCACTTTCTAAATTCCTAAAAGAAAGGTTCAAGACTAGTCATTTATTTATATGTTCTAGTATTCTATTCTTAATTGGGTTGATTGTTGATGCAATGGCACCAGCATTTATCTTCTTATTAATTGGAAGGTTAATCCAAGGCATTGGGACTGGAATTGCACTACCACTAATGTTTAATATTATTTTGGAAAATGTTCCAAAAAGTAGGCTTGGTTTTATGATGGGCTTCGGCTCATTAATAACCGCTGCAGCCTCTGCTGTGGGGCCTACATTCGGTGGGATTATTGTTACTACGCTAGGTTGGCGTTATATTTTTATCATTTTAATTCCAATTTTATTTTTAGCTTTTATCTTGGGAATTATATCGGTTCCAAAATTGCCACAAAGTGAGTTAAGCAATAATAAATTTGATGTATTCAGCTTTATTTTAATCTTCTTAACATTTGCTGGTTTAATTTTTGGAATTAGTAATATTAGTAGTAAACCACTACTTAATATTTCCGTTATTTTACCAGTATTAATTGGAATTATCGCTTTAACTATATTTATAAAAATACAAAATCGAAAAGAAGAAACTATTTTAAATGTTAAGATTCTTAAGAATATGGCTTATTCAAAATATGTAATTGCGTTCTTTATAAATCAATTAATTATCCTTGGACTATCGTTCATTGTTCCTAATTATGTACAAATTATTAATCATAGTTCCTCAAGCATTGCTGGATTAATCTTATTGCCTGGTGCTGTAGTTGGAGCTATCATTTCACCATTTTCTGGAAGTTTGTTAGATCATTTTGGTGCTAAGAAACCAATTTTAACTGGCATTGGGGCAATCATTGTTTCATTAATTTACTTAACAGTTACTTCTTACAATTTAAGTGATACTATTTTTACAATCTTTTACACGATTATTATGATTGGAATTGGATTATCATATGGGAACATTATGACAAAGGGGCTAGATTACTTAGCAGCTGATATAAAAGCCGATGGGAATGCCATCTTAACTACAGTTCAACAATTTGCTGGAGCAATTGGAACCGTTATTGTTTCCACAATTATTACTAAGATAACTGCATTTTCTGGAACAAATCATGTAATTGGTTATACCTTTGCAATTCTATTTTTAGTTATATTAAGTATTATTCAATTTTTAGTAGTTTCTTCAACAAAAGAATAAAGCAAAATGCCTTCAAAAATTTTTGAAGGCATTTTTTTGTGTAAATTATCATCATAATTCCGAACAAATTATGCAAATTTTTTACTAATGTTCAATTGACACAAACATTATTATATTTATAATTAAAAAACAATTAGAATTTTAATATAATTTTGATTTTATTATTTTGGAGGTGTTTATTATGAAAGCAAGCAAAGATTTAAATAGCCAATCGATAAATTCAGATGGAACAAAAAGAACTTTATCTAATCGGCACGTACAGATGATTGCAATTGGTGGAACAATTGGAACAGGCCTATTTCTAGGTTCTGGAACAACTATTTCACAAACTGGACCTTCTATCTTATTAATATATGCATTAATGGGCTTAGTTTTTTTCTTCATGATGCGTGCAATTGGTGAAATGTTATATGCATCTCCACAAGAACATACATTTGTAGCATTCATAACTAAATACTTAGGTATGGGTGCCGGAATATTTGCTGGTTGGAGTTATTGGTTTGCAATAATTTTTGGCGGCATGGCAGAACTTACGGCAATTGCTATCTATGTTAAATTTTGGTTTCCAACGTGGAATAGTGCAATTATACAAATAGTTTTCTTACTGGCACTTACTGGAATCAATGTTTTAGCTGCTAGAGTCTTCGGTGAAGCTGAATTTTGGTTTGCCACAATTAAAATCATTGCAATTGTTTCTTTAATTTTAGTTGGACTATTTATGGTTTTTGCTGGATTTAAGGATTCAAATGGTGCCATGGCTAGTTTTAGTAATTTAACAAACAATTTTACCTTTTTTCCAAATGGAAAGGTGGCCTTCATATCAGCAATTCCAATGGTATTCTTTGCATTTCTAGCCATGGAGTTCGTAAGCATAACAATTGGTGAAACTAAAAATCCCCGAGAAGTGCTTAAAAAAGCAATTAATCAAACTGTATATCGGATTTTAATTTTCTACATTGGTGCACTATTAGTAATTATGTTTATTATCCCTTGGCGCGAAATTTCACCAAATAACAGTCCCTTTGTTCAAGTCTTTAAATTAGCTGGGCTACCAGCCGCAGCAGCAATAATCAATTTTGTTGTATTAACATCAGCTGCTTCTTCGTTGAACAGTTTGATATTCTCATCAGGCCGGCATTTATATCAATTATCGATGGAACAAGACGGTAAAATCATTAAACACTTTAGACAAATTTCCAAAGCTGGTGTTCCGGCAAATGCAATAAGGATGTCAGCATCATTATTCTTATTTGCACCAATCATTAGCTTAGTTCCAACAATTAAAAATTCATTTGAATTCGTTGGAGCTGCTGGCAGTGACCTATACATCTTCGTATATATTCTAACAATGTTAGCTCACCGTAAATATAAGGCTTCTGATGACTACTTAACCAATGGATTCAAAATGCCATTGTATAAAATCAGCAGTCCAATTGTAATTTTCGCATTTGCTTTCATCTTTGTAACCTTATTCTTCAATCCAAATGATGTTATCCCAGCAATTGGTGCTATCATATGGCTATTATTATTTGGTACATTTTGTATTATTAAGAACAAGGGTAAAAAACCAGTTGATGAGATTTAATAAAGATGCTTTGGAGTGAAAACAATGTCAATCTTTCTCAAAAAAATAACTAAAAATGATTTAGAAACTTTTTGGAATGTCGCATATAAAGACCAAAATGCTGAATGGACTAAATTTAACGGACCTTATTTCAAAGATAAGTTACCTGCAAAAGATGATTTTATCAATGGTTATGCTTCTAAAAAACAATTAAACAATAATATGTACAAAGCCATTTGGTATAATGATAAAATTGTTGGTTCTGTTTCAGCTTATTATGAAGATGGAAATTTAAAAAGATGGTTAGATGTTGGTATTTGCATATATGATCAAAATAATTGGCATCAAGGAATTGGGCAAATTGCTTTAAGCATGTGGATCAATGAAATGTTTGAACTAACTGATTTACCACATATTGGTTTAACCACCTGGTCTGGCAATAAAAGTATGATGCATTTAGCAAATAAAATTGGCTTAAATAAAGAAGCTGAAATTCCAAAGGTAAGGTATTGGCAAAATAAATATTGGGATTCTGTAAAATATGGAATTTTGAGAAGTGCTTGGAAAGTTTTAAAAGAAAGGAAAAAATAGTTATGTCTCCGGAAGAATATTTTGATAAAGCTAAATCAACCCTAAATTTACCAAAAGAAACAAAGTTAACTAGTGCTTATGCATTTGGATTAATTCCAGACAAATTAGCACAACTAGTTATAAATGGTATCAAAACAGGTACTACCAGTGCGTATGATTTATATGAAAAAGATGAACCATTACCTAAAATTGGTGAATATGATGTAATTTTAGATGGAAACAAAAATCCAGTATGTATAACTTACACTGATAGTGTAGAAATAAAGTTATTTAATGATGTAGATGCTGAACACGCTTTTAAGGAAGGAGAAGGAGATAAAAGTTTAAAATATTGGCGAAAAGTTCATAAAGATTTTTTTGAAAATGAATATAGAAATGAAGGATCAACTTTTAATCCACGAAATTCTAAAATGGTTTTAGAACATTTTCATGTTATCTACAAATAAAAAACAGGGAGCATAAAATGCTCCCTGTTTTTTCACATATCTATAATTGACCTGTTGATAACTAACTTATCAACAATTTAAACATATAAAATATTTCAAAAATACTCAAGCTACTAATTAGAAATAGACAAATATAAGGGTTACATTAGCAAAAATAAAGCAATAGCAAAACACTGTCATATCAGCGTCCATTAATGTCTATAGACAAAAAAGTTAAAGAACATCCAATACTATTTTACTTTTCTATAATTAGTTATGATGAAGAAGCTGGATGTTAATATTAAAGAGTGAATAATTGCTCCAATAAAAAATGGAAAATCCTCTAAAATATTTGAAAAGTTATATTTTAGTTCCATATTATTCATAATTATTATTAAAAAAAATATAAATAATAAAACAAATACAAACTGAATAATTTTATTATTTTTTATATAAATAAATATGTTTGTCCTAAATTTTACAAATAAAAATGATGTAAGTATTAATTGAAAAGTAGCTATACCTGTTAATAAATGCGTAAATAAATTAATTAAACATAGAATGAACAACATTATGTTAATAAAGTAAATAGTATAAAAATATTTATTATTATTTTTATGTTTATTTTGTGTATAATAAAGTTGTAGATTTGTGTTATATATGGAATTTAATTGTTTTAAATATGAAGAATTGGGTTTCCCACGACCGTTCTCCCAACTTGAAATAGTTTTTCTAGAAACATTAATTTGGCTAGCTACATATTCTTGGGTTAATTTTTTATCTTTCCTAGCTTTTTTTAATTTAGTAGATAGTTCCATATTATTACCTTCTCTATAAAAATAAATTGGAGTGTGATTATGTTGAAAAAATTAATAACTGCTTTATCAATCGTTTTAATGTCTTTATCATTTAGTTATGGAGCATTTACTACAATAAATAGCAGTAGTAATAATGTTTATGCTGCAAGAAAACATCATAAAGAAAATGATACTGATGAGGGATTCTGGCAAAAAATTTGGGATGCAATCAAAGACGTTCAAGAATAATTATAAATGAAAATTAACCTATAAAAAACAGACACATAAAAGTGTCTGTTTTTTATTTTATTTAAATGCACTTTGATAAATCCATCCTAAGTATTTACCTTCGTAATAGCATTTATAATAATAACTATGCCAGCCATCTTTTTTGGCTTTAGCAGTAATCTTTAACTTTTTATTAGCATATTTATTTCCATGATAAGTCATCTTAATATTACTGAAATGACTATTAGTTACATGGTTGTAAAAATTATTAGATGGACTATATTTAACTGTTTTATATTCGTTAGCTTTTCCATAATTAATATGGGGACCTAAAGCATCACTACTAATCCAACCTAATAATTTACCTTTGTAGTAACAACGATAAAATGTTTTACCATTAACGACTGCTTTACAGTCTATATTAACAGTTTTAGCACGATAATTTGACCCATAGTTTTTTAATTTCAAATTATGAGCATATTTATTATCTGCAGCTACATGATCATAAAAGTGCTCATACAATTTACTCTTAGTGGTAAATTGTCCACTATCACGATAATATTTAGTGTTTACAATGGGTTTTTGATTCCCTATGAACCAATTGCTCTTTTTTGATGTCAAAAGGCTAGAATCAATATATTTACCCAATGCTGAAGAATAAAAATGGTCTGTATATTGCCATAAAACATGTTCTCTTTCAGGTTCATTTGATTGATATGCAGCTAACCAATAACCATCATAAGAACTAATTGCTTCTGCGGCATATTGAAGCATAAAACTTTGATATGAATAAAACAATATTTTTTTATTTTTTGCTAAGGGCCTCAGCTCATTTAACCAAGCTAATGTTGCCGCATTAGTATCGCCAGATTTTACAGTTTGATCTTCATAATCATTTACATAAAATTTAGCATTAGGAGCTCTATCATAAAGAGCTCTGGCTTCTCCTTTAGCATCATTAACACTTTCATACTGACTAAATGAATAAACTCCATATGGAATCTTGTACTTATCTAATAAATTTCGATTATGTTGAAAAGTTCGATCATAATAAGCACTTCCATATTGAACCCTTAAAATGACAAATGGTACTTCATTTTTTAACTGCTTCACTTGTGAATTAGTGAAATTGCCTTGCCATTCTGATAAATCATAAACGTTTCTTTGGTCTGCATTTACATTATTTATATTTATGTATATAAACGATATAAACATAGCAGCAATACTTATAAATAAATATTTAAATTTAAAATTTTTCAAAACAAATATCCTCCATCTACAATTATCAATTGTAGTAGAATAATGTTTCATGAATGATATAGCTAAATTACATTTTAAAATCAAATTATCACAGAGTAATTACATTTTTTATTTTTCACAAGCATAATACATGACATTAATCTAAAAGCGTGGTAATTTGTATCTTGTAAGATATAAGTAAATATTAAATGAATTTGGAGGTACAAGTATGACAGTAAAAATTGGTATTAACGGTTTTGGTCGTATTGGTCGTTTAGCATTCAAAAGAATTCATGAATTAAAATCTGATGGTATCGAAGTAGCAGCTATTAATGATTTAACAACTCCTTCAATGCTAGCTTATCTATTAAAATATGATTCAACACATGGTAAGTTCCCAGGTGAAGTTTCATCAACAGATACTGGAATCGTAGTCGATGGACACGAAATTCCAGTTTATGCTGAAAAAGATGCTTCTAACCTACCATGGGTTAAGAATGATGGTGTTGACTTTGTACTTGAATGTACAGGTTTCTACACATCAAAAGAAAAAGCTCAAGCTCACTTAGATGCTGGTGCAAAACGTGTTCTAATCTCAGCTCCTGCTGGTGATATGAAGACTGTTGTTCCTGGTGTTAACTTGGATACATTGAATTCAGATGATCAAATTGTTTCAGCTGGTTCATGTACAACTGGAAGTATTGCAGCTACTGCATACTTCTTAAACAAAGACTTTGGAATTAAAGTTGGTTCAATGACTACTATCCATGCCTTTACTTCTACTCAAGCTATCTTAGATGGCCCTCGTGGTAAGAAGTTCAGAAATAACCGTACTGCTTCAGTAAACACTATTCCTCACTCAACTGGTGCTGCTAAAGCAATTGGTTTAGTTGTTCCTGAATTAAATGGTAAATTAGATGGTGTTGCACAACGTGTTGGTATTATTGATGGTTCATTGACTGAATTGACAGCCATCGTTGACAAGAAGAATGTTACTGCAGACGAAATCAATGAAAAGATGAAGAGTCATGCGGACGAAACATTCGGTTACAATGATGAACCAATCGTATCAAGTGATATTATCGGTGATACTCACGGATCAGTATTTGATGCCACTCAAACTAACGTTTCAACTGTTGGTGATGACCAATTAGTTAAGGTTTGGAACTGGTACGATAACGAATGGGGCTTTACTTGCAACATGGTTCGTACTTTATTGAAGTTCTCACAACTATAAGATTAATTAAAAGTTCTTGGATAATTTCCAAGGACTTTTTTATTACATAACTTTTTGTTGTCTCAATTTTATCCACATATAATTAAAATTTTTAATGATTTAATTAATTTAAAGTATCATTTAGTATAATTTATCCACAATTTTATTAACAGGCCTTAAAAAGCAATTTTTACGCTTTATTTAAACATACAAAAAGAGTACTGATTAAAAATATCAGTACTCTTTTTGTTTTCTATTATTTTTAGAATGTACGAACTGGTGTTATCAGTTCAACAAAATTTTCTTTGTCTTCTGAAGGAACTAATGTAAACGGTCTTAATGGTGATGTGAATGAAACATTAATCACCGTTTGACCAAATGCTCGAAGCGCATCTTTCATGTAATCAGGGTTAAATGAAATTTCTAAGTCTTCACCACTAACTTCTTTAGTGTCAAGTTCTTCTTCAACATTACCAACATCAGGTGAATTACCTGAAATAGTAACTTTTTTATCATTAGCATTAATTGTTAATTTAACAACATTATTTCTTGATTCATGTGAAAGCAATGAAGCTCTCTCAATTGAACCTAATAATTCACGTGCATCAAATTGAACATTAGTTTCTGATTCTTTAGGAATTAAACGTGAAGTATCAGGATAAGCACCTTCTAGTAAACGTGAGTAGAAGTAAGTATTACCAATTGTGAATAAAACTTGGTTTTCTGAGATCTTCATTTTTACATCTTCATTATCATCAGAAATCATTTTTGATAATTCTGACAAACTGCTTCCTGGGATAATTACATCATATTCCCCATTATTATCTGGTAAAGAAACTTTACGTTGACTTAAACGATGTGAATCAGTTGCAACAGCAAATAACATTTGATCTTTTAAAACAAAGTGAACACCTGTAAGAATAGGGCGACTTTCTTGTTTTGAAACTGCAATAACAGTTTGATTAATAATTTCTTTAAAGACATCCCCAGATAATGAAATTTCATTTTCGTTATCAATTTCTGGTAGATGTGGATAATCATTAGCATCTAAACCATTAATAGTAAATGATGATGAACCAGAAGTAATTTCAGTTTGGAATCCATTACTTATTGATAAAGTCATTTTATCATTAGGAAGTTTTTTAACAATTCCACTAAAGAATCTTGCTGGTAATACAATGCTACCAGTTTCACTGATTTCTAATTCATTTTCCTCATCATTAGCTTGAATTTGAGTCTCAATTGAAACATCAGCATCACTACCTGTAAGAATGATTTCGTTATCAGTTACCGTTAATTTTAAACCTGTAAGAATAGGGATTGTTGTTTTAGATGATATTGCTCTTGATACGGTATTAATTCCTTGAATAAATGATGCTCTCTTAATTGAAAATTTCATTTTTATTTTCCTCCTGTTATTAATAATAATTAATATATAGTAAATATAGTAGTAGTAGGGCCTGTGGATATGTGTATAACTAAGTTTATCACTTGATACCATTAGCTTTTAGCCTGTGGATAACCTGTGGATAACTTTGCCTTTTTTCCACAAACTATAAAATTACCTTTTTAATTCTTCTTTTAGTTCATCAACTTTATTTTGTAAATTGACGTTATTTTTTAAGGACTCAGATATTTTATCATATGCGTGAATTACTGTGGTATGATCTTTTCCTCCAAAAGCTACTCCAATTTTAGGTAATGAATTGTTAGTCATTATTCTTGCTAAATACATCGCAATTTGCCTTGGAATGACAATCTTTTGGATTCTTTTTTTACCCTTTATATCATCAATCGATAAATTAAAATACGAAGAAACAGTTTGAATGATTTTATCAATGTTGACTGCGATTTTATTTTCACCTTTATTAAGGCCTTTTAAGGCTTCCGATACTAAATCCGTTGTAATTTTAACATTTTTAAATTTAGCAAATGCTTGAACTCTTGATAAAGCTCCCTCTAATTCACGGACATTTGAATCAATTTGTCCAGCTATATAATTTAACGTATCAGTTGGGACATCAATATTATCAGCTTCAGCTTTGGTTTTTAAAATAGCAATTCTAGTTTCTAAGTCTGGTGGAGTGATGTCAACCGATAATCCCCATGCAAATCTTGAAACTAATCGATCTTGCAGTTTTGAGATTTCATTTGGTAAACGATCAGAAGTTAATACAATTTGTTTACGATTTTCATATAAATCATTAAAGGTGTGGAAAAATTCTTCTTGGGTACCATCTTTATCCGCAAAAAATTGAATATCATCCACAAGTAAAACGTCTACATTCCGATATTCTTGTCGAAAACTTTCTGTTTTATGATTTTGAATAGCATTTATAAAATCATTTGTAAAAGATTCACTTGTAATGTATTTAATGTTGGCATCAGGATTATCTTGAATAATCTTATTACCAATTGCATGCATTAAATGCGTTTTACCTAATCCAACACCTCCGTACAATAGTAGGGGATTATACATTTTACCTGGATCTTCTGATACAACCAAAGCAGCAGCATGTGCCATTTGATTACCTTTACCAATAACAAATGATTCAAATGTGTAATTAGTATTTAAATGAGTATTCTTCATTAATTCATTACTATTTTGTTGATCATCGTTAATTGTGTCAAAACTATTTTTTCTTTCATTCCGTAGTTCATCTTCCAAAACAAAATTAGGAATGATATCTTTTTTAGTTATTTTATAAGCATACTCGACTAGTTGGTCAGCTAATTTGTCTTTCCAATAGTCTCGATGAAGAGGGGAGGGGAGTTCTAAAGTTAGTTGATTGCCTTCTAGACTAACCGGTTTGACAGTTTCTATCCATGTTGAATAGGTCGTAGTTGAGACATTATCTTCAAAAGCATCACGGATTCTTTCCCATAATGAATCTTTATTCATGAATTATTTCCTCCCGTGCAAATTTCTTAAATAATTTTACCATTATGAAGTACAGTTTTCCACAGGTAATTTTAACTATTGTAAAATGTTCCACAGGGTGTGCATAAAGTTATCCACAGGGTGTAGATAACTTTATAAATAAATGATAAATATTAGTTATTAACAATATTATGTGAATAAGTATTGTGCTTAAAACGTTGTTTTAACAATTATTTATGGGAATTGTACACACCCTGTGGATAACTTTATGCACACCCTGTGATTATGTGGATAAAATGTGGATAACCCTGTGAATTGATATTTTTTAATCCACAAAATAACCCACAAAAATATGCATGAAACAAATTAAAATGTGGATAATTTTATGATCTTAATAATCACTCCATTTTTAATTAGATGTTTCATGATTTTAATTTTTATGGTATTATGTTTAAGAAATGTATTTAGCATAGAAAAGAAACATTTAAATAAGCAAGGAGGGTTAGTAATGAAAAGAACTTACCAACCAAAGAGACGTAAGCATGCTCGTGTACACGGTTTCCGTAAACGTATGAGTACAAGAAACGGTCGTAATATTTTAGCTAATCGCCGTAGAAAAGGCAGAAAGTCATTAACTGTCTAGTATACTAAAGACCACTGACCACTTAATCAGTGGTCTTTTTCATTATATCGATAGAAAATTAACGGAGATGGATTATGCGCAAGTCATATCGTGTGAAAAAAGAAGCAGAGTTCCAAAAAGTTTTTGAAAAACATGATTCGGTAGCTAACCGCATGTTTGTTGTCTATCAAATGGACAAGCCTAATCAAAAACATTTTCGTGTCGGAATTTCTGTGGGTAAGAAAGTCGGTAATGCTGTACACAGAAACTGGGTAAAAAGAAGAGTTAGACAAACTTTGCTAGAGTTAAAGCCGGATTTAAAACAAGATGTTGATTTCTTAGTTATTGCTCGTCCACGTGTCGATGGTCTTTCAATGAAAGAAGTTAAGCAAAACTTAGTTCATGTTTTGAAGTTAGCAAAATTACTTGATGAGGGAGAAGAATAAATGAAAAAATTCAAAAAATATTTTTCATTAGCTTCCATATTAGGTCTAGTATTCTTTTTAAGTGCATGTAGTAATAAACCTATTACTTCCCACAGTACTGGATTATGGGATGGAGTAATTGTTCTAAACTTCTCTAGAGCAATTATTTGGTTGTCAAAATTCTTTGGTAATAATTATGGAATGGGAATTATCATTTTCACCATTATCGTAAGAATCATTATCCTACCTTTGATGGTTTATCAAACTAGGAGTATGAAGAAAACTCAAGAAATACAACCTGAGTTAAAGAAATTACAAAAGAAGTATTCTTCTAAGGATACTGAAACGATGCAAAAATTGCGTACTGAACAACAAAAATTATATTCAGAAGCCGGTGTTAATCCGGTTGCTGGCTGTTTACCTTTGATTGTTCAATTACCAATTTTATGGGCCTTATACCAAGGAATTTGGCGTACTGATATTTTAAAATCAGGTCATTTTCTATGGTTGCAATTAGGACATAAGGATCCATACTTTATTATGCCCATTTTAGCAGCCTTGTTTACTTTTATTAGTTCATGGTTAGCAACTAAGTCACAACCTGAACAAAATGGAATGACTAAGTCTATGACTTATGGGATGCCATTAATTATTTTCTTCATGGCATTAAATATTCCGGCTGCAATTTCAATTTATTGGGTAGTAACCAACTTGTTCCAAGCTGGACAAACTTTAGTACTACAAAATCCTTGGAAAATTCAAAGGGAACGTGAAGAAAAACAACTTGTTRAAAAACAACGTAAACATGCTGTTCAAAAAGCAATCAGAAAAGCAAAACGTTCACGCCGTAAATAAAGTAAATAAAAAAGACTAGCTTAAAGCTAGTCTTTTTTATTTACTTTAAAGTTATATATGTCTAATTTAGGTATTTTTATTATTAAAATTTATGATAATATAGACGAATATGATTAAAAATAAAGGGAGAAAGCTTAATGTCAACATTTACTGCGAAAACAGTCGATGAAGCAATTGAAAAAGGATTATCAGAATTAAACCTTAATAAAGATAATTCAAAAATTAATATTGTTCAAAATAGTCGCAAGGGATTCCTTGGAATCGGTAAAAGAGATGCTATTGTTGAGATTGATAAAATTGTTACCTCTCAACCTAAACAAAGTAATAATGATAAACAAATAAATAATAATTTAAAATCAGAAGCTCATTTGGATGAAGAAACCGAAGTAAAAACAAAATCGAGAAAAGATTCTAACGAAGAAGCAGTTGAAGATTTAGTTGCATATTTAGCACCAATTATTAAAGAACTAGGAATTGAAGCAAAATTAGATTATGAAGTTATTAATCGTAAATTTGCACGAATTAACTTTCAAACTGATCAAGAAGGAATTTTAATCGGTAAACATGGTTTAACGATTAATGCATTACAATCATTAGCACAAATTTACTTAAACCATTTAGGATTTAGTCGATTATTGATTCAATTAGATACCGCTGATTATCGTTATCGTCGGGTTGAAACTTTAAAAAAATTAGCTGAAAAAACCGCGCGTGAAGCAGTAGCAACTGGACAACCAGTTTATTTAGATCCGATGCCTTCATTTGAAAGAAAAGTTATCCACACACAATTAGAAAATAGCTCACATGTGGAAACTTATTCTTCAGGTCGTGATCCATATCGATCAGTAGTGGTGGAAGCAAAAATTATTTAGTTTAAAAAATTGACAAATTTAAATAAAATTCTTATTATTATATTTAATAAGAAAAAACGAAAACTTAGATGAAGTAGTCAAAGTGCTTTGTCCATGCTTATTTATTGTGGCGTGGAGTGGGCACTTTTTTTGTGCGCATAGCTACGTTTTATTGATATAGAAAGGAAGAATAACATGGCAACAACGACAGATTTTGATACAATTGCCGCAATTTCAACCCCACCTGGTGAAGGTGGAATTTCAATTATTAGAATTAGTGGTGAAGATGCTTTAAAAGTTATTTCCAAACTTTATCGTGGAAAAGACTTAAGTAAAGTGGCTTCTCACACTATTAATTATGGACACATTATGGATCCTGAAAATAAAGAAGACATTGATGAAGTAATGGTTTCTGTAATGCTAGCGCCTAAAACTTATACTTGTGAAGATGTAATTGAAATTAATTGTCACGGTGGAATTGTTGCTACAAACACAATTTTACAGTTAGTACTTAGCTATGGTGCTCGTATGGCTGAACCTGGTGAATTTACTAAGCGCGCCTTTTTAAATGGTCGAATTGATTTATCACAATCTGAGGCCGTTATGGACATAATTGATGCTAAGACTAATCGTTCAATGAAAGCTGCTGAAGGTCAATTAGATGGTAATTTATCACGTTTAATTAGAACTCTTAGACAACAAATTCTTGATGTTTTAGCTAATGTTGAAGTTAATATTGATTATCCAGAATATGATGATGCCGAAGTTGTTACTTCCAATTTATTGATGAAAAATGCTAAAGACATCAAAGAAAAGATTATTAAATTACTTAAAACTTCAAAACAAGGTCAAGTTTTACGTGACGGTTTAGCTACTTCTATTGTAGGTCGTCCCAATGTTGGTAAATCAAGTATTCTAAATCATTTACTACATCAAGATAAAGCGATTGTGACCGATGTGCCAGGAACAACTCGTGATGTTTTAGAAGAATATGTCAATGTACGTGGAGTACCTTTGAAATTAGTTGATACTGCTGGAATTAGAAAGACTGAAGATAAAGTTGAAAAAATTGGGGTCGACAGATCCAGAAAAGCAATTCAAAGTTCAGACTTAGTTCTACTAGTGCTTAATTCATCAGAAGTATTATCAGATGAAGATAAAAAATTAATTGAATTAACTGATGATTCTAAACGAATTGTTATTTTAAATAAAACCGATTTACCACAAAAAATTAATATTGATGAAATTAATCAATTAATTGGTGAAGAAAATGTGATTACAACTTCAGCCATTAAAGATGATGGAACCGAACCATTAGAAGAAATGATCGCTCATTTATTCTTTAATGAAGGAATTCAAAGCTCACAAGCTGATGTAATGGTTACCAATGCTCGTCATGTCAGTTTATTGCATAAGGCTAAAGAATCATTAAATAATGTCATTAGTGGCTTAGATGATGGAATGCCCGTTGATTTAGTTCAAATGGATATGCGTGATTGCTGGGAATCATTAGGTGAAATCACTGGTGATAGCTATAATGGTGAACTATTAGATCAACTATTTAGCCAATTCTGTTTAGGTAAATAAATATTGTTTCACGTGAAACAATGATTAAAAATAAAATGTTTTACATGAAACATTTATGTTTATGGAGGAAAAACGAATGAGTGAAATCGTAAGCGAAGAAAACATCCAATACGATGCCGGCGATTATGACGTAATCGTTGTCGGAGCTGGACATGCTGGTAGTGAAGCTGCTTTAGCTTCAGCCAGAATGGGAAACAAAACAATGCTAATTACTATTAACGTTGATATGGTTGCATTTATGCCATGTAATCCATCATTAGGTGGTCCCGCAAAAGGAACCGTTGTCCGTGAAATTGATGCCCTTGGTGGTGAAATGGGTCGCAACATTGATAAAACATACATTCAAATGAGAATGTTAAATACTGGTAAGGGTCCAGCTGTGCGTGCTTTACGTGCCCAAGCAGATAAACATGCTTACCATCGTGCGATGAAACAAACTATTGAAGAACAACCAAACTTAACCTTACGTCAAGGAATTGTTGATTCTTTAATCGTTGAAGATGGTGTATGTAAAGGAATCGTTACTTATACTGGTGCTAAATATAGTGCTAAATCAGTAGTTGTTTGTGCCGGAACTGCTGCGCGTGGTCGTATTATTATTGGTGAACTAAGATATTCATCTGGTCCTAATAATTCACAACCAGCTTTAAAATTATCAAAGAATTTAGAAGACTTAGGTTTTGATCTAAAACGTTTCAAAACTGGGACTCCACCTCGTGTTAATGGTCGTACTATTGATTTCAGTGAAACCGAAGAACAACCAGGTGACCCAGAAGTTAATCATTTTAGTTATGAAACACCTGATGAAGACTACATTCCAGTTAAAGACCAATTATCTTGCTGGCTAACTTATACTAATGAAACTACTCATCAAATTATTCGTGATAATCTAGACCGTGCTCCAATGTTTACTGGTGTCATTGAAGGAGTGGGTCCAAGATATTGCCCATCAATTGAAGACAAGATTGTGCGTTTCGCTGATAAGAATCGTCATCAAGTATTCTTAGAACCAGAAGGTCGCGATACTAATGAATACTATTGTGATAGTTTATCAACATCATTGCCTGAAGAAGTTCAACAAAAGATGTTGCATTCAGTTGAAGGTTTACACCATGCTGAAATGATGCGCCCTGGTTACGCAATTGAATATGATGTGGTAGCTCCTTACCAATTAAAACCAACCTTTGAAACTAAACTTGTTAAGAATCTATACACTGCCGGTCAAACCAATGGAACTTCTGGTTATGAAGAAGCTGCTGGACAAGGATTATATGCAGGCATTAATGCTGCTTTGCGTGCACAAGGAAAAGATCAATTTACTTTAAAACGTGATGAAGCTTATATCGGGGTATTAGCTGATGACTTGGTAACTAAAGGTACTAATGAACCTTACCGTCTATTAACTAGTCGTGCTGAATACCGTCTATTGTTAAGAAATGATAATGCTGACTTTCGTTTAACTGAAAAGGGTCATGATTTAGGCCTTATTTCTGATGAAAGATATAACAAATTCTTAGACAAGAAAAAGGCAGTTATGGACGAATTGGCTCGTTTAGCTAAGATTAGAATCAAACCTAGCGATGAAGTTAATGAATTTGTTGAAGAACATGGTGATAAACCATTGAAAGATGGTATCTTAGCATCAATCTTCCTACGTCGTCCATATGTAAATTATCAAACATTATTACAATTTATCGAACCAGCACCTAAACCATTAGGTCGTCGTGTAATTGAACAAGTTGAAATTAGAACTAAATATGCTGGATATATTAAGAAAGCTGAACAAAACGTTGCTCGTATGAAGAAAATGGAAGCTAAAAAGATTCCAGAAGATATTGATTATGAAGCCATTGATAGTTTAGCTACTGAAGCTCGTCAAAAACTTGAAAAGATCAGACCACAAACTGTGGCTCAAGCTTCAAGAATTTCTGGTGTTAATCCATCCGATGTTGCTATTTTAGGTGTTTATATTCAACAAGGACACATTGCAAAAATTAATTCAGAAGATAAATAATAAAAAAGAGCTAAGTAATTATTAATTACTTAGCTCTTTTTGTTAGTTATTATTAATTTTAAATAATGTTATAATTTTGTTAGTTTAAAATAGGAGAGCTAATTATGAACAATAGAATATTTAAAAATTCGTTAAATTTTTTTGTATATATAATTATTGGAGTTGTTTTGTACTTTATTATAAGCCACTTTATTACAACCGTAAAAGTTGAGGGAAACTCAATGTATCCCAATTTAGTAAACAAAGAACGAGTGATTTTATTTCCACAAGCAAAGGTTAAAAGAAATAGTGTAATCGTGTTTGATGCACATGGTGAAGACCCTAAGGCAGTAAATAATGATGATTATGTAAAACGAGTAATTGGTATGCCGGGTGATCATATTTCATTTAAAAACCATCAATTATATATTAATGGTGAAGATGTTAAACAAAATTATATTAGTAAATCCCAGCAACAACAAGGTTCTGAATATAGTAACGACAATGGACATTTAAAAGATTGGAATATTGCAACATTATCTGAAACTAAATGGGAATATAATAAAAATGCAACGGTTGTGCCTAAAGGTGAATATTTTGTAATGGGTGACAATCGAGCAATCTCTAATGATAGTCGTTATTGGGGATTTGTGAAACAAGATAAAATTTTAGGAGTTGCTCATACATTACCATGGTCCACCAATAAAACTGCTCGTCACAACATTAATGACTTAGCTGAATAATAATTAGAGTCATGTTTTAACTCATAACATGGCTTTTTTACATGGTTTTAATATTTAAAATTTTCAAATAGTGATACAATATGAATATAATTGTGAGGAGAATTAATTATGAGTAAGAGATTTTTTAAAGAAGCCTTAAGTATCTTAATATATATTGCAATTGGGGTACTTTTATTTTTGATTTTGAATCATTTCGTTACTAGAGCTAATGTTGATGGTGATTCAATGTATCCAAACTTGGAAAATAATGAAAGTATCCTTGTTTTTCGCCAAGCTCAAGTAAAAAGAAATAGTGTAATTATTTTTGATGCTCATGGTGAGGATCCTACAGCAACTCAAAAAATTAATTATGTAAAACGTGTAATTGGGATGCCAGGAGATAAAATTTCATTTAAGAATGAACAATTATATATCAATGATAAGCCTGTTAAGCAAAACTATATTAGTAAAGAGCAGCAACAACAAGGTTCTGAATATAATTACAATGGTGAAAATATTAAGAATTGGGATATTTCTAAATTGGCCAAAACTAAATGGACATATAATAAAACTGCAACAGTTGTGCCTAAGGGTGAATACTTTGTGATGGGTGATAACCGAGAAATCTCAAATGATAGTCGTTATTGGGGATTTGTTAAAAAAGATAAAATTTTAGGGGTTGCTCATACATTACCATGGTCAACTAATAAAACTGCTCGGCATAATATTAATGATTTAGCTGAATAGTAAAAAAGTTTCACTTGGCAATCCAAGTGAAACTTTTTTTTAATACATATTTGTAGAAAATCTGTATTTATTTAAATTTTTAATGTGTCTATGTCCTTTAATCTTTTTCATTTGATTAAATGGCACATAACCATCAACTTTTGGAATATAACAAAACATAATGCCGTTGAAATTTACGGAACGACCAATTTTTGTTTTTCCTAATCTTTTAAAATTATGGAAATGTATCATTCTATTTCCATGATTAGAAGCAATATATTTATAAACATTAGTATAGTCATTACGATTAGTATATTTACTATTTGCAGATACTTGATTATTAGTAAGAATCAAGCAAATTGATAGTACTGTAAACAGGGATAATGCAATTGCAAATCTCTTCATGATAATATTATTCCTCCAAAAAATATAAGCATAACTAATTACTAATTTACCAGTAATATAAAAAATATCAATATTATAACTATATTTTTAATCTTTTCTTAATTAAAATATCAATGTTAATAACAAATTGACAATATATGCTACAAATCATATAATTGGCTCTAAATAAAAATTAGAAAACAATTAGAAAATGATTAAGGTGGGGTGCATTGATTAATGAACAATAAAAAAATTTTGAACACAGAAGCTCAATCACTATCGAACGCATCAAGAATTAAATATTTTGATTTAGTAATCGAATCAGGCAAAGGATCGACACTAACAGATATTAATGGTAAAAAATACATAGATTTACTTGCTAGTGCTTCAGCTACCAATACTGGTCATTCACATCCACATGTGGTTGAAGCCATCACGCATCAAGCACAAAAAATCGTTCAATATACGCCAGCATATTTTGCCAATGAGCCGGCAGCAAAACTATCTAATCGTTTAACTCAATTAGCGCCTATGGATGGACCTGTTAAATTAGCATGGGGGAATTCAGGATCTGATGCGAATGATGCATTGATTAAATTTGCTCGCGGTTATACAGGTCGGCCCAATGTGGTTAGTTTTACGGGTGCTTATCATGGTTCCACATATGGTTCAATGAGTGCTTCTGCAGTTAGTTTAAATATGAGTCGCAAGATGGGACCTCTTATGGATGGTTTTTATAAAGTACCATTTCCTAGTCCTTGGTATCAACGTAGTTACGAAACTAAAGATCAATTTATTGAGCGAATGTTTGATGAGTTTAAATTGCCATTTGAAACTTACTTGCCAGCAGATGAGGTTGCGGTAATTTTGGTTGAACCCATTCAAGGTGATGGTGGAATTGCCAAAGCTCCTACTAAGTATTTAGAAAAAGTTTATCAATTTGCACATAAGCATGGTATTTTATTCGCCGTTGATGAAGTTAATCAGGGAATGGGCAGAACTGGTAAATGGTGGTCGATTCAAAATTTCCCAGGAATTAAACCTGACTTAATGTCTGTGGGGAAATCATTAGCATCGGGAATGCCATTAAGTGCAGTGATCGGGAAACAAAAAATTATGGATTCACTATCAGCACCGGCGAATGTTTATACAACTGCTGGAAATCCAGTTACGACAGCTGCTTCTTTGGCTACTTTGGATGTAATTGAAGATGAGCATTTATTACAACGAAGCTATGACTTAGGCTTAAAAGCAAAGGCATTTTTTGACAAAATGCAGCAAAAATATGATTTTGTTGGTGATGTTAGAATGTATGGATTAGATGGTGGTATTGATATCATCAATCCTGAAAATAAAAAGGCAGATTCTGATATCGCAACTAAAATTATTTACCGCATGTTTGAATTAGGGGTCGTAATGATTACGGTTAGAGGTAATATTTTAAGGTTTCAACCGCCATTAGTCATTACTAATGCAGAATTAAAGCAAGCCTTTGATGTTATTAAACAAGCAATGCAGGATGAAGCTAATGGTAAAATTGCATTTAATGCTAAAATTGGTTGGAGTGCAGATTAATTCCAAAAATCTCATCTTATGATAACCTAATAAATAAAGAAATTAATTGGAGGTTTCAATTTATGGTTGATTCAAAATTAACTAAGCAAGATTTTGATGCAATGCGTGAACAATACGCGAAATATCCACGTGCAAAAGTAATTCAAAGATCCATTATGCAAAATGGAATTAATAATACTGCAAAAGATAATACCGTTCCTGCAAAACTAAATCGTAGTTTTTCTGTTGAAGTTGATACGGGTAAAGTGTCAAATCAAAAACGTTCAGGTCGTTGTTGGTTGTTTGCTTTGTTAAATACATTAAGGCATGACTTTGCTAAACGTTATGACGTAAAAGATTTTGAATTATCACAAAGTTATCTATTCTTCTGGGATAAGATTGAACGTGCTAACATTTTCTTCGATAATATTATTGCGACTGCTGGCAAACCAGTTGATGATCGTGAAGTCCGTACTTATTTAGATGGACCAGGTAGTGATGGTGGCGAATGGGCAATGGCCGTTGCTTTAGTGCAAAAATACGGAGTAATGCCCACTTATGCTTTTCCTGAAAGCAAAGTTACTGATGATACATCTGATTTAAATGATGTATTAGATCTTACGATGCGTCGTGATGCTAAAATTTTGCGTGACATGGTTAATGGTGATGCATCTGATGATGAAATTAATGCTAAACGTGATGAATTACTTCGAGAAATCTTTAAAATTGCGGGATATGCTTGTGGTGTTCCACGTGAAACATTTGATTTAGAATACCGTGATGACAAGAAAAAGTATCATTTAGATAAGGATATTACACCTAAAGAATTCTTTGATAAATATTTTGAAATTGATCTTGATGATTACGTCGTGATTGAAAATGCTCCTAATAAGAAATTTAAGCAAAATTATATTAATCCGGCGTCTGATAATGTTGTAGGTGGTCGTCATGTTGGTTTCTTAAACATGCCAATGGATGTATTAAAGCAAACTGCGATTGCTCAATTAAAAGATGGTGAAACAGTTTGGTTTGCTAATACTGTTACTACTCAATCTGACCGCAAAAATGGTATTTTAGATGCTGATTTATATCACTACGATCAATTATTTGATATCGATATGGATATGACTAAGGGCCAAAAATATGAATATTTAGATAGCATTTCTAATCATGCAATGACTTTAACTGGAGTTGATTTAGTTGATGACAAACCTACTAAATGGAAAGTTGAAAACTCATGGGGCGAAAAAGTCGGTGAAAAAGGTTACTTTGTAATGGCCGATAATTGGATGGATGCCTACGTTGATGAAGTAATTGTAAACAAGAAATACTTAACGGATGGACAACGTCAATTACTAGACCAACAACCAATCGTATTAAAACCTTGGGAATAATGATAGGAGTGTATCTAAATGAATGATTCAAAATTAAGCATAGATTACTTAAATAATTTAAGAAAAGATTATGATAGTAATCCGGAAAATAAAATGTTAGAACGAGCAGTTACGCAAAACGGCATTAATAATGTTGCTCGTGATCCTGAAACTAAGATTAGAATGAATCCAGTATTCTCAGTGGAGGCGGATACTGGAAAAGTATCTAATCAAAAGCAATCTGGTCGTTGCTGGATGTTTGCCTTATTGAACACTTTGAAACATGAATTCGGTAAAAAATATGGGGTTAAAGATTTTGAGATGTCTCAAAATTATTTATTTTTCTGGGACAAAATTGAACGTGCTAATATTTTCTATGACAATATTATTGCGACTGCTGGTAAACCAGTTGATGATCGTACCGTTGAATTTTATTTAGCTGGACCTGGTACTGATGGAGGCCAATGGGCAATGGCAGTGTCACTAGTGCAAAAATATGGGGTAATGCCAAAAAGTGCCTTCCCAGAATCTTCAGTTTCTGAGAACACAGGTGATTTAAATACAGTTTTAAATTATAAATTACGTCAAGATGCCATGAAATTAAGAAATATGGTTAATGATGATGTTAACGATGAAGATATTAAAGCGGCTCGTAGCCAAATGCTATCAGAAGTTTACCGTATCACTGCTTATTCATTAGGTGTTCCACGTGAAACATTTGACTTTGAATACCGTGATGACAAGAAGAAATACCATATTGATCGTGATTTAACACCGAAATCATTCTTTGATAAATACTTTGCTGATATTGATTTAGATGATTATGTAGTTCTAAGTAATTCACCTGATAAAGATTATGAAAAAGTTTATAGTATGAGTGCTCAAGATAATGTTGTGGGCGGCCGTAACATTGAATTCTTAAACTTGCCAATGGAAGATTTAAAGAAGGCATCAATTGCACAATTGAAAGATGGTCAAGCAGTTTGGATTTCTAATGATATTGCTCAACAATCAGAAAGAAAAGCAGGTTATTTAGATTCTAATTTATATCGCTATGCTGACTTATTTAACATTGATTTATCAATGAGTAAAAAGGATCGTTTTGAATATCATGATGCTGAAGTTTCCCATGCAACGGCTTTAACTGGTGTCGATTTAGTTGATGATAAACCACGTCGCTGGAAGATGGAAAACTCTTGGGGAGCTAAAAATGGTTTTGATGGTTATTACACCATGGATGATAGTTGGATGAATGACTATGTATATGAAGTTGTTGTTAATAAGAAATATCTATCTGATAAACAAAAAGCACTGTTAAATCAAGCTCCAATTGAATTGAAACCTTGGGATTCATTGGAATAATTTATATTTTAATTTATTAAAAATAAATGAAAAAATACTTGCATTTCTTATAACATCGTTATATGATATTCAATAATTAAACAAGACGTTGAACAGGAATTCTAATTATAAGATATTTTACAGGAAGCTTAGGGTCGTGGAACTAAGTAATATCCTAATTGGATCGTACCTGAGAGTCATTTTTCGAAATGAGTAGAAAAAATCGTTAGCTGCGTTAATTGCTGAAGTTTTATACTTCGTAAGTTAGTATTTGTGAAAGTACTAAAAATTGAGGTGGTACCACGATTTATTCGTCCTCTTGGAATTTTACTCCAAGAGGACTTTTTTATTTAATTAAACATTTTAAAAACATCGACAGAAATTTTATTAGAATTATTATTTACAGCGAATTTAGCAATTGATGAGAGCTAAAGATAATATCTAATAAATCGTATCTGTAAGTTTAACTTTGAAATGAGTAAAAGTTACGTTCGCAACGTTACTGCAGAAGTTATTATAACTTCGTGAGTTAGTATTTGTGAGAATACTAAAAATTGAGGTGGCATCGCGAGCAATCGTCCTCTTGGATTAATTTCCAAGAGGACTTTTTTATTTTGTAGAAGAAGGGAGTAGTTTCACATGAAACATTTTAAGTTTATTGCAATTATGTTTATATTTTTCATCGGATTATTAGGAATGTTTAGCACTACTAATGCTAGTGCTGCTAACACTAGTGATCATTATTTAGCTAACATCAAAAAGAAAGGTACCTTGGTAATGGGGACTTCCCCTGATTATCCACCTTATGAATTTTTAGGTAATAAGGATGGTCAAAATGAAGTTGAAGGTGCCGATGTTCAATTAGGACAAAAAATCGCTAAAGACATGGGGGTTAAACTGCAAGTTAAATCAATGGGATTCGATTCATTACTAGTCGGATTGCAAACAAATAAAGTTGATATGGTAATCGCTGGTTTAAATAAAACTCCACAAAGAGCAAAAAGTGTTAGTTTTTCAAATAGCTATTATAAATCTGGTACTGGATTAATCATCAATAAAGACGATAAAAATAAAATAAAAGATTATCATGATTTGAAAGGTAAAGCAGTTGGCGCACAAGTTGGTTCTGTTCAATATGATTCAGTTAAAAAATTAGCTGGGGTTTCAACTAAAGGTATGGAAAACGCTAATGATTTAATCATGGCTTTAAAATCTAATAAAATTTCTGCAGTTGCGATGGATCAATCGGTTGCGCAAGCCTATGCTAATCATAATAGTGGAATTGTAACAATTCCATCAGGTCTTCATTCTGGTGACTCAGATAATAATATTGCCTTTTCAAAAGGGGCTAATTCATTAGTTCAATCAGCAAATAAAACAATCTCTAATGTACAAAAAGACAATCAATACACTAATAAGTTTATTCCAACGGCAATTAATGAAATGCCTAATAATAAAAATCAATCAACTGCTAATTCAATGTGGCAATATAAAGATTTCTTTATTTCAGGAATTGAAAATACTATTTTAATCTCAGTTATTTCAGTTATTTTTGGTATTATTCTTGGTGTTATTTTTGCACTAATGAGATTAAGTCATAATTGGTTATTACATGCAGTTGCGGTTTGCTACATTGAGTTCATTCGTGGGACCCCTCAATTAGTTCAAATTATGTTTGTATACTTTGGGTTAGGAGCTGTCGTTAATGTACCAGCATTAACAGCTGGAATTGTTGCAATTTCAATTAATTCTGGTGCTTATGTAGCTGAAATTATTAGAAGTGGAATTACCTCAATCTCAGTTGGTCAAAATGAAGCTGCACTTTCATTAGGACTATCAAGTAAACAATCAATGAGATACATTGTTTTACCTCAAGCTTTCAAAAATATTTGGCCAGCACTTGGTAATGAATTAGTTACTTTAATTAAAGATAGTTCATTGGCATCTACCATTGGGGTTGGTGAATTAATGTATCAAATGAGAGCAGTACAAGCTGACACTTATAAAGGAGTTGCACCAATCGCAATTATTATGGTGATCTACTTTATAATCACATTTGCTATCTCTAGAATGATGAAATACTTTGAAGGGAAGTTTAACCATGGAACCAATGATTAAGATTGAAAATTTAACTAAAAAATTTAAAAACAATGTTATTTTTGAAAATTTAACTGCTGAAGTTAACAAAGGTGATGTTATTTCATTGCTAGGGCCTTCAGGTGCTGGGAAAAGTACTTTCCTACGTTGCATTAATATGTTGGGAGAACCAACCAGTGGCAAAATTTTATTGAATGGCAAGGACTTAGTATCTAGTTCTGCTAAAGAATTAATTCAATTAAGAACTAAGATTGGGATGGTTTTCCAAGGCTTTAATTTATTTGAAAATAAAAGTGTTTTGGATAATATTACTTTAGCACCAATTAAGGTTAAAGGAATGACTAAAGCAGCTGCTGAAAATAAAGCTCATAAATTGCTTAAAACAGTTGGCCTAGATAGTAAAGCTAATGTATTTCCAGCTAGTCTATCTGGTGGTCAAGCACAACGTGTGGCTATTGTTAGAGCTTTAGCGATGGACCCTGAGGTTATTTTGTTCGATGAACCAACTTCTGCTCTAGATCCTGAAAAAGTAGGGGAAGTTTTGAATGTTATGAAAGAACTTGCCAATCAAGATATGACGATGATTATTGTTACCCATGAAATGGAATTTGCAAAGAATGTTTCTGATCAAATTTGGTTTATGGATGAAGGAAAGTTACAAGAAAAACAAACCCCAGATGATTTCTTCAATCATCCAGAAACAAAGCAAGCTAAAAGATTTTTAAGTAAAATGATATAGCAAAAAAGGACTAGATTTAATAATCTAGTCCTTTTTATTAATCATCCTCACCTTTTTTCTCATAATGATGCTTTAATATTTTGGTTACTAGTGACAGCAAATTTAAGAAAATTACAGCTAATAAGAACGTCATTGTGACAGAAATTAAGATGACAACATCATTTTCTCTGTATTTGTGGAAACTTAGTTGTGGGAAATATTTACGGTAACTCATGGTTGTAATTCCAAATATTATTGGGATGATAAATGTTGTTATAGTTTTAGAATAACTTAATCGATATAGAGTTTTGTTAACGATGTTGCTTAGCAAGAAAATAGCGATAGGTAAATTGGATGAAACTAAAAAGAAAAGTATAACCTTTCTATCCGTAAAGTTTTCATATGAAGCAAAGGATGCAATACTAAAAACAATGCCAAATAACACTAAACCAGTGGCAAAAATAAACCATAATCTTAAATAATTATCTAGTTCATTTTTTCTATCTTGTCGTTTTTTATGTGCTTTGATGTCTTCTTTGATATCTTTGTATCGTTCAAAGGTTAAGTAATCTTCAGCGACGTATAAAGTTTGGCTTTCGTTTAATTCTTTATTTTTATACATTTTAAATAAATAGTCCTGAAATTTTATTAAATCTAGATCCTTATTATCATCTACACTATATTTATTTAAGTGTTTACGAATATATGGCTGCACTAATTTTTTAGCTTTAAATTCATCGTAATTAATAGTTTGTACCTCCTTAAATAATAATATATCAAAATAATTGAAATTTACCAGTTTGATGCTTTTTTGATTATTTATGTTTTATTATGTACAATAGAATAGATTTATAATTATCTAGTTATTGATGAATTCAAGGAGGCAGTTTTATTGTCTAAAAGATTTAAATTAGTTGAAGAATCATTTACAGGAGTTTCCATTTATATCGACCAACGTACAGGTGTTGAATACGGCGGTTATGGAAGTACTTTAACCCCCTTACGTAATTCTGATGGTTCGTTGTTTGTTGATCAATCTGAAATTGATGATGATTATAAACACGAATCTAAATAGTTGATTTGTTTTTGTTTAATTTAACGGGAGTGTTTAATTTATATGTATTTGTGGATTCATTTAATTTTCGCAATACTTTTAATAGCTTTGATATCATTATCAATTTTTAAGAAAAAAGGTTTTATGCCTTACATGATGATTACCCGAGTAACTTATTTAGTTTTTATTGTTACTGGGACAATTTTATTTTTCAAAGCTTATGATCGTAATCCAGTTTTTGCAATTTTAAAAGTTTTAGCGGCAGTAATGTTTATTGCAATGCTAGAAATGAATTTTGCTGAAAAAACTAAAAATCGTCTTACTAAAGGGATGGTAATTAGTTTATATTGTGCATTAATTTTGTTATTTATTATTGGTTTTATCACCGCTGGTGGTCGCCCATTTGTTTAAAAATATGTAAAAATAAGAGCATCCAAATTTGGATGCTCTTTTAATTTATTCAAAATCTTGTAATGCTAATTCAGCATATGTTAGACGCGCAAAAGTGTCGTCTGTTGATAAACCAGCATGGTTAAACATGTTAGCGAATAAAACAAATTTAGGTGTTTCTCTGTATTCACCACATAGTTCAATTAGTCTTCTTAATTGATTGGTACGATTTTCTAAATCATCAATATGATTTAGTTCAAGATCATTTTTAGCAGCATCATAAATAATTTTATATGCTTCAGTGTTTGTTAACAAATCCAGTTTTTTGACTTGTTTCATGAAATTGTTAAATTGTTCATTTGATAGTTGTTCTCTAATAAAATCTAAGTCAACAATTTCATCACTATAATCTTGTGCCCATTCCATTAAAATAGGTCTTAGTTTTATGTCTGACATCTTTTTAAAATCCTCTCCTAAATCAAATAGCAACCATTAATTTATTATACAACATAATGATTCTTTTAGTTTTATTTTGAAGTGTCATAATATTAACTATTTATTCTTATAAATAGCATAAACAATATTATCTCACATTTATTGATTAAAATGCAAAAGTAATAATTCTATTAAAACAATTTGACAAAAACAAAAGGTAGTTTTATTATTACCAATAATATTTTTCAACTATATTTAATAGAAAACTAAGGAGGAGAAAATTATGAATAATTTATTAGGTAATATTAATAAAAATTTTGAAGATAACTTTGCATACTTTATTTAGTACTTGCATTCTATATTGGATGCAAGTACTTATCTACTTGTATCTAAGCGAAGTTATTATATTTAAATTCGGTTAGATATTCAAACATATAATCGAATTTAATTTAAGTTATATCTAATAAATTATTTTCGATTAGGTTTTATAGTAATCTAATCGATAAAAAGTATTCTTAGTTGTCGGTTGGATTATTTCCAACCGATTTTTTATTATATTGGAGGATTAATATTATGATTTTAAATACATTAGGACCCAAGTCAACCGATAGTTATGAAGCAGCAAAGTTTGTTAAAAATAAAATTTTTCCTAAAATAAATATTCAACTTCATGATAGTTTTGATGATATATATGAAAATTTGAGTGAACTAGAAGGAGAATGTATTTTGGTTCCAGTAGCATATCGAAGTTCCAGTAGTTCATCTAATTGGGTGGACAATAATTATAAATATTGGAATAAGCTGGATATAATTAACACTTTTGTTTTGTCTACGATGCCGATGTTATTAGTTAAAAATGATGATATTAAAATAAAAAATATGATATTGCATCCTTCAACTATTGCATATTTAAAAGATTTTGAGAATGAATTTGATATTAATATAAATGCTGAGTTTGATAGGAGCAAACCAATAGTGTTAGATAAATTTATAAATGAAAATTTTCGATATTCAATTGTTAGCGAAAATTTGTTAAATGAATATATTAACAATAAAATAATTAATTTTAATGTTGATATTATTCATAAATATCAACCGAAGATGATTTGGTGTATCTATAAAGTCCATTAATTTTAATTTGATGTTTGACAAATGTATATGCATGATTTATTGTTATAATAATTTATTAATGAAATTTTAATTAAAAATTTAGGAGGGTATAATTTATGATTAACTTGATGAACAATTATTATAGCAACTTCGCATACTTTATTTAGTACTTGCATTTCTTTGCTGAGATGCAAGTACTGATAGTGCTTGTATCTAAGCGGAGTTGTTAAATAACATTCGATTAGATACTTAAATCAATCTAGTCGAATGTTAATAATTGATATCATTCGATTAGATTACTTAATTTTAATCTAGTCGATTGCATAAATTATAGTCTATAAAGAATCGATTAGATTAAATTCTAATCGATTCTTTTTTTTAGGAGGATTTTCATTATGGAACTATCGAAATCAAATCAAAAAAATACTGTCAGTCATAAAACTAGACTATCGATGTCTTTATTCATTAACTACTTTATTCATGGCATGGTTTTAGTAATACTAACTCAAAATATGATATCACTAGCAAATAGTTGGAACACATCAATTGCAGTTGTATCATACGTAATTTCTGGAATTGGAATTGGTCGTTTAATGGCATACCCAGTTACAGGTATTTTATCGGATAAACTAAATCGTAAAATGTTTATCATTATTGGAATGCTTTGCTATTTCTTTTTCTTAGCATTGATGCCGATCGCTTCTAATCTAGTTTTGGCATATGGTTTAGCGATTTTAGCAGGGATTGGAAACTCAGCATTAGATGCAGGAACATACACAACTTTAGTTGAAATTAATAATGGTTCTGGTCGAGCTACTGTATTTATCAAAGCATTTATTTCAGCAGGGGACTTTTTACTACCTTTAGCAGTATTCTTCTTAAGCAGTCATAAAATTTGGTTTGGTTTTTCATTTATGATTCCGGCAACGATTATTTTTATTAATTTTATTAATATTTTAAATATTAAATTTCCAAAGATTAATAATAAAATCTTTCAAGCAGAAATAAAGCAATCTACATTAAGCAAACCTAGGAAAACAATTGCAACTATTTCTTTATTAGGTTATGGATACACATCCATGGCACTTATGCTTGTCTTTACTCAATGGATCACTTTATACGGCAAAGAAGTTTTAAGCTTTAGTAATATCACAGCACATTTCTTATTATCATTATACAGTTTAGGCTCAATTACTGGAGTGCTAGTAATATCCTTCATATTAAAACATAAGTCTTTGGAAAAACCGTTAGTAGTTATTCTTAATTTAATGACTTTAGCATCATTAGTTGGAATTAGTATGATTGATAATCCGGTCATAGTTGAAATCTTGTGTACATTATTTGGTTTCTCAGCTGCTGGTGGAGTTATGCAAACGGGCCTCACGATTTTTATGCAATTATTCCCTAAACATCGTGGTTTAGTCACTGGACTATTTTACTTTTTTGGCAGTATTGCTTCATTAACGATTCCTTTGATTACTGGATATCTTTCAATTCGCGGGATTGGATTAGCTTTTAATTTAAATATTTTAATTGCAAGTATTAGTACTATTTTAGTTATCATCTTAATGATTGCAGTCGGGGATGAAAGGAAGCATCAAAATGTTACTAGAACAAAAACGCAATAATATCAACCAAATTAATAATGAATTGATTGCATTATTAGAAAAACGATTTGATCTTTGTAAAGATATTGGCAAAATCAAAGCACAAAATAATCTGCCAATCTTTGATGAAAATCGTGAGCAAATAATTTTAAAACAAGTAGAAGAACAATCAACTAATTATCCAAAAGAAGTTAAAAATGTTTTTCAGACAATTATGCAACAAGCAAAGAATATTGAATAAAAGGAGTTTTAATTATGAATTTTATAACCGCAGGCGAATCCCATGGACCAGAATTAACTGGCATTTTAGAAGGTATTCCAGCAGGATTAAAATTAGA
Source organism: Apilactobacillus timberlakei (assembly GCF_002993965.1). Taxonomy (GTDB): domain Bacteria; phylum Bacillota; class Bacilli; order Lactobacillales; family Lactobacillaceae; genus Apilactobacillus; species Apilactobacillus timberlakei. Next base: position 229,022 of record NZ_POST01000003.1, on the reverse strand, counting down.
TATTGATGCGATTAATGAGCAATTAGCTGCCCGTCAAGGCGGTTATGGTCGAGGCAATCGTCAATCAATTGAACATGATGTGGTGAAAATAACTGGTGGAGTTAGACATCAGATTACTTTAGGATCACCAATTGCTTTAACTATTTTTAATCGCGATCACAAACATTGGAACGAAATTATGGATCCAAATACTGAAGAAACACCACAAAATACATTAAGAAAAGTGACTCGTCCTCGCCCAGGACATGCAGATTTAGTTGGCGGGATGAAATACAATCATCGTGACTTTAGAAATGTATTGGAACGTTCATCTGCTAGAGAAACTGCTATGCGTGTCGCAATTGGGGCAATTTGTAAGCAATTATTATCCCAATTAGGAATTACTATTACTGGTTTTGTAAAACAAATTGGGCAAGTTAATGCTGATATTGATCAATTAATCCCCGCAACCAAAGTAGAATCCAAAATTAAACAAAATGATCTAAGAGTTTTAAACAATGATAAAGTCAAAACTATTCATAACTTAATTGATAAAACTAAAAGAGATGGTGATACTTTAGGCGGAATCATCAAGGTTGTTGCAGATAACGTTCCTGCTGGATTGGGTAGCTATGTTAACTGGAATACTAAATTTGATGCACGTTTAGCGGGTGCTGTCATGGGAGTTAATGCCATGAAAGGTGTTGAAATTGGTGAAGGTTTTAAAGCTGCTACTGAATTTGGCAGTCATGTTATGGATCCAATTGATTGGAATGAAGAACAAGGTTGGTTCAGAGATTCAGATAACCTAGGAGGCTTTGAAGGAGGAATGACTAATGGTATGCCATTAGTCATTCAAGCGGCAATGAAACCAATTCCTACTTTATACAAGCCGTTAAAAAGTGTGGATGTTAATACTAAGGATATTAGAAAAGCCAATATTGAACGTTCTGACGTTACGGCAATTGTTCCAGCATCTATTGTGATTGAAAGCGTAGTCGCAATTGAGATTGCAAAGATTATTACTGAAACCTTTGATGGTAGCAATATGAAACGTTTAACTAAGCAAATTAAGGATTACCGTGCAGAACTATTAAAATTCTAAGGAGATGTTTCACATGAAACAATTGATTGGTAACCAAAACAAACGCTTAAATGGCAGCCTTAGTGTACCTGGAGATAAGAGTATTTCACATCGGAGTATTATGATTGCTGCCATTAGTGAAGGTAAAAGTATTATTCATAATTTTCTATTTTCAGATGATTGCTTAACAACAATAAAAACATTTCAACAGATGGGAATTGCAATTAATAATTTGGATAATAAAATAATTGTTCATGGCAAGGGGTTGCATGGATTAAAAGCACCCAAAAATTCATTAAATATGGGGAATTCCGGGACAACGACACGTTTATTGAGTGGTATATTAGCTGCTCAGTCATTTACAAGTGAACTTTTTGGTGATAATTCATTATCTAAACGTCCAATGCAACGCATTAGCATTCCTTTATCTCAAATGGGAGCTCAAATTGATACTTGTAATGGGCATCTACCAATGACTATTAAAGGAAATAAAATTAGCGCAATTGATTATGATTTGCCCATCGCTAGTGCGCAAGTAAAAAGTGCCATTATTTTAGCTGCTTTATACGCTAATGGAGATACTATTATTCATGGACAACAAACGACACGTGATCATACGGAAAGAATGCTGAATCAATTTGGTAAACGAAAAGTAGTTGAACGAAATGAAAATCAAGTTATTGTACACGCTGATTCACAATTAAAGGGGCAAACATTTATAATTCCAGGTGATATATCTTCTGCTGCTTTTTTCATGGTGGCAGCCACCATCGTTCCTAATTCACATATTATTTTAAAATCAGTTGGAGTAAATCCAACTCGAATAGGAATCATTAAAGTTTTAAAAGCGATGAATGCGGATATAACTTTTCATAATTTTCAAGATAATGAAGAACCTATTGCAGACATTGAAGTAAAATCAGTAAAACATTTAAAACCCATTCATATTGGTAAGTCAGACATCCCTTCAATGATTGATGAACTACCTTTAATAGCTTTATTAGCAGCGAAATCAGATGGTATTAGTACCATTCATGGAGCCGAAGAGTTGCATTTTAAAGAAACTGATCGAATTGAGACAGTAGCTAATGAATTTCAAAAATTAGGCATTTCTATTAAAGCATTATCTGATGGATTTTTAATTGATGGGCAATCACAATGGCATTTAGTAGACAAAAATTTGAATAGTCATGATGACCATCGAATTGGGATGACCTTGGCAGTAGCTTCATTAATGTTTAAAGAGACAATTAATTTGGCGCATGCGGATGCAATTAAAATTTCTTATCCAACATTTTTTAAAGATTTGGAACAATTGTTAAGGAGTTGAAATGATGAAAACAGTGTTTATTAGTGGCTTAGGTTTGATTGGTAGCTCTTTAGCGAGAGTTATTAGTAAAAATGGTAATTATGTAATTGGTTTTGATCCTAAAATTGATAATACTAATTTTATGCTTAGAAATAAATTCATTAATGCTAGCCTTGATTTTAATACTGCTGCAATTCAAGCAGACGTTATTATTTTAGCTGGTCCAGTAAATGTCATTATTGAGCAAATTAATAAATTAAATCAATTAAACTTAAAGCCAGGAACAATTATTTCAGATGTTGGTAGTACTAAAGCATCGATTATGAAAGCTGCAAGTGTTTTTGAAGCAAAGCAAATTTATTTTATTGGTGGACATCCTATGGCTGGTTCTCAACTGACAGGCAGTCAAGCAGGTAAATTAAGCTTATTTAAAAATGCCACATATTTTATGGTTCCTAGCGAATCTGCAAAAGATAAAGTTTGTGAATTAGAAGAAATACTAGCTAAAAGTGAAGCCAATTTTAAAACAATTTCACCCAATAAACACGATCAAATCGTTGGCAATATTAGCCATTTACCACATGCAATTGTTTTTACTTTAATGAATACAATTGATCAAACTATTGGAAAAGAACTACAAGATATTAACGTAGGTGGCGGATTACTCAGTACGACACGAATTGCAGCGGCAGATGCTGAGATGTGGAATGCTATTTTTCAAGATAATTCGAAAAATATTTTGCATTCAATTAATGAATTTGAAACTGAACTAAAAGCTCTAAAAAAGATGATAAAAAATAATGATACTAATAAATTGAAACATTTTATGCAACATTCCCAGATGATTAGAAAACAAATTGAAAAGAAGTGATAAAAATGCAAGCAATTATCATTGGTTTTATGGGAAGTGGGAAAACTACAGTTGGTAGAGAGCTTTCTGAAAGTTTAAATGTTAATAATCATGATTTAGATGAAATCATTGTCAATCAAATTGGTGAATCAATTAGTAGCTTTTTTAAAACCCATAGCGAAGCTGAATTTAGAAAAATTGAACGCCAACAATTACAAAAAGCAATGAATTTAGAAGGTATTTTATCAACGGGTGGTGGCACGCCCATGCAAAACTCACAAATCTTTAAGGCAACTTCAATTCCTGTTTTTTTACTAGATGCAGTTGATGAAACAATTTTAAAACGTTTAACAAAAGAAAGTGGTCGCCCATTAGTTGAAAAGCTTGGAATGGATGGTATCTTGCAATTAAAAGCTAAACGCCAACCAGCATATGAAGCAATCAGTGATTACATAATTCACACTGATAATAAGACACCACAAGCTGTAAGCAAAGAGATTATTAATAAATTAAGGAGTCGATAATTATGGTAGAACGAATTGATGGACATACAATTTTAATTGGATTAATGGCATACCCAATTAGACACAGTATGTCACCTACAATGCATAATAATGCTTTTGCTAAGTTAGGTTTAAACTATGCATACTTAGTTTTTGATATTGATGGTGATCAAATTAAAGCTGGAATCGATGCATTAAGAACCTTAGGAATGCGTGGTTCTAACATTTCGATGCCTAATAAGCAAAAAGTGGTTCCATATTTGGATAAATTAGACAAAACATCACAGCTTACGGGATCAGTTAATACGATTGTTAATGATGATGGAACATTAACTGGTTATACAACTGATGGCATTGGCTTTATGAAAGCACTAGCAGATGAAAACCTAGACATTACTGGTAAAAAGATGGTTTTATCAGGGGCAGGTGGTGCTGGGACACCAATTGCAATTCAAGCAGCGTTGGATGGAGTGCAAGAAATTTCCATTTTTAACCGAAGCGATGATAGTCAATGGAACAATGCTAAAAGGAATGTTTCAATTATTAACGCAGAAACAGATTGTAAAGCACAATTATTTGATTTGAATGATCAAGAATCATTTAAAAATGAAATCAAAAGTTGTGATATTTATTGTGATTCAACTGCAGTGGGAATGAATCCACTACAAGACGAAACTTTAGTTAGTGATCCTAGTTGGTTTCACGAAGATATGATCGTATTTGATACAGTTTATTCACCACGAGAAACTAAATTAATGCAAGTTGCCAAACAGGCTAATGTTAAGCATATTTTAAATGGTTTAGGAATGATGATTGAACAAGGGGCTGCGGCTTTTAAATTATGGACAGGCAAAGAAATGCCAGTTGATTATATTAAAAAAATTGTTTTCGATAATAAGGATAGTGGTCATTAAGATGAATTTAAATCATTTAAATACTGCAAAAAAACCAATGATTGCAGTACCAATTACAGCAAATAATCTGGATGATATTAAACAATCAATCATTGCAATTAACAATAATCAACATATTGATTTAGTCGAATGGCGAGTTGATTTTTTTAATAATTTGCATAATTTTTCAATGCTAAAGCAAGCTAATGAATTACTAAAAAAGAAATTGAAATTGCCTTTGTTAATTACTTTTAGAACTGTTAATGAAGGCGGCCATTTTAATAACTCTGAAGCAGAGTATTTTAAATTATTGGATCTAATGATTGCTGAAATGAAGCCGGATCTTTTAGATGTTGAATTAGCACATCAAAATAGCTTAATAAAAAACGTCATTCAAAATGCACATCAAAATAATATTTTAGTGATTGAAAGTAATCACGATTTTAATCGAACACCGGTAAAACTAGAAATGTGTAAGCGATTAGTTCAAATTCAAAATGATGGAGCTGATATTGCAAAAATTGCTTATATGCCAAAAGATAATTCTGATGTTTTAAATTTAATGAAATTTACTGACTTTGCTAAAAATAATTTATCAATTCCAATTGTTTCGATGTCAATGGGTAATCTAGGTAAAATAACTAGATTGTATGGCTATCAATTTGGTTCATGTATTACTTTTGCGTCTTTAAATGATTCATCAGCACCAGGACAGTTAACTGTTGATACTTTAAATAATGTATTAAAGTTATTAAATGAGTGATTTTTTGTTAAATTATTAAAAAAGATTTGACAAAAATGAGAAAAGTATTAGAATTTTAATTGTTGGCAAATAAATATATCAAAAACGTTGAAATAGAAAGAGTAATTTTAACATGATTTTTTAGAGAGATTTCGTTTGGTGCAAGAAATCATTGAGGGTTAAGATGAAAATCATCTATTAGTTGCTAGGCAAACTAAGTAGTCTAAGCTGGGAATTCCCATTATTGAATCTGCAAATCAACAGGTTTGTTTGAGTGATATCGTTTTGCCATATTAATAATGAATTGAAAAACGGTATAACAAAAGGTGGTACCGCGCATAAGCGTCCTTTATTTCGTGTATTCGAAATTAGGACGCTTTTTTTATACATAAATTTAAGGGAGATGATTTTTATGAAACATGACATTAATACTGCGAATCGTAAGTAATGATTGTAATTATAAAAACAGACTTCCAATGAGAAAAAACAACTTTTAAATTATTTTTCTTCATTGAAGTCCGAAAAGTCTATTGGGGGAACTTTAATTATGAAGAAAAAAAGTTTATCAGTATTAGCATTAACAGCATTGTCCACATTAGGTTTAGCTGCTTGTGGAAATCAAAATAGTGCAGGAACTAAAAATGTAGTTAACATGTCAGAACCATCAAATTTATTAACATTAGATCAATCTAAGCTAGTTGATCAAGTGAGTGATGTCACTTTAAATAACTCTAATCAAGGATTATTAGTCATGACAAAAGACAGTAAAGTAGTTCCAGGAGTTGCCAAAAGCTATCAAGTTTCTAAAGATGGTAAAACATATACCTTTAATTTAAGACATTCCAAGTGGAGCAATGGAACTCCAGTGACAGCAAAAGATTTTGTTTATGGTTTTCAAAGAAGTGTGAATCCTAAGACAGCTGCTGCTTATCAATATTTATTTGATGATGTACATAATGCGCAGTCAGTTGATAAAGGTAAAATGCCAGTTTCTAGTTTAGGTGTTAAAGCTGAAGGTGATTACAAATTTGTAGTTCATTTAGATAAGCCAGCAACTTACTTTAAATATGTTGCAACCATGCCGCCCACTTACCCACAAAATGAAAATGAAGTAAATAAATATGGTAGTGGTTATGCAACCAATAGTAGTAAACAATTATATAATGGAGCATTTCAAGTTAAAGGCTGGAATGGAACTAATGATAATTGGAAATTAGTTAAGAATCCATATTATTGGGACAAAAAAAATACCAAGTTATCAACTATGAACTTCAGTGTTGCTAAAGATCCACAAACTGCTTTAGATCAATATCAAAGTGGTAATTTAGATGAAATGCAATTGAGTGGTAAAAGCCAAGTATCCAGTTTTAAAGGTAATTCTGAATATCATGCTAGAAAAGAAGCCGGTACTTATTATTTAGAAATGAATCAAAAGAAAGTGCCTGCTTTGAGGAATGTTAATGTTCGAAAAGCACTATCATTAGCAATCAATCGAAAAGAATTAACCAATAATGTTTTAGGTAATGGTTCAGTTCCTGCTAAAGGATTTGTTGCTTCAGATATGGCTAAATATAAAGGTAAGGATTTTGCTGATGATGCTTATGTTTCATCAGCAGTGCAAAGCAATTTGGATCAAGCTAAAAAACTATTTGCTAAAGGAATGAAAGAAGTTGGCCAAAGTAAACTAAGTCTTTCATTATTATCAGATGATAGTTCAGATGCTAAATCAATGACCGAGTTCTTGCAAAATGAATTACAAAAGTTACCAGGATTAAAAGTTAATGATGTTAATGTTCCAGCCAAGGTTGCTACTACTAGAACCGAAAAAGGTGATTTTGATGTTACGGTTGATGCTTGGATTGCTGATTTTCCTGACCCAGTTAGTTTTATGAGTTTAATGACTACTGATAATGGCTATAATCACGGTGGTTGGAGTAATCAACAATATGATAATTTGATGCATCAAGCAACTAATATTGATGCTAATAACTACAATAAGCGTTGGTCAGATATGGTAGAAGCTCAAAAATTAATGTTAAATGACCAAGCAATTGTTCCTTTATATCAATTAGTTAGCCCTCAAGTTTTAAAAAATCGTGTTCAAGGTGTTAACTATTATCCAAGTGGTGGTAACTATGATTTTAGATATGTACACACAAATAACTAAGTGAGGCTTCTTATATGAATAATCGAGTTGAACAATTCAAACAATTAATGCAACAAAACAATATTAATAATTTTATTATTACTGATCCATTTAATCTGATTTATTTAGCTAATTTTCATGGATTAGCTGGGGATGGTTGTATGGTTGTTTCCAATCAACAGCCAGTTTTAATTACTGATTCTAGATATGAAGTAGAAATGCAAGGAAAATTACCTGAAAATGTTGATTTGAAGATTACCCGTGATTATTACGCAACTGCTGCTCAACTTTTAAAAGATAACGATGAAAATGTAGGGGTTGAAAGTTCGCTCAATTTTAAAACTTACAAAAGGTTAAGTCAATTACTACCCAATCGTTTGGTTGCAAAAGATGGATTGATTGAAAAGCTAAGGGATCATAAAGATCAAGAAGAATTATCCATCTTAACTAAATCTACTAAGTTGGTTAGTGAAGCATATCAAGATTTATTATATTATGTTCAGATTGGATTAACTGAAAAAGAAGTTTCATTATGGCTATATAATTGGATGCTAAATCATGGTGCACAAAAGCCAAGTTTCAATACGATTGTCGCAAGCGGCTACCGATCTGCATTGCCACATGGTGATGCTACTGATAAGAAACTAGGACAAGGTGATTTAGTAACTGTTGATTTTGGCTTTTACTATGATGATTATACTTCGGATATGACGAGAACTTTTGCGTTGGGTAATCCAGGTAGTGAATTGAAGAGAGCATATCAAGTTGTTTTAGATGCCCAAAGTAAGATGATTAATGCAATGCATGATGGTGTAGATGGCAAGCGAGTAGATGCAGCTGCTCGTGACTATATTACAGAACAAGGGTTTGGGAAATACTTTGGTCATGGGAGTGGTCATAGTATTGGCTTAGATATTCATGAAACACCAATTCTTAATCCTAATTGTAAAGATAAAATTTTTGAAAACTATGTAATGACAGCCGAACCAGGAATTTATTTACCAGGTAAGGGTGGTATTCGAATTGAAGATGATATTTTAGTACAAAAAGATGGCTCAAAAGTATTGACCACTGCGCCTAAACAGCTAATCATTTTATAAATTAATATTCATTAAAGGGGATGATTTTTATGAAACATGACATTATGAAGCAATCAAATGCGAATCGTAAGTAAAAAACAATTTTATAAAGATCGATATCTAATGAAGAAATAAAATGTTCAAATTTTCTTCATTAGATATTCGCTACATAATATGTTGGGGGATTATATAATGAAGAAAACATTTTTATCTGTTATGGCATTAACAGCTTTATCAAGTTTAGGTTTAGTGGCTTGTGGAAATCAAGCAAATGGCAGTAATTTATCAAATGGTGCTAAGTCCAAAACACTTAATTGGATGGAAAAGGGGAATCTTAGAACTTTAGATCCATCCACAATTGTTGAATCAACTAGTGCTGAAACTTTAGCTAATGCTGATCAAGGACTATTAGCAAACCCAAAAAGTAATGAATTAGATAGTGGGGTTGCTAAAAGCTACAAGGTGTCAAAAGATGGAAAGACTTATACATTTAATTTAAGACATGAAAAATGGAGCAATGGTGATCCTGTGACTGCTAAAGATTTTGTATACGGTTTTCAAAGAAGTGTTAATCCTAAAACAGCATCTCAAGATTCTTATATTCTTGATCACGTTGCTAATTATAGTAATGTAAGTAAGGGTAAAGCACCAGTATCAACTTTAGGCGTTTCAGCACCCAATGATTATACTTTTGTTGTACATTTAAGTAAGCCTCAAACATACTTTAAGTATTTAACTGCAGGTTCAGTTATGTATCCACAGAATGAAAAAGTGGTTACGAAGTTAGGAAAAAGTTATGGGACGACATCCCAAAACCAAGTTTACAATGGTCCATACACTATTCAAGGTTGGAATGGGACTAATGATTCTTGGAGCTTAAAAAAGAATCCTAATTACTGGAATGCTAAAAATGTTAATTTAAATCAAGTTAAATTTCATGTGGTTAAAGATGGTCAGACTGGAATGAATGAATATCAAACTGGGATGTTAGATCAGCTAAGTTTGAATAGTAAACAACAGGTAGAAAATTATAACCATTCATCTGAATTACATAAATTTAATACTGCTAATTCAGATTATGTAGAATTAAATCAACAAAAGGTTTCTGCATTCAAGAATGTAAAATTAAGACAAGCTTTATCGTATGCTATAGATCGTAATCAATTAGTAAATAATGTGCTAGGTGATGGATCTAAGCCACTTAATAGTTTTGTTGCTAACAATTTAGCTAAATATAAAGGCAAGGATTTTGCTAATGAAGCTAAAGTTAATAGTTCTAGTCAGTATGACATGAATAAAGCAAAAGAATTATGGAAACAAGGATTAAAAGAAGTGGGCAAAAATGGATTGGATTTGAAATTAACATCTGATGATAGTGATACTGCTAAATCAGTGAGTGAATATATGCAAAGTCAATGGACAAAATTACCTGGCTTAAAAGTAACTAATGTTAGTTTGCCTAGTCAGCAAAGAGTTTCTAGATTACTTTCTCAAAACTTTGATATGTGTCTAACCGGATGGAATCCTGGGATTCCAGACCCATCAGCTACATTAGATACTAGAGAATCTACTAATTCAATGAACTTTAGTAAATGGAAAAATACAAAATTTGATGCTTTAATGAACGATGCTGAAAATACCCACTCCAACGATGAAAATAAACGCTGGGATGATATGGTCAAAGCTGGTAAGTTAGCAGATAAGGATGTTTCGGCTGTTAATTTATATCAAAATGCTCGTCCCACATTATTAAAAACTAACGTACATGGATTAAGATATAATTCTACTGGTGATAGTTGGGATTTTGCTAAAGCATATGTAAGTGATAAATAAGCATTATAGTCTTTACTTCTTATAACATTAATTATTAAACTAATGTTAAAATAATTATGTTGGTTATTTTAAATTATAGATTGGAGCAATCAATATGCTAGATAATGTAATTTCAAAAGTAAAAAACATGATGAATAAAGATGAAGATGGCGAAAAAGATAATGTTTCCAAAGACACAATTAGAGAAATCAGAGAAACAAAAGCAGCTAACCAATATCGTCATATTCAAGAACATACTAATTTAAGATATAATAGAAGAATGCAAGACCATGTTTATAGTGAATTAAATAAAGATAGAATGTACAGATTGGCGCTTGCCAATAGCCTACCAAAGTCTATTAAAAAAATTACAAGTAGTCATAATTAATAAGAAAAAAATTTTTAGATCCATTAATTATTGAAAAATAATTAATGGATCTTTTTTTGATACATTTCCTCTATGACGGGGATGCAATTAATTATTGCGTGACAATTTTTTAATATATGTATTAACTTAATCAATGTTGGGAGGTCGAAAATGAATTTAGGAGAGAAAATCAAAAGTGGTCGTAAAGAGATTAACTTAACGCAACAAGAATTAGCTGATCGATTACATGTGACCAGACAAGCACTTTCTAGATGGGAAAATAATTTAAGTTATCCTAATTTAGATATGTTAGTTGATATCAGTAAAAGTTTGAAAGTTTCTTTAAATGAACTATTAATTGAGGAGCAAGACGGAATGGTAAAAAGAATTAGTGATGATGTTAGAGATAGAAAAAAATATTTAAAATATTTAATCATGATTGGAGTATTTTTATTAATAATAATAGCTTGGTTATGCACACTATGGTATGGAAGATCCAACCAAATTAGCGCAATTGATCAAAATAATCCATTTTTAAAAACAGAATATGGATATGCACTTTTGCCAGATAAAACACCATTGAAAAAGCAAAAAGTATATATAACCTATAATTGGGATAAAAAAAGAAAACGTAAAATACATAAGCAAGTTACCAAAATGTTAAAAGAGCCTACTTCAATTGACGCTTTTGTTGTGAAAGATGCATTTGGTAATGGAGAATGGATGCCTTTTTATACAGGTAAGTATGATAAAAATCAACATTATGCAGTTGTCGCTCATAAAGGTGCTTATGTTTCTAATGCTAGGACAATTAATAAAAATGAAATTCCACAAACAATTAGAGATATTATTGGTAATCATTATATGAAATATCAAAGAACAACACCAGATGAACCAGGAGTTGTAATGGATAGGAAAACCAATATTATTCAAGATGATTAATTAAAAAAATTTATTACAATAAGCTTGCAACTGAAGGTTGCGTGACATTTTATACTTCAACATAGTAATTTGATGAATATAGGAGGCGTTTAAATTGGATTTAGGTAGAAAAATAAAACAAGGACGCAGACAATTCAATTTTACACAACAAGAATTAGCTGATCAATTACATGTAACTAGACAAGCATTATCTAAATGGGAAAATAATTTAAGTTATCCTAATTTAGATATGTTAGTTGATATCAGTAAAAGTTTAAACATTTCATTAAATGAATTATTGGGAGAGGAAGATAAAATGATTAAACAAATTAGTAACGATGTTAGAAGTAAGCATAAATATATGAAATATCTATATATTGTTAGCGGAATCTTTATATTATTTATTGTAATGTCAGTAACAATGTTTCTATTTTTATATGGTAAAGAGACTAATTCTGTAGCTACTGATCGATTTAATCCAGCATTAAAAACAGAAATCGGCTATGCAATTTTGCCAGAAAAAACACCAATTAAAAGAGAAAAAGTGAAATTTCATCAAAATGACAAGCAAAAAACTGAATGGGAGAATGTGCCACAAAATATATATGCTTATGTTTATGACAATGCAAAAGGAAATGGTGAATATTTAAAATTTGCTACAGGACTTTATAATAAAGATCATCGATGGGCAAAGATTACGCATAAAGGCACTTATGTATCTAAAGCATCTTTAATTACTAAGGATGATATTCCTAAAAATATTGCCCAAAATATGAGTAATTCATACTCAAACTATGGTGTTAAAAAATAAAAAGACTACTCAAATGAGTAGCCTTTTTACTATACATATTTTCGGTTGATTACGGCACAATCAGCACTAACTGGCATATCTTCTTTAGAAAGCACAAATACTTCTCCAGCAAAACCAATTGTTGTAATTGCCAAATCATTATAAAGTTTGTCATATTTATCTTCATTAACAAATAATGTGTCAATTTTACCTGAAGTAGCATCAGAAATGATTTCTTTTAAATCATCTGAAACAGCATTATTAGTTTTAGCTTTGCCATAATTAAATTTATTATTGGCTATACCAGCTTTATAAAATTGTTGATTAACTTTATCAACAATGTCATTTAGATTGTCATCACTAACAACATCTCCATAGGTTATATCTTTTAATAACTTATGCTGTTTAGCAATTTTTGCATACAAATCATGATTTTTTTCATTAGCGATTAATACAGTGGGTAAATAATTATCATCTTTGAACATATCAGTAATATATTCATCAACTAGTTGATAAAATTTATTTTGATCATTATCTATTAAAACAGAAATAGGTTTATTTACTAGATTAATTTCATTAATCTTTTTATTATCAACACGATATAATCTAAAACTATTTTTTTCTAAAATCAACAAACGATAATGTAATTCAGATTCTAGTTCTTTTATTAAAGGAATGATATCCATGGTGTCATCCATTACAAATTTAGTATCAGTGTTTTTAGTTAATGTAAATGAATGAATGGCTTTAACACTGACAAATAGTGCAAATCCAGTTCCATTATCAACATGCTTAGCACGATCAAAATTGAATTTTCTTAGTTTACGTTCGTACTTAGACCATAAATTTTCATCATATTTATTAATGAATTTTGTTTTTATATTTTGAATTAAATTTAAATATTCATTTTTGTTACTTATTTCTTTAAAGGTAACATAAAGTGAAATGAATGGACCCATTTCATAGTCCAAAGTTAACATATTTCTTAGCTCAGTAGTGGACGTCAATTTATAAACCCCCTTGTTTAATATATTAATAGTATATCACGATAGATAATTGTAAAAATATAATATGCTATAATATCATTATAATTACATGAGAAAGAAGGATTTAAATGGACATAATGGCTATCATTGATTTCATCATTTTAGCCAATGAAGTATTAGCGTTAATCACTGTTTTTAGGGAAGAACGAGAAATCTCTGCCACCTGGGCATGGTTATTAGTTTTATCTTTCTTACCAGTAATCGGTTTTATAATCTATGCCTTCGTTGGTAGAAAATTGCCCAAAAAAAGATTATTTCGTTTTCAGGATAAGGATAATGAAAGAATTCATCAAGTGCTCGAAGAACAACTCAGATTACATAGTAATCCCAAGGGGATTAAAGCTGATGAGGTGTCTTATTCAGCTAGAAATTTAGTTAAACTGTTTAAAAATTCTGATATTTCAGATTTGTCCAGACGTAATCATATTAAAATATTTATTGAAGGTAATGATTTATTTAATAAGATACTTAGAGACTTAAATAAAGCAAAATATTCAATTAATATTGAATTTTATACATTTTATAATGATGAAATTGGAAATCAAATTTTAGATATGCTAGTCAAAAAAGCTAAACAAGGTGTTAAGGTCCATGTTATATATGACAGTTTTGGTTCTTTGGGAACAACCCGCAGATTTTTTAAACCACTGACTAAAGTCGGTGGAATGGCAGAACCATTTTTACATACCCATTCCGCAATTACAGACTTTCGTATTAACTTTAGAGATCACCGCAAAATTGTTGTCGTTGATGGGAAAATTGGATATATTGGTGGATTTAATATTGGGGACCAATATTTAAATCGTAAAAATAAATTTGGTAATTGGCGTGATACTCATCTGAGAATAATCGGTAACGCTGTTTATAATTTGCAAGCTCAGTTTATTCTAGACTGGAATGTTACTGATATCCATCATCAAATTGATGAAGTTAATAATAAAGAATTTTATTTTCCACCTACTTATCAAGATGGAAGTACTAATATACAAATTGTATCTAGTGGTCCTGACACTAGTTTGCAGCAAATTAAATTAGGGTACATTAAATTAATTCAAACTGCTAAAAATTATTGTTGGATTCAAAGTCCATATTTGATTCCTGATGATAGTACTATCGATGCACTGAAAAGCGCAGCAATGTCGAGAGTAGATGTAAGAATTATGATTCCATGTAAACCTGATCATCCATTTGTTTATCGAGCTACTCAGTATTATGCTAAACAATTAGCACAATATGGGGTGAAAATTTATTATTATCGTAAGGGATTTTTACACGCTAAGACGATTGTAGTTGACGGTAAAGTTTCATCTGTTGGGTCTGCAAATTTCGATTTTAGAAGTTTTAAATTGAATTTTGAAATTAATGCTTTCTTATATGATGAAGATATTAGCCAACAATTGCGTTCGCTATATATTAAAGATATGCGGGATAGTACTTTAGAAACAGTTGAAAGTATGAATCAACAATCTCTATGGTTAAGATTTAAACAAGTGTTTAGTCGTTTATTTTCGCCAATATTGTAAATTTAAAGGAGATTATGTCATGAGAAAAAATTTTAAAATATTATTAGGAATTTTAACCTTTTCATGTTTGTTTAGTTTAGCTAATTTTAAACAGAACAATGCACATGCATTTGTACATTCAAAACAAGAAATTCAAAAGAATTCCGAATTATTTGAAGCTGCAGACTATTCTGCTTCAAGAACTACTGATAAAGCTAATCAGTATGCTGCAAAACATTTTGTAGATGATAAAGCCAAAAATTATATTTATAATTTATATCGAAAGAATGCAGATTATTTAACAAAAAATTATGAATTTTATGATGAAATAGGACAATCCTATTTTTACAATGATACGCATGAATCTGATACTAGAAAATTTACTAATTACTATCAATATGCCAATTATGCAGCCAATTTATTAATCAATAATACGTTATCTAAACAATTAAAATTTCAATTTAGCGTAAAACATCGAACTCAAAATGATTATTTTTCATATCATAAATGGGAAAAAGGGTATGTTAATCCACAGTGGCTTCATTATTCTTATAATCCTGAAAATGATAATAGTACAGATATTCCTTTGTATGCTAGTATTGGCCAGGCCAGAAAAGAAATGAAGGCTAATCCTCATTATTATTCATCTAAAAATAGTTTGAATTTAGATAATAATTATGAATTAATACTCAAACCATTTTGGATTAAAAAGATAAAAGCCGACATCTTTATGATTAAAATGAATAAAAAAGTTTATTATGTGCCTAAAGCTATTTTTTCGGATTCCACACATAAACTGACAGTTTTTGAAAAATATAACTCTTATGTAGATAAGAATTATATTTGGTCCAATATTGGTATTGGCAAACAAAGCAATATTGATCAAATGGTTTTTAATAAAAATGCTAGAATTAAAAATCAACAAACTCTAAATCTTGTTGGTGATATTTATAAAAAATATCCTAGAAATATTTGGAAATATAATTCTGTCTATATTGATCCTAACGATGTAACTGACTAAAAAGGCCAGCATCTTATTTATAAGATGCTAGCTTTTTTATATAGTTGAATTTAAATATTATTTTACGTTAATTTTCCACTGCCATGGATTTCGATGCCATTTTTTTAAAGAATCGACTTCTTTTGCAGAAATGTAGCCATCTAATTTTGCTTGCTCAATAATTGTGGGGTAATTGGTTAGAGTATTAAATTGAATGTTGGCTTTTTTGAAGTTATCAAAGCTATCCTTTAAACCATAAGTAAAGATTGCAGCGATTCCTACTACATTAATTTGATTATCAGTTAAGTATTTTGCAGCTTTTAAGACACTGTTACCAGTAGATAATAAATCATCAATTAAAACTACTTTTGCATCATTTTTAATGACACCTTCCATTTGTTTACCTTGACCATGATCCTTAGGTTTAGAACGAACATAGATCATTGGTAAGTTTAATTTATCGGCAACTAAAGTAGCATGAGGAATCCCTGCGGTAGCAACTCCTCCAATCACATTGGCGTCTGGAAAATTATTTTTAATTAGATTAGCTAAACCTTCAGCAATATCATTTCTAATTTTTGGATAACTGATAGTAATACGATTATCAGTATAAATAGGGGCTTTGATGCCAGAAGCCCAAGTGTATGGATGATTAGGTGATAAAGCAACTGCTTTAATCTTCAATAAGTCTTTTGCAATTTTAGTACTAATTGATTTATTCATTTTACATTCCTCCATTAATTGCTGATAAGATATTTTGATATGTTTGTACTGGATCTTTGGCTTGTGTAATACTACGACCAACGACAATTCCATTACTACCCAATTTTTGAGCTTCAGTAGGTGTAACGATTCTTTTTTGGTCATCACTAGCATTATTTTTTAATCTAATCCCAGGATTAATACATAATAAATGATTGCTTACTTTTTCATGAATCAATTGATCTTCTAATGCTGAAGAAATTACTCCATCAGCACCACTTTGATATGCAATATTAGCCAGATGAGTAACTGATTCGTTGATACTAACATTAATTTGTTCTTCAATTTTCATTTGCATTTCTGAAGTTGAAGTTAGCTGGGTTACTGCTAATAATTTAGGTGTTGGATGGTTAGTATCTTTAGCTCCATTGATTAATCCTTTTTTAGCAGCTTGAATCATTTTGCCACCACCAAGGGCGTGAACAGTGGTATATTGAATATCTAATTGAGCTAATTGATTAGCTGATTTTTCCACAGTATTAGGAATGTCATGTAATTTTAAATCTAAAAATATCTGGATGTTTTGTTCTCTCAATTTTTGAATTATTTTAGGCCCTTCACGATAAAATAATTCCATACCTACCTTCACAGAAAGATTTTTAATTCCGATAAAAGGTTTTAAAAATTCAAATGTCTTCTCTGCTGTCGGAAAATCTAATGCAATAAAAACTGGTTTCATTAATAACCCTCCAAATAAAAAGTCGTCTAGTCAAAGAGACTAGACGACGATTTTAGGGTACATTTATTCCGTTCATCGATTTGCTAGTCTCTCTGGACTAATTTAAAATCATTTATTACTCTAACTATACATTAATTTAAATTTTATGCAAACTTTAAATTTAATTTGCAATTTAAATTAATGTGGTGCATAATTTTTTGAAGAATAAAATATCTTAGTCATAGATATTTCAAAAAAATAATGAATGTCTGCGAGCATTCGTTTTGGAGGAATTGAATATGGAAAATACGCAAAAAAGCCACGCTTTAACGTCTAATAACCAAAAATGGGTGATTGCATCAACTTCGGTTGGTCAAATGTTGGAAAGTATGGATATATCGTTTATCTCTTTTACATTGACCTCAATCATTGCAAGCCTACACATTTCTTCAGCAGCAGCTGGGATGTTGTCAACAATCACCACTTTTGGAACGTTATTGGGTGGTATTTTATTTGGCCTTTTAGCTGATCGATATGGTCGGGTTAAAATACTAACTTATACAATTTTCATTTTCGCTTTCGCCACTGCTGGAGTTGTCTTTGCTAAAGACTTTACAACATTATTAATCCTAAGATTCTTAGTTGGTTTAGGTGCTGGTGGTGAGTACGGAGCAGGAGTAGCAATGATTTGTGAAAGTTTCCAGAAGAAACAGTTAGGTAAATCAGTGTCCATCTCAACAATTGGTGGTCAATTAGGTTCAATTGTTGCAGCTTTATTAGCAGCTTTTATGGTGCCAATTTTCGGTTGGCGAGCTTTATTTCTAGTTGGGATTATTCCAATCTTCTTTGCCTTTTTCATTAGAAGACATCTAAAAGAAAGTCCTGATTTCATAGCTTCTATGGAAAATACTAAGAAACGTCCAAAAGTTTCAATTAAAAAATTGTTTGCAACACCTAAAATTACCTATCAAACTTTAGCATTAAGTACAATGGTCATTGTACAAATTGCTGGGTATTATGGATTAATTAATTGGTTGCCATCCATTATGCAAAAACAATTGGGACTAAGCGTTTCTGGATCATCATTATGGATGATTGTGACAATCACTGGAATGAGTGCGGGAATGTTAACCTTTGGAACTATATTAGATAAATTAGGACCACGTAAAGCATTTGGTATCTTCCTATTAGTTGCTGCTTTTGCGGTATATGGAATTACGATTGCGGTTAATGGGATTACATTATTACTAGCTTCGACAGTTGTGGGGTTCTTTTCAAACGGAATGTATGGTGGTTATGGAGCAATCATTAGTAGATTGTATCCAACCGAAATTAGATCAACCGCTAATAATTTTATTATGGGAATTGGTCGTGCAATTGGTGGCTTTTCACCATTCGTTATCGGACTACTAATGGAAAGTCACTCACTATTCATGATTATGGGGATGCTATCATGTTTATACATCTTTAGTTTTATCGTCATGATGTCAATCTCATCTTTAAAGAGCTTGACTAAAAATTAATATAAAATAAATAACCACTTAGGTAAATTTGTACACCTAAGTGGTTATTTTTATTCGTTAAAGTATTTATTAATTGATTTTCCAACTTGATTAGCAACATTTTCTTGATAAGAATTACTTCTAATGTACTGCAGGTCATGGTTACTATCCATAAAGCCCATTTCTAATAAAATAGCAGGTTGTTTATTTTCACGTAAAACATAATAATCACCCATTGAAACCCCACGACTATGTAAGGGTAAGTCAAAACCTTCATTTACCGTATTAGCGATCTTATCAGCATTAGGATGGTATTTATATACACCAAAGCCACTAGCACTACCGTCACCATTTGCAGAATCAAAATGAAAACTAATAAATAAATCAGCTTTAACATTGTTAGATAATCGAGTTCTTTGGCCTAAGCTGACATATCTGTCTGAATCACGAGTCATAATGACATTAGCATTTAAGTTTTTAAGGCGTTTAGCAACTTTATCAGCAATTTTTAACGTATAAGTTTTTTCCATATATTGTTGATTGGCAGATAAAGTACCGGAATCTGACCCACCGTGACCAGGGTCAATAACTATGGTAGCTTCCGCCATCTTATTACTGCTCTTAGGATTATAATTTTTTTGATTTAATAACCATGATGCAACCCAACCCTTATGATTATTGTATTTAACGTACCACCAGTTGTTTTCACTGCTTTTGATTATTTTTAAGTGTTGACCATGTGGCACTTGCTCGATGATTTGCGATTGATCATTTGGTGCATTTCTTAAATTCAAACCTTCAGCCTCAACCTTTGGAAAAGATATCAGTCTGGCTAATTCAATGATTAGCATTATTAATAAAATTGCTGATATAATTCCTCTGATTAGCCAAATTTTGAGCGGGGCATTTCTAAAATCTATCCAGATTTGTTTAATCATTTAATTTACCTCGAATACTATTTAAATCTAAAACCTCATTAGAATAATTGTAATATATATATGTTAAAATTATGTATCAATTATGTGTAATTATCAATTAATTATATTTTAAATTATAAGGAGTATCTAACTTTGAAAAGTTTTCGGAACTTACTATATGTTACGATGACATTATTTTGTGTCAGTATCGTTTTGGATGGATGTGGTAATAATAAGTCCAGTCATTCCGATAAAATAAGAATTGTCACCTCAACTGATATATATGGACAGGCAGCTAGAGCGGTTGCTGGAAGTAAAGCCCAAGTTAACTCGATTATAAATAATTCCAATGTTGATCCACATGACTACCAACCGACAATTAAAGTTGCTGAAAATATTTCGAATGCTAATGTAGTTATCTATAATGGATTGGGTTATGATTCCTGGATTGAACCATTAACTCAAAATACTAAGAAGCATACGAAATTGTTAAATGTTGGAGCCAATTTACTTAATAAAAAAACAGGCGATAATCCGCATGTTTGGTACTTTAGCAAAACAATGATCAAATTAACTAATGAAATAGCTAAAACATTGAGTAATAAAGATCCGGCTAATAAAACATACTATTTTCATAATGCAAGAAAATATATTAACACTTTTTCTCCAATTCAACACAAAATTAAACAATTGAAATCTAATAAAAGTAAAATATTGGTTGATGTTTCAGAACCGGTGTTTGATTATTCATTAAAGGAAATGGGATATCAAGTAAAAGATGGAGGATATTCTAAAGCGGTTGAAAATGGAACTGATCCTACTCCCAATGAAATTAGATCAGTACAACTAGATATTATTCATCATAAAATTGCTTTTTTTGTTGAAAACACTCAGGCGAGTGATTCCATCGTCGATAACCTGGTGCAATTAGCCAAAAAGCATAAAGTGCCAGTAGTCAAAGTTACTGAAACAATGCCAAATAATACAACTTATCAAAAATGGATGCTTTCACAATACCAACAAGTAGAGAGGATACAAAATGAAAGAAAATAAGCAACCGCTTTTGTCGGTTAATAATTTAAATGTTGCAGTTCAAGATCGAACCTTAATTAATAATTTATCATTTCAAATTTTACCAGCTACTTTAACCTGTGTAACAGGGGAAAATGGTGTTGGTAAAACAACAATGGTTAAAGCCATTTTAAAAAATTTCAATAAAAACAATGCAGTTAAAGTTAATCTTAAGCGCAGTCAACTTCAATATGTCCCACAATTTAGAAATATCGATAATGACTATCCTTTAACCGTAAAAGATTTTATTAGCCTAGGGTTACAACATTCAATCATTCCTTGGCTAAGCAAAAGAGAAAAAGCATTAGTAAGCAAAGTTATTAAAATGACTAATCTAGAAGCTTTAGCTAAAACTCCATTAGGTAATTGTTCGGGTGGTGAACAGCAGCGAGTCTTCTTAGCACAAGCGCTAGTATCAGAACCAAAATTACTTATTTTGGATGAGAGTACCGCTAGTTTAGATAAAGAAGCTAAATTTTTATTACTAGATATGGTTAAACAAGTTATCAAAAAAACACATACTGCAGTTGTTTTTATTACCCATGATCCAGTCTTGGTGCAAACTTATGGTGACTATGATTTAAATATTTATAATCATCAAGGAACCATTTCTAAAATAAAGGGGGTAAAATAATAATGTTAGATATGTTTAGTTATCCATTTATGCAATATGCGTTTATTGCGAGTTTTTTCATATCTGTTTTATGTGGATTGATGGGAGTATTCGTTGTTGCCCGAAAAACAGCATTCTTTACCCATACTTTATCTGAAATTAGTTTCTCAGGAGCTTCATTTGGAGTATTCTTAGGAACCAATCCTATTATTGGGATGTTAATATTTACAGTATTGAGTTCATTAATGATTGGAACGGTGGGTTCGAAAGTCAGCCGCCGTGAATCATCAATAAGTGTATTTTCAGTTCTATTTATTGGATTAGGTATCTTATTCTTATCACTAGCTAATAGTCAATCGAGTTATGCTACTAATATTTTGTTTGGTAGCATTGTGGGAATAAGTTTGAATAATGTAACAACTTTAGTTGCACTAAGTATCTTAATTATTTTAGTGATTGTTTTAATTTATCGCAAATTAAAATATAATTCTTTTGATGATATTGGAGCTAGTTTTAATTCTAGAGCGAACACTTTTGTTTCAATTGTATTTTTGATATTGTTAGCTTGTACAGTTAGTGTTACAGCACAAATTGTTGGTTCTTTATTGATTTTTGCTTTATTAACTATTCCGGCATCATCAGCTAAATACTTTGTCCATAGTATTTGGGGGATGACTTTATTATCATTTTTATTTTCGTTGATTGGAACATGGGTAGGTTTATATCTAAGTTTTATTACTAACTTGCCAGTCAGTTTCTTTATTGCTTTAATTGAAACAATCATTTATATTATTGCAGTTCTTTACGATAAAGTAACAAGAATTTAACCTAAACTTTAAACAAATTGAAGTGTACATTTGTTATACTAAATTTAAGAAATAGTTTTACGAGGAGATGCTAAATTTATATGAAAGCATGGAAGAAAGTTGTACCTGCAATTGCCGTTTTGGGATTAGTTTTAACTGCTTGTGGACAAGGTAATTCAGAGAAATCATCAACAAAAAGTAGTTCACAAGAAACTAGTTCAAGTGTAAAATCATCTAATTCTAGTTCTAGTGATGCAAGTTCTAGTAAATCATCTTCAGATGAAAATTCTAGCAATTCCGCTAGTTCAAGTCATACTGATAATAAATTAGGAAACGAAAAATTACCAAGACAAAATTCAGCTCAAGCAAAAATTAGTGGTGATAAAGCCAACTATAATGTTAGATATTCTACTGATGGCGCAACATTTAATAAGAAAACTTATGGCAATTCAAGTGCTGCTAGTCAACAAGTAGATTATCAAAGCAGTGACAGTACTAATGGTTTACCTTCAGTAGACTTAGGTTATAATATCAAAGGGCATGAAGATCGTGGTGCTGGTCAAGCTTATGTAAGCACTAACTTTGGTAATTGGTCATTAGTATCACATGCTAATATACAAAATGGCGATGATACAGCAGTTAAAAATGCTAAATCAGCTGTTAAATTTATCCAAAATAACTCATTACCTATTCCTCAAAGCAAAGGTAATATCCAAATTGAAAGTGATACTGAAAGTTCAGTTACCTGGCAAGAAGGCAACTCTGTTTATAAAGTTAAAGCTCCTAATGCCACAGCTGCTTTGAAAATGGCAACTTCAATTAAATAATTATGTTATTAATAGTCTAATGAATCTTAATGGTTTTTAGGCTATTTTTTTGTTATACTTTCTTACCAATAATACTAAAAAGGACGTTGTAAATAATTATGGATAAAAATAATAAAATTTTAGTTTGTATTTCAACTTTGTTTTTATGTATGTTTTTATTTGTATTTTTTGGTAAAACGAATGTAAATGCTAGTGGTCAAAGATATTCACCGGTTGCATATGACATATCGCAATATCAAGGTTACTTAACTGATAGTCAGGCTAAAAATCTTAAAAAAGAAGTTAAATTTGTTATTTTGCGAGTTCAAGATGGAAGTTATAAAGATATAAAATTTGAACATAACGTTAAATTAATGGATCGCTACAATATTAAATATGGTGTTTATGGATATAGTGAATACGATGACTCATATCAAGCAAGGAAAGAAGCACGTAATCTTTATAGATTAGCCAAAAATGCGCTATTTTATGCAAATGATTTTGAAAAAACTTTTAAGTATAATACAGATTATTCCACTTTAGCGTGGGCTAGTGAGATGAAAGCCATTAATGGTGGAAAACCAATTGTTCTTTATGGTTCTAAAAGTACATTAGATATGTTTAATAAAAATACTTTAAAAGCATATAATAATATTTGGTTAGCTTCTTATTCTAAATATATGCCTAATCCATCGTATACATATGATCTATGGCAATATACAGATGCTTATCCAAGCGTTTCTTTAAACCAGAAACTGGATGGCAATACTGTACCTTATGGGGGCAGAATAAATGATTTATTATATAGAAAAAATAATAAGAAACTTAACTTAAATCTTTATTACCACATTAAAAATATGAATTATATGAAAGTTATTAATAAAAAGGGTGTTAACCTATATATTAATGGTAAAGTTATTCGTAGAGCAAAATATGGGGAAATACTAGCTATTAAGTCATTTAAAATTAAAAATAATCGAGTGATGGCTAAGGGAAATTTAGCAACATATACTGCTAATAAGAAGTCAGTATCTATATATAAATAAAAGGAAGTCTTTTTATGAACAAAAATATTTATCGTAACTTTTTATTGAGTGGATTAATTATTGGTTTATTAATTGTATCTGGTAATCAGTTGGTTTCTGCTTCAAATAAAAATCATGTTGAACAAAATCATCAACAAAAAATGCTTCATTCAACCAAAAACTATAAGAGAACAATTAAATTAGACAACGAAAAAGTTACTTTAAAGCCTAGTGGATATTTAACAACCAATAAGCACAAAAAAATCGCTTTAAAGAAAATTATTGTGAATAATCCATCAAACTATGCTGCTCAGGTGTCTAAAAAATATATGAATACTAAATTTTATAAAGTGACTAAACATCAAAAACTTCGTTTTAGTCAATCGGTTTCTTATTATGTAAATATATATGGAAAAGGCTTCAACCAAAAAGGTTGGGTTTCCAGTAAATATGTTCATTTTAACCAAAAAGATGCAATGAAAAATGCTAAAAAAACACCATTGTATGCAACACATTCATGAATAGGATAAAAAAATAACCTCCCAAAAGGGGAGGTTATTTTTTTATCCTATCAAATCTTATTTAATGATTTGGCAGAATTCAATTTTTTCATGATTAGGACCTTGAATATTGAAGAAACGAATACCATTGTCCCAGAAAGAAGGGATTGATTGGATTTCGTCATCTAAAACATTGAAACCTTGTTCTTTAGCAGCTTCAAATGCTTTATCAACATCAGTACAATTCATAGAAAGATGGTTAATAGCACCATTTTCCATAGCAACCGGATCGCCTTCCCATGTTTCAATGGTTAAATTACCATATCTCATGAATGCACAACGATTTTCACCATTATGGAATGCGCCAGCTTGTTCAAAGCCTAATGCTTTGTAGAATTCAATTGTCTTATCTAAATCTTTTGAAGGGATTCCAACGTGTTGTAATCCGTCAAAGTAATCGTTTAAAGCCATAATTTTATCCTCCAAATAATTAGTCAGAAACTTTAACTACACATTTACCTTTAAGGTCTGAAGTACCGTTTAGAACGCCTTCAACATCTTCTAGGCTGATAACATTATCAATAATGTCAGCAACATCTACATCTTTACTTTGTAGTAATGCGATAGCATCTTCGAATGAGTTAGGGTTAATGAATGCACCTTGGATAGTTAATTGTTTTTGGAATACTTCGTAAGTGTTCATTTCGAATTTTTGGTCAGGAGCACCAACACCGAACATTAATACTTGAGCACCCTTAACAGTTGCTTCAACAGCTTGTTCTTGAGTAGCAGGTTGACCAACAGCTTCGATAACAACATCGTATTCTGAAGGAATCTTTTCTTTAGTAGTGTTGATAACCTTATCAACACCAGTCTTTTCTTTTTCAGCAGCAAGTTTGTCATCATGACGACCAGTTAGAGTAACTGATTTAACACCGTATGATTTTAGCATTTGAGCAAAGATTAGACCCATGAAACCGTCACCAATAACTAGAGCGTTTTGGTAAGGTTTGATGTTTAATAAGTCCATACCGTGAACGGCACATGAAATTGGTTCACATGTAGCAGCTGATTTTAAATCAACATTTTCAGGTAACTTGTAAACAACTTGAGTTGGGGCAGTGAAGTATTCTTCTAATCCACCGTTTCTAGTAACACCAACAGCTGATAAGTTTTCACATAATTCAGGACGGCCAGTACGACAGTACTTACATTTACCACAGTAGATGTTAGGGTCAACAGTTACACGGTCACCAACTTTGTAATCAGTAACGTCTGATCCAACAGCTGAGATAACACCTGAGTTTTCATGTCCTAAAACGATTGGAGGTACAGCTGGAGCTGAACCTGGAAGTCCATTGTATAATGCGTAGTCAGTACCACAGATACCAGCATACTTAGCGTTTACAACAACTTCGTTAGCCTTTGGTTCAGGTTTTTCAGTATTTTGAATTTCTAATTGTTTCTTACCAGTTAAAACTAATGCTTTCATAATTCAAGATCCTTTCATATTGAATTTCAAGTTTATTAATTTCTTGTGCAAAATGATTAATTAATCATTTCACAATCTTACAACTATTATGATAACTCATTTTTCAAAAAAAGAAAGCATTTTATAGAAAATTTCTTGAAAAATAATCCATAAAAAATAAGCACATCAAGTAAATCTTTGCTGTGAAAGGGTTTACAAGTTGTACTTATTTTTTAATTATTTGTATATTTTTTTAATTAAAA
This sequence comes from Apilactobacillus timberlakei, assembly GCF_002993965.1. Classification (GTDB taxonomy): domain Bacteria; phylum Bacillota; class Bacilli; order Lactobacillales; family Lactobacillaceae; genus Apilactobacillus; species Apilactobacillus timberlakei. The sequence continues at coordinate 202,605 of NZ_POST01000003.1, read as the reverse complement.
ATTATATTGTGCATAAATGCACTTAGTTTTAATTTATTAATGATGATGCCAATGCAAAATTTCCATAAGTTGCAGAGCCATTATCATCAATTAATGGCATAATAATATAATTGTCAACATCATCAATCGTAATATATCCATTTAGCAATCTTTCAAATTCTAATCTGACTTTTTTAAGAAAGGTTTCGCTGACTACTCCGCCACCGAAAATAATTTTTTCTGGACGAAAAGTTAAAGTCATTTGCACAGCAGCTTGTGCTACATAATAGGCCATAATATCCCAAACGTGGTTACTTAATGGAACATCTTGTCCTTTTTTACCAACTCGTTTTTCAAAAGTAGGGCCGGATACTAAACCTTCTAGACAATCTTTATGGTAAGGGCAAATACCAGCAAAATTAAGATCATCAGCATGCCGCTTTAATTTTACATGTCCTAATTCTGGATGTCCCATATCACCAATGAATTTTCCATTAATAATGATTCCAGCACCAACTCCAGTGCCAATGGTATAGTAAACAATTGAATCTAAATTTTTACCATTTTTTTGAAAATTAATATATTCACCATATACAGATCCATTAACATCAGTTGTCCAATATATTGGAACGTTAAAAGCATCTTTAATAGTGCCTAGAAAGTTAACATTAGACCATCCTTCTTTAGGAGTATCGGTTATATAACCATATTTTGATGATTTTTTTCTGATTTCAATGGGGCCAAAAGATGAAATACTTAAGGCTGCTAAATCTTCATATTTTTTAAAAAAGTTAATTGTTTTTTCAAATGTTTCTTCAGGCGTCGTTGTTTTTATTACTACACTATCAACAATTTGATAATCGTTGTTACCAACAGCACAAACGAATTTAGTGCCGCCCGCCTCAATGCTGCCAAGTAGCATATATGAGTACTCCTTATGTGATTTTTCATAATATTAATAATATTCTTTTAATTGTATTAGCCTCTACTTTAATAATAATAGTTATTGAAGGGATAAATGTCAAAAGAAAAATGCGAATTGGTATAGTATGAAATGGATAATATTTTATGATATGTTATAAAATATTATTATATTGAATATGAAAGAAGTGCGATTTGGTTATGCGTAAAGTTATTTATATCTTTATTTTTGGATTTATTGGTGGTCTTTTACGGGGATATTTTACGTTTATATCTGGGAATAATCATTTTATTGCGACGATGATTATAAATATTATTGGATCGTTTTTATTAGCTTTTATAACAGGACTATTACCAAAAATAATGGAACTTTCTGAAGCACTCATTAGTGGAATTAGTATGGGATTAATTGGAGGATTTACTACTTTTTCAACATTTTCTTTTGATAGTATCAGCCTGTTAATGAATCATGAAATTGGTCTAGGTATTTTATATATATCATTTAGTTTGTTAGGTGGTTTAATATTTGCTAGTTTAGGAAATTCATTAGGAAATTTGATTATAGATAGAGGTGAAGGTAAATGATACTTAACATTTTGACAGTAGGAATAGGCGCTGCAATTGGTTCTGTACTTCGATTTATAGTAACCAAATTTTTTAAAGATGTCTTTAGCAAAATTAATTTTCCAATAGCTACTCTATTTATTAATGTTTCAGGCTCATTTATATTAGGATTAATTAATGGACAATTGCCTAAAACCAGTTTCTGGACAGTTTTATTTATCGCAATTATTGGTGGATATACTACTTTTTCTACATATATGAATGAAATTGTTCAGATGAATTTAAAAAACAAAATACTATCGATGACTTATTATGTTTTAACAGCTATTTTAGGAATAATGGCTGCTTTTATTGGGAATATACTTTTTTAATTAAATTCTTGTTTATTTTAATTTGTCACATATAATTTGATAAAAACAGTATTTATTGTTTACAAAAAAGCCTGATTTAAAAAGTATAAAAATAATTCCCATCAAAGTTATTATATTAACCTTGATGGGAATTATTTTTATTTAGGTTCGATTTCAACGGTAGCAGAAATTGGACCGGATTGTAGCATTGGTTGACAGTAGGGACTATCACCATATTTATTTTTGTATGCTTCATTAATTTGATTATCCAAGTTTTTATTACCAGCAGCATTATTAAATGAAACCTTGTATTCTTGACCAGCTAATTTTATTTTACCAGCATGTTGTTTCATTGCTGATTGGTACCAACGTGACTTTTGACCATTATATGCTCTGACATATAATTTATTATTACTTACAACTGACCAGATCCAAGTAGGAGTCCCATATGTTTTGCGATCATCATAAAATGGTGAAACATGCATATCATCAGCTGTCGAAAAGTTCTTTAATTGTTCTTTAGTCCATTGTTTCATAAAAAAATAACCTCTTTTCTTTAACATAAGTCTATTTAAACAATTAGAGCATACTTTAAGTCAAATTATTATCTATCTATTTTAGCACCCAAAATATTTTTAAAATGATTTAAAGAAAATTCTTGTGCAGCTTTACTAGTTGCAGCGACACCATTTTCATGAATTATGATATTATAGTTTAAATTATATGCATCAATTGCAGTATGAAGCACACAAATATCAGTACATACACCAACTAAATGAATAGTTTTAATATTTCGTTCGCGTAATCTTAAATCTAGGTCAGTTCCAGCAAAAGCACTGTATCTAGTTTTGTCATACATATAAACTTGCGCATCATCTTGATGTTGATCATACCACGGCTGAAGCTTGCCATAGAATTCATGTCCCCAAGTGTTAGCTAAATTATGTGGGGGAAATAATTTAGTTTCGGGATGATAGGGATTATCTTTTTTATGTAAATCAGTGGGTAAAATAACCCAATTATCTTTTTCAACAAATTGATTAGCTAAATTGATGATACTGTTTTCTAATAATTGACCGGGCTTACCTACTGTTAGGGCGCCTTTATTATCAACAAAATCATTTGTATAATCTATTATTAATAATGCTTCTTTAGCCATAGTGTGTTCCTCCTTAATAAATTATATTTATTATAAATGGTTGTACTAAAAAAGACTTCCTATTTGCTTAAACAGAAAGTCTTTTAATACTTTTATTCGCTTAATAACCAGAAGAAGATAATGAAAATAACAGCTAATGAATACATAAATGCATTAACTTCTTTACCACGTTTAGCAGCAATCATAGCTAGTGGATAAGTAATAAATCCTAAAGCAATTCCATCAGAAATACTGTATGAAAGTGGCATCCCCAAAACAATTAAGAATGAAGGGGCAGCCAATTCAAATTTTTCCCAATGAATATCTTTTAATGAACTAGCCATTAAAACACCGATAATAATTAATGCCGGTGCGGTTACTTGATCCGTAATTACACCTAATAATGGGGAAAAGAAAGTTCCTAGAATAAACATAATTCCAGTAATAATAACTGTAAATCCTGAACGACCACCAACGGCAATTCCGGCAGATGATTCAACGAAAGCTCCCATAGGAGAAGTTCCTAATAATGAACCACCTAACATAGTAGTTGAATCAGCAGCTAGTGCACGGCCAATTCTTGGAATCTTGTTGTCTTTAATAAATCCAGCTTGTTGTGCTAAACCAACTAAGGTACCAGCAGTATCAAAGAATGATACTAATAAGAAAGTGAACACAACAATCCATAGTTTAACCGTATTAATATCACCAATATGTGAGACACCAGCTAGAAAAACTGGTTTAATACTTGGGATGCTTGAAACAATTTGATGGGGCATTGCGATTAATCCAGTAATCATGCCTAGAATGGCAGTCGCAACCATGCCAATAAAAATGGCTCCAGGAACACTAGCACTCATTAAAATAATTACCAGGATTAGACCAAAGATGGTAAGCCAAGTAGTACCGGTATGAAATGAACCTAAAGTCACAAGAGTACTTTTATCAGCAACAATCATGCCACCTTGATTTAATCCTAGAAAAGCAATGAATAAACCAATCCCACCAGCAATGGCACTTTTTAGATCTGTAGGAATGGCATCAATGATTTTTTCTCTTAATTTAAATGCAGTTAAAATAATGAAAATAACAGCAGCAATGAATGTACCCGCTAAAGCAGTGGGCCATGGCACTTTCATCCCTACACAAACTGAATATGCAAAAAATGCATTCATTCCTAAACTAGTAGATAAAGCAATTGGATAGTTAGCAAGGATGCCCATTAAAAAACAACCAAGGGCAGTTGCTAAAGCAGTTGATGTAAAAACTGCTCCTTTATCCATTCCAGCAGCTCCTAAAACATTAGGATTTAGGAATATGATATATACCATTGAAACAAAAGTTGTAATACCAGCTAATGTTTCTTTTTTGTAATTGGTTCCTAGTTCATTAAAATGAAAAAAATCGGCGATTTTGTTAACCATTATGTAATCTCTCCTTTTATAGTTCGTCTTTTAACTATATTATGTTTTAATTTTACCATATAAATGATAAATGTCTATTATTTACGAACTATATTATAAGAAGTAACTTTATTATTTTAAACATGTTCTTTTGACCATAAAATCAATTGATAATACTTTGCTTTCATCATTATCGTCAACGATGTTAGTTAGTTCAAAGTTAGCACCAATATTTCCCAAACAACTTATGAATGTTTCTAAATTAGAGAAATTACTTTTATCATTTATCAATGTGAGATATTCAGGATTTTTAAATGAGAATTTAATATATTTTTTGCTATTCTCATCTATTTCTGGATTGTTCTTATTAGGTTCGGTTTTTACTTTATTATCTATAATCATTTTGTAGAAAGCTTTTACCATTTCTGCTAAATCATTAATTTTGATGCCAGTTATTTTTTCTAAGGCTTTGATATCGGGGACCTCAACATTCATGTATTACAACTCCTTTTTATTTTTAATGTATATTTTTATAATTTGATATTTCTACTAAATTTTTATCAGGATCTCTTAAATAAATTGATGTAATTGCACCTAGTGCGCCGGGATTAGTTTCAGGACCCTCAATGATTTTAATGTTTTTGTTTTTTAATTCTGTAATAACTTCTTCAATTGGTGTTTTAGTAATTAAACAAAAATCTTCTGATCCGGGAGTAGGTAAATGATCTTTAGGTTCAAATTCATGATCGGTTTCATGTAAATTAATTTTCATATTACCAAATTTTATAGCATATCTTTTGTCTTTACCTTTTTTGAATTCTATTTTCTGCATATTTAAAACATTCACGTAGAAATCTAAACTTTTCTCAATGCTTTTTACAGTTAATACAATGTGATCTATTGATTTAATATTCATATTAATTTCCTCCCATGTACACATGTTAATATATTATTTATAATTACTAAAATAATTGAATTTTAGAGGTTAATTTTTATGAATAAAGTCATTTTTAAAGAATATTCATTTTTTTATAACCCATCAGATGAAAAGTATTTGATGGATAATAATAGTCTTGTTTTTTTTAAAAAAAATAATGATAAAGAAGTTATGATTCACTTTAGTTTTAAAGACAATCAACTGGTGATTAGACCAAGATATGGTGTTACTTTTCAGAAAATTGCATCAAAAGAATATAAAATAATAATGAATAAATAAAGGAGCAATATAATGCTTGAAAATCGTAAATTAGGTGCTTTTAATTTTTATTATGATAGGGATATGAATCCATGTGTTTTGAGTAATGATCATAAAACGTTGGTCTTTATGAGTGCTGATTATTCGGAAATTGTTTTGAAAATTAACTTAAAAGAAAATGAGTTAAATTTTGCGTCATCAGATGCAGTTCATATTATAAGAAAGTCTAATGATACTTATAAAATAATTAATGTTGAGGATTAATGTATGCAAATAGTTAATTTAGGGAAATATAGTTTTGAATATGATCATGATAATATTTATTGCTTTTTTGATGAGGAAAATCAAAGAATCGCATTTCTGCCAGGATTGTTAAATGAGGATTTTAGTTTAGTTATTGATTTTGTTGATAATCAGCTTACTTTTCATCCCAATAGCTTTGTGAATATTATCGAATTAGACGACTATACTTATCAGATTATTTCTGCTTATTAAGGGGTTATTATGAAAAAATTAACAATTGATAAATATATTTTTTACTATGAAAAGACGATGATCTACTTCTATGATAAAAGATATAATAATATATTATTTTTAAAACGTATAAATGATGATCGAGAAAAAATGAATAAGTATGATGGGGCACAGTTAATAATTAATTTTATTAATGGTAAACTTATTTTTCATCCCATTTGGAATATTCAAATTGAAAAAATTGATGATAATATTTATAGATTAAACTTGGACTAAATTCTTAAGTAGGAGTATCAATTCATGAAATTAAAACTGCATTTATTTAGAATTACTTACTTATTATCTTTTTTTACTTTAGTATTGTTTACTTTTATAAGAGATAATCATTTAATTGCAAGTATCTTTGGTATCATATTCTTTTTTAATGGTTTCTATCTCTTTTATTTAGAAAAGGTAATTGAGAAAAATATGTTCACTACAACAAAACATTATCATGTACAATTTGGCGTCTACTATTGTTTCCGTGGTTTATTATATTGTAGTTAATACATGAAAATAATGAATTATATAAAAGATGTTTTATCACTATCTATTTAATAATTCTCCTTTTAGAAAAATGCTTTGATAAATAAATAAATTGATAGAAAAATAGCGAAAATTCCAACACCATTTTTCATAATTTTAGTTGGAATATATCTAACAATCTTTGGTCCAATAAATCCACCAATAAATAATCCGATTGCTAAAATAATAATTTCTTTCCAATATAAATTAGCGACTAAAATAAAAATAATAGATGCAACTAAATTCGATGCTAAAGTAGCAACGTTGCGAGTAGCATTATAAACGTTATATGGACTTTCACTAATTCTTGATAAGACAGCAATCATAATTACACCTGCGCCGGCACCAAAGTAACCAACATAAATACCGACAAGTCCCAAAATTAAGTATTCAAAAAATAATCCGTTACTTTTTTTATTTTGCTCTAGTTTTGGTTTTTTTGGTATTAAGATTGAACATGCTGCAAAGAAAATCAAAAAGGGGATAATTTTAGAAAAAGCAGCATTCGAACTGTGTAATAATAAAACTGATCCAATCAATCCACCAATTGCATTTAATAAAATGACTGGAGTAACTTGTTTCCAATGACCTCTTAACTCTTTTAAGGATGACAAGGTTGAACTAATTCCACTAGAGATTAGAGCAACTGTATTAGAAGCGTTGGCTAAAACTGGAGGAATCCCAACTGAAATTAAAGCCGGATATGAAATTAAAGAAGCCATTCCAATAATACTGTTAATAATTCCAGAGATTATACCAATAAAAATCAAAAAAATGATTGTAGAAAATGTGATATTTATCGCTTCCTTTGCTAAAAAAGCCAGATTCCGATTTAGAATCTGACTTTTTAATATTGTCTATAAATATGATTATAGATTTTTAAATTTTTCATCAATTTCTTGATAGTCATCATCACTAATAGTTGTGTTTAGAGCTTTAGCGTTGCTTTGAACTTGTTCTGGTTTCTTAGCACCAGGAATCACAACTGTAATGTCTGGATTCTTCATGTACCATGCAAGAATTAATTCTGCCATAGTAACATCATGCTTGTCAGCTAATGGTTTTAAGCTATTAACTGTATCAACGATTTTTTCAAAACGTGAACCTTCAAAATCAGGGTTACCATGTCTGATGTCATCTTCTGGGAAAGTAACTTCCTTAGAATATTTACCAGTTAGTAATCCAGATGCTAGTGGGAAGAATGGTACGAATGAAATATTGTTTTCTCTTAAGTAAGGGAATAGATCTTTTTCAGCATCACGGTGTAATAAACTGTATTGATCTTCAACAACATCAACCAAACCGTCTTTGTTAGCTTCTTTAACTTGATCTAGTGAGAAATTTGAAACCCCAATTGCTTTAATTTTACCTTCTTTTTTCATTTCGTTTAATGCAGCCACAGCTTCATTTTTAGGAGTATTATCATCTGGAAAATGAATATAGAAAATATCAATATAGTCAGTTTGAAGACGTTTCAAAGCGTCATTAACTGCTTGTTTTAAGAATTCAGGGCTGTTGTTGATGGTTACGTCACTACCGGAAGTATCTTGAGCAGCTTTAGTAGCGATGACAAACTTGCTACGTTCATAACCTTGAATAGCATTACCAATTAATTCTTCTGAGTGGCCCATTCCATATGCAAAAGCTGTGTCTAATAAGGTAATACCTGAGTCTAAAGCAGTTTTAACAATTTTAATACCAGTTTCATCTTTTAAGTTTGGGAATAGATTATTTCCACCAACTGCATTAGTACCTAAACCAAGTGCAGTAGATTTAACTGTTGATTTACCAATTTTAGCCATAAAATTTGCCTCCTTAATTTTTATTAACATAACAATTATGAACTAAAAATAAGTAATTTTAAAGTATTTTGTAATTCACTCCCTTAATAATGTTTGTTACACTTAAGTTGTGAAAACTGGGGTGGTAAATATGAAAAAAATTTTAGTATTAGGTGGCAACAATCCAGTTGCCAAGCAAATGATTACAATGTTTCATGATAATGCATCATATAATGTGAGGGTTCTTAGTGATGTTAATTTTGATGATGAAGGGTCATATATTGACGAAGTGAAAGATGTAAATATTATTTATTCATTTTTAGGACCAATGGATGTTGATTTAAACTTTGAAGCATTGTTTTCGGCTTTAGATGAAGTTAATCCACCATTAGAGCAGTTTATAATGCTATCAACTTCAGGTATTGATAATGAACTAAATGAAAAAGTTACATATAATAATGTTGATAATGTAAAAGAATATTTAAATGAACAACGATACGCAGTTAAATTGGTTGATGAATATGAAGTCCCATATACAGTATTAAGACCAGTTGAAATGACTCAACAGAATAATGGTAAATTAAAAATCATTGATGAAGGAAAAGCCATGGATTATGGTAAAGTTTCTTTTGATAACGTTGCAAATGTAGCTTACAATGTGGTTGTGAAGAAAGAATTTATCAATCAATCCATTGGATTAATTGAAGAAAAATAAATATTCGAGGTGTAGATTATGGCATTACAATTAAGTAAAGAACAATTATCCCAAATTAAACAACAATTATCAGCAACTAGAGAAGAATCACATTTGGTTATTTTCAAAAGCGTTGCTAAACAAGGTGGATATATGCATATGATCACCGATTATAATACTTTTGAACAATTAAAAAATTCTCGTCCCAATATTCAAATGGAAATTGTTAGAGATATTATTCCAGTAACTGATAATTTAGCATACTGGGCTGTTGCTCAAGATACAGCCGGTCACATGGATCCTAAAGATAAAAATATGCAACAAGTAGCAATGGATATCGAACAATACACTAATAAAGTATTGAAGGAAAATAAGTTACCAGAAAACAAATTACCAGAAGCATAATTGATTATTTCAAACGTTGTATTTTAAAAATGTTTCACATGAAACATTTTTAAAATATAGCGTTTTCTTTTTACAAAATTTTTTAAAATTTAGTTCGTATTATATAATGATAGATACTATTTAATGAAAAAGAAGGGATAATTTAATGGCACTGCAATTTATTTTAGGAACTGCTAGTTACGACCATGAGGCAGTTATTATTGAACAACTTAAAAAATCACTAAATGAAAATCCCAATGATCAGTATTTTTATCTGGTGCCTAACCATATTAAGTTTGAATCTGAAGTTCAAGCGTTAAAAAAATTAAATTCAAAAAATGAATCAATTTATGCAGAAAGCAAGTTTCAGACTTTCTCAATTACACGTTTAGTTTGGTATTACATGAAAAATAATCTTGAATATCAACGGACTCGTTTAAGTGAATCTGGAATTAACATGTTGATTTATCAAATTATTTTAGATCATCAAGATGAGTTAACTGTCTTTCGCGGTGAAAGTGGTCAACCAGGCTTTATTCAAAAAATTTCTCAACAAATTTCGGAAATGCAAGCAGGGCAAATTTCTGCAGATGATTTAAGTAATATTTACACAAAAAATGAAAATTTAAAATCTAGTTTACACGATAAGATGCATGATTTTATTATTATTTATCGTGCTTTTGAAAAACAAACTGATGGTAAATATTTATATAAATCGGATGTCATTAATTTATTTTGTAATTATTTGTTGGAAGATAACTTAGATTTATCTAAAAGTCATTTTTATTTTAATGGTTTTAATCAATTTACTGCTCAAGAACGTCACTTAGTTGAACTTTTAATTCAATATGCTAAAAGTGTGACAATTTCTTTAAACTTGAATCGAAAATATGCCAATCAACTACCTGAAAATCCCAATCTTTTTTATCAATCAGCAAAGTTATATAATCATTTTTATAACTTTGCACGTGATAATAACACCCATATTTTAGTGGATCAAATGGCTAAACAACAACGTGTTAGCGATGATTTAAGAACGTTTGATAAATATTGGCAACAATCCACTAAATTAGGAATTATTGATAAAGTACCATTAAAAAATAATGATTCTATTCAAGTGTTTAGAGCCGATAGTCCATTCTCAGAAGTAGAACATATTGCAACTAAGATTCGTCAGATGGTAGCAACTAAGCATTATCGTTATTCAGATTTTCTAGTAATGACTCGTCACTTAGATCGTTATCAAAATGTTTTAGCACCGATTTTTGATTTAGAAGATATTCCTTCATTTAATGATGTCAGTCGTTCAATGGAAGATCATCCATTAGTGGAACTTATTAATTCATTGTTTAATATCGACCCAGTTAATAGTAAACGCAGCTATCAATATGCTGATGTGATGCGTTTACTAAAGACTGAATTATTTATTCCTAAAGATGAAAATGGTGAGTATATTTCGATTGACGATTATCGCAGAGCCGTAGCTTTAACTGAAAACTTAGTTTTGAAAAATGGCTATGAAGGCAACCGTTGGTTACAAGCGACTGATTGGCAATATGCATGGTTTTCTGATAGCGATTTTGGGGTAAAAGCTGATAAATTTGTCGACATTGATCAACAAATCAATATGATTCGTCACTTTATTAAAGAGAATTTACCAGCATTCTTTAACCGAATTAAAAGAGCCAAAACGGGTGCAAAAGCAGCTCAAGTTTTATATGAATTTTTGGTTAATATGGGCGTTACTGACCAGTTAAAAGCATGGCGTAAACAATCTATTGATGATGGTAAATTAGTTGAAGCTTCACAACCAGAACAGGTCTGGCAAACATTTTGTAACTTGCTTGACGACTTTGTTTCAATTTTAGGCGAGCGTGAATTTAAACTAGAGGATTTTCTTTTATTACTACAAAGTGGATTTGAAGGTGCTAATTATTCGCAAATTCCATCAACATTAGACCAAGTCGCAATTTCTGAAAGTGGAATTGTACAAATGGATAATCGTAAAGTGATTTTTATGATGGGTTCAACTGATGATGTGATGCCTGATAAAGTAACTAATGAAGCTTTATTTAGTGATGCTGATCGTGATGACTTAGAAGATAGTTTTGCTGACGGACAATATTTGCGTGAAACATCGGAAAAACAAATGGCCAATGATCCGTTCTTAAATTATTTAGCATTTTTGGCTGGTAGTGATCAATTAATTTTTTCATATACTTTGGGCGAAGATGATGATAGTTCTATTAATGTTTCACCATATGTAGCACGGATTGCAGAACATTTTAATTTAAATGTTGAGCATTTAAAGAGCATGCCTAAAGCTGATGATCCCATTATTAGACAATTTATCGGGACCAAGCGAGCAACCCTAAGGCATTTAGTGCAAGCTAGTCAAAATAGTAAAGCTACTAATACTAAATTGGCGCCTGTTTGGCACTATATTTATAATCAATTAGTGAAAGATAATAATTTATCGTCATTAACTGATAAATTATTGGGTGGCTTGGATTACAATAATACGCCTACTAAACTTACTGATAATATAATTACTGGTCTTTATGGTGATCAAATTAATACTTCAATTTCTAAATTAGAACAATTTTACAGTAATCCATATGAGTATTTCTTGAAGTATGGTTTAAATCTAAAAGAACGGGATGTTTTTGACTTATCACCAGCAAGTACTGGTCAGTTCTACCATGAAGCTTTAGATAAATTGATGCGCGTTGTGAATGAAGAACATGTTGACCTATCATCATTGGACAAACTAGCAATGAATGAATTGGTGGATACAGTAACGGCTAAAATGTTAGAAGATCCTAATGATGTGCAATACACGATTCTGCAAAGCTCCAGTCGGATGAACTACATTAAATCACAATTAATAAAGACCATTAAACATACGATTGAAACGATGCAAAGACAAAGCCAATTTACACCGATGCGGCCACGTAAAACTGAAATATCTTTTGGCCAAGTAGGTCATAAAAATGACTTAAAACCATTGAAGTTTGATATTCCAGAAGATGAAGAAATCAAAACACCGAAATTAATTAATGTGCGTGGTCGGATTGATCGTATTGATTACATGAATGTGGATGGTCATGATTATTTAGGAATCGTCGATTACAAGTCTAGTGAACGTAAAATGGATTTTGGTCGGGTATATGATGGAACTTCGATGCAAATGATGACTTATATTGATGTATTGGCTCATAATTTAGGCATCTTTGATGAAGAAGGAAAAGCTGAATTAGCCGGTGCCGTTTACATGCACATCTTTAATCCAAAATATTCAAAGAGTGATTTAAGAAAAACTTTTGAAGATGCGATTTTAAGTAAACAAAAATATCAAGGGATTTTGGTTAATAATGGCGACTTGCTTCAAAAAATTGATTCAACCATTGCTGATGATAAATATGGAAGTTCCAAAGTATTTCCCATCCAAAAGAAAAAAGATGGTAGTTACTATAAAAGTAGTCCAATTGTGCAACCAGAAGATTTAGATTTGTTATTGAAGCACAATGAAAAATTAATTACTAAAGCTGGTCATGATATTTTCTCTGGAAATATTGATATGAAACCGGCTCGCTTCGGACAAAATCAAGATGCAATGCAGTACACTCCTTATCGTTCCATCATGCAATTTGATCCATTATTAAATGAAAATAATTACCGTGATGTAGAAAACTATAATTTACCAAGTATTCTAAAGAAGTTACGAGGTGACAACTAATCATGCAATATACAAAGCCACAAGAAAAAGCTATTTCTAGCAATTTTGATAAAAATGTTTTAGTTTCAGCATCGGCTGGATCTGGGAAAACCCGGGTGTTAGTAGATCGAGTTATTAACAAATTATTGAATGAACATATTGATATCGATGAGATGTTGATTTTAACTTTTACTAAAGCAGCTGCGAAAGAAATGCGTGATCGGATTCAAACAGCGCTGCGTGAACGACTTAATCAGACTGATAATAATGACACTAAGGTATTCTTAGTGAAGCAATTACGTCGTTTACCAGTAGCTGATATTTCAACTTTAGATGCCTTTTGTCAGAAAATTGTGCAAAATTACTATTATATTATTAACTTAGATCCTAACTTTCGTTTATTAGCAGATCAGACGGAAAGCCAAATGTTAAAAGAACAAGTCTGGGAAAATGTTAGAGAAGATTTATATGCTAATGATAAGGATGGTAGTTTCGCACAATTAACGGAAAATTTCTCTGATGATCGTTCTGATGATGGATTAACTAATTTAGTCTTTAAAACTTACGACTACGCAAACGTTAATCAAGATTCAATTGAATGGTTAAAACAAACCCCTGATATCTATGATATTGATTCAGGTTTAATTACTGATAGTGATTTTTATCAAAAACATTTATTACCAATAATTGAAAATGAAGTGGCACAACAAAAGCTATCATTTGAATCAGCTAAAACAGTGGCTGAAGATAATGGATTAGAAAAAGAAGCTGCTTGCGTGCAATTAGACATTGAATCGATGCAAAACCTTTTAGATGTATTGCAGCACAATAATTGGGATGATTTGCGAAAGAAATTTAGTGAAGTAAAATTCAAGAGCTTCCCTCGAACCAATAAAACCTATGATGATGTAGATAAGGGGACGCATAATCGAATTAAAGATATTCGTGATGGTGCCAAAAAAGCTTTTCAAAAGTTGCCAGACAAATATTTTGCACTAAATGAAACTGATAATTTATCAATTATGCAAGCTTCAAAAAAATTGGTAGATAAATTAGTGCGCGTGGTTTTAACTTTTAGCGACAGTTACCAACAAGCCAAATTAAAGCGCCATGCACTTGAATTTATCGATGTTGAACATTATGCATATGATATTTTGAGTGGTGATAATGCGAAGTCAAAAGGAATTCGTGAAATTCTACAATCGCAATACAATGAAATTATGATTGATGAATATCAAGATAATAATCGCCTGCAAGATGCCATTATTTCAACAGTTGCTAAACAAGATGCTAGTAATATGTTTATGGTAGGGGACGTTAAGCAATCTATTTATCGTTTTCGTTTAGCTGACCCCTCAATGTTTATTGACCGTATGGATAATCCTGATGATGAGACAATTGTTTTGCCTGATAACTTTCGTTCTGCTAAAAATATTGATGAATTTATCAATTTAATTTTTACGCAAATTATGGATAAACAAATTGGTGATATTGATTATACTGATGACGCTAAATTAAAAGCAGGTGCTAAATATCCTGATAGCTTAAAATCAAATGTTGATCTATTAATGTATGAGAGTAAAGACGATGATGAAGAAGTTGTTGATGAGCAATTTCAAATTCAAGATAGTGCACATGGTCAAATTGAAATTGTAGCGCAAAAAATTGATGAAATGCTTAATAAACAAATGCAAGTTTATGATCGTAAAAAGCAAACGATGCGCCCAATTGAATATTCAGACATTGCAATTATTTCTTCAACTAGAAATAATAACTTAGTACTATCAGATATTTTCGGTAGCCATAATATTCCCTTGATTGTAAATGGAGCTCAAAGCTATTTCAAAACTACTGAAATTCAAGTTATGATGGCAATATTGAGTATTATTGATAATCCATATCAGGACATTCCATTAGTTGCAGTGCTTCGTTCACCAATTGTTGGTTTAAATGAAAATCAATTAGCATACTTAAGAATCAATGCTAAAACTGGTGATTACTTTAATGCGGTGCTTAAATTTATGCATGATTACCCAACTGCTGCAAGTACTGAATTTGGTAACCAAGTCTTTGAAAAAATAAAAGTCTTTTTAGATCAACTAACTGAATTTAGAAATATTGCGCAACAACATGAGATTGTGGATTTAATTTGGCATATTTATCAAACTACTGGATTTCTAGATTATGTGGGTGGAATGCCTGCTGGTAAGCAACGTCAAGCTAATTTGCATGCACTTTATGAACGAGCTTTTGACTATGAAAAAACTAGTTTTAAAGGATTATTCCAATTTGTGCGTTTTGTTCGTCATATGCAAGAACGAAATGAAGATTTAGATGAAGCCAACGCTGATGAAAATACGAATGCGGTTTCTGTCATGACCATTCATGGAAGTAAAGGACTAGAATTCCCCGTTGTATTTTTAATTGATGCTTCACATGGTTTTAATCAACAAGATAGTAAACAACCGTATGTTTTAAATGATCAATTAGGTTTAGGGATTACTTATTTAAATCCTGATAATCGATTTAAAGAAGATACTTTACAGCGCCAAGTAGTTACACAAGTGGAGAATAGAGGATTACTTGCGGAAGAAATGCGAAAATTATATGTAGCCTTAACGCGTGCAGAGCAACAATTGTTCATTGTAGGGGCTACTAAGAATGGCAATGATCGTACTAAGATTATTAATGCCTGGCAAAAAGCTGCCCATAGTGATCATCTCTTGTTATCAAATGAACTAAGAAGTGGGGCTAAAAATTATTTAGATTGGATTGGACCCGCATTAGTTCGTCATCCACTTTTCCGTGCAAAATTTGGTGATGACACTACTTACTCAGGTTTAGATGAAGATCAAACTCAATTTGATGTAAATTTCTATAATCAAAACGATTTGTCGAAAAATCTGATTAGTGGTGATAATGCCGATAATAAAGAATGGTTATCAGCATTTGCCAAATTAGCCAAAAGGCCATTACCAGATGATATTAATGTCGATAAGATTGATCAAATCATGGAATTTCAATATCCTAATCAAGTGGCTACACAAACTACTGCTTATCAATCAGTATCAGAAATCAAACGGCTATTTGAAGATCCTGATAATATCACTTTGGGGAACTATGATGAAGATTGGCAAGCAAATAAACAAAGTAGTCGTTATGTGAATAGTGATTTTGATGAACCACAATTCATGCAATCAGTTAGTCAGCCTAGTCCAGCAGAAGTCGGAACGGCGACGCATTTAATTTTACAAGAATTAGATTTATCTAAGCATCCATCGAATCAAGAAATCATTGATTTAATTGAAAGATTAGTTGCAGATCAAGTTATTACTAAAGAAGTGGCTAATAAGATTGATATCGATAAAGTTGTTAAATTATTTGATACTGATTTAGGAAAATTAATTTTAGAAAATTATGACAAATTATCCAGAGAAGCACCATTTTCCATGTTAATGAATGCTAATTTGGTTTTTAATGGTTTTGATAAAGATAGTGATGAAAAAATATTGATTCACGGAATTATTGATGGTTATCTAGAATTTTCTGATCATGTTGTCCTATTTGACTACAAAACTGACTATATTGGTAATCACAATATTGACCAACATGTAGACAAAATTATTGAAAAATATCGTGGACAAATTAATTTATATGCGAAGGCTTTATCCAACATCTTAAATAAACCAGTGACTGGTAAATATTTATACTTGTTGTCAATTAACCAAGCAGAAAAAATTAATTAGAGTCATCTCAGAAACATTGAATACATTTTGTGAAATTTGATACAATTTAAGGGTAATGACATATTAAGATTTTCTGAAGGAGGATGTTCTTATATGGTTCAAGTTGATGAAATGATTAATAAATTAGTAATAAAAGCAAATACTGCTTTAAAATCTATGATGGATTTTGACCAAGTAAAAGTTGATCATATTGTTGATGCAATGGTTAAAGCTGGTTTGGAAAATAGTAAAGAATTAGCTGACATGGCGTATGAAGAAACTGGTCGTGGAGTTGCTCATGATAAAGCAATCAAAAATATTTTTGCTTCTGGTCAAGTTGGTCATCGCATTAAAGACCATAAAACAGTTGGTATTGTTGATGAAGATAGTGAAAGAAAGACAGTTAAAATTGCTGAACCCCTTGGAGTCTTAGCTGGAATCACTCCAGTTACTAATCCAACTTCAACAACTTTATTCAAAGCTATTTTAGCGATGAAAACTAGAAATCCAATCATTTTTAGTTTCCATCCTCAAGCAATGAAGAGTTCATCAAAAGCTGCGCAAGTGGTATTAGATGCTGCAATTAAAGCAGGTGCTCCTGAAGGAAGTATCCAATGGATTACGGAACCAAGTATCGAAGCAACCAATAAATTAATTAATAATGATGGGGTCGCAACTACTTTAGCTACTGGTGGTCCTGCCATGGTTAAGGCCGCTTATTCAACTGGTAAACCAGCATTAGGTGTTGGTCCTGGTAATGGTCCACTTTATGTTGAAAAATCAGCTGATTTAGCAGCAGCTGCTAATGATATTTTGGCATCAAAGACCTTTGATAACGGAATGATTTGTGCTACTGAAAATAGTCTAGTTATTGATAATGATATTTATGATGATTTAAAGGGTAAATTGACTGACAAAGGTGTTTACTTTATTAAAGAATCTGATCAAGAAAAATTAGCTAAAACTATGTTTAACGAAAAAACTGGTGGTGTAAATGGTCCAATTGCTGGCCGTCCTGCTACTAAGATTGCTGATATGGCTGGCATTGAAGTGCCTGCTGATACTAAGGTATTAGCTGCTGAATTAACTGGAATTGGTCATGATTACTTACTATCAGGTGAAAAACTATCACCAGTGGTTTCAGTTTATAAGGCTGCCGACCGTAAAGATGCTTTCAGAATTGTTGAAGCATTGTTAAACTACGGTGGTTTAGGTCATACTGCTGCCATTCGTACTACTGATGATGATTTAATTACTGAATTTGGTTTAACTATGAAAGCTTGTCGTATTTTAGTTAATACCCAATGTGGTATTGGTGGTGTTGGTGATATTGTTAATGGATTGGATCCATCACTAACCCTTGGAACTGGTTCATGGGGTTATAACTCTATTTCTCATAATGTTACTGATTCAGATTTACTAAACTATAAGACAATTGCTTACCCACTAGAAAATAAGAACTTTGAAGAACTAGTTGATAAATATATGTAATAAGTAAAATGCTCTCGTTTATCGAGAGCATTTTTTTGTTTATGATATACTGACAAAAGTTAAGGGGGTGAATAATTTAAAATTATATAAAATTTGGAGGGCAAAATGAATATATATTTTCTATACATAAGTGCTATGATATTTGCAACAATTGGCTTAATCTTTTCTTTAAGTTTAAAATTTTTGGAAAAAAAGATTGGATTAAAAAATGCAATTATAACTTTTGTTATTATTATAGTTCCAGAATTATTATGTGCATATATATTTAATATCATTATTATGCATTGATTCTTGAATTTACAAAAAAGCTCACTAAGATATTTTCTTAGTGAGCTTTTTATCTCTAAATTACCTGTTTCTTAGCAGGGTGAATGCCTTCTAATCTAATACTCAATAAAGCATTATCACCTTTTCTAAACACATCTACGTATGGCGATAAAGATTCTTTGCCATTTTGCGTATATTTTTTGGTATCATAATTTGATTTACTGATTAAATCCATTAATGATTTTGATAAAGTATCTAAATCATCTTTACTTAGAATATTGTTATTGCCAATAATTTTGATTGAATTTGCTTCATCTTCAATGTAATTGAACATTTTGTTTTTAATATTTTTGTCTTTGATCCAATAATCAACTCTAATAATATTATGCACAAAATATTTTCTTCTGTAACTGTCTTTATATTTTACTTCGGCTTTTGATTTATTTTCATATGGATGTAATTGAACATTACTATATTCTGAATTTAATAATATTTTTTTTATTAAATCATTGATATTATTATCTCCTTGTTAATTGGTTTTAATTTTATTATTTCATCAAATCTATGGTAACACTATTTATCCTTGATGATTCCTATATTTTATAAGCTTTTTAGGATATTTTTTATAAGAATTTTGCTACACTGTTTAACAACTAAACAATATAGATAGAAGGAATAATAATTATGACTGAGAAATATGATGTTATGTTTATTGGTAGCGGTCATGCTACATGGCATGGAGCTTTAAAATTAGCTCAAAAAGGTAAAAAAGTTGCATTAATTGAAGGCGATAAAATTTTTGGTACTTGTACCAATTATGGCTGTAATGCTAAGTTCTTATTAGATCGACCTGCCGACGTTGTCCATCAAGTTGAAAATACTACTGGTCTAAAAGGCGAAGTTAAAATTGATTGGCCAACTTTAATGGATCATAAACATAAAATGTTGGATTCAGATCCTGATCATAAGGCTATCAGAGAATCATTTCCTAAATTAGGTATTGATATCATTGACGGTTGGGGTTCAATTAAAGATCAAAATCATGTTCAAGTTGGTGAGGATATTTATGAAACTGACTATATTGTGATTGGAACCGGTCTTCGTCCTTCTAAATTGAATATTGAAGGTCAAGAATACTTACATGATAGTCGTGACTTTTTAAGCATGCCTACGATGCCTAAACATATAACTTTTATTGGGACTGGAATTATTTCTTATGAATTTGCGGATTTATCACGTGCTGCGGGAGCAGAAGTTGAAGTAATTGGCCATTCAGACCAACCATTACGCAATTTCTACCCTAAATATGTTAAAAAATTAACAAAGAGAATGAAGAAAAATGGGATTAACTTTGATTTCAATCAAAATGTTGATTCAATTACTAAAACTGACAAAGGACTAGTTTTAAAAACTAAAGAAGGACTAGAAGTTAATACTGATTATGTATTAGATGCTACAGGAAGAGTTGCTAATTATGAAAATCTAGGCTTAGATAAGTTGAACATTACAGCTGGTCCTAAAGGCATTAAAGTTGATGATCATTTAAGAACTAGTGTTAAGAACATCTTTGTTAGCGGTGATGCAATTGATAAAAAAGAACCTAAGTTGACTCCAACTGCCACTTTTGAATCTAATTATATTGCTAAAGATATTTTGAATGATGATAATCCAGCAATTAAATATCCACCAATCGCTGAAGCATTATTCTCATTACCACGTTTGGCTCAAGTTGGACTAAAGGTTCAAGATGTTAAAGACAATGATGACTATGAAATTAAAAGAGTCCCATATGGGATGTTAGTATTTGAACCTGCTGATAAAAATACATCTGAAGCAACAATTATTTTAAATAAAGAACATCAAATTGTTGGAGCTACTATTTTAGGTGGTCAATCAGTTCAAATTGCTAACGCATTGTCTATCATTATTAGTAAAAAAATGACTCCAGAAGAAGTGGATGAAGCTGCTATTATGGCATTTCCTGATGATATATATGGAATTGTTCAATTACTAACTGGAGCTTTACCAGGTTAATATAAATTTTAAGAGGCTAAATTCATTTTTGAATTTAGCCTCTTATTTTTGTTTGTATTTATTTATCTAACTGTTTTTTTGAATAATAAGTCTCTTTGTTGATCATTTCCTAATTGGAAAATATGATCATCAAATTCTCTGAAGCCCATTCTTTTATAGAAATGAATAGCAGCTTCATTCTTTTCCCATACACCTAACCAAACAGTACTTAAGCCATTCCTTTTGGCTTGTTCCATTGCATAGTTGATTAAGAACGTGCCAAGCCCATTTCTTTTAAATTCCTTTTTGATGTAAATTCTTTCTACTTCTAATGCGTTTTTGACTTTAAGTTCTGATTGAGCATCTCCAATATTTAATTTTAAATATCCAGCTAATTTATGGTCACAAAAAACAAATTTAAAATTACTATTTTGTTCATTAATTTCTTTTTTCAATTCATCAACATTGTAGGCTGTATCAAAATAATTTTGCATATCTTTTTCACTATTATAGTCGCCAAATGTGTCTCTAAAAGTTTCAATGCTAATGTCTCTTAATGTATCAACATTATCATTCTTGATGGGTGTCATATTAATATTCATAATTAAACCTCCTATTACGTATAAATGTTTATCTCAGCATTATTCTAAACAAATATTGTCATACATTCAATTTAGATTTAATATTTAGTTAAAAGGAGATATTTATGAAGTTACATAAAAATTCGATAATTGGTTTTATTTTTTCGTTGTTTTTAGCTTTAACACTATTTTTATTTATTAGTAATAGAACAACTTACGCAAAATATAAGGGTCATTATGAAACTCCAACGGAACTCAGAGGAAATTGGTATGAATCTGGGCAAAATAACTATGGAGATTGGCAAACTTATCATATGTATATTGGTAAGAATGCAGTTTATCAAGATGGTATGAAGTTATACGATGTTCATAATCATAAAATGAATAATGCATATATGTTATATGTACAAAAAATTAATAAAAAAGATATGGATTTTGCTGGAAATACTTATGTTTTAAATGGAAAATTAGTTCCTTATAAAACTGAAAGCCCATATGTTTGGTTATCTAAAAAGCGTATTCATGGTAAAAGAGTACTAAAAAGCTATACTCTTATGAATGGAATTGAAACATGGACTAGAAGTAAAATTAAAAAGGACTACTCTGATTTACGTAGTAATATTAGTAAATCTAAAGTAGGAGTATAATCTAATTACAGGAAGTGATTTTATGAAAATTAATAAAAAATTTACATTACTATCATTGATATTAGCGCTTATGTTCTCATTTGTTTTAACTAGTAATGTTCATGCATCTACTAATGGTGGTTGGAGAAAAGGTAACCCTAAAGTATTAGTTCGTAAGGGTGGCTGGCAAACTAATTATATGAAACATGGTGGAAATAAAAAAAGTAAATTTAAATTTGAGCAACCTGGATATAATAGAACTTTTACTCTTTTCACAAAAGAAAGGGGATATAATCCACTAACAATTAATTATAATCTTAAGAAAAAAGAAATTGGTAGTGGAATCCCATATTCAGCTATAGCTGGAATGAATCCACATTATAAATATATTGGTCACAATTATTACATAATTAAGGCTGGAGCAATGCCAGATAAGCATCATAGTGCCATGTATTATGAATTTAATGATGATGGGATGGCTGGAGTTACTAATTTGGTAAAAGTTCATGATAAAAATCATATTTCTATCTGGTCATTTTATAGTAATAAACCAAAAAATAATAAAGTAAATAGTAAGAAAAGCTATGAAGGATATTTTATTTACAACAATAAATAAAATCAAAAAATCGATGCCAACTTTATGACATCGATTTTTTTGTGCTAATTATTTTACTTCAGTAGCCTTAATCCAGCCAATTTTCTCTGCATGTAGATATTCAATATTCTTGGCTTTTTTGTATTCTTTTTTATCTTTTAGTAGTTTTTCTAGCTTGGTTTTACTTTCTTTAACGGTAATCTTTTTATTTACACGAACTTTTTTATCATGAACTTTTACAGTTTTGCCGTGACTAAATGAAACCACGGGTTGATCTGCCATAAACATTGCTTTATATGCTTTCACATCTTTAGATTTCAATTTATAAGTCTTAGCTGACTTAAAGTCTTTAACTTTATCCAAAGCAAAAGATTTTTCGCTTTCTTTATGATGAGCCATTTTATGACTAACTTGAGCAGCGTTAGCGGTTACACCGGTAATGGCTGGAGTGACTGTTGCTAATGGTAATGCTAAGGATAATGTTACTAACATTTTGTTCATTTTCAATTGAATCAAGTCCTTTTTAAGATAATTAAAATTAACCAATTAAGTTAATTTTTAATAATATTACTACCATTAATTTTAAAAGCAATTAATATATACTTTTATTTTTTTACCTTAGCTGTTCTTAAATTATGCAACAATTCATTATAGGTTACGCACTTAGGAATTGTAATAAATTCATGCATATTAAATTTAGTTTTGTCATTGGCTTCATGTTTATAGCCATTTAAATTCATAATTAAATCAGCATCAATCATTTTATCCAGAGCTTGCTTTTGTTCAGGATATTTATTGGTAAAGGCCACATCATCTTCATTAAATAGTCTGAAGTCTTTGGCTGCCATCATATTTGCATCTAACAAAATACTACATAATAACAATTTATTTTGTGCTTGATTACCCTTTAATAAGCTCAACAAAGTCTCTCTAGAAGCCTTTTTATCAGGAACTTGAATTGCAATTTCAGAAAGAACTTCGATAAATCTATCTAACTGTCGATCTTCTTTATTCACATACTTATCAATATTTGATTGATCGTCAGTAACCACGTAATTCAAGTAGTCTTTGACGCGGTAATCTAATTCTTTATAAGTGACTACTTTAGGTAGACCATTTTTAATCAAGTTATCTAAAGTGAACTTAACACTAATCCCACCAGTCTTGCTAGGGTGCTTATTGACACTACCAAACTTATCTAAATCGATTAAATCATGCTTATTAGTATCCTCAATTAACTGCTCTTTAAATTGCTTAGGTACTTGAATTGAATCATCATCACAAATAGATAGTAGCTTCTTCGATAAATCTCCAACAGTTACTAAGTTAAATTTACTTTTAGTTTTGACATATTCATTAACCAATTTCTTCTTATCCGTAATTTCCATTTTTAAATCATTTTTTACATAATCTAAAATGCTATCCAAGTTAACTACTTTGTTAGGATAATCTTTCGTAATTTTTTGTACTAAAGATAAAATATTATAATCAAACATAATAACTCCACCTTTCTCACAAAACCATCTACTTAGATTATAGTCGGATTGAATTTAAGTCTATAATATTTTGTTTCAAACTCATGCAGTCATATAATTTGTAATAACAATATATATTTGTTATATTATTTATAGTTAATCAGTTAATAATTATTATAAAGTAAAAACTATTATAAACTGTTTTGAGGATGAAAGGTAGGTTTATTATTTATGAAAGTTATTGTTTTAGGTTCTTCTCATGGTGGTTATGATGCTGTCCGTCAGATTTTATCAGACGCACCAGATACCGAAATTCAATGGTATGAAAAGGGAGATTTCATTTCTTTCCTATCTTGTGGAATGCAACTATATCTAGAAGGGGTAGTTAAACATGTGAATGATGTTAGCTATGCTAAGCCAGATCAAATGCATAAAGCAGGCGTGGATGTCTTTGTAAAACAAGAAATTAGCGCTATTGATCCTGCAAATCATTCTGTCCATGTCTTAAATCATAATGATGGTTCAGAACGTGATGAACACTATGATAAGTTAATTATTAGTCCCGGTGCTAATCCAGCAAGCCTTGGCGTTAAAGGTGAAGACTTGCAAAACATTTATAAAATGCGTGGTCGTGACTGGGCAATTAAACTAAAAGAAAAAACAGTTGATCCAGATGTTAAAAATGTAGCAGTCATTGGTTCTGGATATATTGGCATTGAAGCTGCAGAAGTATTTGCTAAAGCTGGCATGCATGTTTCAATTATTGAATTTAATGAAAGATTACTAGGAACTTATCTAGATAAAGAATTTACTGATACTTTGACTAAAGTTATGAAGGACCATAATGTTGATTTTTATGGTAATCAAGGTGTTGCTGAATACAAAGGTGAAGATGATAAGGTCACAACTGCTATTACTTCAAAGGGCAATGAAATCCCAGCAGATTTAGTAATAGAAGCTGCTGGCATTCGTCCTAATACTAAGTGGTTAGATGGCATCGTTGATTTAGATGACCATGGTTTTATTAAGAATAATGAATATATGCAAACTAGTGAACCTGATATTTATGCGATTGGGGATGCAACGTTAGTTCCATTTGCTCCTACTGGTGAAAAGTCAGTAATTGCACTAGCAACCAATGCTCGTCGTGAAGGTCGTACTGCTGCCATGAATGCATTAGGCCAAGAACATGCAATGGTTCCAGTATCTGGATCAAGTGCTTTGTCTGTATTTGATTATAAGTTCGCTTCAACCGGTATTAAAGAAGGAACGGCTTCACGTTTTGGTGTTAAGACCCAATCAACAACGGTAACTGATACATTTAGACCACCATTCATTCCAGATAAAGCTGGCAATGCTGAAGTATTATTTAAATTAACTTACAATCCTGAAACACATGAAATTTTAGGTGGCCAAGTTATGTCCAAACAAGATGCTACCCAAAATATGAATACTATTTCATTAGCAATTCAAGCTCATATGAAAGTTGAAGACTTAGCTTATGCTGACTTCTTCTTCCAACCAGGTTTTGATCGTCCATGGAATATTATGAACGTAGTTGCTCAACAAGCACTTAAAGATTTAAAATAATCTGACGTTTTATAAATTATTCTTCTTATAGTAATTTAGACAGGAATCTATAAGTATACTAAAAGCGCTCATCTTTAAGAGCGCTTTTTTGTATAGTAATATATTTATTATTTTTTGTATTTGTATAAAGATAAATTTGACAATATTTTTTCTATTGATTCTTTAATTTCATTATTGTATAAGTCTTATTTTTTGAAATATAAATAATCTAAAATTAGAATATTATTAGTAGGTTAATTTTAGATAAGTTTTAAGTTAAAATTACCTTATTTTATATATGGAGGCGATTAATTGAAAGCAGAAGAAAAATTGTTGCATTTATCTGCAATTGAAAATACAAAAAGATCTAATTATGAAACTGGTAAATTGATTTCATCAATAAATGAAAATATAAAAGATAATTTAATTTATCAATTTAATATTTTTTCTCTTTTTGACAACTTCAAAGAAGGCGGGGGTGTTGACACTATCCATAATGTTCGTAATGGTGTTTATTCTAGTGATAAAGTAAAAAATAAACTTTATAAAAAAACATCAGGATATAATAAGAACATTGCGAAAAAATTTCACGGTGGTAGTGATAAATACAGAACTATAAACAAACGCCAAACTATTGAACAATATCATGGAAAACTATGTGATCCCAATACTGGAAAATATTTAAAGAGAAACCAAAAAACAGATTTAGATCATACAATTTCTACTAAAGAAATTTATGAAGATAAAGGACGCGCTTTATCCGGACAAAAAATTGATGATTTGGCTAATAATGATGATAACTTACATAAAACTGATAGAAGTATTAATCGTTCTATGGGTGAACAAAATAAAACTGATTATGCAAATAGTTTGGATGATAAAAAGAAAATTTGGAAGCAACAAAATATAAAGGATCAGAATAATCCTAATTTAAGTCAACAGAAAAAAGATAGTAAGAATAAAAATACTAAAAATAGAATGTCTGCGGATTCTAATTCTATAAAGAAAAATGATAAGCAGGCTAGAAAAATGTATAACAGGAAAATTAATAGTTATTATTTAAGTTCTGAGTTTATGTCGGCTACTTGCATTAATAGTGCAAAGCAAGGCGGTAGACAAGCTTTGAGTTCTGCTATTGGAATTATTTTTTACCAAATCCAAGATGTTATATCTAATGCTTTAAATATGATTATTAAGACTTGGCATGATTATAAATCATTAAAAGATCGTTTCAATGTTTTCATTAATAACATAAAAGATAATTTAACAAACATTTCGGATAGACTATTATTAGTAGAAAATTCATTTGTTCAAGGCTTTATTGGAGGTTTTACTTCTGCTATATTTAACACTTTGTTAGATAAATTTATAACTACTACTAGAAGGTTTGGAAAAATTCTTAATGATTCTTTCACTAATTTAGTGTCAGCTTTTAAAATAATGTTTGATAGTCAATATACATTAGAACTTAGAATGAAAAAAGCTGGTGAAATTATCATTGCTGCAATATTATCATCTGTTGGTTTGTCTATAGGAGAAAATTTAGGTAATGTAGTTGTGGCTAATTTGCCAGTCTTAGCTTTTTTGAAAGATGATATCAGTAAGGTTTTAGGATCAATTATAGTTGGAACTCTTACAGGGTTGACTATTTTTGTGATTGATGATTTCTCCAATATTATTAAAAAGTTTAAAAAATCCTTCAAAGAAATGATGGCTGGGAATACTATAAACAAACAAACTATCAAAGTGAATTATGAAAAAGCAATAAATCAAATCGATTCGCTATACCATCAAGCATTAACTACAATTTTTGAGCAATATGAGAAAACAAATCGTTTACAATTACTGGCTTACGATATGGATTTGCCGGATGCAGATCAATTTCAAAATAGTATTCCTTTGGCAAGACATCTTAGTGTCAAAGAAGATTCAATATTAAAAAATAAAAAAGATATAGTTAATTTTTTTAAGAACTAGGAGATATATTATGGCTGAATTATTTGGAATAGATTTATTTAATACAGAGTATAAAAAACGAGGAGTTAATAAGTTAAAGAAGTACGTTTCATTATATAAACATTCTTTTGCTAATTTAAAATTTAATTTACTTTTGTTGAATGATAATCGTGATACTTTATCCAATGATTTATCGAATTCTGAACAAATAATTGATAATATTAAGAATAAACCTATGGAACTTCAGACAAAAAATATTCGTTTAAAACAAGAGTCAAAGAATTATAGAACTTTTATAAATGAGGTAAAAGATAAATCTGAGGAAGCTGTAAAGTTAACTAAAGAAGGTACTTCAGGATCTGCGGCTTTAGGTGCTGCGGCTTCTTTAGGAGGACCTGCATTAAGCGCATTAGTCTCATCTTTAGGGACAGCTTCCACTGGAGCTGCAATATCTGGTTTATCAGGAGCTGCTGCAACAAATGCAACTTTAGCATGGCTTGGCGGTGGTTCCATTGCTGCTGGTGGAGCTGGTGTAGCTGGAGGAGAAGCAGTTTTAGGTGCTATTCCTATTGTCGGTTGGGCACTTAGTGGTGTTACTTTAGCGGCAACTGGATTTTTTGTTAATAATAAAAATGGAAAAACAGCTAAGCAAGCATATAAAAAAGCTGAAAAAGTTGAAGCAGGAATTAAAAGTACTGACTTGTTGTCTAACAAAGAAAATATTTTATCAAATGAGACTATTAGAAGTTCAACAAATATAGAAAAATTAAATGATGAAGCTACTGAATTTCCTAATGATTTTGATAAATTTACTGATAAGCAAATCATTAAGATTGGTGTTTTAGTAAATAATGCTTTATCCGCTGAAAAGATTTTACAAAAAAGCCTAAAAAGTGCTAGCTAATTTTTGTAAAACCTTATTTTCAATGCACTGTTATTTAGCAGTGCATTTTTAATATATTGAATTACTATTTTAATAGTAATTCAATATATTAAAAATAGGAGGGATTCACTATTTTGTTTAAAAAATATTTTTTGGGGATTTCATTTGCATTATTGTTAGCAGTAATTTTATTTTTTAATTTTAATTCTCAAAATATCCATGCTAGTTATTCTGGGCATCATACGATTCCTAGTGAATTGAGGGGAAACTGGTATCAATGGAATAAATATAATCATAAATTAGATCATTATAGATTTAATAAATATTCAGTTTATCAAAATGGTAAGTTAATGTTAGGAAAATATAAGTCTAAAAATAATGGTCTATTATATATTAATAAGCTGGGTAAAAAATCTAAAGTTTATAATTTTGTTGGTAAAGCCGATTTTGGAGATGGATTAAATTACTGGTTATCACATAAAAAAGTTCATGGTAGAAGAGTTATGAAGTTATATGTAAATCAAGGATATTTTTCTGTTTTTACAAGACAAAAGTTACATCATGATTATTCTTATCAATATAATGGTATGGATTATAATAAGAAAATTGGCCTTTAGTTAAGTTTTACAATTGGGATGTTAAAATTTTTAACTTCATGCATATTTATTCGGTCATGATAATCCAAAACTGCATCATCAAAAAACTTATATAAACTTTTCGCAATATAAGCAGCTTTATTATGAATTTTATGATTAATGCGGGTTTGGATAATTAAGTTACGCATGACTTTCACTAAATCATTTTGCATATAATAATTAGTTTCAAACTGTAGAGCTTGTTTGGCTTTACAATAGCCTTGTTTAATCAAACGATTAAGCGAGGCTTTTTTAGTTTTAAAAATGAGTTGCGCATATTGATACAAACAACGAGCATTTTCAGAATATTTCACTAAAGTATTAATTAATGTGGGTTCAAATGCAGCTTTAGCTTTTAAGCCATCGACCACATTTTGCATTAAATCAAATTCACTAATTTTGACAGTTTTATTTTAGTGTTGAATATTAGTTTTATCAATACCTGTTGTAACAGCTGTCTTAGCTGTATTTTGTTTAAAGTTAGTTTGATTAGAGTTGTCATTTGCAACTTTAGCGGGTTTAGAATGTGAATTATCATCATGAAAATGAGGTAAAAAGAAACGAGTAGCACCATTAAAGATCTTCTTTTTAATGATGTAGCCATAAACAGCTAACTTTTTATAAACATTAATTACGGTATTACGACTAACACCTAAATCTTTAATCATTTCTTCTACAGTGTAAATAACATAATAATTATTCATTTTAGAATCAAAAAATTCATGACGCTTAATTGACGAATGCATCCGATCGTATAAGTAAGCATATGCTAAGCGTGCATCATTGTTTAAACGGTCATCTTTACGTAGTTCAATATCAAATTTAATAAATTGGTTCATTATTATCCATCCTTTTGGATAGAAAAAGAGGGCACAAGTAATAAACTTGTCCCCTCATATATGTATTAGATATATTGCAACTACTCCTTAGCTCTTATATAATAACTAAGGAGCGTTAACGGTTAACAAGTAAGTGCGATTACTTTGTTAGCTGGTCGATAATTACTGCCAATAATTGTCGATCAACGCTCTTTTTCTATGTTTTATTTTTGTATGTTTATAAGTATAGCGGTTTTTAGGTGGGGTGTAAATAAGAAAATTAAGTATAGAAATTAAACTTAATTTTTATATGTTTATAACTTTATATTAATTGATTTGAGAATATGCTATCATAATAAAAGTGAATGAAAATACTTTATCTATAATTTTAGATTGTTGATTTGCCGCGGATCCTTTAATGTATATCCCGCATTCGCGGGAGTGATTCTATACATAAAAATAATTATATTTGCTTTGCCAATAAAAGCTGATTCTAATATAATTATTAGTATATTAATCATGGAGGATACATATGGACTTTTTAAAATTACTATCACTATTTGGCAATAGCATTGGCATAATATTTAGAACGTGGAAATTCATCTTGTTTATTTTATGTTGTATTGCCTTATTTAACCTATTGGGTGGTGATGATGTCGATTGGGATACGGTTGGTCAATATACATTACTTATTGTCATCTTCATTGGTTGCTGCGTAGGTATTCACTATTCCAACAAAAATAAAGACAAATAAAAAGACTTGCTTTATCAGCAAGTCTTTTATCTTATTATGATCATTATAGCTTTTTAGATTTTTATCTTTTTTATTATTTATTTTTCTTTTATTTAAGCTGTTCCAGTAATATAGACCAAAATAGTTATCACGCTATTATGCGTTCACGGATAGCTCTATTCAGGGTATTCCGGTCCAAACTTTTAATTAAGTTAGAATATTTTTATTAAGTTAAATTTGCTACAGCGACCATATATGGCGCTATTAAATCAATGTTGAATATATAGTATACACTATTATATGTAAATATGATACTTATTTATTAAAAAAGAGGGGTTTAAATGTTTTGGCATATTTTTAATATTTGTGTTTTCGTTTTTACGATAATCAATACATTTGTTTATTTTAGGAATGAGAAGAAATCAAAAAGGTTAATTGAAGATATTTTAAGAAGCGATAAAAATAAAAAATTAATTATTCAAATATTATCGACTGATCAAGAAGATGTAGAAAAAGTGAAAAATTTAAGAAAACAGTTTCACCTAAAATTAGGTGAAAGTTTGGATATATTAGGTAAATATAAACAACATGAAATTTAACTATTTATGGAGATGACACATATCAAAGGTTTTACATTGAGAGGCAACAATACTTTAATGCAGAATTATCATGATAGGGTCATCCATCCCATAATGATCATGAAACTAATTTTTTTAAATATCAAAGCTTAAAATTTTAAGGAGTTTTTTATTATTAACAAATATTTTACTGGTATTGGTTTACTAAATATACTTACTGGATTGGCAATGATTATTGCAATTCCAGTTTCATTTATGATTGGCCTTTCATTGTATAATATTAATCAAGATTTAGGTGACGTTATTTTACTGACAATTGCTTGGATTTTAATATTAACTAGCATCGCTTGTTCTATTTTGGATGCAGTTTTAACCTATCGATATCATAAAAATCATTTTTTCTTTAATGCTGGTTTATTTATCGGAGTTATTGGTGGATTACTGCCATTAAGTTGTTTTATATTCGTAGAATTTTATTCTAATGCTCCTGATATATTGGGCATTTTGACCTTATTTGTGTTTTCTTCATTTATTATGTTGTTAATTTCTGGTTTATCTGTCTTGGGTAAAATTCATCGAATAAAACCATAGGTTATTCAAACTACTCACTTTAATTATCTTTTGATATAACGTATAATAATTAATATAGGAGTGATTATTTAATAATATGTGGAATTTACTTTCTATTTTACTAGTTGTATCTGTTATATATGGAATTGTTAAAGAGGTCAGAGAACGTC
The DNA here is from genome assembly GCF_002993965.1 of Apilactobacillus timberlakei. GTDB lineage: Bacteria > Bacillota > Bacilli > Lactobacillales > Lactobacillaceae > Apilactobacillus > Apilactobacillus timberlakei. The sequence continues at coordinate 170,755 of NZ_POST01000003.1, read as the reverse complement.
GTATTTTGACTGATTTCCTTAATAACAAGGAGAATGTTTTGAAGGTCAATAAGATCATTCAAGACCAATCTGATGATAAAGATGCTGTTGATAAGATTAAAGATGACTTTGATCTTAATAATGCAGTTGCTACCGATGTATTTGCATTTGTGCAAAAGATAAATTAATCGTAAATATTTTGGAGTCCCAGTAAGCCATTTGGCTTGCTGGGACTATTTTTTTAGGAAAATTATATAATTATTATTGAAATTATATAAAAGTTTAATGTTACATTTTTTTTAATTAGTAAAATTGTATTTAAGGCCTATTTTTAAGCCTTAAAAATTAAAATGAGATAATAATATTTCTTATTTGTAATAATTCATTGTTTATATAACTATAAATAATAAATTATTAGTTATACAATATATTTGTTAAATCCTAATTGGCTTGTTTGACGTTAATTTTTTAATGTCATGAATAAACTAAATTACCTTTTAAAATATATTATATTTGGAGGAATTTTTTTATGAAGTTAAGAAATGTTTTAGGTGTTTCAGCGCTAACTTTGTTGTTAGGTATATCTATGAGTGGTGTGAGTGCTAATGCTGATGATACAACACCAAGTACAAAATCAAATGTTAATCAAAGTACTACTGAAGGAAATTTATCATTAAATAGTGTTAATGATTTTTCTTTTAATAGCATTGATTTAAATAATGGTGATAGTCAACAACTTAGAACTGTTGGGATTAATGGTAATCATAATATAACTGTTAATAATAATACTGGTTCTGATTGGTCAAATGCTTCCTTATCTGTAAAGGGGACAAATTTGTCTGCAAAATTGGGTGACGATAAACCAGCAACTGTTAAGAATGCTCGGATTATTAATTCAAATAATGAAAGTGCCAATTTAGACAATTCTTCATCATTAAATATTATTAACAATGCTACAATTTCTAAAGGATCAAATCAAAGTTTGTCAGACTTAAAAGATCTTAAATTAAGAATACCATTAGAATATAATATGCCTCAAGGTAATACTAAAAATGTAGAATTTAATACCCAATTAACTTGGACCTTAACACAAGGAACCCCTTCTTCGAATGGACAAAAATAAATAATTAATGAAGATAATTAAAAACATAATTATTGGTTTTACCTTATTTTTTTCATTCTTATTTTTGTTTACTATTTCTACTTATGATGCAAACGCATCTGGTGTTAATTTCTCAGTTGATCCTGTTTTCTCATCAGGTCAAGATAAAAATCAATCCAGTTATTTTGATTTAAATGTTAAACCAGGTCAGACTTATCCATTAAAAGTACGAGTTAATAATGCTGGCGATGAAAATACAACTATTAAGGCCAGTATTAATACTGCTTTTACTAACGATAATACTCAAATTAATTATGATGAAAATAATTTAAATAAATTCGATAAAAGTTTGCAGCACCCCTTAAGCAAGTTAACCGTTGAAAGTCCTAAAAACAAGTTATCAGTTCCAGCCAAAAGTTCTGTAACTAGTGTTTTTAATATCAAATTGCCTAATGATGATTTTAATGGCAGTATTTTAGGTAGTTTATCTTTCACTAGTGAACCTTCAAAAAACAATTCAGGTAGTGGTAATGTAAAGATTAATAATGATTATTCATATGTTATTCCTATAATTCTTAATGAAGGTGTAAATCAACAACCTAACCTAAAACTTTTACAAGCTGGTGGCAAGGTAATAAATGGGACTAATAACTTTTATGCACATTTTCAAAATGATCAACCGGCCTTAATGACGGGTGTACATATGACTGGTGCTATTTATACAAAAAAGGGATATGATAATCATGAAAAACCATTGTATAAAGTAGACAAAAAGGATGCATCCATTGCACCTAATAGTAATTTTAATTATCTAATGCCAACTAATGGACAAGCTTTTAAGTCTGGTGATTACAAATTTGTTGGTGATGTTAATTGGGGTAAACATGATTGGGCATATAATAAAGATTTCCATATGAGCTTTGCAAAAGCATATAAGGATAATAATGAAGCAACTGGTGTAAAGAGTGATTACACATGGCTTTGGCTATTATTAGTGGCAATTTTAATTATCATTGCACTCATTGTCACAGTTATTACTTTATATATTAAGAATAAACATAATCGTAAATAAACCAATTTAAACGCAAAAAAAGAGTTCGATATTTAATTATCGAACTCTTTTTGATTAATTTATTTAATTAAACCGCTAAGATCTTAGATAAAAATTCCTTTAATCTCGGATTCTTTGGATGATTGAAAATATCATCAGGGGTACCTGATTCCATGATTTTACCTTCATCAACAAAGACGACACGGTCAGCAACTTCTTTGGCAAAGCCCATTTCATGGGTAACAACAACCATTGTCATTCCTTCTTTTGCTAAGTCTTTCATAACTTGCAGTACATCCCCAACCATTTCTGGATCAAGGGCAGAAGTCGGTTCATCAAACAACATAATATCTGGATTCATTGCTAAAGCACGAGCAATCGCAATTCTTTGTTGTTGACCACCAGATAATGAATCAACAGAAGCATTGAATTTATTTTCTAGACCCACAACTTTAAGCAGTTTTTTAGCTTGTTTTTCAGCATCTTGTTTATTTAGTTTACCTAATTCGACTGGCGCTAACATGATATTTTTACCAACATCTAAATTATGAAATAAATTAAAATGTTGGAATACCATCCCAATTTGTTCACGAATCTTATCGATATTAGCATCTTTCTTGGCAATATCTTCACCGTGGACAACGATAGAACCAGAAGTCGGTTCTTCTAATTTATTTAGTGAACGCAAAAGGGTACTTTTACCAGAACCAGAAGGACCAATTACTACGACCACTTCGTTATCTTTAACTTCTAGATTAACGCCTTTTAAAACATGGTTATCACCATATTGTTTATATAGGTCAGTTACTTTTATTTTACTCAAATTTTAGTCCTCCTTTTACCCCAATTAGAAAGCCAAGTAAGTAGGGTGATGACAATTAAGTAAATTAATGCAACCATTGCCCATACTTTAAAGCCTTCTAGGTTTCTAGCGATAATAATTTTACCAGTTTGGGTAAGTTCAATAATACCAATTACAGAAAGAATCGAAGTATCTTTCAATGTAATAATGAATTGGTTAATGAATGATGGCACGATTAATTTAATTCCTTGTGGTAAGACAACTTTACGCATAGCTTTACCAAATGGTAGTCCTAAACTACGAGCAGCTTCCATTTGACCCTTTTCAACGGACTGAATACCACCTTTAACAAAGGCTGCAATATAAGCACCTTCATCTAACATTAACGTAATAACTCCGGCAGTGAAAGCAGGAATCTTAGTACCAATTAATGTAGGAATTCCAGTATAAATGAATAGTGCTAAAACAATTAATGGAAGTCCTCTAAATACATAAATGAAAGTAGTTGATAATCCTTGGAAGAACTTCATTGGAAGCACTCCTAGTAATCCAAAGAACACTCCAATAATAGTAGCAAAGACGATTGAAACAATGGTTAACCATAACGTTTGTAAGAATCCTTGCCATAAGAAAACTTTATTTTGATTTAAAATACCAAAGAATGAATGATTGTCAGTGGTACTCTTTTTAGCATTTAAATATTTGTCTAGAATCTTTTGATATTGGCCATTTTTCTTTAAGTTGGCTAAACCGGTGTTGAATTTTTTCAATAATTCTTGGTTTTGTCCTTTTTTTACTCCAAAGCCAATTGGTGTGCCAGCAGCAGGTTTAGTGACAATTTTTAACTGAGTTCCTTGATTAATACCATATTTAAGAACTGGTTGATCATCAAAACAAGCAACGGAATTACCAGTCATAACGTCTTCATAAACATTATTTGAATCATCAAAAGTGGAAATTTTAAAACCATATTTTTTTTGTATTGATTGGGCATATTGAGCACCGGTGGTTCCAGTTTTAACAGCCACGGTTTTACCCTTTAAGTCGTTAAGGCTCTTAGTGCTGTTATTATTTTGAGCAACTCCCATTACAACTCCAGAATTATAATATGGATTCGAGAAGTCGAAGGTACCTTTACGCTCAGGTGTTACTGACATCCCAGCTAATACCCCATCAGCTTGGCCAGCTTGAACTGCCTGAATTGCAGCATTGAAACCTAATGGCTTAATATCAACATTAAAGTGCTGATCCTTAGCGATAGCTCTAATTAGATCCATATCAATCCCTACATATTTGTTGTTATCATTTGCGTATTCAAATGGCGGGAAAGTCACATCCGTACCAATTTCATAAGTTTTTTCAGCAGCATGTGTTTTAGTAGGTGCCGCAAACAAACTTAACGCAATGATAAGACCACAAGCCATTGCTAAAACACAATGGCTTGTGAATGAATGTCTTTTCATCTGCATAATCCCCTTTAATATGTGATGTTTTATAACATCTTATATTAGATATAATAACAGAAAATTATTTAAAAGTATATTTTATCTATTATAAAAACGTTTAATTAACTTGAAATGTAATCATTGTTCACATAGTCAAACCTTTTTGAAAAAAATTTGATCTTTTTATTCCTTGATATGAAAGGAATGATAAGGATTTTTTAAAACAAAGGTCAAAAAAGGTCAACAAATAACTTGTATTATGTAAAATAGGTGCTATAGTATAGTTGTAATGAAGAAAGGGAATGAATAAATAAAGAAACTTTCTCCATTAATAAAAACTAAATAATAAAGAAAAGCGAGGGATGTACTATGGCTAGAGATCCATTCAATCCATTCAATGATGATTTTGATAAAATTTTCAATCAATTCTTAGGTGATACTGGGAGTTCAAACCCACAACGTCGCTACATGGTTAACGGTCAGGAAGTCACCCCAGAGCAATTAGAACAATTAAGAAAATCTGGTCAATTACAAAATGGTCAGATGAATCCACAACAAAAGCAAGGTAATAATGGTAAGAGCATTCTTGATAAGTTAGGTCGTAACTTAACTAAAGAAGCTCGTGATGGGAAATTAGATCCTGTTATTGGCAGAGATAAAGAAATTCAAGAAGCTGCTGAAGTATTATCCAGGAGAATTAAAAATAATCCAGTGCTAGTTGGTGATGCTGGTGTTGGTAAAACTGCTGTTGTTGAGGGCTTAGCTCAAGCAATTGCTAAGGGTGATGTACCAGCAGCAATCAAGAATAAGGAAATTATCAGTATTGATATTTCTGGACTTGAAGCTGGTACTCAATACCGTGGTAGTTTTGAAGAAAATATTCAAAACTTAATTAAAGAAGTAAAAGCAAAGAAAAATGTAATCCTATTCTTTGATGAAATTCATCAAATCTTAGGAGCTGGTAATTCCGGTGATGAAAGTGGTTCTAAAGGATTAGCTGATATTATTAAACCAGCATTATCTCGTGGTGACTTTACCGTTATCGGTGCCACTACTCAAGATGAATATCGTAATACCATCATGAAAGATGCTGCATTATCACGTCGTTTTAATGAAGTAAAAATCAACGCTCCTTCAGCCGAAACGACATTAGCTATCTTGAAGGGCGTTCGTAAGCTTTACGAAACGCATCACAATGTAGTATTACCTGATGATGTATTGAAAGCAGCTGTGGATTATTCAGTTCAATATATTCCACAACGTAGCTTACCTGATAAAGCTATTGATTTAGTTGATATGACTGCTGCACACTTGGCAGCTCAACATCCAGTTTTAGATCAGAAACAAGTAGAAGACCAAATTGAAACTGAAAAGAAAGCTCAACAAGCTGCTGCAGATAAAGAAGACTATGAAGCTGCTTTGAATCATAAGAATAAGATTGATGAGTTGAATAAACAATTAGACAACAAGAGTGATGCTAAGAAAGTCACTGCAACTATTAATGATGTCGCTCAATCAGTTGAAAGATTAACTGGAGTTCCAGTTTCCAAGATGAGCAATAATGATATTGAACACTTGAAGAACATGGGCAGTCGTCTAAAGGGTAAAGTTATTGGTCAAAATGAAGCAGTTGCTGCTGTTTCTCGTGCTATTCGTCGTAACCGTGCTGGTTTTGATGAAGGCAATCGTCCAATTGGTTCCTTCTTATTTGTTGGACCAACTGGTGTCGGTAAAACTGAATTGGCAAAACAATTAGCTTTAGACATGTTTGGTAATAAAGATAATATTATTAGATTAGACATGTCTGAATATTCCGACCCAACTGCTGTATCTAAGTTAATTGGTGCATCCGCTGGTTATGTTGGATACAACGATAACAACAATACTTTAACTGAAAAAGTACGTCGTAATCCTTATTCAATTGTTCTATTAGATGAAATTGAAAAGGCTAACCCACAAGTATTAACATTGTTACTACAAGTTTTAGATGATGGTCGTTTAACCGATGGTCAAGGTAATGTTGTTAACTTTAAGAACACAGTTGTAATTGCTACTTCTAACGCTGGATTTGGTAATGAAAGCGTTACTGGTGATGACGATAAAGATAAGAAGTTAATTGATCGTTTGGCTCCATACTTCCGTCCTGAATTCTTAAACCGTTTCAATGCAATTGTTGAATTCTCACATCTATCTAAAGATAATTTGAAAGAAATTATTAACTTGATGTTAGATGATGTTAACAAGACATTGGCTAAGAAGAATATGGATGTTAAAGTATCTGAACCGGTTAAGGATTACTTAATTGATCAAGGATACGATGAAGCAATGGGTGCTCGTCCATTACGTCGAGTTGTTGAACAAGAAATCAGAGATAAGATTACTGACTTCTACTTAGACCATGAAGATATTAAGCACTTAGATGCTGATATGCAAGATGGTAAAGTAGTAATTAGTGCCGATAAAAGTGAAGCTTAATAAAAAATAGTTATCTGAGTTATTCAGATAACTATTTTTTTATTATTAAAAACTAATGTTAATATACTATTGGAATTTTAATCATTTATGTTAATCTATAAATATATCAATTATGAGGTGATTACATATGAGTATTAAGTCAAAGTTATTTAAAGGATTAGCAGTAGTATCACTACTATTACCAATTGCGTTTAGTTCAAATAGCATTAATAATGCTAATGCAAGCACAAAGAAAACACATGCTGTTAAGGTTGTTAATCATAATAATGCTACTGATAAGTTTGCTGATGAAATGTATAATTTTAGTAATTTCTTTAAGAAAGATTTATTACCAACAATCAAAAATTATAAAGCAACAACTAAGCCTGGCAAATCAACTAAAAAGGAATTACTTGCAGTATTAGATAATAAGATGAGTAAAAAGCAATTCAGAAAAGTATTTGAAAAATCAATGAAAAATAATCCTGAGTTTAAGAAAACTTCTGCTAAGGAACGTAATAAAATGATTAGTGAATCAACAAAATCTTTAAAAAATGTTAAACTTTCTGACTTGACTAAGATTTCATCTTTAGCAAAACGTTGGACTTTAGTTTTATTACAAGTAAATGATGGAAAAACTACAATTCATTTACCAGCAATGAAATAATACTTATTCAAAAAAGAGAAGCTACTTAATTGTAGCTTCTCTTTTTTTATTAGAATTTGCACATAAAATTTTTGGCTAGTATGATTTGAAATTGTTGTTTGATTTTGTCACTTTAATTAATACATAATATATTTTTTATCATACATATAATAAATTAGAATATCTCCAAACATTAAAGCTATACAAGTGTTTTTACTTGTATAGCTTTAATGTTTAATAGAAGTATATCTTGTTAAAAATATTTTATTGCAAAAAAGTCTTGTGCTATATAAATTAATAGTGTAGTATATTTCAAATATTGATAACTAAATAATTATTGTAACTATTAGCTATATGGAGGAATATATGAAGAAAAACTTATTAGCACTATTAGGTATCGTACTTTTGACTTTTACATCAATTTACAGCATTACACAAAATACACTAGCTAGTTCTAAACAACAATCAATTGTTAAAAAGATATCTGCTGGTAAGGATAAAAATTTTAACTATTATGAATTTGTAAAAAAAGATGGATCAGTAAACTTTGTTAGTGAAGTTAATGCTAAGTACCCAAAGACTCATCTTTTACCTTTTATAAAGGACAACAATACAGGTTTAAACATTAAACAAAAAATTAACGATGACGGAACTATTCATGTAAAATATGATGGCAATCCTAGTTTAAACGATAACTTTCAAAATGCAGTTGCAGCTTGGAATAAATTAGGCGTAATTAAATTTAAAATTGTCGATGATGCATCAGCAACAGTTGATGTTCATGGAAATGCTAACGCAAAAGAAGATGCTAACAATCCAGATTACGAAAAAGGTAATTTAGGTGATACTAATAACTATGTTGATTATGATTCATCAACTGCATTAGCAGATGGCACTAAGATGAACTATATTTCAAAAAGTGACATCGTACTATATTCAGGAATAGCCAAAGCTTCAGATAACAACAAAGACCACGTTATTATTCATGAATTAGGCCATGCATTAGGATTTGATGATCTATATGGTCAGAAGGATCGTGGATTAGTAATGTTCTCAACATCTCAAGTTGGCTCAATCCTTTTGAATAATTTAGGAGCATGCGAAAAAATTTCATTACAACATTACTACTAATAATAAAAAGGCCAGATCTTTATGATCTGACCTTTTTTATATACTGATTATGAATCACTTTTGCAAAATATAATGTAATTCCTACCAAGAATGGCAAAATATAGTAAGTTACTCGATAAATAATTAGCCAAGTTAATGCTTGGTTTATATTTAATCCATTCATTGACATTCCAGCAACCATGATTGAATCAAAACTACCTAATCCACCAGGGATAAAACTAATAATTCCAATCATTCCGGCAATCGCAACTAATGCATAAATTGATGGAATACTGAAATGATAATCTAGAAATAAACCAATGGATACGAAGAATGATAAACAACAAATCCATTCAAAGAATGAGCCGGTTAGTAACAAAATAGTATCATGATGACTTAAAGATTTAGCTCTGAAAAATACTAAAATGATTAGATAAGCAATAAAGCCAATTAAGACTAACCAATAAAATAAATTTAATTTAATTTGAAAGAAAAAATGCATGATAATCACAATAATCGCATTCATCGATAATCCAGTAAGGGTAAATAAAGCGATTTGCGAAACTTGCACAATTGTTTGCTTAACATCTTTAACTTTACCAAATAGGTAAGTTCTCAAACTGCCACCAATTAGGCCACCACCACCGGCTAAGTTGGTGACAGTATTAATTACATAACTGTTAACCAAAATGGTTGATACTTTAAAATCTTTATGACTTTGTTTAACATATTCATAGTCATAGATAGCCATTGGGACAACTGATAATAATCCCAATGCAATTAGCATAACGATTTTGGTGGTTGTTAAACTACCGAATGAGTGTAGTATTTGATTCCATTCAACTTGTTTTCGAATTGAATTAAAGGCAATCGCAACTAAAATCACAATTGCGATGACATAGATACTTTTTAGAACCCGACTATGCTTATTAAAAAAGTCGGTTATTTTTTGACTGATTTTCATATAATAATTTGTTCTCTTTTCTAATGCTTAAAATAATTTATGTACATTATACAATATTTCTAATGTTTCGTATGTAGCAAAATATTGTATGATTGAAATAGTAAAGTAATTTTAGAAGGGGGGTAATTTTGATAAAATCTGTCAAAATTATATTTATATCTTTAATACTAGTTGTTTTAACTATGCTTACAGGAGTTTTCATACATAATCAGGCTCAAAATAAGAATAAAGTTAATACGACTAAAAACATTACATATAAAGATTTAACCAATAATAAATATGTTGGGCAAAATTATTATTTAAAAAATGTCTATGTTAATCAACGTTTTACTAAAAATAACATAAAACAAGCAACGGTTTCAGATAATCGGAATCGTTTATACTTCGTCATTTTAAATCATAATAAATTACCTAATGGGACAACTTCTTTATTATGCAAAATCGAAAAGTATAAAACTTTGAAAACCAATCTAGGTTATAAATATCGTTATCCAGTTTTAACTTTAAAAAATAAAAAATCCGCTGATTAATTTATAATCAGCGGATTTTTTATTATCACCTTAGAATCGATACTTACTAGTATTCAGGATCCCACTTAGTATTTTCGATAGCTTTATCAACGTCATCAATCTTTTCACGAGTTAAATCACGTTTTACAGCACTATCGGCAACAGCCTTAGCTACAGTAGTTGAGAATTGATCCAACTTGGATACTGGAGGTAAGACAGCAGCACCTGGTTTGTCAGTATCGACAATACCACCAAGTGAGTGAGCAGCTGCAGAAATCATTTCATCGTCTAGTACAGTTGCAGTGGATGCAATTGCACCTAAACCTAGACCTGGGTAAACTAATGCATTATTAGCTTGACCAATTTGGTAGGTGGTGCCATTGTATTCAACATCTTTAACTGGAATACCAGTACCGATTAATGCTTTTCCATCAGTCCATTTTAGTAAATCTTCAGCTTTAGCTTCTGCCAACTTAGTTGGGTTAGAAATTGGGAAGATAATTGGACGTTCAGTGTGAGCAGCCATTTCTTTAATAATATCTTGAGTAAAGCTACCAGGTTGAGTGGATGTACCAACTAAAATAGTAGGGTGGATAGCCTTAACAACTGCTTCAAGATTTGTTAATTCATCTGGGTTTCCAAATTCATCACGTTTGTGAGCGAATGGTTTTTGTTGAGGAGTTAATGTTTCGTCATCATCAAATAGTAGACCTTGCTTATCTACCAAGTAGAAGTGTTTTTTAGCTTCTTCTGGATCCATCCCTTGCTGAATGAATTCATCATAAACACGAGAAACAATTCCAGTTCCAGCAGTACCAGCACCAAATGAAAGGTAAATCTGGTCAGTCATCTTTTCACCAGAAATATTTAACGCACCTAAAATACCAGCTAAAACAATAATTCCAGTTCCTTGAATATCATCATTAAAGACAGTGTATTTGTCTTTGTAACGATCTAGAATTTCAGCAGCGTTTCCACGACCAAAGTCTTCAAAATGTAAGTACATTTCTGGGAATAATTCCTCAGCATCTTCAACAAAAGTATCTACGAATTTATGGTATTTTTCACCATAAACTCTTTCATGACGATTACCTAGATACATAGGATCATTTAATAGTTCCTTATTGTTAGTACCAGCATCTAAAACAACTGGAAGTACTTGGCTAGGATCAATCCCAGCAGCGGCAGTGTAAACCATTAGTTTACCAACAGCGATATCAACACCATTAGTAGCCCAGTCACCAATTCCTAAAATACCCTCAGCATCGGTAACAACGATTAAACGAATGTCACGACCAGCTGAAGCGTTCTTTAATGAAGTTTTAATAGTATCTAAATCATCATCAATTGATAAGAAAGTTGCGTTTTGTGGTTGAACGAATAGTTCGCTATAATTTTCAATAGTTTCAGCAATTGTTGGATCATAAACAATTGGCATAAATTCTACAACATGTTGTGAAAATAATTTGTAGAATAATACTCGGTTTTCATTAAAAATTTGCATTAAGAAAACACGTTTTTCTAAATCAGATGATTTTGATTGAAATTGTGCGTATGTTTGATCTACTTGTTCTTGTAAAGTTTGTACATATGGAGGAAGTAATCCTTCTAATCCTAAAGATTTACGTTCTTCTTTAGTAAATGCAGTACCCTTATTCTTGAATGGGTCATTTAAAATATTGTATCCCATAGTCATAGTACATACCTCTTTTCTTAATTAATACATTGATAATAATACATAGTTTTTTGATAGTCAAAACTTAGTGTTATAATAAAAATAATTTATATGTCAAAAATAGATGCTGTGATAACAACAATTAAAGGTGGTTAATATGAATACAAGAGACCTTGAATATTTTATAAGCTTAACAGAAATAAAAATTTTTTCGAAAGTAGCAGAAGAATTTAATGTGAGTCAACCAACCATTACTTTTGCGCTTAAAAGGTTAGAAAAAGAAATGGATGCTAAACTTATTATCAGACATCGTACGCATGGTGAATTAATTGTTACCGACAGTGGAAAACAATTGTTAAAACATGCCAAAGCTATTATTCGTCATTTTGAAGTGGCCAAGCAAAATATTGACAATCTCAAATCAAACAAGATTTCAATTGGTTTACCACCCATTATTGAAACAAGATATTTTCCTAAAATTGCTCAACATTTAAAAGAAGAAAACTTATTAAACAATATTATTACCTTTGAATATGGATCTGAAACTACTTTAGATGCATTAAAGAGCGGTGAATTAGACTTAGCCTTATTGGGGTCAATTAATCCGATGGAAGATGCCCGGATTGAAACTGAGGAAATTGATCAAATTCCTTTTTATGTGTATGTATCAAAAAAGCACCACTTAGCTAACCAAAAATCAATTAAATTTAGTGATTTAAAACATGAAGATTTTATTTTATTTAAACAAGGTTTTGTTCAAAATGAATCATTTCGTCAATTGACGAAAAAGAATGGGATGCATCCCAACATCATTTTACGTTCCAATGAAACCAATAACATTATGAATTTAATATCTAATAACGTTGGTGTAGGATTCTTTAATTCATTTGTTAGTTATCCTGAAAATGTTGTTAGATTGAAACTAGAAGATGATAATATGCCTAAATTTGTTACCAATTTAGTTTATTTAAAATCTCATTATTTTAATGATTTACAACAAAAAGTTTTAGATAATATTCGTCATTCAATCAAATAGAAAAGGAATGCCTTAAAACGGGCATTCCTTTTCTATTTGATTGTTATTTTGAAATATCAGAAATAACTTTATTATTAGGTAATTTAATACCGGCAGCTTTAATAGCTTCTAGATATAATTGTAAGAATTCGAATTGAACATCAAATCTTGTTTCGTCGGTAGTTGGAATGTATTCCTTAACTGCGATGGTTCCATCACCCATGTCAACAGTGCCTAATAATTGAGGAGCATCAATTATTCCTTTAGTTTTTGGCACATATTCTTTGTTAATATCCTTCATGACATTGATAACTTTGGTAATTGGAGTATCTGGGTTAACACGAATATTGATTTCGGCTTTCATGCGTTCCTTAGACATGTTACTAATGCTGGTGATGTTACGATTAGGAATAAAGTTCAAAGCATCATTATTACTTCTAATTTTAGTAGTTCTTAATCCTAATTCAGAAACAGTACCAGTCACATCACCAATTGTTACATAGTCACCAATGTTAATTTGTTTTTCAAATAAAATGAAAAATCCATTAATAACATCACTAGCAAGTCCCTGAGCACCAAGACCAATAGCTACTGAGAATAATCCAGCACCAGCTAATAGAGTACCAATTGGCACTCCAATAATGGTTAATGCAGAATAAATCCAGAAGAATACTAACATATATATGTAGGTATTCATTGATAATGAATGTAGAGTCTTCATGCGATTAGATGAAATATTACTTTTTTCTTTATTAGCATAGTTACTAAATAAACGATTAATAATAGCTTTACCAACTGCTCTTATAATTAAGAAGAAAATGGAAATTAAAACTAAGTCAATCACAATGTCTGTGATGTTACGTAGAATTTCATCCCACTTAAATCCCTCAAGGTATTTAGTAAATACACTAGGATTATCAGCTTGTGCAAGCATTTGATTCACTCCCTAAATATTTTATTATATATAATAATAACATTTATACATTAAATAATGGTAGTAAATAGGCTGCTATTAAAGACTTATAAACATGATAAATAAAAAAATTAATTATTTTTTATAAGTAGAGCTGTTATAATAATTACATAATTATATATGTAAATGAGGCTTAAAATATGCACAGAAAAAAATTAAGTGTTCAAAGTGTGGTTGCGATTGGCATCGGGACCGCAATTTTATTTTTATTAAAAAGATATGTTTCGATTCCTTCAGGGATACCTAACACTAACATTGATACCTCATATGGCTTTTTAGGCTTTATATCAATTATGTTCGGACCTATTGTAGGCTTCTTTGTAGGTTTCTTTGGCCATTCATTATCTGATTTCACTCAGTTTGGTGCGCCATGGTGGACGTGGGTATTTACTACTGGTTTTATTGGTTTTGCCATTGGATTATTAAAAAGATACATTGTACTAGCTGATGGTAAAATTGGTTTAAAAAAGTTAGTTGTATATAACATTTATCAAATATTTATTAATATTATTGGTTGGGTGTTACTTGCGCCTACTGGAGACGTATTAATTTATTCAGAACCTAGCAATAAAGTTTATTTACAAGGTATTATTTCAGCAATTACTAATAGTATTTCAACCGGAGTAATCGGGACTATTTTATTAGTAATGTATGCTTCAACTAAAGTAGAAAAAGGTAGTTTAAAAAAGGAATAGTTTATGACAAAAACAATGATTGAGTTTAAAAATGTTACTTTTCGTTATAATGCCCAAGCAGAGCCTACTTTGAAAAATATTAATCTGCAAATTAATGAGGGCGAAAAAGTATTAATAGTAGGTCCTTCTGGTTCTGGTAAATCGACACTAGGAAATTTGATTAATGGTGTAATTCCAGAAAATTTTCGTGGTGATTTATCTGGTGAAATATATATCGATGGTCGAAATTCTAATAATATGTCGATATTTGATACTTCATTAAAAGTGGGGACCTTATTACAAAATGCTAATGATCAATTTGTAGGTTTAACGGTTGCTGAAGATATTGCTTTTGGGATGGAAAATGATTGCTTTGATAATMAAACAATGCAGACCAAGGTAAATCAATGGTCTAATAAATTATCAATCAATAATTTATTAAAACAAGCACCTAACAGTTTGTCAGGGGGACAAAAACAACGTACTGGTTTGGCTGGATTATTAGTCGATGATTCGCCAATCTTATTATTAGATGAACCACTGGCTGCTTTAGATCCCATGGCAGGAAGTGAATCAATTCAACTATTGCAAGATTTACATAATGAATTAAAGAATACCATCGTCATTATTGAACATCGTTTGGAAGAGTCTTTAACTAAAGACGTTGATAAAATTATTTTAATGAATGATGGCGAAATTGTTGGAATTTATAATCCTACATCACTTTTAAAACAAAATATTTTAAATAGATATGGTATTAGAGAACCTTTGTATATTGAAGCACTAAGAAGTATTGGAATGAATTTAGATAATTTGACCGATATTGATTCAGTTGAAAAGGTTAATGGTCCAGGAATTGAAGAACGAATTAAACAAGTTAGTGCTAATGCTAAATCAATTAGTAGTTACAATGATTCAGCTGATATTTTATCAATTAAGAAATTAAATTTTTCTTATGGTAAAAAAGAAATATTCCATAATTTAAATGTAGATATCCAAAAAGGTGATATGATTTCTTTAGTTGGTAAAAATGGGGTTGGGAAAACCACATTAAGTAAATTAATTGTTGGTTTTTTACAACCTGATACTGGAGAAATTACTTTTAATGGTGACAACCTTTTGAACAAATCCATTAAAGAACGTGCCGATGATATAGGTTATATTATGCAAGATCCAGATAAAATGATTAGTAAGGTAATGATTTATGATGAAGTAGCATTAGGTCTAAAGTTAAGACATTATCCTAAAGAACAAATCAAAGAAAAAGTTGATCATGCACTAAAAGTATGTAATTTATATCCATTTAGAAATTGGCCAATTTCAGCATTAAGTTATGGGCAAAAGAAGCGGTTAACAATTGCTAGTATGTTAGTTTTATCACCAAAATTATTAATTTTGGATGAACCAACTGCGGGACAAGATTACTATCATTATACTGAAATCATGAATTTTTTAAGTGAATTAAATCAAGAACAAGGCTTAACCATGATATTTGTTACGCATGATATGCATTTGATGGCTGAATATTCCACTAGAACTTTAGTTATTGGTGAGCAAAAGATTTTGCGTGATAATACACCTGAAAAAGTCCTAGATGATGAAAAACTACTTGCTAAGGCCAACTTAAAAAGAACAAGTTTAAGCATTTTAGCTAAGCGCTTTAATGTTAATTATAATGATTTTTCAAATTACCTAATTAGCAAGGAGCGAGATAATCAACATGAATAGTAATTTATTTGGATATGATCACAATGATACTTGGGTGCATCGATTAACTGGCACTAGTAAATTAATCTTTTTTATTTTAGTTTCAATTATTGCGATGATTAGTTATGATTACCGTTTTATTTTCTTAGTATTATTACTATCTATCTTTGCATTTAAACAGTCACAAATTAAATGGTCACAGATTAAATTTGTAGTGAAATTAATTGTTATTTTTGCAGTATTAAATTTAGTAATGGTCTTTATATTTTCGCCTAATCATGGAGCTGCATTATATGGAACTAGGCATGTATTAATTAATCTAGGTTATTTTACTATTACTAAGGAACAATTATTTTACGAACTGAACTTAGGTTTAAAATATTTAGTAACGGTACCAATTTCATTAATTTTTTTAATTACCACTAATCCAAGTGAATTTTCTTCAAGTTTAAACAAAATTGGGGTTTCTTATCGATTAAGTTATGCTCTTTCATTATCGTTAAGATATATCCCTGATGTACAAAATGATTTTAAAGAAATTAGTCTAGCACAACAAGCACGTGGTTATGAAATTTCTGAAAAAGGAAAACTATTTAGTCGCTTGAAAGGAACCACACAAATTTTAATTCCATTAATTTTATCCAGCTTAGATAAAATTCAGACGATTAGTCAGGCGATGGAATTACGTAGATTTGGCAAAAACAAGCACCGTACTTGGTATATGAATCGTAAATTTACTAAAGATGATTATGTGACAATATTATTGTCATTATTAATTGTTGTTCTAGGAATTTTATTTATGAAAATTGATGGCGGCAGATTTTATAATCCATTTGTTTAAGGTAGTGATTTATTAATGGCTAATTATGAAGCTAAAAGGCAGCAAACAAGGCAAAACATCATCAATAGTACTATTATGATTGCACAAGAAAAGGGATTAGAGAAAGTAACTGTTAGTGATATTATTAAGCAATCACAAATTAATCGCAGTACTTTTTATCGATATTTTGAAGATAAGTTTGCTTTAATTAATTTTATTGAATCCAACATTTTAAATGAAATTAAAATTAAATATAGTGTTTTCAATAATTGTAGTAATGAAGATTTAAAACAAGGTAAACCTCAAGACATATTTATTCGTTCATTCTTAAATATTATTGAGAATAATCATGAATTATTATCTTTTTTATTAAGTGAAAAGGGTGATTTTGAATTTAATTTTCAATTAGTCCATTTTTTTGAATCCATTATTAAAAAATCTTTGAATAAGAATCCAGATAATTTTGATGACAAAAGAAAGAAAATATTTGCTTTTTATTGTGCAGTTGAAGCGATTGGATTAATTTCATTTTGGGTTCATAATTTTGATGATTATTCCAAAAACTATATATATAATTTTATAAATAAAGACATGTGGTATGTAATGTAAAAAGGATGCTCATAATTGAGCATCCTTTATTTTTATTCAGCACTTAAACTTTCAATAGGATCCAACTTAGCACCTTTATTTGCAGGTAGAATTGAAGCTAATAAATTAATAATGATTGAGATTACAATTCCAAAAATTGCATTGCCAGGAGTAATTTGAATGATTGAGTATCCAATTGCTCCATCAACAGCAGAGTTAATACCAAATTGTAATAGGTAACCAACTATAACTGATAGTACTGATGAGAATATTCCTAATAAGACTGCTTGAGATACGAATAACATTCTAATGCTACCCTTGGTTGCACCTAATGCACGAAGAATCCCAATTTCTTTAGTACGTTCAGCAACGCTGATGTAAAGTACAACAATAATCATAATTGCTGATACTAATAATGAAATTCCAGCAATTGCAGCCAATACATAAACAGCTAAGTTAATGTAAGTGTTCAATGTAGAAATAATTGAACCAGCACCAGAAACGTTGTATGCTTTTTTATTATTAACTTTCATAGCGTTAATCTTGTTTTGTACTGGAGTAACGTTACCGACACCGCCCTTAATTTTGGCATCAATAAAGGTAGTGGTCATCTTAATTTTATTATCATTCAATGCCTTTTTTACAGTGTTATAGGTTGTAATTACAAGCGGAGATTGTGAATCATAGATTCCAGCAATCTTAAAATCTTTAGTTACTGGGAATGGACGGCCGTCTTTTTGTGCAGTAAAAGTAGTTTGTACTTTTTTACCAACTAATGACTTATAGTCTTTTTTATTCAAACTTTGTGCGGTTGTTTTATTAATTAGTACTTCATTATCTTTGGGAGTAGTACCTTTTTTGATATTACTACTATTAATGGTAGAAGCGCTGGTTGTTAACATTTGACTTTGTGCATTTTTCTTACCGTATTTAAATTGAATACCACTCGAAGCATATCCCTTTTCAGCAGAAGAAATATCTTTAACATTTTTAATTCGATTAATATCCGATTCCTTAAATGATGAATGATTATTTGAATCTTTATGTTGAATTTGCACACTATTAGGATTTACTTGCGAGTATATTTCATGATTAATATAACCACGAACTCCATTTCCTAAACCAAGCATGAAAATAACGGAGAAAATTCCAATCATTCCACCAAAGATGATTAATAAATTACGTTTTAAATTATACTTTAAATTATCCCAAGTCATTTTTAATGTAGAACCAAATGATAAGGATTTAGATTCTAAAGTTTTATCTTGTTGTTCTGGAAATTTATCACGAAGATTTTTGTCTTGATCAATTTTACCGTCAGTCATGTGTACAATACGAGTTCCGTATGCTGCAACTTTATCTGAGTGGGTAACAGTTAAGACTAATTTACCTTCTTTGGCAATATCTTCTAGAATTTGAAGAATTTCTTCAGTGTTTTGTGGGTCTAATGCGCCTGTTGGTTCATCGGCAATTAACATTTCTGGATCGCCAGCTAATGCACGAGCAATTGAAACACGTTGCTTTTGTCCACCTGATAATTGGTTAGGATGTTTATGCATATGTTCCTTTAAACCAACTTTGGTTAGTAATTCTTCTGCTCTTTTACGTTGATCACTCTTCGATAATTTGGTCATTTCTAATGGTACCATTACATTATCTAGGAGTGTTAAATGACTGATTAGATTAAAACTTTGAAAAATAAAACCGATGGTATTACGACGATATTCATCTAATTGTTTGTCAGTTTCATGTTTTAAAGATTTACCATTTAGTAACACATCACCAGAATATTTGCTATCTAATCCACCAATAATATTCATGAGGGTTGATTTACCACCACCAGATTCACCTAGGATGGAAATCATTTCACCTTTGTTAAACGCTACATCAATACCTTTTAAGACTTTAAATTCATCTTTTCCTAAGTAGTATGATTTTTGGATGTTCTTTAATTCTAAGAAGGACATCTTAACACTCCTTTCATTTTCCTATATAAAAGATTGTAACAACCATTATATTAACGATACAAAAATATACAATCATCAACTTTGATTAAAGTGTTGCATTTTATAGCTTTTAACATAATTAAAGTAATTGTTATCGATATGTTAATTATTTAAGGACATTTTTGAAATTTAAGAAAATAAAATTGTTATATTTTGTAATGTTGTCATATCATTCTTGCAATATTTATCCTTTATACTATCAGTTAGTATTGATATTAGAGAATAATAAATAGGGGTGAATTATATTGATTAAAAAGAGGTCAATATTTATAATGTTGGCAACTTTATTTGCATTGTTATTTTGTGTAGGTTTTGCTAATACAAATAAAGCACATGCAAGTAATAATCGAGTGTATGATCTATCCGAATGGCAAGGTAATTTCACTGCTAAAAAAGTGAAAAAATTAAAACATGAAGTTCCATTTGTGATTTTAAGAGTTCAATATGGTAGCTCATATCGTGATAAGACTTTTAACAATAATCGTAAACTATTAGAAAAATATGGATTGCCTTACGGTGTTTACTCATTTAGTAGATATTCAAGCGCAGGCGCTGCTAAAAGTGAAGCTAAACATTTATACAAATTGGCACCTAATGCCAAATTTTATGTTAACGATTATGAAATGGCTTCAGTAAAATATGGTAGTTCTAATAATGCTACTAAAGCTTGGGTTAAAGCATTACGTCCGTTAGTTGGCGGTAAAAAGATTTTATTCTATTCATACCAACACTTTATGTTGCAACATGCATCAAAAGCATTAAAATATTATGATGGTTACTGGGTTGCAGCATATCAAAGCAAAAAACCTTCCGTAAATAGTGTAATGTGGCAATATACTGATCGTCACTATTCCAATGCATTAGGAAAGAAAATTGATGCTAGTTTACTAGGTAAGGGCAAAAATTGGTTTATTGGGAATGTTGAACTGCCAGTCGCTAATAAAGGTGATAATGCGAGTAGCAAATCAACCAACGCATTAGTTCCAGATAGCCAAAAAAAAAGTAGACCTGTAAAAACTCAAGGTAGCGTAAAATATTACAATAGTAATTTAAAACTTACTGTTAAAGATAATGCTAACTTTAATTTTTATAACCATTTAGGTGAAGATACAACTTATAGTTCTAGAAAACGACTACATTTAGTTAAAGATTATAAAGCAGTTACTCTTTTTGCTAATAAAAAGGGAGTTACTAAAAATGGTGATGTTTACTATCGTGTAACTCGTCATGGTAAGAGCATGGGTTGGATTAAATCTAATTCTGTAGAAAATTACATTGATTATAAAAGTGCTGATGAAGAAAAAACAATAAAAGCAGATGCTACTGGCGAATTTAATGAACATGTAAAAGGTAGTCATTTTGCAGAAAATAAAGCACTAGGTAGCGTTCAAGATTTAGCTGGTAAGAAAGTTAAGATCATTGGAGAAGCTAAAAAGGTTGGTTGGAATACCCATTATTATCTTGTTCAATATGAAGGTAAAACAATGGGATGGACTTATCAATCCGTGTTCGAATAAAATATAAAGAAGCTTTGATATAGCTACCTAAAAAAATAGGATTTACGTTAATTTTCAACGTAAATCCTATTTTTTTAGTTTTAATGTAAGAGGAAAATAATTAATTTGGTTTATTATCGTATGCGATTAGTTTTTTGGCGGTATTAAATTTTTTGTTTTCATAATGGCTTAATTTCTTATTTCTATATTTTCTAACAATTTTAATAGCATCGATTAGTTTTTCTCGCTCTTTGTTATTTAAAATTTTTTCATGTAAATTTGCAGGCAATTCAAATCTGCTATCATCTTCAATAATCCTATTATATTTATTTGTTACCACTTTTAAGGAATAAGTTCCTGAATATTTATCATTTTTAAATACATTTACAACAAACATGTTTGGTTTTTTAGTTATTAATTTAAACTTCATATTTTGATAAGGTAGCGCATCTCTTAAAGCAGAAACTGCATCCGTAAATGATTGTAATTTTTTATGATTTAAATTTATGATTTTCTTATCATTATTCTTTTGAATTTTTACAGTGTTATGTTGAGCTAAAGTAACTTGATAGACCATTAATTGACCTACATCATTGTAGTATTTAATTTCATAACCATTTTTTATTTTACCATTGTTCTTGTAACTAGAATTTTTGGAGTTTGTTTTATGGTATTTCATAACTACTTCATAAGCATCTTTACTGTTTTTAATTTTTCTAGCAGGGGTAGTTTTTGCTACTGTTGTTAAAGAAGAATTATTATTTGATGCATGAGTAACCCCTAAAAAATTACATAAAATTAAAGCTGCTATTATTCCCAAAAAAGTAAAACTTTGCTTATTCACTATGATCGCTCTCCCAAAAGTTTTATTCATTTTTCATTATGAACTAAAAACAATTAATTTAAAGTCGCTTGCTCTTTTTTATGTTTTTTATTGAATATAAATTTAATATAAAAAAGATGCAAAGACTTTTGAAGAATTTGCATCTAACTTCAACCAAGTATTGTTAAATACTTAGTAATATTTCGATTAATAAAACTGCTCCAGCTGGACTCGAACCAGCAACCTTCGCATTAACAGTGCGCCGTTCTACCATTGAACCATGGAGCAATAAATTACATTAAAAATGAGAGAAATAAATCTCAAACTGCTCCAGCTGGACTCGAACCAGCAACCTTCGCATTAACAGTGCGCTGTTCTACCATTGAACTATGGAGCAATATTTTTCAGAAGAATTTTTATTTATCTCCTTGGATAATATATTACTATATTTTAATTTTAATGCAAGTGTTTTTTAATTATTTTTTAATGGAAATAAAAAGAAAACGATGCTTAATATCGTTTTCTTTTTTATAATGCAAACATTTGATCTAAATTTTTAACAAAAATTGGCGTCCATCCATATCGATAACCAGCACATGTTGGATGGACATCATCTGCCATAAAATATGGATTATTATGATTCATTTTTTTTATTTCATTGTTGTTCCAAACATCAATGATTGCAAAATGCCACTTCTTTTGCAATTCAAATAGTTTTTCACGCAATAATTCATATCCAGGATCAGGTTTTCTTAAGCAAGTATAAAATACGGTAGGACAATCCCAATTGTTTTGTACGTATTCTATGATATATTCAATTGCACCAATGGTAGTATTAATATCGAAGTCTTCTAAATTATATGAATCGCTAATTTTTCCAATTGGCTTTTTCTTACGTTGATCATTAGTTGATAATTGACAAGCAAATAAATCAATATTTTCATTAGTGTTTAAGTTGTTTTTCATTCTTGAAACATATGAGGATGTTTCTTCGCCAGCTAAAGTAGTACCACTAACAGCTTCTTTGATAGTGTTAACACCATGTTCAATATTTAAAAAATCGACAAATGATTTTCCTTTGGAAGCTAGGCCATAAGTTATTGATGACCCTAGAAAAACCATCTTTTTACCATTAATATTACTATCAACAAAGAATTCTTTTGATGGCATGTAGATATCTTTGTTGGCTTTTCTTAATTGCATACTTTTCTTGGAAAGTTTATATAATATTGCACTGGCAAATGTAAAAATAGCTGTTTTAATAAATCCGTTTTTCATATTTAACTCCTTTACTGATACTATACGTCTTTAATAATTGGATTTATCATAACGGCATTATTGACTAATAGCAATTGATGTAACAAAACCTTAATGATAATGAAAAATATTTTTACTTACATAAATTATTTTTTTCAGTTATGTTATTTACGTAATAATAATGTAAAGGAGAATTCTTTAAATGGATAACAAACAAATAGTACAAAAATTCTATAATGAAGTTTTTATGAACGGAGATTTATCTAATTTAGATAATTTGATGAAAGATGATTATATTCAACATAGTCCGGAGGTTAAAAATGGAAAAACAGGATTTGTTGAGTTTATCAAGTTATTTTTAAAATTAGACCCTAAAATTGATATTATTAATCTTAGCGCTGATCATAATTACGTTTACGTATTTTTTAAATGTACATTAAATAACGGTCATATTAATAAGGTTTGCGATGTTTATCGTTTAGAAAATAACAAGTTAGCTGAACATTGGGATATTATTGAAAAGAATGTTGAAGATGTAAAAACAGCTAGTGGAAATCAATTATTTTAATTAATTATTAGATTAGGTTTTTAAGTAAACCTAATCTATTTTTTTATATTATTATAAAAATAATATGATAAAATATATTGTATATTTGATAATAACAGGAGGCTTATAGATGCCAAATGAATATAACTTTTCAGCAGTTATTGTGATGGGTTCGCAAAACATTTATGTGCAAATCGTTGATATTAATAATGCATCATTAATTGAAAATGCTCATTATGACATCGATTTAGGGGAAGATGTGTTCTCAGATCGATTTATTGCTGGAGATACAGTAAACGAAATTGTTTCTTCATTAGAAGTTGTAAAAAATTTATTGCTTGATTATCAAGTTTCTGATTATCAATTTTTTGCAACTAATGCATTTCATGAAGCACGTAACTCTGAATTTGTTCGTGATCAACTACAAAAACGAACTAATTTTGAAATTAATTGGATTAGTCAAAGCCAAGAATCTTTATATCGTAATTTAGCAACTAATTTTTATTTGAAAGATTTTAAAAAAATTGTGAGAGATAATACATTATTAATTGATATTAGTTCAGGAAATATTGAACTAATGGGTTACAAAAATGGTGATTTTATTTACTCCAAGACTTTGAGCTTAGGTCCTTTACGAGTTTATGAAACCATGAGCGATGTAAAGCCTGACATTTCAAATTTTAATGAAGTTTTGCATGATTACATTGATAGCCAATTGTTAGAATTTGTTAGATTATTACCCAATATTGAATCTACAAAAAATGTTATTTTATTAGGTTCTTCAGTAACAATTTTGAAACTACTTTTTGGCACTAATAAAGATACTAACAAACTAACAATGAAAGATTTTGATAATTTATACCATAAAATGCGTCGAGTAAACGATCAAGAATTAACTCATCGTTATAAAATAGATGAAAATGACTTATCACAAGTTGTTCCATTAGTTACTATTATTCATGAGTTATTAGATCGACTATCTGTTCAGAAAATATGGTTATCTAGTTTGAAATTTATTGATGGTTTGACTTGTGAACTGATTGAAGATAAACAGGAAAATAATATTCAACAGATGTTAAATAATCAGACTTTAGTTTCAGCTAAAAACATGGCTAAACAATATAATGTTGAGCCTAAACATCAAGCAATGGTTGAAAAGTTTGCCTTAAAACTTTTTGATAGTTTGGAAGACATTCATGGTTTAGACGACCGTCAAAGATTATTATTACAAGTTTCATCAATTGTTGATGATGTGGGAAACTTCGTAAATAATTATAATCACTATGCACATTCTGAATATGTAATTAAGAATTCAGAAATTCTAGGTTTATCTAACATTGAATTAATAATGGTTGCGATGATTTCTAGATATCATAGTCATTCTGCAACTTCATCGATATTTAAAATGTTAGATAAGCTCAGCATTTCGGATCGAATGGTTGTTATTAAATTAGCAGCAATTTTAAGGATTGCTGATTCATTAGATGCTAGTCGATTACAAAAAGTTAGAACGATTGATATTAATTTAGATGATCCAACTAAATTGATTATTTATGTAACTACTGATGATGAACTAACATTAGAAACCCTTAATTTAAATAGAAAAGGTGCTTTCTTTGAATCTGTATTCGGAATCAAACCTATTTTAAAAGGAGAAATTAGACAATGAGTTTCAACAAACCAGAATACTTCAATAGTCGTGAATTAAGTTGGGTTGATTTTGATAAACGAGTCCTTGAAGAAGCTAATGATGCCACTAACCCATTATTGGAAAGACTAAGGTTTTTGGGGATTACTCAAAGTAATCTTGATGAATTTTTTAATATTAGGGTAGCATCTCTTCATAAACTAATTTCTGTAGGATATGAAGGTACTGATTCAGCTGGGCTTACTGCTGCTGATCAATTAAGTGGTATTTCACATAAAGTTCATGAATTAGTTAGAAACCAATACTCAATTTTGTTTAATGATTTACTACCTAAATTATCACGTGAAAATATTAATATTGTAAAAATGAGTCAGGTTAATCAACGCCAAAGAAACTTTTTAGATGAATATTTCCACCAAAGTCTTTATCCAGTTTTAACTCCGCTAGCCGTTGATTCATCAAGACCATTTCCTTTCTTAGCCAATAATACTTTGAATATTGGCTTAATGATTACTAAAAATGATAATGTTAAGGATGAATCTTTTGCGACCGTTCAAGTACCAGATGCTTGCCCAAGAGTTATTAAGCTACCGGGTGCAGAAAATGATTTCATTTTGTTAGAAGAAGTTATCAAATATTTTATTAATGAACTTTTCGTTGGTTATCGAGCTCATGACATGGCTTGTTTTAGAATTACTCGTGACATGGATGTTGAAGCTGATGAAGATACATCTGATTTAATGAAAGAAATTAAGCATGACTTAAGGAAACGTGAATTTGGACCAGTAATGCGTTTGGAAGTTGAAGCTGGCATGAGTCATCAAATTTTAGATTTATTATTAAGTGAATATAAAATTGATAAAGAAGGTCTATATGTAGTAGATGGCCCAATTGATTTAAATTGTGTTAACAAATTGATCAAACAGGTTAACGGTCATAAAGATTTATTATTTGAAAAATTTACGCCATACATGCCTAAAGTGTTACGTAATCAAACTATGTTTGAAGCTATTTCTAAGAATGATATTTTTGTTAGTCATCCCTATGATTCTTTCCAACCAGTCATGGATTTTATTAGCCAGGCGGCACATGATAAGCAAACATTAGCTATTAAAATGACGATTTATCGTGTTTCTGCTAAATCACCAATTATTAAGGCACTAAAAGAAGCTGCACAAAATGGTAAACAAGTTACTGTTTTAGTTGAATTAAAAGCTCGTTTTGATGAAGCCAATAATTTACATTGGGCAGATGAACTAGAAAGAGTTGGCTGCCATGTTATTTATGGATTAGTGGGATTGAAGGTTCACTGTAAACTGGCAATGGTTGTTAGACAAGAAGAAAACGGTATTAAACGTTATATGCATATGGGAACCGGTAACTATAACGATGTTACCGCTAAACTTTATACTGATATGGGAGTATTAACTTGTAATCAACAAATGGGAGTTGATGCTACTAATATTTTTAATATGTTATCTGGATTCTCTCAACCTCCATATTTCAATGACTTGTCGATTTCTCCGGATGGAATTCGCAATTATTTGATGCATATGACTGACAAAGAAATTGAAAACGTTAAAATGGGTAAAAAGGGATTAATTCAAATGCAGATGAATTCCTTATCTGATACTCAAATGATTGAAAAATTATATGAAGCTAGTGCGGCTGGAGTAGAAATTCATTTAATTGTTAGAGGAATTTGTAACTTACGAGTAGGCATTCCAGGAATTTCTGATAATATTACTGTTCATTCAATTGTCGGACAATTATTAGAACATCGTCGTTTCTATTATTTCTATTCTGATGGGGACGAAAAAGTATTCTTATCCAGTGCTGATTTAATGAATCGTAATTTAAGTCGTCGAGTAGAATTAATGTTCCCAGTATTAAATAATAATATCAGAGAGCATTTAATAAATATTTATAAGATTTTATGGAACGATAATGTTAAATCTAGACAATTACATTCTGATGATACTTGGACACATGTGAGAAATGATAAGAAACCTTTGAATTCACAAAAGTATATGATTGATAATCGCAAAAAAATATCAGATAATTTATTTAAAAAATTATTCCCTAAGAAACATGTTAATCAACAAAAGACAAAGTTTACCCCAATGCGTAAGCCTAATGAAAGGAAGCGTTAATTTTGCAACATTTAGCAGTAATTGATTTGGGTTCTAATTCAGTCCGATTAGCTGTTACAGAAATCAAAGAAGATGGTTCATTTAAGAATATTATTGAAAGAAAAGAACCAGTAAGACTTTCTGAGAATATGGGTTCTGAGATGATTTTAAAACAACCAGCTATTGATCGTACCATTAGAACTCTAGAGTCATTCACGGAAGATTTTAAAGATTTAGAAAATGTCCATTTAAGAGCAATGGCTACTGCTGCTACTAGAATGGCAAAAAATCAAAAAGAATTTTTAGCAGAAGTTAAAGCTAAAACTGATATTGATTTAGAAGTTATTACTGGAACGACTGAAGCTTATTATGATTATTTAGGGGTTATTAATTCTTTACCAGTCGTCAATGGAATCATTATGGATACTGGTGGTGCTAGTACTGAATTAGTATTAATTCAAAATAGACAAGCTGTTAACATGATTAGTTTGCCATTTGGGTCCGTAACCCTTTCAGAAGGTAATATTGATCCGGATGTGCCAACTGCTGGTCAAATGTTTAAAACACTTGATTATTTAAATGAAATTTTTAATGATATCTGGTGGTTATCACGTGGAACTAATTTACCAATTATTGGTTTAGGTGGTTCTAATCGTACATTAGCTAAGATTAAGCGTCGTCGTGATAAAGATCGTAAACATTGGGATGATATTCATGGCTTCCATTTGTCTAATCGTGAAGCCAAGAATATTTTCTTAATGCTACTAAATGATAATTTAGAAGAACGTAAGTTAGTTCCAGGAGTTTCTAAAGAACGTGCTGATATTATTATTGGTGGGCTTTGTCCAGCTATGGAAATGATGAGAAGATTAAATTCTGATCGAATGATTTTTGGTAAACAAGGATTAAGATATGGAGTTCTTTATGAATATTTAGATAACTTAAGAAGTGCTGGAAAAATAAATCAAAAATAGTAAATAAAAAGAAGCAACTTTTACAGTTGCTTCTTTTTATTTTTCATGTTGTTCCTTAACATGTTCAGAAATATTTTGATAAAAACTTTTTTCTAAATTAGATTTACCAGAACTCTTAAATGCTTGCCAGCTACCTACTAAATCAATACTAAATAATACAATTCCATCTGGAATTAAGAACTCTTTATCAAGTGTTCTTTTCAAATCCTTTGCGATTTCTTTAGTTCGGTCTAATACCTCAAATTCATTTTCATCAATAAATGATGATTCAAATTCTTTTTGATATTTATTTAGAAAATTGCTCATAACATCATTTAGTTCATCATTGTACTTTTCAATAAATTGTCTTTTTCCATCTTTATATGTGTGATATTTATCATCAGCTAGAAAAGATAACTTAAACCACTCTGTATTACCATCTCTGGATTCAATATAGGTTAAGTCGGGATCATTAAATTCATTGAACATTTCTTTAATTAACGCAATTGCCATATTGTTCGAACCTCTTAACTTAAAATATCTTATATTAATATACCTATATTATATACTAATATTTTAAGCTATTTACTTCAAACGGTTATTTCTTTGAATTTTTAAAACCTCATCATATTGGCTATCCATCCATTTAATATAATTTTTCATATTTTCTGGTTTGGTTTCAGTAACATAGACAATACGAAGATGATTATTTTTAGCTAGATTAGTTAAATTAGTTACAATTTTACTGTTAACCTGTTTATTCACTACAAAGAAGGCTAATTTATGATTCTTTATATCATTTTGTAATTGTCGAATATCAGCAGGTGCGGGATCATTACCTTTTTCAATTGCTTCTTCAAAACTTTTGTCTGCGACTGAGTAGCCTAATTTATCTAATGAATAGTCAAAAACTGGTTCTGAAACAGCTACTGGTTTATTAATTTTACTCTTTTTGATATTGTCAATCTTATGTTCAACAGGTTGTAATTTTTTAACATAATTTTTAGCATTTTGTTCGAAAGCCTTTTTGTTTTGTGGCTGTAATTGGCCAAATTGCTTAGCCAATTTATATGCTAATTTTTTCATAGTATCAATGTTATACCAAATATGTGGGTTATCACTGCTACTTTTGTTCATTAATTTTCCAACATTAATATTTTTAATATTCTTATTATTACTGGTTAAATTTTCAGCCCAACTATCATAACCTAAACCATTGTATACCATTATATTAGTTTTAGAAACATCTTTAGCATCGCTACTTTTAGGTTCAAAATCATGGGGATCCACATTAGGACTATTAATAATTGATGTAACTGATCCATGGTTTCCTAAAACGTCTTTGGCAACTTCACCATAAAAGTTTAATGAAGTTGTTACATTAATACTTTTTTTAGGATTATTAGTTTTGCTTGAGCATCCAGTAATGATTAGTAAAATACTACTAATAATAAAAAATACACTTATCTTTTTGAATTTATTCATAGATTCCTCCTCAAAAAATAAAAAATCCTTTTTCGTTATATATCAATACCATTTATATAACAAAAAAGGATATATGTCAATTAATAATGTTTAATCATTAATATGAGTTTTTAAGGTTAGTAATAGTTGATAAACGTGTTTATCACTTAGCTGATAGATTCTTTCTTTACCATCCTTAGTACTAAAAACTAAGTTGGCATCTGCTAATATTTTTAAATGTCTGGAAACGTTAGGCTGAGAGATATTAAAAATATTAATTAGATTAGAGACGTTACTAATATTATTGTTTACTAGATAGTATAAAATTTTAATCCTTGTTGAATTGTCTAGGGCTTTAGTAATCATATGTAATTTTTTTTCATTAATATTCATTGTGTCCTCCAATTGAATCATTGCTTACCTAATCGTTTGATCTTAGAACTTAATTTTTCTTCACGATCATCTGAAGCACGATACATTACTTGTGTGTAGCCAGCGATTATTACTATTAAAGATAATACACTGAACAATGGCAAAGTTAAATGCCATCCAAAAGCATCAAAAACAGTTTTAATGGAAACAATAGCATCTAACATACATGCAAATGAGATATATGCCCAAGCAGTAGATTGATTGGAAATATCATAGAATTTTTTAAAACGTTCAGCATCTTCTTTTGAATTACCACTGCTTTTAACAATATTTCTTAAACGATTTCTTTCAAGCATAATTTTTAAGGGTGGAATCATCCATAATCCAGTTCTAATAGCTTTAAATTTTTGGGATGAATTTTCAGCTTTATGAATTTCATTTATTTGAGCCGACATATCTAAAACACCTTGGAACAAACAAAAAACAAACATTATGTATCCAGCTACAAAGCTGATAATTGCATAAATCATAGTATCCTCCTAATAAAAATTTTGTTAATATTAGTATAACATTACATACATTGATTATTTGCAAAATTTTAAAATAGATTTATCATTAGTGTTAATGAATTTTTCTAGGGGGTGGTTATCTTGAAGACTTTGATTTTTGGACATCGTGGCTTTCCAGCTGAATATCCAGAAAATTCAATGCAGGGATTTCGTTATGCTATTAATCATCATATTGATGGAATTGAATTTGATGTGCATTTAACAAAGGACAATGTCCCAGTTATAATTCATGACGAAAAAATTAATCGAACCACTAACGGTCGCGGATTTGTCAAAGATTACACTTTAGATGAGCTTCGTAAATTTTCTTTAGATAACTATGAACCCATTCCTACATTAAATGAACTGTTAGATTTAGTTGAAAATAAAAATATTTATTTAAATTTAGAATTTAAAACTAATAAAATCCATTATCGTGGCATTGAACACATTGTTATTAAAATGATGAGTGAATATCATTTGTGTCATCCGGTTATTTATTCATCTTTTAATATGGATTCTTTGAAGATTGCTCAAAAGATTGATAGTAGTCAACGATTTTGTTTTTTATCAGTAAGAAAAATTAAACATCCACAAATGTTTATGCAAAAACATCATCTTAATGCTTTACACTTGAAATTCTTTCAAGAAAATATTGAAAATCAAGAATTAATATTTACTGTTAATCACATGTTACGTTTGCGTTTTTTATTAAAAAAACATATAAAAGGACTATTTACCAATGATTTTGAACGTGCTAACAAAATAAAAAATGAAATACAAAATTAGTTAATATTGCTGCAAAACTGATTGTTAAGTGGTAAAATATTGCTATTCTTTTCACGGAGGCTACATTATGGCACTTACAACTGCTGAAATGTATTTTTTGATTACTAGTAAATCAAAAGATAGTAGAGTAATGTTAAAAAATATTCGTTCACGTGCATACCTAGTCGATAGCTGTTTAATAGATTTAGCAGCTGCAGATGTTATTAGTATAGGTGCGGATAATAAGATACAAATTTCTAATAATTTGCCACATCAATTGTACTTTTTAAATTCATTTATGGATTTGATTGAGAGAAATAAGGATTCAGATGTTGATACAGTTATTGCCAAACTATTGCAAAATATAGATGTTATGAAGCATACTTATATGGCATTAGGCGAACAATTTGCTGAATATGGACACGTAGTTGAAAAGAAAAAGGGACTTTTACACAAAGTAAGAACTTTTGTACCTAAGCATCAAACCAATCAAGAAATTATTGATCATATTTCTAGTCAAATGTTAGGGACTTCACCTATGTCAGTTAATGTTTTTTGTTTAACTGAAATATTGAATGTAAGTCGTCAATTGAAATTATGTTTTCGTAATCGTG
This sequence comes from Apilactobacillus timberlakei, assembly GCF_002993965.1. Lineage (GTDB taxonomy): Bacteria > Bacillota > Bacilli > Lactobacillales > Lactobacillaceae > Apilactobacillus > Apilactobacillus timberlakei. The sequence goes on along the minus strand of NZ_POST01000003.1, from coordinate 138,613 downwards.
AACGTCGCGCAATTATCAAAAGAATGAATCGTTTAGAAGCACATGATGAATATTTACAAATTCAAAAATTAATTCGTGATTTTGGAGATCATATGCAAAGAGTGACTAATTTAGTTTCTAAAGAATCACCTGCTTCATATAACACTAAATCACAAACAATTATATAAAAAATAGAAATCCATTTATGGATTTCTATTTTTTTTATTCTATAGTTATTAATCTAACTTTACTAGTGTCTTTTAAATTCCTTATTTTATCCAGCATTTCATCTACTGATATATTCATATGATTAATATCTAAAGAAATTACAACATTGGCCATATTATTTATTGGAATGTTTTGGTTAATAGTTAAGACGTTAGCATTAGTTTTTGAAATGCCATTTAATACTTCAGATAAGATGCCACTTTTATGATTCAATAGAAAAGAAATGACCGCTTTACGATGTGTGCTATTTTCAGCTTCATATACGAAATCTTTATATTTGTAATAACTGGCACGACTAATACCTACTATTTTGACAGCTTCACTAACATTTTTAACTTTTCCATTATTTAATAATTTGCGTGCTTCTATTACACGACCAAAAGATTCTGGTAGTAATGATTTATCAACTACATAATAATTGTTGATATTTAACACCTCGAATTCTTTATTTATTAAAGCTATTTTATCATTATTTAAAAAAAAGCTCATCATTTAAATATAATGATGAGCTTTTGATATTATTTATTTTAATACCAATGGTGTATTTGCCAAAAATGTTTGGCATTTGTCCATGTACCATAACGATTCTTAACATAACGATTAGCAGTTAATTCTTGATTTTTGTGTGAATAATTACCATGTAAATAACCAATACTTAATTGGAATTTACCATAACAACTACCATTTCTTGCATAATATCTGTTGGTAGATTCATGAAATGAAACCCAACGTCTAGCAGCAACTTGTGATTTTGATAAACCTTTTTCAGCAACTGTTTGCCAATTGGTAGAAGCTTGAACATTATTTTGGTTGTTAGTTGATAGGTTAAATGCAAATAATATTGCAAATGTACCTAGCGCGATTACTGTGTATTTAATAATTGATTTTTTAAGACTATTCAAAATATAACATTTCTCCTTGTATTTAAATCAGTTTAATTTAATTCGTTTGCTAATTTGTAATTACAACTATACATGGAGAATGTATCAGCAACGTTATTAGATAATTACAGTTATATTATTTAATATTACAGCTCTGACATATTGTGTACAATATTATCATATATATGTATAAAAAAAAGATTGCCATATTGACAATCTTAAAAAATCTTTATTCTTTTAATCTTCTTTAGTGATTTCATCCATGTCTAAACCAAGAGCTTTAGCTACACGAGTTCCATAATCATGGTCAGCTTTGTAGAACATACGAGTTTCTAGAACTTTATTTTCATGACTCTTAACTGTACCTAGAGTATTTTTAAGGGTTTCAATTAAACGATCTTTTTCATCATCTGAATATACATTGTATAAAGCGCCGACTTGTGAGTATGGATCTGCATCGTAAGTTTTGTAATTTCCAGCTTCACCATCTACTTTATAAGGCTTAATTTTTGCATGTGGATCTTCTGTTGGACCATTTTCACCATTAGGTGCATAGTTGACATCACCATTTTGTCCTTGTGACATGAAACCGTCACGTGAATAATTGTGAACTTCATTCTTAGGACGATTGATTGGCAATTTTTCGTAGTTAGCACCTAAGCGATATCTTTCAGCATCTTTATATGCAAATAGTCTACCTTGAAGTAATTTATCCATTGATGGTTCAACTCCAGGAACCATATTAGCAGGTGAAAAGGCAGCTTCTTCAACATCATCAAAGTAATTAGCTGGATTTTCATTTAGAGTAAATTCACCAATTTCTTGAAGTGGATAGTCTTTATGTGAAACGGTTTTAGTAACGTCAAAAATATCATATTTATAGTTCAATCCTTCTTCATAAGGAATGATTTGAACACAAACTTTCCATTTAGGATAATCACCTTTTTTAATACGGTCATATAAATCTTGAATTAAATAATCAGTATTTTCCATGGAAGTTTTTTCAGCTTGTTCTTCAGTCATATTTTTGACACCTTGTTCTGAAATAAAATGATATTTAATCCAGCAAGGTTTTCCATCTGCATTTACCCATTTGAATGTATGTGAACCATATCCATTCATATTAGCATAACTAGCAGGATTACCACGGTCACCCATTAAGTATGTTACTTGGTGTAGTGATTCAGGTGAATGTGCCCAGAAGTCCCATTGCATGTCTTGTGATCTTAGATGGGTGGCAGGATCACGTTTTTGTGAATGAATAAAGTCTGGAAATTTCAATGGATCATTAACAAAGAAAATTGGGGTATTGTTACCAACAATATCGTAGTTACCTTCATTAGTATAGAATTTCATAGAAAATCCTCTGACATCACGAAGAGTATCAGGATAACCTTGTTCACCAGCAACTTCAGAGAATCTGATAATCATTGGAGTTTCTTTACCTTTGCCATTAAATAAATCAGCTTTAGTGTAGTCACTCATATCACGAGTTAGTTTAAATACACCCTTAGCACCAGCCCCTTTAGCATGAACCACACGTTCGGGAATACGTTCACGATTAAATTGAGCTAATTTTTCAATTAATTGATAGTCTTGTAATAAAACAGGGCCACGATTGCCAGCAGTTAAAGAATGATTATTATCTGCCCAAGGTTGACCTTCATTAGTAGTTAATTTATCAGTCATAAATGTTCCTCCTTATTACATAATTCAAACTATATTATCGTCTAAATTATTTATATAAACAAATAAATTGCTTTCAAATTTTGTTGATATGTATGTTTAAATAGTTGTACAATTAATTTGTAATTAATATAAAGTAATAATTAATAAAAGAAGGCTGATAATATGAAATTTGATCCAACAGATGCTCAAGATGTATATAAAGATGCTGGTAAAAATGTTTTATTTACAACATTAAAATTAAAACGTGAAGATCAAAAATTAGAGCAATCTAAGGTGGCGAACTTAGTTTCAAGGGAACAAGCAATTTTGCGTTCAATGAATATTCGTTATCCTGATGATCATCTAAAATTAACTTTTGGTTTTTCAAATAGTGTTTGGGAATATTTATTTCCTGAAGCTAAAAAACCAGCTGAATTAGAAAATTTTGAAGCGATTGAAGGACCTAAATATACTGCACCTGAAACAGATGCTGATATTTTTATTCATATTCGTGCGGATTCTGAAGCCATTGTTTATGAAGTTGCCGATTTAATTCGTCAATATTATCGTGACTTCACTGAAGTTACTGATGAAACCAAGGGGTTCAGATACTTTGAAGGACGTTCTATTATTGGGTTTGTTGATGGAACAGAAAATCCAGAAGTACAAAAGGCTTCTTCATATGCAATCATTGGAGACGAAGACCCTGATTTTGTTAACGGTTCATATGCATTTGCGCAAAAATATATTCATGATATGGATGCCTGGAATAATTTAAAGACTGAAGATCAAGAAAGAGCTGTTGGTCGCCGTAAAATGAATGATTTAGAACTTGAAGACGAAGACAAATTAGCTAATTCACACAATGTAGCATCACAAGATAATGATGATGGAATTGAACATAAAATTGTGAGAATGAATGTGCCATTTTCTAACCCTAGTGAAGGAGTAACTGGAACTTACTTTATTGGATATGCCAGACACTGGACGGTTACTAAACGTATGCTGGAAAATATGTTTGGACAATCTGATCGTTTATTAGATTTTTCTGATCCAGTAACTGGGAATGTATTTTTTATTCCATCAATTACAACATTAAATCAAATAGTTGATGGTGAATTACCAGAAAAATAATTAAAATAATCTTATTAAAAGCTTCTATTTAGTTTAAAGTAGAAACTTTTTTATTTTTTAGTTACAATAATAAACATTAATGTAATGTTATTATTAATTTATAGAATTCCGAACATTAATATAAATATTAAATAATCAATTTGTGAAATTGTATGTACATATATTTCACATATTAAAGATATAATGTGAAATATATGTAATTAAGATATTGTATTGATTAGTTATTACCATTAATAAAGGGATTAAGAAGTTTTTGCTTCTTTTATGTTAACAAAACCATTTTGCTTGTGGATAACTCTGTGGATAAAAATGTTCCACGTAAAAATATAGATTTATCATTGCTGATATGGAAGGAATTATTAACTGTTACACAAAAAATAAATTAGCCACAGCTTGTGGATAACTCTGTGGATAGTCTTGACATTTCACCAACCATAATGGTGGTATACATAAAAAAATTTAATACTAAATATGGTGCGAACATACATTCGAAAGGAAAATTTCACAAATGAATATTAAACTAGTTGTAGTAGGAAAATTAAAAGAAAAGTACTTTAAAGCTGGAATTGCTGAATATGCTAAGCGTTTATCACGATTTTGTAAATTTCGGATTATTGAAGTTCCAGATGAGAAAGCTCCAGAATCGCTTAGCCAGTCACAAATGGATAATGTGATGGATAAGGAAGGTAATCGTATTCTTGCTAAAATTTCAGATCGTGAATACGTCTATGCTTTAGCTATTTTAGGTAAAGAAAGAACTTCTGAAGCATTTGCAAAAGAATTAGATAAGTTAACTACATATGGTAATTCAGATATTACTTTTGTGATTGGTGGATCACTAGGACTATCACCAAAAGTTTTGAAAAGAGCCGATACCCAAATCTCATTTGGTAAATTTACTTTACCTCATCAATTAATGCGTTTAGTCTTAACCGAACAAGTTTATCGGGCATTTATGATTAATGAAGGTAGTCCGTACCATAAATGATGCGGTTCTTGATATTATAGAAAGTATTTTATGAAATGCAATATTAAAAATGACGAATCTAAAATTAAAATTAGATTAAAAGCCTTGCAACTATAATTGCGAGGCTTTTTTGATTAATCATTGCATATACGCTTTTAACAAAGGGCTTGTATATTTAAATAATAAAAAGATTATTTTTTTACAAAAAGCACTTGCATTAAAAATAAATGAGAATATAATGTAAATAATCTTAATTGTTAGGAGGAGATTATTATGATGAAGAATAACAAAAAAGGATTAAATCTTTTATATTTGGTTACTAAAAAGATGAATCTTCCAACCGGCATTTACAAGAATGAAAAAGGTAATGTATTTAATCATATTAATATTTCCGAAAATCGTTTAGATAAATTAAAGTCTCTCGTAAACTAATTTTAATTAGTTAAAGTAAGGAGATGTTATACATGGAATTAACCAGAAACAATTCATTATTTAATTTTAAACGTAAAAACATTTCAATTGGTATTTACAAAGATGGCAAGGCTAGTGTATTTATTACCATTCCTAAAAAGTTGATGAATCGATTAAAGCATTAATGATTGTAAGGGGATGATTATATGAAAAACAGCCAAACAAATAAATTTTACAAATGGACTTTTGGTAGAATGAAAAATTAATTTATAAAAATGACAACTCAATAGATTTAAGGGGGCATTGTCTATGAAAACAAATGAAAAATTAAATTTTGGATTTTTTGTTAGAAGTAAATTTTTAAGTGAAAATAAAAAAGATGAAAAAGGCAGTGTCTTTATTGCCCCTGATAAAAAGCGTATGGATCGACTAAAACCTTACTTCTACTAATGATTAATTTATTAGTTAGAGGAGATGGTGATTATGAAAAATATTAAATTTATTGATTACGTTGAAACCATTGTTAATCGAATTAGACTTCCAACAATCTAAAATATTAACTTACTAAATCAGTTGCTAGACTAGTATTTGTGAAAAACACATCCTAAATAATTCATTTTCTAATTATATATAACGGGCTATAACATAAGTCTAAAAAGGATTAAATTATCGAAATATATTATTTTGATAATTTAATCCTTTTTTTATAATTATAAAATTTTTATTGCATATCAGTATTAATAATCATACCTAAACTTAGATATTAATTATTAGCATAATAAGCTTTCTTAGCTAATGCAGCGTTACCAATAATTGATAATTTTGTGCTTGAATTTGAAGGTAACACAATATAATCATTTAGTTGATTGCTATCACCAACATTTAAATAATTATTAAATAATTTTGCAAACTGTGTTTTTATTTTTTTAATTTCAATTTTATTTATAATGTCACCGCCAATAATAATTTTTTGCGGACGAATTAATAGTGTGGWTTGAATTACAGATTGGGCAATATAATATGCAACAATATCCCAGATAGGATTAAACATTGAAATTTCTTTATAACTTTTATTGAAACGTGATTTAATGGCTTCTTCTGATACTAATCCTTCTAAACAATCTCCTTGATAAGGGCAAGTACCCTTAAAATTTTGATCTTTGGGATGACGCTTAGGATAAATATGTCCAATTTCTGGACTACCTTTGTATCCAATTAACTCACCATCATTAACAATTCCAGCTCCAACACCTTTTCCAATAGTCATATATACTAATGACATCACAGGATTACTATTTAATATAGAAAAAATATATTCCCCGTATGCTGTGCTGTTCACATCAGTTGTAAATGTCATTGGCACTTTTAAATAATGTTTTAGAGTTCCTAGCAAATTAATATTATTCCAATTTTTTCTGGACGAATCGGTAATATATCCATATCTAGCAGAATATGTTCTTAGTTCTAACGGACCAAAAGATGAAATCCCAATCGCTTGTACGGTAGGTGCCTTTTGAAAGTAATTGATAATTTTGTCGAAAGTTTCGCTGGGCTTAGTTAATGGAAAGGTAACTTTATCTTGAATATTCATTTGACTATCACTAATAGCACATGTTACATCATTATCACTTAGTTCAATGCTTCCTAAAAGTAACATATTAATCCCTCTTTTCATGATTAAAAATAACTTTAATCAATTAAAAAATACCACTTTATGAAAACGTTTACAATAGTTTTGAACTTTATTTATTGTAAGCGATTACAAAAAGTGCTATCTTTATCTTGTAGGAAAAATAATAAAGCAAAATATTCACAATTATTTGTGATAATCATACGAGGTGATTTTAATGTTATTTGGTAGCATTGAAGCTGGTGGCACTAAATTTGTTTGTGCGATTGGTGATGAAAATTACAACATTAAAGATAGTATTCATATTCCAACCACTACTCCAGAAGAAACAATTGGAAAATGTGTAGAATATTTTAAAAAGTTTGATGACATTAAAGCAATTGGCATTGCATCATTTGGGCCAATTGAAGTCAGAATTGATAATCCTAAATATGGATATATAACAGATACTCCTAAGAAAAATTGGTCCAATACTAATTTCTTAGGCACTATGAAAAAATATTTTGATATTCCAATGTATTGGACAACCGACGTGAATGGATCTGCTTATGGCGAATATATTACCTCGATTAAGAATCACAAACCAATCCATTCACTTGTTTATTACACTATTGGGACTGGTGTTGGAGCTGGAATTGTTGATAATGGTCATTTTTTAGGCCATGTTGGACATCCAGAAGCTGGGCATGTTCGTTTAAAAAGAGCTGAAGGTGATAAAGACTTTAAAGGTATCTGTCCATATCATGGCGATTGCTTGGAAGGATTGGCTTCTGGGCCTACATTTAATGCAAGAACAGGTAAGAATGGAAAAGATGTACCATTAAGTGATCCAGCTTGGGATTACATTGCATATTATGTGGCTCAAGCGGCAGTTCAAGCTACACTCTTTGTAAGACCAGAAAAAATAATTTTTGGTGGTGGAGTTGTTAGTGAACCATTTTTGCAGATGGTGAGAAAAAATTTTAAACAAATTTTTAATGATTATTTGGCAGTAGACGATTTGAACGAATATATTCAAATGCCACATGTTCCACATAATGGATCTGCTACCGTTGGAAACTTTTCGCTTGCATTAAAACAATATTATAAGGAAAACATTGTTAAAATTTAGTTGGAGGTGCAACTAATGACAAATATAAAATTTGATATTTCTGCATTAAAAAAATTTGTAAATGAAAATGAAATCAATGAAATTAAACCGATGCTTAATACCGCTCGTGATGAATTGCTGAATGGGAATGGCGTTGAAAATGAGATGCGTCAATGGATGACTTTACCAACTGATTATGATAAAGAAGAATTTAATCGCATTAAGCAAGCTGCTAAAAAGATTCAATCGGATTCTAAAATTTTAGTTGTGATTGGCATTGGTGGTTCATATTTAGGCGCTAAAATGGCACTTGATTTCCTTCATGATAATTTTTACGAATCAGCAGATAGTAATAAATATCCAAAAGTGATTTTTGCTGGTAATTCAATTAGTGGATCCTATGTTAATGATTTGATTAAATTAATTGGGGACAAAGATTTCTCAGTTAATGTTATTTCTAAATCAGGAACTACGACTGAACCATCAATTGCTTTTAGAATTTTTAGACAATTATTGATTAATAAATATGGTAAAGATGAAGCTAATCAACGTATTTATGTAACAACTGATGCTAAAAATGGTGCTTTAAGACAAGAAGTTAATGAGAATGGTTATGAATCATTTATCATTCCTAATGGAATTGGTGGACGTTATTCAGTATTATCGGCAGTTGGGTTACTCCCTATTGCTGCATCTGGTGCTAACATTGATAACTTAATGCAGGGTGCTGCCAATGGGCAGGAACATTATATGAATGCTGAACTAGAAGATAATGGAGCATTACAATATGCCGCTTATCGTAATATACTATATCGCAAGGGTTACACTAATGAAATTTTGGAAAACTATGAACCAAACTTACGCTTTTTAGCTGAATGGTGGAAACAATTGGCTGGTGAAACAGAAGGAAAAGATAATAAAGGAATTTACCCAAGTTCTGCTAATTTTTCTACTGATTTACACTCTTTGGGTCAATACATTCAACAAGGAATGCGTAATTTAATGGAAACAGTTGTTAGGATTGATGAACCTAAATCAGATTTTAAAATACCGGTTACTGGCAACAATAATGATGGAATTCAATATCTTGAAGGTAAGTCAATGAATGATGTTAATAATAAGGCTTTTCAAAGTGTAATTATTGCACACACTAATGGTGGCGTACCTAATATGGTTGTGAACTTAAAGAATCAAAGTGAATATAGTTTAGGTGAATTAATTTACTTTTTTGAATTTGCTATTGCAGTTTCAGGTTATTTGAATGGCATTAATCCATTCAATCAACCAGGAGTTGAAGACTATAAGCAGAATATGTTTGCTTTGCTAGGTAAGCCTGGTTATGAAGAATTAAAAAAGAAAATTGAAAAATAATATATAAAATACCGATGTTTAATATTAAACATCGGTATTTTTGAGTCCAACCTCATATAAAGACCATATTGTCAAGTAAAATGACTTGTGATAATATTAATTATATTGTTATAAGTAATTTGTTTTTTATGTGAAGGAGATAGATATACGCTATGAAAAAATTGTTAATAGCATTGTTTATTATGGTTAGTGGTGGGTTTGTTTTATCTAACCAGGATGTGCAAGCTAAAACTAAGTTGGCACCATGGAGTCAAGAAAAAACATCAGAAAATTCAGAAGCTAAACCAACTGAATTAAAGTTGAACGCTGAACATGAGGTTTATTATAAATATTCTGGATTTCATTACGCAGCCCAAAAGAAAATGTGGAAAAAAGCGATTACCAATTGGAATCGCTTGGGAGTTGTGAAAATAGTTCCTGATCGTCATGATAATAAGGCAATGACAATTAATTTACATGTTGATAGTCCTCAAGATAATGCTAAAGGTGATTTATCTGAAACAGACAGTCAAGATGTCGATGGATTAACGGTAAATCAATTTAATAATCAAAATCATTCTGTAACATGTTATTTGACAGGTGGAACCTTCTTTAATTCTCCTCGTATTAATGCACAAATTGCTACTCACGAATTAGGACATGCCCTAGGTTTTGCTCATGATAGCCGTAAGTTACATAATCGTTATTTTATTATGCACGCTGACAGTATTCATAGCCATGAATATGGACTTGGATCCTACGAAAAAAGAACATTACAGCATTATTATAGTGATCAATTATAAAATAAAAGGCGGAAAGGTTTAAATCCTTTCCGCCTTTTGTTTGTCTTGTTATATTTTTTTATCAAATTTAAATATGGGCAATACTAGCAAAGCTATGATAGGAATCAATAACATAACTTTATAAATATCTAAGAAAGATTTATTCAATTGATGTTTTGCATGATGCTTAATATCGTGCAATAAATTATTTATTTTATAATTATCCTTTCGCAAGGTATCATTAATTTTGTTATTAACTTTTTGCATAATTATTCCTTTTAATTTTGTTTTCATTGCTTGAGGAATCTTACTTTCAGAGACATTATTTTTGAATGCAAGCAATGTTAATTTATCATTATAAACATCATTAATTTTTGTTTCACGTTGCTTTTGTGATATTTTTTCTCCATCAAAAGATACTGAATTTTTAACGTTAGTGACATTATTACTATTAGGATTTAATTTATGATCTAACTTATTATTAATTTTTCTTTTAACAGAAGTAGATAAATTTAAATTAGCGACCCGACTTTTAGCATAATTAAGAGTATTTTGCTTGGCATTTCTAACATTTCCTGATAATAAAGTCATAAATGTAGCTATAGCAATGACAATTCCGACCTGTCTTAAAACGTTGGATACACTTTGTGAATCAGTCAATAAACTTCCTTTAAAATCTGAAACTGCCAAGATATTTGCAGTTGCTGCAACCATTCCATAACCTAACCCAAGGGCAATCGCACCAATTAATAATTGATGGTAGTTTTTGCTTACATTCATTATAGATAGGAAATAATATCCAATAGCCATAATAATAAATCCAGCACCAATAAATAACTTTTTATTTAATTTTTTAACTAATAATGATGAAGTGATGGTGGAAAACATTACTGCAATTGAGTAAGGAGTAATAATTAAGGCAGCATTTAGTTCACTTTGACCATGAATTCTAGTTAAAAAAGTAGGAATTAGTGCGGCAAAGCCACCTAATAAGAAGTTAGCTAAAATTAAAGCTAAACTTGCACCATTAAAGTTTCTACTTTTAAACAAATACATATCAATCATAGGATGGGAACTCTTTAGTTCAACAATAAGGAATAAAATAAATGCTCCAGCTGATCCTATGAATAGAGAAATAGTTAATAAGGACGACCAGCCCCAATTGTTTCCTTGCACTAAGCCAAGTGACAATGCAAATAGAGTTATCATACTTAAAATTGAACCAATATAATCAATTTTTGCATTATTGGTTTTTTCATTATGCATTGGTAAGATGCATGCAAAAATAATTAAAGCAATTAGTACTAGTGGTACATTGATGTAAAATGCCCAACGCCAACTTAAATATTGGGCAATAGTACCACCAAAACTTGGTCCAATTGCTACTGCTAGTCCTTGGGAACCAGCAAGTGCAGCAACCACTTTATTTCTATTTTTAACACTAAAATGTGAAATACCAATAACCATGCTAGTCGGAATAATAGCTGCAGCACCAACACTTTGAATGAATCTAGCACATAACATGATTGGTAAATTTGATGAAAAACCTGATAGAAAAGATCCAGTTCCAAATACAATTAAACCAATAAATACAAATTTATTTTGTCCAATTTTTTCTGCTAACCTACCAAAAGGAATGATTAATGTTGCAAAGACAATGGTATATACATTGATAGTCCATGATAAATTTTCTAAAATTTGATTAAAAGCGGTTTGAATATCTGGTAACAAAATAGTCATTATTGAAACATCCATCATACATAATATGGTGGCTAACATTAAAACTGGCAAAATGAATTTTTTCTTTATCATATTGATAACCTCTTTTTTAATTCATTTTGAATTTATACAGGTGTAAAAACTCAGATGCGCATCAATGTCACACTTGTGTATCAATTCATTTTTAACTATAATGTCGTTAATAAATTAAGTCAATATAATCAGCATAAGTGCTACAATCTAGTGATTTGTGTGACATAATAAGGAGAAAAAACATATGAATGGAAAAGAAAGAATTTCAAAAATGTCTAAAAAATGGTTAATAAAATCGTTATTTCAACTAATGAATGAAGGAAATTATGATGACATTACAGTTACCAATATTTCTGATAACGCTGATTTAGCTCGCAGAACTTTTTACCGATATTTTAAAAATAAAAATGATTTATTAGATTATTACTATAATGAGACAATCAATGAATATTTTGCTGAGTTAAATAATTTGATAACTAGTAATAAGAAAATATCATTCGATATGGTTTTACAAACATTCTTTGAATTTTTTTGGAATAAAAGGGATGAAACTAGAACTTTAATCAAACAAGGTTTATTTTTTAATCTATTCCTAAAATCTTCATCTAATCTGAAAAGTGTTTATAAAAATGTTGCTATGCCTTGGCATATTAATAACGATGATGAAAAAATACAATATGTACTGAACTTCTTTATTGGTGGCTATATGAATATTATTAGTCGTTGGTTAATGAAAGAAGAACCAGAAAGCTCAAAAGCAATTAGTAAAATAGTTTACGATGCTATTAAGAAAATGTAATTTTGACCAATATTTATATTTAAATTATTGTAATACCCAAGAGGTGATAAATTATTGATTATATTATTTTTGTTTCATGTGTAACAATTGTATTATTGTTTCTTTTTTTAATGGTGTGTTTTTTGTATAAAGGTCATCATTTTGTTTTAGGAACATTACTTTTAATTTGTACTTTATTTGCATCTTACGTAATGTATATTGTCGGCTCATTTCAAATTGTACAATATCAAGCCGAATCAACTGTTAATCAAGAGCTTAATACTGGTAAGGTAAATAAACGTGCGTTAAATGATACATACACTAGACAATATTTAGCTGATCATAAAAAATTTAAGGCTAAAATCGATGGTGAAGTTGATTATTATAATAAAAATTTTGCTGGAGCTTTTCGTGTTAATAATAAGGTTGCTGATATTACAGTTAAATCAGTTAATGGTAGCTTTCATATTGATAAACTAAAAATTTATAAGAAAAATTAGAGATGAATTTTATGTATAGAATAAGGAACAAAAGATGGGAAATGTGGATATGCACATTAATTTCATGGTCTTTTATCATTGATTTATTAATCCAACTAGTTTTTTTATATGATACCAGTGAATTATTTGGAACTACAATTTCAATTATTTGGTTAGTTTCCAATATATATGTAGTAGGATCTTATATTGTTCATGATGCTTTAGATAAAAATAATAAAACACCATCTTATTATATATTTTTATCAGGACAAGGAATTGCGATGCTATTTTTATATTTAGTTTTAATGGCGATGATGGGTTCTCCAGGATGTATGTAAATTTAAATAAAGAAGGAAAATTATGAGAAATAAGAAGTTATTAATTAGTATATTTACATTAATATTGTTTATATTACCAACAATATCAGTGTCAGCAAAGCATAAAAGTAAGATTATGAAAAGTGATATTCCAACTATGATGAATTCTTATTGGGAAAATTGGCGTCATGTTCAATTAACTTCCCCAATGAAAATTGATTGGATTAAAGACTACAAAGATGCTGATAATGCTTGGCAAAGAAAAGTTATTAAAAGACAAACTTTAAAGGCTGGAAGCAAGGCTTATGTAACTGCACTATTTAACACCTTTACTGTTTTAACTAATAAACCTGATAGTAATAGCACTGATATGCATCATCAAACTGAAATGTATGCAAAGATTCATGGAGTTCCCAAAATCCAATTACTTAATGACTATAAATATAATTTACCAGTTAAAGAAGTATATTATAAGCAAGCAAAAATAAACGATTTTAATGATAAAATTTGGTATCGTGGTCAATTTAATAATAGTGCAGTCAGTGGTAATTTTGGTAGTTCTATCTTATTATTTCCTACATTAAAATCTATGAATAAATATGATAATGCAGATGAAGCTTTGGGTGACTACGAAGACGGTGATCCAGAAGCTAAAGAGCTTGCTAAATTTACTGATAATCTTAAAAAAGCTAAAAAGTCCGCATTAGAAATTTCTAGTAAGACAAAAAGAATTGTTTATATTAAAAAAATTAAGGGAAATTATCTAGCTAAACTTGATCATAGTAATAAAATATATTATTTAGATTCCGGCAACGAAATTGGTCCTGATAATACCTCACTAGAAGGTAAAACAATTCAGTCCAACTTTGATCCTAAAGAATATAATAAAATATTGACACCAAAAGGGTCACGTTTGTTTCTATATAAGGGGATGAAGTGGATAGGTTCAAAAAATAAGTTTTATTATAATGGTAATCACTGGATAAAAAACAATAAGATATTATATTAAAAAACAATGTAATATATTTTTATAAATGACAAATATCTATGTACATTCAAATTAATAGCATTCAATAAATACATCTTATACAATATAATTAATGGCATAGGGCTATAAAATAGTATATAATTAAAAATAAGTTAAAATAAGATTAAAATTAGGAGGGTACTATGGAACAAATTCAAAGATTATATAGTCGATTCCAACCAGAACATTACGATGTCTACTTAGATGTTAATCGTGAAGACAAAACAATTTCTGGTAAAACTACAATTCAAGGGAATGCATCTGATAAAAATATTTCGGTGCATCAAAAAGGTTTAAAAGTAAATGCTGTTAAAGCAGATGCTGATGATCTAGCTTATGATGTCGATGATAATAATGAAATGATTAATATTCAGCTACCTGGTTCAGGAGCAGTTGAAGTTTCAATTGAATATACTGCAGCTTTAACTGATTCAATGATGGGTATTTATCCTTCATATTATGAAGTTAATGGTGAAAGAAAAGAATTAGTTGGTACTCAATTTGAAACTAATTTTGCTCGCCAAGCTTTCCCATGTGTTGATGAACCAGAAGCTAAAGCAAAATTTAATTTGGCCATTAAATTTGATGAAAAACCAGGCGAAATGGCAATTTCTAACATGCCTGAAAATAGAGTTGAAGATGGTGTCCATTACTTTGATGAAACTGTTCGCATGTCTACTTATTTAGTTGCATTTGCTTTTGGCGATATGCAAAGTAAAATGACTAAAACTAAGAGTGGAGTTAAAGTAGGCGTGTTTGCTACTAAGGCTCATAAATCCAATGAATTGGATTTTGCATTAGATATAGCAAAACGTGCAATCGAATTTTATGAAGATTTTTATCAAACTCCATATCCACTACCACATTCTTGGCAATTAGCACTACCTGACTTTTCAGCTGGTGCAATGGAAAACTGGGGCTTAGTAACTTATCGTGAAGCTTTACTATTGATTGATCCTGATAATACTTCATTATCAACCAAGCAATTAGTTGCTACTGTGGTTACTCATGAGCTAGCCCATCAATGGTTTGGTGATTTAGTAACGATGAAATGGTGGGATGATTTATGGTTAAATGAAAGTTTTGCCAACATGATGGAATATGTATCAGTTGATGCATTAGAACCAGATTGGCACATTTGGGAAACTTTCCAAACTTCAGAAGCACCAGCTGCTTTACAACGTGATGCTATTGATGGTGTTCAATCCGTTCATGTCCAAGTTAACCACCCAGCTGAAATTGATGCATTGTTTGATCCAGCTATTGTTTATGCTAAAGGTGCTCGGATGTTAGTTATGGTAAGAGCTTTAATCGGTGATGATGCGTTAAGAACAGGATTAAAGAATTACTTTGCTGCACATAAATATAATAATGCTACTGGTAATGATTTATGGGATGCATTAGGTGCTGCATCAGGTATTGATTTGGCAAATATTATGAACTCATGGTTAGAACAACCTGGTTACCCAGTTGTTTCAGCCATGGTTGATGAAGGACATTTGAAATTAACTCAAAAACAATTCTTCATTGGTGAAGGTGAAGATAAAGGTCGTATCTGGCAAATTCCATTAAATAGTAATTATGATGAAGCTCCTGAAATCTTCAAAGATAATCATGTTGATTTAGGTGATTATGATGAATTACGTCAAAAGAATGGTAAACCATTTCGTGTTAACGTCGGCAATAATTCTCATTTTATCGTTAAATATGATGAATCATTATTGAACGATATTTTAGATCACTCTGATGAATTAAGTTCAATTGATAAGATGCAAATCTTACAAGATTTGCGTTTGTTAGCTGAAAGTCGTCAAATTTCATATGCATCAGTTATTCCAGTACTATCTAAATTTGCTGATAGTCATTCTAATGTAGTGAATGATGCATTATATCGTTTAGCATTTAACTTAAGAAAATTTGTTAAACCAGCATCCAAAGAAGAAAAGAACTTAAAACACTTTATGGACCAACTAAGTGTTGATCAAGTTCAACGTTTAGGATGGGATAGTAAAGATGGTGAATCTAATGATGACCAATTAACTCGTCCATTGATTCTGCATGCATCACTATATGCTGAAAATGAAGATACCATGGATAAAGCCCATGCAATTTTTGAAGATAATAAAGATGATTTAATTGGTTTACCAGCAGATACTCGTGTTTTGATATTATCCAATGAGATTAGAAACTTTAATGATATGGACTTATTTGAAGATTTATTAGATGATTATCGTCACACCGCTGATCCAAGTTACAAGTCTGATATTGCTGCAGCACTAACTTCAACCAAAGATCCTAAATTATTGGCAATCATTGTTGCTAACTTTGAAGATAGCAATACAATTAAGCCTCAAGACTTACGTTCATGGTTTAGAGGAGTCCTTGCTAATAATGATGGACAACAATTTGCCTGGGATTGGATTCGTAATGAATGGCAATGGTTAGAAGATACTGTTGGTGGTGACATGGAATTTGCATCATTTATTACTGTTACTGCAGGTATTTTCCATACGCGTGCTCGTTTTGACGAATTTACTGAGTTCTTTGGTCCTAAGGTTGATAATCCAGGCTTAACTCGTGAAATTAAGATGGATACCAAAGCTATTGATACACGTGTTGATTTAGTTGAAGCTGAAAAACAAGCAGTTAATGATAAATTAGCTTAATATAAAAAATAGAGAAGTTATTTTTTAATAACTTCTCTATTTTTTATTGACTAGTTGATACCACGTAGTATCATTAAAAACAAATTATAATAAAATTTGATTATTTTAATGTTAGGCAGTGATACTTTTGAAAATTAACTATAAAGATGAAATTTCATATTTAAAGAGTGTATTTGGAAAAGTCGGTTTTTCTAAAGAAAACAGTCAATTGTTATCTAAAACGTTGACTGATGCTGACCTGAGAGGAATATCTTCTCATGGAATTCAAAGATTGAAATGGTACCTGTCATTAGTTAAGGAAGAAACGATTAAACCAAAAAATAAATTTAAGATAATAAAAGAAAGCCAAAATAGTCTATTGATTGATGCTAATGGTAATATGGGCCAAATTGCATGCGATAATGCTATGAATAAATTGATTGATAAAGCTAAAAAATTTACAATTTCAATGGCCGTTATAAAAAATTCAAATCATTTTGGAACTGCAGGATATTGGTCAAGAAAAGCATCTCAAAAAGGATTAATTGGAATTTCAATGACTAATACTAGGCCACTAGTAGTACCTATTAATGCTTTTGATGCATTTTTGGGATCAAACGCTTTTTCTTTTACATTTCCGGCTAAACCACATCCATTTGTATTCGATGGGGCTACTTCTGTAGTTGCTGGTGGTAAAATTCAAGTTCATGATAAAAAAGGTGAGCAATTACCTGGTGAATGGGTTGTAGATAAAAACAGAAATGTTGTTAAAGATCCTAAAGAAGCAGAAGAAAGTCTTTATAATGCTGCTTTGACAGAAAAACAAAAAGGTGGAGGCTTACTTACTTTGGGCGGAATTTCAGAAAATAATTCTAACTATAAAGGTTTTGGAAACTCAATTATTGTTGAGTTATTAACTGGTATATTAGCACAAGGTTCAATTTCTGCTGATACGAATAAAGGAAAACATGATTTTAGTCAATTCCTTATGGTTATAGATCCATCATTTTTTGGTAATTTAGATGTTTTATCTAATAATGCTTCAGACATGTTTAATCGATTAAGAAGGTTAAAACATTTATCCGGTAAAAAAATTATAGTACCAGGAGACCGTGAATATAAATTTTATGATGATAACCTAAAAAATGGGGTATCTATAGATAACGTTACTTTAAAGCAAATGGAAGATATTTCAAAAACATTTAATGTTAATATGCCAGATATCTTTTCATAATCTAAATGTAACAATTTGTAAACGCATTCCCCCTTTAAAAATAGTACTATGTAGTTAGTATTGATTTTGGAGAGGTGTAATATTAATGAAGTTTAAATGGATGAAAAAAACAGTATTAGTTACATTGAGTTTGGTAACTTTAGGTGCTACTGCTAATGGGATTACTGCCAGTGCTAGTTCTTATAATATTCAAATGAATGATAATGCGAAAACTGCAAAAGCGGCGTATGCTTTTGATATGAATGATGGACATGTTTTTTATCGTAAAAATGCTTATAAGCGTATGCCAGTAGCCTCAACTGCTAAATTAATGACTTTATATTTGGCAATTCAAAAGGCACAGAGTACAAGAAATGGTTGGAATCAAAAGATTACTATGCCTAATAATTTGGCTAGAATGAGTCAAAATCGTTCTTTAGGGAGTTATAAATTAACTGCTGGTAAACAATACACGGTTTATAATTTATATCGTGCAACGGTGATTGCTTCTTCAAATAGTGCAGCAATTGCTTTAGGCCAATGGGTAGCTGGTTCTAATACTAATTTTATTAAAAAAATGAACCATCAAGCTAGAGACTGGGGACTAGGTCGTCAAGCTACTTTCGTGTCAGCATCTGGTCTAGAAAACTCAGATTTATACGGATATGGAGTTAGATATGGTGGATACTATGCTTACAACAAAGTTAGTGCTAAAGCATTAGGTATCATTGCCTCAAATGTTTTGAAAATATATCCAGATGTTGTAAATACATCCAAACTTTATCGAGCTAAACAAAACGGTCAATGGATGCATAATACTAATGAATTATTAAAGGGTGGATTAAGATATTATCCTGAATTACACGTTGATGGCTTAAAAACTGGTTATACACCATTAGCTGGTAATACTTTAGTAAGTACTAGCCAATTACCTGGAAAAGATCGAGTAATTATTGTGACTCTAAATGATCGTTTTAGTGCTTACAGTCAATCAAAGATGTATAAGGCCATTTATAAGTACTCACCATACTTTAATCAAACTGATACAAATAGACAAAGAACTAGTGATAGAACGCCTGCAATGGCCCAATAAAATTTATGATTAAGAGCTGATAATAAATCAGCTCTTTTTTTATAAAAAAATTGAGCATAACTATTGCATTAGAAAATAATGAGAGTATTATGAGGATAATCTTAATCGATAGGAGGAGATAAATATGATTAAGAATAATAAAAATCGTTTAAAGTTGTTTCAATTGGTAGTTAAAAAATTTAAATTACCTACTGGTATTTACAAAGATGATGCAAGAAGTATTTTTAATTATATTAATGTCTCGACTGATCGATTGGATAAATTGAAGCGTTCCTTTAACTAATTATTTTTAATTACTAAAGGGGATGTTACTATGAAAACTAAAAATTTTTTAAATTTATGTATTAATATTGAAATGCCTAGTAAACGTTTGGATCGCTTAAAGCGTTAGTTTTATATAAAATCATTTAGGAGATGGTTAATATGAGTAGAACAGATTTTAATTTTACAGCTAAAATTAAAAGTTTATCAGTTATTTCAAAAGTAGTTATGAAAAGACGTGATCGTCTAAAGCGTTAACTTAATTGTGATGAGTTACGTTATTAGGGGATGATTAATATGATTAAAAATTTAAACTTAAATTCAAATAAGTATGCTTTACCTCTAGGAGTTTACAAGGATGGTAAGGGTAATGTATTTATCGATTCATTTAATAATTACATTACTGATTCTATTAAAGTAGAATTACCCCCAACTTAAATCGAAAGGTGTCGTTCGTGATATACGAATGACACCTTTTTTAATTGTTATAAACATAATTATTGAAAAAAATATATTGCGATGTATAATATATTATATTAAATATAATATTAAATAATACATAAAAAAGAAGGTGTTAATTAATGGCACTTAAAGTAACAACTGAGTTATTAGATGGATGTGTACTAGGTGTTTTGAGCAATGATGATTACTATGGATATGCTTTGACACAAAAAATTCAAGAAAGTATTTCTGTATCAAGTTCTACTATTTATCCAGTTATGCGTAGACTAAAAAAACAAGGATTAGTCACAGTTTATGATTCTCCTTATCAAGGTCGAAATCGTAGATACTATAAAATTACTGACGATGGTAAGAATGAACTAAAACAAATTATCTTTAACTGGAAAGAATTTCAAAACAATATTAATAAATTAATGGGAGATGAATAGAAATGGATCAATATTTAGAGAAATTGCGTAAATATTTATCAAAATACAACAGTGAAGATGCTGAAAGTGCATTAGAATTCTATACTGACTACTTAACTGATGGTCCATTTAGTACTTATGAAGATTGTGTTAATGATTTGGGAACACCTAAATTCTTAACGAGAAAGATCATGGCTGAATATTCAATAAAAAAGAATAAGGATAGTAAAAAGTCTCGTGAAAATATGAAAACCATTTGGTTAGTAATACTAGGAATTTGTTCTACCCCGATTACAATTCCACTAGCAGTTATGTTTTTTGTTTTCTTTGTTATTATGCCACTAGTTGTTTTTATTTCAGTATTTGCAGTCTTGTTATCAGTATTTCTCTCAGGAATTGCTTTTATTATTGGCGGTTTGAGATTTGATTTGCAAACTATCTTAATGTTTATAGGTGCTGGTTTAGTAGCAATTTCCGTTTCAACTATGTTGTTTTGTGGATTATTCTGGATTTCTTCTAAAACAATTACAGGCATTAAAAAGTTATGTATATGGGCTTATGGCAAAATTGGTAAAAGAAAGGGTGATAAATAATGAAAAGAATTATGCAAATATCAGGAATAACTATAATCTTAGGTTTTATATTATTTGTAATTGGTTTTGCTAAAAATGATTTTCAATTACCCAATGGACAAAATAATCCTAACAATAAAATAACTCATACGATTTCTAAAAATTTAGGTAACTTTCATTCAATTAATCTTAATGTTTCCAATGTTGGTTCAATGGGAATGCCGGTTACTATTAAAAGCGGAAATGAATCAAAAATTGAAGCTAAATTATCCAAAAAACAACAATTAAAATATTCAATTAGTAATGGTCAATTAAATATTAAGAATAAAAATGTTTCTGCTTTATCTAATTTACTAAGAGTAGGTTATTTAGACCACAACAATTCTTCAATAACTATTTATGTTAAAAAGGGAATGAAATTATCATCAATTTCAGCCAAAAATGATCTTACAGATTTTAATATTAGTGATTTAAACGTTACTAATGATATTAATATTGATGGTGGTGTAAAAGCTAAAAATATTCATGCTGGTAGCTTAAAAGCAGATTCTGGTGATGATGATGTATATATTGCAAACAGTAAATTTGATAAAAATCATAGTGAATTATCCGGCTCAGATGGTGATGTTGAACTTCATAGTAATGAATTTTATTCATTAAATGCATCTAGTGATGATGGGGATGTTTCAATTAATGACAACGTTATTCATAATGGATTAAGTAAAATTGAAAGTTCAGATGGTGATGTTAGCTTGGGACACAATAGTTGGCATGCTTTGAGTTTGTCTAGCTCAGATGGGGATATTAGTTTTGATCATCAAGATATTAAGCATAGTTTGAAAGCAAATGTTTCAGATGGCGATATTAATGGTGACGTTTATAATAGTGATAATGCTAAAATTTATTCTGATGCTTCAGATGGAGATAACAATGTTGATTCTAGTTTGAATCATTCACAATCAAATAAAATTTATAATTTTACCAGTTCGGATGGCGATATTACAATTAATTAGTGTATCAGTCAAAATAAAAGCTAATATGACCTCACTTTGTTAAAATTTAAGTAGTGAATATTTTAGATTCATTTTTAATAAAGTGAGGTCATTATTATGGACAAAAAATATTGGACAATGGAAAGATTAAATCGATTATACAAAGATTGGGATCCTAAAGTATTAGCTGATTTGAAAGCTAAAATTGCAAAATCAAATTGGCGTTTGGGTTATCATATCCAAACCAAAACTGGTTTATTAAATGATCCTAATGGTTTTTCATATTTTAATAATCAATGGCACTTATTTTTCCAGGCATTTCCATATGGTGGTGTACATGGTTTAAAGAGTTGGACTCATATGGTGTCTTCCGACTTAGTAAATTGGAAAAATATTAATAAGCCTATGGTCCCAGATCGCTATTATGATCGTCACGGCTGTTATTCAGGAAGTGCTATTAATGTTGATGATAAGCTATTCTTAATGTATACTGGTAACGTTTTTGAAGATGATGATGAATATCGTCGTCATCCATACCAAAACGGTGCTTGGATGGATAAAGATAATAATATTGAAAAACTACCAAATCCATTAATTGATGATGCGCCATCTGGCATTACTGGTCATTTTAGAGATCCACAAATTCTAAAACATGGAGATTACTATTATGCTATTTTGGGTGCACAAAATATTGATAATGAAGGTGAAATCCTAACTTATCGTTCTAAGCATGTTGACAAGGATTGGGAATTTTATAAAGTAATGGATTTGGGTCATGATAATTTAGGCTATATGGCTGAATGTCCTAATTTAGGCTTTGTTGATGGAAAAGTTGTATTGATTTTCTGTCCTCAAGGTGCTGATGATACTAAATTTAGTTATGATAATGTTCATCCTAATGCTTATATTATTGCTGATGATTTTGATTGGGAAAACATGAAATTAATTAATCCATCATCAATGCATTTGGTTGATGAGGGTTTTGACTTCTATGCTACTCAACTATTTAATGCACCCGATGGTAGATTATTAGAATCAGCATGGATTGGTTTGCCAGATACTGAATATCTTTCAGATAATGAAGGATGGGAAGGTGCACTAACAATGGTTCGTGAACTACACATCAAAGATGACCGATTAATTCAAACTCCAGTTAAAGAAAATAATTCGTTAATTGGTGCTGAAGATATTATTAAAAATAATATGCAGTTAGATAAACAAAGTCTAATTAAATTTAATGTTGAAGATGGTAAAGATAGTGAAATGTTGATTGCTTCTGATGACAGTTATCTAAAACTATCTTTTGATAAAGACTCGCATAAATTCAAATTAACTCGTAAAAATATTGGTGAGGATGAAGATAGTCGTAGTGTGTTACTTGGATCATCTAGATTACAAGATTGTGCAATTTATTTTGATAATACAGTCTTTGAAATTTATATTAATGATGGTCAAAGAACGATGACTGGAACATTCTTCCATGATGGTAAACATTTAAATCTTAAATTTAACAATTTAGATAATGTATCTGTAAATAAATTATCTAATATTGGTATCAATGCTTAAACAAAAAAGATTCTTGTACTTTTGAGTACAGGAATCTTTTTTTATACAATCTATTTTTTATTTTCTGCTAAAATACTATCTACAATTTCTTGAATACTAATATTAGCCATTTCTTGCTCAGCTTGTTGTTGTATTTTATCGTAAGCATCGGCTAATGTTTTTTGAATATTAGCACCCACAATACATTTTAAATTAGTTTTGGGATCTACATGTAATAATTGAGGTTCTTCAATTGCTTTGTAAACATCTAATAAACTAATATCTTTTGCTGAACGGCTGAGTTCTAAGCTTATTTTTCCAGGAGTACTGTTTATTAAACCAGTATTACTTAAAGTAGCCATTAAACGTCTAACTAAACTTGGATTCGAATCAATGCTTCCGGCAATCGCACGACTAGATAAGTCAGTATTACTATCTGAAATACCAATATAAGTTAAGATGTGAATGGCATCACTTAATCTGTGTGAATATTTCATGTGCAAATAACCTATCTATAATTTATTGCAAGTTTTCTTTTAAGGCGGATTTTATTGAGGTTAAGGGATGACCCAGAACGTTTTCTAAATCATCGGTGTCTTCCTGTAATTGACCAGCTTTGATTAGTGCTTGAATATCGGTAACAACCTTAGCGACCTCATCAGGTAATCCAGCCTTTTTCATTCCATCTTCGTATTCATCGAGACTTACATTTTTAGTTTCGAAATTATTGGCAGCAACCTTCTTTAAAGCATTTGCTAAGTCAGCATAGCTTCTACTTTGGCCAGCAAATTCGTATATTTCTTTAGGTTTGTCCATAGTTAACACTTTAACAGCACCTTCAGCATATTCTTTTTCCAATGCCCAACCAACTTTGCCGTTGTCAGCAGCATATACAAAAGTACCACCGTTATTAGCAGCTTTTAAAGTAGCTAATTCATTTTCTAAGTACCAATTGTTTCTTAAGAATGAACGATCAATACCCATTTCTTTGATATATAGTTCTGTTGCAGTATGGTCTTTTGATAGAAAGTTATCGGCTTTGTCGGCATGAGGAAAACTCGTGTATGCGATATATTTTACATCAGCTTTTTTAGCTGCAGTGACAACATTTTTGTGTTGTTGTAAACGAGAAACTTCTCCACCAGGTTGTGATGAAATAAATAATAATTTGTCTACATCTTTTAGTGATTCAACTAGTTGATCTTTATTAGTATAATCTCCAGGACGAACTTCAATATCTTCAGGTAGTTCTTCTTTAGCTTTATCTACATTTCTAGCTAAAGCAATAATATCTTTGTGATCTATTAAGTTCATTAAATAATTAATAGCGGCTCTACCGAATTTTCCAGTAACCATTGTGATTGCATATTTCATAATTAAAGACTCCCTTTTAATATGTTACTTATAAAGTAACAGGTTGCATAAATGATTTCAATAAAAAAGAATGCAACATTAATTGCATTCTAGTTATTTAGCAGTGAACTGTCCGTCAAAAGTGGAATTATCATTACTATTAATAATATCAATGGCTTGTTTCTTTTTTAATAAATAATCTTCACGTAGCCATGTTTGGATGGAAAAGGCATCAATTATCCACCAAATTCTGATGAATAATATAATAGGGAGGCCAATTAAGATAATTGATAAAATCCATCCAGTAACATCAATTATCAACATAGCTAATGCGTTGTTGCGATGTAAGTAAAATCTATGACCACCTAATTCTCCTAAAAACCACCATAATAACCATGCAATAATAGGATTAGCTTTATTAGTATTGGCACTATTTTCTACAATATTTTGTTGTTCAGGCGAAAGTCTTTGTTCTTTTTTTAAAATTTCTGCTTCTAGTTGATCTAAATTGTCCATACTAAGCCTCCTAGGTAATATTAAAAAATTATACCACAGTTTTTTATAAAATTGATTTTGTTAGGTTAATCCATTAATATAATAATTAATACATATTTATTTTTAAGGAGGGCCTTTTATGGTCGGAATTTGGGAAGCTTACAAGTTATTATTTACTAATTATACTAATTTTGGTGGTAAGAGTAGTCGTGCAGAATATTGGTGGGTCTATTTAGTAAATTTAATTATTGGAATATTACTATTTATTTTAAGTGTTGCTGTATTTATGTTTATAAATAAGGACGGTTATGGGATATTAATGGGAATTATTGTAGGATATTTACTTACTTCTATTTATAGTCTTATTATTTTAATTCCCAGTATTGCATTGTCTGTTAGAAGATATCGTGATGTAGGCATTTCACCATGGTGGTTTCTCGTTATCGTGGTAGCTTCGTTTATTTTCTTAATTATGTCTAATTTAGCTAATATTTTTTATATTATGGGTATAATAATTTCTATGGTTGGATTGGTTATCACAATTTTACCTAGTAAAAAATAATAATTGATTGATTTTAAACGACCATCTAACTATTATTAATAACATTAGGAGGGGGATTATGGTCGGATTGTTTGAATCGTATTCATTATTTTTTAAAAATTATTTTCATTTATCGGGTAAAAGTAGTCGCTCAGAATATTGGTTTGCAGTGTTAATGAACTTTATCATTAGATTAATAATTTCGATACTTATTTTTACTATATATTCAGTATTTACAGGTGCAAGTGATTTAATATTAAGCTTATTTTTTGCAATAATAGGTCTTGTGATTTATGAATTGATAATTCTTATTCCTAGTATTAACTTAATTATAAGAAGATACAGAGATGCTGGTATTTCGCCTGTTTGGTTCATAGTAACCAATTTTGTCCCATTTGTAATGGGAATTTTTGCATCTATTATGGAAAATGTTCCTTATTACTTAAATATAATAATTTTAGTTTTATTAATAATAGATTTTATAATCAAGATTATGCCTAGTAAAAAATAATTTGAGGAGAAAAATTACTGATGAATTCATATTTAAAATTTTGGAAAAATGCTTTTAATTATAAAGGTAGGACTAATATAAAAGACTTTTGGATTCCTCAATTATTTCATATTTTATTGATATTTATATTCCTTGTTATGGATTATTTTACTAATGGTAATAAGTTATTCGTATTATTTAATGTAATTATTATTGTATATCTTATAATAATTTTAGTCCCAACTATCTTCATGATGATTAGACGTTATCGTGATGTTGGGATTCCAATTTATTATTTATTTATCCTATTAATAGGCTCCATTATTTTAACTGGATTTCCTGATAATACTAAAATGCACTATGTTGGCAGATTAGTTCATCTAATTAATCTTTGGATTTTAATTAAACCAACTAAAAAATTATCTAATAAATAGCTAAATTATATTTATAAAGAGGTGAGTTCTATAAGAACTCACCTCTTTATTTATTCAATATAGTCTTTTCTAAAAATACTCATGAAGTAGCAATCGTGATAACTTCCATTAGCAAAATATTGTTCTTTTAAAGTTCCTTCAGTTTTAAAGCCCATTTTTTGATAAACTTTTACAGCTGGAGCATTATCTACATCTACATATAAGTAAACTTTGTGTAAGTTTAGAGTTTCAAATGAATATTTTATGCATTCTGCAAATGCTTTTTGTGCTAATTTTAGTCCTCTAAATTCACTATCAATTATAATTTGAATTTCAGCATGACGATGTCTTAAATCAATATCAACTAATTCAACAATACCAGCAAAATTTTCATTGTAACTAACCGCAAAACTGCGAGTTGAATTATCATTTAGATCATTATTAAATCGTTTGTCTAATTGTTCCATTGGTAAGTACGGTTCTTCAAACCAAAATTGCATGTTAAAGGGATCGTTAAATAATTTATGAATACTTGTTAAATCGCTTTTTTCTAAAGCACGAATCTTAAATGACATGATTAGTCCTCCTAAATGTTACCTTGTTTTATTACTTTATTAAAACAACTAAATAATAATTATTCATTTCGTTATGGTTGCCTAAATGTAAAGGGCTTTTAATTGCTGATAAACCAATATATTTATTATTAATATTTTTCAAAGCATTATAACTTTGATTATTTTCATTTTGATCAAAGTAAATAAATTTTTTAAATGCTAGATAACTAAATGAAGTGGGCATATATGTTTCATGATATTTTGTATAATAAACCATTTGATTATTGGTGTTTTTGGGTAAAAAGTTTTTATCCACGTTTTTAGCAATTAAATTGGCTTCATGATTTAATTTGTGACTAACTTTTAATTTATTAATTCCATTCTCATTACGATAGGTATTAATTAATTTTCTAAAATTTTTAGAGGCTTGATATGAAAAAGTTCGATTATAATCTATATTTAAAAAATTATGCCAAACGTAACCTAATAATTTTCTTTTTTTGTATATTGCTTGATATATTTTCTTAGTTCCATTAATAGTTACATGATATTGCTTGCCAGTCATCACTTTTTTTAGTGCATTTGTCTTATTTTTACCTTTAAAATCCTTAGTATAAACATTAATTGCATTAGCAGTATTTATATTAGCAATAGAATTGCTGTTAGTTTTTGTAATTTTATAAATCTTAGGATTAGAATCAGCTTTTGCTATATTATTTTTTTGAAAAAACATTATTAATATAGGTAGTACTAATAATACCAATAATTTCTTTTTCATAATAAACCTTCTTTGGAAATAGTTTCCTTTATTATATACCATTTCAAAATCGTGCTAAAATAAAAGTACATTAAATTTTTTGGGGGAAAATATTTATAATGAAAAAGCTATTTATATCATTTTTATTATCATTATTTTTATTAATTTTTGTTGGAACTACTGTCTCAGCAAAATCTAATCCTAGTCAAATGTCCAAGTATTGGTATCATTTTAGAACGGTTAGGGTTACTAAACCAGTAAAAGTTGATCGTATTAAAATTACAGGGACTCCTGAATATAACCACATTAAAGTAGATAAAAAAATTACCTTACATAAAGGACAAATTGTTAAATTAACTAGTGCTGGGAGTAATTTTACCTGGGTATTAAAATTAAACCATAAAACTACTAAACAATTATGGGTTATGTTTAAACCAGAAAATACTCGTTGGTTAAAAATTATTAAATAAATTTAAAAGAAGGTAATTGATATGCGCATTAATGTTTTACAACATGCATCTAATGAAGGTCCTGGATTAATTCGTTCATGGGCTGAAGATTATGGATACGATATGTATATTTATCATCCTAATGAATTTCATAAATTACCTAATATTAATGAAACAGATATGTTAGTAATATTAGGTGGACCAATGAGTGCTAATGATGATGACGATTGGATTAAAGCAGAGCGAAAATTGATTCATGAAGCAATAGAAAAAGATATTCCAATTTATGGTGCTTGCTTTGGCTCGCAACAAATAGCCAAAGCCTTAGGTTATCGTATATCTGCCTCTCCAGTTAAAGAAGTAGGTTGGGCACCAGTATATTTGAAAACTAATATAATAGATGATTTACCTAAAAAATTAATGGCGCTACATTGGCATGGTGAGATGTTTGAAGTTCCCAATCAAGCTAAACTTTTATTTTCTAGTGATTTGATGAAAAATCAAGGCTTTATAATGAACAATCGTATTATTGGACTACAATTTCATTTTGAGCCAATGCAAACTGACCTAAGAGAAATTGTTGTTAATGATGGTGACTATGCTTCTGATAATGCTTTAAATCAAAATGCTTCTGATATCATTAATCATTCTGTGCCCAAAGAAAATAAAAAGATTATGTATCAATTATTAGATTATATCAATCAATAAACTAAAAGGCTCTATCTTTTAAGATAGAGCCTTTTTAAATATATATAAATATTATTGTTATTACAATTAATAGTCCAATCAATAAATTTAATAGCTTATGATTCAGTATAATTGCAAAATATTCACGTAAAATACTATGAGATAAAGCTGTTAATTTCGTTTTTGAGCCGATTCCATTAATTGGTAAACCAGCGATCTTAGCATATTTATTAGCTCGATAGATATGATAGTTGCTCGATACAAAAATACCTTTACTAATTTTTAAATGTTTTCGCTCAATTATTTGCTTAGAATTTTTAAAATTAGTCATTGTATTAATTGAATGCTCTTCTGCAGTTACATCAGCTTCATTGACACCATGTTGATTGGCGTATTCACACATGGCAAAGCCTTCAGAAACAGTTTCATCATGGCCTTGGCCACCAGAACAAATTATGAAAGGATGTTTATTTGTTTTTTCAATTTGTTGCCAATAGATATCGATAGCTTTATTAATTCTTGCTGCTAGAATGGGGCCGATTTTATCACCATGTATTAGTCCAGCACCTAAAATAATTATGTAATCTTGGTTTAATGTAATTTTATTTAAATTACATATAATTATTGAAATTGAAAAAGCAATAAAAAAACTAACAATGTACAGTAGTCCGAATTCAATTATTCTTTCGATAATTAAATTAAGTGGGTTGGGAAAAATATTGAAAACAAAATGATTAATAATAGGATAAATGATTATTATAATTCCTAATATTAAACTAAATTTATTTGCTAAACGATGTTTTTCATAAGACCAGACGATAACGCCATCAATTACTAAGATAATTGTATAAATTAAATAAACTAATATAAGTAATGCACTTGTTACCATAAATAAAATCATTACTGGAAGATTGATTATTCTAATATGTATATTAAACGTTAAATAACCTAAGTTAAAAATAATATTAAAAACAGACAATAAAATAAATATTCCATTTATGATGCTAGTTTTATTTAATTTATATGAAACGATGGATAAAATAATTGATAATAACAAGGTTAATAATAATATGTAAATCATATATACAGCCCTCCCATTTATCATTTTACATTATATAATTTGATATCAATAACTTTTGCATTTAATTTGTTAGTGTTATAATTCTTTATTTATCAGTATTATAAATAAAGGAGATGAGTGACACATTGGGTTCGAAAACTGTTAATTGGAAACAGAACTTAAATGTTTTGTGGTTCGGAACCTTTGTAGCAGGAATTGGGTTTAGTTGTATTAGTCCTTTTATTGCATTATTTATCGGACAACTGGGTCATTATAATGCGACTGAAACTTCAATATATAGTGGACTAGCCTTTGCTGCGCCATTTATTGTTAAGATGATTGTATCGCCACTTTGGGGATATTTAGCTGATAAATACGGACGTAAGCCGATGTTATTAAGAGCTTCATTTGGAATGGCAGTTGTGATTGGTTGTATGAGTTTAGTAACAAATGCTTGGCAATTGATTATTTTGCGCTTATTGCAAGGAATTTTCTCTGGATTTATTAGTAATGCCAATGCATTGGTAGCTGCTGAAACACCCAAAAGTAAAATTGGACATGCTTCTGGGAAATTATCAACTGGGAATGTATCTGGGACATTAGTTGGCCCAATGGTCGGTGGCTTAATAGCTGATTTATTCGGTTATCGTTATACCTTTTTAATCACTGGAATTGCGATGCTGATTGCATTTTTCCTAAGTGTCTTTTTTGTTCATGAAAACTTTACGCCAGTTGTTCATGAAAAAGGTGAAAAGCAACCTCATTTCTTGAATGGCATTCCTACAGCTCAAATTTTATTTGGGATGTTTTTAACCACATTATTTATTCAAGCAACTAATAATTCAATTTCACCGATTCTTAGTTTGTATGTAAAACAGCTGGATCCTCATTCGACTAATATTGCGTTAGTTGCAGGAATTATTCAAGCATTGAATGGGGTAGCGATGATATCAATTGCGCCATTTTTTGGTAAACTAGGTGATCGGATTGGTTCCCATCAAATATTAAAATTTGGAATATTATTTTCAATTTTAATTTTCTTTTTAACTAGTTTTGTGCAAAATATTTGGCAACTAGGAGTTACTCGTTTCTTAATTGGTATTTCAGATGCAGCATTATTACCAACAGTTCAGGCGATGTTAGCTAAATATAGTCCGAAAGAAAGAATCAGTCAGGTTTTTAGCTGGAATCAAAGCTTCCAAGCTGCTGGTAATGTTTCAGGCCCGATGATTGGTTCAGCAGTAGTTTTAATTGGTGGTTATCGGGGCGTTTTTATTGCAACGACTGTTTTAGCAGCAATTAATTTATTCTTAGTTAGAAAAAATCTAAAATCAATTAAAAATGATGGAGATTAAGAGGTGTTGTTTACATGGAAAAGACCAGCATTAATCAAACTTTATTAAATTTAAAAAGAACGCGCTCACATTTACTAAATGCTTTTGATAACACAAATGCAAAAATTAATGTGATTTCAGACATTGATAATTTGGTTAGTTATTTAAAGCAAAATAATAATATTAATCAAGCACATGTTGATAATAAGATTAGAATTATTAAAGGTGAAATTAATTGCTCGATGCATTGCTTTACCAATGCTATGAAATCATTATCTTAACACTCGTTAATCGAGTGTTTTTATTTTACATTCAAAAATTAGCATGCTAGTGTTGCTAACATTAAGTAAGCTAAACAAAGGGGATAAATTAATATGTCTTTATTATTATCTAAAGCCAATATTGGTGGATTAAATTTAAAAAATCGAGTGGTTATGTCGCCAATGTGTATGTACGAGGTGAAGAATGAAGATGGCATCTTAACGCCATTTCATTTTGCACATTATGGGATGCGTGCTATTAGTCAAGTGGGACTAATTATTACTGAGTCCACTGCAGTGGAACCTGATGGACGTATTACTAAAAATGATTTAGGCTTGTGGAATGACCAACAAGCAGATAAGTTGAAATCATTAGTTAATTCCATTCACTATTTGGGTAGTAAGATTGGAGTTCAACTAAATCATGCTGGTCGTAAAGCTAGTGATGCTGATATTCCAGTTGCACCTAGTTCATTTGAATTCAGTGATAATTATCGAACACCCAATGCACTAACAATTCCTCAAATTCAGCAAATTGTTGAAAACTTTGGGAAAGCAGCCAAAAGAGCAGCTAATGCAGGTGCTGATATGGTTGAAATTCATGGAGCACATGGATATTTATTACATCAATTTTTATCAGCTGTTTCAAATAAACGCGATGATGAATATGGTGGTAGTTTAGAAAAGCGTTACCGTATTGTTCGTGAAGTTATTGAAGCTGTTAAGTCCAATTATAGTGGTCCAATTTGGATTAGATTATCATTGAGTGACTATGATACAACAGGAACTCAAAATACAATGTCTGATTGGCAGCAAATTGGTCGTTGGCTAGAAGCATCAGGAATTGATTTAATTGATGCTTCAACTGGTGGCTTAACTGATGCTAGCCCTGATTTTCCGGTACATGATGGTTATCAGACTAAATTTGCAACTGAGATGAAACAGGATGTTAAGATTCCAGTTTCAACGGTTGGGCTTTTAGATAATCCAGGTTTATGTGAATATATTTTGCAAAACAACCAAGCCGATTTAATTATGGAAGGCCGAGCACTTTTGCGTAATACAAATTGGCTATCAGATGCTGCTAAATATTTACATGATAAAAATTTTAAAGCATTTAATGATTCATATAGTCGTGGTCAAAATTAAGAAAGGGCATCTAAAATTTATTATTTTAGGTGCCTTTCATCTTATCTTTCACTTTCTGAATCTTTTTATATATAATAGATTTGAAGAAGGTGGAAAGACATGTATTGGACAGATGAAAGAATTAAAACATACCAAGCTAAAATTAAAGGTGCATGGTACATAAAAAAATTTTATATTAATTATCATTATGATTTAAGAAAACCAGAAGATAAGGCTAAACTCTATCATAATATGGATCCTAAACAAGTTAAAAAATATTTTGATGATTTGATGGATAATTATGATGATAAATTTATGGAAACTTTAAATAAGATGAGTACTGATGAGTTGTTTAAAGAACTCCAGTCATTACAACTTGATAAATATATTGATAATTAAAAAAGGTCACTTGTTAAAAGTGACCTTTTTTGCTATTTGTTTAATTTAGTGAAATTCTTACCTGATAAATTACTATTTTTAAATGTTAAGTTAACAGCATTTCCATTTTTATCATTTTGATAAGTTAAGAACTGTACACCGTCCGATATTTGTTCTGCAAGTGGACTGCCTAACTTATTTATGACTTCATTATAAGAAGTACCATTTTTTAAGTCCTTAATGGTTTCCTTTTTAACTAATTTAGATGATGTGTTTTGTTGATATCCTTTACTTAGAATTTTATCTTTATAAACGATTGCAAAAATGTATTTAATTTTGGCATCATTACCTAATTGCCAAGTATATTCTTTAGCATTTTGATTATTAGTTAATTTAGTGTCTGAAGTATGATATGGCTTACCTAAAGTCTTCATAAGACTTTCTTTAGAACTACCACCTTTTAACTGATTACTAGAAACTTTAATGTTGTCATATTTTTGGAGTGAAATACCACTTGTATCAAAAGCACTAGATAATGATGGTACTTGAAGTGGCTTCTTATTTTCATTTGATTGTTGTTTACCACATGCGCTTAAAATAAATAGACAAGCAAATGTTGCTAATGTAATTTTTAATAATTTTTTCATTATTTTGGTTCCTCCGTATATTGTATAACCTTATTATAATAGACTTTCCAAGCCGATATCAATTATTTACTTTGAATAAGTTCTTTTACTTGTATCATGATTAATTCTTATGTAGCATGTAAATGATCACATGAATAGAGGAGGAATTTTAATATGAGTAAGATTGCTGCTGTTGTTACAAGCGGATATGAAGATTCAGAATTAACTTCACCTAAAAAGGCTTTGGAAGATGCTGGTCACAGTGTAGACATTATTGAAGCAAAAGCTGGTAATGAAATTCACGGTGAACATGGTGATGTTCAAAAAGTTGATGTTTCAATTGATGATGCTGATTTTGATAGTTATGATGCTCTATTACTACCAGGTGGTGGCTCTCCCGATGCTTTACGTGTTGATGCTCGTTACGTTAACTTTGTTAAAGAATTCTTGATGGCTAATAAGCCTGTATTTGCTATTTGTCATGGTCCTCAATTCTTTATTCAAACTGGATTAACTAATGAATTGAAATTAACAGCTTACACAACTATCAGATATGACTTGTTCTATGCTGGAGCTGAAGTATTAAATGCACCAGTTGTGGTTGATAGTAAACACAAATTAGTTACAAGTCGTACTCCTGATGATTTGGAAGACTTCAATCGTGAAAGCTTGAAATTATTAAAATAATATTTTTTGTCAAATGGCTCTATCCATCAGGGATGGAGCTTTTTTAACTGTTTTATTACTTGTATGTACTATAATATATTAACAATTTAAGTAGAAAGAAGTGTTTTAAAATGAATAAAACTAATACTTTATATCAATATGGGACTTTAGCATTACTAGTTCCAGGATTATTTAAAGGAACCCTAAAATTAAGTGAATTATTAAAACATGGTGATACTGGCATTGGAACTGGTGATGGACTGGATGGTGAATTAGTCATTAAAGATGGTATCCCATATCAAATTGATGGTCATGGTAGTGTTAATAAATTAGATGGGGATTTTACCGTTCCATTTGCTGATGTTCACTTTGCTGATTATAAAAAATTATTTGATGTTGAATCAACAATGACTCCTGATAAGTTAGAAGAAAAAGTTATGGGGATAAAAGATTGGCAAAATACGTTCTTCTCGATTAAGCTTCATGGAACTTTTGATGAGATTAAAACTAGATCGATTAATAGACAATCAAAACCATATCCCAATTTAGTTAGTTGTGCTCATAAGCAACATGAATTTAGTGGTGAAAATGTAACTGGAACTGTTATGGGGTATTATTCTCCTCAACTATTTAATGGTTCAGCAGTAGGCGGATTTCATCTACATTTTATTGCTGACGATTTATCAATGGGAGGTCATTTGTTAGACTTCTCCACTAGTAAAGGGGAAGTTTCAGCTCAAGTATTAGATCAATTAGAACAAAAATTACCAGTTGATGATGAAGAGTTTATGAAACATGATTTTTCAAAGGATGATATTGCTGGAGCAATTGGTGAAGCTGAATAAAAAATAAGGACCTGCATAATTGCAGATCCTTATTTTTTTATAATTATTGTTTAGTATTAAATGTTCCCATATCAATCCAGCCATTCTTTTGAGCTGAATATGAGAATATTTTCATTTGATTGTTTGGTAGAATTTGACGCCATTGACTATTGTCTTTAGGTTGGTAATCTTTTGTAACCACAGCATTGTCATCGTCTGGTGCATAAAGTGAACCAACATTACCATTTTGAAATATATATACATTATTTTGAGTAGCAAATTGATTATCTTTTACTTTAAGTGAATATTCCTTGTTATTAACTTTGATTGCTTCGGTATTATCATCAAGTTTTTTAGCTTGAATCTTTTGTCCAGCTTGGACAATAACTTGTTGATCATTACCATTTAATGCTCCTGATAAATATGCATCAGTATAATCATTACCAATTTCACTATTATTTACAGTTTTGTAATTAGACTTAACAGTTTTTGGTTCTTGCATCCATTTTTGATTTTTGTTATATGTTACCCAAACACCATTATTTTTACCCTTAGGAATGTTATTACCGTAAACTAGCCATTCATCATTATAAATACTTAAAGGTTTAACATATACTATCATGCCAGCTTGAAGTTTATTTTTACTGATTGCATTATTTTGAATGGTATTATTTTTTACACCTTTTTCAATAATGTTAATTTCTTTGGTTAGCTTAACTAACTTACTTTGTGCAGGCTTTGGTGTGTAATTCTTCATCCATTTAGTGCCTTTATTATTAGTAACCCAAGCACCATTCTTATTGGTTTTAGGCATATTATTACCATAAACTAACCATTCGTTACCACCAAAGCTTTTTACATAAACAATTGAGCCTTTTTTTAGACTTGATTTTTTCAATGTTTTATTTTGTATTTGATGATTTTTCACGGTCTTTTCAGTAATATTTATTTTTTTAGTTAAAGTTACCAACTTGGATGTATTATCAACTTTCTTCGGTGTATATTTACTCATCCAATTAGTATTTTTTTGATTTGTTGACCAAACAGAATTTTTACTATTTTTTAAGCCATTCAATAAAAGCCATTCATTATGACTATTTTTTAATCTATCGACTACTAAAATACTACCCTTTTTAACGGTCATTTTTTTATTAATTTTAGGTTGGATAGAATTATTTTTAACCGTTCTTTGAACAGCTGAGATATTTTTATTTACTTTTATGTACCTAACTTTATTCCAATAATTAGAACTATTTTTAGGCATCCCATTGGCACTGACAACCATTGCTGGCATTGATGCTAATGTAATTCCAGTGAGAATTGTTGCAACGTTTTTCTTAAAATTCATAATAACCCTTCTTTATTAATATTTACCTTCATGATAACTTAATTAAAGTGTGATATCTATCAATTGATATTATTTGAGCAAATGAGTAGTTATTTTTATACGCAAGTGCTAACATAATGAATCAAGTAAGATTATATCTTACCAAATACATTTTTGAGGAGTCTTTATAATGAAAGTATCAAAAGTATTGGCTACAACTTCAATGGCAGCACTAGCATTATCTTTGTTTGGTGGAGTAGGTGCAAACGCATCGATGAATAAAGAGATGCATCATACTGATAAATCATCAATGAATATGAAATCTATGCATACCAAAGATAAAAAGAAATCTATGCACATGATGAAAATGGATGGTTTAACAATGAACATGAATTCAGCTATGCCTAAGGGGCTTAAAAAAGATACGCATGCTAAGTTTCATGTTGGAGAAAAGGTTATTCTAAAAGCAGATCACATGAAAGGTATGAAGAATGCAAAAGCCACTGTAGCTGGTGTATATAAGACTAAGTTATATAAAATAGACTTTAAACCTACTAATGGCAGTAAAGAAGTAAAAAATCATAAATGGGTAGTAGCTAGTGAATTAAGCGCTAAAGGGGCATTAAAAGCTGGTAAATCAGTTACTGTAAAAGCTGACCATATGTACGGCATGAAAGGTGCAAAAGGTAAGATTGTTTCAGTTAATAAGGGACCTGCTTATACTGTAAACTTTAAAGATAAACAAACAGGTATGAATATTAAAAATCATAAGTGGTTAGTTCAATCAGAATTAAAAGCTAAATAAGTATAATATTAAAGAAGTTTATTTTATGTATAAACTTCTTTTTGTTTTACAATGAAATTGTAAAAATATATTTAATTTTTTAGCAAAAAGGTCTATATTTGTTATCATTAGGTTATAAAATAGATTTGAAAGGATACATAATTATAATGAATAAAATTATAAATTGGGTAAAACATTGGTATCGTTATAAAACCGATGAGCCATATATAATTGCGTTATCTTTTATTGCTGCATTTTGTTTATATGGTTCTATTTATTTTGATCATAAAAATAAATTAATGATGTATGTTCTAATATTGATATTATTAGGACTTTGGACATTATTTAGAACAGTTACTTTCAAGAAAAATTATATTAACCAGTTTGTTGATAATCAGGATTTTGTTGCTTCAAGTAAGGGACTAGATTTGGGAACAGGAACAGGTTATGCTTTATTGAAAATGGCTAAAAATACCAACTTAAAAGAAGTAGATGGTGTAGAAGATATCTACCAATATAGCATCCAAAGGTTAGAAAAGAATTCTACATTGGAAGATGTAAAAGAAAAGGTTCAATTGAAATCTCATGATATTACTGATATTCCGTACGATGACAATAGTTTTGATGTAGCAACTGCTGTTCATGGTCGTGATGATCAATTAAGTAATCGTAAAAAAGCAATTTATCAACCTATTTCTGAAGAATTAAATCGGGTTGTGAAATCGGGTGGAGTCATTTTTATGTTAAATACTCCTGGAATGATTAGACGTTTTAAAAAAGAATTTGAAGCAAAAGGTGCATCTGTTAAATATATGCATAAAAGATTTGAATTTTTCTTTAATTTAAGAGCAATTATTATAAAAGTTAAATAAAAAAACTCGAACTATCGAAGTTCGAGTTTTTTTAGTATTTTACTTCATTTTTCTTTCACGAAAACCACGAGTTAAAAAGTAGAATGGCAATGCAATCACTAAAGCACCAAATCCAAATATTAGTAAGTTAATTTTAGTGTTAAAGATTAACCATAATGATATTGCTAAAGCAACAATTGGAATGGTGTAACCTAAAGGTAATTTAAAGGCCCTAGGTTGATTTTTCATGGTTTTTCTAAACACCATAACGGCAATGATAGTAGGGATGAATTGAGCAAATCTTGAAATGGCACTAATTTGTGCTAGATAAGTAAATGTTCCTGAGTATGATAAAGCCAAAATTAAAATAGCATTTACAATAATAGATATATAAGGAGCATTTTTCCTGTTTTTATTACTAAATGCCTTTGGCAAAATTCCATTATCTGCAAGCGCTTCAGTGGAACGTGGTGTAATGAACGATGATGCAATACAAATTCCACCAATTGATAGCACTGATCCTGCAACCACGATATAACTACCAACTTTACCGATCATTGCAGTTAAAGCAGCTTGTAATGGAACTGAAGTTTGAGTTAATTTTGGTCCTAAAACGCCAATACATACAGTCATAATTAGAATATATATAATGGTTACTACTGACAAAACAACCATAATGGCACGAGGTAAATTCTTTTTAACATTGCTCATTTCACCAGCAGTTACCACCAATCCTTCAACTCCAGTAAAAATATAAAACATGGTTAATGTTGCATCAG
Organism: Apilactobacillus timberlakei; assembly: GCF_002993965.1. Taxonomy (GTDB): domain Bacteria; phylum Bacillota; class Bacilli; order Lactobacillales; family Lactobacillaceae; genus Apilactobacillus; species Apilactobacillus timberlakei. Next base: position 99,194 of record NZ_POST01000003.1, on the reverse strand, counting down.
AAAAATTAGATGTATGAGTTAATGATGGCACAAAGAATGGAGTAAAGTTACCAGGATGAATAAAGAATAAACCAATAATAATAATTAAAAAGATTGGTAACAGTTTTCCAACAGTAATAATATTACTGAAAACAGATGCCGCTTCAATTCCTGATAAATTTAAAATCATTAATCCAACTGCCATGATTGTAACAATAATGTTTTTAGCTAAAGATGTATTTAGAGCAGGGAAGAAACCACCCAGAGCAGTTGCGAAAGCAACATACATAGTTGCTTCAGCAATAATTCTAACGGCCCAAGCAGCAATCCCAACTTCATAACCAATAAAGTTACCAAATGCATGTTTAGCATAAATATAGGCACCACCAGATTCATCAAACAATCCGGAGCATTCAGCAAAACAAAGACCAATCATAAATGCTAAAAATGCATCAAAAACTAAGACCAAAATACTAGCTGGACCAAAGATTTTCATTCCAGCTGTAGGTAATAAAAAGATTCCGGAACCAATAATGGCATTTATTCCTAAAAGTACAATACTAAAAAAACTAAGTTTCTTTTTCGTATCAGGCATTAAATATCACTCCTTATTTTGTATGAATACGATTGAAGAAATCAATAAATAATTGATTTTCATCTTCGTAGTGATCCCACATATTTTCTGGATGCCATTGAACACATTGGATAGACTTATCATCATTTTCAAGTCCTTCAATCATTCCATCATCGGCACTAGCAACAATGTTTAAGCTAGGAGCAACATCTTTAGCTGCTTCATGATGAAAAGAATTAACAAATGCTCGACTACCAAATGTTTTTGCTAATGCTGAATCATTATTGATGTTAATATGATGGACAGGAGCATATCCGATTGTTTTTTGGGAATGTTGTAAAATCCTCATATTATCCTTAGGGTAAAATTGAGTGTCAATATCTTGATATAAAGTTCCACCCAAAGCAACATTAACAATTTGTAGTCCACGACAAATTGCCAAAATTGGTTTCTTCATTTGAACCGCCTGTTTTACCAAGGCTAATTCAAATTGATCACGAGGTTCATATGTAGTACCGATTTCTCTAATTGGTTCTTCACCATAGAATTCAGGTAATACATCTGGACCACCAGTTAATATTATCCCATCAACTGTTTCTAATAGGTCTGCTGCCATCTCTGGTTTAGCAACTGGCAAAATAACAGGAGTTATATTATTAGCCAAAAGGCAATTCATTAATGTACGTTGTGCAAAATGACCTTCACGTTGTCTGAAAGTTTGATTTTGACTTAAAATAATGTCTGCGGTAACGCCGATTCGCATTTAAATCATTCCTTTTCGATTTTTTTTGTATAAAAATACATCGTACAATAAACATTCTAACTATTTTTTAGAAAAACGTATAGTTAATTGGCTTAATGATTATGATTTTTTTAATATTATAGTTTATAAATCTTTGATGACTGGATATGAATCTATAAAAGTTGTAAAATTGTGAAATATAATAAACGAGTTTTGAAATAGGGGAATTTTATGGATCTTCGATTATGGAAACAAAGACCTACGTTAGAAAAAAGATTGCAAAATATAGAAAGCATCATGAAACAGCAAGTACAAATTGATGATGATGACTTTAAGAAAAGCATTAATGAATTAATTAATGGTAGTGGCAAAATGTTGCGTGCGGCTTTTCTAATGTTATTTACAGAATTTGGTACTCAAAAAGATAATGATGATTATTTTGAAAAAGTTGCTGCATCAGTAGAATTAATTCACTTAGCATCACTAGTCCATGATGATGTTATTGATAAATCCGATTTACGTCGTGGTGTCACCAGCTTGAACTATAAATTTGGTGAGCGAACTTCAATTTATTTGGGTGATTATTTATTTGTTAAATATTTTCATTTGGTATTAGACACACTGCCTAATAAGAACGATATTAAATATAATGTTAGTGGAATTGAAGGCATTATTGATGGAGAATTACGACAAAATGAAACTAAATTCGATCCTAAAAGAACTGAAGAGCAATATCTAGCAGCAATTCAAGGTAAGACGGCTGACTTATTCAAGATTGCAGCGGGGAATGGAGCAATTATTTCCAAGGCCGATGCCAATATTATTAAACTATCTGAACAAATTGGTTCAGAATTTGGGATTGCCTTTCAACTTCGTGATGATTTAATTGATTTTGAAGACACCGAAGAAGAGGCTGGTAAACCAATTTTAAATGATATTTTAGATGGTGTTTATACTTTGCCGGTCATTTATGCAATGCAAACTAATTATCATGATGAATTATTTGCGATTTTAAATAAAAAAGATCAACTCCAAAGAGCTGATCTGATTAAAGTTAAAGCTATTGTAAAAGAAAGTGAATCTTTAGATAAAACTCATGCCAAAATGGATGAGTATAACAAATCCATCAAACAGATGATTGATCAATTACCAAATAATAATGCTAGAAAAGTATTATTAAAATTGGTTAATAAGTTATTTAGTTAGTTTTTAATTCCTTGATCCATTTTGTAAAGTTTACGGTATTTGTCATTATTTTTATATAATCCATCAGGAGAACCGTCCATTTGGATGGTTCCTTTTTGTAAGAAAATAACTTCATCCATAGTTGATAATCCTTGCAAGTGATGAGTTACCCAAATAATAGTTTTATTTTTTAATACCTTATTTAAAGTATTTATCAAATTATTTTCAGTAATTGGATCTAGTCCAACAGTTGGTTCATCTAATAACACAATCGGATTGTCCTGTAATAATATTCTGGCAATTGCTAAACGTTGACGTTGGCCTCCAGATAATTTAATTCCGCTTTCATCAATATCGGTATCATATTTTTTAGGAAGGGTTTCAATATAATCTGTTAAACCAACTTCAGATAAAGCTTGCTTAGCTTCTGTAAAAGTAGCTTGTTCATTTCCAATCATTACATTATTAATAATTGTAGTATCGAACAAGAAAGGCTTTTGATCTAAAACACTAAAAATATTATCACGATTATTTTGTAAATCAGATACTTTAATATTATTTATTTTAACTTCACCCTTAGTTGGATTGATACTACCAAGTAATAATTGAAGTAAGGTGGTTTTACCAACTCCACTCGGACCAATAATGGCTAATTTTTGCCCTTGTTTAACATTCAATGAAATATTATTTAAAATATCTGAAGTATCACCTTCATATTTGAATGATACATCGTTCATACTAATACTATTTATTTTATTAGTATCAAAATTATTTTCATTATCTATAATTTCTTCTTTATCCAATTTATTGGATAAATTATTTAAACGATTTACGGATTCCTTATAAATAGGCCAATTTTCCATAGCTTGTGATACTGGAATAAATGTATCTAATAATGGGAAAACTCCTAAAACAAAGGCAGCAATATAATTAGAAATTGATTGAGAATTATTTAGATATATATTCCCCCAAATGATGGACCCAACAATGATGATTCCAATTATGCCTCGTAATGCAAAATCACGATTCCATTCAAAATGATCAACTTTATTGCGCAATTGAGCTAATTTTTTATCGTTCTTAGTTCCTTCACCAATAAAATTTTTTTTGCGTCCTGAAATCATCCAATCAGTAACTCCTAAAGTAGCATCAGTTAAGTTTTGATAATTATTAGCAACCAAATCTTTTTCATGTTTTTTGGCTTTACCAAAAACGATGACTGAAATGATAGGCATTACTAATAGGATAATTGTGAAACAAACAAACATAAAAAATGCGTATGGAATACTAACAATCCCTAATAAAAGAATTATGATAATACCAGTTACGTATGAAGTAATAATTGGGAAAATAGTTTTTAAATATAGGTCTTCTAGATGTTCTAAATCATCTGATAATACGCCTAATAAGTTTCCTAATTGAAAACGTTCACCAACAAAATCAGCACCTCTTTCTAAAGTCATGTATAAACGTTGACGTAATTTAGATACAACTCCTAATACCCAATTATGGGATGTTAATTGTTCTAAATATTGAAATACTGGACGACCAGTTCCAAAGGCTTGCGCTAAAATAACTGGAATATAAACAATTAAAATATTATATGGTCTAGTAGCCGAACGACTGATTAAATAACCAGCGACAAACATTAGTCCAATTGAACAAATAATTGTGATAATTCCAAGACCAAAAGCAGTGAATAGTAATTTTTTATCCTTTTTTAAATATGGTTTAATCCATGTATCCTTATGAAAAAAATTACGCATTGTTATTTTCACCTCTAATTTCATCAACTAATTGGTGATATTTGCCTGAACGTTTTAATAATTCTTCAGGCTTACCTTGTTCAACTAAATTACCATTTTCCATTACTAAAATATAATCCATATCGTTCATCCAGTGAAGACGATGAGTAGCAAAGATTACTAAATGATCTTTAAAAATGGGTAACATGGTTTGTTTTAATTCATATTCAGTTTCAATGTCTAAATGGGCAGTCGGCTCATCTAGAAGAATAATTTCACGTTGGTTGTCTAATAAGACTCTTGCTAAAGCAATTCTTTGTGCTTGGCCACCAGATACCCCACGGCCGCCACGACCAATGATAGTATTCATACCATCTTTTAATGAATTAATAAATTCTCCAAGGCCTGCACTTTTTGCTGCCTTTTTAATATCATCTTTATTAGCTTTAGGGGCATAAAAAGCGATATTTTCAGCAATTGTTCCAGAAAATAGATATGGATTTTGTGGAATGTAACTAAGGTGCTTTTGCCAAGCAAATTGAGCCAAACTATCAGTTTGTTCACCGTTAATTTTAAAGTTAGTTTTATTTTCTGGTTGTAGCCAACCACCCAATAAGTTCAACATGGTAGATTTACCAGAACCAGATTGTCCAACAATTCCAACTTTTAAATTACCAGTAAAGTTAAATGAAACATCTTTTATACCTTTATCACTATCCTTTTCATATTGAAAAGATAAATGATTAGCTTGTAGTGTAGAGTTTTGATGCCAAGTTTTGAATTGTTTTAATTCTTTTTTTGCCTTAGGAGATGGCGTATCTAAAATACTGATTAGATGATCTAAAGCATTCTTACCATCTAAAGTTGCATGATAGTCATTTCCATAATCTCTTAATGGTAAGAAATAATCAGGGGCGGTGATTAGTGCAAATAATGCAGGAAACAATAATACTGAGCCATTAATTAATCTAACTCCTAAGATAACCGCAACAATCGCAATTGAAATGGTAGTCATAAAATCTAAAGTAAAGGTAGACAATAAAGCTATCTTTAAGACTTCCATGGTAGATTTACGATAATTTTCTGAAACACGAAAGATATTTTTTCCATAAATTTTACTTAATCCAAATAACTTTAAGGTTTTTAGACCACGAAGGGTATTGATAAAGTTATTAGACATTTTTGAGAAATTTAAATATTGTTGATCAGATTTTTTACGTGCCGCAATTCCTAAAATAATCATAAAGTAAATGATGATTGGGAACACTAATAAAAGTACTAATCCAGATAAAGCATTCACAAAGAAAACAGCTACTAAAATGATCCATGGAATGATTGCTAAATTTAATGTTTTCAAAATAATTAGATTTAAATAATTCTTGATTTGGTCAATTCCTTCAAGTGCAATGGTAATTAATTGTCCAGAACCTAATTTGGCAACTGATTGTGGACCTAATTCAAAAGTCTTTTCTAATAAGGCTTTTTTGAAATCACTACTAGCTTTGTCGGAAAAATTATCAGTGATTTGATTTTCAATTCTAGTGATCAAATATCTAATTATGAAAGCAATAAAAAAGAACAGCATTGGATAAATCGATGCTGTTACTTTTTTTAGCATCCAAGCATTCACTAAAGCACTGGATAAAAACCATGCTTCAGCAATAATTGATAATGCCTGAATGACTGCTAATATGCTAATTTTGATAATTAGTTTTTTGATACCGGGAATTGTCATTAATTTTTTATTAAACATATGAAGATTCCTCCCGATATGGAATTCTAGTAGGCACCTTTATCGGTGTTTTCGAATTCTGATAAATCATGACGTTTCCATTGAATTATATAACTCCAAATGAAGTAAGCAGTTAGAATTGGTAATAATATACATAAAACAATAGTAACTACCGTTAAAGTAAATGGAGAAGAAGAAACGTTTTTAATTAATAATGAGTTAACTGGATTTTGTGCAATTAATACGTGTGGGAATAGGCCAACGAATATTAGCATAACAACAAAAGCAATGGTTAATGAGTTTGCAACATATGCTTGAACTTCTTTGTGCATTCCGGTTGATAAATGCCCCCAAAAAGTTGTTAGAACGATTAGTACTAACAAGGTCAATGTACTTAATAAATGTTCTTCAAAGAAATTAGTTTCAAAAAACAATGCGATTGCAAATAATACTTCAACAGGATAAGCAGCCCAATATAGGTTTCCTGCTAAGCTAGCAGCGCGATATCTCATGATTCCATTGGCATGTAAAGTAAAGAAATGTAGTCCTTGATATAAACATAATGCAGTTACTGCAATGCCACCTAATATTGAAAGTGGATTAATCACATTGAATAATCCAACGAAAATATTTCCATGGTTATCCATTGGAACTGGTTGAATCATCGCTGTAAATAACATTCCAAGTAGAAAAGGTGCAGCAGTGCTGCTAAGAGTAGTAGCCCACATCCATGCATTCTTTCCTTTAGGAGTTTCAGCAACATTATTAAATTCAAACGCCACTCCTCTAAAGATTAGTGATACTAGTACTAAGAATAATAATAGATAGAATCCAGAGAATAGACTAGCATACCAAAATGGCATTGTAGCAAACATTGATCCACCAGCTGCGACTAAGAAAACTTCATTTCCATCCCAGTGGGGGCTAATTGAACGAACAATCATATTACTTTCAGCAGGACGAAAAGCTAATAATTTTGCTGCCATACCTGCACCAAAATCAGCTCCATCTAGTACTAAGAACATTATAAATAAGAAACAAATTACTGCGTACCAGAAAAATTGTAAGAAACTCATTTGTTAAAGGCCTCCTTAGAAAATGGATCATCATTATCGTAATCGATAGTTTTATCGATACTTTCAGGTCCTTTGTATAAGGATTTCTTAGCATAGAAGACCATGCAACTAGCAAGCGTTACGAATAGTAAGAAGTAAACAATAATAGTAAAGATTACTGAAGCGGGACTTGTACTTGGTGATACCGCTTTTGCGATTGGTAGTAAACCGTAAACAACCCATGGATCACGACCAAGTTCGGTGAATAACCAACCACCAGTATTAATAACGAATGGTGCAAAAGTAGCTAAGAATAGGATAAAGGTTAACCACTTTTGTTTTACAATCGTATTCTTTCTTCTTCTTGAGAACCATAGTCCTAGTAGTGCTATAAATGTTAGGCCACCAAAGCCAGCAGCCATTAATCTAAATGCAAAGAAGAGAACATTCACATTAAGTGAGTAGTCCATATTTTTACCAAATTTACCATCATATTGCTTGTGTAAAGCTCGATTGGCTTCATCCATCCCAGCAACAGAACCGCTAAATTTATGATATGAAAGGAAACTTAGCATGTATGGAATTTCAATTTTCCCATATTCTTGATGGGTTTTAGTATTAGTTAATTGGAAAACAGACCAAGGGGCAGGATTTTCAGTATGATTGTAAATACCTTCGGATGCAGCAAACTTCATAGGTTGATCTTTAATCAAATAACCTGATTGTAAATCACCAGAAGTAACAGCACCTAAACAACCAACAATTCCAAGGACTAATCCAAGACGCATTGATTTTCTGAAAAATCCGACTGACTTTTTACGGAAAATCATCCAAGCAGAAGTACCGGCAACAATAAATGAACCAGTAACAATACAACTTGAAATAACATGAGGGAATTCGTACCATAGTTGCTGATTAGTAAGTAAAGCTTTAAAACTAGTCATTTCAACGTGACCAGAAGAAGTTAATTTATAACCAACAGGATGTTGCATGAACGAGTTAGCAGTTAAAATCCACAAAGCAGAAGCAGCGGAAGCTAAAAATACTAACCATATCATTAATGCATGCCATGCTGGCTTAAATTTGTCCCATGTAAACATCCAAACTCCCAAGAATGTTGATTCTAAGAAGAATGCTAATAAAGCCTCAATTGCCAGTGGTGCACCAAAAATATCACCCATAAATCTTGAATATTGCGACCAGTTCATTCCAAATTGGAATTCTTGAATCAAACCAGTAACAACACCCACGGCGAAAGCAAGTAAGAAAATTCTTCCCCAGAATTTTGTCATAGTTTGATAAATTTTGTTCTTAGTGATTGCATACATTGTTTCCATAATACATACAGACAAACCAATTCCAATCGACATTGGAATAAAGAAGTAATGGAAAATGGTTGTCATTGCAAATTGAAAACGTGCAAACGGAAGAACGTTTAATGCGAAATTAAACATTATCTATATTTTCCTCCTTAATTTTGAATTGCAGCTTTAGGGCCAGCAATTTCGAATGCAGTATTCATTCTAACAATGTGTTTTAATAAGGCAACTTTGTGGCCTTTTAACTTCATTGTTTTTTTACCTAATGGTAATTCAGCAATGCCCATTGTAGGACCTAATGAACAAACGGTTCCCAATGATTTGTAACTAAATGGAACTTTATTTTTATTATTTAAACGAGCTTTTAAATTTTCTACCGCAATGGAAGCTTCTTGAATAGAAATTTGACCAGTAGTTGGGTATGGACGTTTAGTATCTTTATCCATAACAGCTGAAACGTCTCCAATGAGATATTCATCTGGATATTTATCTAATGCCATTGTGTCATTAACCATTACTCGGTTACGTTTTTGATCGTAACCAGCTTCTTTAATTACGGTGTTACCTTTAACTCCGGTAGTCCAAAATGTTGTTTTAGCAGGAACAAATTTATTATCTTCACCATAATAAACACCGTCAGCAGTAATTTCTTTAGCTTTAGCATCACTATTAACAATGAATTGTACACCTTTTGAATGTAAGTAATCTAAAGCGAAATCTACTAATTTTTTATCAAACATTGGAATGCAGCTAGGAGCAATACAAGTGATAGTGAAGTCATTAGTATTACAATCACATTCTTTAGCCCATTTTGGTAATTGATATGCTAATTCACCTAATAATTCAATTCCAGTGAATCCACCGCCAATGACTGCAAATGAAAGATAACTTTTATCCTTTGATTTACGATATTCTTTTAGATTATCTTCAATTTTTTGAATATTTTGAATACCACTCTTCATATTCCAAATTTGTAATCCATATTGATCAGCGCCAGGGGTACCAAATGTTTCTGATTCAAAACCTAATGCGTTAAATAAGTAGTCAAATTTAATTTGACCATTATTTTCTAAATAAACCACTTTATTATCATGATCAATATTATTAACTGTGTCTTTTATAAATTTAACCTTAGGGCTAATACAGTTTTCAATTTTCATTGTGATTTGCTCTGGTGCACTAGTACCAGCGGAAACAGTATGTAATGCTGTTGCGTCATAATGATAATCATTGTTATTAATCAAAGTAATTTTAATATTTAACTTACTTTTGGCTAATAATCTGCAGGCACGAAGACCAGCAAATCCGCCACCTAATACAACGACTTCTTTCATTTTATCCCCTTCTTTTATTAAAATTATCTACATATCTACATTATATGATAAATCAACACCGTTTGTATAATAATTGTTGTATAATTTATAATATTATTTAATTACTTTTATAGGAGATGGTTAACATTAAAGAATATTTGAATTTAATAGTACTGGGACCATTGTTAACAACTATTTTTGCATTTTTATTAGGAATTACCTTTGTACTTGGTAATTTTGGTTCAATTAACATTTGGCATTCATTGCTATTTTTAATTATTGCACTGCTTATGCATATGTTTACTAACGTTACCGATAATCTAGAAGATTATAAAAAAGCTGTTAAGCATAGCGCACATGGCTTTATTGAAAACACACGAGTTAAGGGATTATCAATTACTAAGGCAACTCGCTTAGATATTGTTTTAGCAATTTTAATTGCTGTTTTAGGAATCTATTTAGTGTTTATTACTACATATTGGTTATTATTGATTGGTCTTTGGGGCTTTGGTGTCGCATTTTTCTATTCAGCTGGTAAGCATTCCTTATCAACAACTCGTTTTGGTGATTTGGCTTCAGGTTTGACTATGGGAATTGGTATTACCTTTGCTTGTATTTTGATTAATGTTCCATTAAATGAAATTACTATTGAATTATTATTAACTGCGCTGGTTGCTTCTGGATTGACTATTTTTTCAATCACTAACATGGTATTAGCTAATAATATTTGTGATGAGAAAGATGATGTTGATCTTCATCGGATTACGATTGTGGCAAGAATTGGTAAAGATAATGCTTTGAAGCTTTATGCAATTTATTATGTTTTAATGTATATAACGATTATAGTTTCAGTTATTTGCCAATGGTTACCATGGACAATGTTATTAGTATTAATTAGTATTCCTAAAGTTTGGACTAATACAAAAATCTTCTTTAAAAAGCAAGTTAAAGAAGAAACATTTGGTTTGACCGTTCAAAACATTAACTGGTTCTTATCCTTAACTATAATTGCACTAGTTATTTATTCAGTAATTTCATACTTATAATGAAAAATTCATTCTAGAAATTTTCTAGAATGAATTTTTTTGTATACATTTTTTTGCCATTTGTCTTATATTAAATACCACTTATCATATTTTTTGATACATAAATTAATTATCTTGTTAGCATAGTACCAATTATTCGAAGGAGATGGTTGTATATGCAATTATTAGAAACAAAGGAATTAACTAAGAAATTCAAAAATTATGTAGCAGTGGACCATCTTAATCTGACGATTAATAAGGGCCAGTTAGTAGCGCTACTTGGACATAATGGTGCTGGAAAATCAACAACCATTTCAATGTTAATTGGTTTAATACAACCGACTAGTGGAAATATTGAATTTGAAGGTTTAAAAGTTAATGAATCTAAGTATCGTCGAAAACTTGGTGTGGTTTTTCAAAACAGTGTTTTGGATAATAATTTAACAGTGAAACAAAATATTGATATTAGAGCTAATATGTATAAAAATTTAGATTCATCATTTAAAAATAAAATATTAAATGATCTGGAATTAAGTAGTATCTTAAATCAAAGATACAAAACATTATCTGGTGGGCAACGTAGAAGAGTTGATATTGCAAGATCTTTATTAAATAAACCAGAAATATTATTTTTGGATGAGCCATCAACAGGTTTAGATATTCAAAGTAGAAATAAAATCTGGGAGTTCTTAAATAATTTAAGAAAGTCAATAGGACTTACTATTATTTTGACTACTCATTATTTAGAAGAAGCTGAGGATGCTGATTTTGTTTATGTAATTGACAAAGGAAAATTAGTTGAAGGTGATACAGTAGATAATCTGAAAAATAAATATGCTAAGGATACTCTTACCCTATATTCTGATCATTTGAAAAATATAAAGGATAATTTAAATCAAAAAATTGTTGAAGAAACCGAAAATTCAATTTCAATTAATCCAGAAGATAATAATGAAGCAATTAACATTTTATCTAAATTTAAACCGCTAATAACTACATTTGAATATCAGCGTGGCAGTATGGATGACATTTTTATTGCTTTAACTGGAAAAGAGGTAAAATAATAATGATTAGTTTGATAAAAAGAAATTTAATGTTGTATTTTAACAACCGACAAAGAGTTTTCTTCTCTTTAATGGGAGCTATCATTTCCTTTATATTATATGTATTGTTTTTAAAGAATGGAATTCAGTCTGACTGGAAATCAATTCATGAAGGTACTAAATTATTAGATCTTTGGTTAATTGGTGGAACTATGACGGTTACTGCAATTACCACTACGCAAAGTGCACTGAACCAGAAAATAATGGATAAAGAAAACAATCGTATTGATGATTTAATGCTTACTGATACATCTAAATTAGGTATTAATGCTGGATATGTTTTTAGTTCAGTTATTATTGGAACTATTATGCAAGTTGCTGTTTACATTATTATGTCTTTTTACTTTTTATTTTCCGATAATTTAAGTATTAATTATGAAAAATTAATAGCAATTATTTTAATTGCTATTTTAAGTAGTTTTATTTGGACGATGGTTAATATGATTATTAATTTATTTTTTGATAATCAAGCTTCAATCTCTGGGGTGAACTCAATTGTAGGTACTTGTTCTGGATTCTTTGCGGGGGTCTATATGCCTTTAGGAACATTACCTAATGCTGGCCAAAAAATAATGGAATTTATTCCAGCTTCGTATAATTCAGCATTATATCGAAATCTTTTGATGAAGCATCAAATGAATATTAGTTTTAAAAATGTTCCAGCTAAATTTTTAACATCTTTTAATAAAAATATGGGACTAAAGATTAATGATGTTTCCACAATTATGGGTCATACAATTATTTTATTAGTTTTTATAGTGATTTTAATTTGTATTTTTTCTTTAATATCTTTGTTAAAAAGAAGAAGGGCATAGTGCTGTGCTGTGTTAATATTGTTTAAAAAAGAGGCGATAATTTATGAAGATTGATTTTCACCAAGATGATAATTTATCCGATGATGATATTAAAATTTTAGTTAGTGCTAGTAAGTTATCGCCAAAAGTTATGGATTTATTAAAACGATTAAATAAGCTGAATGAAGAATTTAATGATAATCAAATGTTACCAGTTACATCTAATGATCGAATTATTATGGTGCCTTTTGCTGATATTATTGGAGTTGAAGTATACGGCAATAAATTAACAATTTATTCTGTAAAATCAACTTATACTACTACTGGTAAATTAAAGGATATTTTGAATAAACTAAGTGCATATCATTTTATTCAAATTAGTCGGTCAGCAATTATTAACATTGACCATTTAAAATCAATGGAAACTGCTTTTTCTGGTAGTATGACTGCTTTTTTAACTAATGATTTGAAATTAAATGTTAGTCGTAAATATTTACCCGAATTGAAACGCAGTTTGAAGTTGTGAGGTGAGATTAATGGAATTGATTAAAAGACTACTTCGAGAATTTTTAGCAGGAATGCTTTTCGGATCAATGATTTACATGTTGACTGATTTTTATAGTGCCAATTTAAATCATCGAATTATTTATCTATTTATATGTGGATTAATTGGAATCTTAACTGAATTGTTCAATAATGAAAATATAAAAATACTTTATGCATTTATTTTACATTTCTTTGGAACCCTTGGATTGGTATGTATACTTAACTTATTATTAGGTGATTATGAGACATTTGAGATGCCATATTTTATTCAATTTATAATTATATTTTTGATTATTTATGCAATTATATGGGGAATATCCCTTGTTTTTTTCAGAAATACTACCAAAGAAATTAATGATGCAATAAAAAAAAGAAATGAGCATTAAATAAAAAATAACTTATTATGATAATATTGTCATAATAAGTTATTTTTGTAGGAGATGAATTACAGATGAACGAATCGAAATTTTGGTCAGGAGATAAATTATTTGATCGAATTGTTATCTTTATTTTATTGTACTTAATGATCTTTTTGGGACCTCAGTTTATTCCGATTGGTATTTTATCTAATCCAAATAGTACCTATATTAAGGTGATTTTATCAATATTATATTTTTTAATATATTTTTTGATGATTGGGATTGCCTATTTTAGTTATAAAAAACATGGTCGAAATGATCTTAAGAGACCAATAACTAAATCTAATTGGAAATTTATTATTATTGCATATGTTTTATCACATGTAATTGAGGGGGTCCTTTCATCTTTAAGCACTCTAACTTACCATGAAACAACGAGTGGTAATCAGCAAGGATTACAAGATATGTTGTCATCTAACAAATTGACAGTAGTATTAATGATTTTTGGGATTGTTATTTTTAGTCCTATTTTGGAAGAGTTAGTTTTTAGAGGATACTTAATGGATGCTTTATTTTCACCTAAATTCAAATGGTTACCCATTATTATTAGTGGATTGCTATTTGGCTTAGCACATAATACTGGACTAAATATATTCTTTTTCTTGATTTATGCTCAAATTGGTTTCTTTTTAGCATATGTTTATCAGAAAACAAACAATTTAAAAGTATCAATTGCCTTGCACGTGCTAAATAATTTGATATCTGCTATTCTTATGATTATGATGTTGTTCTAAATTTACATATAGGAAGTGTTTATATTTTAATCAAAAAAATTAATCCAAAATGGCAATGGACAATGATTCCATTGATCTTGGCTTTAGAGCTTTTTTTTGATCAAATTATTTTGCCATTAGTATATGGATTAGCGTATGAATTAATTTTTCATCAAGGTGTTCACGATAATTATATTTTGTTTTTAAATCTTTTTAAGATATTATCTATTTTTGTAATTTTAATTTTAAACTATTATATTATCGGGCAAAAATTTTATTTAAAACCTAATTTTGCTGAATTTGGGTGGCAAATTTTTATTTTTATCTGTTTATTAATAATTGCGATTAGTGTAAAAGGACAACATTTTGGGCTTGCATTAGACATTGGAATCATTGCTGCATTACCTGAAGAAATTATGTTTCGTGGTGTCATCATGGGATGGGTTTTAGAGAAAATCACAAAATTTAAACAATCCTATATAAATGTTTCAATTGCATTAGGAATCTCGGGACTTATATTTGGTTGTTTTCATTATATTAACTTGGCACAACAATCTTTTGGTTTTACGACGTTGCAAGTTATGAATGCTGTAGGTCTTGGAATGATATTAGGTGCCATTTATGTTAAGTCTGGTAGCTTATTTATTCCGATTGCAACCCACTTTATTTGGGATTTTGTGGTTACTTTAAAAAATGGAATGCCAGAAACTAATTATGTAGCGATTAATGGACAAGATATATTTATTGAATGCATTATTTTGGCAATTCAAGCTAGTATTGCTATCTGGATTGTTTGTTTCCACTTTGAAAATAATTTATTACTACAAAAAATAGAGAAAAAATAAAGATGTATCTCGTTTAGAGAACATCTTTTTTTCATTAGGAAGGTTGATTTATGTGACATTTATATTATTATTTTTAGGATTTATTATTGGTGGCTTTGTCATCATTATGGGTGGTGGCGGAGCCGCTCTTTATTTAGGAATTTTAACTTCCTTAGTGGGAACCTCTCCAGCAACTGCGGCGGCAACTTCTTTATATACTTCGATTCCTTCATTATTAATTGGTTCATACAGCCATTATCGCACTGGCAATATGAAGTTCAAATATGGTAATCGCATGCTAATCACAGCGGTGCCGTTCACAATTATAGGCAGCATTTTATCTAAATTTATTCCTGAAAGTGTTTATTCTTGGCTAATTTTTATCGTCTTTTTTATTTTAGGGATTCAAGTTTTATATCAATCTTTTCATCCCAGCAAAAAGCAAAAACATTTAAATCCAAAAGTAGCATATTTTTACGGAACATTATCTGGATTAATGGTTGGAATTGCTGGAATGTCTGGTGGTGGTCCCATCGTTAGTGGATTATTAGTAATGGGCTTGACGATGCAAGAAGCTGCTGCAACATCTTCATATATCTTAATTATTACTTCAATTGTTGGATTTTTATCACATGCTTCAACAGGGCATGTTGCTTGGTATGCTGGCACAATGCTATTAATTGGAGCAATTATCGGGGCAGCAATCATGCCTTATTTATTATCAAAGTATGATCCTAATAAAGTAACTAAAGTATTAAGACCAATTATGGGAATTATTATGATTATAATGGCTTTTACTTCAATTTAAAAAATGGTCTATGAAATTCAAATATGAATTCATAGACCATTTTTCTATTTATCAATATTAGTCATATCTCGGGCAACTACCCATTTTTTAAACTCCTGTTCATCAACGCCACTAGCTAAAGCAGCTTCCTTTAAAGTTGTTCCTTCTTTCTTTGCTTTTTGAGCAATTTTAGCACTACGTTCATAGCCAATATGAGGACTTAAAGCAGTGACTAACATTAATGAATTTTGCAATAAATTATCCATACGTTCCTTATTAATAGTCATTCCGTCAACTAATTTATTAGTAAATGATGCTACCGATTCACTTAGTAAATTGGCACTTTCTAAAAATTTAGTAATGATTAGGGGTTTATAGACATTCATTTCAAAGTTGCCCTGACTATTGGCAAAATTAATGGTAGTATCATTGCCCATGATTTCAGCACTGACCATTGTTAATGCTTCAATCTGAGTAGGATTAACTTTACCCGGCATAATTGATGAACCTGGCTCATTACTTGGAATATTTAATTCATTATATCCAGCACGGGGACCGGATGCTAAGAATCGAATATCATTACCAATCTTAATCAGATCAGTAGCAAGGGTTTTTAAAATACCATGCATCATTGTAATTCCACTATGGTTAGCAAGTCCCTGAAATTTATTAGGCGCTACTTTGAAATCTTCATTTAATTGTTTATTCAATTGATTTACCATATCCAAGTCAAAATTGTCAGGGGTGTTTAAACCAGTGCCAACAGCCGTTCCACCAATTGGTAATTCTAGCAATGCAGCTTTATTAGCTATTAAAAAATCAATATCATGTTGAATTGCTGACTTCCAACCGCTAATTTCTTGGCCAAAGGTAATTGGCGTTGCATCTTGTAAATGCGTCCGCCCAATTTTAACTACAGTTTGATATTCAATTTCTTTTTCATTTAGTTTGTTAACTAGTTTTCTTAATACTGGCAATAAATTATTAATTGCATCAGTAGCCGCAATCATCATGGCAGTAGGAAAAGTATCGTTAGAACTTTGTGCTTTGTTAACATCATCATTGGGATGAATTTTAATATCTGAATTTAATTTTTGTGCTAAATGTGAAACTACTTCATTCACATTCATATTAGTTTGCGTACCGCTACCAGTTTGGTAAACATGTAGGGGAAATTCATCACGATAATTGCCATCTAAAATTTGATTAATTGTTTTTACAATCATTGTTGATTTATTTTGATCTAAATTTTTATCTTTGGCGTTAACAATAGCAGCAGCTTTTTTAATTTGTAAAAGGGCATGAATAATTTGAATTGGCATTAGTCGACCAAATTTAAAATTAGTACGACTACGTTGCGTTTGCGGTCCAAAAAGAGCATTTTTTGGTACTTTGACATTGCCTAGAGAATCTTTTTCAATTCGATATTCCATCTAATCAAATCCTTTTGTTATGAATTAGTTACATTATATTATTTTATAATTCTAAAAACTATTAAAAGATAGCTATAACTTTGATAACATAGATAGATGAAGGGTAGGCGTAGTTTATTGAAAATACTATGGCACAACTTTTTAATTAAAATGATAGTTATAATTTACTTTTTAATCATGCTAACTGCTTGGCAGATTAGTTTTATGGTTTCACTAATAGTGGCAAGTGTTTTAATACTATTATTTTTGATATGTTTTAAACTATTCCCTAATTTTAAGCTTTGGAAAATTAATATTGATAATAAAATGCTCTATAAACAACATCATATTATGATTCCTGTTTTTATTATAATTTTTTATTTTATTTTTGCATTTATATCAATTAAATTTTGGAATATTAACAGTATTTTATATTTATTTATTATTTTATCAGTTACTAATTTTATTTATTCAATAGAGAAAAAATAGGAGGTTTATTATGAGAATTAATTGGAAATCATTTATTAATGGAATTATTTTAGTTTTACCAGCTTTTGTGATTGCTGGGATTATTGAATTTTTGATTGGTTGGTTATTAAGTTTAGTAGCCATTATTATTTATTTTGTGGTGTTATATATGTATTGTAAAAATCATCCATATAGCAAATTAGCACAAATGTTTTACTATGGCTTCGGCATTCGTAACAATTCCTTTTATCGCCAGCATCCAACAGTGTCATTACTGATTTTACTTGCAATATTATTGTTGATGAACGTATTATTTGGAGCTTTGCGACTTAATGGTTTCTTCTTCACATTGATTTATGTAGTTATTTTGGAATTATTCTACTCATTAGAAAATAAGTAGGGGGTTATGAATTGAATGAAAATTGATAAACAAAGATTAATTTTATCCTTTTTATTATTTTATTTACCGTTTATGCTTAGCTTTTTAAGTTTGGAATTATTTGATAATTTTATCCTTTTTATTTTAATTTTTGCTTGTTTGATGCTTATGTTTTCTATATTAAGTATCTTTAAGAACAAAAATGCAAGAATAAAGTATCTATACAACAATGTTATGAGTTCTAAAAATGCACCTATAGATCGTAGCCCAATTATCTTTTGGAGCGATATGATATTTTTTGTATTACTTTTAGTTATTTTATCTATTTTTATAATTTCAGGATTGATTACTATTAATATTGGCCTATTGGTATTGTTTGCTATTTCATATGGACTTGGGATTTTTATTCAATGCGTTACTTTTAATTTTGAAAAATGATTGGAGGCGTTTTTATGAAAACTAACTGGACAGCCTTTTGGCTAGGCATTCTTGTATTAATATTGCCAGGAGTTATTTTTATATTAATAAACAATGTTTTTGTTAATATTAAAAATTTTATTTTATTTTTAATAATTGCTTATTATATTACTATAATTATAGGATCCAAATTAATGTCTAAACGTAACTCATTAATAAATGAATTTTATGAATACTTTATCAATAATAAAAATTCATTGTCTTATAGGAAAATTATAATCATTTTACCAATAATGTTTTTACCATTTTTACCAATGATTTTATTATTCTTTGTGAATTTTGATATGAATAGTCTGTTCTTAGGTTTATATATGCTTTTATACTGTATATTGTTTACCTTTATAACTACTACCAAATTTAATTTTGAAAAATAATTATTCAGGAGGATCTTTATGAAAACAAATTGGAGATTATTCGGACTAGAGCTATTGTTTTTTGTATTACCACTTTTGATAGTATTTATATCATTCAACGGAGAACCAAATCAAAATAGCTCATTTATAAGATTAGTCATTTGGCTAGCTTATTATCTTTTATTTATATTTTTTACAAAATTATTTTCCAAAAATCATCCCCAAATTAAAAGATTTTATGAAGGTGTTAATACTAATTTTAGTTTGAAAAATAAAGATTCAAGGATGTTACCAGTATATGTAAAATCTATTTTCTTATCATGTATTTTAGCTATGGTGCTTGTTTTTATTTTAGGATTATATCTACCTAATTTTAATTATATTTACGGTATGCTTATTCCACTCTTGGCTGTTATTGTTACGTCATTTTTCTTACAGTGCACTGATGTTAAGAATTCAAAATAATAAAATGTGAGGTTAATATGAAAACAAATTGGGGCTTATTTCTTTCAACAATAGTCTTACTTTATTTACCAGTAACAATTATGCTTTACACCATTTTTTTAGTACGAATTTTAAGCTTACAAATAGCTATTTATTTTGTATATGTTCTACTTTTACAATTATTTAGTTATTTATTAAGTAAAAAATTTTCAAAAGTTAAATTATTTTATCGACTTAATTATGGAAACTATTATTCATTAGGTAAACGTAATAAAAAATAAAGAAAATTGCTTATAGCTTTGCTTTAATTATATGCTCAATAGGATTAATAATTTTATTTTTCAATAATTGGAATGAAACGTTGTTTACTGCAACAATTTTATTTATTTTGATTGAGGTATTTATAAGATTCATCAAATGTACTACCTTTAATTTTGAAAATTAAAAAATTCATGGAAAAATTTAATTAAAAATTTTTTAAATATAATGTAATGACTGATTTATCTAGTCATTTAGGCTCTAATTTTTTGAATCCTCGATTGCAAAAATATTTCTACATGGTAATATATATAGTGTTGCTTTTATGAGAGAACACTATATACATACAATATATAGTAATCCTAGGTAGTTCTCCTTAAAAATTATATATTTAAATAGGGGAGAATTTTTAAATTGTCATCATACTTTAAATTCTTGGCTCATCAATTAAAGGGTTGGCCAAAACAAAATTATTATTTATTTTTCTTTAGTTTAGGTTGCCAAGTTATGACATTGGTGAATGCACCAATCACATGGCTTTCAATCTTAACTTTTATTGGAACTACTTTAGGAGTTCTATGTGTACTTGCGATTAATGCTGCTAAATCCGTCAATGGTGTTTTAGGTATTTTATCTGGAATTTGTTTTATAGTTGTTGGATTTACTTCAAAGAATTATTTGAGTATTGGTGAACAAATTGCTTACATAGCCACACTTGATATTCCTGTTTTATTAAGTAAAAATTGGAATGTTAATATGGTTTCTAAAATCCGTAAATTTACTGCAAAAAGTTGGGTAATTTCCATTGCCTTTACTGCAGTTGTATTCGTTGGATCAGGTTTTGCTATTCAAGCATTAACTGATGATGGACGCCCATTCTATGATGCATTTAGTTTTGCTGTTTGTTTAACTGCTGGAATTATCTGTTTCATGAGATACAACAATCAATACTTCTGGTGGTTAGCATCTGGACTAGCTCAATTAGTGTTATGGTTTATTACTTTCAAGGAAGGTTCTGCTACTTTAGCAATGTTTGTAAACAGTGCAATTTATGTTGCAAATGATGTTTTAGCATTTACTACTTCTCCTTGGTTCAATGAAAAAGAAAAACAACGTTTAATCAAAGAAGAACAAGCTTATGCTAATAAAGTAGAAGTTGAAGAATAGTTTTCTAAAAAGCTGGATTTTTATCCAGCTTTTTTATTTTATAAAAATTACACTTTGGGGTTATGTTAAAATTATTATTAGATAAATAATAGGGATGGATAGGATATGAAAAGTAAAGTTTTAGTGATTAGTTCTTTATTTTTAGCATTAGTGTTGACTGGTTGTGGTTCGAAAAATGCTGACAATCAAAACAATGTTAAAGATAATAATATTAATGTGGAAAGTAAAAATGATAAGGCAGTTGATCAAAAATTAGACCAATTAGAATACAAGTCTGGTGATCAAGCCTATATTGAAATCAATAATAATAAAGCTAATTTAAAAACTACTGATTGGAAATACAATCATGTTGTGTATGCTGATTTAGATAATATGAATCGTACTTCAGCTGGGAACATTGCTTATTTGGAACATCGTAATCTAGCAAATGGTAGTTTAAGAAGTACTCAAAGAGTTGAACCGACTGCTTGGCACCAAAAATTTGTAAACGGTTCTGCTATTATTAATCGTGGCCATGAGATTGCTTATAGTGTTTCTGGTGGGATTAGCTTAGATGGTAGCTATAAACCGGGACTAAAATCTGGTGATCAAAATAATATTAAGAATTTATTTACCCAAAGTGCATTTAGTAATCAAAAAGTTCAAACAATTTATGAAACTAAGGTTAGGGATGCGCTAAAAGAAGGTAAAAAAGTAATTTATAAAGTTACTCCTATTTTTAAAGGTAATAATTTAATGGCTAGTGGTGTTCATATGCAAGCACTTTCTACTGATGAAACTTTGAATTTTAATGTTTATTTATATAATGTTCAACCAGGAGTTCAATTTGATTATGCGACTGGTAGATCTAAGGTTGATAAAAATATGAGTGTTCCTACTCCTGAAGGAGCACCTAACTTTAATAACAATCATCGTTCATATAAAAACAATCATCATTATGTCCGTAACTATCGTCATTACAACAATTATCATGAATATCATCATTATAGATAAAGTAATAAAAAGGATTGATTCATTATGAATCAATCCTTTTTTATTTATAAGTGTTTTTGAAATCTTCATAACCTTTAATATATTTATAAATTTCAATTGCTTTATTTTTGAATATTTTATTAATAATAATTATTATTACTTTCTTAATGAAATAATGCCTGAAATGTCTATTATTTGCATAATCTTTTTTAGCTTGATAATATCCTAAATCATAATCTTTCATTGTATTTTTATGATAATGATTACTATACTGATTATCATAATATCCGTGTTCATAATTATATTTAACAAAATCATGAAGATTATTAAATTTCATATTTCTATGCCACTTCCTTTTTTATAAATTTAAACCAAATTATTAATAAAAATGGGATTAGGGTGATGATAAAAGTAATTATAAACATTGAGAGTGATTGGACAATGCTTTGCTTATTTATAATTTCATTACTGATATCCATTACATAGTGAAGTGGGAAGATTCTTTGGATAATATCGATAATGTTAACTAACGTCCCAGAAAGTGTTTGTTTAAATGGTACAAATAAGCAACCTACTACTAAGGTTAGTGGAAAAGAGCCAGTAGTTATTATTTTTCTATCTAATGTCATACCTATGAAAAATCCAATAATGCTTAAATAAATACCTGTAAATGTAGTTAGAATTATTAATAATAATACTTGAGAATTTAAATTTATTTGTTTTGAGGTAATACCTATAATTAATATTATAAGTGTTATTATAAAGTTTAATATTAATTGGGTTAATAAATAGTCCACCAAAAAGTTCCAAATTGAATATTCAGTTATACTGTTTTGCAAATTATAAAATCTTTTGGAGTCACTAATTCTTCCGGCAAAAGTAATAATACTATTGCCAACAACTCCGATTAAACATGCAATAATAAATATTATATATTTATTGAATGATGGGCTTCCATTTTGATTACTATGTGTTGCAGCATATATCATTAATGAATACCATAATGACGGCATAATAATTGTAAAAAATAAGAATCTTTTATTACGAAATACTTTTTTTAATTGAATTTTTAATATCATATGCTACTCCTTGTTCATTATTCGATACCATTGTTCGATTGTTTGGTTATGACTATGAATGGTGTCTACTGAAGCATCTTGAGCTATTTTTCCGTTCTTCATTAAAATCACACGTGAAAAGAATTTATCAATTTGGTTAAAATCATGAGTAATGGTTATTACTGATCCACCAATATGATCAATATATCTCCAAAAAAAATCAATGGTGTCTAAATCCATTCCAACAGTAGGCTCATCTAACAACAGTAATTTTGATGGTCTAATCACGCTAATTAACAATGATAATTTTCTTTTTTGTCCACCAGACAAGCTACTTACATAATCATTTTTATTATCAGCTAAATTAAATTTATTAATCAGATTATTGGTTAATTCTTTAGAATAATTTTTATTAATTGCAGCTGACAAGTTAATATGTTCATTAACTTTTAAACCGCTGATGAGATTATCCTTTTGAGGCATTACATTTAAGTCTTTCTTTTTATTAAAACTATAAGTAATCTTGCCTTTATCTGGTTTTTCGATTCCAATTAATGTTTTAAATAATGTGGACTTACCAGTACCATTATTTCCTAATAGTGCAACGCGTTCATTTCCATGAATTTCTAAATTAATATCTTTTAAAACGGGCTTATTAAAAGCTTTATATAGTGATCTAATTTTTAAGATGATTTCTTTTGATATTTTATTTTTACCGATTAATAGATAATTTAAATCAACATTGAACACATCTGATAAATCAATCAATTTATCAATACTAGGTTCGCTTTCACCATTTTCCCATTTTGAGATTGATTGTCTTGAAACAAACATTTTATTTGCTAATGCGCCTTGAGAAAAATTTCTTTGTCTTCTTAGTTTAATTAATTGGCTACTAAAAACATTTTTCATAATTGTGTCCTCCTTTGAACAATTTTTATTATCCTTGAAATTTAAATATAGTAAATGTTAATTGAATTATTTATGTATATTATTGACTGACAAGCTCGCAACTATTAGTTGCAATGCTTATAAATTAGCGTTTTAAAGGCACAATAAAAAGGATTGATTCAACTAAGAATCAATCCTTTTTATTCTTTATTAGTATCAATTAAAATTTCAACACGTGAATCTGCTAAATCAAAATCTTCATGTTTATCAAAAGTTTGATCAAAGTTGATATCCTTAATTCCCCAAATGTGACTGTTAATAATATTATTTTCGTTTATATCATCTTCAAAATATTCTTTTGCAAGTGCCAAAACAAATGACCTCATTTCATTATCACTGTAAGAAACATTAGTTTTGTAACTATCAAAAATTTCCCTTTGGTGATGATTATTTTCATCTGCTTTTACCTTTGCATCTTTAATTTCCAAAGGGCTTTTACCCGATAACAATAAATATGAAATATTGTTTGTTTCATTATTAATTAATTTATAAAAATTAAATGTTAATTCTGGTGGGACGTTTACTCCACAAACATCATATATTTCAGCACCTTGATCAATTATGGTATAGCCATCATCTAAAAATAAAGATAAGTTATTTTTCACTTCAAATAGCTGGGAATGATTAGAGAAAAATTCTTCAAAAGAATCTTGTTTAAATCCATGATTAGAATTAAAATCACGGATTTTATTTAATGATTGTTTAGTAGTTTCAGTAGGGAATAATTGAACACTATTATTGTAATCATTTCCTACTCTTTTAGAATTCATTTTCTTAAAAGTACCAATGGGACTATTTAACATGGTATGCGATAAAGCCTGCCCAATTACAAAATCAGTTGCGAAAATTGGTAGGTCTTGTTCTTTTTGATTATTAATGTTATCCAAAAATTTTTTAGTAGATTCATACAATTTATCATTTTTATCAATACTATCTAAAACGTTATTTAAATATAAATTAGCTTCATAAACATTACCATTATTAAATAGTAATTTTCCTAGGTAATAATTAGCTTCAATATCATTTTTATCATATATTAATGACTGTTTAAATAAGTGCACACCAATTGGATCCAATTGGTTTCCGTATTTAGTAAATAACATTCCTAGTTTAGTTAGAATAATATTTCTATCAGGAATATCACCATTAATTTCTTCGATTGTTCGATTGTTTAAAGGGTAAATGGCAATTGCAGCACTTAATGCCTCAATTGCTTTTTTTTTATCTTCTTTATCATAATTTTTATTGCCAAAGTTAATAAGTTGGGCAATTTGTTGGGACTTTGACTGGCCCAATTTGATAGCTTCCATCTGTAAAAACTCCTGACATGTTTTTATAACTTATGATATAACTAATTCTAAAATAAAAAAAGGATAAAATAATTATCCTTAATAATTGTATTTATGGATTTCTTTTAAGTTACCAAACATTAATGTAACACTTGAAATGATACCGCAGATGTATGGGAATTTTATGTTCGGTGTTAATGCCCACAAACTAATGGTCATCATTATTAAAATTATTGCTAAAATAAAATCAAATTTAGTGTTTTGGATAAAAAACGCGGCAATAATTTGTAATATCAGCAATATAATTGTGACCGTGCCAATAGCAATATATATAATTCCGTAAATTGGTAGTTGATCCATAGGCTCAACAGGAATCATATTTAAACCAATAGCTGTACCTGCAACTACACTTAAAACTACACTAATTGTTCTTAGAATAATTGAAATATATTTATACATAATAAAGCCTTCTTTTAATCACTAATTCAAAAATAAGCTAAAAATATAAATTTTTCAAAGATTTAGCTAAATTTTGCTTTACTATTATATTGCAATCCATTAATATTCTCTTAAGAAGTAATGCAAAAGGGGGCAGATTTACGAAGTATTTAAAAAAAGTAATTTGCTTATTGTTACCAGTAGTTGCTTTGATGGCAATTTTTAGTAGTGTTAATTCACATGCTGAATCAACTAATCCTACTCCAACGAAAGAATATGTAGTAGATGATTATGCAAACGTATTGTCTGATAGTACTAAGCAGGTAATTATTGATCAAGCAAAAAAATATCAACAAACAGCAGCTAAACCACAAATTGTTGTGATGACCGTTAAATCCACTGGTGGACAGTCGATTGCTGATTATGCTGATAGTATTTTAGAAAATGCTCGCTGGAAATTTGGTAAGAAAGGTCTGGATAATGGAACATTAATTTTATTTGCTCAAAATGGTGGTAAAAATAATGTTAGAATTAGTACTGGATATGGAATTGAAGGGATTTTACCTGATGCCAAGACTAATCAAATTTTAAATAATAATAAATCATTATTAAAATCAAAAAATTCATCTGAAGTTGATAACGGAATTCAGCAAACTTTTCAAGATGTTGCATCCATTGTTAGTAAGGAATATGCTAATAAATCTTTGAAAGATGCCAAAGCAACTAAAGATGCTAATCAACGCAAAAAATATGTATCATGGGGTATCTTATTGTTTTTGGTTTTAATTATCGTAGGAATTGCTTATTATCTTAAGAAAAATAATAATGATGATGACCATCATAATCATTCCGGTGGTGGAGGAAATGGTTTCTGGACGGGAGCAATACTAGGTGGAGCCAATTCCGTTTATAATGATTATGGCGGTTTTGGCGGTGATTCTGGAGGCTTCGGTGATTCCGGAGGTGGCGGAGACTTCGGTGGCGGAGGCTCTGATATTTAATTTATTAAATGAGGAGAATATAAAAAATGATTGAAAATAAACCTTTTTATAAACGTGGTTGGTTCATTACAGTCGTTGTGATTGCAGTTGTGTTGATTGGATTAATTGGTGGTTTTATTAAATCATCAAATAGTATGGCTACTAGTGAACAAGGCGTTGAAGAACAATTAGGTCAAGTTCAAACAGTATTACAACGCCGTGCTGACTTAATTCCTAACTTAATGAATGCTGTAAAAGGACAACAAAAACAAGAAAAACAAGTTTACGGTGATATTAGTAAAGCTAGAACTGAATACTACAATGCTAAATCAAAATACAATAATGCTAATAATAGTTCTGATAAAGTTAATGCTTTAAGTGGTCAAGATCGTGCCTTAAATGTAATGGTTGGATCAATTAGAGAAGCATACCCTAAGTTAGAATCTAACAGTAATATGCAAACCTTAATGGTTCAACTAGAAGGCAGTGAAAACCGTATTAGTGTTGAACGTAATCGTTATAACAAGACTGCTCGTGAATACAACAATAAACTAGTTAAATTCCCTGGTTCATTAGTTGCAAGTATCACTAATCACAAGAAAGCTAATTACTTCCAAGCTGATGAAAGTGCACAAAAAGCTCCATCGGTTAACTTTTAATAATTAAAATAGCTGGGTATGGTTTATATGATTGAAATCTTAATAGATGCTGTAGGAGACATTTTAAAATTTTTGTACTATATATTTGTTAAAGTCATTGGTGGATCTATTGTTAATTTATTTCGTAAAAAAGATAAATAGTGGCTATTTTAAGTTTTTATTAAGCTAGATTTTATATACTAAGTACAATCAATAAAGAAAGAAGGCTTGATTTTATGTTAAGAAAACAAATTTTAATGGATCCAACTAGTTTAAATGAAAACACTACAATTATGATTGGTCGATATGAATTAAAATTAAAGGGTGGACATAGTTTCAAGCCGAACACTTTCAAATGGTTAAAGCCATAATTGATTGCTAAATAAAATACTTCATATATATTATCCTCCCAGAATAAAAGAACGCTCAAAATTAATTGAGCGTTCTTTTTTAATGCTTGTTTTTAAATTTATAAATAATTAAACCAATAATTGATCCAACGATAGCTGGTATGACCCAATCCATTTTGATATTCGCAAATGGTAAAATATGTTGTTCAATTTTAATTAAATCTTGAATGAAACCAAGATGGCTAATCATTGGTGGTAATGATACTAACATATCAAAAAATGCAGGAATCAAAGTGAAAATAATAGTAGTCATATAAACGGTTTTATCACGCTTGAATAATGGTGAAAAAATTGAAAGTAAGATTAACGTAATGGCAAATGGATATAAGAACATTAACACCGGTGTTGACCAAGTAATAATTAAGTTCAACCCTGCATTGGCAATGATAAATGAAACAATACAGTTTAATCCTAACCATTGATGATAACTTAATTTAGAAAAATGTTGATGGAAATCTTGTGCAAATGCAGACGCTAAGCCAACGGCAGTGGTAATGCAAGTTAAAGTCATTAATGTCGCTAATAATGCATGACCAGTTGCACCTAAATAATGGCTCATAAATTGGTTAAAAGTAGTTCCACCATTATCATTACTAATCTTAAATAAATTTAATGAGGTAGCACCAATCCAGATTAATATAATGTAGATAATCCCTACTAATGATTCAGAAATTAAACCAGCTTTAGCAGTTGCATTGGCATTTGATTTAGGATTAGTTTTACCTAGCACATTTACAGCACTAACCACTGCAACCCCAAATGCTAGTCCAGCTAAAGCATCCATAGTGTTATAACCTTCAAGAAATCCATTAAAAAATGATGCATGTTGGTATGACGCAGAAACTGCTTGAGTAGATGCGCTCCCCATGGGATGAATAAATGCTAATAAAAATGATAAAAATAGTAGGCCTAAAAATAGGGGATTTAATATTTTCCCTAAACTATCTAAGATACTACTAGTTTTATATGCTAATAAAAAAGTGGTAATAAAAAAGATAGCGGTAAAAATAAACATTCCAATTTGGGCATATTGTTGTGGAATAAATGATTGAATACCAACGGTAAAATTGACACTAGCAGTTCTGGGTGTTGCGAACAATGGGCCTAAAGTAGCATGTACTAATACCAAAAATACAATCGCAAAGCCTGATCCTAAAGGCTTTGCAATATCATAAACTCCTTTAGAACGAGTAATACTAATTGCTAAAACTGACAATAACGGTAATAAAACTCCTGAAATTAAGAAGCCTAGAGCAGCTGGAATCCAGTTGGCTCCGGATAATTGTCCTAAATGAATTGGAAATATTAAGTTACCTGCACCAAAGAAAAGGGCAAATAACATTGATCCAACAATTAAATATTGCTTGATGGATAATGGTTTATTATTAAGGTCTTTAATTTCTTCTTGCATGTTTTTTCCTCCAAAATATCGTTGAATGTTTGTTTATTTATATTTTCATTTACTCACGACATCTTTCATATAACCATCATCTCCAATCCTTTAAATAAGCAATAAAAAAGCACCCTTAGTATAAAACTAAGGGTGCTTTTTGCACGGTACCACCTTGATTGCTATCAAAAAATAGCCAACTTCACGTACTATCATACGCTAACACTTTAATGGGTGTACCCAATATACGTTACTCTCTTGATTTTACGTATATAGCTCCAAAGATACTTTCATATTTCACTTTATATCTTTTTCCAGAATACCAAGACTCTCTATTTAAAGTGAAAATATTACTCTGCTTTTTCATCGCTTTTAATTAACTTGTTTATTTAATATTAAAAAATATATCAGTAAAATAAAGAAAAGTCAATCTAATAAAAGACACTCAATTGATTGGATTTTCTTTATTCTTCAGTTCTTAATTGTTCCAAATTAATATCTTTTTTACCAACTAAATCAGCATGACTATTTTTAGAAACGTAGTCTGGAATTGGTTTAGCAGTCTTTACAGATGTATAGAATTTAAAGTGATTGAATTGTTTAGCATTACTTGTAATCATTGCTTTATATTTTTGACCATTGTAAGTAATAGTTGCAGGCCAATAAGTGTTGATCCTGTAAACAGATCTAATAAAAATAGCATTAGTTTTGCCGTAACGTTCCATATTCAATGGAGGCATTCCAGCAACAGGATCACTAGGATGGTCAGCCATAAACATATTATTTTGAATAATCATTTTGGCATTTAATCCTTTGTACCAATTACCTAAATAATCCTTAGTAATGGGTTTATAAACTGGCTTTTTGTTAACATCATTACCACTTTGAGTGGCTGCATTATCATAATTATCAGTATCTTTTTTATGATGCTTTAATGATTTTTGATATTGGTCATTTTCAGAAATACGTTTCATCAAGTTATTTGAATTGTTTGTAAGCGTGTCAGCTTTATCAGTATGGTTACTGAAATTATTAAATATGACACCGCCACCAACAGCAATAATTAACACAGCAACTGTACCCAAAATCGTTTTTTGAAATTTCATTGGAATATGTCCTTTCAGTTAAATTAATGATAAGTACAATCTTAACACTAATATTTGATAATACAAATTTACTTTTTAGATATAAATATCTTTATTTGCTAGATTTTCTAAGCATTCTTTTAAGTATTTATCATTGTGTTCTGGGTAAATAGGATCAGTTAATTTTACAGATTTTAAATTATTGTATGGTTCACATGAAGTACCACGATAATTTTTATTTTCCCATTTTTCATTAGGGTAATAGCCTCTAATATGCATCTCATTGATTACTAATTCATGGAATTGGAACAGTTTATAGGGAGAATGCTTAAATACATAATTAACAGTGGCATGTTTTTTACCCCAGCCATTACCACGTAGTGCACATATTTCTCGATGTTGACCTAATAACTGTTGACGAGGTAGTTTACTAATCAAACTTTGATGCCATAATCTCATTTGTTTTGCTCCTTAATTTCGATAATGATTCTAGAATTCTGTAAATATTTCACTTGATATTTATCAGTTAATTGGGCCAAAAATGGTCCTAAATCATCCTTTTCAGGTGATAAATTATCTAAATACTTTAAATATTTTTGTTTTTCTGCTGGTACAGCAATTTTTTTGAAGTATCCCCATATATGTTGATAAGCAGTTACTAAGGTTGCTTTGGTAGGTGGAATATTTTTTAAATATTGTACAATTTCTTGATATTGTAATTCTTTTTCTTTATCCCACTGATTATTTTTAGCGAGGTTTCTAATTTCATTGTATGCATTTTGCGAGTGTGCCATTACCCAATATTTGTTGTATGCCCAATCACTTTGCCACGACAAGTTAATCACCTCGAAAGTTTTCTTCTTATTTTATGTATTTTATTAAAAAATGCAAGTGCTAATTTATTTATAAAAAATTACTAAAAAGTATTGATTATTTAATCGAAACTTATATAATCTAGGATACTTTCAGCAAAAAGGAGGATCATTTATGAAAGTTACAATCAAACTAGATGCAATGTTAGCAGATCAAGTTAAAAAAGCTTCTGCTACTGAAAAGTCTAGTATTGAGGATTACATAACTAATGTTTTAAGTAATCATGTTAAAACGGGTAATTTTGAGCAACGTCAATTTGTTGGTAAGCAAATTGTTGGTAATAAAATGGACATTAAAAGTCATCTTGTGATGATGGATGGCATTTATTATCGTTTCGATTTAATTAACGAAAAAGAACCAACTGCTGATGCTAAATATACAGTGGTTGGCAATAACGGCAATGTTTTATATCTAAAAAAATAAGTATAAAGGAAGTTTTATTATGCCATTTGGAATTAAAGTTGTTAGACAAAATTATGAAGGATTAGTAGAAAACTGGGGTAAATATAAGAAAACTATTCAATCAGGTCTTCATTTCTACGTTCCATTTATGCAAAAGGTTAGAAGTGTAAGCTTGGCAATGCAACCAAAAACCCTTAGAAGATACTCAATTATCACTAAGGATAATGCGGAAGTTACTGCTAGTGTTACCTTGAATTTTCATGTTACCGATGCAGTTAAATATCAATATGAAAATACTGATTCCGTTGAATCAATGTCTCAATTAGTACGTGGCCATTTGCGTGACATTATTGGAAGAATGGAATTGAATGAAGTGTTAGGTTCCACGGCTAAAATTAACCAAAATTTAGCGATTGCCATCGGTGATTTAACTAATACTTATGGGATTAATGTTGATCGAATTAATATTGATGAATTAACACCATCTTCAGCGATTCAAGATGCTATGGATAAGCAATTAACAGCTGATCGTGAACGCCAAGCTGAAATTTCGAAGGCTGAAGGGGATGCGCAATCTATCCAATTGAGAACTAAGGCTCAAAATGAAGCTTTAATTGCCACTGCTAACGCTAATGCTAAGGCTACTAAATTAAAAGCGGATGCTGAAAAATATCGGATTGATACTGTTCAATCAGGTCTAAAAAATGCTGATGCAAAATATTTTGAAAATCAATCCATTAATGCTTTTAGTGAAGTTGCTAAGTCTGATAGTAACTTAATTGTTGCTCCTATGGATAAAACTAATGAGTTTGGTCAAATGGCAACCTTAAAGAAAATATTTAAAGATGACAAGAATAAACAATAATGTTTTAAAGAGCTGTTTTCACAGCTCTTTTTATTTTGTCCTTAATTTATTATTATAAATGGCTTATAATTTTATTAAAAAGGAGATTTCTTCATTGAAATATATTTTTCCAAAGCCTTTAAAAGAAGGAGACGAAATAAGGATTATTGCACCTAGTGATTCTTTAAAACGTGTTGGCGGATATAAAGCTAATTTAGGTTCCAAACATAAATTGGAAAAAATGGGCTTTAAAGTCACGTTTGGTGATCATATTAATGAATGCGATGTTGCAAATAGTTCTCCAATCAAGTCAAGAGTTAGTGATTTACATGCTGCATTTAAAGACAAAAAAGTGAAAGCTATTCTTTCAGTTATTGGTGGTTTTACATCTAATGAATTATTACCATATATAGATTACGATTTGATTAAGCATAATCCTAAAATAATTTGTGGTTTTTCTGATTTTACTGCATTGGCTAATGCTATTACTGTTAAAACAGGATTAATAACATTTTATGGTCCCGCCTATGCAAGCTTGAAAATGTCTGGAAAAGTTGGAACTTATCAAGATTCATATTTTAAGAAAATGTTAACTACTCCGCAGAATTTAACATTACATGCTTCTAAATATTGGCAAAGTGGACCTTGGTATGAAGAAAATGCAAATTTGTCTCTCCATGATAATTCTTGGAAAATTTATAATCATGGAATAGTTGAAGGAAGAACTGTTGGTGGTAACTTTGACACTTTTGGACTTTTAATGGGTACCAATTATCAGCCTGAATTGAGTAACAATATAATTTTGTTTGAATTTTCTGAAGGGCAGGATTGGAGTGAAATGTCGAGACATTTAGCCGCAATCTTACAAGCATCCACCAATCCTAAAGCGCTATTGATTGGTAGATTTCCAGTTGAATCTAATATGAGTGAAGAAAAATTATTTTATGTACTTAATAAATTTCCGATTTTAAAACAAATTCCAGTTATGTATGATGTTAATTTTGGTCATGCACAGCCAATTTTTACAATTCCAATTGGAGGGATAGTTACGATAGATACACATAAAGAAGAAATTATTGTTCATAAAATATTAAAATAAGGAGTTTAATAAATTGAAAAATATAATAAAAAAAGGATTAGTATCAATTACCATGTCGATGATGCTATTTGTTACAATACCAACTAGCACTATCAATGCTAATAACAAACTAAATTTACATAATCATGCTAAAGCTGTAGCAGCAATGAATTTAAATACGGGACATTTCCTTTATACTAAAAATGCCAATAAACGTTATGCGATTGCCTCAACGACTAAATTGATGACTTTGTATTTAACTATTAATAAAATTAATCATGAACGCAATGGTTGGAATCATCGAGTAAGAATTAGTAATAATCTTAGTAAGATGAGTAAGAGTCCAGATTTAGGGAATGTTAGATTAGTTTCTGGACGAAAGTATACAGTGCGAACTTTGTATCGTGCTAGTTTGATTGCCTCTTCTAATCCTTCAGCTATTACTTTGGGCAAATGGGTTGGTGGATCTAATCATCATTTTATCAATATGATGAATGCTCAAGCTAAACAATGGCATATTAATCATCAAGCCCATTTTGTGTCTTCGTCTGGTTTGGAAAATAATGATTTATATCGTTATGGAATTCGATATGGAAAATATCATGATTATAATCGTGTTAGTGCTAGAGCAATTACTACTATTGCCTCACATTTATTAAAGTTATATCCTAATATTGTGAATGATGCTAAACATCGAGTTGAATATATGGGCCATCAAAAGATGAAAAATGAAAATGAATTATTAAAAGGTGGTTATAATTATCAACCATCATTACATGTTGATGGATTAAAAACTGGTTACACACCATTAGCCGGATATTGTTTGGTAAGTACAAGTAAGCTACCAAATCATAATCATCTAATAGTTACTACTTTAAATGATCGACAAGGTTCATATGATCAAGCCAGATTGATTCATAAAATACAAAGTAATATATTAAAGGGGCAAAATTAAGCTTATGAAATTAAAATATAAAAACAACTTATTAATGATTTTATCTTTAATGGTTATAACAATTGGAATAAGTATTAAATTTAATTGTTTGAACATTAATGCATCTAATACATACAATAAGCCTTATCACACTAATAAAGTTTTGTATCACACTAAATATAATTATTATAGGCAGCCTAATCAAAATAAATGGGTTGGCTCAGCTAAACATGATTATAAAAAACGATTTAAATTAACTAGGATTGCTAAAACAAGTCCTAAGGTCACATATGTTAAAACTAAAAAAGGCTGGATTGATCATAATGCATTTGCACAATGGGTAACTGGATTTGGTCACATGAATTACTCAATGCAAGTTAGCAATCATAATACTGAAGTTTATAATCAACCTAGGAATACAAAAGGTTACCATAAATTAGCTACCACTGAATCATTGGGGTTACTTAATAAGTGGATTACTGTTAATGGACGTGCTGAAACGAATACTAAAAAGGGTTACTATCGTTTTAATTATGATGGCCAAAATTATTATATTGCTGGTAAATATTTGAAGTTTAAATTAAATGAACTAATTGGAAATAATCATAAAATTGAAAAAGCCTTTGAAGCAGGCTATAAATTTTATGGAAAATCACCTTATGCATGGGGTGGTGGTAGAACTCTAGCAAGTATTAAAGCTCACCATTTTGATTGTTCATCATTTGTTCACTATATTTATTCCAAAGCGGGCATTCATTTGGGGTCAATGTCAGGAGCAACCACTTTTAGTTTGCGTAATATGGGTAAACCAGTAAATTATAAGCATATGAAACGTGGTGATATTTTCTTTTTCGACGATAAGTCAGAAGGAAAATTTTGCCATGTTGGATTTTATTTAGGGAATGGTTTATTTATGCATGACTCACCTTCGGCTGATACTGGTGGAGTTGGTATCTCATCCTTAAAAGATCCACATTGGAGTTCAAGATTTAATCATACTGTTAGAAGAATTGTTTACTAATTAAAGTAGGTGATATTGATGTTTCCTTATAAAATTGATAACGAAATTAGTTTAATTTTGCCCAATCCAAAAAAGCATGGTGCCATGATGTTTAATCTCATCAAAGAGAATCGCTCATACTTAGCTAGGTGGCTGCCTTGGGCGAATGCAATTGAATCTGTTGATGACGAAATTGATTTTTTAGATGATAATTTAAAGCAATATTTAGCTAAAAATTCATTGAACTTATTAATTCAATATCGTAAAACAATTGTTGGTACGATTAGTTTTAATACGATTAAGCATAATAATTGTAGCGCAGATATTGGTTATTGGATGGGAAAAGCATATTCCGGCAACAATATTATGCATCGTTGTGTTTTGGGGATGCTATCAATTGGATTCAAACAATATGAACTAAATAAAATTATTATAAATGCAGCAGTTGATAATCGTGCTAGTAATCAAGTTGCTAAAAGATGTGGTTTTCATTTAGATGGCGTTTTACGTGAAAATGAAAAACTTTTAGATGGGTTTCACGACGAAAATAGCTGGTCCATGTTAAAAAAAGAATATTGAAATCCTTTTGTAACTATGTATTATTTAATGTAAAATTTGAAACAAGAAAGGTGATTTTACGTTATGTTTAAAAAAATTAATATGTCTATTAAAGGATGGATATTTGCGGTTGTAATATTTTTATTAGCTGTTTATTTTGGTTTTATTAATTTTCATTATGCGGGTATAAAAATGATTGAAATTAATTTTTTGTTTACTGATTTTGCAATCTATTTTAAAGAATTAGTTATGGCAATCTTCTTTTTAGTTATTTATTTATTATTTTCAATGATTCCATCAAAAAAATTTATGATGATTCCCAATTTATTTCTCTTAATGAGTGCAGGGCAAAGTCTAGTACAATTTTATTATACTTTACCAAGACTAAACATTTTGGGATCCATTGCTGAATTTATTATTACGTTATCTATATTAGGGATGGCTTATTCATTTTCTAGTATTTCTTTTGATGTAATGGATAACTTGAATGAGAATAGTGGAGGAACATTTTTAGGCAAGTGGACAAGCCAAGTGAACTCATCGCTAATGAAGCATTGGCAAATGCCTTTGATATCAATCATTATATATGTTATTTTTGTTTCAATTACAGTAGTTACTGGAGTAATAAAATAATTAATAMAACACGTTTATATTTTATAAACGTGTTTTTTGTTTGCATTAAAGATAACCAAATTGTTATTGCAAAATAATTAAAAATCAATTTGTTTGATATTAGGAATTATTAGCGTTAGTTTTAAGTTGTTAAGTAATAATAATTCTAATTAATCGTTTTTTACAACTTTCAATCAATCTATTATTTATTGCTCAAAATTAAATTATATTTTCACATATCTATATTTAATTGACTTAATATTTGTAAGTTGGGGATGTTATTAATGCAATATAATAAGCGTGACATTAAGAAAATTAATGACAAAAAAATGATGAGAAAAGTTAAAAAACAATGGGTTGTTTTATCTGTTGCGGCATTTGCTGCGTTAGGAGCTTCGGCATTTGAAATGCTTAATCCTAATGAAACAATTGTTCATGCAGATGATCAATCCATTTCAACAAAAATTACGAGCGTTGGAAGAAATCAGAATGCATCAAATTCAACTCCCGTTCATACATCAACCACATTATTATCCGATAAGGTTGCAACACCAAGTTCACAACCAGTGGATGAACCTACTAAAGCTCAAAACAATTGGAATAATGGCCAAAAGGATAATACTGATAACAGTGCTGATTATAAAAATACTTATAATAATTCAACACAAGGATTTAAAGATGCAATGAATAATGACAGTAAAAATGTCGTTCAGAGCCAAAACAGTAATACACCTACCAATCCTAATCCAAGCAAAAGTGATTCAGGATATCAAAATGGTGTTAGTCAGTACAATCAAAATCGTAGTGCAATGAATGCTGGTGCTGCGGATGCCTTTAATGGAAATTCTGAAAATACAAGCACTCAAACATCTGATAATGCTAAAAATTATTATGATGCTGCTTATAATGGTTCTAATGATGCTAAAGCAGCATATAATAACGCAACTAAAAATGAAGGAACTAACACCAATAGTTACACTTCATATAATCAGTGGTTGAAAGATAATAATAAATCACAGAATGATACACCAACTCAAAATAAACAAAATGCTACAGATTATCAGAAAAATATTGATGGTAATTTAAACACTGCCAATAATGCAAGTGTTCAATCCAATAACAGTAAAATTCAAGTAACTCAAAACAGTAGTATCAGTGGAGCCAATGCTGCTACATATGCAAATAACAAAAAGTATGCTACTGATTCAGGATATGCATTAGCTTATCAATATGGTTATAATTACTTTTTGGCTAATCAAGGAGTTGTAGATGCCAAGTCTGGTAAATGGAATGGTCAAACTAAAAACAATTCTGGTGGAACTACTGCTGCATCATATCTACCTAGTGCTGGTTCTAGCAATCCATATGATCAAGCCTATTTAGGTGCTCAAGCTGCTATTAATAGTCAAGTAAATCAGACTCAAAGTGGAACCAATGGCACTACAATTTCTAATTATACTGGTAGTGGTAATAGTAATATGTATCAAAGTGCTTATAATGATGTGGCTAATGATACTCAAAAAGGCATTGTATATTTATCAAACTCTGGTCAAATGGACAATGTATTGCAAAATAATATGAACAACGTTACAGCACTTAAATTGGTAAATGATGTTATGTATCCTGACAGCAGTAATTCACAAGGGTATCCTCGGAACACCGTGAATATAAATAATAATTTGAATATAGATGGTCAAAATCATCTTCTAGATATCACGAATAATAATTATAATTTTCAACCAAATAATATGAATATGAATATCAATATTCATAACTTTAAGACTCTTTATGGCAGTAACTATTGGGGTCCATTCTCAATTGTAAGTAATGGTAGTGACAATAAAATAACTTCATCTTCTATTATTTATAGTAATTTTAATTATGTAGGCTCCAAACTAGTTTCTTCTTACAATAGTGATGTATATATCAATGGAAATGTAAATATTGATCAAGTAGATACTTATACCTCGCCTGTAAATTCTTCAGTACAAACTCAAACCTCTGGTAATCATGATAACGGTGGCTATGGAAATGGTGGTAACTACCAACCCGGTTTACAGGTAGGAAACATGATTTTAGGAGTGAATGCTAATTATTTTGGTTCTTCTGCTTCTCAAACTGGTTCCCAAAATGTTCAAGTTAATGGTAATTTAACTTTAGGTACAGGATCAAATATGACTTTAGTTCCTACTGGTGCAGCAAATGGTCAGGATAGTCCAGATAATAATAATTATAGTGTTTATTTAAAAAATCAAAAGTCTATTTTAAATGTTAATAATAATGCTTCTTTAAATATATTTTTGAATAATGATAATGGTAATCAAACCGCTGGAATTTATAACCTTGGAACTATTAATGTCAATGGCGGAACTATTAATGCTGAATCTAATAGTGCCTTTGCAAATGGTAGCAATCAGATGATTTATTCTAATGGTAAAATTAATGTTACTAACGGTGGTCTTATTAACGTGAAAGTTTCAAATCTTGGTTCTACGACCTCATCTGGAATAATTAACAACCAAAATAGTATCAATATTTCTAATCTTGGTAATTTAAGTGTTCAAGATATAGACAATAGTGGAGGAGCCATTACCTTGGTTGGTGGTCAACCATTAAATATTTATAATGTTGGAGATAGCGGAGTTACTCTCATTAATAATAAGGCTTCTGGTAGCCAATTTACTAACGGTGGTATTAATGCTTATACAGTAACTGTTTCTAATACTAATAATAATCAAAATCCCACAGCCTATTATAATTTCAATATGGATTCAAATGGGAATGCTACTGTACTAGGAGTCGATGGAGTAAAAAATACACTTAGTCTTCCAGGCAATAGTTTATACATTAATAGTGTTCCATCAGTTTCGTTCATTGGGCCTATTTATACTACTAATGATCAAGGTGTTACTACCATTCATGGGTATGCAAAGATTTCTAAATATAGTTCAGCTGCCGGAAATCTTTATGTTCAATATGCTTATGGAAATAATGCAAAATATAGTAAATTAAACCAGTTTGATAATCAACCATTTAAAAATGATAAGTATCAAAATGTTGATAATAATAATTATTATCATTCTATTGTCCCATCACAAAATGATTTAATTCCATTAAGTTTTCAAGTCCCTAATGGAACTAATGCTTCATCTTATGGAATTAGATTGAGATATGGAGTTAGTGGTGTCAATGCTGTTGTTACGACTAATAAAGCAGGCAATCAGTCTTATACTGCTAATACTGAAGGTTACTCATCAAATGATGGTCAACTACAAGAAAGTGACGTTCAATCTGCAAGTGGACAATTAAATAGTTCTAATGATGGTGTGAACAATGGAATATCTGATATTGAAACTAATTCTTCTAATGCTAAAGTGCCTACTAAATACCAAAAAGATTTAGACTACACCAATGCTTACGATAGTGCACAATCTGGATATAAATATTATATGGATAATTCTGGAGATCCTAATAATCAAGAAGATCCACACATTCCCTCAATTCCTGATAAATTAAATGTTACCGATCCAGGAGCATTTTCTAAAGGATATTGTCAAGCAGCTAAAGACTTGCATCAAGGATATATGGAGTCACTTAATGGTAATAATCTTAATGCATTACCATCAGAATCTGATAATGTAGGCAATAAGTTAGGTTTTTCTCAAGGGCAATCCGTATTACAAGGAATTTCAGATGCTAATAATAATCCAAATCAAGGTGACAGTTATAGCGGTAATGATATTCAAAGAACTGCCTATAAAGCAGCTGTTAATGCCATTAAAGCTGGAATTAACAATGATCCTATACAGCCAGATTTAGGTAGTCAACCACAAGTATATCAAGATGCTTATAATAAGGCATATAAGGATGCGCAAAATACAGCTACTCAAATTGCTAAAAATGGTGGTAATACTGATGGCATTACATTAACGCCTGCTCAACAAGCCGCCCAGAATACAGCTCAACAGGCCATGAATCAAGCTACTACCGATGCTCAAACAGCTGATTCATCAAAAAATGATCAATATAAGGGTGATACTAATGCTGATAAAACTTATCAAGGAGCCCAAGCTGGATATGCTAATGGCGGAACAGATAAACCAGCTTCTGATGATCCAGTATATAAAAACGCATTTGATAAAGCCCAAACAGCTGCTAAAGCAGCTGCAAATACAGGTGCACAAAGTTATGTAGATGGTAACAATACTAATAATCCAACTGAAGGGACAGCTACTGAAAGAGCTGCCGATAACTATGGATATCAACAAGCTCAACAAGGATATAATGCTGCTAAAGCTAATCCTAATACAATAGATCAAGATAAATATAAAAATAATCCATCTTATAAATCCGGAGTTGATATGAATACTGCAGTAAACAATGGTGCAAATGATGCTAATAAAGCAACTTCTAAGGATCCTAATTATGCTAACAGCCATCATAATGCAGCTCAAACAGCTGGATACAATGGAACTTTAGATGGTGGACAAGCTGGGATGAATGGTGATCCTAAACCTGATTTAAGTAATCAATCTCAAGCTTATCAAGATGCATATAATAGGGCATATGATTCTGGAAAACAAACGGCTGCTAAAATTGCTTCAGGGGATATTGACCCAAGTAATTTAAGTCCTGGTCAACAAGCAGCCTATAACAATTCACCACAGGCGGTAGCTAAGGCTAGTGATGCAGCTAAGAATCCAAATACTGAAAGTGATAGTAAATATAGTGGCACAGATAATGCATCGAGAGCCTATCAAGCAGCAAAAGCTGGATATGCTAATGGTGGTACTGGTACGATGATGCCTACTCAAAAATCAGATCCTATTTACAGTAAAGCATTTACCGATGCCCAAACGGCTGCTAAAGCAGCTGCAAATACAGGTGCACAAAGTTATGTAAATGGTAACAATACTAATAATCCAAATGAAGGGACAGCTGCTGAAAGAACAGCTGATGACTATGGTTATCAACAAGCAAAAGCTGGATATAATGATGCTAAAGCTAACCCTGGTCAAGTAAACCAAGATAAATATAAAAATGAYCCATCTTATAAAGCCGGAGTTGATATGAATAATAGTGTTAATGCTGGAGTTAGCGATGCTAACAACGCAACTACTAAGGATCCTAGTTATGCTAACAGTCATCATAATGCAGCTCAAACAGCTGGATACAATGGAACTTTAGATGGTGGACAAGCTGGGATGAATGGTGATCCTATACCTAGTGATTTGAACACTAAGCCACAAGCATATCAAGATGCATATAATAAGGCATATCAAGATGCACAACAACAAGCTCAGCAAATTGCTGATGATATTGCTAAGGGTGAACCTGCAGATACTAGCAAGCTAACACCTGCTCAAAACAAAGCTTATCAAGCCGCACAACAAGCGATTGATAACGCTAAATCAGCAGCTGCAGATAATAATCCAACTGTTAACGATAGTAAATATAGTGGCACAAATAATGCATCGAGAGCCTATCAAGCAGCAAAAGCTGGATATGCTAATGGCGGTACTGGTACAATGACGCCTACTCAAAAATCAGATCCTATTTACAGTAAAGCATTTACCGATGCCCAAACGGCTGCTAAAGCAGCTGCAAATACAGGTGCACAAAGTTATGTAAATGGTAACAATACTAATAATCCAACTGAAGGGACAGCTGCTGAAAAAGCTGCTGATAATTATGGATATCAACAAGCTCAAGCTGGTTATGATGCCCAAAGAAAAGGACACTTTGATAACGACAAATATACTAATGATCCATCTT
Organism: Apilactobacillus timberlakei; assembly: GCF_002993965.1. GTDB lineage: Bacteria > Bacillota > Bacilli > Lactobacillales > Lactobacillaceae > Apilactobacillus > Apilactobacillus timberlakei. The sequence continues at coordinate 57,094 of NZ_POST01000003.1, read as the reverse complement.
ATAAGGCTGGAGTTCAAGTTGCTAATGATGTAAGCAACGGTTCACAAGCTGCAACTCAATCTAATAATCCTGATCCTAATTATTATCCAGTTCTAAAAAACGATAATGTTGCTGAAAAGGATGCTTATCAAGCTACCAAGGCAGCTTATCAAGCCGCTATGAATGGAACAGGGAAAGCTGATAATAATAATAAGTCACAAGCATATCGTGATGCTTATGATAGTGCATATCAAGATGCTAATAAACAAGCAGATGCTATCAATAAAGGTAATATCACATCTGATCGTTTAACCCCAGGACAAAAGGCCGCATATAATCAAGCACAAAATGCAATGAATGCTGCGATTAATGATGCTAAAAATAATCCAGATGCTAATAATGATAAATATAGCGGAACAGATAATGCATCCAGAGCCTATCAAGCTGCTAAGGCTGGATATGCTAATGCTGGTAATAATACTATGGATTCTAATTATAACGATGATCCGGTATATAAGAATGCCTTCAATCAAGCACAAAATGATGCACGTTCACAAGCCGCACAAGCAGTTAAAGATTTTGCTGATGGTAAAGATAATAATAACCAAAATGGTAGCAATGCTTTAGGCAAAGCTTACGATCAAGGATACAATGAAATGAAAGCTGGATATGATGGCAAGCCTTCTACTTCAGGAAATGATAATGATCCATCATATCAAGCTGGGGTTCAAATGGCTAAAGATGTTAAAGCTGGAACCACAGATGCATATGATAATCCTAAACAAGGTACTTCATATCAAGGCAGTTTAGCTAAGCAAGAAGCATATCAAGCAACTGTTGAGGCTAATAAAGATGCTTCCTCTGAAAAGCCTAAGTCTAAACCTGACGCTAGTGATTTTATTAGAAATTCCAGATCCTATCAAGATGCATACAACAATGCATATAATCACGCTGCACAAATGACTAAAGCTGCCGCTGCAGGTCAAATTGATAAAAATAACCTTGATAATCAATTAGACAGAGATGCATATAATCAAGGAATTAATGATTATCAAGAAGGTTATCAAGCTGCTCAAGCTGGTAATCCAAGTGATGGTTCTAAGTATAAAGGAAAAGGAATCGCTGATTTAGCATACCAAGGAGCTCAAGCTGGTTTTAATGATGGTGCTAAAAATTTAAATGAACCTAAGAGCGAAGACCCAGTCTATGTAAACGCATATCAAAATGCTCGTGATGCTGCTCGTAAATATGCTAAAAGTGGTGCTCAAGACTTCGCTCAAGGAACCTTTAAGAACTCAGGAGCTAGTGATCCTGATGAACACGATGATTCAAATAATCAAGATGCTTTAAATAAAGCTCATGATTATGGATATAATCAAGCTCAATCTGGGTATGATGCTCAACAAGCAAACAAGAATAAAGATTTAACTAATAATGGTACTCCTGAATATAATATTGGTGCTAAAATGGCTCGTGATAGTGATTTGGGTAAGAAATTTGCTTTAACTGGTACTGGAGATAGTATAGCAAATAGTGATATTGCTCAAAGAGATGGTTATCAAGCTACAATTAATGGTTACCAAGACGGTGCCAATGGGCATAAACAAAGCTTAGATGGACATTCAAAAGCATATATTGATGCTTATAATCAAGCTTATGAAGATGGTCAAAAGTTAGCACAACAAGGTGCGTCTGGTAAAACAGATGATGTTGGTTTATTACAAAATAATCAACCAGGTCAAAAGGCTTATGCACAAGGTATAAGCGATGCTAATAGTGGATATCAAGCTGCAGTAAATCAAAATGGCACTAATGATGATGGCAAGCATAGTGACATAAATGATAGTAATGTTGATAAAGCTTATCAAGGAGCTCTTGCTGGGCTTAAAGATGTTGGTAATGGTGTAAATCAACCAAATAATAGTGATCCAGTCTATGTAAAAGCTTATAATGATGCTAATCAAGTGGCTAGATCAGCTATTCAGGCTGGAGTAAATGAATTTGCCCATGGTGATGATAGTAGTACTACTAGTGAACATAATGATCCAGTTAGCATGGCTCATAATCAGGGATTCGACCAAGCAAAACAAGGATATCAAGATCAAATGAGTGGAAAAGCTGATTCAGCTAATAAGAATCCAGGTTATATTGCTGGTGTTCAAATGGCTGAGGAATATCAAAAAGCAATTGATAATACTAACAATAGTCCAGGACAAGATGGCAACAATGATCCAGTTAGCCAAGCTACTCGTGCTGCTACCTTAGCTGGTTATTCTGATAGTATTCATAATATCAATAACTCTACCACTCCTAATCAATATCAAAGTCAAAGTAAAGTATATCAAGATGCTTATTCTAAGGCTCATCAAGAAGCTATTAATAATCTAAAAGCTGGAGCTGAAGCATTTAATAATGATAATGTTGCACCAACCGGCAATGACATTGCATCAATGGCTAAAGAACAAGGATTTGCTGCTGCTCAAGATGCATATAAAAAAGCTCAACAAAACTCCACAGTTACTCCTCAAAGTACAGATGGTAGTAACTATAGTGAAACCTATAATGGTGCTTCCACTGCTTTCAACAATGCTTTGAAAGGTAATTATGACCAACCAAATTCAAGTTCAGATGTTTACAATTCAGCATATAAGAAAGCTATGAAAGAAGCTAAACAATTAATCAGTGATGCTGCAATGAATAATATTAAAAATCAAAATGGTACTGGTAGCAGTAATCTATCTAATAATATGATTTCTAAGTTATCTGATTTAGGGATGAATGATGCTAGTCAAGCCTATCAGGCTGCCCAAGATCAGAATTCATCATATACTTCGACTAATCCTAATGCTACTGATGTTTATAATGGTGCTAAAGCAGCCTTTGATGATATTAAGAATGGCAATGCTAATAAACAGCATGATAGTGGTAATGATTTATACCAAGCCAGTTATGCTAAGGCATTACAAGATGCACAAAAATATGCTCAGATGGGTGCTGATGGTTATTCAAATGGAAACAACAGCGTAGATGATATTTTAAATAATATAGTTAAACCATCTAAAGCAGAAATTGATGCTGTAAATACAGGCTTTAATCAAGCTAAAGCTGGACATGATGATTCAATGAGTGGAGTTGCTCAACCTAAACAAGATAATCCATATTATAATTATGAATTTGAAAACTCCGCTAAATCTAATCAAGCGGGTACTAAAGCTGCTATGGATGATGCTACTCAAGGCAATGAACATACCGGAAATGATAAATTGGATCAAGCCTATCAAGGTACTGTTGATGCTTATAATAATCATGGTGAATTACCAAATGGTTTTGACCATATGCCAGTTGCTTATCGAGATGCCTTTAATGCTGCTAAAGACAAAGCAAAACAAGCTTATCAATCAGGTGCTGATCAATTCAATAATGATCAACCAAACACTGAAACCAATAACAAAGGTGCGACTGCCCTTGCTCATAATAATGGTTATCAAGCTGCTCAATCTATTTATAATCAAGTATTACAAAATCCAAATGCAGTTGACTCAAGTAATTTAGACCCTGCACAAAAAGCAGGTTATGAAAAAGCTCAACAAGCAATTGCTGGATTGCAAGATTATGCTAGTGGGAAACAGCCTACCAATACTGATAGCAATTATATGGCTGGCTACAATATCGCAAAGCAAGCTACTCAGGCAGCCTTGAATGATGCCAGAAATGGTAAACCTGCTCAAAATGATAATGTGCCAAGTGGTATGAATCCAAAGCTATATCAGGATATTTATAATGCTACTTATAGTGGTTATAACAATGGATATAATGGTAGTGACAATAAAGCGGATCAAGGTTTTGCTTACAAGATTGCTTATCAAAACGCCTACAAGCAAGGTCAATATGATATTCCGGCACCAGTTATGCCCGCAACTAATACGGCTAAACCTAATAGGAATAGTAATAAACAAGCAAAACAATCTGCTAATGTTGATCAATTTACTAACCAAGGGATTGCTGATGCTCTTAATGGCAATAAGATGAAGAATAAAGCATCTACTTATAGAACTGGTTATCGTTTAGGTAATGATGCAATTAAAGGGATGCGTGCTGCTGAATATGGTAAACGTGCAAAGAAGAACATTAAGAATGCTAATGATTCATTCTACATGTTTGGATACAATGGATATAAAGCCGGTGTGCGTGCAGCTAAACGGACTTTGAATGCTAATAAACATTTAAACAAACATGATTTAGTTGGTAAATCACAAGCATATGTCTATGCATTTAAACAAGGTCAAAAGGCTGAAACTCGTTATCAACATAATTGGGGTGCTAAACAAGGTGCTGCAATGGCTAGAAAGCATCATGCAACACCAATTAGTTTGAACAAGACCCACTCAGCAGCCTATGTAAAATCATATATGGAAGCATATAGACGTACAATGAAGCGGGTTATGCCAAGATATATCTATAATATTCGTACAATCTTTGTCCATAGTAAGACCAAGTTTACTAAACATAATCGAGTAATTCGTTATGTTAAGAAACCAAGATATGCGGCTAAGATTTTGAAAGTTACAGGTATTGCATACTATAAGAATGGTACGCCAAGATATCGTGTTCGTGGTGGCGGAATAATTGCTGATAAACATGGTACTGGATTGGTTACTACTGACGGTGTTGTAAATGCTTACTACCGTCATAACTTCAAGCGCTTTAGAGTGATTAAACCAGTTGGGACTTTAGTTCATAAAGGTTTGAAATTTGATCGTAGCAACGTAACTCGTAAGGTATATCATGGTGAGATCTTTACTGTGAATAAAGTTGTAAGATATCATGGTTTGACGAGATTCTATCTTGGCCATGGTGAATATATTACAAGTAATAAGACCTTTGTTAAAAAGGTTGGATAATCTTAACTAATTTAAAAGAGCTAATTTCACAATGAAATTAGCTCTTTTTGTATGCACATAATTTTACATTTTTAATAATAAGCACTACACTATAATTGTATTAACAATTAGCAATAAAGAGGTAATAGAATTATGGAAATGACAGAACGTCAATTGATTCAAGAAATTTTAAACACAGTTGATGTAGTTTATGACTTCGAAAATTCTGATGAAGACAACAAAGAATACACTTTGCTAATCACCCGTCAAAAAGAAGATACACGTGAATTAAGTACCATTAATAATGAAATGAAGAAATACTTTAAAGAAGCTGATTTCAGTTATGATGAAACTATGGAACCTAAAGATTCCGGTGCTGAAATTAAAGTTGATATTGCAAGACATCATTTAGTTAATACTACTGATGCTTAATAATTAGAAAATTATGTTCTTTAAAATAATAAAGTATTTTAAGTGTTAATGGCCTGACATATTGTTGTCAGACCATTTATTTTATTAGGAGGTAATAATATTATTTTAAATAAGCTGCAGAAACTAAAAGGAGAACAATGCAAAGTCCTTTATTTACCTGAAAATGAGGATCAAGTTATCTTAGGAGTTGCTGGTAGTGGTAAATCTTTAGAAGCAATATATAGAGCTATATTTTTGTCAATTCGTTATCCAAATGATCCTATAATATTACTGACCGTTAACAGAGAAGTTTCTGATAAAATGAATAAGCTATTTAAAGATTACTGCAAACAGTTAGAAATTGATGATATCAGTAATTTAAAAATAGATACTATATACAACTATACTAAAACAATGATTCAAAATCCTAATTATTTTGATAATAAAGATTCTTTTAGTTTAAAATCTGTTGATCCTAAGACTCAAAATATTTTAATTGGTGAGTCGATTGAAGAAGTTAAAATTAAATATCCAGATAGTAATTTGTGGAATCGCAATTATAATTTCTTCCTAGCGGAAATAAATTGGATAGAAGCCAATTTAATTACCAATAAAGAATCGTATGGATTTGTTAATAGAGTTGGACGTAAACAATCACCAATGATAAAAAATCATAAACCTAAACGAAAAAATGAATTACGTGATGTTATGTATGAGGTTTTTGAACACTATATAAAAAAAATACATAAAAAGAATAAGATTTTTGATTTTGGAACAATTTATTGGCAGTATTCCAAAATCAATATACCTAATAATGAAAAGCCTAAATTTATAATTTTAGATGAAGTTCAAGATGTATCCAAAGCAATGTTTTATGTTTTAAACCATTTTATTAGTGATAATGGTCATTGGACAGTATTAGGAGACTTATCACAAAACATTTTTGGCCAAAACTTTTCTTGGAAAGATATGGGGCTAAAAATTAGAAAAAAGTTTAGTTTAAAAATCAATTATAGAAATAATAAACAAATAGGTTCTTTAGCTAAATCTGTTTTATCCACACATTATTTCGATAAAACATCTAAAGATTTTGTTAAGCCACATTTATATAATAATCCTGATGGTGAAATTCCTATAAGAATGAAAAATACTGATTATAATATATACCTTTTATCGAAGGCGATATTAAGAAATATAAATAATTATAATAATAGTATTGCAATTATCACTATGAATTCTAAGGACATAATAGAAATTAAAGCAAAGCTATTAAAATATATTAGTCTTGATTATCTTAATAATATTTCATTATTAACTATAAATAAAGTCAAGGGTATGGAATATGATAAAGTGATAATTTATTGTATTGACTCCATTTCATATAATTTTAATCAAGAAAACAGGAAAGAAATTGTAAATGAAGAAGATAGAACCGTTAATGTAGATAATTTAGATTCATTTCAAAATGAATCAATATCAGAACATTTGAATGTTGCTAGAAGATTATATGTATCTTTAACCAGGGCAAGAAAATCTTTAGTTTTGGTTTATAAAAATAATCCTATGCAGTTTGTTTTTCCCAATGAAAAATTAATAAATGATTTTGGAGGCAAAAATGATTCACACTAATGAACAACTTACATTAAAATATCAAGATGTAATAAAAAAAAGAAATATTACTCAGTTGTGTCATTTTACTAAATCAGCTAATTTACCTGGTATTTTATCCTACAATGATGGTATTTTAAGTACTGATAAAATAAATAATGTTGATAATGAAATACCACAAGACAAAAACAGATTTGATAATGATACTTCACATGTTTGCACTTCAGTACAAAATATTAACAAATATTACTTTAAAAATAGAGTTAATAAGTCTTCTTATGATTTATTACAACAATGGGCAGTATTATTAATTGATCCTAAAATTATAGATTATACAACTGATTTTTGTCCTGTTAATGCTGCAACTAAAATGGGTAAATATATCATTGGCAGAGGTAAAAATGAGAAAAAAAGATATTATGCTTTTGATTGCTTGTTTGATCAAATTATTTACAGTAGTAAAGGTAAGAAACTCTATAGAAATTTATCTATTCCTAAAAATAACCCTACTGATGTACAAGCTGAAATACTAATAAGTAATAATATTCCAAGAAAAGATATTATAGGAATTGCTTTTCCTAAAAAAAATATTGATATGGAAATCCAAAGATTAAAATTATGGTTAGATGATGTTATTATTAATAATTTAAAAATAACTACATTTGAAGAACAAGGATGGAATTATAATGGCGAATAGACCTGTTTTTTATGTTAATAAAAAAAATAAAATAGAGACCATATATTGTAATTTTAGATGGTTTCCGGGATTTTCTTATATTCAAAAAAATAAATCGATTAATAGTCTTAGTAGTGCTTTTAGAAATAAAAAAAATATAGATTCATTAGAAGTATCATCATCATCATCAAGTGAAACAGGAATTAATGCCAGTGCATTTAATTTAGTATTAGATACAAAGCAGGGATTTTATACTGTGGAGCAATTATTTCAGGCCGGAAAAGATTTTTATAGAAATGGAGAACAGAGTTATATATTAAATAATAATTCTATTGATGATATTTATAATAAAAGATTAAAAAATAAACTTTCCAAAAATGCTAAATATTCTGTTAAAATTCTAAATAATAATGATTATATTATTGGTTTTAAACTATTTAATAAAAAATTTCCTAATTACCCGAGAGATTTTTATTACAATTGGATTTACTGCTGTGCTTTAAATCAAAATGTTAATAATCAAATTGAATTATCAAAACAAATAGTAAAATATGATGCATTTACCGATATTAATTTTAACCCTCAAAAATCTATTAATTGTCAGGCTAAAGCTTGTGCTATATTTACTTCTTTATATAGAAGTAATTTTTTATTTAAGGCACTTCAAAATCCTAAAAGTTTTTTAAAATTAGTTTATGATATTTAAATGTTTATGAATCATCAAACAAATTTTAATTTGTCATTACCCGCTAATAAGTTATGACTACTACCTAACTCATATTGAAGTAATGATAAACCTATTTTTTTATAGTATTTTTTCCAATATTTAATTTGTTTATTGGATCCAAATCTTAAAGGGCTTAATTTAAAAATATGATAATCTTTAAAAATTTCATTAATTAATTTATAATAATAAAGACCTTTGTTAGATTGTAGAAAAGAATTATTATAGGGAAAACTCAATCATTGCTTCAGCAATTTTTTTAATTAAATTAAGATCAATTTGTTTATTCATAATTCAAAATATCAATGGGAACTTTTTGTTCGCTAATAAATTCATCTAATGATTGTTTAACACAACCATTTTTGGGATTTGCGTGAATAAAATTATCATCTATAAATATCCTAACATGTGTATAGTTATTATATAGACTAGTACTACCAGCAATCGTTTTTTTCAAATTGATTGTTGCAAGCCCTAACAAATAATAAGTCACCATTTTGCAAAATGAAAACTCCTCACAAAAAAGCCACACAGTAATCTGTGTGGCTTATAATTTATTTTTTAAGATAACCAGCTTTATTCAACAAGTTAGCTGAACGTTTGTCCGCTGGTTTATAACCATTTTTTAGTAAATGGACAATATACATACGATTGTAAATTAATCCCCAAATAATACTACCAATGATGTAAGCGTAGGTAAAAGTAGAACTAGGGTCAACACCTAATCCTAGGCGTAAGAACATATTAACTGCCATCCAAAGAATTGCATCAACCCCTAGGATACATAAAAAGTTATATGTGTCAGATCTAAGAATTGATGGTAACCAATGGAATAATAAGGCAGAAATTGAAAAACCAATTTTACCAATCCTTACATTTTGGGAGTTACCTTTTTTTAAAACGATAACGTTAGAAGGTAGGGGAATCATTCCGTTGCCAAATGGATTTTGCATAATATACCTACTTTCTTTTTTAGTAATAGAACTACACTAACACTAATCTAGTTAAAATTCTAATTTTACTTCTTAGTAAATTTAACGACTGCTTCACAGCGAGGTGTTTGTGGCATCATATCGATTGGTTGAATAAAATCAATATTATATTTTCTGGTTAATGGGACCAAATCTGCGGCCATGGTAGATGGATTACATGATACATAAACAAACTTATCAGGGGCACTCTTTAAAATAGCCTTGATTAATTTATCATCAAGTCCAGTACGGGGTGGATCAACGATGATTGCATCTGGTTTAAAACCTTCTGCTAACCATTCAGGGAGTAAGTCTTCAGCTTTACCTACTTCGTAGTGTGCATTACGAATTTTGTTGATAATAGCGTTATTATTAGCATCATCAACCGCCTCTGGAATGGTATCCATCCCACGAACTTCTTTGGCATGCTTAGCTAAAGGCAACCCAATAGTCCCAATTCCTGAATAGGCATCGACAATGTTTTCATTGCCAGTTAAGCCTAACGCAGAGATTGCGACTTCATATAAACGAGGCATCATAATAGAATTTAATTGTAAGAAAGCACGAGCTGATAATTCAAAATTCAAGCCCTTAATTTTTTCAATAATATAATCTTTACCAGCTAAATTGATGGTTTTATCACCCCAAATTAATGAAGTGTCCCCAGGGTTGATATTTTGCATAACAGAAGTGACTTGAGGCAATTCTTCTTTAATTTTCTTTAGCATAAAGCCTTTTTTAACAAACTTAGGGGTGTTAGTCACAAAGACCACTTGGACGTCATCAGTATTTAATGCAGCTCTGACCACGACAGTTTTAATAATGCCTGAACTATTTTCTTCATTAAAAACTGGAATCCCTAGTTCTTGGATAAATGCCACAATTTTACGCATGACAATCATCGTTTCAGGATATTGAACAGCACAGGTTTCTAAATCCACCACATCATGGGTACCAGCTTTAAATAGACCAGCGACAACTTTACCATCCTTTTCACGAACTGGGAATTGAGCCTTATTACGATATTCATATGGATCTTCCATTCCCATTGTTGAATGCACTTTATAGCCCTTGTAACCAATCGGTTGGAATTTTTCCAAGGCTTGGTGAATTAAATCTCGTTTAAATCTTAGTTGAGCAGGATATGATAGATTTTCTAATTCAAAACCACCGACATTTCCAGCATAACTATCACGTGGTTCCACACGATCAGGAGATTCTTTATTCCACTTAACTGCTTTGGCTTTTAAATAGTTAGGGTAAACTTCGGTGACTTCAGCGACAACTTTTTCGCCAGGAAAAGCATCCGTCACAAAAACTAATTTGTGTTGGTAAAAACCGATTCCTTCACCATTAATCCCCATTCTTTTAATGGTCATTTTAAATTGCTTACCGATTTCGACAGTAACATCGTCAAATTTATGACGATTATTTCGCTTATTATATTTCATAAAATTTTCCTTTTCTAAATCCGTTATTAACGTCCACCTAGATTATATCATGGTAGAAAAATAAAAGACAAAATGCAAGAAATTTCTTAGCTTAAAACTTGCTATTTTTATTGTAAGAGTTTTAAATTAACAATATGGAATAATATATTCATTTTACATAGGGGGATATGTATGAAGAAGTTAACAAAAATCGCTTTGACTGCGGTGGCGGCACTATCTTTAGTCGGAGTTAGTACACCAATCATGAGTGCCCACGCTGATTCTAATTTTTTTGTTCATAATTGGGATGAACCTAAAAATCCGATTCCACAAACTGATCAAGGCAATGCCATGCAAAATTATAATGATAATGATTTGCAGGTAATGCGTAATAAATTACCTAAGTTCAAACCACGTTGGGGTCATTATAAGCATGTAAGAAATACTAACGAATTTCATACTTATAATGATTCAGCAAATGGGAATAGCTTAATTACTAAGTGGTATTTACCAACTGGTTTTAACGTTTCACCAGAAGAACATGGGAACTATCAAGGAATTGTGATGGCTAATAATAGCATTTACTTGCTTGAATCCATGGGAACTGGTGCCAATCAAGGAGCTATTATTCGTTTTAAATTAGATGCACTAGAAAAAATGGGGATGATGGATAACGGTAACCAAAACTTACTATTGAATATCTTTAGCTACTTTAATCCATATACCGATCAAGGTCGTCAAAATAATCAGCAATTTGTGGATTATATCAATGCGACTGCTGACTCTCGTGCAGATATGAAGAAGAGTACCAGTCAGCTACAAAAAGCGCAAACTGAAGTGAAAAATGGTAAAGATTTAATTAATAAATCTGCTGAAAATTATCGTAAGGTTTCTCGTGCTTATAAACATAAATATGCTAAAGAAATTAAAAAATACTTTAATGTAGATAAAGATAAAAATAATGACCGTGTTAGAAATAATCGTAAACAAGATATGAAGAAGCAAAATCATAAAATTTCTAACAATCCTAAAGATTATTTAGCTAAGTCCATTAACTTTAAGCAGTTAAGTAAGGCTGAACAAAGAAAAGTACGTAAATTAATTAGTGCTCGAGTTGCAGTTAAAAAGACTTTCCATGAATACAAGTTGTTACGTGACAAGGTTTACAAACAAATTGATCAATCCAAAGCTAAAATTGCTACTTTGCAACAAAAAATTAGTAGTGATCAAGATCAAATCAACAAAGCACAAAATGGTAACCAGTTATTAGGTCAATATGAAGCCGTAACTGATTCAGTAGAAGCTAGTCCATTAATTAATATTGGTCATGGTCAAACTATGTCATACAATCCAGCTAATAATCACTTATATTTAGCTCAAGATGACAAGATGGGTGACTTTTCTAATGATGACAAGAATCAAATTACTGAATTAGATGCTGATACCTTGCAACCAGTGCATCAATATAGTTTTAAATTAATGCACAATGGTCAAAACTTAGGGTTACACACATTGGCATTTGATAAGCAAGGTCGTGCCTATATTGGTGTCCACAGTGGTCCTAATGGTGTTAAAAAGGCATATAGTTTATATATTGGTTTATTGAATAATGATAAAGTTAGTTTCAGACCAGCTAAACAGGTCATTCATTGGGCTGGTAGTTGGAATCAAAACTTAACTTATAATCCAGTAACTGATCGTATCTATATGGTATCTAATGATATGGTGACTTCAGTCCCAGTTGATAAATTGAATGCTGGAACTTTAAAGAGTAAAGATGTTCATTACAACGCCTTTAATTCGGGTCGTGAATGGGAAGGCCTTACTTTTGATGGTGAAGGGCACGCCTATGCATTGTTGTTATGGCGTGGAGAAATTTTACGTAGTGACTACGTATTAGAATAAAGTTTTAAAAAGCATTTAAAATCTTTTTTGATTTTAAATGCTTTTTAAAATTAATTTTGATTAATTTTAAAATAAATGTATCCTATATAATGAATAATTAATTTTAAGGAGTATGACTATGATTTTTTTCCTAAATGCCAATTTTAGTTTTCAAAATTCTGGTATTGAACATGCCCAGGTAAAAAGAGCTATGTTATTTAAGAAATTTAATAAAGATTATAAATTCATTTTTCATGATTGGAACCCATTACTACATCATTATTTATCTAATTCTGGTATCGAAGATATTAATATTTTAAATATGTTTGATTATTTTCAAAAATCGATATCTGTAAAAGACAATATTATATCTTACAAAGATATTRATTTTGGTATTTCGAATGTTAATTATGAAATAAATATTTTTAATACTAATAATATAAATGTTACTTCCAATAATAAAATAATTGGAAAAATTAATCTTTTTAAGGATAAAGATGAACATGGAAATAGTGGCAGGGTAAAATCAGTTGAATTGTTTGATGACTTTGGAAATTTATATCGTGTTAATTACTATGATTACAGAGGCTTCTTGTCAATGTCACAATTGTATACTCCAGATAATAATATTAGCACTGAAATATGGTATGACATAAATGGGGTACCTGTTGTGGAAGATTTTTTTAAATATAATAATAATAATGATCTGTTAAAAAGTGGATGGAGAATAATTGATTCTAATAAACAATTCCATTTCTATGAAAGTATGACGGACATGATAAGGGGATTTTTAAATATTATTAATTTAGAATATTTTTCAATTGACAAACCAAATATTTATATAATGGACAGGTCAGATAAATATGAAGAAGTTTTGCCTGAATTATGTTCACCTTTATACTCTGTATTTCATTTACATAATTCACAGTCGGGGAATGCTCAGAAACCAATGACATCTATTATGAACAATAATTATGAATATTCTATAACTAATACTAATAGTTATGATGCAGTTGTAACAGCTACTGAAAAACAAAAAAATGATTTTTTTAATAGATTTAGACCTGAAGTTCCAATATTTACTATACCTGTTGGTATTATTAAAAATGATCATTTTAATAACAAAGAAATACCCATGGATAAAAGAAAAGAAAATAGTATTGTTGTAACTGCCAGAATTTCTCCTGAAAAGCAAATTGATCAAATCGTTATGGCAGTTATAAAGGCTAATAAGTTTCTTGATAATATATCATTAGATGTTTATGGATATGTTAATGATAAAGAGTATATGAATAAAATCAATAAAATAGTAAAAGATAATGATGCTGGTAATATTATTAAATTTCATGGATATTCTAAAGATGTAAAATCTATTCATAAGAATTCACAAATATATGCCATTGCTTCATCTATGGAAGGATTTAATTTGTCCTTAATGGAAGCACAATCAGAGGGTGATGTCGGTATAACATATGATACTAATTATGGTCCTAATGAGTTAATACAAAATAAAATTAATGGATTTGTTGTTAAATATGGTGATTATAATGCATTAGCTGAATCGATTGTAAAATTATTTAAAGACCATGACCTATTACAAAAGATGTCAAGTGAATCATACAATTTGTCTAAAAGATATTCAGAAGATAATGTATGGAAAAAATGGAAAACACTAATCGATGATGCATACATGAAATGGCCATTAAAACTAAAATCGTATAATCATAATTTGAATAATGGATTGCAAGATATGGAACATGGGGGTAATGATGATTAAAAAGTTTTTGTTTACTAATGAGAATATCTTCACTTTTAATTCTGGAACTGAGATATCCGCTATTAATAGACTGAAAATGTTCAGAAAAAACGATGTACTTTCAAAAATAGTTACTAAAAATTTTGACACTTCTTTTATCCGCAATATTTTAAAATATGGTCTCAATAAAGAAGAAGTTATAAATATGTATGATTATTTTCAAGGATTTACTAATATTGAAAAAAAACATGAATATTTAAGATATTCTAATATCATTGATAAAAATGTTTATAAGATTGTGGGAATAAATAATGATATTTCTAATATAGAAAGAAATGGTAATTTAGTAGCTAAAGTTCATATTTTTCCAGAAACCTTTGGTGAAATCGGGGAAGTGGAGTATTATGATAAATTTATGGATGTTTATAGTAAAGATATTTATGATTATAGAGGATATAAGACAAAGACTCAGTATTTTAATCCAAACGGAGAATTAGGACACGAATATTTGTTAGACATAAATGGTAAACCGGTTATTCAAATTACACATATGTTAGCTGATGGACACTTAAAAGTTACTATGATTGAGTTACTAGATTATAAAGGAAGTAATTACAGATTTAAATCCGAAGATGAACTTTTTACTTTCTTTCTTAATGAAATTTCAGACGAAAATACCATTATTATAAATGATCGTCCTTCATTAATTGAATCAGTTGCTAAGACTAATGAAAAGGTTAGTAAATATCAATTCCTTCATAGCAATCATTTAAACAATATTACCAATAATATATATGATAACCTTGTTCCACTATTTGATGATTATTTAAAACTATTTTCTGGTATAATTGTCTCTACTTTAGATCAAAAAAATGACTTAAATAAGCTACAAAATAATATAAAAATTTATGTTATTAGTGATTTTTGTATTATGTCAAAATACAATTCTGAAGATTACGATTTAAATAATAATATTGCATATATAGGTAGAATATTTAAGGATAAAAATGTCGATGATATTATATATGTATTATCCTATATAAAGGAATACTTAAAGGATGTTCATTTATATATTGTTGGATATTTTGAATCTAATGAATACAAAAATCACTTATTTAATTTAATTAAACAACTTAAATTAGATAACAATATAACTTTTACAGGTTACAAATTTGATTCTTCAAAAAAAGAAGTAATTAATAATTCAAAAGTTATTATTCAAACTTCCTTAAATGAAAGCTTGGGAATATCACTTGTGGAAGGACTATCTTTTGGTAAACCAGAAGTAGCATATGATATTAAATATGGACCTAATAAAATTATAAAAAATAGAAAAAATGGTTATTTAATTAAACCAAATGATAAGAAAAAAATGGCAAAGAAAATCTATAAAATATTAAATGATAATAAAATATTTTATAGATTTAGCAAACAATCTTTAATCATTTCTGAAGATTTTGATGAGAATCATGTTTTTGGTCAGTGGAAAAAATTATTCAATGATTTATAATTCTTGAATTCAAAAGATACTGTTAAATAATTTTTTATGACTTAAACCAATTAATTTGTATAAATGATTTTTCTAGTATATTAATTTCCAATATTTATTTGGTGATTGATGTGCTAGTTTTTATTTTACATTATCTATTCATTATCTATTCATTGTTGCGGATTTTTATTGAGTTACATTAGATTTTTAAGCTTTTGTCCAATACCATATTAATTTTTAACAATATTACCCACATATTTTGGTATGCATATATTCAATGACTACCTTTAACTTAACTTTAGTCATATTCACAATTATAGTTATTTTTAAAAAATTAGGTTTTAGGTTCATATTTATATAGATATTTTTTTACTATGCATAAAATGTGTTATAGTGAAAATTGTAATAAAATATACGGGAAATAGCTCAGCTTGGTAGAGCACTTGGTTCGGGACTAAGAGGTCGTAGGTTCAATTCCTATTTTCCCGATTTATGTATAATTGATTGTGTACATAAAGATTCATGTTATAATATAGTTACAAATAAAAAGATGTCCTGCTTGAACAGAACTTCCCAGTAGAGCCGTTAAAGACGGTGGCTACTAACAATTATATGATTATCTAAATAACCGCTAGCTGACCAGAGCTAAGGCGGTTATTTTTTGATTGTTTAACAATCTCAACAATTAATGCAATGAGTGCAACGATAAACGTGCCAAACATTAGCATTAATTGTAAAGCGTCTGCAACAGACACTTTGGCAACTCCTTTATTTAGGATGTTTAAATGCAATAGTTATAAAACCATACGCACCACTTCCTTTGGAGTAGCCACCGCCATAACTTCTCTACTTGATTAAGTATACTGAAATTAAGACGAAAAAAATGTCTAATGACTGGTAAAGAAATAAATGCATGCTATAATATAGTTATAAATAAAAAGAATTCCTGCTTGAACAGGACTTCTCAGTAGAGCCGTTGAAGATGGTGGCTACTAACAGCTAAATAAGAATGTAAATAACCGCTAGCTTGTCAGAGCTAAGGCGGTTATTTTTTTGATTGTTTAACAATCCCAACAGCATCTAATGTAATAATTTGCATTACATTATAAATAAGTTTATTGTTAGTCGAACATGCTTATAAGAGCATGGATTCCGCACATAATTTATTTGTGTTCCGACTAAATACAATCAAATCAATTAACAAAGAGTAAGCAGGCAGCAAACTGCTTGCTTTTTGTTTTAAATAAATATTTACAAAATAAAATTGCTACTCCAACCATGGGGTAGCAATTTTTTTATTGATTTAAAATCATTTTAATGTGTGGGGTTTGATGGAAAGTGTAAACACCGCCAACGGGATGAAAACCAAACTTCTCATAAAAAGCTACCTTATCTTCTTGGGCATCAATTTCAATCGTTGGATTGTTATCAAAGTGTTGATCAATCACGTCTAAAATCTTTTGTACTAATTGTTTGCCGAGTCCCTTGCCACGTGCTTCTTTAGTAGTTAACACACGGCCAAAACTGGTGTGATCATGACCATAAAAGATGCGCGCATATGCTAATAAAGTCCCATCTTCTTCGGCCCAGATATGTAAGGACTTTTTATCCAACTTGTCGACTTCTTGGTAGGGACGATTTTGTTCCACTACAAAGGTACTAGTGCGGGCATTGTAGATTTCCCACAATTCATCACGAGTTAATTCTTTAAAAGTTTTAATATGCCATTGCATTCATAAAACCTCCTTATATATTTTATCACCTTAATTTTACTATTTTGTGGCAAAAAACAAAGAAAATACCCCCTTATTTGACGAAAAATGACCAAAATGCAAAATCTGCGGTAATTATGACAAAATCTGCGGTAGTGAAACCAGCAAAATTGCTTGTTATCTTTATATTTGTTCGAAGGCCTTTGAACCAATACAATTCGAAAGAGTGGTTCAAATGAACGATTACAGCAGTTTTAGATCAGGCTTTGATTACCTAATGCAAGGTGATCATAAAGTCGTAATATTTGGGGTATTAAAACGATTAAATATCCAAAGAAATACAGCTCAATACGATGACTTAATGCAAGAAGGCTTCATTGCTTTTGCACAAAAGTATAATAAATACAATGGACCAGATGATGATAAGCAACGCTTAGCATACCTTTATCAAGGCGTGTACTGGCACTTATTAGACCAATTACGTAAGGCAAGTCGTAATACGCAAAAAATTGAATTTATGCCAGCAGATAATCAAGATAGTTGGGAAAATCAATTAATTGACAATTATTCTTTTGAAAGTGAACTCTCCAATAATGAACTATTAAACCAGTTACTGAAGATTAGTAGTGATACAGAACGAAAATTAATCTACTATCGTTACTACGAGGGCATTGATAATATGCGTGAGATTTCGCGCCGGACTAATATCTCCACTAAAACCCTAAATAAATGGCGTAACAGCCTGCGTAAAAAAATAAAGATCATAAAAAATTAAAAAAGGGGTATCACTTTGGCATCGAGTTTCGTTACTAGTAGATGTAAGGGTTGGCGCCAACGACTTACTAATAAAATGAAATGAGGAACAAAGTATGAATAAAGTTTGGGATAAATCAAAGGTAGTTTATAACATGGTGACAAAGGAAGATGACAAAGCGGTAGCTCGTACATTCGCCAACGTCATCGAAGATGTATCAGATGCACAAATTACCGAATTTGGTTCAATTTTAAAAACTTTGACTTCTGATAATTTAGAAAAAACTGAATTAATTGCACAAACAAGATACTACGCTTAATTAAATGGAGGAAATGTAAATGAAAAAATTAGAATTAGTATTCAAGAGTGAAGATCAAAAGGTAAAAACACTACGTCTGAATTATGTTAGCAGTAAGTTGGATAATGAAGCATTGTTAAGTGCAATGAATCGTATCGGCGCATTAAAGATGTTTAGAGTTAATGGAATGAATCAATATCAAGTGCCAGTCGCAGCACGTTATGTGGATACCAATACTGAAACCATTTTCGATACGCGTAACGAAGACAAACAAACAGCAAAATAAATTAAACTAACTAATATCAATACGCAAAACACCCTCGTCATTTAATTGGCGAGGGTGTTTTTGTACATTATTTTAATAATTTATCGGGATAAGTTTCATTAATGAATTCACGCACACAACTGATCATCTTTTGCGTAGCCGGCGTTTTCATCTGCACTTCATTCATTACTAAGAAGATGGAACGATAATAAGCTTCATCAAACGGATAGGCAGTAACATGGGAGTTCTGCTTATTAAAAGCCAACCTAGGTAAAATCCCCATTCCGAGTCCAGCTTCCACCATTGCGATAATGGATTGATCATCAATACTGAACTGAATGGAGTTTGTTTGGACCTGATATGCATCAAGGACTTTCTTAGTATCCCCATCATAATCAGACTTCTGTAAAATAAAATGTTCATTTTGGGTATCTTCAATGGTAATGGAATGACCATTTTGGGGGACAAAGCCCTTCGGCGTAAGACAATAAATCTGATCTTGCACCAATAAGACCTTAACTAAGTTTTCATTAATGGGCTGACAGGTGAAACCTAAATCAATATTTCCTTGGTGTGCTTGGGTCGTAATGTTATTAAAACTACTTTGTGTAACTTCAATCTTGATATTCTGATATCGTTCCCGAAATTTGTGCACAATCCCTGGCAGCCAACTAATGCAGGCACTACTAAAAGCACCGAGTTTAACAGTTCCAGCAGTTAAGCCTTTAATATTGTCTGCTTCTTGGGTTAGGCGATTTTCGTTATTCAAAATTTCTTGAATAATGGGTAAAACTAACTTACCATTAGCAGTCAAATTTACTCCAGAGCGGTTACGAATTAAGAGGGAAAAGCCCATTTGCTTTTCTAACTTATCAATTGAATGAGAAATTGCCGAAGGCGTAACGTCTAATGCTTGTGCAGCATGGTGAAAACTGCCTTCATTAATAACGGTTACGAAGGCCCGATAAGAAAAAGAAACCATAATATTATCCTTTCTGAAAAATATCTTTAAAAAGATTGTACTCGTTTTTGCAAAATTGTGCGTATTTTTTGACAAATTTGCGGGGATGTTTTACTTTAAATGTGTTATTGATAATATGAATATTGCATCTCCTTATCAATTAGATTACAAAGCAATAATTAAATTGATATTTGAAATGAATTTATTTATAATATTGGTAATGAAGTTTATTAGGTAAAAATTTTACATAAATAATTTTAAACCTTTGGTTTGGTGATTGTTTTATGTTATAATTCTTTTGCTTGATGAATTACATAAAATTATATTGGAGGAATATATAATGCAATCTAGTTTAAAGAAATCATTATATTTAGGTCTAGCTGCTTTAAGTTTTGCTTCAGTTGCTAGTGTAACAGCTAATGCTTCAAATGCTAATGCTGCTAAGAAACATGCTGCTGCTAAGAAAGTAACTTACAAGACTACTAACAAGGACTTAGACCAAACAGTTACTTTTAAAGCAACTGGTAAGAACGCTGTTTACAATAAGGCTGTAGGTAAGAGATCAGTTGTAGCTTCAAAGGCTGACATGGCTTCAAAGGCTAACTCAAAAGACACTAAAGACTTATTCATGGCATACCAAGAAGGCGTTACTTCAAAGGGTGTTCACTACTACAAGGTAGTTTCATTTGACAAGAAGGTTCGTGGTTTTGTATACAACAAGGGTGTTGCTAAGACTAACACTACTGTAGCTGCTGACAAACCATCAAACACTGTTGGTTACTTGAATAACACTAACCGTTTCTTCAACAAAGCTTACGGTTCACAATTCAAGACTTCTGTTAAGAAAGATTACAACAATTTGAATCTTGCTGCTGATCAATTCACTGTAAGTGATGCAGTTAAAGTTAACAATGACCAAACATACTACTATGTAACTGACAAGAACAACCAATTAGTTAATGGTTGGGTAAACTCAGTATACTTTAGTAATAATGTTACTCCTGCTGCTCAAAAAGCAATGGATGCTAAGAGTGCTGTTAATGCATCATTTGTTAGTTCAAGCAATCTAGGCTCAACATTATTTACAGCTTCAGTAAATCCTAAGGTTCAAAATGATGGTAAATATCTTAACACTGACGTTTTAAGTTCTCTTAATGAACAACTTAAGGGTCGTGGTTACCAACCAATTACTGATTACAACAATGTTCATGCAACTGTTAATGGTAGTTCTGTAGACTTTAAGGAAAATGGTGAAACTGCACAAGGTACTAATGTTACTGTAGAAGTTAATCCTGATGATCCAGCTGTTAAGAATACTATTCCTTACACAGTTCAAGGTGTTTCTACTAACGGTTACCAACAAACAGTTACTCCAGTTTCAAATGGTAACTTGAAGGCTGTTAACGTTGATAATAGTTTATATAACTCATTATTCAAGGGTACACCTAACTCAGCATTTAACTATGCTAACTTCAAGAGTCAATTATTAGACTCAGGTAAGCCATTGAACTTACTTTCAAACACTGATGGTAAGACAACTTACAAATTCAATGCAGCTGCTACTGAAACTCATGCAGCCAACCCAGCTTTATTTGATTCAAACAACAAAGCTATCTCAAATGCTACATTTAGCGATGTTCAAAAAGAAAACAATGGTGCTGGTTTGAATCTTGTATATGATGTAGTTACACCAAATGGCACAACTACAACTACTGTAAACTCTAACGACACTAACATCTTTGGTGGCTCAAGTGCTTCAAGTTCAGCTAACTCAAGYTCAGCTAACTCAAGCTCAGCTAACTCAAGCTCAGCTAACTCAAGCTCAGCTAACTCAAGCTCAGCTAACTCAAGCTCAGCTAACTCAAGCTCAGCTAACTCAAGTTCAGCTAACTCAAGTTCAGCTAACAAATAGTTTCTTATATAAAAGAATGGATTTATTCCATTCTTTTTTTATACATATAAAATAGTTTAAATATGTGGAATATCTTTACATTAATGTTACAATCATGTTTGTATATTAAATTATTAGGAGGAAGTATTTTAAATGCAAGTAAATCTTAAAAAATCATTATATCTAGGACTTGCTGCATTGACTTTTGCTTCAGTTGCTGGTGCTTCAACTGCTTCAGCTACTACTGCCAATGCTGCTAGTCATCATGTTACTAAAACAACTAAGAAACATGCTAAAAAGGCTACTAAGAAACACGCTAAGAAAGCTGCTAAGGCAGTCACTTTCAAAGTAACTAAATCATTAGATCAATCATTAGTTTATAAATCAACTGGTAAGAATGCGATTTTCACTAAGCCAGGTGGAGTTAAAGATAACAAACTAAAGGTTTCTAAGAGTGATATGAGTTCCAAAGCTAACTCTACATCATCCAATGATTTATTCATGGCTTATCAAGAAGTTAGAACTTCAAAGGGTGTTCACTACTACAAGGTAGTTTCATTCGACAAGAAGGTTCGTGGTTATGTCTACACTAAGGGTGTTCAAAAAATTGATAACCCAACTACCCAAGCTGCTAAGCCAAGTAATACTGTTGGTTATGTAACTACTAACAACGTTTATAACTTACCAGCTGGCTACAAGTTTGGTGCTGATAGTAGTGTTAAGAACTTTAGTGGCATTAACTTTAGTGCTGATAAGTTCAATGTTGATGATGCAGTAACTGTATATGGTGGTGACACTTATTACAAAGTTAGTGATCAAAACAATCCATTAATTAATGGCTGGATTAAGTCATCAGACTTTAGTAATAACATGCCAGATTCAGTTAAGAATGCTCAAAATACTGCTCAAACTGCTGCTAATGCTATTCATGTAACTTATGTAAGCAGTTCTAATCTTGGTTCAACTGTTATGACTAAGGACCTTAATCCAGCTAGTTTACAATCTAATGGTACTTATAATGTTAGTGACGTAGCTGCTGCTATTGATAATTCACTAAAGGGTAGCGGTTATGACTTGATTAATAATAATTATAGTGCAATTAGTGACAAGGGTTCTAATTTAAACAGTGCTAGTGTTATAAATAAGGGTGAAAACATCACTGTAGTGGTTACACCACAAACTCAAAGTCACCAAATTAATTACACTGCTTCTCAATTAATTCATCCTGATTCATTTAACCAAAGTCTTTCAACTATTTCTAGTTTGAAACCACTTAATATTTCAACTAACACATTTAACTCATTATTTACTGGTACTGATAATAGTGCTTTTAATTACAGTAATTTCAAGTCACAATTATTGGGCTATGGTGAACCAATGTATCAATTAACTAGTAACGATGGTAATATTACTTACACATTCAATGCCGGTTTAACTGAAACATATGCTGCTAACCCTGCATTATTCAATACTAATAATCAATTAATTCCTAATGCTACATTCAAGGATGTAAGTAATCAACAAATGAGCAACAATGCTAATATTAAAGGTCTAAACCTTATTTATAATGCTAAGAACAACCAAACTGGTCAACAACAAAATGTCTCAGTTAATGGTAATGGAACAACTACTTTATTTGGCAATAAATAATATTTTAGATTCGTAAAGGTCATGGACATTCCATGGCTTTTTTATTTTATTAATATATTGGTATAAAATATTAATATTTTAATATTAACGTTAATATCAACGACCAATTTTATTATGTGATATAATTGTGCTAGTAAAATTTAGGAGGCATACTAATGAATAAAAATTTGAAAAAATCATTATATGTTGGAATTGCTGCTTTATCATTACTCACCTTAAGCAATCTAAATGTGAATGCTAAAGGTAAAGCCACTGCCGCACATCACCAAACTAAACAAGTACAAAAACACGTTAAAAAAACAACCAATAACAAAGTGACTGCTGAATACAGTCCCTTAAAAGTTTCTACTGACAATGCTTATGTTAAGTCGACTGGAATTGTAACTATGTTTAACAAGCCCGGTAAATTAGGCAACGCCAAAGTCGTTGCATCTAAGACCACTATGAAGAAATTAGCTAAGTCGAATTCACCTAAGGATATTTTCTATGTCTACGAGATGGCTAAGACTAACAATGGTTTATACTATGCCAAAGTCGTTACTTTAGGTGGTAAATATCGTGGTTGGATCTATGCTGGAAAAACTGATTTTGCCAATGATTTAACTAAGATTGATAAGGGAACCGGGATTACTGCTAAGAATCCATTACAATATGCTAAGATGCCTAAGAATAAGACTGGCTATCATGTAACTTCTTCCTTATGGACCACCCCTAATTACAGTCGTATTAATTCCAAGGTATTAGACTTTAACAAAAAAGAATATGCTAAAGACACTTTTAGAATTGAAAGTGCAGTTGCCAACACACAAGGTTGGGTTTATTACTATGTAGTTGATGAACAACATCCTAAGATTAATGGTTGGGCCTTTCATAGTAGTGTAAAGGGCAAGCATGCTAATACTAAGAAGAGAGCTCCTGCTAAGAAAGCACCAGTGAAGAAAGAATCCAAGAAAAATAACAAGCAAAAAAATGATCAACCAAAAATTGATAACAACGATGACATTACAGATGGTAAAACCCCAACTACATCTAACAACCAACCTAAGCAAACCAATGGTTACACTTTGAAGTTTGTTAACCAAGCTACCGCCCAAGTGGTTAGTCAACAAACCGTGGGTGTAAGTGATTTAACCAATACGACTAATCCATATCCAGCTGCCAACACTAGTACTGTAGCTAAATACTTACCAAGTGGGTATGGTTTCTATCAATATGGCAATGCGGTAGCATCATCTGGTAGTGTTACCAATGGGGGCCAAGCCGTGATTTATGTTGCTAAGAACCCAAGTATTAACAGCGTGAAACTAAACCTACGTATTTTTGATAATACGGGGGCAGCCAATCCGGTTAATATGAATAGTAATGGGACTAACAGTATTTTAAATGCCCAACAAGAATTAGTTGATATGAATATTATGCAAGGCAGCGTTGTTACGACTGCTCAAATTCAAAAAGTATTAGCTGATAATGGTCTAACAGTAGTACCAGGGAATAATGGATCAGCTAACTTTGCTTATACCGATGCGGGATTAGTTCAAGGTAGCAATCCTGTAATTAATGTTTATTATCGTTAAGATTAAGGAATCCTTTTAAATAGGATTCCTTTTTTTGTACAAATTATTGTACAAAAAAATATATGTATGTATAATGATATTAAAATAAAAGGAGGAGTTTATATGGCTATTAATGCTACTTCAACTTATAATTTAAGAAAAAATTTTAAAAAGTATGCAGATGACATAAATAAATATGATGATACGGTTTTAGTTACTGGTCCTAATAATCGTAATGTTGTTCTCATTTCTGAAGACCAATATAATTCTTGGCAGGAAACTAATTATCTATTAGGAAATAAAAAAAATCTCGATGCAATTACAGAATCTTTGAATCAATTAAAGGATAATGATAGTAAGGTGCTTACGCCAGAAGAATTTAAGGCCATGCAGCATGGCTAGATTTAATTTAGAATTCTCTAATAAATCTTTTAAAGAATATCTTTATTGGCAAAATTATGATCGAAAAACATCAAAAAAAATAAATAAACTATTGAATGAATTAATAAGAACACCCTTTGATGGTGAAGGTAAACCAGAACCACTACAAAGTAATCTTTCTGGAATGTGGTCAAGAAGAATTAATAAAAAAGATCGACTAGTATATATTGTTCTAAAAGATAGAATTCAAATTGTTCAAATGAAATATCATTATTAGTTCAAAGCACTTACCTTTAATTTTTGGTTAAGTGCTTTTTCATTAGAAAATATTTTAATTAATGTGGATATTTTCAATAATTGTACTAAGATGGTGATAGATTAAATTTACATAATTTAGGAGTAATGTAATGCAAAAATTAAAAAATATTTTTAATAAATTTTTATCTTTTAAATTTGCGCCACTAATTATCTTCTTAATCATGGCGTTATTAATGGTCAGCCGCCAATTATGGACGCACACACTCTTCTTTGGGGCTGACTCACTATTTCACTTCAACCGTTTTTATGACACTGCTATGCAGCTAAAAACGGGCAAATTCAGTTATTTTCAAACTAATTTTGGCTTTATGCAGACTGGTCGTATTTTAAGCGCATTATATGGACCCATTATCGCTTATTTAGGCGGTGCCATTTTATTATTATGTGGTAGTTGGTTTAAATTTCAAATTGTTTTGAATTTAATCGTCTTAGTCATTGCTGGACTCACGATGTATCTATTGAATATGAAGAATCATGTTACGCGTGGTTATGCGATTTTAATTGCCATTATTTATATGTATTCTTCACAAATTGTGCAGTGGGTCACTAGTCAACAATTTACGGCCTTTGGGGCAGCGTTGTTACCGCTCTTAATGATTAGTGGTACGAATGCGATTCGCAAGCATGATGTTTCAGTCTTAGGTTTAGCGTTAAGCATGTCCTTATTAATCCAAACCCATTTGATGAGTAGCATGATTGGAATGCTCGGCTTGATTCCCTTATTCTTGGTGGGATTAGTAACGGCCACTGATAAATGGAAATTAGTTCGTCATAC
Organism: Apilactobacillus timberlakei; assembly: GCF_002993965.1. GTDB lineage: Bacteria > Bacillota > Bacilli > Lactobacillales > Lactobacillaceae > Apilactobacillus > Apilactobacillus timberlakei. The sequence continues at coordinate 30,728 of NZ_POST01000003.1, read as the reverse complement.
TTTATATGCGGCAATTATAACCATATTTTTGACGATTAATGTTTGGTATAATTTATTATTTATTTCGTCTACTAATAAGTTACTGTCAGTTTATCCGGTACCACATTTGCGTACTTATGGTTTCAACTTTAATTTATATTCAATTATCAATATTTTTAAACCTACGGAAGCCATTTTATTTTTATTTGTGATTGGTTTTGTGATTTACAGATGGAAACAAATTAGTTTAACCACTAAGACGTTAACGGTTACCGGACTAGGTTTTATGTTAGTATCGTGGAGCCATTTTCCATGGGGCATTATTCAACGAATCATGCCCAGTTTAACTTATACCTTACAGTTTCCTAAACGATTCTTAGTTTTGCCATTTATTATGATATTACTGGCTTTAGGGATGATTATGACTTATGAACAAGCTAACAATCATCAATTCTTTCACCGTGAGCAATGGTGGCGGTTATTATTAGTTGCCGTGATTATTGTGGGGAGTCTAGGGTTAGACTTTTACTCTATGAATGGACGTATCTATCGTTATGATCAAACTGCTAACAGCCATAATATTAGTAATTATCATGATAGTTCGATATATTATTACTTCCGTAAACATCATCGCAATGTGAAATTGGATATTGATAGTTCTCATCTGGGCTACTTGGTTCATGATGTAATCAAGGCTTCTCCTGATTATGTGCCAGTGAAGCACTCAATCAAAGGCTTTAAACAATACAATGCGTTTAATCCATATTTACTAGACTATCATCAATATATTGGTAAAAATGCAGTATCTCACTTTAAACATAAAGTTTGGCGTAATGGTGGGCTTTCAGTGATTTGGCATAGTAAAAAAGCGAAATGGACCCAAGTTCCATTAGTTAAGTATGCTGATACCAAGGTAACTTTAAATGGAACCAAGTTGAAAAAAGTGCATACTACTAATTTAGGTGCCGTGATTGTGAAAGCCAAAGCTGGCAAAAACCGAGTCACAATTCAATATCAACGAGATTTCATGACTCGATTAATGATGGTTATTTGTATGTTGAGTTGGTTAAGCATTCTGGGATATTTCATATTTAGTAAAATTGTAACTAAACTTTAATTAAATTTGGGTTTAAAAAGCTAAAGTGCAAACTTATAATTAAATTAAGAAAAATTTTAAAATGAGGTTATTATTTTATGGATTCCTTTAAACATTTTTTTAAACGGTGGTGGGGTTCTAAATTGGCCCCATTTATTGTTATTTTGTTAATGGCAATCGCACTAATGAGTAAGCAATTATTAACCCATTCAGTCTTATTAGGTGCTGATTCCATTTTTCATTTTAATCGGTTTTACGATGCTGCCATGCAGATCAAAACGGGTAAATTTAATTATTTTCAGTCCAATTTTGGTTTTGATCAAACTGGTCGAGTCGTCAATGCCATTTACGGACCGGTCGTATCGTATCTTAGTGGAGCCTTATTAATTCTATGTCGTAATTGGTACATGTTTCAGTCGGTACAAGCAATTATCTTTCTAACTATTGCGGGATTGACCATGTATTTGTTATGTATTAAGAATCATGTATCTCGTGGTTACGCCATGGTGATTGGTATTTTATATATGTATTCATCTCAATTAATGGGTTGGATTACGACACAGCAATTTGCGGGTGTCGGTGCCATGTTAGTACCACTCTTAGTATTAACTGGAACGGAAGCTATTAAGAAAAAGCGGATATCAATTCCTTATTTGGCATTAGCAATGACTTTATTAATTCAAACGCATATTATGAGTACAATTATCGGCTTTATTGCCGTTATTCCATTGTTTTTAGTTGCGTTGTTGCACACTAATCATAAATTTAAAATGATTGTACATACTTTCATTGCGGCGATCATTACGTTAGCCTTAACGGCAAATGTTTGGGGTAGTGCATTGGAACTATTTGGCAACAACTATTTAATGCCAGTTTTCCCAGTAGATAATATGGAAGATTATGCTTTTAGATTTGATCATTATTCATGGTTTAGTCTAGTTAAACCGGTTGAAATGTTAGTATTTTTATTTGTGATTTACTACTTTATACGTCATTTTAAACGCTCTGATTTGATTACTAGAACGTTGACCTTTACTGGAGCCTTCTTCTTATTAGCTTCAACCACTTTGTTTCCATGGCAAACGCTCCAAAAGTTATTTCCATTTTTATCTTCCAATTTACAATTTCCTAAACGTTTCTTAGTGATTCCATTTGTGATGTTGCTACTAGTATTTGGGAAGATTTTAACGGCGGATCATCATGTTTTAACTTTACGTGCATTTAATGAACCTAAGTTGTTCCGCTATGCTTTATTGTTTGCTTTAATTGGCGTTAACATGGGAATAAATGGTTACAACATGGACTTTAAAGTTGATAAGTCGAATCAGATGGTGGCTAATCACTACCCATGGGCACCCATTGCCCATGCTTATATGTATGTAAAACACAATCATCATACGATTAAGCAAGATTTCTTTGGTGATAACTGGCAATATTTAATCCGTGACATTAATAAAGCCACGCCGGACTATTTACCAGTTAAGTCTAATTTGCAACCTGATGATTATACGAAATTGCATCCTTACTATACAGCCCATTATCAATTAATCATCCCTAACTTTAATAATGATTTTAATAAGCAAGTTAATGCTGATGGTTCATTGACTGTGAGTTGGAAGAATAAAGCTTTGACTAGTAAAAATGTCCAAGTTCCAGTGGTTAAATATGCAAATACTCAGGTGACTTTAAATGGTAAAACCAATGCCAATGTTAAGACCACTGAAATTGGAGCAATTATTGCGCACTCTAAAGTCGGTAAAAACACAATGACCATTAAATATGTTAATAATCAACAATTTAATTTATTAATGATTGTATTCTTAATCAGTTGGTTATTGATGATTATTTATTTAGGTGCTAAGTTAATATTTAAATTTTAAATAAAAAAGCCTTTCACATGAAGTGAAGGGCTTTTATATTTATTTAAGGTTATGTTTATTATCATGATTTAAACTATAATATTGGTTAGTTTTACCATCTTTTAAAATGTAACCCATCCCACGACCTTGAATACTAGTTCCATTCAAGTATTTAGCTGACCATTGTTTAATATGCTCATTAGCGTTAATTGGTTTACCAGTGGAAGTTTGGATTTGTGTGAAGAGGTCAGGGTACTTAGCTTTCAATTCACTTAAGAATTTACCACCATATTGAGCTTGATAATCTTTGCCAGAACTCTTAGTTTTAGCATAATATAAATCATTTTTTATATGTGATTTCTTCATGTAACGACCATAGCCATCAATACGTTTAACAGCAGTTAGTTCATGACCATTCAAGCCATATAATTGATTCATTACATAATCAGCCATGGTATGAACCCCTGATTGATGTAGTGCTTTATTAGCATCAATCATTTGATCAACAGTACCATACTTAGTACTTTGACCATTCATTCCTAAATTATAACGATCATTAAAAGCATAACCATTATTTTCCAATGAATCTACAAATGAATGATCATTTTTTACTGACATGTAATGACCAGGAAATTCAACGTCAGTAACCCCTAATGATTTAAAGAAGTCACCACTTTGGGCTAACTTAACATCCGTTTTTTGACTGTTATTAGTAGGATTAGGTTGGAGTGATGAGAAACCTTCATATGCGACATGGGAATCTAATGCTGAATTAGCATGGAAGACATTACCATCTTTACTTGGGGCACTAGAAGCTGGGGTACGCACATCTTGGTTATCTTTAGCACCCACTGGAACCCATGTAGATAGGTAACCCGAAACTTGCGGATTTTTAACACCTTGTACTTGTTCAGCGTTTAAAATTAATTGCCCCTGATCATTGGTAGTAACAGTTTTATCTTTAGCATCACTATCATTGTCATAAATATTTAAACCGCTTGCTTTACTCATTAACAATGGGCGGAATTGTTGATTTTTATGAGCGGCACCTAAATCAACTACTAATTTATTATTTAATTTTAAGTTTTGTTGATTAGAAGTCACGGTGACAATTCCTGAGTTCCGGCTATTTTCATCAGTAGGCTTGAAATTATCTTTACCAAAACGAACTGATGACATAATCTTACCATTATCATGCATTCTGATTTCTTGACCACCAGCAACGTATTTCATTCTAGCCTTTAATAATTCTGTAACTGCATTATAATAAATGGTTTTGTTAGCCATGTATTGACCACCATCAACAAATAAATCACCATAATAGACACGTGGAACCATATCTTTATTAGTTAACAATAGTGAATAGGTTGATGGAATGTTATATCCAGCATACTTTTTGTTGGTCTTTTTGATGTCATTGTCATAAATCTGAATGGCTTTTTGCAATGTTTTATGAGTAGGGGCATTAGGGTTTTCTTTGGAGATGCTACTAATGACATTGCCCACCAGACTTTGCACACCGTCATGAACGTTCATAAATGAATAATTAGGAACTTTGTCATTTTCAGTATAATCACTGGTACGTTTTACCCAATCTGTATCAATTAATGATTGAAGGGATGTTCTTTGTCGAGTAGGTTTAGTAAACGTATTCAATAAAGCATTCGTTAAGTTCATGTCATGCGTTAAGGCGCCAAAATGGTCACGAGTAGTGGCATTCACAGAGCCTCTAACTCCATCTTCAAGTAAGTTTAAATGATTATTACTATTTTTATCATTGGTCATATTGAAATGATCTTTGAAATATTGTTCAGCAATTTGGGTCACATCATAATCCAAACTACCAGTGGCATCTTCACGACCACCATCAAAATTACCATCGGCTCCCTTACCCAAAATAGAACTAGTATTCATTAGGTAATGAAGATTATTTAAGTCTTCAGCTTGGACGGCGGGATTAGAATTATCCACATCGTTAGCTAAAAGTAATTCATAGTTCTTGGTATTTTCAATTTTTTGTAGAGTGAAAGCACGACCTAAGTAACGATATTTAGAATTAGCATTAGGTGTTAATTTATTATTAACAAACTTAAAGCTTCCACCTTGTAGGTTAGCCCAACCATAAGTAGGAAATTCACTTTTAATATTCCACATGGCTTGGCGATTAATAAATTTATTCATGGTAGTTCTGAGCCATTTGGTACTATGTTGTTGCTTAATTCTTTGTTCAATCTTTTTTTGAATTTTATTCGTAGCTTTTTCTAAAGTTTTATCACTACTATGTTGAGTGACTTTTTGGTGCTTATTACCTAGGCCATTTTGATTAAAGTAATTTATGTAGTTAACCTTAATACTCTTATTAGGCCACCAATACATTAAAATTGGTCGATAATCATTATGTTTAGAATTTACCCAATGGGTTCCGTTCTTAAGGACTTTCTTTGGTTGATACCAAGTATCAGCAGTTAAATAACCATTGACGTTTTGCACGTATTGCTTAGTATATTTTACTGGTTGGTTATTATGACTAATTGCCGCATGGACATTATGATTTAACATAAGGCCACTAATAGAAATCCCTAGGGTGATGGCGGTTGCCGCTATTAGACGATGATAACGGTACTTTTGATGCTTTAAATTTTTACTCATTCATAAATACTCCTATCAATATAATTTCATATTAATGTTATCATATATAAATACTATTGGTAGTTATATTTTTAAGGGTATCAAATTGAAAAAAGATAACGCCAAGTTTAAGATAATAAATATACATAATTTAATAATTAGAAGGTTCGTAATGAATAAAATAAAAAATCTTTTTCGACGACTATTGCGCGCTAAGATGACTCCTTTTTTATTAATCTTAGTGATGGCCTTAGTTCTACTAAGCCGCCAAATTTATACCCATTCTGTTTTTTTAGGGATGGATTCAATTTTTCACTTTAACCGTTTTTATGATTCTGCCATGCAAATTAAGCATGGTCATTTTAGTTATTTCCAAATGAATTATGGTTTTTCACAAAGTGGACGGGTTATTAATGCCGTTTATGGACCATTTATTTCATATCTCAGTGGTCTTTTATTATTACTGAGTGGTAGTTGGTTTCATTTCCAAGTTTTAGAAACACTGTTGATTCTGGTAATTGCTGGGATGTCGATGTATCTATTATTGATTAAGAATCAAGTGCAACGTAGTTATTCCATCTTGCTAGCTATTTTTTATATGTACTCTTGTCCTGTCGTTTCATGGTTGTTAACGCAACAGTTTACGGGAATTGGGGCTGCTTTTATGCCATTATTAATTCTAGCTGGGACGCAATTTTTTAAAGGCCATCGTTTTAGTATAATTTATTTAGCTGGAGCGATGGCATTAATGATTCAAACGCATTTAATGACGAGTTTAATTGGTTTTATCAGCTTAGTGCCAATGTTCATTGCTGGCTTCTTTATGACTGATTATAAATGGATTTACTTTAAAAGAGTTTGTTTAGCTGCCATTTTATGTTTACTAATGACGTCTAATATTTGGGGATCATTATTACAGTTATTTCACAATAATTTTTTGATGCCAGTATATCCAGTGCCATCGATGACCTTTTTCTCTTTTAAATTTTCAATTTATTCTTGGACCAGTTTGATTAAGCCAGCCGATTTTGCGTTGTTTATCTGGGTTTTATATATGTTGGTTCGTCACTTTAAGCATTGGGATATAAAGGTTAAAACGCTTAGTATTACAGGCTTAGTTTTCTTTTATTTATCAACTTATTTATTTCCCTGGGATAAAGCGATGCAAGTATATCCACATTTGGCATACAATCTACAATTTCCCAAACGTTTCTTAGTCTTACCATTTGTGATTTTACCGCTAGTGGCTGGTATTATGATGACTCAAAAGATGGCTAAACATGATTATCATTGGTTGAAAATCAGCAGTCTAATTTTAGCAATCCTTTTGGGATTAGGGATTAACTTATGGGCAGAAGGTTTTAAAAGTTTAAAATCCATTCATTTAGTTAATAATCAAACGACCGTGAATTTAACGCATGTTTACATGAATGATAAACGTAAACCAGATCAAATTAAGGCTGACTTTTACGGTAATAATTTAAGTGGATTGATTAATGATTTTACGAAAGCCGTGCCTGATTATTTACCAGTACGTTCTAAATTAGAACCGGTTGAATATAATAACTTGCATCCATACCATAAATCACATAAACAATTAGTGAAGAAAAATGCATCTAAAACTTATCACTTTGTTAAAACGGTGAATGCGGATGGCTCACTGACGGTGAAGTGGCATAGCCCATATCACCACAAATTAACTCAATTACCAATGATAAAATATACGAATACTAAAGTTATTTATAATGGTCAGGAAAAGGGTGTACAAATTGGAAAAATTGGTTCAATTATTGTACATTCTAAACATGGTAATAATACTTTAACGACTAAATATTTGGCTGGTAATTTATGGAAGACGATGATGTGGATATGTTTATTTAGCTGGATATTCTTTGTTTACATGTTGTCTTATAAATTAATTAATCGTAAATAAAAAGAAGCTGCTAAGTAGCAGCTTCTTTTTTAGTCATCCAATTTAGGTTTATTTTTTAATGACCATTGATTTAAACAATCTTTAATTGTAACTCTTTCGCCATTATATAATTGAGCATCCTTAAAAAGGATTGCTAAAATTTGGCATAGTTGTAACCATTCGCCATTAAAATAACTTATTAATTTATTTAAATCATCTAGTTTATTATTAACGTATTTTTCACTAATGGGTAAGCAGATAAATTGATTTTCTTTAAGCATAAAATCAGTATATTTACGATTCTTTAATGATGGTAAATGGTTTAAAAAGGCAACATTGATCCATGAATGATTACATTTATTACGATTAAATTTAGGTAGAGCAATAAATGACGAATGTGCAGTTAAGATTGGATATGTATGTTTTAAACCAAGACATTCGCAAAAATGATCTATTAGTTGTTTATTAGTGACATTATTTTCTTCAAGCATTTGATTAATGATGACATTAATTGATGTTTCAATCAGATAAAACCCTTGATTTTCTTCAATAATTAAAGTGGGGTAGCGTTTACTATGTTCACTAAAATCCAGTAGCATTATTACTTTATTCCATTTTGGCTTGTGTGTTTTAACCTTTCTTATAATATGTGAGTATCTTAAATCTTTAAAATTAACGTACTTAATATTATTGCTATGATTAATTGGAGCTTTGTCAATACTGCTCAGCAAAGTGTGGGCGCCTCCTTAAGCCGATAATTATAGAATATATCACATAAAGCTTAAGAGTGCTATTGTTTTTTGATAAATTCGGCAATCTTCTTTGCAATTTGATAGTAAGTTTGTGCAGTGGGATGGACATGCTGGTCATTATATTTTACTTGATAATTATCGTCATTGATAAAATTAGGGTAAAGAATACGCCAGTCTAGCACAGGGATATTGTATTTCTTATATGTTTGAGCTAAGGCATCTAGTAATTCATTAAATGTGTAGCTAGCAAAACGAACTTGTTCAGCTGCATTTTGATGTTCATCGTATCGTGTTAATGGCAAGATAGCAGTGATTTTAATATCTGGATTAGTTTTTAAGATAAAAGTTAGACAATTTTTTAATGTATTAATTACACTTTGCAGATTGTCTGCATTATGACCATAGTCATTAGTACCCATAAATAATATACATTGTTGATATGTGCTCCAATTCACACCATTGATTTCATTAGCTAAATCATCTTTAATAGTGGCACCATTAATGCCAAAATTATCAACAGGGCAATTCATAATTTGACTTAAATAATATGGATAGTTTTCGGTGATATCTTTAAAGCCATCAAATCCTTTGGTGACTGAATCGCCAATCGATGCAATTTTCATAATAAGATTCCTTTCTTGATTCTGCATAAATAATAACATGATTACGAATAGTGTTATAATATAGTTCCTTGGCAGGGGCAACAATACTTCTTAACAAAGCACTAGCTAATTTATATTAGCAGTGCTTTTTATTATTGACATGCATTAGAATTCTGCTAGAATTATTAGTTAAATAAAACTACTAACAGATTGGAAGTAATGGATCATGAATAAGAAACGAATTATTGTTTTAGATTTAGCATCCCTAGGTATTGGGGAAGCTCCCGATGCTAATCGCTTTAATTCTGTTGGTGTTGATACGTTAGGACATGTGGTTGAACATGCCGGTAATAAACTTGAAATCCCTAACTTAATTAAAATGGGACTAGGTAACATTAGATGGGATCATGAAATTGATGCAATTCCGCAAGTGACTAATCCTAGTGCCTTTTATGGTAAAATGGTTAATCGCATTAATACCAAAAGTAGTGGTGCAGGCTTACGCGAAATGTTTGATTTTGATACTAGCTTACGTACGTTATCTACAATGGATTTAATGTCTGAAAAACATATAAATATATCAATGATATCAAGCTTTGCTAGTTATTTAGAAAACCAAGACGATAATTTTTCGCTTCAAGTTCCTAATGATAGCAAAGCTTTTGTTGAATTATCAGCACAAATGGATGTTCAATTTGATGGCTTAATTTACTGTCAGCCGCCACTATTGAAAAGATTTTCTGATGAAGATGATGTTGACTCCTATGCTGATCAATTAAGCAATATTGATGCACAATTACCTGGAATCATTGAAGATTTATCAGAAGATGATTTATTAATCATTACTTCAACATTTGCAAATGATCCAAGTGTTAATGAATCGATTACCCGTGAATACTTACCTTTGATTGTTTATAATCCTTTAAATCGAAATGGTAAATCATTGGGAATTAAACGCAGTAGTGCAGCTATTTCCAATGCATTAGTGCAGAACTTTGACATTGATGATATTAAACGTGATTTAAAACCGAACTTTTTAAATGAAGTACTTTAATTGTAATCAATTGGAAGGGGTGATGCGCAACTAAAATAAGCTATTGTCGTATAAATTATTTTGTAGTAGAGAAAGGATTAGTTTTACATGTATTTGTTAGTTAACATATTAGGAATTTTAGTATTTTTAGGAATTGCATTTTTATTTTCAAAAGATAAAAAGAATATCAAATGGCGTTCAGTAATCACTGTTTTGATTTTAAACATGGTAATTGCTTACTGCTTGACTCAATTTGCTTGGGGTCGTGCGGCAGTACAAGCTGCTGCTAACTTCTTCGCAGTTTTAGTTCAAGTTGCTTATCAAGGAATTGCATTCGCATTACCAAGTTGGGTTCATATGAAACAAATGGACTTTGTGACTTCAGCTTTAATGCCAATTCTATTGATTGTGCCAGTCTTTGATATTTTAACTTATATTGGAATCTTACCATTTATTATTAAATGGGTCGGAAAAGGTTTGGCATACATAACAGGCCAACCTAAATTTGAATCATTCTTTGCTGTTGAAATGATGTTCTTAGGTAATACAGAAGCACTTGCTGTTTCAACTTTGCAAATTAAACGTATTTCTGCTCAACGTAATGTCGTCATTGCGATGATGTCAATGTCTTGTGTCACTGCATCTATTCTTGGTGCGTACACACAAATGGTACCCGGTCAATTCGTTTTAACTGCCGTACCATTAAACATTTTAAATGCTGTCATCATTAGTAGTATTTTAATGCCTACTAATGTCAGCCCAGAAGAAGATACTATCGCTAAAATGGGCGGTAGTAATAACAATGAAGAAAACAAAGAAGCCGCTGAAATTGGTGAAAAGGTTGAACGTGAACCTTTCTTCTCATTCTTGGGTGATTCAATTTTAGGTGCAGGTAAATTAATTTTAATCATTGTTGCTAACGTTATCGCATTCGTTGCTTTAGCTGCATTGATTGATAAAGTTCTAGGATTGATTAATCCTTCATTATCACTAGAACACATTCTAGGTATCATCATGTTCCCATTTGCTTGGTTAATGGGTTCTGATGTGCATACCGCTTTCCAATTTGCACAATACATGGGAACTAAATTAGTTACCAACGAATTTGTTGTTATGGGTGGCGTTTCCAGCAAAATCAATACTTTCGCTCCTCATTTCCGTGCTCAATTAACTGTCTTTCTAACATCATTTGCTAACCTTTCGACTGTTGGAATGATTATTGGTGCATTTAAGGGAATCGTTGACAAAAAATCAAATGATATTATTTCCAAAAATGTTGGTTACTTAGTACTATCAGGAATTTTAGTTTCACTAATGTCTGCTGGTATTGTGGGCCTATTCGTTTGGTAAAAAATAAATACAAAAAATTAGACAGCTATTGGCTGTCTTTTTTTTAGCATATTTAATGACTAATTAGGGGCTTATTCGTTATAATAAATAAGTATACTTACATATTGTAAAATATAAATTTTTCATTTAAAGTAGAGATAAACGTGAAACAAATTGATAGTTTCACATTAGGAGAATCAAAATGAATCMAGAAGAATTTAAAGTACAACTGGCATCAATGGGGATTGAACTATCTGACCATCAAATGCAGCAGTTCAACACTTACTACCAGATGTTAATTGAAACTAATGAACATGTTAATCTGACAACGATTACAGATGAATCGGCGGTTTATTTAAAACATTTTTATGATTCCATTACGCCGGCATTTTATGATTTGTCGTTACAAAATGATCATTTATCATTATGTGATGTTGGAGCGGGTGCTGGCTTTCCATCATTGCCAATGAAAATTATCTTTCCTAATTTAAAGGTAACAATTGTCGATTCTTTAAATAAACGTATTACTTTTTTACAAAATTTGGTTGATGCGTTAGGTTTAGATGGTGTTGAATTATATCATGCTCGTGCAGAAGAATTTGGTGGCAAAAAGTCTAAGCATCGCGAAAAATATGATGTAGCAACTGCTCGTGCAGTGGCTCGGATGAGTGTATTATCTGAACTATGTTTACCTTTAGTTAAGGTGGGCGGTAAGATGATTGCCTTAAAGGCAGCGCAAGCTGAAACTGAATTAGAGAATGGTAATCAAGCAATTAAGACTTTAGGTGGTCAAGTGGTTGCAGATGAAGAATTTTCATTGCCGGTATCAGATGATAAAAGACATATTATTATCTTAAAKAAGATTAAAAAGACACCTAAACAATATCCAAGAAAAGCTGGAACACCAAACAAGAAACCAATTGGTGAATCAGCAAAATAACTTATAAGGAGGTTTAAATATGGGATATGTAATTTCTTTAGCCAATCAAAAAGGTGGAGTTGGTAAAACTACCACTTCCGTTAATTTGGGTGCCGATTTGGCTAGTAATGGTAAAAAAGTATTATTAATTGATGCCGATGCCCAGGGAAATGCTACTTCTGGGGTAGGAATTAAAAAGTCTTCTATTAAAAAGGATATCTATGACATTTTAGTAAATGAAGAAGATATTAACGATGCCATTTTGCATTCAGTGCATGATAATTTAGATGTTGTTCCAGCGACCATTCAATTATCTGGTGCTGATATTGAACTAACCCCTCAAATGGCTCGTGAAACGCGTTTGTTGAATGCATTAAAAGCCGTTAAAGATAATTATGACTACATATTAGTAGATTGCCCACCTTCGTTGGGATTGATTACAATTAATGCTTTTACTGCTAGTGATTCAATATTAATCCCAGTCCAAAGTGAATACTATGCTTTGGAAGGATTAAGCCAACTATTGAACACTGTTAAATTAGTGCAAAAACACTTCAATCCAGATTTGAAGATTGAAGGGGTGCTTCTAACGATGTACGATGTTAGAACTAAATTAGGCCAACAAGTTAATTCTGAAGTTCGTAATTACTTTGGTGACACTGTTTATCAGACAGTAATTACCAGAAATGTTCGTTTATCAGAAGCACCAAGTTATGGTTTACCAATTATTGATTATGATCCAAAGTCTAAAGGATCTGAATTATACATGCAATTAGCAAAGGAAGTGTTAGCAAATCATGGCGAATAATAAGGGCTTAGGCCGTGGCATTGAAGCATTATTTGCTGATAATGATGTTGAAGAAGATCAAGAAGAAGTTATTGATTTATCTTTAGCCAAGTTATCCCCCAATCCATTTCAGCCTAGAACACATTTTGATACGCAAGCATTAAAAGATTTAACTTTATCCATTAAAAAGTCTGGCGTTTTTCAACCAATTATTGTTAGAAAACAATCTGGCAAGGAAGATTCATACGAAATTTTAGCAGGAGAACGTCGCTTTCGTGCTTCACGGATGGCTAATAAGCAGACCATTCCAGCTATTATTAGGGATGCTTCTGATGAACAAATGATGGAAATTGCAGTGCTGGAAAACTTGCAGCGTGAAGACTTGAACCCCATTGAAGAAGCTGAAGCTTACAATACCTTGATGACTAAATTAGATATTACTCAAGCCGAAGTTTCCAAAAGATTGGGTAAGTCACGTCCATACATTGCTAATTACTTACGGTTATTAGGTTTACCTACTGTAGTAAAAGAGATGTTGACCAAAAATCAACTATCAATGGGACAAGCGAGAACTTTACTGTCAGTTAAAGATAAACAAAACTTAATTAAACTAGCCAAACGAGCTTATAATGAAACATTAACGGTTCGTCAATTAAGTAAAGCGATTGATGAATTAACTGCTAAGCCTAAAAAGAAACGTAAGCCACGTCGTTCTACTAAGCAATCACCATTTTTACGTGCTTATGAAGATGAATTGCAAGATAAATTTGGGACCAACGTGAATATTGCTAGCAGTCGTTCTAAAAAGGGCAGTGGTAAATTAGAAATTAACTACACTTCTGATGAAGACTTGAATCGTATTTTGCAAATTTTAGATATTAATTTAGACTAGTAAAGGGGTAATATTATATGTATGCACTAAATGATATTGTTGAGATGAAAAAACAACACCCATGTGGTGCCAATGAATGGAAAATCATTCGAATGGGTGCTGACATTAAGATTGAATGTCAAAATTGTGGACACGTTGTGATGTTATCGCGTCGAGAATTCGAAAAGAAAATGAAGAAAGTTTTGAAAAAAGCAGACTCAGATAAATAAAATAATTAGAAAAGAGTGAATTGTAGATATGTCATTAACAGCAGGAATCGTCGGATTACCTAATGTTGGAAAATCAACACTATTTAACGCAATTACAAAAGCAGGAGCAGAAATGGCAAATTATCCATTTGCTACAATTGATCCTAATGTTGGGATGGTTGAAGTTCCAGATAGTCGTTTAGACCGTATTCAAGAAATTATTCCAGCTAAGAAGATTGTGCCAACTACTTTTGAATTTACTGATATTGCCGGAATTGTTAAGGGTGCTAGTAAAGGTGAAGGTTTAGGAAATAAATTCTTAGAAAACATTCGTCAAGTGGATGCTATCGTACATGTTGTCCGTGCCTTTGATGATGACAATATTACCCACGTTACTGGTAAGGTGGATCCAGTTGATGATATTGAGACAATCAATTTGGAATTAAGTATTGCTGACTTAGATGCTGTTAACAAGCGTTTAGGTAAAGTTCAACGTGCTGCTAAGAGTAAAGATGAAGATGCTTTAGCTGAATTAGCAGTTTTAGAAAAAATTAAGCCAGTCCTAGAAGCTGGTAAACCAGTACGTTCAATTGATTTTGATGAAGATGAACAAAAGATTGTTAAAGGTTTATTCTTATTATCATCAAAACCAGTTTTATATGTAGCTAATATTGCTGAAGATGACATGGCAGATCCTGAAAGTTCTAAATACTTTAAACAAGTCGAAGAATATGCTGCTAATGAAGGTGCTCAAGCTATCGGCATTGCTGCTGAAACTGAAGAAGAAATCGCCGAATTAGATGATGATGATAAGAAAACTTTCCTAGAAGCTGAAGGAGTTGAAGAACCAGGGTTAAATAAATTAATTCGAGCTTCTTATAAATTACTAGGACTAGAAACATTCTTTACTGCTGGTGGTAAGGAAACTAAGGCTTGGACTTACTTGAAGGGGACTAAAGCTCCTCAAGCTGCCGGTGTCATTCATTCTGACTTTGAACGTGGATTTATTCGTGCTGAAGTAATGGCTTTTGATGACCTAGATAAATTAGGGAGTGAACAAGCGGTTAAAGATGATGGTAAATTACGTGTTGAAGGTAAAGATTATGTTATGAATGATGGTGACATCGTTAACTTTAGATTCAATGTTTAATACAGGAGCTTTTATATGACGGAAGAAAAACGAAATGCACATGTACAACAAAAACACCATGATAAAGATAAAGAAGAACGTTCGCAGTTCGATAATATTGGTCTAACTAAACGTAATGCTGACTATATGTTTCGTTTTAATCGTGCTTTAAGAGGTACTGATTTAAGTGTAGATCGTAAATCAGAAATTATTAGTCAAATGAAAGATCAACTATTAGTTGAACAAAAACACGGAGCAACTGCTAGAAATCTTTATGGAACGGTGGAAGAACGAATTGATTTTATTATGAATCCACCTAAGAAACCTACTAAGTTAATGGACAATTTCTGGCCAAATGCTGTTTATAATATGTTATTCTTTGGTATTATTTTTAATATCCTTTATGGAATTACATTACTTATTTCTAAGGGTGGTCAAGTTGAACAATCAGCTGGAATTGTTTCAATTATCGTACTATCAATGCTTTCAGGAATTATCATGCCACTATTAACTAGAATGTTAGATTCGAATGTCCAACATACTTATAGTGGTTGGATGCGTGCATTATTCATGCTATTAATTATTATTGCTTGGGTATTATCATTTACACTATCCATGTCCATTCCAAGAGCTATTAATCCAGTAGTTCCATTCTACGTTAACTTTGTCATTGCAGCGGTTGCAATTGGTTTTGCTATCTATGTATACAGAAAATATACCATTACGGTTAATTTCTTTACACCTAACGCAAATCGTCGTAGATAAATAAAAAACACTAAAGGTAAATTTGACCTTTGGTGTTTTTTTTTGTATATTAGAAGATAAAAAAATAAGAGGGGTTATTGATTATGTCTAATTGGGATACAAAATTTGCAAAACAAGGGATTACCTTTGATGATGTTTTACTTATTCCAGCAGAAAGTCACGTTTTACCAAATGAAGTGGATACTTCAGTACAATTAGCTGACAATTTGAAACTTAATGTACCATTTTTAAGTGCTAGTATGGATACAGTTACTGAATCTAATACAGCAATTGCCAAAAAACATGTTAATCGATGACCAAGCCAAAGAAGTTGCTAAAGTTAAGGCAGTTGAAAAAGCTGATAAATATCCAAACGCTGCAGTTGATGCTAATAATCATTTATTATGTGCGGCTGCCGTTGGTGTTACATCTGATACTTTCAAACGTGCAGATGCATTATTCAAAGCTGGTGTTGATGCAATTATCATTGATACTGCCCATGGTCATTCTGCTGGTGTAATTAGAAAAATTAAAGAAATCCGTGAAACTTATCCTGATAAGACATTAATTGCTGGTAACGTTGCAACTGGTGAAGCTACTAATGCTCTATTTGAAGCTGGAGTTGATGTTGTAAAAGTTGGTATTGGTCCGGGTTCAATTTGTACCACTCGTGTAGTTGCTGGTGTTGGTGTTCCTCAAATTACTGCAGTTTATGATGCAGCAAAAGTTGCTAGAAGATGGCATAAACCTATCATCGCTGATGGTGGAATTAAATTCTCTGGTGATGTTGCTAAGGCAATTGCTGCTGGTGGTAATGCCGTAATGCTTGGTAGTATGTTATCAGGTACTGATGAAGCACCTGGTGAAGTCTTTGAAGAAAACGGTGTTAAATACAAAGCATACCGTGGTATGGGGAGTATTGGTGCCATGGAACATGGTTCAGCTGATCGTTACTTCCAAGGTGAAGTTAACGAAGCTAAGAAATTAGTTCCTGAAGGAATTGAAGCTCGTGTTGAATACAAAGGTTCAGCTAAGGATGTTGTTTTTCAAATGACAGGTGGACTCAGATCTGCTATGGGATACACAGGTTCCAAAGATATTGATAGTATGATTGAAAATGCTCAATTTGTCCAAATTACCAACGCTGGTTTAGCAGAATCACATCCCCATGATGTACAAATTACTAAAGCTGCTCCTAATTATAAATAAAACTAATTAAATTAAAATTATTGAAAGTACTAAAATAAATTATTTTAGTACTTTTTTTATTTTCTAATGACTTAATTGAAATATTGTTGTAACATTTGAATGTAATACATTATTTTTACATAACTATATTTTAATTCGAAAGGATCATTTAAAATGTTTTTTAAGCATTTCAAAAAAGTCTGTTTAATTGTGATGGCTGTATTTACCATTAGTACACCATTAGCAGTGACGGCTAGTAATCATAAAACTAATATTAAAACTCAAAAGGTAAGCAAAAATTTAAGTAAACAAGATAAAAACAGTCAACAATTAGATCAACAAACTGATTATTTAATTAAAAATAATTTACCTTTAGATTTACAGGCGAAATCAGCACTAGCAGTTGATTCAAAAACTGGGCAAATTTTGTATGCCAAGAATGCGGATCAAGCGTTACCAACGGCTTCGATGAGTAAGTTATTAAGTATTTATGTGACTTTACAAGCAATTCAATCACATAAGATTAATTGGAATACTAAAGTTAAAATTACTCCTGCTTTGCATGCATTAAGTGTTAATCCTGAGTATGCTAATGTTGAATTAAAAGCAGGTCATGAATATACAATTAAACAGTTGTATCAAGCAGCCATTTATTCTGAAAATGCTGGAGCAATGGCGATGGGTTATGGAGTTGCCGGTAGTACCCAAAAATTTGCTTTGAAGATGCGCCAAGCAGTTAAAGATTTAGGTATTAATGATGCCCAAATTTATACTGCTTGTGGATTAACTAATGGTGAAGTTGGTTCCCTAGGTTTTAAAGACGTGGATGCTAATGCTGAAAATAAATTATCAGCAACTGATATGGCCATTATTTCAATGAATATTTTGAAAACATATCCTCATATTTTGAAAGATACCGCTGCTAACACTACTAAATTTGAAAATAATACTATGCTGAACTGGAATTGGATGATTAGAGGTCGTAGTGAAGCTTTACCCGACATTAAAGTGGATGGTTTAAAAACTGGGACTTCTGATACAGCCGGTGCATGTTTCACAGGAACGGCGGTGAAAGATAATCATCGTGTAATTACAGTTGTGATGGGGGTTCATCATAGTGGACAATATGATCCTTCTCGTTTCGTACAAACTCAAAAATTATTAAAATATGTATATGCTAAATACCATCATGTTAATTTAGCACCTAACCAATCAGTCAGTGAAATGACTGAAGGTCGCAATGATGGAAATATTTATGTCCCTAATGGCAAGGATGAAAATCTAAGCTTATCCTTTGCTGATAAACAAGATATTTGGCTATACAACAATCAAAAATTTAATCTACAAAAGATTCAACCACTAAGTAACCTTAAATATAAGGGTGGACTTAATGCACCAATCGATAAAGGTGAAGTTGTGGCCAATGCTCAAGTTAAAGGCATCAAGTATATTACTGATAGCAATGTTAAATTATCAGCAAGTAAAGATGATGATAAAGCTAATATTTTTGTAAGAATGTGGCGTAGCGTCATGTCGCTATTTTAGATGGTTGTTGATTTTATCTTTTAATTAAGTTGAAATAAAATTAGATAATTGACCTAGTTTTGTATTATAATAGTAATAAAGTTTAGGTTTATTTACTTAAATTCTAGCAATCGAAAAATTAATTTAAAATTACCGAACGTTATATTACGGGGGAATAGTCTTTGACAAAGCAAGTACCAAATCCAAACGAGCCTAGGTGGTTAACGAATTTGAAGACTGCGATGCCTTTGAATATTAGTTATGTACCAATCGGATTGGCATGTGGGATTCTGCTACATGCGGCTGGATTTAATACCATTCTTACGGGACTGGTTTCATTATTGGTTTTTTCTGGTGGTGCACAATTTTTAATAGCATCTATGTTAGTAATTAATTCACCTTTATTATCAATTGTAATTATGTTATTTTTCTTGGAACTAAGATATGCACTTTTAGGATCAAGTATTTCTAAATATCTGCAAGGGCAGTCTAATTTATTTACTTTTCTATTTGCACTTTCTTTAAATGATGAAACTTACGCTGTAAATTATTTAAAGCTGTCTACTGATAAAAAGTTTACACCGAGTGATGCTTTACAGATTGAGCATTATGCTTTATTTGTTTGGACACTTAGTACGATTATAGGTAGTTTGATAGGATCAGCTATCAGCATTAATTTAACAGTAGTGCATTTTGCATTAACTGCTTTATTCATTTATATGGTTGTTATGCAAATTAAATCATTGCTTAAAGTTTTGGTAATGCTTTTAACTATTGGATTATCAATTATTTTCTTAATGATAATGAAATCAACATTAGGATTAGTAGTTGCAACTTTACTAGCATCTTTTGTTGGTTTTATGGTCGAATCTTATATTCGTGCTCATTATAAACGTTATCGTAAGAATATATTCTTACATTCCTTTAAGAATCCTGCTGGGACACCTGAAGAAGACGATGAAGAATTTGAAGAAGAAAATAAATAGTTTATTAGGAGATATTTTATGGAGTGGAATTCTACACAACACTTTTGGTTAGTTATTTTATGCTTTTTTGTAGCTCTAATACCAAGATTTGTTCCTCTTTCTTTTTTTAGAACAAGAAAAATACCAAAGTGGTTTAATGAATGGATGTCTTATGTACCAATTGCTTTATTTACATCATTGGTAGTTAAGGATTTAATTATTACATCTTCTTACAGTTTGTCAGTTGATGGTAAAGCTGCCGAATTAATTGCTGCTTTGCTTGTATTTATAATTTCATATTGGACTCGTTCGATGGCTTTGTCAGTTATTTTAGGACTAGGTTCAGTAATTGTACTTTCACTTATAATATAAAAATAAAGGAGCAGTGATTAAAAATCACTGCTCCTTTTAATTTAAATGAAATTATTTATACATGTAATCTCTAGTTAGTGGAAGTTCTTGTCCAGAAGGTCCCTTAGAAATTAAGTATTGCATAACGTCAATGTTACCAGCCTTGAATGATCCGGCACAGGTCTTAAGATATAAGTCCCACATTCTTAAGAAGCGTTCATCATCACCCATAACTTTTTTAACTTCATCAATATTAGCATTGAAATTCTTATCCCAGTTTTCAAGGGTTAATTGATAATGACGACGTAATGATTCAAGATCAAAGATTTGAAGGCCATTATTAGTAATATGATCAAGATTTTCAGTCATACCAGGAACATAACCACCAGGGAAGATGTATTTGTTAATCCAGCCATTGTATGCTCCACCTTGTTGTCTAGTAATTCCGTGAATTAAAGCAACTCCATGTTCTTTTAGATACTTAGCAACACATGAGAAGTATTCATTTAAGTTTTCTTTACCAACGTGTTCAAACATTCCAACTGATGTTATGTAGTCGAATTGTTCGTCACCTAATTGACGGTAGTCTTGTAAACGAACTTCAGCTTTATCTTCCAAGCCTAATTTCTTAATTTGTGCATTTACATAATCACATTGTTCTTGACTTAGAGTAACTCCAACCACTTTTAAGTCGTAATATTTAGCAGCAGCTAACATTAGAGTTCCCCAACCACATCCAATATCTAAAAGAGTGCGACCAGGTTGTGGATTTAACTTTTTGATAATGTGATGCATTTTTTGTCTTTGTGCATCATATAAATCATCATCAGGTTTTTCAAAGTATGCACAAGAATATGTCATAGTTTTGTCTAACCAAATCTTGTAAAAGTCATTTCCAATATCATAATGACTTTGAATATCCTTCTTACTAGTGGATTCATTATGATTTTGTTTAGGCAAGAAGTTAATGAATTTGTGATCACGAATGAAACTAGTTGATTTTTGATATGCAGATACAATTAAGTCTTCGATACTACCTTCAACTTCGATTTTTCCGTCCATATAAGCTTCACCTAAAGCAATTGAAGCATTGCTTCTGATGTCTTTAATAGGGATAGGTTCCTTCATAGTGATAACTGCTTTGGTTTCACCATCACCGTATTTTTCAGATTTTCCGTCCCAATAGTTTACTTGGATTGGTTCATTAAATCCGTGCTTAAAAAATGTTTTATAAAATGTTTTTTCAAACATGTGAACAGTCCTTTCTTTCAATAATAATCACATCGACAATTATACTCTTAAGTGACTATTTTTTGTAAGTGATTGTTATTATGAAATTAATTAATTTCATTTAATTAAATGTTATAATAAAATATCCAGTAAATAGTTAGTAGGGGGTATATATGAAAATTTGGGAAAAATTTGTCGCTAATGTAAAACTACGTCGTTGGTGCGTATTATTAGTACTAATTGCGATTTTATATTTAATGCGTAGCATGATAAGTATGTTACTTTTAACTTTCATTTTTTCACTTTTAGTGACCAAATTAGTTAACTTTATTAGAAAATACGTTAAAATTCCATCACCGTTATTGGTTGTACTAATATATATTATATTTATTGGTGGAATTATTACGGCCGTTGCAGTTTATTCTCCAGTAATTTATGATCAAGCAGTAACTGCCTCGAAACACATAATCGAATTTTATGATGATCCTAATAACATGGAAGGTGCTAACCAATTTCAAGATTGGATTAGTTCATTTATTCATCGTTCTAATTTCTTAACAGAAGTTAAGGGTGGCTTAGATTTCTTATTACAATATGTTTCTAGTATTGGTCAAATGGGAGTAACCTTCTTATTATCATTAATTTTAAGTTTTTTCTTTACTTTAGAAGAAAAATCCATGGCAGAATTTAGTAAACGTTTTCTAACTTCAGAATTTGATTGGTTCTTTCAAGATGTTTACTACTTTGCTAAAACATTTACTAAAACCTTTGGTGTTGTTTTAGAAGCACAATTTTTGATTGCTATTTTCAATACTGTTTTTACAACTTTAATAATGGCGTTTTTAGGAATGCCACAATTATTTATCCTGGCTATTATGGTTTTCTTCCTAAGTTTAGTCCCAGTAGCGGGGGTAATTATATCATTGATTCCTTTATCAATCGTAGGTTATTCTGTAGGTGGTATAAAATATATTATCTACCTAATTATTATGGTTATGGTTGTTCATTTCTTGGAAGCATATATTTTAAATCCTAAGTTAATGTCTTCCAGAACCGAATTACCAATTTTTTACACATTTTGTGCATTGATGATTGGTGAAGAAATTTTTGGTGGCTGGGGCTTAATTGTCTCGGTACCAATTCTTACTTTCTTCCTAGAAATTATTGGCGTTAAAGGTGATAATAAAAAAGGTTTAAAAATGAAGAGAATTATGAAATAAGCTGAAAATTATTGCCATTTGGTGTAAAATTAAAATGATATTTATAACTTGAAAGGGGTTCAATCCTATGTCAAAACTTGTATTAATCCGTCATGGACAAAGTCAATGGAACTTATCAAACAAATTCACTGGTTGGGAAGATGTTGACTTAAGTGACAAAGGTGTTGAAGAAGCTAAAGAAGCTGGTAAATTAGTAAAAGAAGCTGGTCTAGAATTTGATTATGCTTTCACTTCAGTATTAACTCGTGCAATTAAAACTCTACACTATGTTTTAGAAGAATCTGATCAATTATGGGTTCCTGAAACTAAGACATGGAGATTAAATGAACGTCATTATGGTCGTCTTCAAGGTCTAAACAAGAAAGAAACTGCTGAAAAATATGGTGATGAACAAGTTCATATTTGGCGTCGTTCATATGACACTCTACCTCCATTATTGAGTGCTGATGATGAAGGATCAGCTGTTAATGATCGTCGTTATGCAGACTTAGATCCTAATATTATTCCAGGTGGAGAAAACTTAAAGGTTACCCTAGAACGTGTAATTCCTTTATGGGTAGATCAAATTGCTCCTAAGTTATTAGATGGCAAGAATGTTATTATTGCTGCTCATGGTAATTCACTACGTGCTTTGAGTAAGTACATTGAAAGAATCTCTGATGATGATATCATGGATCTTGAAATGAAGACTGGTGAACCAGTTGTTTATGACTTTAATGATAAATTAGAAGTACAAAACAAAACAAAATTAGATAAATAATTTTAAACCAAAAAAAGCAATCGGAAAATTCCGATTGCTTTTTATTTTAATTATTTTGTTGAGTACCAATGTTTAATACTTGGCCAACTGTTAGTATTAATAATCATTCTGGGAGCATATTGTAAGTCTAGATGGTCACCATTACCATGGTTATAGATAACACCACCATCTAATGTAGCAATCCAGCCTAAGTGTTGAGTGTGTAAGAAATCATTGGTTTGACGAGTACCACCACCATAAGGATAGGCAAATGCATCTCCATATGATCCGGTATGTTTATATAAGTCTTCTCTAGATTGTTTAAAATCTTTAGTAAATCGTTTGTAGTTCTGCGGTAAATTAAAGATAGGAATTAATTTAGAGGTTAAATAATGCATATTATGGGTATGCAATCCAATAGTCATTAAATTACCAGCATATTTTTTAGCATCATGAATTTGATTCCATGTTGCTAATTGAGTACCTTCACGATATCTTCCAGTGTTACCAGTAATTATAAATGTAGTAAATGGGAATTTATATTTTTTCATTACTGGGATGGCATTATCAATAGTTGTACGATCAATATCATCAAATGATAAAACAGCATATTTACCTTTAATAGGCTTGTGAGAATTGGTCATTTTGACCATTTCTTGGCCTGATATTACTTTAATATGCTTCTTATGCAAGAATTCCATTTGTTCATTGAATTCATTAGTTGGAACGTTGAAATCATGTAATTGTGAATTAGTAGAAAGAGTTCTTGAGATATTAACACCCAAGTTGTCTTTTAGGATACGGTGATAACAAAAGATAAGAATTCCATTTTTTTGCTTTTCTGCTTGCTTATCAAGAGCATAATTTTCACTACTACCTTTATCATACTGAATTGCTTTTCTAACAGTAAATGACATTAAAATCACAACAATCACTGCTACAATAGCAACGATGATTTTTCTAGTCTTTCTGGACATTGCTATTTAACCTCCGTAAATGATGCAATCTAAAAATAGAATAAATTGCTGTTAAAATAATTAATGCAACCACACCTATGATTAATTTAATGTATAATCCATAATTTAGGTTTAATAATAGATAGAAGCTAACAAAGTCATCACTATAATAGCCAAATAAAAATGCAAAATTAACAATTAATACGAAAAATACATAAAACCATAGGAAAGCGTATAAACAAAAATGAAAAATTGCTCTAAAAGGGCTAATTTTTTTTCTGATAACGAATTTATCTACTTCATTTTTCATTTTATTTAACCCCCCGATCAGGACTACTCCAAGTTCCCACGTTTTCTGGATCTAAGAAGAATGAAATAAGGGCAGTAATACATGAAATTAAATTAATCATCCAGTAATAAACAATGTATGCAGGAACTAGTAATAAATCACGTAATTGTAGATATGCTTTAGCACGAGAACCAAAGAATCCAATACAAAATTGTACAATACTGATAATAATTAGCATTAATAATACATCACCATCTAATTGCACTTCATGAATTAACAATAAATTAAATACATAAGAGATAGTACTTAATGCAGTTAAAACGGCCCAAGTATTACTGATAATTGTTTCATATAATAGTGCTTTTCTAGAAATATCACTATGAATTAGAAAATCATGGTTTTTGACTAATACTTCCATACCACCACGAGCCCAACGACGACGTTGCTTAATTAAGCTACGAGTGTTTTCAGGAACTAAAATCCAACATAACATTGCTGGTTGATATCTAACACGCCAGTGTTTACGATACATTCTCCAAGTAATATCAATGTCTTCGGTAATTACATCAGTGTGCCAACCACCAACATCTTTAATTGCTTCTCTTCTAAATCCAACCATTACTCCAGAAACAGTATTGATACGTCCATATAAAAATGATTGTGCTTTCTTAATAATATCAATTACACCGATATATTCTAGCAGTTGAAGACGTCCCAAAATGGTAGTTCTATTTCTTACAACTGGCTTACCAGCAACTGCTCCTAAGCTTGAATCAGTTGCTAATGTTTTAACCATCTGGTTAACTGAATCTTTAGCAATCAATGAGTCAGCATCAATCCCCATTATGTATTTACCCTCGGAAGCAGCAAAGCCCTGATTCATAGCATTAGCCTTTCCTTGGTTTACATCAATTGGAACGATTTTAATGTTGAATTGTTTATTATACTTTTTTTGCAATTCATACATAATGTCTAAAGTGTCATCATCACTTTTATCATCGACTAATACAACTTCAAAGTTTTTATAATCGATCTCCGCGATGGAAGCAATAGCTTCTCTTAAAGTATCACTTTCATTATGAGAGGGTACTATAATAGAAACTAAATCGTTTCCAGAAATATCAACGAAATTTTCATGCTTACGATACATGCTTTCAAAGATAGAACCAACAATCCAAATTGCTGAAACAACAATCGGATAGCCGATTATAAAATCGTTGATTATATCTAAAAATCCCATTTATATGTTTTCCTCCTTAAGTGAATATCATTATTATCATCAATCTAATAACATTCAACCTATATATTAACTTTATTTAAATTAATTATAAAGTACTTGTTAGTATATATCAAAGTTACTAATAATAAATACTATAAGATTATAATACCACATAATAAAAATCACCATCCCAACTGAATAATGGAGTGGTGATTTGATTAATTTCTTTTACTATTTTCTATAACTTTAGCCTTGATTTGATTATTGTCTTCAAAAAAATATATGGATTTATTGTCTTTACCATCTATTTTTCCCATATTAACGCATGGCTTATTATTAATGATTTCTAATCCATTAAACCGTGCATTAATAATTTTTCTCATAATGCTTCCCGTTTCATCAAACACTTTAGCCTTGTCTGCTGCTGTATTTAAAGTGTATCCAGACTCTAAAAATGATTTTATTAATTCAACTTTAATGATGGCATGATATGGATAACGATGATTCTTATTTTTGTCATCGCATATAGATTGAATATATCCTTTTTTTTCCCAATATCTAATTTTAGATTGTGGTACATTACATGTTTTAGATAATCCACCAATGCCAACTGATAAATCAATATCTTTCATAATTTTATATAAGCGATGTGAGTATTCTTTTACTTCATCCTTTTTTATTTCATTTGCCAAAATATCACTTCCTATTAACTACATCAAAAATGTTTAAATAACTTAGAATAATTATATATTATTTAATGCCATTGTCAAATAAGTTGACAATGGTTGTTGTTGGTTGTATATTAGGAAGAGTCGATTTACTAAAATTAGAAAAGAGGTTGCGATATGAACGTAGATGCAAATGGTAAAAGTTATAATAAAACAATGTTAGTTTTATTATTGCTTGTTGGTACTTTTTGTACTATTTTAAATCAAACTATTCTATCAACTGCTTTTCCAACATTAATGAAGGCTTTTGATATTAATACTTCCACAGTTCAATGGTTAACTTCTGGATTTATGATGGTTAATGGGATTGCTATTCCTGTTAGTGCATGGTTATCCAGTCGATTTAATACTAAATGGTTGTACTTGGGTGCGATGATGGTGTTTGAAGTGGGGACTATTATGTCCTTCTTTGCCGGTAACTTTGGCTTTTTACTTGCGGGTCGCTTAATTCAAGCTGCTGGAGTTGGAGTTACTATGCCTTTACTACAAACAATTATGTTATCAATTTTTCCACCAGAAAAACGTGGAGCAGCAATGGGTCTTTCAGGAATTGTTATTGGGTTAGCGCCAGCTATTGGTCCGACTTTATCTGGTTGGATTTTAATTAATTTTACTTGGCGTGATTTATTTGGAATGATTATTCCTATTGTTGCGTTAGTGATTATACTAGGATTGTGGTTTATGCGTCCTATTCTTCCTACCAAGAAATCCAAAATTGATGTTTTATCTTTAATTCTTTCGACAATTGGATTTGGTAGTGCACTTTATGGTTTCTCTGAAGTTGGTACTTACGGATGGGGAAGCAATGTAGTTATTAGCACATTAATTATTGGAGCTATCTTTATTGCACTATTTGTATGGCGTCAATTAGTGATGAAAGAACCATTCTTAAATATTAAAGTATTTAAAAATAGTAGATTTACAATTTCTACTTTATTATCATCTATTATGATGATGGCATTAGTCGGCTTTGAGATGGTTTTACCATTGTACTTACAAATTATTCGTGGTATGAATGCTTTTCATTCCGGATTAACACTGTTACCAGGTGCTTTAATGATGGGAATTGTGTCACCATTTGCGGGTCGTATCTTTGATAAGTATGGAGCTAAGAATTTAGTAGTAACAGGTTTTACACTATTATTCTTAGGAACTATTCCATTTGCCTTTTTAACTGAAGATACTTCAATCTCATATATTATAATATTATATGCTGTTAGAACATTTGGAATGGCAATGGCAATGATGCCTGCTACTACCTATGGTATGAATGCTCTATCTACAGATATGATGAATCATGGTACTGCAGTTAATAACACTGTTAGACAAGTTGGCTCTTCCATTGCAACAGCAGTCTTAGTATCAATATTATCTAATGTTACTTCAAATAATATGCCAGCTAGCCATTTGAAGACACTAGATCCATTGGCATATGGTAATTCTGCTTTATCTGCCACATTGACTGGTTATCATGCCGCCTTTTGGGTTGCAGCAATTTTTATAGTGATTGGAATTATTGCAACCTTTTGGGTTAGAGACAATAAAGGAGGAAAATAACTAATGATATTAATTTTATTAATTGTTTCAGCTTTTTGTTTCTTCCTATTCAATACCTTATTAGTTAAAAACAGAATGCTACATTTTACTACTAGTGTTGTATCATTTGTTTTAGTTGTACTTTCAGTAATTTTAATTACTATAAACTTTCATGACCATTATGGGATGCATAAAGTAACAACAACTGAAAATAGTGAACTAACTTCTAGCAGTGACAAAATGGGGATGCTTCTTTACCAACCAATTGGTACTTCAGGCAAAGATAATGTTGTTATTTATAAAACTAATGATGATCAGAAAAAGCCAAGTACGACTTCAACTGATAAGAATACTAACCACATCATTACTAATGCTAAAGAAGCTAAATTAGTTACTAAAACTACTCGTTATGAATATAATTCTAAATTTAGTAAATTTTGGTTCGACTTAGCTCAAAAGCCAACGCGTGTAAAAACGGTTAATTACTTCTATGTGCCTAAGGATTGGTTAACTTTAACTACCAATCAAGCGAAAGCATTACCAAGGATTATTAATAAACTACAAGCTTCAATGCAAACGGATGCTTCAAAGGTACAAATGAAGAGTGCAGCTGAAAATTATGTTAAGGATCAAATGATAACAGCAATGAAAAATGATCCTAAAATGAGCAAAGATACCCAAGCAAAATTATCTAAAAAAGCTGCTGAAGATTTTCAAAATCAAATGAAGGCACAATCAATGGGTAAAATTATGCCTCAATTAAAACAAGAACTAAGTAAAATTAAATAGTATTGACAATTATTTCAAGGCTGATTATTATAATAAATAACAAGCTAAGAAGTAGTTACTAGTATTTAAAATAATTTGAGAATGCAGAAACTTAGTGGTGATGAGAACTAAGCAGTTATTTTAAAGAATTACACCTATGGAGCTCTGTTCAATTTGATATTGACGGGTCATTGCGTTATTAATGGTTTTGAGCGATCGCACAATAGCGATAACCTGGGTGGTAACGCGGATTAATGTACAATTTCGTCCCTGATGATGTCTTAAGACATTGTTAGGGACTTTTTTATTTGGAGGGAAAAATATGAACATTATTGATGATTTAAAATGGCGTGGTGCCATAAATCAACAAACCGATGCTGAAGGCTTAAACAAGGAAGTAAATGAAAAGAAGATTGGATTATATGCTGGAATTGATCCTACTGGTGACAGTATGCATGTGGGACATTTAATTCCATTTATGATTTTAAAACGATTCCAATTAGCTGGTTACCATCCATACATTATTATTGGTGGAGCAACTGGTTCAATTGGTGATCCATCTGGAAAAAAGGCTGAACGTAAGTTACAAACAATGGATCAAGTTAAATACAATGAACAATGCTTAACCAAACAAATGGAAAGCTTATTTGGTCAAGATGGTTCATTCACCATTGTTAATAATTATGATTGGTTATCTAAATTCTCACTATTAGATTTTTTACGTGACTACGGTAAACTATTTAATGTTAATACCATGTTAAATAAGGAAATTGTATCCAGTCGTCTTGAAACTGGTATTTCATATACTGAATTTACTTACCAAATTCTCCAAGGAATGGATTTTGAACACTTATACAAGAAACATGATGTTCAATTACAAATTGGTGGAGCTGACCAATGGGGTAACATTACTGGTGGTATTGATTTAATTCATAAAACACAAGGTGCAGATGCAAAAGCATTTGGCTTAACAATTCCGTTGATGTTAAAAGCTGATGGTACTAAATTTGGTAAGACCGCTGGTGGAGCTGTTTGGCTTGATCCTAAAAAGACTACTCCATATGAATTTTACCAATTCTGGATTAATACTGATGATCGTGACGTTGTTAAATATTTGAAATACTTTACTTTCTTAGATAGGGATGAAATTGAAGCTTTAGAAGATAAAGTTAAAAATGAACCATGGAAACGTGAAGCCCAACGTCGTCTTGCTGAAGAAGTTACTGAATTTGTTCATGGTAAAGATGCTGTTAAGGAAGCCGAAAATATTACTAATGCGTTATTCTCAGGTAACATTAAAGATTTAACTGTTGATGAAGTAGAAACTGGTTTTAAAAATATGCCATCAATGGAAGTTAGTGCTGATAAAAAGAATATCGTTGAATGGTTAGCTGATGATACTAAAATTGAGTCATCCAGAAGACAAGCACGTGAAGATGTTAAGAATGGTGCAATTAGAATTAATGGAGATAAGATTGATGATGTTAATGCAGAAATTGATCCAACCGCTAATTTTGATGGTAAGTTTGTTGTAGTTAGAAGAGGAAAGAAAAAGTATTTCTTAGCAAGAATTAAATAGTATTGACAGCTTAGAGAATTAATTTTAAATTAATTCTCTTTTTTTGTTGACGCAGCTTACTATTATTGATATTATTATTTCTGTTGTCATTTTAGTAACGAAATTTACAAAGTGTTTAAAAAATAATTACAAAAAGTTATTGACTTTCACTTATTAAAATGGCATAATAATCAATGTTGCGTTGTTGATATGACAAACGACAACATATCAACTTAAAAAATAATTATAAAAAAGTTGTTGACGTCAAGTTGATGACGTGATATAATTAAAAAGCTGCTTCATAAAAGYAGTTAACTGATAAGTAGATCTTTGAAAACTGAACAAGATTGATAATCGATGATGTGTAAGGAACTTGCAATTTAGATTGTAAGCAATTAAACACAGCGAAGTCAATTCGCTTATAAAAAACAATTAATTTGATGAGCTAGTTAAAAGCTTTTCATCTATAAGATGAGAGTTTGATCCTGGCTCAGGACGAACGCTGGCGGCGTGCCTAATACATGCAAGTCGAACGAGTCCTCCCAATTTGATTTTATGCTTGCATAAATGATTTTTGGATTGGGGACGAGTGGCGAACTGGTGAGTAA
>NZ_POST01000017.1 GCF_002993965.1 Apilactobacillus timberlakei | reverse complement strand
GACTTAGAAAAGTTTGAGCAAACGCTTGAATCCTTTAAATCAAAATCGGTGGAAAATGCTTTATTTTTTGATGCCCTATTTGACATTTTTCCGGTAACTGTATTTATACTTATGAAATTACCAGTTTGCATTTTTCCAGATTGTCTAACCATTGAGTTAGTCATGGTGTTAGACATTGGAGTTTGAAATTGCTTTCTCACCCAGCCTAATGAAGTAGCTACACCTTTAATTGCTTTAGCAATTCCACCAAAAACAAGCGTAACTGGAGCAATACCAGCAACAAACACACCACCATAAGCAATTAGTTTTTTAAACCAACTAGGTGAATCAGCTAATTTGGCAATCATGTTGCTCATACCCTTAGTTAGTCCAGTTATATTAGGCAATAATTCATTAGCAAAAGTAATGTTCAGATCACTTAATGCTGCTTGGAATTTCTGTGTTTGCACTTTAGCAGTGTCCATATTTTTAGCGGACAATTCAGCAATGTATCCTTTACCACCATGCATGTTTTGAGCATTCTGAACTTGTTTATTTAAACCTTTTAAGTCTTTAACATGTTCAGATAAAATTGTTGCCGAGTTTTGAGCAGTTTGACCAAATAATGCATTGAAAATTGCCCCACGATTAGTAGGGTTCATTCCTTTCATATGATCATTTAATTTACTAAAAACGTCTTGTAATGATAGAAGATTGCCTTTACCATCTCTAAAGTCTTGAGCAGTTAGTCCTAATTGTTGCATAGCAGTAACCGCCTTGCCCTTTTTAGGTGGAGCAACTAACCTATCTAAGATTTGTCTCAAACTTGTTCCTGCAATGCTTGCATCAATATTTGAATTAGAAAGTACACCCAATGCACTAGACGTTTCACCGATACTTTGTTTAGCACTATGGGCAGCAGAACCAGTATATTTCATGGCATCGTTCATACCTTTAAAATCAGTAGCAGTTAGATCCGCCGCATAACTTAATTGGTTCAATACTTTCTTTGTGTTATAAGTCATTTGATTAGTATTTTTACTTTTTAATCCAAATGCTTCTAACGCACCAGCAGCACCAGTTACAACATTGGAGTAATCGTCTCCAGAAGCTAGCGAGGCTTGTAAGAATTGCTTTTGCGTAGCTAATGATTGATTAGTATCATAACCACGGCGAGTTAGTTCTTCATATCCAGCAGATAACTTCTTTTGCGAAACACCATATTGGAGTGAATATTTTTCACCTTGCTTACGCATTTCATTAACATTCTTTTGAGC
>NZ_POST01000016.1 GCF_002993965.1 Apilactobacillus timberlakei | reverse complement strand
TCATCTTCAGCATGCTCACTTAATTGCTGATTTCTAAGCTCTATGAATTTATCTTTTGCCATTATTTATCACCTTTCAAACTTCTTAAAGAATTCATCATTCTAATTCCCACAAGTATCTCCATAATTAATACATATCAAAATAATTCATAAAAAGGGAACCAATATAAGCACAAGAAAAAAAATAAGAATAAAAATAATGCAACAAGTGCAAAACACAAGACCATGTTTTTTGCAATATCAAGAAAATCTTTCGTCATTTTAATCATTTCTTCTTTATTCATTTTCATTCTCCTCTTCTGCAAAATCTTTAATAAATTTCTTAGAAGCTGTTGTTGCATGTCTTGCAAAACTATATAAATCAAATTCTCTAGCATCGGCAGTAACTAACGATGCAATTGCCAAATTAATTAGTTCATTATTGCTAAAATCTTCCATTAGCACTATATCTTCCAAAATATCGTTATAACTTGCTTCTACTTTTTTGCCCATTATTTATTCTCCTTGCTTTTATTCAAATCCACACCAGTTTGAGAGCTGATAATCTCTTTTATTTCTTCAGTAGTACACATCTTAGACATTTCTTTAGTTAGGATAATTAGCATATTTTGTTTGCGTTTGATTGACAAATAATGATTAATGTAGTCACTCTTATACGCAAAATATCTAAGCATAAGCTGATTAATCATAGCAGCGATTAATGCTGCAAAAATCATAAGTCCTAGTAGCATTGCTAAAAAGTTAAACATTCTTATTATTTACCCCTCACTTGTCTGCATTCAAATTTATAGTTTTTTATAACTAAATTACTCAAACTAGGTAAAATCATTAATTCATCATGTCCAAATTGCATATCACACGGTACTTCTATCGTGCCTG
Source organism: Apilactobacillus timberlakei (assembly GCF_002993965.1). Classification (GTDB taxonomy): domain Bacteria; phylum Bacillota; class Bacilli; order Lactobacillales; family Lactobacillaceae; genus Apilactobacillus; species Apilactobacillus timberlakei. The sequence goes on along the minus strand of NZ_POST01000016.1, from coordinate 932 downwards.
TATTCCATAACTTAAAAGCATCATATTTATTTCCGTTAAAGCAATAGAAGTAATAATAAATTGATAACCTGTCAGGACTAAAAACTGATACCTTCCATTTTTTTACCACTGCTAATATTTATTTCAGCTTGCAGCTTTTTAGAAATATCCATTAAAATAGCTCCTTTTCATAATTATTTTTATTTCTCACGATATAAACAGGCACACGGTACTTCTCAATAAATGCCCTCATCCGCAAACTTGCATCGGCTGTAATCTTGTAACCTTTCACATCAATTGCTTCCACTAACTCACCATGCTCATAAATCGTAAAATCTGGCGTATAAACTCGTTTGCTGTATGTCTTACCAAATATTCGTAAAGTTGGTAAAAGTTCAAAGCGTTCATGTAATTTAAAGTCTGTGTGCTGTTGTTTAAGTAGCTTGTAGTAGTTAGCTTCTACACGGCTATCAAACTTATGGCCGTCAACTGTTACTTTATGTGCCTGGTACTTATTTCGCTTTCTACGTGGCCTTACTATTTTTCTTTTGTAGTTAAACTGGCGATTAGTGTTTGGATAATTGATCATTAGTTATTAGCACTCCTAATTCGCTTTAACTTATCTTCCAATTCCTTTGTACGCTTTGAATCATGTTGATTATTATTAGATTTGGAATGATCTGGCTTATAATTGTTATCTTCATACTTTTTAAGCCATTCTGGTGGCTCTTCCTTAATAGGAGTATGTCCACCATATGATTTACGTTGCTTAAATACACGATCTAATCGTTGACTATGTTCTTTATTTTGTTTTTTAGCATCTTCAACTGTTTCAATACCTGACTTGGACCATTCAGTTAAGATTTTATCAAGATAGCTATATGCACCCCGAGAACTAACATTATTTCTACCAGCAATCGTAATAGCACAAGCAACGTAATAGCACAAGCAAC
>NZ_POST01000015.1 GCF_002993965.1 Apilactobacillus timberlakei | reverse complement strand
GCCAAATATAAATCCTAAAAATCCAAACATATCTTCCAACAAAATCACTCCAATATCTTTAACAATATTATTATTTAATTTCTTTTTCAAATGACAAAAAATATGTTTTATAAATAAATAATTTTTTGTCTTAGTTGAAATTTTTTTGTATCTCGATTTTTGTAAAAAATCGAGTTTCTTCTTATCTTGATACTATTAGAAATAACGTCATTTTCTAAATTTGCTTTAAATCATTGACACATGGGCGTTTGGTGTTATTATCTTGGTATAAAGAAAGTATAAAAAAAGCAACTCACGTTATCTCGAAAGTTTGGCGGCTATCGAAACGTCAGTTGCAATCTAATCAATAGAAACTATCCTACCAGTATTCTGGTAAGTTTTCAAGAATACATATTTAGCTTTTAATTAGATTGTAACTTCTAACGTGAGTGAGTTAGGAGTTTTTTATTTATGATAGAACATCAAGTTTTTACTGATTTAACTAAGAATGGTAAGCCTCGTCCTTGGAAAAAGAATAAATTAGATAATTTAACTTACGCTGAATATCTATTAATGCTTAATTATCGTAAAGCGACTAATGTTAAAGATTGTGGAAATGTTTTGAGATTTAAAAAAACAAAAGATGGTTTTCTTAAACTTTATCAGACTTGGTTTTGTAAAAGTCGATTGTGTCCATTATGTGCATGGAGGCGTTCTATGAAAAATAGTAATCAACTTATACAAATTTTAAATGAAGCTCATAGAGAATATCCTAATGGTTGTTTTTTATTTTTAACTTTAAGCACTAAAAATACTTATTCAGATACTTTAAAACCTGAAATGCAAAAAATGGGTAGATCTGTTTCTAAGCTTTTTCAATATAAAAAAATATCTAAAAATTTGCTTGGCTATGTAAGATCTACTGAAATTACAGTTAATCATGATGATGGTAGTTATAATCAGCATATGCATGTCTTACTATTTGTTAGCAGTAGATATTTTAAGGGATCTGAAAATTATATATCACAAGCTGAATGGACAAAATATTGGCGTAAAGCTATGAAACTAGATTATCAACCAATGGTTAATGTTGAAGCTGTTCACCCTAGCAAAAGTAAAAATGATTTGTTAGCAGGTGCTAAAGAAACAGCTAAATATCAAGTGAAGTCGGCTGATTATATCACTGATGATAAACAACGAGATTTACAAGTAACTGATGATTTAGAACAAGCCTTAAGTCATACTAGAGCAATTAGTTATGGCAAACTTTTTAAGACCATACGTAAAAAATTACAGTTAGAAGATGAAGATGATTTAGTTAATACTGATGATCCGAATGAGGATTCAGTATTAACTGATGCCGAGATTGTTGTTGCTAAATGGAACTATGAACTTCAGAATTACTTTATAAGCTAAATTTTAGCTTTCTAAGCTGTTTTGAACTTAAATCAAGACATTTTTGAACCAATAATAAAAAGGACGCCCTAAAAACGGACGCCTTTTTTTCTTGGTTGAATTTATCTTAAGAGTAAAATTATTAGCTTGTCGTAACAATTTTTGAATAAAGAACTATTAAAAAAATATTAAGTTAAGCAAAAAAATGGTACTGAAGCGAAATGTATTGAGCTTCGTTTTTGAATTTTTTATGCGATAAAAATATAAAAAACTATTCCCCTCAATTCTCTAAAAATGGTTTTGAATTTTGTATTTTTCTTTTTTTCTAGTGATCTTTTTCAGTTTTTATAAATAAAAATGAAACAGGATAAGGAGAAACTGGTACATCAAGATTGATGTACTCCGCCGTGGCGGAGTTTGTATTGGTACTAAAATAATATTTGAAACTTTTATAAATTAAAAAAAGACAACAACTAGACAACTAAATTAAAAAAAAGACAACAAGTAGTTGACCTTTATTAGACAACAAGTGGACAACCGATTAGTTGTCCACTTGTTGTCTTTTTATATTCTTATTTTTGCTTATTTTTTATTTTTTCTTTTAAATTTTTTAATTCTTTTTCTATTTGATTAGCTTTAACAAAACCTAAAATGCCAAATATAAATCCTAAAAATCCAAACATATCTTCCAACAAAATCACTCCAATATCTTTAACAATATTATTATTTAATTTCTTTTTCAAATGACAAAAAATATGTTTTATAAATAAATAATTTTTTGTCTTAGTTGAAATTTTTTTGTATCTCGATTTTTGTAAAAAATCGAGTTTCTTCTTATCTTGATACTATTAGAAATAACGTCATTTTCTAAATTTGCTTTAAATCATTGACACATGGGCGTTTGGTGTTATTATCTTGGTATAAAGAAAGTATAAAAAAAGCAACTCACGTT
>NZ_POST01000014.1 GCF_002993965.1 Apilactobacillus timberlakei | reverse complement strand
GGTTACTGGAGTACCATCTTGTTTTTCGATTACAAACGGATCACTACCTTGAGCAACTGAGAATAGTTTTCTATCGTCATTCCCATTTAGAAATCCAGTAACTCCAATTAGCTTAGCGGTGTAGTCTTGATTAATTCCGTCATTACTGATAACTGCTGATGCAGTGAATGAATTATCATTTTGGCTAACATTATTTACATCAAAACTAATCGCATTACTAAAGTCATTTAGTGTTAGTGAATCAATAGTTTTTTCAAGTGGAATATCGGTATTTAAAACTAGCATTTTATCAATGATTGGCGATTGACTATTAGCTACTGATTGAGCTAGTAATTTTTCTCCGTCACTAGTGATAGATTTGTTTTCATATTTCATTTTTAGCCTCCTTATATATCAAAGTATTTAACTAAACTAACTGCTGAACCCACGTACATAGGCATATCGATAGCCACTGAGAAACCAATCTGATTAACTCGATATCCACCTGCTGTTGAATGTTGTAACTCTTTGACTAGTTCAGGTATCAAATTAGCATGTTGAACTTTAGAAATATCGATATCTTTAATCGTTAAAGTATTGGCATCTCCACCATTATCGATGCCATTTTTAATGGTTCTAGCATTGACCATGCGAACATCTTCAGGCTTGCAACCTAGCAGATTAGCAGTAATATTGAGCAAATCTTTAAAAGTTCCTTTAGAACGACTAGAAAGTAGATGTGATTTAAGTAAAAAACGATAAGTTTCATCATCTAAGTTGTTCCTAAACAATGAATAATTATCGCCTTTATCGTCAAGTTCTAAGCCATGTGCATAGTTAATATCATGCGCTTTATCTTGTTCATCTAGATTTTGTCTAGAAGTGAAGTAAGTGGAATCGATAAATTTAATTAGCTTATCAAAATTGCTGCATTTAGTAATATTGAAGCCGTTCATTTTTTCGATATTACTTTTATGATAGTCATAGTAATTTTGACCAATCTGCAAAGTATCGTTGTCATTAACCATGTATATCCACCTCGATATTTTCGTTATGGGTAACAGCAAATGACACATTGTCTAGTTGTAAATCACTATCAGACCAATCTTTATCATCATATTTTATTTGAATGGAATTGACCTTTTTAACCCCAATTAGTTGGTATAAGTTCACATTCAATTTATTAAGAATGATTTCGTCACCCATTTCAAAGGTAGCAAGATAGTCTTGGACTGATTGCTTAACGGCATCAACATCAAAACCAGAAGTCACATCAATATCAAGTTTGAAACTAATGGTCTTTTGAACAGCACGATCAAAGTTAACCGTCACAATGTTGTTAAAAATATTTACATCATATGATTGCTTACCTACAGTGGTTGCACCACCTGCCAACACATCTGCTAATTTATTAGCAATTGCAATATCATTACCACCCACAACATAGATATGAATAGTATTAGGTGGGTTCCCATGGGAATCTGTTTCTTTGGATTGATTGTTCTGTACAGTCACGCCGCTTACACCATCAACATTAATAAGCGCTGTTCTAATACCACCAGTCGTAGGACCTTCAGGCGAGTTTTGATTAATAGCGCCACGATTTCTAAAATCATAGTCCGATTCTTCATCAGCGCCACCAGTAGCAGCACTAGGATTAGTAACTGTTTCGATTTCATCAACTGGGTTAGCCTGATTGATGATAGTATTGGCATCAACATTGGTATAACCTGCCATTTCGGTAGAATGAACTGATACAACAGCATTCCCATTATTATCTATTTGTGTGTCTAAATCAGATAGAAAAGAATCACCATTATCTGTCATAAATTCAGTATTGGCTGGAATTAAATAGCCAGGTTTCCCAGTTATTTGTAAGTCAGCTTGAGCATATTGTGCTTGATGGCGTTGAATTCCTATTTGTGTTGCTAATCTGTCTAATGCCACGCCAGTTGCACTATTCCAAAATGAATTATCGTATGCATCTTGAGCAGCATTATCATTTTCTAGTTCTAAATCAGTTAGCAATTGAGCCATTCTACCCATGGGACTACCTGATGAAACATCAGTATCAGCACCAAATAATTGTTGTACTTTTTGCTTACTTTTTGCTAGTGCATCATCTGGATTAAGTGATACCCAACCATCTTCAGTTAATGGCATCTGCTCTCAACTCCTTTCTGAAATCTAGTGTGCCTAGAGTAGTATTAACGATAATATAGAAGTCCACCGTATGATTTTCGTTATCATAAGATGGACTAACTTTAATTACATCTATTACCCTTTTATCTTGTTTTAAAGCTAAGTTTACAGTTGATATTGCTGCATTTTCATCATAACCACCGATTAACCAGGAAGTATCCATAGTCATTAAGATAAAATCAAGTGTCTGTTTAATCTCATCTAGGCCAGATATTTCTACTGGACCATTAGGACCAAGATATAAATCACCATCAGTGGTATAAAGTAAATCTTTGGCCAATAACTAATCACCTCCTTTAAAGTCGTCTTTGCGAGCATAACGACCTAAGATAACTGCAAAATCAGCAGAATGAGTTCTTTCAGTATCGACATTGTATAAATCCTTTTTAAAATACATATCGTCATGATCCAAACTGCCCACAACCACTACATCATCTTTTTTATAATCTAGCTTGTTATCCTTAATTTCTTCCTTACTAAGTTTTTTATAGTTCGGTGTGA
>NZ_POST01000013.1 GCF_002993965.1 Apilactobacillus timberlakei | reverse complement strand
GCCTGTGTTGTTACTGCTTGACCAGTTAGTCCAGCCGTATATGCTGTTTGTGCATTAGCATAGGCAACCTGCTTATCACCAATATACTTATTATTATCATTACCTGCTAACGCATCTGCAGCTCCATTATAGGCAGCTTGACCCACTTCATTAGCTGTACTATTCAATCGTGCATCCGCATTGGTTTGGTTATTGCTTAGGCCTGCGGCATAAGCTTTTTGTGCATTGATATATGCCTGCTGTTGACTAGTATTCCAATCATTGTATGGAGTTAAGTGGGCAAAATCTTCATGAATGCCTACATTGTAGTCAGTAATGCCTCGTTTAGCTGCCAATCCTACATTATAAGCAATTAGATTCTTTGCAGCATTCACATCAGTCTCTGAACTACCTGCTAAACCTGCTGAATATGCTGCTTGGGCATCATTATAAATAATCTGATCATTGCCCTTGTAGTTAATATAATTATTATTACCGGCTAGTGCATCTGTCATTCCTTTATATCCAGCTGAACCTAGTAAGTTAGCTGGAATATTCAAATTTGCATTAATTTTATCTTGCTCAGTTTGATCGCCATCCATTCCTGCTTGGAAGGACTTTTGGGCATTTTGATATGCCACCTGCTGTTGTGTTGTCCAAGTCTTATGGTAATCACTATTAGGATCATTTACTGCGTTTACATTATTGATTGAATCGGTAATTTCTTGCCTTGCGGCCACTCCGACATTGTAAGCAGTAGGATTTAACTGCGCATCAGCTGTATCCGGCTGAACATATAAACCAGCGATATATGCTTTCTGGGCGTTGGTATAAGCTGCGCTATTTATACTGTCACTAGCATACTTAGTCTGATTATCTGTATTGCCAGCCGCCGCATCTGTTGCTCCTTGATATGCTGCTAAACCGGCGGTATTAGCCATTTGATTTAACTGTGCATCCGCACTGCTTGTATCATTCTTCAATCCTGCTTGATATGCTGTTTGCGCGTTGGCATAGGCAACCTGTTTGATTGTATGCCAGTCTTTATAACCACTATTAGGTTCATTGGCCGCATCCTTATTGGCGTTGGAATCTTCGATTCCTTGTCTTGCTGCTTGACCTACATCATAACCAGTCGTTGAACTATTTTGGCCATTATTTTGTAAACCATTAAAGAAATCACTTTGAGCACTTTTATAAACTTTTAGTTCATGATTATTATTAGCGTAGTAATTTTGATTATTGTGATTCCCGTATGATGCATCAACAATTCCTGCAAATTCAGCATAACCAGCTTTATTAGCAACTGCATTTAATTTAGCAGCTTTTTGATCTTGTTCAGTATAGTTATCATCACTACCTGCTTGATATGCTTTTACCGCATTATCATAGGCAGCCTGTTGTTGCTGACTATAACTCTTATGATATGCAGAATCTGTAACCTTTGCTTCATTAATACTGCTATCTGAATCTGTTATTGCTTGTTGCGCTGCTAACCCAATCTTATAAGCTACTGGATTATTTATTGCTGCCTGTGTTGTTACTGCTTGACCAGTTAGTCCAGCCGTATATGCTGTTTGTGCATTAGCATAGGCAACCTGCTTATCACCAATATACTTATTATTATCATTACCTGYTAACGCATCTGCAGCTCCATTATAGGCAGCTTGACCCACTTCATTAGCTGTACTATTCAATCGTGCATCCGCATTGGTTTGGTTATTGCTTAGGCCTGCGGCATAAGCTTTTTGTGCATTCAAATATGCCTGCTGTTGACTAGTACTCCAATCATTATATGGCGTTAAGTGGGCAACATCTTCATGAATGCCTACATTGTAGTCAGTAATTCCTCGTTTAGCTGCTAATCCCACATTATAAGCAATTATATTCTTTGCCGCATCAAAATTAGTATCTGAGTTACCTGCTAAACCTGCAGCATATGCCATTTGTGCATTAACATAAGCCACCTTGTTTAATCCGTCATATGAAGTTGAATGGTCTTGTTGTTCAGCTGCATCATTCATTCCTTTATATGCAGCTGAACCTAGTAAGTTAGCTGGAATATTCAAATTTGCATTAATTTTATCTTGCTCAGTTTGATCGCCATCCATTCCTGCTTGGAAGGACTTTTGGGCATTTTGATATGCCACCTGCTGTTGTGTTGTCCAAGTCTTATGGTAATCACTATTAGGATCATTTACTGCGTTTACATTATTGATTGAATCGGTAATTTCTTGCCTTGCGGCCACTCCGACATTGTAAGCAGTAGGATTTAACTGCGCATCAGCTGTATCCGGCTGAACATATAAACCAGCGGTATATGCTTTCTGGGCGTTGGTATAAGCTGCGCTATTTATACTGTCCTTAGCATAATTAGCTTGATTAGCTGTATTGCCAGCCGCCGCATCTGTTGCTCCTTGATATGCTGCTAAACCGGCGATATTAGCCATTTGATTTAACTGTGCATCCGCACTAATTGCATCATTCTTCAATCCTGCTTGATATGCTGTTTGCGCGTTGGCATAGGCAACCTGTTTGATTGGATGCCAGTCTTTATAACCACTATTAGGTTCATTTGCTGCATTCGTATTGATGTTGGAATCTTCGATTCCCTTTCTTGCGGCTTGACCAACTTCATAACCAGTTGTTGAACTATTTTGGCCATCATTTTGCAATCCATTAAAGAAATCACTTTGGGCATTGTTATAAACTTTTAGTTCATGACTATTATTAGCATAGTAATTTTGATTATTGTGATTTCCATATGATGCATCAACAATTCCTGCAAATTCAGCATAACCAGCTTTATTAGCAACTGCATTTAATTTAGCAGCTTTTTGATCTTGTTCAGTATAGTTATCATCACTACCTGCTTGATATGCTTTTAMCGCATTATCATAGGCAGCCTGTTGTTGCTGACTATAACTCTTATGATATGCAGAATCTGTAACCTTTGCTTCATTAATAYTGCTATCTGAATCTGTTATTGCTTGTTGCGCTGCTAACCCAATCTTATAAGCTACTGGATTATTTATTGCTGCCTGTGTTGTTACTGCTTGACCAGTTAGTCCAGCCGTATATGCTGTTTGTGCATTAGCATAGGCAACCTGCTTATCACCAATATACTTATTATTATCATTACCTGCTAACGCATCTGCAGCTCCATTATAGGCAGCTTGACCCACTTCATTAGCTGTACTATTCAATCGTGCATCCGCATTGGTTTGGTTATTGCTTAGGCCTGCGGCATAAGCTTTTTGTGCATTGATATATGCCTGCTGTTGACTAGTATTCCAATCATTGTATGGAGTTAAGTGGGCAAAATCTTCATGAATGCC
>NZ_POST01000012.1 GCF_002993965.1 Apilactobacillus timberlakei | reverse complement strand
AGTGGTTGTAAATCAGCAGTAGGCGGCTCTAATTTAACGATTTTGGCTAAATACATAACACTAATATTACTAGCAATGCTCTTTTTGATATTTTGCATTAATTCAGAAAAATAATCTCTATTTTTTTCCATGCTTTTTTGACCTTTCTTGGCGTTTTTTAATTGCAGCCTTACGATTCTTCTCGTCTAATTTAGCTTTAGATTTTGCATCAGATGATCGCTGCTTTTTAATAGATTTTGCTTGTTCTTTTTTGTAAGCTGATAACTTTTTAAAGTTAATATCCATGGTTGGCGTATCTCCAGCCTGAATACTAGCTGAACCACTAGTCACAATCACATCATCAACAAATCCGGAGAGCTTATCTTCAATACGGAAAATACTACCAGTAGTAATTTTAGGATTAAATAAGATTGTTGCTTGATAAGTGTTTTTCGAATCGTCATCATCTGATAAATCAGGCGGTGTAATTAATCCAGTTTCAGGAACACATGTGTAGTTAACCTTTTTGTTTTTGGCAAACGACATAATTACTAACTTGCCATTTTGATAGAACATATCAGTTTTGCAATCCTTAGCAATATCACGAATACAGTTTAAAGGTTTCTTACGAGCGGTATAGCCATTGTAGTAAGGCCTATCGTAAACTAATTTCATTTTAGAAATATTAATGCCTGATTTAGTGGCCAGTTTTTTAATGATTGCTGAACCTTTAGTTCCAGGTTTAAAACTAATAAATTTATAAACGGTTTTAGTACGATAAGATTTCTTTTTATTCACTTCTTTATTGAAACGATTCTGTTTACCTTTTAGCTGAGTACGATAGGACTTAATATTATTTTCCATTTGTACATATCGACTATGCTTTTGATGTGTATTGGCTTTAGGATTAGCTTTTAACCATGCTTGCCTAGCTTCTCGTTGTTGTTTTTCATAGGCTCCTAGTTGCTTACGATATTGAAAACTATGATTGGCTGATTTAATTCTGATTTTCTTACTAGCAGCAACTTTAATAGCTTTTCCTGGATCCACCTTAGTACCATCTTGAATCACTAAATGTAAAATCCAATCACCAGAGTCGTTTTTCAATGGGCTGACTGAAGTTATTTTGGCAGTTAAAATATGAGCTACTGTATTTTCAGTCCAATCGGCATTAAAAAAGCCGGCATACATCGTTAATGTTTTGCCAGCTTTGAATTTATTTGCGGTTCTTTGTGTTAATCCATGAATAGTTATATCAGTATCGCTAGGGGTGTCTTGATTAGTAAAATTATATGTTACATCAATTTCGACATTCCGTTTTTCCAGATAGGTTGATACTAACGTGAACTTGCTATCTAAAACTAATTTTAAATAGAAGTGAACTAATTCCATGTATTATCACCGCCTACTTGCTTATCATTGCCATATTCATTGAAATCAACATCAGATGGATTTTCACTAACTGAGTCATCAACATCATTATCATCATTGGCATTATCAGTAGATATATCATCAGGCACTTCGTCCACATTTTTAATGTATAACTGAATGGAATCAGTAAAATTAAGTTTGCTGACTTCAGTTTCATTATTATCTTCATCAAACGGAACTAAGTCAACTAACGGTAATCGTGGATCAGTAATCGCATTCCATAATGGCTGTCCATAGACTAGTTTTTCACCCATCACAATAGGCACCATATTTTCATCATATAAATTGATATAGTAGCTATCATTCAATTTGTTGTAGTACAAATCTAAAGTGTAATCCGTATCATCAAATGTATAGTCAAATTGGCAAGGAATATCACTTAATTTAATATCAATATAATCATTTACGGCCATTTAATCACCACCTTAATAATATATTCTGGCACCCATTGGAATCTTACTAGCTGGATATGAATTTAATGATTCTACATGACTCAGAGAAGTGTTTTTAATACGTGCCACATGTAAATAGGTATAACCAGCTTTAGCAATTACATAATGGTGCTTAGTGCCACCTTTTTTATTCTTGCTCCCCTTTTTAGCTCCTTTATGACCAACATGTTTTTTACTACCTTTTTTCTTTTTAACATTAGATTCAAAGAATTTAGTTTCCGTTAAAGTTAATGATATATTAGCTGAATTCAAACCAGTGCCACCATCCATATATTCAAATGAAGGTGTAAAATCACTAATCTGCACGCTTTCTGAGTTAATATCTTTAGAATGGTAAATCAATGGAGTTCCATTATTGGACCAATACTTTAACTTCTGCACTTCTCGTCTAACTTCACGCATATCTTTGATGCTCATACCACCAATAACAGCATCAATAGGAATTGTATTTGCTCCCATTTGAGTAGTGGTACTCATATTCATACCATGTTCAACAGGCTTACTACTGATTTGTGGTGAAGTGGGATTAGATTGATTTTTAACGAATAACAAGACATAGCTATGTTCTGTTGATGGATTTTTAGGCATTAAAGTAGCGCTATGACTAGAAAATTCCTTATTATTTTTCATATTTTTAAGCGATTCACGTTTGTTAGTGTCAGCCTTGTTTTTCTGCATATTCACTTTTAAATGATCAATTTCTTTATTAGTTCTCATGATGGAATTAGAATGTGCTTTTCTAGCTCTGGTAACTGCAGGAGTGGCTTTCTTATGTGCTAATTTATTTAGTAGCTCTCGTGCATGATTACGCTGCTTATATAGTCTATCTAATTTAATTTTTAATTTATGTTGTGCAGTTTGCATGCTTTCAACTCCTTTATATTTATTTTTATGTATAAAAAAGAAGCTAGTCTTTAACTAACTTCTAATTTTTATCCTTTTTGCAATTGATTAAACGCCATCTTTTGCATTTCTTCTCTAACAATTCTTCTGAAATTGTTAGTAGTTTGTTGCAGTGCACCTTGATCAGCATTTCCATTAATGGTTATATTAACTTCCATGTTGACGTTGGGTTGAACAGGTTTAGTTTGCTTTTTATCAAAAATAGCATCACGTTTAGCAATTAAAGTATCACGTTGCTTTTTAGATTTTTGGCTGCTAGACCAACGTGCAAATGGAGATCTAGAATCAGCTTTTGCACGAGCATTAATTGCTTCACCAATCAATCTATCAGCACTAGGACGCTTAGGGTTAATTGCCACTTCAGGTTGTCCTGGAACTTCACCGAAGATGCCAGGTTTATTAGCCCAGCCACCATTAGCATAACCATGCCCTTGTCCTAAGAATGACAAATCTGGTCCATAACGATGCTTAGCATAATTTAAACCAGAAAAGATTGAAGCAAATCCATTGCTCCAACCACCTAAACCAGGTTTCGAGTAAGCTGAGAAAGTACCAGGCTTAACTTGCATTAATCCCATAGCACGTCCATCAGATAAGCCATCGGTTCCACCAACTGCATTAGGATTGCCACCTGATTCGGTATTAATTTGAGTTAATACTTTATTAATCATGCCACCACTAGTAGATAAATTAAGCATTCTTAAGGCTTTAGCAACATCTGGCTTCCAACGCTGTACTCCAGCTCCACCAGGATTGGCACTGCCACCACCATTTTGCTTAAAGAAGTCAACTGCCATTGTCTTAACTTTATCTAAAACACCATTACCAAAATCAGTTAAGAAAGGCGGTAATTTAGGAAGCTTCCCAAATGCATTCATGATTGTTCTAATAGGGTGTGCGATTGCACTTCCAACATCTTTGGCTTTATTCCAAGCCCAGCCAGCAGCACTCTTTGTTTTGTTCCATACAGAACTGCCTAAATGTTCGACTCCATGTAATGCTTTACCGCCAATATTTTCGGTACCATGAATAGCATGACCAACACCACTAGCAACTGCATGAGTTGCACTGCCTGCCATATTCTTGGCTCCATTTAACATGTTTCCAAAGAATCCAGTACCACCAGCAAAATGTTCAATCCCGTTCATATTCATGATGCTTTTGGTTTCTTTAGCATTCATTACTTCAGTACCGGCAGGCAGTATACCTCTCCAATTACGTTGCTTAGGCATAAATGCATGCCCAGTTGGCAAAATAGCCATTTCCTTGTTACCAGTTTCTGGTGAATCATTTCCATCATTCAGCATTGAGTAGGTAGGACGATTAATTGTCTTACGTCTAGTCCCAGTTGCAAAGTGAACTGGTTTTAGAGTACCAATGGTATGACCAGAACCACCTACATAACTAAGAACTTTATTGATTAAGCTACTACCAGCATTAATTATTCCAAATAGGTCATTAATACCACCAGCAACAATTCCCTTTAACCATTTAAAGCCTTGAGAAAATTGGTGTTGAACATCTCCCCAAATACTTGCAAAAAATTTACCAATTCCAGCAAACGGTGAGCGGATTACGTCCCAAATGCCTGATCCAATGCTCTTTAAATCTTTACCTAAGTTGGACCATTTTCCAGATATTAAGTCTGCTCCAACCTTAAATATTCCTCCAACAGTTTTGAAAACACCTTTGAATAAAGTATAAAGAAATGATCCAATGCCTCTAGCAGTAGCCTTGATGGCACTCATTGATACTTTAAATGCTATTTTTACACCACTAAATAGCCCTTTCAAAGGTTTCATTGCAAAATTAAAAACTTTAGAGAGCTTTTTGATATTGGATTGTCCTTTTTTTGTATTTAGTGCTTTTTGAAAGCTATTCCACCCATCAGTTACTGGTTTAAAAAGCTTTTTCATACCTCTAAATAACGATTTAAAAGGTTTAACTACTTGTTTTGTTGATTTACCAATCCATTTTTTAAACCTATTCCATTGTTTAACTATTGGATTAAAGACACCTTTTGGTAATGACTTTTGAATAGTTTGCCCAATTTTTTTACCAATTGAGCTTCCACCAATTCCACCAGCTGCACCGCCAATTAGCCCACCAATTCCAGTTCCTAAA
>NZ_POST01000011.1 GCF_002993965.1 Apilactobacillus timberlakei | reverse complement strand
GCATCATTAGAGCCTTTAACTAGTGAGGCACCTAAACCAAGAGTAGTTAAACTCATGGAACGACCAACATTAATAGCTTTATCAGCTGCTTTATTCATGCGGTCAATACGACTAGTAGCATGATCATACGACCTAGCAACACTATTCATATTACGAGTGTGTTGTTGTGCATGTTTAGAAGATGAATCGGTGAACTTTTTATCATCATCAGCAAGCTTTTGTAGTGATTTTTGCACTTGTTTATGGCCAGCTACGGTTTGATCAGTTAATTTTTTATTGGATTTGATTGCTTGTTTATTTGATTCAATAACACCGTCCAGTCCGTTTTTGTAGTTCTTAGAAAAGTTGTTAATGGTTTTATCTAACTTGTCAAATTGACCATTTAGCTTATCCATAGCTTTCTGTAAACTACCACCGGAGCCAGTCATTTTAGTTATTGCTTTATTTGCTTTATCAATCGTGGTCTGATTAACCTTAACTGGAATCTTAATTGTTGCTTGACGTGATACAGCCAACCTATCCACCTCCTAACATATTGCTATATAAATCATATTGATTCTTATTACGTTTATTCATGGCATAAACGTATATAGACAATTCAGGAGCGGTCATATTCATTACATCTGCAAATGGAATATTCGCATATCCGTTGATAAAGGCATTCCATGCAATGTTGGCGTTCCCATCTTCCTTTAAATAGTGTTCAATTGCACGATTAGATATAGGTTTAAGACAAATCGCCAAGAAACGTGTCAGCTTGATCCATCATCCATGTAAATGCTTCACGAGAATGTTTATCAAAGAATTCCCATGAGATAGCTTCACCAGCGGGCTTGCCATTCACCTTAACTGAGTTAGTACCAAAGATACCAAATAATGCTTCGTGAAAGTTAACTGGAGTAAAACGAACAGCACCTGTACCAGTGTCACCATCTGGAATAACCACTTGGCGCATAGAATCAATATAATCACCTTGTTTTAWGCCAGGCGCAGTCATTTGAGCAGAAATGGTAGTACCATTCTTTTCAGTGATTGAAATTTCACGAGTACGGTCATCAATATCTTTTACTGATGTACGTTGGTCTAAAGTAGCATTACTATTAGTGATTACTGGTGTTGTGCCACCATCTTTGTTTTCGCCATCAGCTTTAACGGGATTTTCTCCTTCGTTGTTTGCTGGTTGACCGCCTTGTAAATCCTTGTTTTCTTCTTTTTGTTCTGTAAATTCAGCCATAATTTATAACCTCTTTCTTAAAATTTATTATTTATAGTAATTGATTGATTCTTATATTAAGCAGCCGCGGCATCAGCACGAATACACTTGAATTGCATAGCAACTGTTGGAGCTTCATTACCAGCATTTAAATCTGGAATCTTA
Source organism: Apilactobacillus timberlakei (assembly GCF_002993965.1). GTDB lineage: Bacteria > Bacillota > Bacilli > Lactobacillales > Lactobacillaceae > Apilactobacillus > Apilactobacillus timberlakei. Next base: position 15,772 of record NZ_POST01000011.1, on the reverse strand, counting down.
ATAAATGAAGCACTTGAACTAGTAATACGTTCCATGGGAGTTAAAATATTAATTTTATGTTCAGCTAAACGTTCATTGTTTTCATTTTTTAAGAACTTTCTCCACATATTAGACATACGACTAGAATTTACGGTAATAGTTGCTTCTGCATTATGATTAATTACTCGCATACCATTACCCCAAACATCAACTGAAATTGTGATATTGTCTTGATCAAATGAACAGGTAAATAAATCACCAGTAGTTGCTAAATCTAAAGCAACACCATCAATTTCAATAATCACATCTGCAATATCCCATGTATGGTCTTGAGCAGTTTGAGTTAAACTTGTCATGTATAATTCCTCCTTATAATACTTCTGGTAGAACAACGGTTTGACTGAATGAAGCATCATCAATAGTGAACTTAGGTGTGTACTTCCAATTCATACCAGTTAAACGACCAGAGGCTTTTTTGCTTTCTGAAATGTTGTTTGCATCAACAGAATGAACATCAAATTGTGTTTCAATAAATCCACGAGTGGCATATTCGTTTAATACACCATAAATGGAATTTTCGAATAGTTTAATACCAGTGTTGTCGTAAGTAATACGACCATTATTTTGTAAAATTACATTGTTCAATGAACTGGTAATTTCATTAGTGATGGCATCACGGACAACCATAGCTTGAAATTGATCACCAGATTGACTTACTCCACTAGTCATCATTGGTGTACCACCACGCCATGCATAAGTAGCAATCTTATTAGGTACAAAGTATTTTTCTAATTCATTAGCACCAAATTCATACTTGTCTTGTGGAGTAACACCATCTAGATTATTGACTAAAGCAGCATCAGTACCTAAGCCAGCATTGGCATAAGTAGATAAGAAGTGAGCACCTTGAAATTCATCGGTTCCATTAATTAAGTTTTTGGCCATAATTAATGTTGCTTTATTGTTATCAATGTTCAATCCACTAACTGCAGCAGGTAATTTAGTTACATCTGAGTAAGTTAAATCGACAATTAATTCTTTGTTGTCTTGTGCTTCAACAAAGTTAGAAATAGCAGCAATGTCTGATAAATTCTTATCATCAATGCTCATATGAACTAAGAAGTATTGCGCCCCTGAGTAGTAGTATTTATTCATAACAGAAGTTAATGAATTACCGTCACCAACCTTGTAACTGGTAACCTGGAACAATGGTGAATTTTCATTGTTAAAGTAAGCAGTAGCTTGACTGTACACAGCTGAACCTAACGAATAGTCTTTAATTACTTCTGCGAGTCCATGATAATTTTGTAGTCCTTCATGGTCAGTTGGATTGATTAACATGATGCCGGCCATTCCAGCATCTAAGACTGGTCTAGCATAGCTAGTATCAATCTTGATTGGACTCATTGTTTTAATTTTTTCCAATTTGAAACCTCCTATTTTGTATTAGCAGTATCAACGCTATTAATCTTGTTAATTTTGCTTGCATAATTACGATAAGCAGTAATTTTTAAGGTAATCGTGGAAGTATTGACATTAAACAAGTTAGAGAAGTCGTTAACTGCTCCAGTTGAGTTATTAATATCGTTGATTACTACACCATATTGGTGAAATTTAGATTTATATAACGGATCAAATAGCAGAGTTGCGATATCATCAGCCATTTGCATAGTGTCGTTACCATTAGTGGAATAGCAGTTAATTTGAATTAAATAATCTGCTATTTCTTTATTCCTAGAACCAATGGAATTTTATCTGAGTAGTCCATAAGAACATGTTCACCATCAAATCCAGTTATATCTTCGATAGTGTGGCGCAATTGTCCATAGAATGCGCCCCAATTGAATGTTTTAGCGCTGTACATTGTCGTCACTCCTATCTGTAAGTTGGTAAACAAAAAAGCCAACCATGTCGTCATAGTCAGCTTTCTTCTTCACTTTTATAATTTTGTCTTTGTATTTTACTTTGGTTTTAAGCGGAACATCTAACTTTGATATCCACTCATAATCATATGATTCCGCAGTGCTACCACTTAGCATTTGTAGTTGATTACCCAGTGAACTACTAGCTGATGCACCAGTGGGACCAAATAACTCATTAGATGATTTTTGCCAATCATCATAATTGTTATTACTTGAATCTGTATCACCAATGTCACCAAAGTTTTCATCAGATGATTGGCTAGAATCACTATTTTCATGATATATAGCATATTCTAATTCAACACCATATAGTCTAACTAGTTTGTTGTAAGCAGTAATACTTCTACGTTTTAATGTTTTATCAACCATTAAACCACCACCCAATCAATTGAACGTTGTAACGCACCAGTATCAAAAAGTGGATGGTTAAATCCTTTATTGCGTTCAGTCGCTGGAGCATTAGGCGTTGCAGTCATTTCAGCCATTTGTTTTTTCATAAGAACAGCAATGGTTTTACCGACTTTTGTAAGCACTTCGCCAGCAGTTGAATCACCTAAAAGAATATCAACAACACCTTCATGTAAAATTGGTTCAGCTAAATCTAAACACTTCTCTTGAGTAAGTGAAATGAACGGTCTAGCAGGTATTTTAACTTGCAGCTTTAAGATAAAGTATATTACTAGCTTGCCATTTTCGTTCTTAGCCAGCGTAGGCGTGCCATTCTTACTCATATGGAAAAACAGTCCATTAATCTCACGAGCGTGCCTTTTGCCTGCGATAGGCATTGGCAAAGTAAGATATTTTCCATTAACTGGATTAATCGTAGCACCATTATTCTGTACTTCAGCAATCATTTGATTGTACTCAACTGTACGATCACCAGTAGCATGAATAACCCCAACATATAAAGTGTGCTTAGAATCATCTAAATGATTTAGCTCTTTTAATCCTGGTGTTAAATTATCAAAATCATCAGCCAATTTGAATCTTCCAATCATTTTCAGATAGTCCTAAGTCATTTAAAAGGTCCATAAAATCACTTAAGTAATTATTACTGCCCTGTGAGTTAGAACTAAATTGAGCTTGAAAAATATCAGCTTTAGCAGTGGTAACACTACCGTCAGCAGATTGATTATTTTTCAGCAGATAAGCTGAGTATAAGGTAAGTAGCATGATTAGTTCATCATTGCTAACTTTATCCTTATATTGACGACATTTGGTATATGCACGAGTTATGATGAAATTTAATTTATCTTCAGCACCAGAATCATCAAAGAGTTCAGCATAATTGGTTTTTAAATTATCTTGAACCTTTTGCATTAATTCAGCGTCCATATTGACACCTCCTAGTTAGTAGGCTTTTTATTAGGATCAAAAGTTTCTACACCAGAATGATTTTGATTATCAGATGTATTATTGCTATTTTGAGAATCATTTGGTTTATCATCAGTAGGAATTTCGATAGTTCTGCCTTCAACCAAATATGGTTGTGGTAGTAATTCATTGGCTTTACGCAAGTTTCCTACTGAAACATGATGAGTAGTTGCTAAGGTAGCTTCATCGTCATTTTTTTGAACTACGTATTGCATTATTTACCACTTGCCTTTCCTGTTGTGTTTGAAGATGAATTAGAGTTAGAGCCATTTGAACTGCCAGTTGTCTTAGAAGTATCTTCACCAACATGCATAATGTAGATATTTTGAGATTTATCTAGTGAAGGTAATGATTTATCAGAAACCTTAACATTAGTACCTACTGGATCAATTTGACGATAAGTAACTAATGTAATTCCATCGGCTGTTCTAGAAACTTGAGCGCCAGATTGACCATCTAGATTGCCCATTGATTCTGCTGTATCTCCCCAACCCATACGACCTAATGAACCACTAGGCAATAGAATTACAGTGTCATCTGCTAAAAGATTGCTTGTATCATAAGTTAAGATGGTTAACCCAGTGAGTTGTGAAAATTGATTAGATACAGTTGAAGCCGGAATGGCAAAGTTATTTGATAACTTACCAATACCAATTGATTGTAGTAAATCGCCAGATTTAGCTAATTTATCAAAAGTGTTTGAGTTCATTAATGCATAAGTAATGGAAGTCGCATTATCGTTACGCATTTTCTTAATTCCATCTTTAATATCTTGAATTGCACTTGAATCTTTATTTCCCCATGGTGTGTTAGTTTGAACAATATGTTCTTCTGGAACATGAAAGTCACGAATACCAGTTTTAGAACTAACAATTTTACCAGTTTGTAGAGCTTGTAAAGCCATTAATTCACGATTGTAGTATGCGTCTCTTAATAATGTTGCAGCATCTCTTAGTTGAGTTTGCCCAATAGAAGTAGCGGCACCTGAATTAGGGTTATTATATAGTGCTTGTTGGATACGCGCATGTCTTTCTTCATTCATTAATTTGGCGTTCTTAAATTTCATCATATTGTATGAATCAGTTTTAAAACCAACATTGCCTTTGTATGAAACATTAGTATCATAGGCAACTTCGGTTAAGCCTTCGTCTGGTTGATCTGAATCAAAGTATGCTGTAATGGTATCACCTTGTTGATATTCATCATCGAATAATTGCTTAGATAGCATTGGGCTGTTTTGATTATTAGGGTTATCATTCCAATATCCAATGATTGCGTTAGGACTGTCTAAGTCTTGAATTGTGTTTGTCATTTGTTAAATTCCTCCTTATTTAGTAGCATTATTTACGAAATGAACACCTGGTAGTTGTGCCTTTAAAGCGTCAACTACATCTGCTGTATAAAATGGCTTAACACTATCACTCATTTGAGCAATATTAATGTATCCATTTGTGACAATAGATACATATTGTTTACCATCTTTAAAGTTATAATCATTTCTTAAAATCCCTTGTGCTTGTTTTGGATCGCTTACAGGTTGAGCAATTGCATCATCATTTAATGCAATATCTTTGTTTGCGCCCATTAATTGACCAGCTAGTAAATATTTGTTGCCATCTGTATCAGCTGAAATGTTTGAGCCATCAGCAACAATAGATTTAGCAAAAGCATCTTCAGGTTTGATTAAGATATTTTTAGAATCTGAATAATTTTTCATATTTTCACTCCTTAGTTTTTAATCCAGTAAGATAGGTCCTGCTTAGGAAGACTTTTGGCTAATGTAGAACCAATATTTTCTTTTGGCTTACGTTTAGTATCTTTAGGCAAATCTTTATCTGCTGGTTTAGAATCTGCTTTTAATTTCTTGATGTATTCATATTTGCTGTTAGATGTGTCTGCATCTTTAGTAACGATAAATTTTAAGTCATTAGCAGTTAATTTGATGCCATCTTCTTTTGCTTTAGATTGAATATCACTCTTAATAGATTTGACCTGGTCTTTATTTTCTAAATTACCAATTTTTTCTTTTAATTCGTTATATTCATCAATAGAAACATACTTAGTGGAATCAACATTGTCGTTATTATCTTTAGTTTCTTTTTTAGTATCCTTGTTAACGGCCTTATTATTATTTTTAGTTTCTAAATTGTTAATACGGCGTTCTAAAGATTTAACATACTCACTTTTTTGTTCATCGTGAGTTTCAGTTTGATTATTATCAACTGTTTCATCGGTTGTTTCAGTTGCATCTTCAGCCATTATTTTCACCTCAATATTATTTATTTAGCAGCTTTTAATGACTTCAGCTTTATTGGTCATAAATTTATGTATTAAAAAAGCCCAMACATTTGTGTGAGCTAAAATATTCTATTTACTGTTATTAATCGACTATGTGAATCACCACTGGGAATTTTGTAGCAACGGCAATTTGGATGGCTTGAATCAGGTATGCTTGGAGCGTTATCTATTTTGTAAGTTCCAGCTAAGCCAATACACTTTTGACATGCACCTGGTTGATTAACTACATCAACATCAGTAATACCGCTCATTGAGTAGGTGACCGTGTTGACCTGGTCAATCAAACGACTGCTTTCAGTTCTAACAATTCTTCTAGCATTAAACTCCATTTGTTTAACTCTGTCACCAACGTATTTGGTTGGTTTAAACTGATTCTTGTTAGCGTGTGTTTCTAAAATATCATCTAAATTATTGATACTCATTCCATGCTTTAAATGCTTATTGACTAATGTTTGAATATCATTTGCTAATGAATCCGAATCAATCCATAAATTTTTACTCCATATATCATGCGTAGATTGCTGAGTAATGATTGATGTAGCCTTCTTATCAGCACTAGGATTAGTTTTAACCATGCTTTCAATAATTTTAATTTGGTCATTGCCATCTTTGGTTATGCGATCAGAAATGATATTTTGATTTTTAACAGTCATTTTAATTATCCCTAATGCCATTAATGCTTCGATTGTATGCAATGTACTAATTCCAGCAATGTGACCATAAGCTTTTACTCTATTAATTGCTTCATCTGGCCAATTTTTCATATTGACTTGCTTAATTGCATTAATCCATTGTTGAGTATCCCAACTACTTGCACTTTGACCAACTTCGGAAACAGATAACTGGTTATCTTTGGCATATTTAGCATAGAAGGTCATCAAATTAGCTTTAATGAACACCATACATTCGGCATAATATTCATTTAGCTGTTTATCACTATCATTATCCTGGTCGATTAGTGATTGAATGCGCTTTTTAGCGCGTCCTATATTGGCTTGTAGCATTACTTATCACCTTTATTGTCTGAAATTGCTTTGTCGGACGCGTTAGCAGTGACTTGTTGAGATTGTTCCTTCATTTGTTGCATTTTTTGAATAATTTCCTGCTTATTAGACAATGATTTTAGATATTGAACAGAATTTTCATTAGGGATTTTCCCAAATACATTAGAAAATGCTTGCGTTTCTTCAATTACATTATGTGGAACGTTAAAGTTGAATGAATAGCTAAGTGCATATGCATCTTCGCTAATATGCTTGTAAGCAAATAAGATGCTAAATAGCTGCCTAAGCAATGATTTCAATTTCTTAGCCTTAGTATTAGCCTTAGATTGCATGGTTTGATAGCGTTGAAATAATGCAGTTCCAGAAATATTACTCATATTAGAGCCTAGTTTGCTGTCATTCATATCAACTATTTGCGAGATTTGATAAATTAAATCAATATTCCGATTTAAAGTGTTTTCCTGCATTTCATCATTAGGAGTTGGGCTGATAAATGAAACTGAAGGACTAATTACGCCATTTTGCCCATCATATTTCCATGGAGAACCAGATGTTGGATATAAATTAATAAAATTATGTTGATTCATGTCGGTAACCTGATCACTATCCATCTTTGTTCCAGAAACAAATAAATAACTATTTTTGAATGAATCAGTATCATTTGTTTTGTTGGATATGGTTTCATTTACACTATCCACTAGATTAATGACATCATCCATCAAGCCTATTCGTTCTTCGTTGTCTTTTAGTTCTAATACTGGCAAGAATGGAAAATTATCATGCGTATTAGAAATACCAATGCCTTTATCTGATGAGCTATCTACTTTTAGATTCTTACCTGCGCTTCCAACTGTATTGTTAGTATCAAAAGTATAATCATTAGCTGGAGTAATGACAGTTCCAGAATAACCATTGTTGCCATTTGAATAGCGAATAGCAAACATCGGATTATGTTTAACAGTATCATCATAGACAACAATGGTATCCATAGGAGAACATGGAGCAATTTCAATATCCTGGCCATTATCAAATACATATAAGTATGCACGACCATAAATATCAGATAACTTAGATAATTCTGTAATTAAATCATCAAAATCAGATTTTTCTAGCCATTGTTGAATGGTGTTATTAATTTCATTATTGTTGTTAGTATCAGAAACTTGAACTTTACCGAAATTACAGAAACCATTGAAAGTATCAATAAGTTTCTTAGGAAAGTTAATAATCAAGCGACTATCAGGTTTACCTTTAGGTGCATCATCTTTTTCAATAATACGATCATGTCTACCTTTGTAATACATAGACTTCATTTGATACTTAGGCAAAATAAATTGTTCATGATAATTAATAATGGTATATAAATCGTCCATATTCCCAGTTATATTCATTTCTTTTGGATATATGAACACATCATTATCATCAATGTAAGCATTGCCACCAAGCTTCATTTTTCCACTATTGGTAAATGAATCCGCAATATTTACATTAGAATTTATTGGCGTACCTGGTAGCATAAAATCCTGCATATTAAAGTGTTCATTATCATCAATATTAAAGTCCATTTTTATCATCTCCTATCTCATTCCGAATTGAATTCCGCCATCTTCATCTTGTCTATCTAGCAATACAGTTACTAAGAACATCACAAAATAGCGTTCAGCATCTTGCAAATGGTCATGCTTTTTAATTACTTTGTCGATACCCTTTTCAGCTAATTTAGTATTCCATGCATAACTAGTCTTTTCTCTAAAGAAATCTGGTAAATTAGGTGTGTACCAAATTAAGCCATTATTCATAGCATTCTGAACTTCACGAATACCATCTAAAACATCATTATTAGCTGGAATAACTGTATAACCACGTTGCTCTAATTCAATAGCAAAGGCTTTAGCAGATGGATCCAATATAATTGGTGCTTTTCTAGCTAAATCACCTAAAAAAGTATCTAAATCATTAGCATATTCAGTAATACTTTTATCATGCTGTTCATGGCGACCATCATAGTAATATTGCTTTAAGCATGGCCATGTATTGTTGTAATTTCCCCATAATAAAAAAGCTGTGGGGTTTTGTGCACCAAAGTCACAGCTTACATAGTAGTTAGTTATTTCATTGATAGGTGGATAATCATGAATCATCGTTTTCTTATTAAAATTACTATATACAAGGCCCTCTGCCATTACCCAATCACCATCAATGTATCGTTTTCTAAACATGCCTTGATAGCGACCTTTGATATTCTCAATATCTTCATTAGAAAGGATTGGATTATCATACATATTAAATTTAATTCTAATGGCGTTTTGTCTTCCTAAATCATCAATCCATTGCTTTTTGAACCAGTGATATGGACCTTTAGGGTTACAGTTGAACCAATATTTTCTATTGGGATAAGTTAAAGCACGTAACGTGGCTTGATTAACAAATGATTCCGCTTGAATAGCAACTTCATCAAAGTAACAGCCAGCTACGGTAATTCCTTGAACGAGATCTTGGCTACTTTCGTCTTTACCGCCGAATAGATAATAATAATTAGTATGGCCACCATAGTTGATAGTCATTTTCTTTTCTTGTTTTAGATATTTAATCCTATAACCACGTTCAGTAAGCAATGATATCAACGGTGAGATAACATTACGTTCAAGTGATTGAATTGTTTTACCAGCCATTAAGAAGTTAGTCTCATCAAACTCTGTCATGGACCAATAAACAAAACCTTGTCCCATCCAGAAAGTTTTACCAGTACGAACAGATCCATCACCGATTATTGCAGTTTTATTCTTATATCTATCCATTGTCCACCAGCCAATTAGGAACAATTGTTTCCAACTTGGCGGTTTTAAATCCATTACTGCCATGTTATCTCACCACCTTTAATTAATTTTATGTATAAAAAAAGAACTCACAAGGAGTTCTAGTTATATTTCATTAAAAGATAATATATTATTATGATAAATATAAATAAAGAAATAAAAAATGTGTAATTGATTAACTTATAACTAACTTTAAAAACATAGGTCAAAATTTCTTTTATATTATTTGAGGAAAATATTTTACATAATAAATAGTTTAATATCAAGAAAATAAAAACTAAAAACGATAAGTAAATGAAAAGAACAAATAAATTATTTATTATAATATTGTTATTTAATATAAAATTATATTCAGAAAATAAATAATGAATTACTAAAAAAATTATAATAAAAAAATCAAACAAGGCAAAAAGAATAAAAGAAATTTTCGTTTTATTTATACTCATAATATTTTGCTCACATACTAGATAATTTCAAGTTCTTAATTTCTAATTTAGACATATTATTATTTATAATTAGAATAGCTTTTATTTCCATTTCTGTATATCTTTCTATACATTGCAAAAAGTGAAATGGTTCTGAACTTGTTATTCTTTTATTCCAATCAGATTTAAGTAAGAGTCTACAAAGTTGATTAAATATAAAAGTATATTTATATGTTTTTATACACATATTTCGGTCCAATTCATAAGAGTATTTATTCTTTAAAAAGTAGTAGTAATGTAAACAAGTATCATCTAAGTCTTGTTTTCTTTCATTCATTCTAAAATCTAAGGGATATTTTTTCCTATCAAAATATTGATTTTCTATTCCTCTAGTAGCACTTAAAAATGTTCTAAATAGTTCTAAATCTCTAGCATTAATCGATGTATTACAAGAAAGATTAAACAACTTTTCTCTCCAAACAGACTCGCTATGCAATGAGTTCTGTTCATTATTTTTTCTTGTAAAAATGGGAGATATAAATAAGGTTAATAAGACTCCTATAATTCCTGACAAAATTTCCATATATGTAATTCCTCCTATATAATAGGTTATTATTCTTACAGAAAAAAGTACATACTTAAAAAGTTAGATCCTAAATTTTTGTACTAAAAAAGACACTCTTTTGAGTGCCTTAATAGCCTTTCATATACCATGAATCACCATTCATTTTAAAAGTTCCTTCATGATCTTTATATTTTAAGGTCAATTCATTATTTTCAATTTTTATTTCAGAATCTGATGTTAGTAAGCTCATGATATCTGAAGCTTCGCTGAAAAATGCAAAAGGCTTAACCGCAATTGCTATATCCATAAGAACTTTATTAACAATAGCATCTTTAGTAGGACCCTTATCTGGTAATGCAAATTTAAAGGGTGCTGAAACATTTAAAGTGTTATTCTTGTATTCTGCATTTATTGAATATAAATTCATATTTATGCCCCCACTAAAAAAGACATCCTAAATTAATAGAATATCTTAATAAATATTACATTTTGATTACAATTTATAAATTACCTTGTTTTTAACTTAATCACAAGGCTTATTTTCGTGTTTTGATGTTGCTGTAAGCGTTGACATAACAACGTTCATAGCTTGTTAAAAGTTTCTAATTAACATAATCATTATTATCCGAAGCTGTTTCATTAAACCTTATTAAATCAACACGCAAAACTCATTCTCATTTGTCAAATACAACTTTCACAAACATCTTTGTGAATTGGACGTTTGTGAAGTAGTTTCACAAAGTCTATTTTAAACGAAAATTATCTAAATTAAAGTTGTCATGAAAAATTATAAACAATTTTTTCCTTACATATTTTCTTATAAACTGAACAATTATTGACGTAATAAAAATATAAAATGCAATATAAAAATATGATTCTAATTTTCCTGAAGAATAAATCTTAATAGATTCATTATTAGCAACTACATACATACAAGTAAAAAATGAACCATTTATAATAAAAGCTACGCTTACAGAGTTATAGTATAATATTCTATCTTTAACTTTCTCCTCATAAATATACATTCTTTCATTAATAGACTTATTCATTAAATTACGCTTGATTGTTTCAGGTTTAGCAAAAATATAAAATGCATTTTCCATAAATAAATAAAAAGAAATTACAAGCAAAACGGGAAGTAAAACAATAGATAGCAGTGTTGGGGATATTTCATTAATTAAAGTCAAATAACCAACTCCTTATATTTATAATTTTAACTCACCAAACAATTATTTACATTATATGAGTCTAAAAAATATAACATTACTCCTCAATATCATTTGCATCAATCTTACCTTCACCAGTTTCAGCGGCTTGTCGTACAGCTTTTATAACTGGGTCGTCTTTGGCATTCGTTTTACCTTCAGGCAATACTTTAAGCAGCTCTTTTAAAATGGCATTCTTATCAAATAAATCTAATTTAAAACCATCTCGACCACTACTGATTGATTTAATCAAGCTTGTATCCATATTATTTATGTCTTTAGGGATCACTTGAACAGTGCAGTATGTATGAGGTGTACCATCTGCATTTAGAACGTCTGGATCAATTACTTTTTGAGTGACAACTTTAACGAAGTCACCAATGCGAGATTTAGATATTTTCAGCATTGAGTTAATTGCATCTGTTTTGGTTGCAATGACGTCCATACTTATTTCTTCATGACATTTTTGAATAAGTTGCTTTATCTGAGTATTTCTGAGTAAAGCTGGTCCATTTGTCATTGCTGTTTCATAACTGCAACCGTAAGCATCTTGATACGCTCGAGTTGCGTTGAATGATTGTAAATACAATAAACAAAACTGTTTTTGATGCTCGTTAGTATCATCATTTTCACTAATTATTTTTGCAACTTTTTTTGTATGCATACTTTTTGATTTTGTACGCGTACTTTTTTGTTTTGTCTGCATACCTTTTTTACGAGTCCATTTATATCTAGTTTTCCATGATTTAACAGTAGATAAAGATACATCATACTTACTTGCAATATCTTTATACTTCATACCAGCTAAATAATCTTCTTTAGCTTTGTCTATATTCTCATTAGCTTCCATTCTACATACACACACCTCACTTTTAATCGCCTATATAATAGGTAGGTTTTTTGTTTATACACATAGCGGGAAACGATCCCACTTGAATACCATAATGTGTTATTTGCTTTCTACAATCTCACTTAAGTTATTATCTTTAAGAACTTGATATAAAACATTACCAAATGCCACAATTAATTGTTCATTGGCATTTAAGTCATCATATCCTGTATTCCATAAGATGATATGTGTTATTTCATGAACCAAAGTTTGAAGTTTGTTTTGTTTATCTTGATTAGATTCAAGTTTAATGACACTATTTGCATAATCACTAAAACCTAAGACTTTATTAGTTCCTTCGAACAAGTTCTTAACTATAGATATTTTAAAATCTATACCCATAATATTTATATGCTTATTATCTAAATTAATTGTAGTCACTCCTTACCAAAACTATAATTATATGTGGAGGTGATAATTATGACTCAAGAGCATAGAAACTATCCTGCTCATCCACATAAGCCAGGTCCAAAGACTGTAACTGTTCGTCCATCTAGAAAGCAACCTGGTTACAAACGTTCTACAAGACGTAAATAATAATTAGCCCTAATTAATGGGCTTTTTATTTTATAATCATTCCGTTAAAGTAACTACTTATTGGCTAATACATTTGCAACTAGATTTCTTAAATCTTGATTACCAGTTAAATCGGGATCAATAGCATTGATTACTTCATCAACAGTAAGTGGTTGTGTTCTCTCAGTAGCATTTAGCTTAGCAACCACAGTTTTAACTTCATCTGCTGTAATCTTTCTATCTGGAACTTTAGTAGTGCTACTTGGCATAGAACCACCTTCAATCGGATTGTTTATATTGTGTAGTTCACTCAAATAAACAGATGCATTGTCATAGTTATCGGCACTAATGTTTAACATAGCTGCTACCTTGTAGTAACCTTTCAATTCTTCAACACTAAAAATATTTTTCTTTAAAAAGTCTAATTCATCATTTAACTTCATACTTGTTCAGCTCCTTTTGTGTATCTACACGCATCTCATTCAATAAATCAATGAATTTATGATAAACATGCGCCTTTTCTTGAATATTTTGTGTTTTCCCAATACCTAAGTGGTTTAATCCGTAATCAGTTAATTGGCTTTTAATTTCAGCACGTTTCATTCTCTTAGCTTTTTCAGCTTGTTGCTTATCAATTCTGCCACACATACTATCTTCATACCTCCTAGCGGATACATAACCATTAAACATTCTTTTCATTGGTTTGCTCCTTAATTATTTTTATGTATTAAAAAAGCAGCTACATCTCTGTAACTGCTTTCGATAAATTGTTAATGAAATACAAATAGTTCTCTGGATTAACTTTCTATTTGTATTTTGCCATACGGCAACTGGTAGAACTGGAATCGAACCAGTGCCTGTTTATGCTCTACCACTGAGCTATCTACCAAGAAAAACACCACCTAGCATCAAAATTCGTTGCTTTTTGAGAGCCTAGGCATGTTCCCCTGAAAATAAAAAGTACATTTTTTGTCCGATGGACGGACAGTTTTACATGCTTTCCACACATGTTAGCCATAAGCTAATTGGGGCAATCGGAATCGAACCGATACATAAGCTGCTCTTAACAGCTCCACTCTACCTAGTTGAGTTATACCCCACCATACACAATTAACACGGAGTTAATTTGCGATACACATACGCAAAAGGAGAATCGAACTCCAATTTAAGACTAACCATAGTTGCGTGCCTTAGTTTTTTTGAATTATAAAAAAGGAGTATTCACTAAGTGAACACATATTGGTCTAAACATTGGTAAGACAAGAGTGAAATAACTGCTCTATACAATTATTTCACTATACCAAATATACACCGTTTCACTATCCTTGAGCTATCAAATTACTATCAATTTGCTATCATTTTTTTATTAACAATTAATGGACACATTTCATAAAAATTAAGTAATGCCTTGTTCTGTTTTCTAAAGAATGTTGGCTCAGATAATCCTACATCGTTATAAATAGAATGACACAACTCACCATTTAAATATCTGCGATTAATAATTGTTGTATATAATTGAGAATCTAAACTATTAACCGTTGCCCTAACAGTCTCACAGAATTGAGTAGCACTAATCCCACTAACTACTTTGTTTTCTGATGGGTTGCCTTTATTTGAACCACTAGGCATACCAGTATATTCAACTGCACTGATTGCTAATTTACGCTGCTTTTCAATCTTATGTTGCTTTTGATATTCATCTAAAATTAAAATTGCTTGTTCAATGCGTTCATCTTTCATACATATCACTCCTAAATATAAAAATCATCATTCAATCCACTAATTTCATCATCATGTGTTTTTATAATTTGCTTAATCTTGCTGGCACTTACTTTATCAAGTGCATCGTCTAAGTGAGCTATATCTTCATAAAACGCTGCTATCACTTTAAAATCAAAGTTTGACTCCTCGATGACCTTAACAGCTAAATTTGCATCTGGAATTGAGCCAAACTCATGCTTACATTGCACATGGTCATGCAGCAGGTGAGCTAAATCATCATTTGTTAGGTACTTCATCTTCAATCGCTCCTTTATCACTCAAATTCAATTCTTCAATTAATTCCCTGGTTAGCTTCACTGGCTTAATTTGATACTTCTTAGCAAATGACTTAACACCTATCTTGTGGCGTTCTGTGTGATGCTTACGACAAACACTCCATGCATACATACCAATCTGATTTACGTGTCGCCTATTCCTTCCACTTCCAATAGTATTGAAATGGTCGACATCTGCATGTGGCTTTCCACATACATAACACAATCTATGTTTAATTAATCTTATTCTTAAAGCATATGAATGTTGAATTTCATCAAATACTTTAGTAGTAAATGGAATTTCTTCTTTTAAGCAATATGCGATTAAAAAATCGATAAACACTTTAGCCATATTAATTCCACAATTACTTAATGAGAACCATTTAGGATGGCGTCTAGTACATAAGAATCTAACTTTCATACGCTCTTCTACTTCAATAAGTGAATAGCCTGTGTAATCACTAATATCACTCATCATTGCCCACGCCTTATTTCGCTGATCTTTAGTGATATGTCTTCCATCATCAATATTAAGTTCTACTTGGCTTCCCAAGTTTGCTTTTATGAATCTGATTAATTCATCAGTTAGCTTATCTACTTTTAACTGTATAATGCCATTTTCAAAGCCAACTATATAACCATTAATTTCCATTTAATCATCTTCATTATTCTTAGGCTTACTGCCCCAATAATTAAAATTCAACATCATTAACATTGATACTGATCTATCCCAGCTCATTCCA
>NZ_POST01000002.1 GCF_002993965.1 Apilactobacillus timberlakei | reverse complement strand
GACTAGTACTAATTGGTCGAGGACTTAACCAAGTAAGGTTGTTCTCTAACAGAAATAATAATATCTAGTTTTGAAAGAACGAAGTTCTTTCAGATAAATAGTGTGGTGGCGATAGCTAGAAGGATACACCTGTTCCCATGCCGAACACAGTAGTTAAGCTTCTAAACGCCGAGAGTAGTTAGAGGATCGCCTCTTGCAAGGGTAGGAAGTTGCCGCGCTTATTATTCCGAATTAGCTCAGTTGGTAGAGCACCTGACTGTTAATCAGGTTGTCGTCAGTTCGAGTCTGACATTCGGAGTTAGTTATGGTCTTGGAGAGTTGTCCGAGTTGGCCGATGGAGCATCATTGGAAATGATGTAAACGGGTCAAAGCCTGTTTCAAGGGTTCGAATCCCTTACTCTCCGTTTATAACTTTAATATGACCCGTTGGTCAAGTGGTTTAAGACACTGCCCTTTCACGGCAGTAACATGGGTTCGAATCCCGTACGGGTCATTATTTGGAGGATTAGCTCAGTTGGGAGAGCATCTGCCTTACAAGCAGGAGGTCACAGGTTCGAGCCCTGTATCCTCCATCCAAATATTGGACTGGTTCGTTGGTCTAGTTGGTTTAGGACGCCTGCCTGTCACGCAGGAGGTCACGAGTTCGAGTCTCGTACGAACCGTTGTTGTTTTATTACAACATATAATTAAATAATCTATAGCATAACATAAATGGTTTGGCTCGGTAGCTCAGTTGGTAGAGCAACGGATTGAAGCTCCGTGTGTCGGCAGTTCGATTCTGTCCCGCGCCATTTATGGAGGAGTAGCGAAGTCTGGCTAAACGCGGCGGACTGTAAATCCGCTCCTTCGGGTTCGGTGGTTCGAATCCACTCTCCTCCATTTAAAATAGGGATATAGTTCAATGGTAGAATACCGGTCTCCAAAACCGTTGATGTGGGTTCAACTCCTACTATCCCTGTTATGTTGCTATGGCGGTAGTGGTGAAGTGGTTAACACATCGGTTTGTGGATCCGACACGCGTGGGTTCGATTCCCACCTACCGCCCTTTTTAATTGGGCTATAGCCAAGTGGTAAGGCAATGGACTTTGACTCCATCATGCGCTGGTTCGAATCCAGCTAGCCCAGTTGAATATTATATTAAATGGCGGTATGGCCAAGTGGTAAGGCAGAGGTCTGCAAAACCTTTATCATCGGTTCAAATCCGATTACCGCCTTTAATTTTTCATTAATATATTTTGCCGGAGTGGCGGAATTGGCAGACGCGCTGGACTCAAAATCCAGTGATCGTATAGATCGTGTGGGTTCGAACCCCACCTCCGGTATAATTATAATCGAATAAATCTAATCAAAGAACGATAAGCAATTTAGTGCTTATCGTTTATTTTTTACTGTCATAATAGTCTTTTAAATGTTTTAATTTTGTGATATGCTTATAAAAGTTATGAGCGTATTCCCGATAGGATTCACCTAGTAGTGAAGATGCCTTGTAACCAAAATAGTAGGGGGAATAATTAAATGCAAGAAAGACATTTATTTACATCAGAATCTGTTTCAGAAGGACATCCTGATAAAATTGCGGATCAAATTAGTGATGCTATTTTAGATGAAATGTTAAAACAAGATCCTGATTCTAGAGTTGCCTGTGAATGTTCTGTTACAACAGGTTTGGTTTTAGTTTTTGGTGAAATTACAACAAAAGCATATGTAAATATACAAAAAGTAGTTAGAGAAACAATTAAAAATATTGGTTATGATAATAACCAATATGGATTTGATGGAAATACATGTGCTGTATTAGTTGCTATTGACGAACAATCACCTGATATTGCACAAGGTGTAGATGATTCTGTTGAAAAAAGAGACAATAGTGAAGATGCATTAGATAAAATAGGTGCAGGTGATCAAGGTTTAATGTTTGGTTATGCCGTAGATGAAACTCCTGAATTAATGCCTTTGCCTATTTCATTGAGTCATAATTTGATGCGTAAAATTACTGAATTAAGAAAGAATGGATCAATACCATATTTAAGACCTGATGCTAAGGCAGAAGTTACAGTTGAATATGATGATAATGATGTTCCCACATTAGTTGATACAGTTGTTTTAAGTACTCAACATGATCCAGACGTTACTTTAAATCAAATAAGAAATGATATTATTGATAAAGTCATTAAACAAGTAATTCCAGATGAATTTTTAAGTTCAAAGACCAAATATTATATTAATCCAACTGGAAGATTTGTAATTGGTGGTCCACAAGGAGATGCTGGCTTAACTGGTCGTAAGATTATAGTTGATACTTATGGGGGAGCTGCTCATCACGGTGGTGGTGCTTTTTCTGGTAAAGATGCAACTAAGGTCGATCGTTCTGCTAGTTATGCAGCTAGATATATTGCAAAAAATATTGTTGCTGCAAAATTAGCTAAAAAGGTTGAAGTTCAAATTGCTTATGCAATTGGAGTTGCAGAACCTGTATCAATTTCTATTAATACTTTTAGTACTTCTAGTGTTTCGGAAGAATTATTAATTGAAGCCGTTAGAAAAATATTCGATTTAAGACCTGCTGGAATTATTAAAATGCTTGACTTAAAACGTCCTATTTATAAACAAACTGCTGTTTATGGTCACTTTGGCAGAACAGATGTTGATTTGCCATGGGAAAAGACTGATAAAGTCGAAGAATTAAATAATTTTTTAAATAATAAGGCTTAATAAAATAAAAAACGATTTATTTTGTTTTTATACAAACTAAATCGTTTTTCTTTTATTATGGGGGGTAAAATAAATATGATACAAAAAAATAATCGATTTTGGATTACTATGGCACTGTTTTTATCTACCTTTGTTGGTGCAATTTCTATAACAATTGTATCAACATCCTTACCATCAATAGTAGGAGATATTCATGGAGTTTCTCTTATGAACTGGGTCTTTTCTATATTTTTATTGACTAGTGTGATTACTACTCCAATATATGGAAAACTATCTGATCAATTTGGTAGAAAAAAGATTTTTTTAACTGGATTACTAATATTTTTAATGGGAAGTTTTTTTTCAGGTATATCTAATAATATGGAAATTTTAATATTTTGGCGTGCAATTCAGGGGATTGGTTCTGCTGCTATTATGCCGATGACATATACAATAATATCTGATATATATCCTTTTAATAATAAATCTAAATTAATTGGAATAAATGGTGCAATTTGGGGAATATCTTTAACTATCGCTCCATTATTAGGTGGAGTAGTTGTTGATACATTCAACTGGCGATGGATATTTTTCATAAATATACCTATTATAATATTATCAATTTGTATAATTCTTTTGTTTTTTAAAGAAAAAAATTTTGGTATTAAACAAAAGATAGACTATTTGGGCATAATATATTTATCATTATTTTTATTTTCAATAATGTATGTAATTCAATTAATGGATTCAATTCCCAATACAATGAATAGTATATACTATTTAATAATTATTTCTTTAATTTCATTGGTCTTATTTATAAGAAACGAGTATAGAACTATTAATCCATTAATTCCGATGTCCTTATTTAATAATAAGACTTTTATAATTCAAAATATAATAATATTGTTAATGAGTGGTTTTGTTTTTGGTTTGGAAATTTATCTGCCAATGTGGATCCAAGGAATTATGGGCTTATCAGCATCTTTTTCAGGATTAGCGATTACTCCAATTTCAATATTCTGGATCGTTGGTTCATTCTTTTCAGGATGGTTATTATCTAAAAGTAGTGCCTCTTATGTAACAATTATTGGCTCTATTTTTACTATAATATCTGCTGTATGCTTAATATTGTTGTCTATTAATTCTTCAATTATATATTTCTTTGTTATATCATCACTATGTGGCATTGGTTTTGGATTAACCATTACTAATAGTACTGTTACTTCTCAAAATATTGTTGAACAAGATAAGATAGGTGTCGCTACTTCATTTAATAGCTTAAGTAGGATACTTGGACAAACTTTCATTATATCTATTTTAGAAATAGTTATGAATAGACAAATTAAGATAGGAACACTTCATTCTAATGATGAAATTACTTCTACTAAAATAAATGAGTTTATAAATTATAAAAATCATTTAGAGTTATCTAAGCATTTACTTAACTCTCTAAAAAATATATTATACAATTCTTTACATGAAGTTTTTGTAGTTTGTTTAATAATAGTGACCTTAGTAGTGATTATTAATTTATTTGATAAAAAAATTGATAAATAAAAAAGACACGATTTTTGGAGTGCTTTACAAAAGTTATTTTTAAATGTCTAACTTTTGTAAGGTGATTCATTTTAAAGCGTGTCTTTTTTATTTTTTTTGAATAGCTATTAAGATAGGGGGTTCATTTACCTGATTAATAAATTTATATTCTAAAACAGAATATTCTTTTTGTTCTAAGCTTTTAACAAAAGCTATTACTGAATTTTTTTCGGTTTTTCCTCCAGGATGACCATAATATAATACCAATATTATTATTCCATTTTTTTCAAGTAAGTCTAAACATGCTTGAATTGCTGTTATTGTTGTTTTAGGTCTTGTTATTATATTTTTATTTCCGCCAGGTAAGTATCCTAAATTGAAAATAGCTCCATTAATTTTATCTTTTACATATTCTTTAATGTTTTCATGTCCAACATTAAATAGTTTAGTATTATTTAATGGACTTTTTGCCAATCTCTGTTTAGTAATATTTATAGCATCTTTTTGTAAATCAAAACCATATACTTTACCGCTCTCTTTAACTAATTTAGATAAAAATTCAGTATCATTTCCTTTACCAACAGTTGCATCAATTACATTATCACCACTTTTTATTATTTGAGACATAATAGTGTGACTATATCTTAAAGATGGTTCTAAATTCATAATAAATTCCTTTCTAAATCTTTATTAATTAAATTATATCATTTATAAAATAAATTGATGAAACTTGATTTTAAATTTATAGACTGGTATTATAATAAATAATTAAATTGATAGATAATAAAATGTGGATACGAACTAGTAAACTGATTATTTTTTTCAGAAACTAAATGGATGCTGCGAATTTAGAAATTAATCAATTGAACTCATCGTTGAATTTTTAACTGAAAATAATAAGTTAAAACGTTTTCCTCGTTACGGAGCATAAAGAGTTTTGTATTTTTATACAAAAAATTTTTAGGTGGTACCGCGGAAACTTTCGTCCTATAGGTGATTTTTGTTATTCACTTGTAGGACTTTTTTATTATCTAATAAGTATTTTTTATTTTTATAGGAGGAATAATATATAATGCCTTACAATCATCTTGATATAGAAAACAAATGGCAAAAATATTGGGCCAAAAACGAAACATTCAAAACAACAAATGATCCTAATAAAGAAAATTATTACGCTTTAGATATGTTTCCTTATCCTTCAGGACAAGGGTTACATGTTGGACATCCAGAAGGATATACAGCAACTGATATAATGTCTAGAATGAAAAGAATGCAGGGTAAAAATGTATTACATCCAATTGGTTTTGATGCATTTGGATTACCAGCAGAACAATATGCTTTAAAAACTGGTAATCATCCTGGTACTTTTACTCAAAAGAATATTGAACATTTTAGAGAACAAATTAAATCTTTAGGATTTTCATATGATTGGGATCGAGAAGTTGATACTACTGATCCAAAATACTATAAATGGACTCAATGGATTTTCGAACAACTTTATAAAAAAGGTTTAGCATACGAAGATAAAATTGAAGTTAACTGGGCTCCTGATTTTATGGGTGGAACAGTTGTTGCTAATGAAGAAGTGAAAGATGGTAAAACAGAACGTGGTGGTTATCCAGTATACCGTGTTCCAATGACCCAATGGGTATTAAAAATTACTGCTTACGCTGATCGTCTAATTGATGATTTGGATGACTTAGATTGGCCCGAAAGTATTAAAGAAATGCAAAAAAATTGGATTGGTCGTTCAAGAGGTGCAAGTGTATTCTTTAATATTTATGGTAATGATGACGATAAAATCGAAGTATTTACTACTAGACCAGATACCTTATTTGGTGCTTCTTATATGGTTCTTGCTCCTGAACATGAATTAGTTGATAAAATTACAACTGCTGATCAAAAAGAAGCTGTTGAAAAATACCAAAAAGAAGTTTCAACAAAATCAGATTTAGAAAGAACTGATTTGAATAAGAACAAATCAGGTGTATTTACTGGAGCTTATGGTATTAATCCAATTAATGGTGAAAAATTACCAATATGGATTGGTGATTATGTATTGTCTAGTTATGGTACTGGTGCAATAATGGCAGTTCCTGCACATGATGATCGTGACTATGAATTTGCTAATAAATTCGATTTACCAATTAAGCCTGTTATTGAAGGTGGAGATGTTTCTAAAGAAGCATACACTGGAGATGGAAAGCATATTAATTCCGATTTCTTAGATGGCATGGGTAAACAAGAAGCTATCGAAAAAGCTATTAAATGGTTAGAAGATAATAATGCAGGTAATGCTAAAACTAACTATCGATTAAGAGACTGGATTTTCTCACGTCAAAGATATTGGGGAGAACCAATTCCTGTTATTCATTGGGAAGATGGCAGTACGTCATTAGTTCCAGAAGATGAATTACCTTTGAAATTACCAGAGGCTAAAAATATTGAACCATCTGGTACTGGTGAATCTCCATTAGCTAACATTGATGATTGGGTAAATGTTGTAGACAAAAATGGTAAAAAAGGTAAACGTGAAACTAATACAATGCCACAATGGGCAGGAAGCTCATGGTATTACTTAAGATATATTGATCCTCATAACGATAAAAAACTAGCGGATCCAGAATTACTAAAAAAATGGTTGCCAGTTGATTTATATATTGGTGGTGCCGAACATGCTGTGCTTCATTTATTATATGCAAGATTTTGGCATAAGGTACTTTATGATTTAGGAGTTGTACCAACTAAGGAACCATTCCAAAAACTTGTTAACCAAGGAATGATTTTAGGTACTAATCATGAAAAAATGTCTAAATCTAAAGGAAATGTTGTTAATCCTGATGATATTGTTGAAGAATATGGTGCTGACACATTAAGACTTTATGAAATGTTTATGGGACCATTAACTGAATCAAAGCCATGGAGTACTGAAGGCTTAAATGGTGCTAATAGATGGATTCAACGTGTATGGCGACTAATTATGGATGATAATAATCATTTGCGTGATCGCATTGTTACAGTTAATGATGGCAAATTAGATAAAATTTATAATCAAACCGTCAAAAAGGTTACTGATGATTACGAAAATCTTAGATTTAATGTAGCTATTTCAACAATGATGGTATTTATTAATGAATGTTATAAACAAAATACATTATATTTGAAATATATTGAAGGCTTTGTTAAATTGCTTTCACCAATTGTTCCCCATATGACTGAAGAACTATGGAACAAGATGGGCCATGAAGATTCAATTGCTTATGCTAAATGGCCAACATATGATAAAAGCAAATTAGTTGATGATGAAATTCAAATGGTTGTTCAAGTTAACGGTAAGGTTAGAGCACATATTACGGTTGCTAATGATATGCAAAAAGATGCAATTCAAGAAGTTGCTTTAAATGACGATAAAGTTAAAGAGTTCATTGGTGGTAAAACAGTTCGTAAAGTAATTGTTATCCCTGGTAAAATTGTTAATATTGTTGCTAACTAAATAAAAAATGGGGAGATTTGTTCTCCCTTTTTTATTATTATTAGATTTGCTTACTTTATAAATTTTGATTAAAATGAATAAGTCAGACAAATTTGAAAGTAGGACTATAAAATGCAAGAACAAAATGAAAATAATATAAATAGTGATCAACAGACCCAAAATAAAATGCTCCAAGGGTCTGCCTGGATGACAGCAGGAAGTATTCTATCTAGAATATTAGGGGCAATTTACATTATTCCTTGGAGTATTTGGTTTGGAGCCTTTTATTTACAAGCCAATGCTTTGTATGTACAAGGGTACAATATTTATAGTATGTTCCTTATAATATCAATTGCTGGGATTCCATCAGCAATTGCAAAGGAAGTGGCTCACTATAATGCTTTGAATGAATATGGTATAAGTCTAAGATTGTATAAAAGGGGATTAGTTTTATCTTTTACCACTGGTATAATATGTGCACTAGCTTTATATTTTGGAGCACCGTTATTAGATAACGGTAATACTAATGTTATTCCAGTTATACATTCTTTATCTTGGGCGGTGTTAATTATTCCAACTATGAGCTTAACTAGAGGTTATTTCCAAGGATTCCAAGATATGGCGCCTTCAGCAATATCACAATTTGCAGAACAATTATTTAGAGTGATATACATGCTAGTTACAGCATTTTTTATAATGCGAGTTATTCATGGCAATTGGACAACTGCAGTGACACAGTCAACTTTTGCTGCTTTTATTGGATCATTGGCAGGTTTAATAATCCTTGGAATATATTATTTAAAACGTAGAAAATACTATAGTCATCTTATTGAAAATAGTAATAATGAGATTCACGTTAATGCTAATCATTTATATAAGGAAATTATTAGTCAAGCAATTCCATTTATTATCTTAGGTGCTGGAATTACTATTTTTCAACTTATTGATCAATATACTTTCTTTGACGTTATGAAAATATCAACTAATTATCCAATGAATGTTTTAAACAAATTATATGCAATCTTTGCTGGTAATGCTAACAAGCTAATAATGATAACTATTTCTCTTGCTTCAGCCATGGCCATTACTGTTGTACCATTGTTATCTGAGGCATTTACTAAAAATGATAAAAAAGGTATCAGTCATCAACTTTCCAATGGATTTATATTATTTTCTTTTGTAATGATTCCAGCTGCTTTAGGGATGACTGCAGTTTCTGGACCATTGAATCGTGTTTTTTATGGTACCGGTTATAATCATTTATCTGCTAATATACTAGCATTTTCTTCAATTGTTTCTATACTTTTTGGTTTGTTTACTGTTATTTCTGCAATGATGCAAGGAATTTCACAAAATAAATTAGCTGTTAAATATTTTATATACGGAACCATTGCTAAAATTTTGGCTCAAGTACCTATGATATTAATATTTGGCACTTTTGGTCCACTTATCTCTTCAGCCATTGGATTCTTAGTTGCTAATGGATTAATTATTAAGTCCCTTGATAATCAATTTGGCTTTAGAAGTTATCAAATGTTAGAAAAATTAAATTTTATTTTGATATTTTCTCTTGTTACTTATTTAGTTGCCTTGGCTACTGTTTACTTGGGCAACACAGTAGTAGGTATTTTTACAAACAGTTATAGTCGAGTTGGCAGTTTTATAGTAGTTGCATTAGCTGTTATTGTGGGCGGATTTATTTATTCTTACCTATCTCTCAAAAGTAGAATCGCTGACTATGTAATTGGCCATCAATCAGACAAATTAAGAAAAATATTACACATTAAATAAAAAAGGTTTGATCCTCTAATCGAGGATTAAACCTTTTTTTCATATTTCTTCATAAATTTTGGAATATTCTTAATTATCTGACTAGGTAATACTACGTATTGATCTTTTGCTAATTCATCAGCAATTTTACTATGCATGAAAACTGCAGATAAAACAGCATTGTATTTGTTATTAAATTGAGCAACAAATCCTCCAATCATACCAGCTAATGTATCGCCCATACCACCGGTTGCTTGAGCAGGTGTTCCACCTGGATTTTGAAAAACATTATCATAATTATAAACTTCAGTATGATGAGATTTTAACACTACAATACTATTTAATTCTTTAGTTTTGATCATATTTTGTTTTTCATTTTGATCTTTTATTTTTATATCAGATAATCGTTGCCACTCCATTTGATGAGGAGTGAAAATTTTAATAGCATTTGGAAGTTTTAATTTATGTTTTGCAATCATAGTAATAGCTGATCCATCGATTACAACAATTTGATTTTGTTGTATTAAACTAAATACCTTATTTAAAATGTTTAAACTTTTAGTATCTGTTCCTAATCCAGGACCAATTACAATAACGTTAAAAGTAGGAATTAATGATTTTAATGTTTCTTCATCATTATAATCAGCAAACATTGCCTCAGGGAGATGATCGTGTAAACTAGAAAGATTAACTTTGTCTGTAAATGTAGTTACCAGCCCAGAACCTGAATGAACAGCCGCTGATGATGCCATTATAATTGCACCACCAAAGTTTTGGTTACCACCAATTAATCCTACTTTGCCATATGTTCCTTTATAACTATTATTTGGTCTGATTCTAATTGTATCATTAACAATATCATTAGTTATTTGATCCATACAAATATTCCTCCAATAAAATTCAACAAAAACATTATAGCACTATAAAACATGAAAGTTCATTTATAACTACTAAAGTTTATTATGCTAAAATGTAAATAATATATTAGGGAGGAAATTATTTATGATTAATTGGAAAAAGCAAGCAAGATATTATAAAGATGATTACTTAAAAGACTTGAAAGAATTAATTGCTATTGATAGTGAACGTGATGATAAAAATAAAACTGAAGAATATCCTTTGGGCAAAGGACCATCCGATGCCTTAAAAAAGTATTTATCATTCGGTGAACGCGATGGCTTTAAAACAAAAAATTTGGATAATTTAGTAGGGTATATCGAGTATGGTGAAGGTGATCAAACTTTAGCAATTTTGGCTCATGCTGATGTTATGCCAGCTGGTGCTGGATGGGATACCGATCCATTTGATATGACTATTAAAGATGGCAATGTTTATGGTCGTGGTGCGTCTGACGATAAAGGCCCGGGTTTAGCGGCATATTATGGACTAAAAATAATGAAAGACAATAATATTAAGCCAAATTGTAAAATTAGATTTATAGTTGGTACTGATGAAGAAAGTGATTGGACCGGGATGAAACATTATTTCCAATTAGAACCAGAACCTGACTTTGGTTTTTCACCAGATGCTGAATTTCCAGTTATTAATGGTGAAAAAGGAAATACTACCTTTGAAAATACATTTGGTAATAAACAAGCTGATAATGCTGACACATTATTGGATTCATTTGATTCAGGTTTACGTGAGAATATGGTTCCTCGTGATGCCACTGCTTATGTACTAACTAGAGATAAAGATGAAATGAATGCTGATTTTACTAATTTCATAGAAGATAGTAATTTAGATGGTGATGCTGAAATTACAGAAAAAGGAATTAAATTGCATTTAATTGGTAAATCTGCACATGGAATGGAGCCTAAGAACGGTATTAACGCTGGTACTTATCTAGCAACATTTTTAAGCGAATATGATTTTACTGGGGATGCTAACAACTTTTTGACATTTATCGCTAAATATTTACATGATGATTCAAGATGCAATAAACTTGATACGGCATATTCAAGTGGCATAATGGGCGATTTAACTATGAATGTTGGAATTATGAAATTCGATACTCAAAATGGAGGATTTATAAATACTAATTTTAGATATCCTAAGGGTATTTCTGTCTCCACGATTGGGGAACATTTAGAAAATGCAATCAAGCCTTTATCAGGAATTGTTAATAATGTTGATAACATGGATCCTCATTATGTAGACCCTGCTGATCCAATTGTAAGTCGTTTGATTGATGTTTACCGTGAACAATCTGGTGCTAAATCAGCAGAACCAGAAGTAGTTGGCGGTGGAACCTATGGAAGAATGATGAAACGAGGGGTAGCTTTTGGTGCTTTGTGTCCATGGACAGAGGATACTATGCATCAAGCCAATGAATTTCAACCCATAGATGATTTGTTGCTAGCAATGTCAATTTATGCACAAGCAATTACCGAATTATCTAAATAAATAAAAAACACTTTGATTAAAATAATACTTTTAATCAAAGTGTTTTTTATTTATCTTATTTCTTTTAGCTTATTATCGATTTGTTTTAATATAATTGCGGTGTTTTTATCATCAGATAGGTCATATTTTTGCAAATCAATTTTCATTTTAGTACTGGCATCATATTCTTCATACCATTTTTTGTATGCTGACCACATATTATAATAATATTCTTTTAATTTTGGATTATTATCAAATTGTTCATAATCACGACCACGTTTTTTGATTCTTTTTAAAATAGTTTCAAAATCGGTTTCTGCATACACCATTAAATCGGGTGATTTCTTAGGCAATGCTTTTAATTCTGACATCATTCTATCAAGCAAAGATAAATAAATTTTTAGTTCCATATCTGTAATATTTCCCTCTGCATTATTTTGTTTAGTGAAAAGGGCATCTTCATATATTGAACGATCTAAAATATTATTATCATCCGCTAATGCTTTTTTGATCATTGCAAATCGCTTATTTAAAAAATATATTTGTAATAAGAATCCATATTGCTTTGGGTTCTTATAATAAAGTGGAAGAACTGGATTTTCGCCAACTGGTTCATAAAAAGCTTTTGTATCAAGATGTTTAGCAATTTTTCCAGTTAGGGTAGTTTTACCAACCCCAATCATTCCGGCAGTAATTATCACCATTATTAACTCCTTAATTTCAACAATAATATTATTATTTTATCATATTATATAAAGATAAATAAAAAATACCCCAATAAAAATTAGGGTATTTTTGTAATTAAGTTTAAACTATTTTTTTTCGTCCTTTAATAAGTCACGAATTTCACCAAGTAATGCATCAGTTTTGCTTTCTTTAGCTGAAGTATCACGTTTAGTTAGCTTATTGAATGCTCTTACCATTAAGAAAATGATAAATGCAATAATAATGAAATTAATAATTGCTTCGATGAATGAACCAACTTTAAATTGGGCACTACCAACTGAGAATACTAATCCTGATAGATTAATTTGTCCTAAGAACAAACCTAAGAATGGATTAATCAAATCAGTAGTTAATGATTTAACAATAGCGGTAAATGCTGAGCCGATGATAACACCAACGGCTAAATCAACTACACTACCTCTAGATAAGAATGCTTTAAAATCTTTAAACATATAAATTCTCCTTATGTAAATTATTACTTATAAATATAATAACATAAAAAACATCTAATAATGATTGGAAATGTTATAATTATTATAAAATTAGTGTTTTAATTATTGAAAGGTGTACTAATATAATGAGAAAACAAAGTTTTGGGGAATTCATTCTATTCACATTCACTGTTTTATTTTGTTTACAAAATTTCCATTTAGTAACAGATGTTTATGCTAAAAGTAATATTAAAACGGAAAAAATAAAAAATAATCCATCAACTGTACCACAAAAATCTAAATCCAGTTTTTTAGTTGCTATGAAAATAAAAAATAAGAATTTATTAAATACATATGTTTTGAAGAAAAATAATAAAAAATTTATTTCTACTAGACAATTTAGTAATCTATATGGACATAATAAGTATGATTTATATAAAATAAAAAATTATTTTTACAAATATCATTTAAAAGTTAAAATATACCGTGGTAATTTTATTTTAAAAGTTTATGGATCGATAAAAAACATACAGGAAGCTCTGAAATTTAAATTTATTAGTGTACATAAATCTGGAATTAATGTTTTAAAACCTAATCACAAACTTACCTTACCTAAAAGATACCAAAAAAATATTATTGATATAATTGGATTAACCAATTATGATGGTATCGATCATAAAGATAATGATGTTAATAAAACTTCTGATTTGAATTTGAAATCAAATACTCCACAAAAATTTATCAATAGATATAATGTTTCACCTTTATATAACAATTATAAAAGTAAATCATCGATAGGAATCATTTCATTTGGTGATTTTAATAAATCAGATATAGGGACTTATTGGCATAAAATGGGGATTTCTGGAAACACTAGTAGAATCAAAATTTATAATCATGATGCTGATACAGCAATTGATAATAATAGCAGTGATGAAACTACTATGGACTTAGAACAGGCAGGATTTGTTAATCCTAAGGCTAATTTAAATCTATATTTATCTTCGCCAACCATTTCTGGTTTATTAACTAGTTTGTCAGATGCTGTTAGTGATAATAAATCTGATACTTTATCGTTGAGTTGGGGGATTAGTGAATCTGAGATTAAAAGAGAAATTAAATTAGGTATTTTAAGCAAAAAATATAGTCAGATAATTAATTTAATTTTAGAACAAGCAGCTGCTCAAGGTATTAGTGTATTCAATTCATCCGGTGATAATGGTGCTTATGATGGAATTTCAAGTGGAGTTACTAGTTTATCGGTCGAGTCTCCTTCATCATCTCCATATATAACGTCTGTGGGAGCTACAAGTATACCGGTAGATTATTCAATTAATGGTCAACGTATAAGAATTGATAAGGAACGTGCTTGGTCTAATGACTTTTTGTACCCATATTTTAATAAATTAAAATTATATGAGGCTAATAGTTCTATTTTTATTCCTAGTTATTTTGCTGGGACTGGTGGTGGATTTAGTAAGTTAAACTCTGTACCTACTTACCAAAAAAATATTAAAGGTATAGGAAGTTATAATGCTATTAAATATTGGGATATGAGTTCTGGTTATGCACAGCAATATACTGAACCAAGTTTAGTTTCAGGTAAAAATTCAGGTAGAAATGTACCTGATATTGTTGCCAATGGTGATCCACAGTCTGGTTATACTGTTTACCATAATAATAAGTGGAGTATAAGTGGGGGTACTAGTATTGTTGCTCCACAAATAGCAGGGGTGGATTCGTTGATGGTTGCTAAAGCTAAACATAGAATGGGACTTTGGAACCCTAAAATATATTCATTTTCAGCATCTCATAATTCTCCTTTTAATCCGATTGATTCTATAAATGATAATAGTAATATTTATTATGTTGGACAACCGGGAAAAACTTATAATCAAGCGACCGGGTTAGGAACAGTCAATTATTACAAACTATATAAAAAAATGAAATAAAAAAAGCAATGACATTTTTAGTCATTGCTTTTTGTTATTCTTTCATTTTTTTAAGCATTTCATCAGCAATTAACCAACGTCTTGCTCTTTTACGTAATTCTACGTTTGTTATTTTATTAGCAGTCATTTTTTCAAAGGCAGCGCTATAATCTATTGATACACTATCTGATGGAATTTTAATTGGATCAAGCATTCTTTTTTTAAATGCTTTTTTAGATTCTTCCAATGCATTTTCAATTGATTCAACAGTTTCGTCAAAATTGTGTGAAATTAAGCTTTTAGCAAAATTTAATTCTGAGCCTTTATAAGAACTATAAATGAACATTACTAAATTAAGTGTCTTCTCTTTCATATAATTACATCTTCTTTCTATGAATTATTGTTCAAAATCATTAACTAATTAAATTATAGCTTACATTACAGTGCTTTTGCAATTTATGAATATGCAATAATATTATTACTAATAAAATATTGTTATCATAATAATGTTAAATAAAGGAGGATTTTCATGGCTGAAAGAGATTTTATTGATGTAAAAGATGCTCATCAAAATAATTTAAAGCATCTAAATATTAGAATAAAGAAGCACAAAATAACCGTTTTTACGGGACTTTCAGGTGCTGGAAAGTCTTCATTAGTTTTTGATACGATTGCTGCTGAATCCAGAAGAGAACTGAATGAAACTTTTCCTAGTTTTACTCAGCAATATTTACCTAAGTACGGGTTACCTGATGTTGGTAAAATTAATAATTTACCGGTTGCAATCGTAATCCAACAAAAAAAGGTCGGTAAAAACCCACGTTCAACTCTTGCTACTTATACAGGAATATATTCATTAATTAGATTATTGTTTGCTCGTGTTGGGAAACCATGGGTTGGTTATTCAGATACCTTTTCATTTAATTTACCACAAGGAATGTGTGATAAATGCCAAGGATTAGGATATATTGATAATATTGATTCTGATAAAATAATTGATTATGATAAGTCACTTAATGAAGGTGCTATTACATTTACAAGTTTTGGTCCTGGAACTTGGCGTTGGAAGCGGTATGGTTATACAGGATTATTTGATAACGATAAAAAGATTAAGGATTATAGTGAACATGAACTATATATGCTTTTGTATGCACCACAACAACATCTAAAAGATGCACCTAAAGAATGGCGTAAGTCAATTTTATATGAAGGTGTTGTTCCTAGAATTAAACGTTCAATTATTGAAAGTAAGGAAGGACAACATCATAAAAAAGCAATTTCTGAAATTGTAAATCGAACCGTTTGTGATAAATGCGGTGGTAGTAAATTAAGACCTGCTGTTTTAACTTGCAAAATTAATGATCAAAATATTGCAGATATCTTAAAATTAGACTTAATTCACGTGTTAAAATTTTTATCGGGTATTGATGTACCACTGGTTCAAAATCTTATAAGAGAGCTTAGTACTAAAATTCAATCATTAGTTGATTTGGGATTAGGATATTTAACTCTTGATAGAAGTACAGATACTTTGTCTGGTGGTGAAACCCAAAGAATTAAAATTGCTAAATATATGAATAGTTCTTTGTCAGATATGGTATATATTCTTGATGAACCAAGCGTTGGTTTGCATCCTATTGATATTAAATTGATAAGTAATGCTTTGAAAAAATTGAAAGATAAAGGTAATACCATCTTGGTTGTTGAACATAGTCCAGAGCTAATCCCAATTGCTGATTACGTTGTAGAAATTGGACCTAAGCCTGGTAAAAAAGGTGGCAATGTTACATTTCAAGGTAGTTATTCAGAGCTATTAGAAAGCGACACGATAACTGGTGAACTTTTAAAAGAGCCATTGCAGTTTAGTCATACTAGGGAATTTGATAAGACAATTGATTTACAAAATGTAAATATTCATAATTTACAAAATGTAAACGTTAAAATTCCTTTGAATGCTGAAACTGTTATTTCAGGTATTGCTGGTTCTGGTAAGAGTTCATTAATTGATGCTGTTAAGAATAAATTAAAAATTGATTATGTAGATTTATCTCAAGACGCAGTGGGAGTTAATATTAGATCCACCCCAGCAACTTACTTAAATATTTTAAATGATATTAGAAAGTTATTTGGAGATGCTAATAAAGTTTCTAGACAGTTATTTAGTTACAATGGTAAAGGTAAATGTCCATTATGTAAGGGGCGAGGAGTTCAAATCACCAATATGTCCTTTATGGATCCAGTTATTCAAACTTGTGAAAAATGTCATGGTAAAAGATATAGTGATGAAGCACTTCAATATAAATATAATGGTAAAGATATTAGTGAAGTATTAAATATGTCGATTGCGGATGCAATTATATTTTTTGATGATCATAGTGAAATTAGTGATAAGTTGCGTAACATGCAAAGAGTAGGTTTGGATTATTTATCATTAGGTCAATCTTTAGATACCTTATCTGGTGGAGAAGTTCAAAGATTAAAACTCGCAGTGCAGCTTAATCAAACTGGAACTGTTTATTTACTAGACGAGCCTACTGCTGGCCTTCATATGAAAGATGTTTCAGCTATGAACAATCTTTTTAATGATTTAGTTGATGCTGGTAATACAGTTATTATCGTTGAACATAATTTATCTGTTATTAGTAAAGCGGATTGGATGATAGACGTTGGTCCTAAAGCAGGTCGTTATGGGGGAAAGATATTATATTCAGGCACTCCCAAAGACTCTTTAAAAGATTTAAATTCAATAACCGGTCAGTCAATGAAAAACTATAATCAAATTAGATAAAAAATAATCACACTTTTTGATAAAGTGTGATTATTTTTTATGCCCTAAAAGGGACTCGAACCCATACTTAGAAAAACTAAACAACGATCTGAACGTTGCGCGTCTGCCAATTCCGCCATTAGGGCATAAAAGAACTACACAAAATATATTATATACCTATATCGTAGGTTTTCACAAATCTTAGTAGGAATATTATACTTTACAGAACATTTTATATGTTTATACTTAATAATAGTTTGTGTACTAATTAATTTTGCCTAATAAATTTTGTGATTTATGGTTCATATTGCATAACATTTGGTACAATAATATTAGTAACAAATTAAACTTAAAACTAAATTATAAAACAAAAATAATTACGTTATATAAAAGGGGATAAATTGGCATGTGTGGATTTTGTGGATATGTAAACCAAAAAGATGTTCCTACTGATACTATCAGTAAAATGGCAGATCGAATTAAGCATCGTGGCCCTGATGATGAACAATATTTTCAAGATGAGAAGGTTTCAATGGGCTTTAGAAGGTTATCAATTATTGATTTAGCTCATGGAGGACAACCTTTATTTAGTAAAGACCAAAAGAAGGTATTAACCTTTAATGGTGAAATCTATAACTATAAAGAAATTAGAGCAGAACTACAAGAACAAGGATATGAATTTGAAACTGATGTTGATTCAGAAGTTTTAATTCGTGGATATGAAGCTTGGGGTTCAGGCTTATTAAAAAAACTTCGTGGAATGTATGCATTTGTCATTTATGATAAATCTAATAATGAAATTTTTGGTGCAAGAGACCATTTTGGGATTAAACCATTATATTATTATGATGATGGTAATACATTTATGTATGCTTCTGAAATCAAAGCATTTTTGAGTAATCCAGCTTTTAATAAAAAATTGAACATTGGATTATTACCAATTCATTTAAGCTTTGAATTTATTCCTTCAGAGGAAACAATGTTTGAAAATGTTTATAAAGTGATGCCTGGTACATACTTTGTCCATCATATTGATAGTAAAGAAACAGAAACTCATCGTTACTACCATTTTAACTATGATCATATTGATAATTCACAAACTGTTGAAGGCGATGCCAAAAAAATTGAAGGCCTTGTGAAAGATTCAGTTAAAACTCACATGGTTTCTGATGTTGAAGTGGGTAGTTTCTTATCCAGTGGGGTTGATTCAAGTTACGTATTAAATGAAGCTTCTAAATTAAAACCTATTAAATCATTTTCATTAGGCTTTGATAATTCAAAATACAGTGAATTATCCTGGTCTACTGATTTTGCTAACCAAATTGGTCAAGAAAATACACCAATTAAGATTACTGATGATGACTACTTTAATTTCTTACCAACTATGATGTATTACATGGATGAACCATTGTCTAATCCATCAGCTATTCAATTATTTTATTTGTCAAAGGGTACTAGAAAACAAGTTAAAGTGGCTTTATCTGGTGAAGGTGCTGATGAATTCTTTGGTGGATATAACACTTATCTTGAAGCTAAACCGTTTGAAAGATATCAAAAATATGTTCCTGGATTTATTAGAAAATCATTAGCCGCAATGGTTACTAAATTACCAAGATTCCATGGTCGTCGTTTCTTAATTCGTGGTGCACAACCATTAAGTGAACGTTATTATCGTGTAAACTACGTCTTTAATTATGATGATAGAAATCGTTTATTGAAAGATCCCAGTTTAAACCGTGATTCTGGCGCATATTCAAAACATATTTTTGATGAAGTGAAAGATAAAGATGAAATGACCCAAATGCAATACTTCGACATTAATACTTGGTTGCCATTTGATATTTTACAAAAAGCTGATCGTATGAGTATGGCTAATTCTCTTGAAGTTAGAACTCCATTGGTTGATAAAGAAATTGCTGAATTTGCTTCAACAATGCCAATTAAAACGCGTATTAATGATGAGGGAACTAAAATTTCATTGAGAAAAGCTGCTGAAAATGCGCTTCCTGAAAAAGTTGCAATGAAAGAAAAATTAGGTTTCCCATCACCAATTGCTTCTTGGATTAGAGAACCTAAATTCCATAAGCGTATTGTTCGTGCATTTACTTCAGATGTCGCACAAAAGTTCTTTAATACTGATGAATTGATGAGAATTCTTAAAGAGCATGATGAAGGTAAATCTAGTATGCAAAAAATTATGACCCCTTATCTATTTATTATCTGGTATGAAGTTTACTTCCCAGAAGATACTGATGCAGATACTATTAATAAAGTAAAATTACAAGCATAAATTTAAATGTTAGGAAATGAATTTTAATGTCACTTGGAATTAATGAAATCAAAACAATTTTATCTGAACATAACTTACTAATTAAAATTGTTCCTAATAAAAATGAACAATTTGATGATGTGACTTATGATTCAAGAAATGTTCATAACAACGCTTTATTTTTCTGTAAGGGAAACTTTAAACCAGAGTATTTAACAATGGCAAAAGCTGCTGGTGCTTCTGGCTATGTATCTGAAAAAAAATACGCAGAAGGAAGCAATTTAACGCAAATTATTGTAAATGATGTACAAAAGGCAATGTCTCTTATAGGCGCTGCCTTTTATCGCTATCCAGAGAATGATTTATTTACGATCGCTTATACTGGGACAAAAGGTAAAACTACGTCTGCATATTTTGCCAGAAGTATTTTAGATAATACTACTAATAACAAAACAGGATTACTATCAACAATTGATACCATTGTTGGCAATAATCCTGATCAAAAATTTAAATCACATCTTACGACACCTGAGTCCTTAGATATCTTTAAATATATGCGTATGGCTGTTGATAATGGGATGACTCACATGGTTATGGAAGTTTCTTCTCAAGCATATAAGAAGGACCGTGTTTATGGGCTGAAATATAATATCGGATTATTTTTAAATATTTCTCCTGATCACATTGGACCTAATGAACATCCAACATTTGCTGATTATTTGCACTGTAAAGAACAACTTTTAATAAATTCGGATGCTTGCATTATTAATGCTGATACTGATCATTTTGAAGACATTTATATGGCTGCCAAAGCTACTACTCAACCGGAAGATATTTATCTATTTAGTGATCATGATCAATCTTTGATTGATAATCGTCATCCAGATTTCATATTTGATAGTATCTCAGATACCATTAGTGATAATAAAATTAAGCTAGTTTCCAATAATAAAAAAGCTAAAGCTATGAAATTAGATGGCGAATATAAAATTGCTGTAGCAGGAGATTATAATGAATCTAATGCAACTTCAGCAATTATTGCTACCGGCTTGGCTGGTGCAAACAGCGATGATGTAAGCAGTGGACTAGCCACTGTATTTGTACCAGGCAGAATGGAATCTTATGATGCTAAAAATCATGGAAATGTGTATGTTGATTACGCTCATAATTATGCTAGTATGCATGCTTTATTGAGCTTTTTAAAACATGGTAATCCTGATGGCAAAGTAATTGTAGTTGTGGGTAGTCCTGGTAATAAAGGAGAAGATCGTAGAAAAGGATTTGGAATGGCATTAACTGAAAATGCAGATGAAGCCTTTTTAACGACCGATGATCCTGCATTTGAAGATCCGTCTGCAATTGTTGATGAAATTGATTCCTACATTGATCATAATAAAGTTAATGTGCATATTGAATTAGATCGTCGTTTAGCTATTAGTAAGGCTATTCATTCTGGCGATAAAAATTCTATAATAGTAGTAGCAGGTAAGGGAAGAGATCCTTATCAAAAAATAAACGGTGTTGATACTCCTTACGAAACCGACTCCGTTGTAGTCAAAAATGTTTTGAAAGGAATAGAAAATGAGTAATAATACATCAGAATTTACGGTTGTACTACTAGGTAGTGATTTTAATGCTTATGGTATGGCCAGATCTTTATATGAAAAATACGGTAAGCCAGTTAAAGCTTATGCTGAAAAAGCTTTGGCACCTACAAGATATACTAAAATTATAGATTTATCTTTAATTGACGGATTTAGTGAAGATCCTAAGTGGATTGAAGAAATGCTTAAATTAAAACAAAAATACTCTAAACATTCTGAACCAGTAATTTTAATTGGTTGTGGTGATGGATATGCAGAGTTAATTTCTAAGCATAAGGATGAATTAGATGATGTATTTATTTGTCCATATGTTGACTATGAATTGATTAAAAAATTAAACAGTAAAGAGAATTTTTATAAAGAATGTGAGAAATTTTCTTTACCATATCCTAAAACTAGAATTATTAGTAAAAGCGAATATGAAAGCAATGAAGATATTGAACAACCATTTGGCTATCCGGTGGCTTTAAAACCTACTAATAGTGTTGAATGGTTAGATATTCATTTTGAAGGTCGAAAAAAAGCGTTTACTATTAAATCAGAATCCGAATTTAAAGAGATTATTGGTAAAATATATGATAATGGCTATACATCAGACTTAATTTTGCAAGACTTTATTCCTGGTGATGATAGTAACATGAGAACTTTAAATGCTTATGTTGATAAAAATCATAAAGTTAAGATGATGTGTTTGGGGCATCCCTTATTAGAGGATCCATCACCATCATCAATTGGCAATTATGTAGCTATACTACCCGAATATAATGAAAAATTATATTCAATGGTAAAAACTTTTCTAGAAGAAATTAATTTTACTGGATATGCTAACTTTGATATGAAATATGATATTCGTGATAATTCATTCAAACTGTTTGAAATTAACTTAAGACAGGGTAGAAGTAGTTTCTTTGTTAGTTTAAATGGTTATAATCTTTCTGATTGGGCTGTTCAAGATTATGCTTTTGATAGCTTAAAGGATAAAAACACAGTTTATGCTAATAAGGATAAATCCAAATATTGGTTATGGTTAGGTGTCGGAAAAGATGTCTTTAAAAAGTATACTAAAGATAATAAAGACAAAGAATATGCTATGAAACTAATAAATAATCATCAATATGGAACAACTTTTTGGTATAACAAAGATCGTAACTTCAAACGATGGATGTTAGTAACTTGGATGAAGCATATTTATGCTAAAAATTTTCAAAAATATTTTACAAATAAATAGGAAATGATTTTATGAAAAACTTTTTTTCAATTATTGGTGGAATGGGGACAGAAGCAACTGAAAGTTATATTCATGTTTTGAATAAGCGGACGCCTGCTCACTCTGATCAAGATTATTTAAATTATATATTAGTGAATCATGCTACGATTCCTGATCGTACGGATTATATTTTGGA
Source organism: Apilactobacillus timberlakei (assembly GCF_002993965.1). Taxonomy (GTDB): domain Bacteria; phylum Bacillota; class Bacilli; order Lactobacillales; family Lactobacillaceae; genus Apilactobacillus; species Apilactobacillus timberlakei. Next base: position 341,865 of record NZ_POST01000002.1, on the reverse strand, counting down.
CAATTCTAAACCTAATCCATTAGTCCCGCTTATCGATGATATTAAGCAACAGAGTTCTTTAAAACCTGATTTTTTTGTCATTCCATGTAATACTGCCCATTATTTTTATAATGAACTTCAATCAGCTACTGATATACCCATTTTGCATATGCCTAAAGAAGCTGTTAAAGAAATAGGTCGAGTATATCCTAAAGCCAAAAAAGTTGGCTTAATTGCTACTCGAGGAACTATTTATGACGGTATATACGATAATGAAATTAGTAATTTCAATTATGAATTAGTTAAACCAACTAAGCACATTGAAGATGAAACTATGGATTTGATTTATAAATATATCAAAGAGAAAAATACGGTCAATGCTGAATTGTATCACCATATTTTGGACGAAATGATTAATGAAATGGGCTGTGATGTAGTTATCTTGGGTTGTACTGAATTATCGTTGGCTCAAGAGCGAGCATCCAATCATAATCACCCTTTAATTGATGCTCAATCTGTTCTTGTTGATCGAACTATTGATATGGCTTTGCATAATAAATGAAAATAACGTAATCCTTATTGAAAGAGGATTACGTTATTTGTTTATAATTATTAAATTGAAAGTTAATAACAATATTATGGATAATATAAGTAATAACATGTTTGTGTTTATTAGGTGACTTCTTTGCTTATTTGAATAGTTTATTTCTACCATAATTGATGAGGTTATTACTAAAATAATAGTAATTGATGACTCAAAATTGTTATTATGAAAAACACGAAATGATAAGATGCTATCAAACATAAACAAAAGTATATACAGTATTCTGCTAATGATTAGCCAATTAATGATTCTTTTTACTGAAATTCTAGTTAGGCCTATTAATATTGATATCGCATATATTAATATTGTTATAATTACAATGAATATAAGCATTTTATCATCTCCTTTTTAGTAATTTTAACATAAAAGTTGTTTATAATTTGAATTTATAAATTATAAATGGTAGTATAAGCAAAAACTAAAGTTAGAAGTGATTTTCTTGTCTAGAAAAATTGGAATAATTGGAATTGGTCACGTAGGTTCTACAGTTGCCCATTATATAGTTGCAAATGGTTTTGCTGATGATCTAGTATTAATTGATAAAAATGAAGAAAAAGTTAACTCAGATGCATTAGATTTTCAAGATGCGATGCCAAATTTACCATTTCATACAAATATTTATATTAATGATTATTCAGCCTTAAGTGACGCTGACGTTATTATTTCAGCTTTAGGGAATATCGATTTAATTAAGCAAGCTCATGGTAATGATCGTTTTGCTGAATTAGCTAACAACGTTGAAGCTGTTAAGTCAGTGTCTGCTAAGATTAAAAAATCTGGTTTTAATGGTGTCTTAGACGTTATTACTAATCCTGTTGATGTTATTACTTCGATTTATCAAAAAGAAACTGGATTATCAAAAGAAAAAGTTATTGGAACTGGTACTTTGCTAGACTCTGCTAGAATGAAACGAGCAGTTGCTGACAAACTGAATATTGATCCTAGATCAGTTGATGGTTATAACTTAGGTGAGCATGGTAATTCTCAATTTACTGCTTGGTCAACTGTCAGAGTATTTGGGGAACCAATTACAAATTTGGTTAAAGAAAAGAGTTTGGACTTAGACGCTCTTGATCGAGATGCTAGAGATGGAGGGTTCACTGTTTTTAAAGGTAAGTTCTATACTAATTATGGAGTTGCTACTGCTGCAGTAAAATTAGCAAATGCAATTATTTCGGATGCTAAGTCACAATTAGTAGTATCAAATTATCGCAAGGAATATGGTGTTTATTTATCATATCCAGCAATTGTTGGTAAAAATGGAATTGAAAAACAAATTAACCTAAATTTAACAAAAGAAGAACTAGAAAAATTACAATATTCTGCTGACTTTATTAACCAAAAATTTGAAGAAAATAAATAATATATATTTATTAAAATTTATTCTTGCTATTGTTGAAATTGTTTGATAATATCAATAACACAAATTTATCAAATGAGGTGAAAACTTTGGCTGAATTAAAAATTGGTGACTATATATCTGCTCCACGTTTTGGTTATTTGAAGCATGATTTCGCTGGAACTGTTGACAAAATTTATGAAAATTCTGTAATGGTTCTTATTAATGAACATCATAAAGATGATGATGTAGTAATTAATGAATATAACCAAAGAGCAATTGTAAGTAAAAAGAAAGCAAAAATTGCTAAAAAATAATATCAACTAAATTGTATATGCATTATTGTGCAACGTATGATATAATTTATTTGTATCTGCGGGTATAGTTTAGTGGTAAAATATAAGCTTCCCAAGCTTAAGTCGCGGGTCCGATTCCCGTTACCCGCTTAGTGATTATCACTACCTAAGTGGATTTTATATATTCGATAATAAAAGATTAGTAGGTATGTTTTGATATTTAGCGACTTCGGATTTGGTGAAAGCCGAAGAATCAAGCATATTGAATTCGTACTTTTTAGAATATTTTATAATAAAATAAGCGGATATATAATATCAATTAGAGTGGTACCGCGGGTTATCTCGTCTCTTGCAGTCTTTTTACTGTAAGAGACTTTTTTATTGGAGGAAAATATAATGGAAAATAAAGAACTAGTTGCCAAAGCATTGTCCAATGCTTTAGATGGTACATTGAATGTTGAAGACATTATAAATAAAATTGAACGTCCTAAAGATTCAAAAATGGGAGACTTAGCTTTTCCTACTTTTATTTTAGCTAAAAAATTCAGAAAAGCACCTCAACAAATCGCATCAGATATTGTAGAAAAAATTGATCAAAATGATTTTGATCATGTTGAAGCTGCAGGACCTTATGTTAACTTTTTCTTAGATAAGGCTAAATATAGTGAAAATGTTATCGCAAATGTTTTATCACAAGCATCAAACTATGGTCAAAATAATGATGGTAATGGTGGTAATGTTACTATCGATATGTCGTCACCTAATATTGCTAAACCAATTTCAATGGGTCATTTAAGATCGACTGTAATTGGTAATTCAGTTGCTAATATTTTAAGCAAGAATGGTTATAAACCTATTAAGGATAATCATTTAGGTGATTGGGGAACTCAATTTGGTAAGCTAATTACTGCATACTTAATGTGGGGTAATGAAGAAGACGTCAAAAAGGATCCTATCAATAATTTAGTTAAATACTATGTTAAATTCCATAAAGTTGATAAAGAAAAGCCTGAACTAGACGATGTGGCTAGAGATTGGTTTAGAAAACTTGAAAATGGTGATGAAGAAGCAACTAAGCTTTGGAAATGGTTCCGTGAAGTATCTATTGAAGCATTCGAAAAAATATATGATAAATTAGGTGTTTCTTTTGACACTTATAATGGGGAAGCTTTTTATAACGATAAACTTCAAGGGGTAGTTGATGACCTTGATAAAAAGGGCCTATTGACTAAGTCTCAAGGTGCTACCATTGTTGATTTGGATAAATACAATCTAAATCCAGCACTTATCTTAAAGAGTGATGGCGCATCATTATACATTACTAGAGATATTGCCACTGCAATGTATAGAGATGAAACTTATCATCCAGCAATGAATTTATATGTTGTTGGCTCAGAACAAACATATTACTTCAAACAATTGAAGGCTGTTTTAACTGAAATGGGTATTCCTTCAGCTAAAGATTTACATCATATTCCATTTGGCCTAATTACAGTTAATGGTAAAAAACTTTCAACTAGATCTGGAAGAATTATTTTATTAGATGAAGTATTAGATGATTCGATTGAAATTGCTAGGAAACAAATTGCTGAAAAGAATCCAGACTTACCTAATAAAGATGAAGTTGCTAAAGAAGTTGGAGTTGGAGCAATTGTCTTTGGTGATTTACAAAATGAAAAGATAAATAATATTGATTTTAACCTAGAAGATCAACTAAGATTTGAAGGGGAAACAGGTCCTTATGTACAATATGCACGTGCACGTGCTGAAAGTATTTTAAGAAAATCTGGTAAGACCGAATTCAGTATTTCTGATAATAAACTTAATGATGCAGAATCATGGAATATTGTTAAATTACTTAATGACTTTCCTCAAATGGTTAAATTGGCATGCTCTGAATTTGAACCTTCAGTTATTGCTAAGTACTCATTAAGACTTGCAAAAGCATTTAATAAATATTATGCTCACACCAAAATCTTAGATGATGATGATGAAAAAGATGCACGTTTATCATTAGTTAAATCTGTATCTATTGTTTTAAAAGAATCATTAAGAATATTAGGTGTTAAATCTCCTGAAGAAATGTAAGATATAGGAAAGCACATTTAACTTTTGTTAAATGTGCTTTCTTTTTTACCCATATTTTGTCATTTTGGGTTAAAATAGAACTATTATAATTTCCTACTAACTAAAGGAGAAAATTTAATATATGAAAGAAAGTTATACTAAAAAGCATAATCTAAAAAATATATGGTATAAATATCAAATTGCAAGATGGATTATTGTAACTGTATTATCCTTTATTTTTATAGTAAGTGCTTATTGTACCTATGTAGCTAAGACAACCGATGTTCGTAATCTACAGTCTTCGCTTGAAAAATCTACGGTAATTTATGATGCTAATAATAACAATGCTGGTAAAATATATTCACAAAAAGGAACTTATGTTGGATATAAAAATATTTCTTCTAATCTTCCTAATGCTATTTTATCTACTGAAGATCGTAATTTTTATCATGAATATGGATTTTCTGTAAAAGGCTTTTCGAGAGCTATGTTATCAGTTGCTAAAAATAAAATTATGCATCGTAATTATATTAGTGGTGGAGGTAGTACTTTAACTCAACAATTGGTTAAGAACGCTTATTTAACTCAAGAGCAGACCTTTAGCCGTAAATTAAAAGAACTATTTCTTTCTATTCAAGTAGAAAATATTTATTCTAAAAAAAGTATTTTAACTATGTATATGAATAATGCCTATTTTGGGAATGGAGTTTATGGTGTTCAAGACGCATCTAAACGATATTTTGGCATGGATGCTAAAGATTTACCTATTCAAGATGCAGCAGTGATTGCTGGAATGCTAACTAATCCAAGTGCATATAATCCAGTTGATCATCCAGGATTGGCGCTTCAAAGAAGAAATACAGTATTACAGTTAATGGTTGAAAATGATAAGTTAAATCAATCAACTGCTAATAATCTGAAAAAAATACCAATACACGTGGTTAATGATTACAAATATACTGATAGTTATAAATATCCTTACTACTTTGATTCAGTTATTGATGAAGCTATTAATCAGTATGGACTTTCTGAATCAGATATTATGAATCGTGGTTATAAGATTTATACTAATTTAAATCAAAATCAGCAATCTAATATGCAAAATGATTTTGCTAACGATAGCATGTTTCCTAGTAATGCTAGTGATGGAACTAAAGTACAAGCTGCTTCAGTTGCTGTTAATCCAAGTAATGGTGGTGTTAGTGCAGTTGTTGGTGGTCGTGGTGAACATGTCTTTAGAGGATATAATCGTGCCACTCAAATTAAAAGGCAGCCTGGTTCCACTATGAAACCTTTAGCTGTTTATACTCCAGCTCTGCAAAATGGTTATAATTATGATTCCACTTTGGTTAATAAAAAACTGTCATATGGTAAGAACAAATATACACCTGAAAACTATGGCAATTCTTATACAGGTAGTGTTCCAATGTATAAAGCTTTAGCTGATAGTATGAATGCACCTGCGGTATGGCTATTAAATAAAATAGGTGCCAATGAAGGATATCAATCAGTTAAATCATTTGGATTACCCATTCATAAAAGCGATAATAATTTAGCTTTAGCTTTAGGTGGGCTTTCAAGTGGAGTTTCACCACAACAAATGGCTGGTGCATACACCGCTTTTGCTAATAATGGTAATATGACTACACCTCATTATATTAGGAAAATTGTTGATTCTTCTGGAAAAGTAATTGTAAATAATGATCAAAATCAATCCAAAAAGATTATGTCTAAAAAAGTTGCACAACAAATGACAAGTATGATGTTAGGTGTATTTAATAATGGGACTGGTGTTGGTGCTAAGCCATATGGATATCAGATTGCTGGTAAAACTGGTAGTACGGAAGCAGATAATACAGGTGATTCTGATGCTACTCGTGATAAATGGATAATTGGATATACTCCTAAAGTAGTTGTTGCTACTTGGGAAGGATTTGATAATACTAACAAAAATCATCATTTAGAAAATCTTAGTGGTAATGGAGTTGGTCCTTTATTTAGAAATGAAATGCAACATATACTACCTAATGCAGGTGATAATAAATTTGATGTACAGGATGCTCAAACTCAATATGAAGATGAACATCAACCAAAAGCCAAAAAATCTCAATCTGGTATTTGGCATGATGTACAAGAAGGTGCAAGTAATTTCACTAACAATGTTGGTAAAGGATTTAACAGTTTAAAAAAGGGTGCTAGTGATTTATTTAATAGTGCAAAAAAATATATTGATCAATAGAAATTGACCAATATATACAAAACGTCGTATCATTAATATACTAATGATATGACGTTTTATTTATATAAGGAGTTATTACATTGAAATTTATTCATGCTGCAGATTTACATTTAGAAAGCCCATTTGAAGGACTTATGGATGATGAAATACCACAAAAATTATGGGAAAAAATCTTTAATTCAACTTTTTTGGCTTTTAGTAATCTTGTTCAAGATGCAATTAATCAAAAAGTTGACTTTGTATTACTGTCAGGGGACTTATTTGATCGTGATAATCAAACTCCTAAAACTTATAATTTCTTTTATGGAGAATTAGATAAATTGAATGCAGCTGATGTTAAAATATTTATGATATTTGGAAATCATGATTATTTAAATATATCTGCTTCTGATCTGAAACTGCCCAATAATGTTTATGTATTTGGTAATCAAGTTGAAACTAAAACTTTTAATTTAAATGATAAGAAAATTGCAATTACTGGTTTTAGTTATGAAAATCGTTGGATTAACGATAAAATGATTGATAATTATCCTGTGAAATCAAATGTTGATTTTCAAATTGGGATGTTACATGGTAGTGAAGCAAACACCGGTGATAATTATGCACCGTTTACTATTAACGATTTATTAGATAAGAAATATGATTATTGGGCATTGGGTCATATACATAAAATGCAACAACTTAATGCTAATCCTCCTATTTATTATTCTGGAAATATTCAGGGACGTCATAAAAATGAGTCCGGAAGCAAAGGTTACCTTTTAATCAATGAAGTAAACGGTAATTTGAACGTTTCATTTAATGAAACTTCAGTTATTATTTGGGATAATTTAACAATTAATATTAATGAAAATAATACCAATCAAATTATCAATGATTTGATGAGCCAAATTTATAAAAATAAATATTCTAAAATTCATTTATTAGAGATTACATTTAATATAAATAAGAATTTATTGAATATTAATCACGATGAATTATTATCAAAAATTCAAAATACATTAAGAGAAGAATATGATAATTTAAATGCTTGGGTTTATGATATTCGATTTAGTATTAACGATAATGAAAAAATATCAAATATTGATGATGATATTTGGCAAGAAGCTGCTGAATCTATCTTTACTAAAGATAATATTATGGATATATCAAAAAGTTTATCTAAATATGATTTCATTCAAAATCACTTGGATAATAATATTCAAGATAATCTACTTAAACAAGCTAAAATTAATTTGTTGGGCAATAAGGGGAATATAGATGAAGATTAATCAGATAAAAGTTTATGGATATGGTAAATGGCAAAATCAAACTTTTAATTTAAATAAAAACAATTTACAAATTATTTATGGAGATAATGAATCAGGTAAAACAACATTATTAAGTTTAATAATGGGCATATTATTTGGATATAAAGATGGTCGTGGACATTCCTATGAGCAATATATTCCTAAAGAAACTAGTTCTTATGGTGGCAGCTTATCTATTACTACCGATGATAATCGCAATTTTTTGGTCAAAAGAATCTCTGGAACTCATGGTGGAAAATTAAGTATTTATGATTTAGATAATGAGTGCGATACGGATTCAAATATCTTGTCTAATATATTAGGTCCAATTGACCGTGAAACTTTTGAACATATCTTTTACTTTGGAGATTTAAATATTAGAGATATTTCAAGATTAAATAATAATGAACTAATTGAAAGAATCCAAAAAGTAGGATTTGTTGGTAGTAACGAATGGATCTCAATTAATGATAACTTAGATAAAGACGCTAAGGCTTTGTACGCCCCTAATGGTAGGAAGCCACCTTTAAATATAAAGCTAAGGGATTATGAAAAACTATTAACTAAAATTAATGATAGTAAGTGTAATATTAACGAATATGAAAATTATTTATATAATAATCAATTGGCTAAAAAACAGGTGGGTCATCTAGATAGTCAAATTAAAGACTTAGATAATAAAATTTATACGCTAAATAATCATAAAAATAATTGGCCTTTATATAAGCAATTAAATAACCATAAAAACTTAAATATAAAGTCTGRTTTTGACGATTCTTCTAAAAACAAATTATATTTGATTGAAAATAATATTGAATTAAATAACAAGCAAATTGAAATTATTAATAATCAGATAAATGATTCAAAAAATAATGTTCATCAAAGTCCTCAATTAAATTTTTATGAACAAAATGAGAGCAAAATTGATGACTTATATAATTCATCTGAATCAATTAATGAGCTAGTTAATTCATTTAATATTAAAAAACAACTTATAAATGATTATCAAGCCAAGCAAAAATCATTTAATGAACATAAAGTTAAATTAAGTGTGGATGATGAAAATAATATAACTAGACTGAATAATCTTAATAATAACAGGGGATTAAATACTTTAAGTAACATTATAAAATTAATATTTTTGGCTTTAGGAATAATACTAATTGCTATTCTACCCGGTATTTTAAAAATAATAGGTTTAATTTTAGCAAGTTTGGCTCTATATTTATATATTATAAAATATAATCAAGTAAATAATTTTAATAAACAAATTCAATTTTACAAAGATAAATATGGCTTTAATAGTAATAATCCTCAACAGTGGTTGATGCAAAATAATAATATGACCAATAGCCTCCAAGATGATATTAATAAATATAAAAATGAATTAATTGAAATTAAGAAAGAAGTTAATGATTATTTTGATAATTGGCGTTTCGCTGAAGATTATATCGACTTAAGCAAAAATTATGTTAATAATATGTCTATAATCGATGGCTTTGTTAAAAACAATAAAAAAGTTATCGCTGAAAATAATCGTTTAACAAAAACAATTAATAAATATTTATTTCAAAAAAATGAATTAGTAAATAAAAAAGAAAAATTAAAAAAGCAATTAACTGATTTTCTTGAGAAAAGAAATGTTCATACCTCTAATGAATTTAATGATGAGTTTGATAAACAACAAACTGTTATTCAGGAAACTAAAAGACAAACCGATATTAAACAACAACTTGGTGAAAATGAAATTGAATTACTTAAAAAATTTCAAAGTGAAAATGAAATTGAAAATAAGTTAAAGGAACATAAAAATTTACAATTGAAAATAAAACAACAAATGCTAGAAAAAAGTAAAAGCATTGAGAAAAATAACTTGAATATTCAACGATTGACCTCAGATGGTACTTATCAAGATTTAGAACAAAAAAAGGCCAACTTAGAAACTGAAATTAACGGGATGGTTGATGATTGGTTAACTATGAAATTATCTGGACAATGGATTGATAAGGCATTGAATATTGCAACGGCAGATAGAATTCCCATGTTTCAAGAAAAAGCTAATGAATATTTTGGATTATTAACTAATCATAATTATATAAAAATAACCTACTATAAGAGTAAATTGAAAGTGACTAGAAAAGATAAACTTCAATTTGATGCAGGAGAATTATCAAGAGGAACAATTGAACAATTATACTTATCATTAATATTATCGCTAGCAGTTGTCTTTGGTCGTGATTATAAAATGCCCATTATTATTGATGATGGTTTTAATGAATTTGATTTTGATCGTTCACATAATGCATATAAATTGCTTGATCAAATTAGTGAATCATTACAAATAATATATGTAACTTGTAATGAAAATGTTTTTGAATATTATAATTTAGATAATATAATCAATCTAAACGAAAAATAAAAGGGCTCCCATAAGGGAACCCTTTTATTATAATTTAGATTAGTTATTTGAATTGCTTAGGAATGAAGATAAGATGTTTTGTAGATCTTTATCTTTAATTTCTACTCCACCATTCTTAAGAATCTTAGCAACAACATTCTTTTGAAGGGTAGGGTCTTTGATTTTACTTTCAGCAATTTGATCTTTTAATTCTGAAGTATAATCTTTGTATGATGAACCTTTCTTAGGATGGTTAACCATTTGAATAATTTGGTATCCAGCCTTAGTCTTTACAGGTTCTTTGGTGTATTCACCATTTGATAGCTTGTATGCAGCTTTTACAAATGATGAATCAAGACTTGTATTTGTATTATCAAATGCAGCTAATTTACCGCCGTTATTCTTGTTAGCAGAATCCTTTGAGTACTTCTTAGCTAGTTCAGCAAAGTTTTTGCCTTTCTTGTCGTTAAGTTGTTCAATAACCTTGTTAGCAGTATCTTTATCTGAAACTAAGATTTCATTAACAGTAACCTTAGGTTCAAATGATTTGAACTGCTTTTCAAGATCTTTATTTGAAATTTTAACATTGTCTTTTAATGCAGCTTGCAATAATAAATTGGATTTAATTCCATCTTTGTATGATTGTTCGGTCATACCTTGTTGTTGTAAAGCAGCATCAAATTGTGAACCGTATTGACTCTTAGTTTGGTTAAATTGAGCATTAATATCTTTTGATGAAACTTTATCACCATATTGTTTGTTTAAGACTTTGTCTAAAATCATTTGTTGTAAAACTTGTTTACCATTAGAAGTGTTTTTCATACTGCTATAGTATTCACTTTGTGTAATTTTACCACCATTGGTAACAGCAACTGTTTTGCTACCACAAGCAACTAATGAAACACTCATTAAAGCAGCAGCCATACCGACTAACCATTTTTTGTTCATAAATTTAACACATCCATTTCTGAAATTTAAATAACCATTTTTAACTATAACATACCAATGCATATGATTTTAATAGTATAAAATACTTTTATAAATTATTTTTGTAAGTGATTCATTCTATCTTTTATCATATCTATTCTTGGAGATATTTTAAATTGAAAATCATTAATATCTTTTTGTAATTGTTCAATAACTGGGGTAGATTTTTTAAGCTCTTGTTGTAATTTTTGAACGTTTTTTTGTAATGCTTTTCTAGAGTCATTGACTCTTTTTGATCTTTCAAACGATTCTTTTGTATCTGTTGATAGATTTTTAAAGAAAGTTTTTGGATCTTTCTTATTTACATACAAGTATGTAGCTAATCCAGCAGCAGAAATCCCCATTATTTTTAAAATGTTTTTCATTTTATTAACCCTCCAAATTTTTTGAAATATCCTTTTGAATGTGGGTCAACGTTTCTTCATTGTATTGATTAGAGTTATCAGTAAACTTTAATGCAAATCCATCATCTTCACTATATCTTGGAATCAGATGGAAATGGGAATGAAATACTGATTGCGAAGCAATCCTCCCATTATTATTAATAATGTTCATTCCCTTGATATCTGGGGCAGAATTTTTAATAGCTCTAGCAATCTTAGGAATCCGAGCAAAAACTTGTTCAGCCATTTTTGCATTGTAATCATAAATATCAGCAACATGCTTTTTAGGAACAACTAGAGTATGACCAGGGGTTGTTTGTGAAATATCTAAAAATGCTTTTACTATATCATCTTCATAAACAGTATAATTAGGAATTTCATTATTAACTATTTTACAAAAAATACAGTCATCCATATTAAAATCTCCTTCCTTTATTAATTTACCGTACTATAACAATGATAACATAAAATAAACTTAAAATAACTTAACTAAAATTATGATATAATTGCGATAATAATAAGTTTTTTAAGGGGCGATATTTTATGGCATTAGATGTTTCGCACTTGGTAGGTGGATATTCACAAATTCCAGTTCTTAAAGATATTTCTTTTAATATTAAAGATGGTGAGTTAGTGGGCTTAATTGGCTTAAATGGTGCTGGTAAATCTACTACTATTAATCATATTATTGGAATTTTAACTCCATTTTCTGGAGAAGTTAAAATCAATGGAACTTCAATTACTGATGATGTTAATAAATATAAAAATCAAATTGCATATATTCCTGAAACACCAATTTTATATAAAGAATTAACTTTAAAAGAGCACATTGAAACTACTATTATGGCATATCAATTGGATGAAAATGTTGCTTGGCAAAGAGCCAACAAACTACTTAAGATGTTTAGACTTGATAATAAGCTTGATTGGTTCCCAATTAATTTTTCAAAAGGAATGCGTCAAAAAGTTATGATTGTTTGTGCTTTCATTACTAACGCTAAATTGTTTATTATCGATGAACCATTTTTAGGATTGGATCCATTAGCAGTTAATGATTTATTGAAATTAATCAATAATCAAAAAGAACAGGGTAGTAGTATTCTTATGTCTACTCACGTTTTAGATACAGCACAACGTTTTTGTGATCGTTTCGTTCTAATTCATAATGGGCAAGTTAGAACAGAGGGCGATTTAAATGCATTAAAAGATAAATATGGTAATGAGAATAGTTCTTTAAATGATATTTATTTAAAATTATCTGAGGAATCAAATAATGAATAGTTTATTTAAAAATCGTTTCAATGCCCATTTAATTGAAATGACTAAGTATCTTAAATATGTATTTAATGATTTCTTTGTAATTGCTCTAATGTTTATCTTTGGTGGATTATTATATGAATATTCAATTGCTATAAAACATTTATCAATTGGTATATGGTGGGGCCAACCGTTAGTATTAATAATTCTATTTATATCTTTACAATTAGGTGGTTTAGCTAACTTTATAAAAAAAGCTGATTATGTTTTTTTATTGCCACAAGAGAAGCAATTTTATAATTATTTTAATTCAGCAATGAAATATAGTTATTTAATGGCATCTATTATTCAAATATTTATATGGTTGATACTTATTCCATTAATATCTAAAACATTTATTAATTTTAGTAAGGTTTATATAATAATATTATTAATATTGTTATTAGTTAATAAATATATAATACTAGGAACATCTTTTATAGATATGTACAATAACTTTAGTAATAAAAGAAATTTAATCTTTAAAATTATTTTCCCAATTATTAGTTTATCTATTTTTATATGGCTTTCTGATATTTTATCAATTGCTTTATCTTTAATAGTTTTGGTATATATAATTGTATTAAAGAAAAAATGTGTTAGATTATCAATTCACTGGAATAAAGTTATTAATAATGAAAGCAGTAGAATGCATCGTATATATCAATTTTTTAATATGTTTACTGATGTGCCAATGCTTGATGGAAAAGTTAAACGTCGTAAATATTTAGATCCATTCTTGAAATTGTTTAAAAATGATAATGTTTTTTCATATCTTTTTATAAGAGGAATATTCAGAGATAAAGAAATTAGTGGATTATATACTAGACTATCTTTGATTGGTTCATTACTAATACTTTTTATTAACAATAAATATGTTGTAATACTATTAAGCATGTTATTTATATACTTAATAGTATTTCAAATGATTCCTTATTATTTTAATTTTGATGAAAATGTATTTACTTATATCTATCCAATTAGTAACAAAAATAAGTTAAGTAGTTTTGTTAATATCATTAATAAATTAATGTATCTAACAATTACTTTGTTCTTTGTTTTATCAATATTTAGTAATGGGGTTTATACAGCTCTGATATTATTAATAATTGATCTTGTAGAACTTTTATTATTAACCCACTTGTATATGAATAAAAAAATCAATAAGGCTGAATTAAAAAGTTAATACTGTCTTGACTGAATGATACAGTAAACATTAAAATGAAAGATAGTATTTTATCGATAATTAATTTGGCATATTCAATGGTCAAGACAAATTGTTTTGACCATTTTTTATAAGGAGGATAAATTTTTGAGAGTAAGAAATAAACCATGGGCAAAAGATTTCATCAAAGACCATTCAGAATATATTGTGGATAATCCAGAACAATGGAAAGGAAAATGGTCTAATCGTTTTAATAAAAATCAACCTATCCATGTTGAAATTGGGACTGGTAAGGGTCAATTTATTGTTGAAATGGCTAGAGAGCATCCAGAAATCAATTTCTTAGGAATTGAAATTCAAGAAACGGTAATTGCCATTGCATTGAAAAAAGTTGTTGCATCAGAATTACCAAACTTACAAATGGTGCATACAGATGGTGCTGGTATTGATACTTTCTTTGATGAACACGAAATTGACACCATTTATTTGAACTTTTCAGATCCATGGCCTAAGAAAAGACATGCTAAGCGCCGCTTAACTTCACCTAAATTCTTGGATAGTTATAAAAAAGTATTGAAGAAAGATGCACCAATTGTTTTTAAAACAGATAATCGTGGTCTCTTTGAGTATTCTATAATTACATTTAATAACTATGGAATGTATTTTGATTTATTATCTTTAGATTTACACAATAGTGAATATATTGAAGATAATATTGAAACTGAATATGAACATAAATTTAGTGCTAAAGGACCTATTTATAAAGTCATTGCATATTTTAATAAAAATAAAGAAGACTAATATTGATTAGTCTTCTTGCCAAGATAGTTGGTGTTTATTATTTATTACAAAGGGATGTTCAATAATCTGTTCATCTTTTTTGATGTTAATGGCGCCAACCCAATAGTTACTCTTTTTCATAATCCAATGTCCATAAATTTCATTATTATTAAAAGTCATTTTTGCATTATTAACCTTGGTCTGAATAATTTTTTCTATATTATAATTTCTATTTTTATTTAATGCATAAGTAATAGTGACTATGCCTCCTACAATGGCTCCAATGTAGAAAGATTTATAATGTTTAATATTCATTACCTCCAAATTTAAATGGTATATAATAAATATTATAATCAAAGTTTTCAACAATATCCATTTTATAAGTTATAATATAACAATATTATAATATATGAGGAGTGAATATTTATGGAACAATTAGCAAAAATGGATTTAACAGATTTAAAAAAGAAAATTGAGAAGGGTAAGTATATCTTATTCTTCTCAGCTGACTGGTGCCCAGATTGCTCATTTATTAAACCTGCTATGCCAGAGATTGAAGCAGAATATAAAGATTACAATTTCTTAGCAGTTGATCGTGATGAAAATATTGATTTAGCAGCTGATTTAGGTGTTATGGGGATTCCTAGTTTTGTTGCTTTTAATAATGGTGAAGAAATTGGTCGTTTTGTAAATAAAGATAGAAAAACAAAGAAACAAGTTGAAGAATTTATTGATTCTTTAAATTAATGATTTGAGAGGTAAAATTGAATGTTAATTGCAAGTTACAACCCTAAACAAAATGGTGACATTTTGATCGTAGTTTTGGATGAAACAACTGGTGAACAAAATGTAGAATATAAAGATGATGTAGTAATTATGTCTGATAAAGATAGTGGTAAAATTTTGGGATATAATTTTTTGAATGCTAGTCATATCCTACCTAATTTATCAAATATGAATGGACAAATTAAATTAACTTCCAATGATGTTGATTTATTAAATTCATTTTTAAAAAAACAAAGCTTATCAGCAAACATTGAGTTAGATAATGATCCAAAATTTGTTGTAGGCTATGTAAACAAAATTAGCGAGCATCCAAAGTCTGACCATTTAAAAATTACTGAAACTACAGTTGATAACGGTAAAACTCTACAAATTGTAAGTGGATCTCCAAACATGCAAGCAGATATTAAGGTTGTTGTTGCTAAAGTTGGTGCTATGATGCCTGACGGATTAATAATCTGGCCAGGTGAATTAAAAGGGGAAAAAAGTAATGGAATGATTTGTTCCGGTCGTGAATTACACTTACCTAATGCACCACAAAAACCAGGAGCATTAATTTTACCTGATAATTATGAAGTAGGAACTAAATTTGATTTTGATAAAGCTGCTACTTTGTTTGACAAATAAAGAGATATTATATCTCTTTATTAATACATATATAATATTAATTATTTTGAGGATGACAGTTATATGGAACATTATGATGGTCCTGCTTTTTATCGCAAGTATCGTATTAAAAACAAGAAGCAGGAAAATAGACATATAAATAAAATAAGTGAAAATAAAAAGCATAACTATGACCGTAAAAAGGATGCTAATCAATCTGATATCGTTGATAATGAAAATCCTATTGCGCAAAGAGCTGCTGCATTTAAACCAAAGAAGCAATCTCAAGCTAGTGATACCCCATACTATAGTTTAAAACTTTCTTATCCTTATCAAAATATTAAAAGGAATTTGAAACAATCTAGTGATGATTTGATTCTTTATGCAGATGAATCTAATGATTCAATTGACTTAGATAGCTATGAAAACAGCGAAAAGGAAGATTTGGGTTCTTTAGATGAAATTAATGATAATAAAAATATTGATAATTCAACAATAGAAGATAATAATTTAAAAGAACAGAAACCTTATGAAGAGTCTGATTTAGCAAATAATGATAATGAATCACAAATTTCTAGTGATAAAGATAATTTAGATAGTGAAGAAAATATACCATTAAATCTTGAAGATAATAAGCTTGATCAATCTTCTAATGATGATAGTGAAAAAGTTGATGTTAAACCAGTTGAAGATGAAGAAGACTACGATTATGAAGATTTAAAAAATACAACTCCATATAGTAAGTATGTAGATTTATATTCCAATGATTTTGAATATATTAAAAATAAAGAAACCCAAGGTAAAGATTTTGTTGCTGTTAAGCCTGATGATGTAAGTAGTTTAAACAAACCAGAAGTCTTTGACAATGATGAATCTTCTGAAGCGAATGATTCAGAAGATAAAATATCAGATGATCAAGATGAATTAAATGAATCACCAAATAATGATAATCAATCATCTGAAATTATAGAGCAAGATGATAAGAATTCACATAAATCAAATCCTAATAATATAGATTCTGATTTAGAAAACGTTAATAACAATTCCGTAGAACCAAAAGCGAAAGAAGAGTTTGGATTAGGGCATTCCCTGTCATCAATATTGGATTCAGAGAATGATTCTCAAAAAGATTTATCTTTATTTAAAGATGATAAACATAAAGAATCAAATGATAATGAAGACAATAATGTAGTAAATCATAATTATCAATTTCCTAGCTTAGATTTATTATCAGAGCCTAACAATGACAATGATGATAGTTTAGATGATTGGATTGAGAGTCAAGCACAAAAATTAGATGATACACTTAGTGCATTTAATGTAAATGCTAACGTTGTAGATTGGACAAATGGGCCAACTGTGACTCAATTTCAAATTAAGTTACAGTTAGGAGTTAAAGTAAGTAAAATAACTAATTTAAATGATGACTTGAAAATGGCACTTGCTGCAAAGGATATTAGAATTGAAGCTCCAATCCCAGGTAAGACAACCGTAGGAATTGAAATTCCTAATCCACATCCAAGACCAGTTATGCTATCTGAGGTTCTAGATTCACCACAATTTAAAAATAGTAAGGACCCATTAACTGTAGCCTTAGGAGTTGATTTAACTGGTAAACCACAAATGACTGACATTCGTAAAATGCCTCATGGATTAATCGCTGGTGCTACTGGTTCTGGTAAGAGTGTATTTTTGAATAGTTTATTAATTTCTTTACTTTATAAAGCAACTCCTGCTGACTTAAAATTAATCTTGATTGATCCTAAAGCTGTTGAAATGGCACCTTATGACAACTTGCCACATCTACTTTCTCCAGTTATTTCAGATCCTAAGCAGGCTTCAGCAGCTTTGAAGTGGGCGGTTAAAGAAATGGATGAACGTTATGAAAAATTAGCGGCTGCTGGTGCTAGGAATGTTGAACAATTTAATAAGATGGCAGAAGAACATGAGGACTACGGACTAAAAATTCCTTATATTGTAATTGTTATTGATGAATTAGCTGATTTAATGATGGTTGCATCTAGTGAAGTACAAGATTACATTGTTAGAATTACTCAAAAAGCAAGGGCCGCTGGAATTCACTTACTTGTTGCTACTCAAAGACCAAGTGTTGACATCATTACGGGAACTATTAAAAATAACATTCCTACTCGTGTTGCATTTATGGTATCTAGTCAAGTTGATTCTAGAACAATTATTGATACTGCTGGAGCAGAAAGATTACTTGGAAAAGGTGATATGCTTTACTTAGGTAGTGGTTCTAGCCAAGCAACTAGACTACAAGGCACTTTTGTTACTGATGATGAAATTGAAAATATTACTAGTGAGGTCAGAAAGCAAGGAAAGCCTAAGTATGCTTTTCAACCTGATTCATTATTAAAACAAGTCAATAAAGTAGAACAAGAAGATGATTTAATGCCACAAGTATTGAAATATATTTCTCAAGAAGATAATGTTTCTACTTCAAAATTACAAAGAGTATTTTCTATTGGGTATAATCGTGCTGCTAGTTTGATTGATAGCTTGGAACAGAGCAATTATGTTTCTGGACAACATGGCTCTAAGCCAAGAGATGTATATTTAACAGAAAAAGATTATAAAAAATTGAACATTTAGCTACTATATTGAAAAAAGTTTGCTATGATTGAATTAATGACAATTAAAAAGGGGCGTTTAGATTATGGATACAAGTAAGACATATCATTTTGTAGGAATTAAGGGTACAGGTATGTCCGCAATGGCCAGAATCCTTCGCGATAGAGGATGTACAGTCCAAGGTTCAGATATTGAAAAATATACTTTTACTCAAAGAGGCTTAGAACAAGCTGGTATTAAAGTTTTACCATTTGATGAAAATAATATTCATGAAGGTTTAGTTGTGATTGCCGGAAATTCATTCGATGATGATCATCCTGAAATAAAAAAATCTCATGAAATGGGACTAGAAGTTTATCGTTATCATGAATTTTTAGGTAAAATGATTGAAGGTCACACTAGCATTGGAGTTTGTGGGGCTCATGGTAAAACTAGTACAACTGGTTTATTAGCACATGTTTTATCAGGCATTGCACCTACTGATTATTTAATTGGTGATGGTACTGGTAAGGGTGTGCCTAATGCTAGATTCTTTGCATATGAAGCTGATGAATATAGAAGACATTTCTTAGCCACCAAACCTGATTATGCTATTATGACTAATATTGATTTTGATCATCCTGATTATTATACCGGAATTGATGATGTTCGTAGTGCATTCCAGACTTTTGCAAATCAGACTAAAAAAGGTATTTTTGCATGGGGTGATGATAAGAATCTTAGAAAGTTAACTGCTAATGTACCCATTTATTATTATGGTACTGGTGAAAATGATGATTTTAGAGCAACTAACATTACTCGTAGTACTTCAGGTTCTTCATTTGATGTTGAATATCATGGTGAAAAATTAGGTAATTTCCAAATTCACTTATATGGTGAACATAATGTTTTAAATTCATTAGCAGTTATTGCAGTTTCATATTTTGAGCATGACAACTTAGATGAAATACGTAGAGAATTAGAAACATTTAAAGGTGTTAAACGTCGCTTTGCTCAAAGAAAAGTTGGCGATATGACTATTATTGATGATTATGCTCATCATCCATCAGAAATTAATGCTACTTTAGATGCTGCTAGACAAGAATATCCAAGCAAAAAAATTATTGCGGTTTTTCAACCCCATACTTTTAGTAGAACTATTGCTTATCTAGATGAATTTGCAGATAGTCTAAATAAAGCTGATGATGTTTATATTACTAAAATTTATAGTTCTCCCCGTGAAAAAGCTGGTAAGGTATCCAGTTCTGATTTAGAAGCAAAAATCACTAAAAATGGTAGCTTAATTAAAGCCGAAAATATGTCTCCACTTTTAGATTATCATGATGCAGTAGTTGTATTTATGGGAGCTGGAGACATTCAAAAATATGAAAAGATTTATGAAGAATTATTAAATGATGTTACAAATAATGTAAATTAAAAAACTTGTACTATTGGCTCTTTGTTTGGTAAAATATATTAAACCTTATACTTTATATAAAGGAGGATTAATACATGAATGATTATGATCAAACAGGTCGTCGTATGGTAAATAATTCATTTGGTATGAATAAATTTTTAACTAAAACATATGGATGGATGGCTTTATCAGTTTTCATTTCAGGAATAGTTTCTTATTTAATGGGTTCTGTTTACCATGCTTCTTTAGGCCTTATTCCTAGTATTGTTGGAATTGTTATATGGTTTGTCCTTGCTATGGCTACTTCTTCTGTTGCAATGAAGAATTCTTCTTTAGGTTTTATCCTATTTATGGCATTTTCAGTGCTAACAGGAGGTCTATACTCATATATCTTTATATCTTATAGTACAACTGTTATTGCACAAGCTTTTCTAACTGCTACTGTTGATTTTGTCGTAATGGCCCTAATAGGTGTTACTACTAAGAAAAACTTAGATAAAATTGGAACACAAGCCTTAGGTGCACTTATTGCATTAATTATTGTAAGTATTATTAATGCATTCTTAAGAATTCCTTTATTTGGATTTGTTATTTCAATTATTGCAGTTATTATTTTTACAATTTTAATTGCCTATGACAGTCAAAAAGTTAAAGATGCATATAATGAATACGGATCAGATGTTTCAGAAAATGGTTTGGCCATTTATGGTGCTATGACATTGTATTTAGATTTTATTAATCTATTCTTACAATTATTAAGTATCTTTGGTGGCAATGATCGAGATTAATAATAAAAAGATGGTGTTTTTACAACATCATCTTTTTTATTTTGTATATAATTAATAACATAAAGAAAGTGTTAAAATTTAGTTAATATATAAATATCAAAGGAGAATTTTATGGCTGAAAAAAGATTATTATTGATAGATGGTAATAGTATAATTTATAAAGCTTTCTATGCTTTAATTAAACAAGTTGAACGTTTTACCAATAATAAAGGTGTTCATACAAGTGCCATTTATGGTTTTAACAATATGCTGGATATTATGCTAGATAAAGTAAATCCAACACACGCGTTAGTTGCATTTGATGCTGGAAAAACAACCTTTAGAACGAAAATGTACTCTGGTTATAAATCTGGAAGACATAAGACTCCTGATGAATTATTGGAACAATTCAAATATGTAAAACAAATGTTAGACGCTCGTGGTATTAAGACCTACGAATTAGATAATTATGAAGCAGATGACATAATTGGAACCTTATCAAAAAAAGCTGATGAAGCAGGATTTGAAACTACAGTTGTAACTGGTGATAATGATTTAACACAGTTATGTTCAGACAAGACGACAGTCTCTATTTCTAATCGTGGAGTATCAGGAGTGACTCATTATGATACTGATTATGTCAAAGAAACTATGGGGATAAAACCTTCACAAATTATTGATTGGAAGTCATTAAAAGGAGATGCATCCGATAATTATCCTGGGGTTCAAGGAGTTGGGGATAAAACATCTTTAAAGTTAATTAAGCAATTTGATAGCGTAGAAAATTTATACAATCATTTAGATGAAGTAAGTGGTAAAAAATTAAAAGAGCATTTAATTGATGATAAAGAGGAAGCGTTTTTGGATAAGAAATTAGCACGAATTGATCGTGATGCTCCTATTGAAATAGAATTAGACAATCTTAATTACTTAGGTGATGATCGTGATAAATTAGTAAATTTCTATCGCGAAATGAATTTTAGAAAATTTCTTAGTCAAATGGACTTTGATGAGTCAGAATCTATGAAAAAAATTAAATATTCAGAAATTAATAATGATAATTTAAAAGTGATATCTGACAATGTTCCATCTGAAGTTACTTTCTATTTGGGAATAGATGGTGAAAATTATCATATTGATCCATTTATTGGTTTTGCTATTAGAATTAATGAAAGTATTTATGTGTCAGATAATATTGATATGTTAAATAGGCCAGAAATAAAAGGCATTTTAGAAAATGATAAAATAACCAAAAATTTATTTGATGCTAAAAGAACTTATGTTGGTCTAAATAGATTAGGTATTAGTTTAAAAAATGTAAGATTGGATTTATTATTAGCATCTTATTTACTTAATACCAATGATAATAGTAATGATTTGGGAAAAGTAGCTAATGAACACGATTATTTTGAAGTTCAATCTGATGATGATGTTTATGGTAAAGGTGCAAAACGTAAAATTCCATCTGAAGATAAATTATTTGAACACTTTGCAAGAAAATTGATGGCTATTAATTCTTTAAAAGATAAATTATTTAGTGAACTTAAAGATAATAATCAATTAGATTTATACAATAATGTTGAATTGCCACTTACATTTGTTTTGTCTAGAATGGAAATTGCTGGAATTGTTGTCGACAGTGATGTTCTAAAAGAAATGAGTAGTAAGCTGACAGAACGTTTAAATGAAATTCAACAAAAAATTTATAATGAAGCTGGAACTGAATTTAATATTGCTTCGCCTAAACAACTTGGTGAAATTTTATTTGAAAAACTTCATTTGCCAATTTTGAAAAAAACTAAGACTGGTTATTCCACAGCAGTTGATGTTTTAGAAAAACTTGCTCCGGACTATCCAATTGTTCAGTCAGTTTTAGATTATCGTCAAATAAATAAAATATTATCCACCTATGTTGAAGGATTATTAAAAGATATACATCCAAATGATCATAAAGTTCATACTAGATATCTACAAACACTTACTCAAACTGGTCGTTTGTCATCAGTAGATCCTAATTTACAAAATATTCCAGTTAGGACTGAAGAAGGACGAAAAATTAGACAAGCTTTTGTACCAAGTCATAAAGATTGGGAAATATTTTCATCTGATTATTCACAAATTGAATTGCGTGTTTTAGCATCTATTTCAAATGATAAAAATATGCAAGATGAATTTATTCATAATGATGATATTCATGCATCTACTGCCAGAAGAATTTTTGGCTTATCTAACAATAGTGAGGTTACTCCTGAGCTTAGAAGACAAGCAAAGGCAGTTAATTTTGGAATTGTTTATGGAATCTCTGATTTCGGTCTAGCTAGAAATACCGGTATTAGTCGTTCTGACGCTAAGAAATTCATTGAAAAATATTTTAATGAATACCCAAGTGTTAAAAATTATATGGATAATATTGTTCAAAAAGCTAAAAATAACGGTTACGTTGAAACTATTTTGAATCGTCGCAGGTATTTACCAGATATTAATTCTAGGAACTTTCATCAAAGATCATTTGCTGCTAGAACAGCAATGAATTCACCAATTCAAGGTAGTGCAGCTGATATTATTAAGATTGCAATGTTAAAAATGGAAAAGGCTTTAAAGGATAATCACTTAAAGGCAAAAATGTTATTRCAAGTTCATGATGAATTAATATTTGAAGCACCCAAAGAAGAAATAAAAACTTTAAGCAAATTGGTACCTAAAGTAATGGATTCAGCTGTTAAATTACAAGTACCATTAAACGTTAAGAGCCATTATGGTAGTAATTGGTACAATATTAAATAAAGAAATGAGGTTTTTTAAATGCCTGAATTACCAGAAGTAGAAACTGTTAAAGAGGGGTTAAATCAATTAGTGAAAGGATCGCATGTTAATAGTATTGAT
This sequence comes from Apilactobacillus timberlakei, assembly GCF_002993965.1. GTDB lineage: Bacteria > Bacillota > Bacilli > Lactobacillales > Lactobacillaceae > Apilactobacillus > Apilactobacillus timberlakei. Next base: position 318,013 of record NZ_POST01000002.1, on the reverse strand, counting down.
ATTTTATATCCTAAAATGATTAATGTTAATCCAGAAAAATTAAAAGTTACTTTAACTAATCAAAATATAAAAAGAATAGATAGAAGAGGAAAATACTTACTTTTCCGTTTTTCTAATGACATGACATTAGTTTCCCATTTAAGAATGGAGGGAAAATATGATGTTGAACCCGAAGGCACAGAACCAACAAAACATACACATGTAATTTTTCATTTAAATGATGATCGAGAACTAAGATACAAAGATAGTCGAAAATTTGGCAGAATGTATTTAATTAAAAATGGTGATGAACATACATTATCAGGACTTGGGACAATTGGGCCAGAGCCCACTGAAGATGATTTAACATTTGATTATATGAAATCAATTATGAATAAAGGTAGGGGTAAAATAAAACCATTTTTATTAAATCAAAGTCATATTGCTGGTTTAGGTAACATTTATTGTGATGAGGTTTTATGGTTAAGTAAAATTCATCCAGAAACCATTACTAATACAATTTCTGATAATCAAATAATGGAACTTAGAAAAAATATTATTGAAGAAATTAAAATGGCTATTAAAGGTCATGGTACTACCGTTCATTCATACTCAAATGCATATGGAGAAGCTGGTCAATTTCAAAACAGTCTTCATGTTTATGGAAGAGCTGGAGAGCCATGTGAAAGATGTGGAACTAATTTGGAAAAAATTAAAGTAGCTCAAAGAGGAACAACTTTTTGTCCTAATTGCCAACATAAAGTGACTAAAAATGGTTAAAGTAATTGGACTGACAGGCGGAATTGCAACTGGAAAATCTAATGTTTCTGATTGTTTAGCAAAAATGGGATATCAAATAATTGATGCTGATAAAATAACCTATCAGTTACAACAGAAGGATAGTGATTGTTTAAATGCAATTACAAAATATTTTGGTAATGATATTCTAGACAAAAATGGTGAATTAAATCGTTCTCATTTAGCTAAACTCGTTTTTGAAAATAAAGATAACCTAACTAATTTGGTGCGTATTATGGATCCTTATATTAGATCTGATGTTCAATCAATTATTGATAATACTAATGAAAAAATAGTTATATTTGATGCGCCTACTTTATTTGAAAATGGTTATGCTTTTATGTGCGATAGGATAGTTGTCGTTACTTGTACACCTATGAATCAGTTAAATAGATTACAATCGAGAAATAATTTGAGTATTTCTGATTCAATTAAGCGGATTAAAAGTCAATGGCCTTTGAATTTTAAGGAAAAATTGGCTGATTATTTAATAGATAGTAATGGTTCCATTATGCAAACTCGTAATCAAGTGATAAAATTGTTTAATAAAATAGATAATTAAAAATTTGGGGTGAAAGTTAATGCAATGTCCTCATTGCCATAAAAATTCATCTAGAGTAGTAGATAGTCGTCCTACTGAAAACGGACAAGTAATTCGTCGCCGTAGAGAATGTGAAAAGTGTGGCTATAGATATACTACCTTTGAAAGAATTGAACAAACGCCATTATTAGTAGTTAAAAATAATGGTAATAGAGAAGAATTTAATCGTGAAAAAGTTTTAAAGGGAATTATTAGATCAGCAGAAAAACGCCCAGTTTCTATGGATTCTATGAAAACAATTGTTGATAATGTTGAATCTAAAATTAGAGCTATGGGTGAAAATGAAATTCCAAGTCAATCTATTGGTGAATATGTCATGAAAGAACTAGTAAATGTTGATGAAATTGCATATATTAGATTTGCTAGTGTATATCGTCAATTTAAAGATATGACCGTTTTTTATAATGAATTAAAAGAAGTTTTAGATAATGATCATCAAAAGAGTCAAAAAAATGATGGAGAATAAATATGGAAGAATGGCGTAATATTAGTCCTCAAGATAATTTTATTCTAACTTCTGATTATTTAATTTCTGATTTAGAAAGAAAATCTTTAGACATTCTTTATCAACCAATTATTGGGATTAATGCTTATGCTTTAATAAATAATCTTTGGAGAATGTATGAACGAGATAAAGATTTTGAATTACACGTTAATTTTGAACTGCTTGCTTATTTAAATATTGATATTCAAACATTTTATGAAGCTAGATTAAAACTTGAAGGTGCTGGTCTAGTCAAAACTTATGTAAATGATAACCATCGTTATGTATATAAACTTATAAAACCGCTTGATATTAATCAATTTTTTAATGATGATTTGTTAAGCGTTACTTTATTGCAGACTATTGGTGAAAATCGTTATGAAGATATTGTTAATGATGTAACACTAGATAGTTACAATTTAAAACAATATAATGATATTTCAAAAAATTTTTTGCAAGTCTTTCATATTAAAAGTAATGAATTATCTAATACACCTAAGAATGTTAGCGAAGCTAAATCATTAGTTGGGAACCCTACAGAATCTGGTACAAATGATATTGACCCTGGTGATGATTTTGATTTTAATTTAGTATTATCAATACTAGAGCAATCTTTTGTAAATATTTCTGATGTTAAGAAAAATCATCATTTAATCAAATCGGAGCATTTATTATATGGGATTAATGAACCAGAAATGGCAAGATTTATTGAAAAAGCTACTAATGTTAATAACAATGTTTTTGATCCTAATAAACTAAAATTATTGGTTGATAGGAATTTTACTAATAATAATGTTAACCTTAATGAAGATAATAGAAAATCTTATATTTCTAATGATAATAATAATCTTAATCAAGGTGAAAAACAGATAGTGAATATGGCTAAAGAATTTTCTCCCTTAGATTTTTTACAAGGATTGAAAAAACAAGTAGACGGCTTTGTTCACGATAATGAAATTAGAACTATTCGCGACGTAATGGATGTTTCTGTATTAAAATCAGAAGTTATAAATATGGTTACTTATCATATAATTATTGATCAAAAAAATTCAGGATTAAGTAGAAATCTTTTTACCACGATTGCTGACAATTGGTCGCAAAAGGGAATTAGAAATGCTGAGGATGCTATTTCAGAAATTAGGAATCGCAAAAAGACATCTGATGAAAAGAAGCGTGAGCATAAGAGAAGTTATCGTAAACCAATTAAGGAAGAACTTCCTGACTGGGCAAAAAATAATGATGTAAAAGATAATTCTGTGAAAAAAGACAAAAAGAATACCCAAGATAAAGATTCGATTCCGGATGAATCTAGAAAAAAAGAATTAGAAGATAAACTAAAAAGAATTAGAAATTGGGGTAAAAAGTGAGGGTAGACAATGGAAAATTTAAGTGATGAGCTATCAAGGTTAATGATTAATAAGAAGTTTGGTGAGCAATTTAAAAAGCTTGCTAATAATGTTTTAAAAGACAAAGATGTAAATGAATTTTTGAATGCTAATAAAAATAATTTAGATCACCAAACAATTATTAAATCTATTTCTAAATTATATGAATTTGTTAATGAACGAGATAAAGTTATTTCTGGTAAAAATTCTACAATTCCAGGATACGAACCTAAATTAGAGCTTAGTAAGGACTCAATTAATGTTGCTTATGTTCCAACAAAAAGTAAACTAGCTTCTATTAAGAATGCAAAAATGTTAAAGAAAATGCATTTAGTTTCTTTGCCCAATGCATTAAGAAAAATTGATTTAAAACAATTTTATACTGATAAAGATCAGGAACGTATAGATGCATATAACGATATATTGCAATTTATTGTTGATTATGAACAAGATTCTAAAAAATATCATCAAGGAATTTACCTTCATGGTGAATTTGGAGTTGGGAAAACATTTCTAATGGCTGCAATGGCAAATGAACTAGTTAAAAATGGATATGAAGTAATGTTATTACATTTTCCTAGCTTTGTTACTGAAATGAAAAATTCTATTAAAAACAATACTGTTGCCAAAAAGTTAGATAGGATTAAGCAAATGCCTTTACTCATATTAGATGATATTGGTGCTGATGATATGTCTTCTTGGATTCGAGATGATATTTTTAGTGTAATATTGGAATATAGAATGCAAAATTCACTGCCTACATTTTTTACATCTAACTACTCAATGAGTGAGTTTGAACATAATCATCTGAAATTTAATAATAAGGGTGATGAAGAGCCCTTGAAAGCTCAAAGAATTATGCAAAGAATTCGCTTTTTATCCAAAGAGGTTAAAATAACTGGTGATAATCGCCGTCCACAATAAAATATACTTGACATTTTATCTTTAAATAATCATAATTGTAAATGTAGAAGATATAATTTAATTATTTAAATTTTCAGGGAGAAGGAACATTAACTGTAAGTTTCTTTATATTTGATTTTTAAATTACCACTTTTATGAATGACTTAGAGGAAATTCTAAATCGGGTTGTTACCGTTAAAGACTAACTATGAGGTCTACATATGATATATGTAGATAGAATTCGGGTGGAACCACGTAATTTACGTCCCTAGTGTTACTTTTTTGTGACGCTAGGGACTTTTTTTATTCCTTCCCCGTATAAATTAATCAAAGAGGAGAGATATTTATGGCTAAGCTTTCTTTTGAATTTCCAGATGGAAATGTAAAAGATTTTGATGAGGGTGTAACTACTGAAGATATCGCTAAATCTATCTCCATTAGTTTAGCTAAAAAAGCAGTTGCCGGAAAAATTGACGATAAAATGGTTGATATAGATTTACCATTGAATTCTGGTGGCAAAATTGAAATTGTAACTAAAGATTCTGATGACGGTTTAAAAGTATTACGTCAAACAGCTTCTCAACTATTAAAGGCTGCATTAGCGGATCAATTTACAAATATTCAATTCGGTGAAAGTACTTCTGATGATGATGGATTCTTTGTTGATACTGATAAAAGAGAAACTCAAGTTAGTGCTGATGAATTGCCTCAACTTGAAGAACGTATGCATAAAATGGTTAAAAATAATGTTCAAATTGAACGTAAAGTTTTAAGCAAAGAAGATGCCTTAAAGCAAGTTGATGGTGATCCATATCAAGCTAAGTTAGTTAATAAATTAGCTATGAATGATCAAGTTGTATTTTATCAAATTGGTGATTATTTAGGCTTAGGTGAAGGTGTTGTTCTTCCATCTGCTAAACAAGTTAAAGAATTTAAGCTACTATCAGTTGCTGGTGCATACTGGGAAGGTAAGTCATCAAACCCAATGTTACAAAGAATTTTTGCAACTGCATTCTATAAGAAAGCAGATTTAGATGCCGATGTTAAAAAACGTCAAGAAGCTAAAGAACGTGACCATCGTGTTATTGGTAACAAACTAGACTTATTCTTTGTTGATCCTAAGGTTGGTGCAGGTTTAGCATATTGGATGCCTAATGGTGCTACTGTTCGTCGTGTTGTTGAAAGATATATTGTGGACAAAGAATTGGCTAATGGCTATGAACATGTTATTACTCCAGTTCTTATGAATCTTAATGCTTATAAAACTTCAGGACATTGGGCACATTATCGTGATGATATGTTCCCACCAATGGATATGGGAGATGGTGAAGAACTAGAGTTACGTCCTATGAACTGTCCAAGTCATATTCAAATTTATAAACATCATATTCGATCATATCGTGAACTTCCAATTCGTATCGCTGAATTAGGAATGATGCATAGATATGAAAAATCAGGTGCTTTATCAGGATTACAACGTGTACGTGAAATGACATTAAATGATGGTCACACTTTCTTAGCAATTGATCAAATTCAAGATGAATTTAAGAAAATCTTGCACTTAATGACTGAAGTATACAAGGATTTTGATATTAGTAATTATCACTTTAGATTAAGTTACCGTGATCCAAAGAATACCGAAAAGTATTTTGATGATGATGAAATGTGGAACAAGTCTCAATCAATGCTTAAGGGTGCTATGGATGATTTAGGTTTAGAATATGTTGAAGCTGAAGGTGAAGCAGCATTCTACGGTCCTAAACTTGATGTTCAAACATACACAGCTATGGGTAATGAAGAGACACTATCTACTATTCAATTAGACTTTATGTTACCTGAAAGATTTGATCTACATTATGTTGGTGAAGATGGTAAAGAACACCGTCCTGTTATGATGCACCGTGGTTTAGTTTCAACTATGGAAAGATTCATTGCTTATCTAATTGAAGTTTATAAGGGTGCTTTCCCAACATGGTTAGCTCCTCATCAAGTTAAAATTATTCCTGTAAGCATGGATAAACATGGTGATTATGCTAAAAAAATTAATGAAAAATTAGTTAAAATGGGTATTCGCTCAAGTGTTGACGACCGTAATGAAAAAATGGGTTACTTAATTCGTGATGCTCAAACTAATAAGATTCCTTATACATTAGTTGTTGGTGATAATGAAATGAATTCCAATAGCGTTTCTGTACGTAAATATAGTGAAAAAGACAGTAAAGATGAATCTTTTGATGAATTTACTAAAGAGATTCAAAATGATATTGATAATTATTCTAGAGGAAATAAATAATTTGTTGACAATTAATTATTAATTTGGTATTATTAAATTATCGAAAAAGCAGAAGCCTTCCCGCTTCTCGCCTCAGTGATAATTAAGTCGCTAGGCATGATATCGGATGAACCTTTGTTTATTTTACAAAGGACAAATGCGGGGGCCTTCTTAGGTTCCCGTATTTTTTCTGCTTTTTAATATACTTGGAGGTGAATTACCATAGCAAACGATATGATGGTTAATGATGGAATTCGAGCACGTGAAGTTCGTTTAATTGGTGCAAATGGTGATCAATTAGGAGTTAAGTCAAAGGCGGAAGCAATGAAACTTGCTGAAGATGCAGGATTAGATCTTGTAGTTGTAGCTCCTAAAGCTAAGCCTATGGTTGCTAAAGTATTAGATTACGGTAAATACCGCTTTGAACAACAAAAGAAAGCTCGTCAAGCTCGTAAGAAACAAAAAGTTGTCAGTGTTAAGGAAATTAGACTTAGCCCAACTATTGATACTAATGATTTCAACACTAAATTGAAAAGAACTCAAAAATTCTTATCAAAGGGTGAAAAAGTTCGAGTATCAATTCGTTTCAAGGGACGTGCCATCACACATAAAGAAATTGGTCGTGATGTGTTAAACAGAATGGCAGAATCTACATCAGAAGTTGCTAATGTTACTCAACGAGCAAAAATGGATGGAAGAAGTATGTTCCTAATGCTCGCACCTAAATCAAGCGATAAAAAATAGTTAGTATTTATATAATACTTTAAAGAATTTAAGGGAGGATTTCAAAATGCCAAAGACTAAAACAAATCGTGCTATTGCTAAGCGTTTCAAAAAGACCGCTAAGGGTGGTTTAAAGAGTGCTAATGCATTTACAAGTCACCGTTTCCACGGTAAGACAAAGAAACAACGTCGTAACCTACGTGGAACTAGCATGATCAAAAAGACAACTGCTAATAAATACGAAAAAATGTTTTAATTAATAAGACATAATTATAGGAGGATTTAAACATGCCAAGAGTTAAGGGTGGAACAGTTACTCATGCACGTCGTAAACGTGTTTTAAAACAAGCTAAGGGTTACCGTGAAGGTAAACACAGTCTTTTCAAGACTGCTAAAGACCAAGTTATGAAATCACGCGAATACGCATTCCGTGATCGTAAAGCAAACAAAAGTAATTTCAGAAGATTATGGATTGCTCGTATTAACGCAGCAGCTCGTATGAATGGATTAAGCTACAGTAAATTAATGCACGGTTTGAAACTTTCAAACATTGAAATGAACCGTAAAATGTTAGCTGATTTAGCTGTAAATGACGAAAAAGCATTTGCTTCATTAGCCGAAACTGCTAAGAAAGCTGTTAAATAATTTTTCAAAAATAAAACTTTCACCACTTAAGGTAAGTAGGTGGGAGTTTTTTTCTTATTAAGTAAGTAATTAAAATTGCTTACTTTACATATATTTATTAAGAGGAGTTTTATTATTATGATATCTAAATTTAAACCAACCTGGATGATACCTATGATTTATAATATATCACCAGTTAAATTAGAAGACATGGGAATAAAATATGTTTTTACAGATTTGGATAACACTTTAATCCCATGGAATAATCCATATGGAACTCCTCAGCTTAGAAATTGGTTGAATAATCTAAGCAAACATAATATTGAACTTGTTGTTATATCTAATAATAAACGATCAAGAGTGAAAAAAGCTTTAGAAATGCTAGATTTAGATTTTATATCTAGATCTTTAAAACCATTTCCAAATGGTATTAACAAGGCATTAAAAAAATATCACTTAAATAAAAAACAAGTTATAATGGTTGGAGATCAACTTTTAACTGATGTTTGGGCATCTAATAATGCTGGAGTTAGAAGTGTCTTAGTTAAACCATTAATTGAAACTGATGCTTGGAATACAAAGCCAAATCGTTTTATTGAAAAAAAGATTTGGAAAAATTTAAATAAAAAATATGTTGATTTAAAATGGCAGGAGGATATTAATGACTGAAAATTTAGAAAACGAAGATTTGCGTTGTATTGGATGTGGAGCCCAAATTCAAATGGATACTCCTGATGAATTAGGCTATACTCCTAAATCAGCTTTAGATAAAGGAAAAGAAACTGGTGAAATTTATTGTCAAAGATGTTTTAGATTGCGTCACTATAATGAAATTTCTCCTGTAAGTTTGACTGATGATGATTTCTTAGCACTTTTAAATCAAATTAGAGATGCTAATGCATTAATCGTTTACTTAGTAGATATCTTTGATTTTAATGGTAGTTTAATTCCAGGACTGCATCGTTTTGTTGGTGACAATCCAATTATGTTAGTTGGAAATAAGGCCGATCTGTTACCAAAATCATTAAAAAATCGTAAATTAAGAGATTGGATTAGGCAACGTTCTAACGAAGCAGGAATTAGACCTATTGATGTAGAATTAGTTTCAGCTAGAACTAATGAATCTGTTGATAATTTATTAAATAATATTGATAAATATCGTAAAAATAGAGATGTTTATGTTGTCGGTGTAACTAATGTTGGTAAGTCAACCTTAATTAACCAAATTATTAAGCAAAATACTGGAATAAAAGAGTTAATTACAACTTCAAGATTTCCTGGTACTACTTTAGATAAAATTAGTATTAATTTAGAAGATGGACATAAATTAGTCGATACTCCTGGAATTATTCATAAAGAACAAATGGCTCATTATCTTACTGGAAAGGATTTAAAGGTTGTTGAACCACAAAAACAAATTAAACCTAAAGTGTATCAATTGAACCCGGAACAGACCTTATTCTTTGGTGGTGTTGCTAGGTTTGATTATGTTAATGGAGATAAAAAGCATGGATTTATAGTTTATGTTGAAAATAATCTTTTCATTCATAGAACTAAACTTATCAATGCAGACGCATTTTATAGTAAACATTTTGGAGAAATGTTAACTCCACCTAGTAAAGATTCTATTGAAGATTTTCCAGAATTAGTTCGATATGAATTTAAGACAGATCAAAAAAGTGATTTAGTAATTGAAGGCTTAGGATGGATTACCGTACCTTCAGATGTTGTAGTAGCGGGATGGGCTCCCAAAGGAGTTTCTGTGTTGTTAAGAAGAGCAATGATTTAATTATAAGGAGAATTTCAATGAAATTAAGAGGTAAACAAAAGCGTTATTTGAGATCACAAGCTAATCGTATGAAGCCTTTATTTTCTGTGGGGAAAAATGGACTAAATGAAATCTGGTTAGATCAAATTTTCGATGCATTACAAAGAAGAGAGTTAATTAAAATTAATATTCAACAAAATGCTGATGAAAGTGTATCAGATGTAAAATCATTTATTGAAGAAAATAGTGATGTATCTGTAGTTCAAACTATTGGAAAAACACTATTATTATTTATGCCGGCAAGTAAAGAAAAATTTCAAAATTATTCTGTAGAAGTTAAAAATATTTAAAGAGCTGTTTAAGATGCGCAAAAAGAAAATTGGTATTTTGGGTGGGACATTTAATCCCATTCATAATGGACACTTATTTATTGCTGAACAAGTTAGAACTAAATTGAATTTGGACAAAGTTTTATTTATGCCTGATTATATTCCTCCCCATATTGATCAAAAGTCTGCAATTAGTTCTGTTGATAGGGTTAATATGGTTAATTTGGCAATCAAAGATAATCATAATTTTGGTATTTTGATGGATGAAATTGATAGAAAAGGTAAGAGCTATACTTATGATACAATGAATGCATTGTTGCGTAATAATCCAAATAGTGATTATTATTTTATTATTGGTGGTGACATGGTTCATTATTTGCCTAAATGGTATAAAATTGATGAATTAACTAAAATAATAAAATTTGTTGGTATTCAAAGAGGAAAATACGATAATAATTCAAAATATAGTATTATTAAATTGAATGTTCATAAGCTTGATATTTCTTCAACACTTATTCGTAATAGTATTAAAGACGGACAATCTGTACGTTATTTGATTCCAGATGAGGTTTTACAATATATAAAGGAGCATCATATTTATGAATGAAGTCGAATTAGAATATAAAGAAAATATTGTTCCATATAGCAGAAAAGAATTGATTAATAAATTAAAATCAGCTCTAAAGCAATCTAGATTTGAACATGTTTTAAGAGTTGAACAAATGGCTATTAAGTTAGCTAAATTAAATGATTTTGATGAAGAAATGGCTAGCATTGGAGGATTAGTTCACGATTATGCTAAACAAAGGCCTGATGAAGACTTTATTGCTGCTATTAAAAAATATCATTTGAATGAAAATTTATTAAATTATGGTAATGCAATTTGGCATGGAGCAGTAGGATATTTGTTTGTGCAAAATGAATTGAAAATTTCCAATGTGGAAATTCTTAATGCTGTAAAATATCACACAACAGGTTCTAAATATATGTCTACTTTATCTCAAATCGTTTATATGGCAGATTATCTTGAAATGGGTCGTGAATTCCCAGGTGTTGATGAAGCCAGAAAAATTACATTTAATAATTTACAAGATGGTGTTGCATATCAAACTAAACATACACTTGAATATTTAATTTCTAATAATAAATCAGTTTATCCGAAAACTATTGATACTTATAATCAATGGGTTGTTAATTCAAAAATAAAGTAATAAGGAGCAATTTATAAATGAGTAGTAAAGATACTTTAGAAGTAGTAGTAAAAGCTGCAGATAGTAAACGAGCAAATAATATTGTTGCTTTAAATGTACATGAAGTTAGTTTAATGTCAGATTATTTTGTGATTATGGATGCAACTTCAAATCGTCAAGTAAAATCAATTGCTGATGAAATTGTAGACCAAGCGGAAGCAGCAAATGTTGAAGTGCAACAAGTAGAAGGTAAAGATACTGCAAAATGGATTTTGGTTGATTTAGGGGATGTAATTGTTCATGTATTTCAAAGTGATGAAAGAGAATATTACAATCTAGAAAAGTTATGGTCAGATGCACCATCAGTAAAAATTGATCAATGGGTAAAATAATATGATTTATCAAGAATTTGCAGAATTATATGATGAATTATTTGATCCAACCATGTATGACAAGTGGTTGGATTTTGTTGAACATAACGCTAATGCAGATGATGATATTTTAGACGTTGCTTGTGGTACAGGTAGACTAATTTCTTTATTGAGAAACAAAAAATATAATGTTAGTGGACTTGATATGTCTTCGGATATGTTAACAATTGCTGATGATAATTTAAGAAGAAAAAATCAGACTGCCAATTTAATTCAAGGCGATATGTTAGATTTATCTTCTTTTCCCAATTATGAAGTAATTACATGTTTTGATGATTCTCTATGTTATTTAAAAAACTTACAAGAGTTAGAAATCGCTTTTGAAAATGCATATAATCACCTTAACAATAAAGGAAAATATTTATTTGATGTAATCACCCCTTATCAGACTGATAAGATTTATCCAGGATATATGTATAATTTTCATGACGAAACTAGGGCTTTTATGTGGACAACTTATATTGGGGATGAAGAGCATTCTGTTGATCATGATTTATCATTTTTTAACTACAATGAAGAATTAGATGCTTATGATGAATTTAGTGAGTTGCATCATGAACGTACTTATAATCTAGAAGATTATATTTCATCATTAGACACAGTTGGTTTTTCTAAAGTAAATGTTTTTAGTGATTTTGGAAAAAATAAAATAGACGAAAATACTACTAGATGGTTTTTTATTTGTGAGAAGTGATAATATGTTAAATGCAGTTGGAATAATTAGTGAATATAATCCTTTCCATAATGGACATTTATACCAAATAAAAAAAGCCAAGGAACTTACCCATGCCGATTTATGTATTGTAGTTATGAGTGGAAATTGGGTTCAAAGAGGCCAGCCAGCTTCTTTTGATAAATGGAATCGTGCTAAAATGGCACTAGAAAATGATGTTGATTTGGTTGTAGAGTTACCATTTCAATATTCTGTTCAGCCAGCAAGCATATTTGCTAAAGCTGCGGTCAATATATTAGGTGCTTTGCAATGTAAATGGTTATCATTTGGCAGTGAAAGTCCAGAAATGAATTTTTCTAAATTAGCTACTGTTAATTTAGAAAATCCTGAATATTTTAAAAATTATGAGGAAAACTATACTTCAGCAATTCAACAATTAATTGCCGAAAAAACTGGTTTTTTTATAAACAAACCGAATGATATTTTAGCATTTAATTATGCTTTATATAATAGACAGCTATCTATACCTATGGAATTAATTCCTGTTAAACGAAAGATTAGTAATCATAATGATGTTGAAATAATTGCTTCTAATTTAAATATTTCTAGTGCAACATCTATTAGAAAAAACATTAACAATTTTTCTAAAATTTATAATGTAGTCCCTAAATCTACCTTGGAAATCATTGAGGATAATCAATACATTGATTGGAATATTTTTTGGAAATATTTAAAATACAAAATATTAACCAACTCTGTTAATGAATTAAGAAGCATTTATCAAATGACAGAGGGCTTAGAGTATAGATTCAAAAAAAATATTGAAGTATCTAATACCTTTGATGAATTTTTAAATAATTTAAAGACCAAAAGATATACATTTGCTAGACTAAGACGACTTTGTGTATATGTTTTAATGAACTTTAAATCTATTGATTTTGAAAATTCCTCTGAGTATATTCGTATATTAGGTTTTAATAATTTAGGAAGAAAATATCTTAAACAAATAAAGAAAAACACTGATATGATGATTATTTCAAAGCCTAGCAAAGATTTGCTAGAAAAAGAGCTTAAGTTTGACTACTTATCTGGTAATATATATAGTATTGAAAGTAAAAAGAATGAAGATTTATATAAAGTACCGTTAATATTTTAGTAATTTTAGGTATCAAGGAAAACACCTTGACAAACTATCTTATTACTATGTATAATTAACGTCGTTGCATTAGGAGGTAAACCTATGAAATGGGTATTAAGAGAATTATCAGATTACAAGAATAAACCACTTTATGTTAGTGAAAAGATGGATTTATCTCAAGATATTATGGAAAGATATAGTAAATATGTCATTTCTGCTAATGATAAATTTAGTGTGGATGCTTATGTATTCTATGACAATGGTAATGCCATTGTTAATGCTCATGTTCGTGGTAATATCGTAGTGCCTTCATCAAGATCTTTGAACCCAGTTGAGCTTCCTTTAAACTTTAAAATAGATGAAGTTTATGTGGATACAAGAGCTCAACTGAGGAAATATGAAGAAGAAGATGAAGCTGCATTTTTATTAGATGATGATGGTGTTATTGATTTTGATAAATCAGTTGCAGACAACGTTATCTTACAAATTCCAATGCATATTCTGTCGCCTGATGAAAAGAATGGTAGTGAAATGCCTAAGGGTAATGATTGGGAAGTTATTTCTGAAGAAGAATATGACAATCAAAAGACAGATAATAAAAAAGTAGATCCACGTCTTGCTAAGCTAAAAAATCTATTTAACGATAGTGATAATTAATTGGTAAGACTTAAAATTTTTCACTAGTGGATATTTTATTTTAAAGAGTAAGGGGGGTCTTTGCATTGGCTGTACCAAAGAGAAAAACTTCAAAAGCTAAAAAGGGTATGCGTCGTGGCCACATTAAGTTGGCTAACCCAGGTTTGAGTGCTTGTCCAAACTGTGGTGAATTACGTAAACCTCATATGGTTTGTCCTAGTTGTGGATACTATGATGGAAAACAAGTTGTTAAAACTAACGACTAATATTTTTTAAAGATATCAGATCACCATGGAATCTGATATCTTTTTTTATTTTCTAAAATAAAAAGAGTCCTTTTCTGGTGTGACTTACAAAAGTTAGATATTTATATTAAATTAAATGATTCTTTATGGAATGATTTCGATATTCAATCGGAGTCATTCCTTTTGTTTTTAATGAAATTCTTTGATTGTTAAAAAATTTTAAATAATCTTTAGTTAACTTCGTTAACATTTTGATATTTTTAATTTCAAAGTTATTAAGATATTCTCTTTTAAGGCCTTATAAATTAATTGTTGATTAGGAGAAGAACTAACCTGTATTGATAAAATTTCTTTGGTTCCTTCATTAATAACTGCAGAGATACAACCATTAGTATAATTTTTCAATTTAAGTTGAGTATTTTGTCATAGAAAAAAACCGCCTTACAAAAGTTGGGCATTTAAAACTAACTTTTGTAGGCGGTTCATTTCCTTAATTTGAAAAGGAGTGTTTTTAATTATTTAGTGAAATCTACAACCATTCTACCAACAATTTTATTATTCTTCATATCATCAATAACTTGATTAATATCTTCTAATTTACATGTTTGAACAATTGGTTTTACTTTTCCTTCACTACCAAATTGGAAAGTTTCCGTTAAATCTTGTCTAGTTCCGACAAGTGAACCAGCAACTTGAATTCCATCAAGAACAGTTTTATCAATATTTAAGGCCATATCTCCTTTAGGCAATGCAACTGCAACTAATTTACCATCAGGTCTTAGAGCGTTGATAGCAGTGGTAAATGCATCTTTGTTAACTGCAGTAACAACTGAGCTATGAACTCCACCAACTTTTTCTTGAATAGTTTTTGATACGTCTGAATCATGACGATTAATTAATAATTCAGCACCATTTTCTTTTGCTGCTTGTAATTTCTTTTCATTTCCATCAACAGCAACTACATGTGCATTAAACACATTATGAGCAAATTGAATTGCTAAATTACCTAAGCCTCCAGCACCAACAACTTCACTCCATTGACCTGGTCTTAAATTACCAACTTTAAGAGCTTTATATGTTGTAACACCAGCACAAGTTAATGATGTTGCTTCAACTGGATCTAAATCTTCTGGCACTTTAACAGCATAATCAGCATCAACAATCACTTGTTCTGCCATTGCACCATCAACAGTAAAACCAGCATTTTCAACATTACGACATAAAGTTTCACGTCCAGTTAAACAATATTCACAGTGTCCGCATCCTTTAAAGAACCAAGCAATTGATACACGATCACCAATTTTTAAATTAGTTACGTCATCGGCAACTTGTGATACTCTACCAACACCTTCATGACCAATAATTCTACCGGGTTGTTCACCAAAATCTCCAGAAGCAACATGTAAATCTGTATGACAAAGTCCACAGTATTCAACATCAACTAAAGCTTCACCATTTTTGATTGGTCTTAAGTTTACATCCTTAATATCTACATATCCATCTGAATTGTTTCTAACTACAGCAGCTTTCATAAAAAGTACCTCTATTCATTAATTTTAAACATTAAGAATTATAAATAAATTTACAACTATAATCAATAACATTTATTAATTAAATAATAAACCTTACAGATTATAATATTCATATATATAAATTAAAATTTTATAAAATAAAATGTTCATAGTTGTTATGCAGCTATTATTGAACATTTTATTGTGATAGAATGTATTAGTATATTACAATTTTAAAAAGTATTTAGGGGTGTACTCGTATGAGTCGAATCTTAATAGTAGAAGACGAAAAAAGTTTATCTAGATTTGTTGAACTAGAACTTAAACATGAAGGTTATGAAACCAAGGTAGCAGTTAATGGTAGAGACGGATTAGATGATGCCATTAATGAAGACTTTGACATTATATTACTTGATTTAATGTTACCTAAACTAAATGGTATGGAAGTAGCCAGAAGATTGAGAGAAAAGAAGAATACTCCGATTATTATTATGACTGCTAGAGATTCAGTTATTGATAGAGTTTCTGGATTTGATCATGGTGCTGATGATTATATCGTAAAGCCATTTGCTATTGAAGAATTATTAGCTCGTGTTCGTGCTTTATTGCGTCGTATTAATATTGAAGGCGATGAAAAAACTGAAAATCAAAAAGTCGTTCATTTTAAAGATATTACGGTTGAAAAAGAAAGTCGAATTGTAAAACGTGGCGAAGACATCATAGATTTGACTAAACGTGAATATGAACTTTTATTAACATTAATGGAAAATGTGAACGTGGTGTTAGCTAGAGATGTATTACTTAATCAAGTATGGGGATATGATTCTAACGCTGAAACCAATGTAGTTGATGTATATGTTAGATACTTAAGAAATAAAATTGATCGTAGTGATCAAAAAAGTTATATTCAAACTGTTAGAGGTACTGGGTATGTGATGAGATCATGATTGTAAAAAAAGACGATAAAGTTGATAATGTGAATGGCAAAAATAAATGGATATCTCTTAAATGGAAATGGTCTATTGGTTCTGCCATCATAATTTTCTTAATTTTATCTATTTTTTCTTTCTTAATCTATAATAGATTTTCTGATGTTTTATTAAATCAAGAATCAGTGCATACTAGTGAAACTTTAAGTGCTTTATCTGGAAAACTGACAGGATTTAATTATAACCTTTCAGAAAAAGAAGTTATAAGCATACTTAGTCCTCGTAATGAAAATATTAATAAATCTAAGAACGAAGATGGAGTTCATTCAAATTCTTTATTTAGTAGTATTTCCAGAGATGACATAATAGTTAATGTTTTTGATAAAGATGCTAATCCTATCTTTTTTTCTAAACAAACCGAAAAGAAATTTATGAAGATTGGTCATATAAATAGTAGAATTGATAAAAATAGTATTTATAATAACAATTATTCATTAATTGAAGAAGCGCCAATCTATTCTAAAAAGACTGGTAATAAGATAGGTTACTTAAGGGTTATCAATAATTTAGTTGATTATCACATTTATACTAAAAAATTAATGATAATATTAATCGTAATATTGTTATTAGGTGTGTTTTTTGCTTCATTATTATCATATGTGTTAGCTGCATATATGTTAAGGCCGATTAAAATGATTTCTGATACGATAAGTAGTGTAAACGATTCACCAGAGACAAATGTTAGGGTGCCTAAGCTTAATCAAAATGATGAGTTAACTGATCTGGGAAATATTTTTAATGATATGCTTGATACTATGCAACGTTATATCGATCAACAACAACAATTTGTTGAAGATGTTTCTCATGAATTGAGAACTCCAGTTGCCGTTATTCAAGGGCATTTAAAAATGTTATCTAGATGGGGTAAAGATGATCCTGAAATTTTAGATGAATCTATTCAATCTTCAATTGACGAAATTAATCGTATGAAAAGTTTGGTTCAAGAAATGCTTGATCTATCAAGAGCTGAACAAGTCGAAATCAATTATAATAACAAATTAACTGATGTTCAGGATATTGTTCATCAAGAATTTAATGATTTTAAAATGATTCATCCAGATTATACTTTTAACTTAGATGATGATATTGATAAGGAAACTATTATTCAAATTTATCGTAACCATTTAGAACAAATTCTTATTATTTTATTGGATAATGCAGTTAAATATTCAAAAGATCGTAAAGAAGTCCACATTTCATTGTCTAGAAAATACCGTTATGTTGATATTGCTGTTCAAGATTTTGGTGAGGGGATTAGTCAAGATAGTGTTAATAAAATTTTTAATCGCTTTTATCGTGTTGACAAGGCCAGAAGCCGTAATCAAGGTGGCAATGGTTTAGGCTTATCTATCGCTAAAAGATTGGTAGAAGCTTATCATGGAAAAATTTCTGTAGAAAGTTCTGCTGGATACGGTTCAGTATTTACAATTTCATTTCCTTTGTTGAGTAAAGAAAAAATTGAACATATTAAAAAATTAGATTATAAAGAAGAATAATTTAAAATAAAAGGACTATTACTAATATTAGTAATAGTCCTTTTATTTTATAATTAATGTTTATTATTTTGTTTTCCAGAATTTCGCTTTCTCAAGTCAGTATCTTTTTTGCTTTCAATAGCCCTTTCTTGAGAATCATCCTTTACAGATGTTGAATCTTCTTCTGTAATATCGTGAATTTCTTGTTCTTCTTGATTGGCCTGTTCTTTAGCTTGTGCAGCCACTTCTTTTTTTATTTTTGGACGATATAAGTTAATGATTAGCGTTTGAATACATGCAAATATACCACTTACAAAGAAGTAAAATCCTAGTCCTGCAGGAGCACTAAAAGTAATTAATGCAATCATAACAGGAGTTATATATGACATCATTTTCATTTGTTTCTTTTGATCTTCAGGTAAACCTAATGTCATTAGATATCCTTGAATAATATAAGCAACAAATGAAAGGGCAACTAAGATTAAACTTTTATCTCCTAATTTAATACCTAAAAACATTGTATGTGATACTTCTGGGGAAAAACGAATACCATTATATAATGCAATATAAATTGGCATTTGAATTATTAATGGTAAGCATCCAATTCCACCAGTCATACTAATATTATTATTTCTATACAGTTGCATCATTTCTTGTTGAATTTGCATCTGTTCTTCTTTAGTCTTGGCATTTCTTTGACGTTCTTGGATCTTTTTCATTTGTGGTCTAACAAAACTCATTTTCTCTTGCATCATAGTAGACTTTTTCATCTGACTGATCATAGCAGGTAATAAAACCATTCTAACAATTATTGTTAAAAGAATAATTGCCCATCCATATCCACCAACAAATTTTGCCATAAAATCCAAAATGTGTTGAGCAGGTAATGCTAAATACTCATATGTTAGTCCATATGGTTTACCAGACCCATCTTGTCTAACACAGCCAGTTAATGTTAATGCTGCAAGACCAACAAATGAAAGAACACTATATTTCTTTAAATTCTTCATTTATAAAAACCTTTCCTAACTTTTTTCACTTACTAATAATACCAGAAATGTGTTACTAAATTAAATTTTAATTGAAAAAGTTTTATATTCTTTATAATTCAATAAAGTGTAATCTATATTTCTTATTTTAATAAAGGGATTATTTAATGATTTTATACCATTTATAAAATTGTTTACATTTTTAATATTAGCCACAATTTTTACTGATCCATCTGAAAGGTTTTGTACATAGCCTTTGATGTTAATTTTATCTGCCCAAGTTTTTATTGACCATCTAAAACTAACACCTTGAACGTTTCCATTTATTATAAATTTAATTGTTTGTTTCATAAATTATTACCTCACTTTTTGCAATCATTTATATATTATTATAGTATTGTGATAAAATAATATGAATAAGTTACTATATCAAAAGGGGTTAATCCTTACTATGGAAAAAATAATTTCTGTTAAAAATGACAGAATAAAAGCTTGGAAAAAATTAAGTAATAAAAAGGGCAGAGAAAAACAATCTGCTTATCTTCTTGAAAGTTGGCATTTAGTAAATGAAGCATTAAATGCTAATCAAGATATAAAAGTAATATTAACAACGGCAAAGCAACTTACTCTTCATCAAAATGAACTATCATACTATAATAGTGAGTTAATAGAAATTAATGATGAAGTAGCTAAGTATTTAGGATCCACTATCACCCCACAAGGAATTTTTGCGATTGTAGGGCTTCCTAGTAAAGAAGATATTAATGAAAATAATATTAATGGATCCTGGTTATTGTTGGACAATATACAAGATCCAGGTAATATTGGAACAATGGTTAGAACGGCAGATGCTGCTGGTATGAGCGGGGTTATTTTTGGTAAGGGTACATCTAGTCAATTTAATCCTAAAGTTTTAAGATCTATGCAAGGAAGTCAATTTCATTTAAAAATAATTGAAGGTAATTTACTATATTGGATAGATATATTAAAAGATAAAAACTATCAAGTTTATGGTAGTGAACTAAACGAAGACGCTTTTATTTACAATGAAATTGTTCCCAGTGAGAATTTTGCATTAATCATGGGAAATGAAGGAAATGGTATGCAAGATGATCTACTTAAAATAACAGATAAAAATTTATATATTCCTATTAAGGGAAACGCAGAATCATTAAATGTCGCTATTGCATCTGGCATATTAATGTTTCATTTAAAAAAATAATTTTAAATAAGGAGATACTTTGCATGAATACAAAATCATGGAAAAACGATAAAGTTTATATGTCTTATGTTTCTGACTTATTGAATTCATCAATGGTAAAAGAGCTGTCTAATTATACTCAGCATCATTCATCTACTAGACTAAAGCATTGTATTGATGTTTCTTATGAAAGTTATCAAATCGCAAAAAACTTTAATTTAGATGCTAAGTCAACTGCTAGGGCCGGGTTGTTACATGATTTATTTTATTATGATTGGAGAACCGATAAATTTCATTTAGGTTCACATGCATATATGCATCCTAGAATTGCTTTACGTAATGCTGAAAAGATAACTAACTTAAATGCTAAGGAAAAAGATATTATTATTAAGCATATGTGGGGACTTACGTTAAGTAAACCTAAGTATGCTGAAAGTGTTATTGTTTCTTTAGTTGATGATTACGATGCTGTTAGAGAATATTTTGCACCTAAATATAGGAACATTAAGCAAATATTTAGTACTAAAAGTTTGTAAGGGGTAATAATATTGGAATCAAGTAAAGAATTACAGTCAGAACTTGACTGTAATCTATGTCCAAAATTTGAAAAAACTTTTTCCATTCTAGGTAAAAAATGGAATGGCTTAATTATAGAAACATTATTAGTGAATGGTCCTCAAAGATTTAAGACAATTGCTAAAACTATTGATAAATGTAGTGATCGTGTTTTAGTTGAAAGACTTAGAGAACTAGAAAAAGATAATATTGTATCTAGAAACACTTTTAAGGATTCATCGTTAATTCAGTATGAATTAACGAAAAGGGGTAAAGAATTAGAACCTATTATGTATGAAATCCATAAATGGTCAGATAAGTGGTATAAATTATAAAACTTATCTTGACCGGAGTTTTAAATTGCATTATTATTTTAGATAAGAGTGACGAAGAAAAAGTAGTAGACTAATATTAACAGGAAGATTGTGTATACTGAGATCAATCAATAGATTAGTTGAATTCATTTTCTGAGCTGATATTGGGAGTTATTAATAACAAAAATTATCCGGTTAATTGCCGTTATGAAGATTGAGTGTATGAATTTATTCTGATATTTTCATAAACTAGGGTGGTACCGCGAAGCTTCGTCCCTTATGGGATGGAGCTTTTTTTATGTATGAAGGGAGAAATTTATGAGTTTAAAAGATGATTTGACCAAATTACGTGATGATGGTCTAAAAAATATTGAAAATGCAACTAATGTAAAAAAAATGAACGATGAAATAAAAGTTCATTTATTAGGTAAGAAGGGTCTTATTACTAAAGCTTTAAGAGGAATTAAAGATTTACCAGTTGAAGAACGTCCAAAAGTGGGTAGTTATTCTAATAAGATTCGTGATGATATCCAAACTGCTTTAGATAAGAAGCAAGAAGAGTTAGAAACTATTGCTTTGAATAAGAAGCTAGCATCAGAAAAAATTGACGTCACACTACCTGGTGATTCCGTAGCTAAAGGTCATCCACACGTTATTCAATCAATTATTGATGAAATTTCTGATATGTTCATGGGGATGGGTTATGAAGTATTAAGTGGACCAGAAGTTGAAGAAGATAAATATAATTTTGAAATGATGAATTTGCCTAAAAATCATCCTGCTAGAGATATGCAAGATACATTTTACATTACTAAAGATATTTTGATGAGAACACAAACTTCTCCAATGCAAGCTAGAACTTTAGAAAAACATGATTTTTCTAAAGGACCTTTAAAGATGATTTCTCCTGGAGTTGTTTATCGCCGTGATACTGATGATCCTACTCATTCTCATCAATTCCATCAAGTTGAAGGAATTGTAATTGATAAACATATTACAATGGCTGACTTAAAGGGTACTTTAGAATATTTATTACATCAATTATTTGGTGATAAATATGATATTAGACTAAGACCTAGTTACTTCCCATTCACTGAGCCATCAGTTGAAGCTGATGTTACATGTTTTAAATGTAATGGTAAGGGTTGTGAAGTATGTAAGCATACTGGATGGATTGAAGTGTTAGGTGCTGGAATGGTTCATCCTAATGTTCTAAAAATGGCTGGTGTTGATGCTGAATCTTATGGTGGATTTGCATTTGGTTTAGGCCCAGATCGTTTTGCAATGTTGAAATACGGTGTTGATGATATCCGTGATTTCTATCTAAATGATGTACGTTTCTTATCACAATTTAATTAAGGAGAATTTTATATGCGAGTATCTTATAAATGGCTTAAGGAATATATTGACTTAGATATTCCAGTTGATGAATTAGCCGAAAAAATTGAACGTTCTTCTGTTGAAGTTGATTCTGTTATAAAACCTAGTGAAGGACTTAAAAAAATCGTTGTTGGACAAATTTTGAGCTTAGAAGACCATCCTGATTCTGATCATTTACATATTTGTCAAGTTGATGTGGGTGACGATGAACCAGTACAAATTGTTTGTGGTGCTCCTAATGTTGAAAAAGGTAAAAAGGTAATAGTTGCATTATCAGGAGCTCGTATTGCCAACAATATTAAAATTAAAAAATCTAAGATGCGTGGTATCCAATCAAACGGAATGTTATGTGCATTAGATGAGATTGGTTATCCAAAAGATGTTGTGCCTAAAGAATGGGCTGATGGAATTTACTTTTTACCTAAAGATGCCAAAGTTGGTAATGATGTTTATAAATATATAGGGATGGATGATGAATTAATAGATTTAGATGTTACTCCTAATCGTGGCGATATGTTAAGTATGTATGGTACTATCCATGATCTATCAGCTATTTATAATAAGCCAGTTAATTTTGATAATGTTAAAGTTCAAAAAACTTCTGGTAAAAAGACCGCTGATCAAATTAGTAGTGATGTTGATAGCCAAATTGCTTTAACATATAAAAATCGTATTGTTAATAATGTTGAAATTAATCCAAGCCCATTATGGCTACAAATTCGTTTATGGAACGCTGGTATTAAACCAATTAATAACATTATTGATATTACTAATTATCTAATGCTTAAATTTGGTCAACCTATGCATGCATATGATTTAGATAAATTACATGGCAATAATATTTCTGTTAGAAATGCTAAAAAAGGTGAAAAAATTACTACTTTAGCTGAAGATGAAGTTGACTTAGACGAAAATGATATTGTAGTTGCCGATGATCGCCCAATTGCATTAGCCGGTGTTATTGGTGGAATTGATACCTCAATTACTAACGATACTAAAAATGTATTATTTGAATGTGCAGTGTTTGATCCAATTAAAGTTAGAAAAATGGCTCGTAAACATGTTATTCACACTGAAGCTTCACAAAGATTTGAACGTGGTATTAATCGTGGTGGTCTAGATGAAGTAATGGAAAATGCTTGTCAAATGAGTAATGAGTTGGCTAATGGTGAAGTTTGTGATGATACTTTAAACGGTAGTGAATTTAATGCTCAACCAGTTATAGTAAACATCACTTTAACTAAAATAAACCATGTTTTGGGAACAAATCTTTCAAGTGAACAAGTAAAAGATATATTTGAACGATTAGGTTTTGATACTAAAGTTGATGGGGATACTTTTGTAGTTACTGTACCAACACGTCGTTGGGATATTCATATCGATGCTGATTTAATTGAAGAAGTAGCTAGAATTTATGGATATGATAATCTTCCTTCAACATTGCCAACAACTACAATGACGACTGGAAAATTACAACCAAAACAACAACTAATTCGTAACAGTAGAAATATTTTAGAAGGACTAGGATTAACTCATGCTATTTCTTATGCTTTGACTAGCAAAGACAAAGCTAACATGTTTATGATGCAAAAATCATTTGAAACAAATTTAAGTTATCCTATGACCAATGATCATGAAACTTTAAGAATGAATTTAGTTACTGGTTTATTAGATGACATTGCATATAATAAAGCTAGAAATGTTCATGATGTTGCTTTATATGAACAAGGAAGAGTATTTTACAAAGAAAATGAGAATGAAGATAGACCTTCAGAAATAGAACATATTTCTGTAGCCATTACTGGTTCATTGTTACGTAGCACTTGGAATGAAAAAGCAAAAGAAGTTGATTTCTATCAAATTAAAGGGATTGTTGATAAATATTTAGAATCAATTGGTTTTGCTAATCAAGTTGAATACATTGCAAATGCAGACTATCCAGAAATGCATCCTGGTAGAACAGCTGATATTATGATTCATGGACATTATGTTGGATTTATTGGTGAAGTTCATCCTAATATTGCTAAAAAATTTAAGATTAATACTACTTATGTATTTGATTTGAATTTACAACTATTGAGCAATCTTCATAAGACCAATCAAAGTTATGAATCTATTTCAAAATATCCTTCTATTTCCAGAGATATTGCCATTTTGATTGATGAAAATATTACTAATAATGATATTTTGAATGTTATTAATAAACGTGGTGGAGCTTTCTTGAAACATGTAAAGTTATTTGATGTGTATAATGGAGAACATGTTCCAAGTGGTAAAAAATCAATGGCTTATAATTTAACATTCCAAAATAAAAGAGATACTTTAGTTGATGACGATGTAAATAAGGCGATGGATAAGATTCAAAGAAACCTTGAAAAAGAATTTGAAATTGAGATTCGTTAGTTTAAAAAATATGGAGGAATAAAATTGGCTAATAAATTAAAATCCAATGATTCTCCCAAGAAGCACAAAAATTTAGGAAGAAAGATTAGTTTTACTATTATTGGAATTTTGATAATATTAGGATGCTTCATATTTTTCTTAGGTCATCAATATTTGAATAGATCATTGCAACCACTTAATTCTCATGATAAAAGTGTAGTACAAATTAATATTCCTATGGGTGCTTCTGATAAGAAAATTGGGTCTATTTTACAAGATCAAAATGTTGTAAAAAGTGGGATGGTTTTTGACTACTTTGTTAACAGTCATCATTATTCTAATTTAAAAGCAGGATATTATGAGTTTTCACCATCTATGAGCTTAGATTTAATTGCTAAGAAATTAGAAAAAGGTGGATCAGCTCAACCTTTACAAGGTCGTTACGGTCGCTTTCTTATTAGGGAAGGCGATAATATAGAGCAAATATCTAAAAATGTTAATAGCAACAGTAAATATTCCAGCTCTGAATTTATAAGTTTAATGAATGATAAAGAATATTTATCACAGTTAAAAAAACAATATCCAGAGATGCTCAAGTCATCATTTAACGCTAAAGATACAAGATATAAATTAGAAGGCTATCTCTATCCGGCTACTTATAATTCTCAAAATGATGTTTCACTAAAAGACCTAATAAAACAAATGCTAGATAAAACTAATAATGAACTAAAGCCTTATTATAAAGAAATCGATAAAAAAGGTTTTTCAGTACAACAAGTATTAAGCTTGGCTTCGATGATTGAATTAGAAAGATATAGTGAATTTGATAGACAGCAAATTGCTGGGGTATTATTAAATCGTTTAAATAATGGATTACCACTTGAAATGAAATCCTCTATTTTGTATGCTAGTGGGAAAAGTTTTAATCAAAAAATTGACAAAAAGGATTATAAGATTAAATCTGCTTATAATTTATTTAAACATACTGGATATGGACCTGGACCAATTAGTAATCCAAGTATAAATTCTGTTAAGGCAGTGTTGAATCCTAAGAATATGGATAAAAATTATTTACACTTTTACATTGACCCTAAAAAGAATAAAGTTGTATTTTCTAGTAATTTGGTTAACACTAGTTCAGTAGTTAAGAACAATAATTATATGAGATAAAATTGATTTGGAGAGATTACTATGGTAGAAAATAAAAAACGTCCTGTTGTTATCGGGGTAACTGGCGGTTCTGGTAGTGGAAAAACTACTGTAAGTCGTGCAATTTTTAATCAATTATTAGGTCATTCAATAATGATACTTCAACAAGATTCTTACTATAAGGATCAGTCTCACAAAACTTGGGCTGAAAGAGAAGAAACCAATTATGATCATCCGTTAGCATTTGATACTGATTTGTTAATAGATGATTTACACAAATTATTGAATTATGAATCAATTGAAAAGCCAGTGTATGACTATACAAAATTAAACCGTAGTGATAAAACCATTACTCAAGAACCTAGAGATGTAATTATCCTTGAAGGTATTTTGATTTTAGATGACAAACGCTTAAGGGACTTAATGGATATTAAGGTATTTGTTGATACTGATGATGATATTCGCATTTTAAGAAGAATTCAACGCGATACAAAGGAAAGAGGACGTACGTTGGATGAAGTGGTTCAACAATACTTAGAAACTGTTAGACCAATGTATAATCAATTTGTAGAACCAAGTAAACGTTATGCTGATATAATTGTGCCGGAGGGTGGTAAAAATCAAGTTGCTATTGATTTATTAACCACAAAAATTCAATCAATTTTATTGAAGCATGGTAATAATAAAGTATTAAATAATATAGATACAACAATTTAATTTAAAGGAGATTTAGTATGGCTGAAGATAAAACATATCCAATGACTCTTGAAGGTAAAAAGAAACTTGAAGATGAATTGGAAGATTTAAGATTAAACCAAAGACCAAAAATTATTGAAAGAATTAAAATTGCTAGAAGTTATGGTGATTTATCTGAAAATTCTGAATATGAATCAGCTAAGAATGAACAAAGTATGCTAGAAAGTAGAATTACTACTGTGGAACATATGTTGCAATATTCTCAAGTTGTTGATAATGAAGATGTTGATAAAGATCTTGTAAATGTTGGTAAAACAGTTACTTTTAAAGAACTACCTGATGAAGATCCTGAAACATACCAAATTGTTGGGGCTGCTGAAGCGGATCCAATGTCTGGTAAAATTTCTAATGATTCACCAATTGCTAAGGGATTATTGGGTCATAAGACTAATGAAGAAGTTACCATTGAAATTCCTGCTGGTGATATGCAAGTTAAAATTATTGAAGTTAAATAATATATAAAATAAAAAAAGATTAGGCTATTGAATTGCCTAATCTTTTTTATTATTATCTTTTCTATTAATTATACTTTTAATACTAATAAAAATAATTGTTAATAGTGTAATTGTTATTCCTAAATTAAGTCCTCTTGGATAATAATATAGTTCAATATGGTGTTTTCCTTTTTTTATATTTTTAACACTTATAAATTCTCCTAACCACTTTGATTTACCATGCTCTTTATTATCAATTTTTACATTCCAACCATCTGAATATGGAATTGATGTTAACAAACTTCCATTCTTATTGAAATTAACATTAGAAGATATCATATTTTTATTATTAGATATGATATTTTGATGCTTAATTTTTGAAATATCATATTTGAATTTTTTGTAATTCAGATTATATATTCCAAAATTATTTGTAAATATACTTTGCTTTTTAAAATTAATGTCTATAGTTCCATCCTTTTTAGGAAGACTATATATTAACGAGTTTTGAAAATTCTTAGGTGATGTTAATTTTTCACCATCAATAAATACAGAGCAAATGTTAGGATTTAAATTACTAGGTAATACTATATATGGAATATATTGATTTCTATAATGATAATTTATTTCTACTGACGCACTTTTCAGAGGATCAATTTTTTTCAAAATTGTTTGGCCTAAAGATGGTGTATTATAAATATTTTTGAATTTTACTTTATAATTATTATCAACATTAAATACATTTTTGTTCGATGCTGATATTTGTTTTACTATATCATTTTGATAATCAATAGGATTTGTTGTATTCATTTTATTTTTAATACTATTAGTAGTACCAAAAATTAAAGGTAAACTCAAATTATTCCTTTTTATATCGAAATAATTTTTACTTTTTCTATTGTCTAATATGTCGTATCTATTTTCTGATTTTTGAATCATTGGATATTTTTTATAATTACCATTAAATGACAAAAAATATTTAAAATTTAATAATGAATCTGTAACTAAAGTACCATTAGAATAATTAATAGAGCCGGTATTATTAGGATTTCCAATGTTTGAATTAAAGGTAGCATTATTTTTATTCATAGTTGATGAAAATATTGAGCCACTGTTAAAGCCTAATTCCATGGGGTCATCTTGAGTTCTATAGAAATTTTTATTAATCCTGTAAAATGATTTATCGCCTTTACTAATCTTATTTATTTGCTCATTTAAAATTTTATTATATGAAGAATAATCACTATTAGTTACATATGAGATACTATTTAATGAGTTAAAAGCATTAATTCCCATGTCACAACAAGTAATTATAAAAATACTAATTATATACAGTTTAGAATGATTTAGTCTGGAAATGATTACTATGACAAACATGATTGCTATTAATAAAACTGAAACAACATATTTCATTGGTGATAAAAATGTAAAATTATTGATTTTTATTCCGACAGTTAATAATATGATTATTAACATGATTGCTATCTTTATTGTTATTTTATTATCAATTTTATTAGGTAAGTTATTAAATCCAATAGCGCCTAAATAGGTAACTAAAAAGCAAAAAATAAAAGAAAAACGGTATGGATACCAGATAGGAAATTGAAAAGCATGCCAAACTAAATCTAATGGTTCAAAACACATGGATATTAAAAATACAAAAGTTAAAGATAGGTACAATAATCTAAAATTCAACTTTATTTTATGGTTAAAGAAAAATGCTAAAACAGATATTAAAACAAGACTGCCTATAAAAATATTAGGATATCCACTGGGCATTTGATTAAAATTAAATGCTCCATTCATTAATTTAGGAATCATATTAAGAGGGTTATATTCTAATTTCCAGTTAAAATTATTAACGGTATATGACGCTTTGCCAGTTCTAAGTTTTATTATATTTGGAATTGTTAACCATGCTGAAAGCATAAATGATATTAAGTTTGCTCCAAAATATTTTAATATACTTTTGTATTTATGTTTTATTTTACTTTTATAATATATAGCGTAATTAGTTATAAAGTATAACAATGAAAAAATGCAGACCATATATGCCATATAGTAATTTACAATTATCATTATTGATAGTGATAGGATGTACAATTTGGATTTGTTATTATTAATTATGTTGTCTATTCCTAAAACAATAATTGGTAGTAAAATCATTGCATCTAGCCAAATTATGTTCAACTGGTTGGCAATGATCCATCCATTTAATGCATATGCGGTAGCAAATGTTGTTATTATTATATTTTTTTCGAATCCTTTTTTATTTAGCATATAGCCAAAACTTAATCCTGATAATCCGTATTTTAATAAAGTAACTAATAATAAACTACCATTCATAAAACTTTTTGGTAAAATTGCAATTATTAAATTTAGTGGACTCATTAAATAATATGACCAGATGCCAATCATTTCACCACCATATCCATTGGCAAAGGAATAAAAAAACTTATGTATATTCAAGCTGTTAATGGTTCTCTTATAAAATGCAAAAAAATCAACATATTGTTGCCCTAAGTCGACTGTTAAAATACTTCCGTTACCAAAAGGAAACATATTGCGATAAGCAAAGTAACATGCCATAATGATAAATGGAGTAAAAAAGCTTAAAATTAATGGTAGGTTATTTTTTGTAAACTTTTTAATATGCTTGATTATTATCATTCCTTTCATTAATTATGTTTATTTTTACATATATTATATAATAACATTTAAAGACATTAAAAAAATTTATAGCAAGGAGCTTTGAGAACCTTGAATAGTTTTCTTAAAAAAATATTTAATCATCAAGACAAAAATATTAATTCAAGAGTTCCTTTTCGTTTAAATATTATTTTATTTATCGTTGGAGCCTTATTTATTATTTTGGTGATTCAATTAGCATATCTACAAGTTGTTAATGGAAATCAATATAAAGCAGAAGTTAATAGATCTGATAACTCTATTAAGTATGGTAATGTACAAAGGGGGATGATTTATGATTCATCTGGGAGAGTTTTAGTTGGTAACAAAGCTCATCAAGCCATTCAATATACTAAAGAATTAGGGGTTACTACTAATGATCTTTATAACATTGCCAACAAATTAAGCAAATATTTGCATGTAGACTCTAGTGCATTAACATCTAGACAGGCAGCAGAATATTACTTATCTAATCCTGACAATTTAAAATCAGTTGAAAATCAGTTGAAATTGCCTGCTAATTCAACTCCAGATACTCAATACAATGCATCACTTGATAAAGTACAAGCTGATAAAATGTATAATAATATTAACAATTATAAAAATGCAGCTACTATTTTTCAAAAAATGAGTGGTGCATACCAATTATCAACAACTTTTATTAAAACTACTGGGGTTACTAATAAAGAATTATCTGAGGTTGGAGAACATCTAACAGATATGCCAGGAATCCAAATTGGTAATAGTTGGACTAGAGAATATCCTAATGGTAATGCTATTCAAAGTGTTGTAGGAACAGTTTCTTCTGAAAAGACAGGATTACCAGTTGATCGGATTAACACTTTGTTATCTCAAGGTTATTCAAGAAATGATAGTGTTGGTCAAAGTTATTTAGAACAAGAATATGAACCAGCACTAAGAGGATCTAAATCTCAGACTTTAATTAAGAGTGGCAGTTTAGATAAAGCAGTACAACAATATGGAGGTCAAAAAGGAGATAATCTTCAATTAACCATTAACTCTCAATTTGAAAAGAAACTCCAATCACTAGTGGAAAATGCTCAAATGTCTGGTAATTCTACTGGTGCATACGCTGTAGTTATGAATCCCAAAGATGGATCTGTTATAGGTATGGGAGGAGTTAATAGAAATCCTAAAACTGGTAAATTAACTCCGAATGCATTAGGAACAATTAATAGTGCTATTACAATGGGTTCTGTAGTTAAGGGGGCCACAGTATCAGGGGCATTAATGGATAATGTGATTACTCCAACTAATTCAACACTAACTGATAAGCCCATTTTAACTGGTGGTATTAAAAAGAGTTCATGGTTTAATCACAATGGTTCAGCTAATTTACCAGTAGATGCTTCAACAGCCCTCGAAGTTTCATCTAACTCTTATATGATGCAGTTAGCTATGAAAGAAGCAAAGTTCCATTACTTTTCTGGAGCTCCATTAACTATGAATCCAGATGTTTTTGATATTGAAAGAGGTTACTTTAATCAATTTGGTTTAGGTGTTAAAACCGGAATTGATTTACCTGGTGAAACTAAAGGAATACAAGGACCTGGAGGTTTCTCTAATATTGGTAAAGCACTTGATTTATCATATGGTAACTATGATGGTTATACAACGATGCAAGTGGCTCAATATATTTCTACTATTGCTAATGGAGGATATCGAATCAAACCACATGTAGTGCAAAATATTAGAGCTTCTAATAAAGATGGTAAATTGGGCAGAATAAAGTACTCAGTTACACCTGATATTTTAAATAAGGTAGATATGACTCCGGCACAAAGAAAAATCGTTACAGATGGCTTTTATAAAGTTGTGCATGGAACAAGTCAATATAGAACAGGTATTGATTTAAACCAAATTAAGCCTGAAGTATCAGCTAAGACAGGTACTGCCCAAACATTTTATGATAAACAAAGTACAGTTACTTTAAGTTTAGGATCATTTGCTCCATCTAAGAATCCACAAGTGGTTGTTGCACTTGCTATTCCTAATTTGCCAGATGATGCTGAAAGTAATAATATTAATTTAGCTAAACAAATATATGCTGCTTATTGGAAATATGTCCAATCAGATAAAGGTTTAGAATAAAAATATAGGTGTTAAGTAATTTTCCTTAACAATATTTATATAAACTCTGGTCAAATCGCTAAAAAAATGATAATATATTAAAAGTTGACAGTTGTTTATATCTATAAATTATAAATAAAGTAAATTTGGAGGTGTAACACTAATGAGAGTACACATTACACTAGAATGTACAGAATGTCACGAACGTAATTACCTATCTACTAAGAGCCGTCGTAACAATCCTGACCGTTTGGAATTAAAGAAATATTGTCCACGTCAAAGAAAAGTTACATTACATCGTGAAACAAAATAAGGATTAGGGTTTAAAGCCCAATCCTTTTTTTATATCTTGGGGTATATATAAATGATTAAATCTGATATTAGAAAAGAAATTATTAATAATTTGAAGGTAACTAATCATAATGGCTTAGATAAAATATATGATAATTTATTTAGTAGGTCAGAATGGAAAAACAGTAATTCTGTAGCTATAACTATGAGTTTGCCTTTTGAATTTGATACTAAACCAATTATCAGAAAAGCGTTGAGAGATAATAAAAAAATTTTAATTCCTAAAGTTGTTTCTAAAAATGTTATGATATTTATTGAATGCAACGAAAAAACTATTTTAAAAAAAAGTTCTTTTGGTATATATGAACCAGTTAAAGGATCAAGTTTTCCTATAAATAATATAGGATTAATGATTGTTCCAGGAATAGCTTTTTCAACAGAAACTGGTGATCGATTAGGATTTGGTGGAGGTTTTTATGATCGAATTTTAAAACAATATCCTGGCAATACTATTTCTATAGGGCTCCCAGAACAAATATATCGTCAACCAATTTGGAAAGTAGATGATTTTGATCAGAAAGTTAAAACAATTATATATTAAATTGAAAAATTCAAATTTTTACAGGAAGATGGATGAAAGACCTTTTTTTACTGAACTTATATTAATTATAATGGCCTTTATTTACCTATTTGGACTTTTAACTAATACTAGCCAATTAATTATTACTAATGGCGCTATGATTAAACCACTGATTATATATTATGGTGAATGGTGGAGATTTATTACGCCAATATTTATTCATCTTGGCTTTTTGCACATACTAATGAATGGAATTAGTTTATACTATGTTGGAATTCAAATTGAAAAAATATTTGGGCATATAAGATTTTTAACTATTTTTATGCTTTCAGGTATAATGGGTAATATTATAAGTTTTGCATTTTCTAGTGGATTAAGTGCAGGTGCAAGTACTGCCATCTTTGGATTATTTGGTGTATTTTTAATGTTAGGTGAAAACTTTCGTGATAACTTCGCGGTTAGACAAATGTCACAAAGTTTTTTATTATTAATAATTGTTAATATCGTTTTTGACTTGTTAAGCTCAGGTATTGATATAGCTGGCCATTTAGGAGGATTAATTGGCGGATTCTTTATACCATATTTTATAGGTATTCCAAATTATAAAATGAATAAGTCTAAAAAAATATTATCTTTTGTAGTATTAATGATAATAGTAATTTTTTGCCTAAAGACTGGATATATGTCAAATAATTAGTGCATTTTTTTTTAGGATGTGGGACAATGAATACGTTGTATGATGTGCAGCAATTATTAAAAAAATTTGGTATCTATGTTTATGTAGGAAAAAGACTATGGGACATTGAAGTAATGGCTTTAGAATTAGACCATTTACATGAATCCAAAGTAATAACTAAAGAAGAATTCTTACAGGCTAAATTAGTTTTGAAACATGAACATAGAATCGAAGAAAATAAAACTAAGGATAACAATATTTAGGAGGAATCTACAATGGTACGTAAGTTGATTGGAATTGATTTAGGAGGAACTACTACAAAGTTAGCATTTTTAACTGATAGCGGTGAAATTTTAGATAAGTGGGCTATTACTACAGATGTAAGCGCTAACGGAAGTAAAATTGTTCCCAACATTATTAAGTCTATTACTCAAAAAATGGAAAACTCTGATCATAAAATCGATGACTTTGTAGGAATCGGTATGGGAACTCCAGGTTCAGTAGATCGTGCAAATGGAACAGTTGTTGGTGCTTATAACTTAAATTGGAAGACTACTCAAAATATTAAAGATCAAATCGAACAAGCATTAGGACTTCCTTTTTCAGTAGACAACGATGCTAATGTTGCTTCTCTTGGAGAATATTGGCAAGGTGCTGGTAGTAAAGATTCTGATGTAGTATTCGTTACTTTAGGAACTGGTGTTGGTGGTGGTGTTATCATCAATGGAGAACTAGCACATGGTGTTAATGGTGGTGCTGGTGAAATTGGCCATATTACCGTTGAACCTGGTGGATTTATGTGTACTTGTGGTAAAAGAGGCTGTTTAGAACAATATGCTTCTGCTACAGGAGTAGTTAATGTTGCTAAAAGTTTATCTACTGAATTTACTGGAAATTCTAGACTTAAAGAAATGATTATTAATGGTGAAGAAATTACTTCTAAAATTGTTTTCTTCTTAGCAGATAATGGTGATATTTTTGCAAATCAAGTTGTAGATCGTGTATGTTACTTCTTAGGTTTAGCATTAGCTAATGTTGGTAATACATTAAATCCAGGTAATATTGTTATTGGTGGTGGTGTATCAAATGCTGGCAACACTTTATTACAACCAACCACTAAATATTTCCAAGAAAATGCATTTAGACCAGTTCGTGATTCTACCAAAATTCGTTTAGCTCAATTAGGTAATGATGCTGGAGTTATTGGTGCTGGATCATTAGCTTTAAGAAATGCAAAAAATTAAACAAATAATTTAATTAGGGGGAATCATAATGATTTCACTTATGATAGTTTTATTAATTATTGTGGCTTTTTTTGTCATTAATCTTTCAACTAGGTTAAGAGCCAAAAAGGCTGCTAAAATAGTTAGTGAAAATGGATTTCAAAAGGGCAGTCATCGTGGACAAATAATTGATCTCAGAGAGACGAGAGATTTTGATGCTGGACATATCTTAGGTGCAAGAAGTATGCCATATTCAACTCTGAAAAATTTTTATGGTAATATCAGATCTGATTTGCCTGTATACTTATATGATCAAGGAATGACTATTAGTATGCGAGCTGCGATATTATTAAATAAAAAAGGATATAAAAAGATTTATATCTTAAAAAGTGGTTATCGTAATTGGAATGGTAAGACTAAAAAATAAATGCTTTACAATAAAAATAAACCTATTTAAAGCCAAACTATTAATTGGCTTTAAATAGGTTTATTTTTTAACTTAAATTATTTTTTAGTTTAAGTGAGCTGAACGTTGTTTGCGCAAAACTCTTTTTCTATTTTCGTCAAGTTTCTGCTCATGATTTTCAACAGGTTCAACAACTGTTTTCTTGAAAGAGAATAATGCACCTACAACAGCACTTAATGTTGCTAATACCCCAAGAAAGAATCCGTTTCCAAATTTTTTCATTATAATACCCTCCTTATTTGTTTATGTATAATTTTCATACAATTCTATTATGCAAGATTTATATTAATATATCCAGTTTTGTGTTTATTTTTATTCAATAATTTATTACTATTAGTATACTGATTATTTAAACGAAATGACGTGATTTTATGTATAAAGTTCTAATAATAGCTGGACCAACGGCTGTTGGGAAGACTGATTTGTCTATTAAATTGGCCAAACAATTTAATGGAGAGATTATTTCTGGAGATTCAATGCAAATATATCGTAATTTAAATATTGGTACTGCCAAAGTTACGGAAAAAGAAAAACAAGGTATTAAGCATCATCTTATTAATATTAAAAATGTTGAAGAAACATATTCTGCTTCTGAATTTGTATCAGATGCTAAAAAATTAATAAAAGAAATATCTGACAAAGATAAATTGCCAATTATAGTTGGTGGTACTGGCTTTTATTTGCAATCTCTTGTTGATGGGTTTAATTTTGGAGACGGTTCTTCAGTTGATAATTC
This sequence comes from Apilactobacillus timberlakei, assembly GCF_002993965.1. Taxonomy (GTDB): domain Bacteria; phylum Bacillota; class Bacilli; order Lactobacillales; family Lactobacillaceae; genus Apilactobacillus; species Apilactobacillus timberlakei. The sequence goes on along the minus strand of NZ_POST01000002.1, from coordinate 281,948 downwards.
ATTTAGAAATGAGATGCATAAAAAAGCCGTTCAAAATGGTAAATATGCTTTATGGAAAGAGTTAGATTTAATTGATCATGATGCAGCAATTAATATTCCAGTTAACAATGAAAGGCGTATAATCAGAGCGGTAGAATTTTATAAACAAACTGGCGAAAAGTTTTCTGCCCAATCTGATAACAATGATGATGAAATCGATAGTTATATTGTTGCTTTGAATACTAACCGTTCATTGTTATACGATCGTATTAATAAACGAGTGGACCTAATGTTTGATGGAGACCTTTTGGAAGAAAATAAATGGCTGTATCAACACGGCGGATTATCATTGCCTGCATGTAAAGGTATTGGTTATAAAGAATTTAATGAATATTTTAATGGAAATAAGTTGGTTTCTGATATAAAAGATTTGATTAAAAAAAATTCAAGACATTATGCCAAAAGACAACTTACATGGTTTAGAAATAAAATGGATGTGACATGGTATGACATTTTATCTGATAATCATCAAATTGATGCAATAAAAAAAGACATTATTAAATGGAAAAAGAGTTAATAATTAAACTCATGTTATGTTATGTTACATATTAACTTGACATACTTAATTATAATGTTATTATAAAACTATTAGAGGGAGTTATTTATGAAAGAAAAGGACTTAAGACGTTCATTATCAGTTTTGCCAATAGGTACTGTTATGAAACTTACTAGTTTAACTGCTAGACAAATTAGATATTATGAAGAACAAGGTTTGGTTTCTCCAGAAAGAAATGAGGGAAATCGAAGAATGTATTCTTTAAATGATATCGATTTAATTTTGGAAATTAAAGACTATATATCTGATGGCATGAACATTTCTAAAATTAAGAATGTTTATGAACAGAGAAAGCAGGAGGCTTTTAATAGCGGTTCTAGAAACAAATTATCAGACCAAGAAGCAAGAAGATTGCTATCTGATGAATTGTTAAACGTTGGTGGATTAAACTCAAAAGACGTTAAAGGCAATAATTCTTTTTAATTAAATCTAATCAAAATGTTAGGGGTAGAGTTAAATGGCTACAAAACATGATTATTCAAAAGACGATATTCGTCGAATCGTAAAAGAAGAAGACGTTAAATTCCTAAGACTAATGTTTACCGATGTTTTAGGAACATTAAAAAATGTTGAAGTTCCAATCAGTCAATTAGATGATTTGCTTGATAACAAATTAATGTTTGACGGATCTTCTATTGAAGGTTTCGTTAGAATTGAAGAAAGTGATATGTACTTACACCCAGATCTTTCAACTTGGATGATTTTCCCATGGAGTTCAGAAAGAGGTAAAATTGCTAGAGTAATTTGTGAAGTTTATAAAACTAATGGTGAACCATTTGAAGGAGATCCTCGTAATAATTTAATTCGTGTCTTAAAGGATATGAAGGATGCTGGATATACTTCATTTAATATTGGACCTGAACCTGAATTTTTCTTATTTAAGATGGACGAAAATGGAAAACCAACTACAAAGTTGAATGATCATGGTAGTTATTTCGATATGGCTCCACTAGATTTAGGTGGAAACTGTCGTCGAGATATTGTTTTAACTCTTGAAGAAATGGGCTTTGATGTTGAAGCAGCCCATCATGAAGTAGCTCCTGGACAACATGAAATTGATTTTAAATACGCGGATGCTTTGAACGCTGCTGATAATATTCAAACGTTTAAACTAGTTGTTAAAACAGTTGCTAGAAAACACGGACTTTATGCTACATTTATGCCAAAACCATTAAGTGGTATTAATGGATCAGGTATGCATTTAAATATGTCATTGTTTAACAATGATGGGGATGCTTTTTATGATAAAAATGGTGAATTACAATTATCTGAAACTGCTTATCATTTCTTAGGTGGACTGATGAAACATGCTAAGAGCTATACTGCTATTTGTGATCCAATCGTTAACTCATATAAACGTTTAGTTCCTGGATATGAAGCACCTGTTTATGTAGCTTGGTCTGGATCAAATCGTTCACCATTAATTAGAGTGCCTAATGCTCGTGGATTAGCAACTAGACTAGAATTGAGAAGTGCTGATCCAACAGCTAATCCATATATGGCCATTGCTTCTGTATTAGAAGCTGGATTAGATGGATTAAGAAATGAAATTGTTCCACCAAAGAGTGTTGATAGAAATATTTATCATATGAATGCTCAAGAAAGAAAAGATAATCAGATTGTTAATTTGCCAGATGACTTATTGGATGGCCTTAAAGAATTATCTTCTGATAAGACTATGAAACATGCGTTGGGTGAGAAGATTTTCAATAGTTTCTTAGCTGCTAAGCATTTAGAATATGATGCATATCGCGCACAAGTTTCTGAATGGGAAAGAGACCAATACATGGAACAATATTAAAATATTTATTTTTAAAAGAGGCTATATATAATTTATAGTCTCTTTTTTCTTGAATTTATTTTTATTAATGTTAAAATTTTAAATTGTTTTGAAGGAAGTGAATATTTTGTTTGATTTTGAAAATATGTTAAAAAAATCAATAGCTAATTTTAGATTATCTGAGCAAAAAGATAACTTTACAGTAAATAAAAGTAATCGGTTACAAAAAGCATATATTAATTTAGATATTAGTTTAGCTAAATTAGCTAAAGATTCTAAACGATTTAGTATTTTATCTAATCCTAATGTAAATATTGATATTATGGATTATAAAAATACTATGATAAAAGACTTTACTAAAAGTATGAATCTTTTCTTTTTAGTAGCAAACTTAAAAAATTGGAATCATCTTATTATTATTTCTGAGAATGAACAAAAAAAACTGTTTAAAAATAAAGCTGATAATGAATTTAGCAATGTTTACTTAGTTATTAAGAAAATGATGATTAATAGTTTGTTTAATCATAGTGAAAAAGATTTTACATATGCTTGGAAGATCTTTAATAAATTTGGTATTGTAGATATGAATTTAAATATTGATGAGGTATCTAAAGAATTTTTTAATAAAAATTAAAAAAAGTGTTGACACCTATCTATATTTTTAATATAATTATTTTTGTTGGTTATTTGTTGTCGCAGTAGCTCAGCAGGATAGAGCAACGGTCTTCTAAACCGTAGGTCAAGAGTTCGAATCTCTTCTGCGACATTAGTTATTTTCTAAAAACACATTACAAAATTGTAATGTGTTTTTTTGTTGACTAATTACTATAACATGTGTATACTTACGTTGTTGTATTTGTGGACTTTCACAGCTACAACCGCATGGAATGAGTATTAAGTTTCATATTAATGAACGCTTATTTTCGGCGAGTCTAAGCATATTATTTCAAGGAGGTGCACATTATGTACGCAATTATTTTAACAGGCGGCAAGCAATATAAAGTTGCTGAAGGTGAATCAATTTACGTTGAAAAGTTAAACGCAAATGAAGGTGACAAGGTTAAATTTGACCAAGTTGTTTTCGTTGGTGGTGACTCAGCTAAGGTTGGTACTCCTCTAGTAGACGGTGCTTCAGTTGAAGGTACTGTTGAAAAGCACGGTCGTGGTAAGAAGATTACTATTCTTCGTTACAAACCTAAGAAGGGTGCTCGTTCAAAGAAAGGTCATAGACAACCATACACTAAGGTTACTATCGACTCAATCAATGCATAATTAAAGAGGATAAAATGATTAAAGTTACTATTTCTCATAATAATTTAAGTGATAATATAAATTCATTTAAAATAACTGGTCATGCTGATTCAGGAGAGTATGGTAAGGATATAGTTTGTGCTGCAGTTTCAGTTTTATCCATTACTACTGTAAATGGATTGAATGAAGTTGCTGAGTTGGATCCTAAAGTTAAAAGCAATGATATTGATGGTGGCTTTATGGAGGTAACTATTCCTAATACTAAAAATCATGATAATATGATTGCTTCTCAAGCTATTTTACGTAGCTTTGAGAATGGAATGATTGATATTTCTAAAAGTTATGCAAAATATATTAAATTAAATATAATAAGCGATTAAATTGTACGGAGGTGTAATTCAATGTTAGAAATGAATCTACAATTCTTCTCTCACCATAAAGGGGGAGGTTCAACTGCTAACGGTCGTGATTCTGCAGGTCGTCGTTTAGGTACTAAGGCTGCTGATGGCTCAACTGTTACAACTGGTTCAATTATTTACCGTCAACGTGGTACACATATTTACCCTGGTAAGAATGTTAAACGTGCCGGTGACGATACTTTATTTGCTTTAGTTGACGGTGTTGTACGTTTTGAACGTATGGGCCGCAAGAAGCGCCAAGTTTCAGTATACCCTGTTTCTGAAGCAGTTGCTAAATAATTAAGTAAATAATGTATTAAAAGCCTGATTATCAGGCTTTTTTTATTATAAAATATAATGTTATAATATTATTAAGTAATGGTGCTACAAATAACTATTCAATTAGTTAATATTAGGAGGATTATTTTAATTATGGCAGTAATTTCAACAGCTAAATTTAAAACTGGATTAACAATCAAGGTTGATAATGCTATCTGGCGTATTATTAGTTTTCAACACGTAAAGCCTGGTAAAGGTGGAGCATTCGTTCGTTCTAAGCTAAAGAATTTGAGAACTGGTGCGGTTCAAGATAAAACATTCCGTTCTGGTGCTAAAATGGAACAAGCACAAATTGATTCAAGAACTATGCAATATTTGTATGAAGATGGTTCTGGATATGTTTTCATGGATATGGAAACTTATGATCAACTTACTGTTCCTGGCGATAAAATTAAGGATGCTTTAAACTACTTACAAGAAAATATGGAAGTAAGTATTGTTCAATATGAAAATGAAGTAATTGGAATTGAAGTTCCTAATACAGTTACTCTTCAAGTTGCAGAAACTGAACCAAGTATTAAAGGTAATACTGCTTCTGGTGGAAGCAAACCAGCTAAAATGACTACTGGATTAATTGTTCAAGTTCCATTCTTTGTTAATTCTGACGATAAATTAATTATTAACACTACTGATGGAAGTTATATTTCAAGAGCTTAATTTTTTGAAATTTAATTACTCAATTGGGGGTAATCTTTATGGCAGAAGGAAATAACATTGCTTTAAAAAACTCAAGTGCTCAAGAAGGAGATGTTCAAATATCTCCACGAGTACTAGAAATAATTGCTAGTATTGCTGCTGTTCAAGTTAAGGGTGTTAACAGTATGCGTGGTTCTTTAGCTACTAGTGTAAATGAATTATTTGGTAGAAAAGAATTTGGCAAGGGAATTAAATTAAATTTTGACGATGATAAATTAATTGTCGATGTTTATGTTTACTTAAATTATGGTGTTGCCGTGCCTAAAGTGGCTTTAAATATCCAAGAACAAGTAAAACAACAGCTCTTATTCATGACTGAATTAAACTTAGGCGAAGTTAATGTTCATGTAGAGGGAATTGTTCCTGAAAAAACGGACGATAAATTTGATTCAAATGACTTATTTGATGATAACGATAGTAATAATAAGGGTGAACAATAGTGAATTTTACAAGACATAAAATAAGAGAGTTTGCATTTCAAACTTTATTTGCGATTAATGCAAATGATACTACTGATAAAGAACTTTTTTTTCATGCTATTTCTAAAACACAAGACGAAATTCCATCATATTATTTGGAATTAGTTAATGGTGTTTTGGAACATAAAGAAGATTTAGATAATAAAATTAGTGAATATCTTGTTTCAGGATGGTCAATTAATAGAATTGCTAAAACCGATTTAGCAGTTCTCAGAATGGCTTTTTTTGAAATCTATTATGTAGATGATATTCCAAATAAGGTTGCAATTAATGAAGCCTTAGAGTTAACAAAAAAATATAGTGATGATCATTCACGTAAGTTCGTTAATGGCGTTTTATCTAACGCTATTTCATAATGAAAAGATAGGTTTGCTTAACTGCAAATCTATTTTTTTAATGCATAAATTAAATTTAATGTGCTAGAATAAACATAAAATGAATGGGGTGTTTTCTATATGGCAACTATTATTGATGGAAAATCATTAGCAAAAAAACTTAATGAAAATACTAGGTTAACTGTAAGTAAGATGAAAAAAAATGGAATAATACCTTGTCTAGCAGTTATTATTGTGGGTAATGATCAAGCTAGCAAAAGATATGTTAGGAGTAAGCATAAAAAGGCTGAAAAACTAGGTATCAAATCAATAGTAAAAGAAATGCCAGAAGAAACTACACAAGCAGAATTACTTAAAGTTTTGAACGATTATAATAATGATAGTGATATAAATGCAATTTTGATTCAATCACCACTTCCTAAACATATTGATGAAAAATATATTATGGGACAAATTAATCCAAAAAAGGATGTCGATGGATTCCAAATAATTAATTCTGGTAAATTGTTTTTAGATGAAACAGAAAATTATCCAGTTGCTTGTACTCCTAAAGGTATTATGAAAATGCTTGAGGAATATAATATTGAGCTTGTAGGCAAGAAGGCAGTTGTAATCGGTAGAAGCACAATTGTTGGAAGGCCAATGGCAGCTTTATTGATTAATGCTGGAGCTGAAGTTAGCATAATTAATCATCATGCTAATGTTAATGATTATACTAAAGATGCTGATATTATAGTTTCAGCAACTGGTAAATTACATACGGTTAATAAAAATGATGTTAAAAAAGGTTCCACAATTATTGATGTTGGTCAAAATTTAGATGAAAATGGAAAATTAGTCGGAGATGTCGACTATCAAGAAGTTTCTGAAATTGCCGGATATATTACTCCGGTACCAGGAGGAGTGGGACCTATGACAATTAGTACATTAATGACTCAAACCGTTGAACTTACAAAATGGAGTGACTCTTTATAATGAGTAATGACTATTTATCAGTTAGTGATTTAACTAGCTATATTAAGAAAAAATTTGATCGTGATCCTTATTTAGGAAAAATATATTTAACTGGTGAAATATCTAATTTTAGATTAAGACCAGTTCATCAATATTTTAGTCTTAAAGATGATAATGCTAAAATAAGTGCAATTATGTTTAAATCAGCATTTAATAAAGTTAAATTCACTCCTGAAGAAGGTATGAAGGTGTTAGTTACTGGTAGGGTATCTTTATATGAAAAAACTGGTAATTATCAAATATACATTGATCATATGGAACCTGATGGTGTTGGCGAACTTTATCAAGCATATGAACAATTGAAGAATAAACTTTCAAAAGAAGGGCTGTTCTCCGCGCCTAAAAAAGCGCTAACCAAATTTCCTAAAAGAATTGCAGTTGTTACTTCACCTAGTGGTGCTGTAATTAGAGATATTATTACTACTACTAGAAGAAGATATCCAATTGCTCAAATTGTACTTTTTCCGGCTGTAGTTCAAGGTAATGAAGCAGCAGCAGATATTACTAGTCAAATTAAAAGAGTAAATGATATGGGAAACTTTGATACTTTGATTATTGGACGTGGCGGAGGATCCATTGAAGATTTATGGCCATTTAATGAAGAGATAGTTGCCAGGGCTATTTTTGATAGTAATATTCCAATTATTTCTTCGGTTGGACATGAAACTGATACTACAATTGCTGATTTAGTAGCTGATGTGAGAGCTGCTACGCCAACTGCCGCTGCTGAGCTATCTGTTCCTGTGTTAACAGATGTACTAACAGAATTACAAAAAGATGAGCTAAGGATATTTAATGCGTTTAAGAACATATTGAATACGCTTAATCAAAGATTAAATAAAGCAAAAGAATCATATATATTTAAACAGCCTGATAGGTTATATGATTCATATTTACAAAGTTTAGATGCTTTACGTGAAAAGTTATTTAACAATATGAATAATAAGTTTAATTATGTTGATAAGCAATTTAATCAATTAAAAAATGGGTTAAAACTTAATTCCCCAAGGCAACAAGTTGAATCGAATATACAAATATTGAAAATTAAAAAACAACAATTACAAAGAAATATTGATTTGATTATTAAGAACAAAGAGAATAATTTAAATAATATCATTGAATCATTAGATCATTTAAGTCCTCTTAAAACAATGTCTAGAGGTTTTAGTTATACAACTGATGAAAATAATAATGTAATTAAAAGTGTTGATAATTTAAATCCAGATTCAACAATAAATCTTAATTTAATAGATGGATCTGCAAAGGCGACTGTTAATTCAATAGAAAGGAAGCAAAAATAATGGCTGAAAAAGTTACTTTTGAAGAGAATATGCAAAAACTAGAACAAATTGTAAATGAATTGGAACAAGGTGATATTCCATTAGAGAAAGCTTTATTAGAATTTCAAAATGGAGTTAGTCTGACAAAAGATCTTCAAGCTACTTTAAAGAATGCTGAAAACACTCTTGCTAAAGAAATGACAAGTAATAATGAAGAAATTCCTTTTGAACAATCAGAAAGCGATAAAAACTAATGTTGGAAAAAATATTAAATGATTTTGAACAAGAAAACTTGACCAAAATTAATAATTATTTAGAATCTAATTTAAAAAAAGATATTAATCAAACTACTTTGGCTGATTCAATGTATTACTCATTAATGGCAGGTGGTAAAAGATTACGACCTTTGTTGACGTTAGCAACTATGAAAACTTTAAATCATAGTATAAATGAAGATGATTTAAGGGCTACTTGTGCAATTGAATTATTGCATACATACTCATTAATTCATGATGATTTACCAGCTATGGATAATGATGACCTGCGTAGAGGGATGCCTACCAATCATGTTAAATTTGGTGCTGGAATGGCCACTTTAGCTGGAGATGGATTACTTTCTTTAGCTTTTCAATGGGTTTCTGATAATAATTTATCTAGTGATATTAAATCACAACTTACCCTAATGCTTTCAAAAGCTAGTGGACCCAGCGGTATGGTTGCCGGACAAGCATCAGATATTGAATTTGAAAATAAAACCTTAAATTTAGAATCTTTAAAAAAACTACATCGTGGTAAAACAGGTGCTTTAATTCATTATGCTGTTTCTGCTGGTGCTGTTATGTCGGATTCTAATAAAAATTTACAAAATCTTTTATCTAGCTATGCAGATGATTATGGTTTAGCTTTTCAAATATATGATGATATTTTAGATGTTGTCGCTACTTCTAAACAGCTAGGTAAGCCAGTTCATCAAGATGATAAAAAGAATACTTATCCTAATTTAATTGGCTTGAAAAACTCATATAAAGAATTAGAACAAGTTTTAGATCATAGTCATAAGATACTTAATCAAATAGAAGAAAATTATGGGATTGATACTGATTTGTTAGCAGCATTCCTGACTTACTTTAAAATTAGTTAATAGGAGCAGTTTATTAATGAAAAAGCAAAGAGTTGATGTACTTTTAGTTCAACAAGGACTTTTCGATACTAGAGAAAAAGCTAAAAGAGCTGTAATGGCAGGTGAAATTTTAGGAAAAAATGAAGAAAGACTAGATAAACCAGGAACTAAAATTTCCGATGAAACTAAACTTCATTTAAAAGGGAAACCAATGCCATATGTTAGTCGTGGAGGACTAAAATTAGCTAAAGCGTTAAAAGTTTTCAATATAGACGTTAGTAATAAAGTGGTATTAGATATAGGATCATCAACTGGTGGATTTACTGATGTCATGTTGCAAAATGGTGCTAAGTTAAGTTATGCACTTGATGTTGGAAGCAACCAATTAGTTTGGAAACTAAGAGAAGATCCACGCGTTGAAGTAATGGAACATACCAATTTTAGATATAGTAAACTAGATGATTTTGATAAAGGACAACCAGAATTTTCATCAATCGATGTTTCTTTTATATCACTACATCTAATTTTGCCACCATTAAAAAACATTTTAAAAAAAGGTGGAGAAGTTGTTGCTTTAGTAAAGCCACAATTTGAAGCTGGTAGAGATAAAATTGGTAAACATGGAATTATTAGAGATCATAAAGTTCATGCCGAAGTTTTAGATGATATTATAAATTTCTCAATTAAATCTGGTTATTCAGTTAAAGGACTAGATTATTCTCCTATTAAGGGAGGGGAAGGTAATATTGAATTTTTACTACATCTAAAATCTGATGATGATCCATTAATTGATTCTAGTGTTTCAATTGATGACACAATTGAAAAATCTGATAATTTAGGATAGTTTACCTTATTTAATAATTCTTGAGAGGAAGTTCTTTAATTGCTAGAAAATTTATCAATAAGTAATTTAGCAATCATCGATAAATTAGAGATAGATTTTTCATCTGGCATGACAGTACTTACTGGAGAAACTGGTGCTGGTAAATCTATTATTATTGACGCTGTTGGATTATTAGCTGGTAACCGTGGGTCACAAAAATTTATTAGAAATGGTAGTAACAAACTTTTAATTCAAGGCTTATTTGTTTTCCCACAAAATGGATTAACATATAAGATTCTTGATGATTTAGGAATTGATCATAGTGATGGCAATGTTATTTTGCAAAGAGAGATTTACCGTAATGGTAAAAATATTTGTCGTGTAAATGGTATTTTGGTTAATACCACTACTTTAAAAAGAATTGGATCAACAGTTGTAGACATTCAGGGGCAAAATGATAGTCAAGATTTAATGCAACCGGATAAACATGTTAAATTATTAGATGAATTTGGTTCCGATGAATTGCAACCACTTTTAAAAGAATATAATCATTATTATGAAAAATATAATCGACTCAGTAAACTAATTGAAGAAAAACGTAATAATGAAAAAGAATGGTCTCAAAGATTAGACATGCTCCAATTTCAAGAAAATGAAATTGGTAATGCCAATTTAGAAAATGGTGAAGAAGAAAGATTATCCAAAGAACGTGATCATTTACAAAATTATCAAAAAATTGTTGACTCTTTAAACTTATCTTTTAGTTCAATTAATGGTGATGATGCAATTAGTCCTTTAGATATGATTGGTCAAGCGATGAATGCAATGCAATCAATTGAAGATGTCGATTCTAAATTTGGTGAGATATCGGATAACATAAAGGATGCTTTTTATTTATTGCAAGATGCGTCTGATAATATTTCTGATCAAGTTGATTTGCAAGAGTTTGATGATAATCGTTTAGAAGAAATTGAAGAAAGATTGAACATTATTTATGAACTAAAACGAAAATACGGTGATTCGATCGAGCAGATATTACAACACTATGATAATGTCAAAAATGAATTGTCTTCTATGCAATCTGATAAGGAAACTGGCGAAGACCTTACCGAACAATACAATCATACTTATGATAAATTAGAAACTGTATCCCAAAAAATTAGTTCAGTTAGGCATAAGGTGTCTGTTGGATTAGAGAATGCAATTCATCAACAGTTATCTGATTTATATATGTCAAAGACTGAATTTAAAGTTATTTTTAATAAGTTACCTAATAAAGCATTTAATCAGTTTGGAAATGAACATGTAGAATTTTATATGCGTACTAATCCAGGAGAAAGTTTATTGCCATTGAGTAAAATAGCTTCTGGTGGTGAAATTTCTAGGATTCTTCTAGCTCTAAAAACGGTATTTGCTAGTTCTCAAGGAATTACTTCCATTGTTTTTGATGAAGTTGATACTGGTGTTTCTGGTAGAGTTGCACAAGCTATTGCTGATAAAATTTCTTCTATTTCTAGGCAATCACAAGTTTTATGTATCACTCATTTACCACAAGTGGCTGCAATGGCCGATCATCATTATTTCATAAAAAAAGAAGTTTCCAATGATCGTACTAATACTAATTTAGTTAAATTAGGTAGTGATGATCGAGTAGAAGAACTTGCTAGGATGTTATCTGGTTCCACTGTTACTAAGTTAACAATGGAACATGCTAATGAATTGCTTAATTTAGCAGATGACGAGAAAAAATAAATTTGAAAATTTTACTTAAATAGACCATAATAGTAATAATATTATTTAATTTTAAGGGGTTTTATAATGGCAAAACGAGGAATGCTAATTGTTCTTTCTGGTCCTTCGGGTGTTGGTAAAGGTACTGTTAGAAAAGCACTTTTTAATCAACCCAATGTAGATTTTAAATATTCAATTTCAATGACTACTAGAAAGCCTCGTGAAGGCGAAGTTAATGGAAAAGACTATTTTTTTGTTTCTAAGGAACAATTTGAGAATCATATTAAAAATGGAGAAGTATTGGAATATGCTAAGTATGTTGACAATTATTACGGTACACCATTAAAATATGTAAATGAGACTTTAGATGCTGGCCATGATGTTTTCTTAGAAATTGAAGTTAATGGTGCAATGCAAGTTAGAGCTAATTGCCCTGAAGCAATATTTGTATTTTTGACTCCACCTGATTTAGTAGTTCTAAAGAACCGTCTAATTGGTCGTGGTACTGATGATATGGAAGTCATTAATAAGCGAATTAAAAAGGCTGTTTTAGAAATTAAAATGATGCGTAACTACGACTATGCTGTTTTGAATGATAAAGTAGAGAATGCTGTTGATAGAATTCAAACTATTATTAGTAGTGAAAGACTTAAAGTAAATCGTGTTATGCCAGATTATTTATCATCGTTAGGAGACGAAGCTTAATGTTATTATACCCATCTGTAGATAAACTACTTGAAAGAGTCGATTCTAGATATTCATTAATTATGTTAGCTAGTAAAAGAGCTCATGAAATTGAATCCGGTTCTCCATTATTATTAGATAGCTATAAATCAAGAAAGCCAGTTGGTAAGGCTTTTGAAGAAATTGCTGCTGGTAAGGTAGAACTTACAAGAACCGAAAAATAATTTTTAAAACCTTTGCATTGATTGCAAGGGTTTTTATTTTTAATTTGGTAATAAAATTTTGATACAATATTAATAAATAATGATTGAGGTGTAAAAAATGTTTAATAATCTAAACGTTGCATTATATGTGTCTGGTAGTATTGCTGCTTATAAGTCACTAACCTTGGCTAGAGATTTAATTAAGCAGGGTGCAAATGTAAGAGTAATAATGACAAATAGTGCACAACTATTTGTAACTCCACTTGCATTTCAGACGCTTACTAAAAATAAGGTTTTTACTAACATTAGTGAAGAACCAGATGAAAAAGAAATAACCCATATTAATATTGCAAAATGGACCGATATATCACTTATTGCCCCTGCAACTGCTAATTTTATTTCTAAGATAGCTAACGGTATTGCAGATGATGCTGCTAGTACTACCTTATTAGCAACTGATGGTAAGAAAATCTTAGTACCAGCAATGAATGATCATATGTGGAATAATCCGGCTACCATAAGGAATATTAATACATTAAAAAATGATGGTATAATTATTTTTTCACCTACAAAGGGTTATTTAGCTGAAGGTTATTCTGGTAAAGGTAGAATGATTGAACCAGAGTTAATTATAGAAAAAATGGAGAGCAAATTAAGTAATAGTCATTTATTAGAGGGAAAAAGGGTCATTGTTACTGCTGGTGGAACTAGAGAGTCTATTGATCCAGTTAGGTATATAAGTAATAATTCATCTGGTAAAATGGGATATGCGATTGCAGATGCTGCTATCAATGCAGGTGCTGACGTTACACTTATTAGTGCTCCTTCCAAATTGACTGCCAATGATAAAGCAAGATTAATTTCTGTTAATTCATCCGAGGATATGGAGAATGCAATTAAAGATAATTTTTATCAGTCAGATATCTTAATTATGGCAGCTGCAGTTTCTGACTATAAGCCAGTTAGTTATTCTGATCAAAAAATTAAGAAAAATGATGATAATTTATTTATAAAATTGTCGAGAACTAGTGATATTTTAAAAGAAATTGCAAAAATCAAATCTGATCAATTTGTAGTAGGTTTTGCAGCTGAAACGCAAAATTTAATTGAGAATGCTAAAAGTAAATTACAACACAAGAATCTTGATATGTTAGTTGCTAACGATGTTTCTGGAGATAAAGTTGGCTTTAATAGTGATAATAATAAAGTTTACTTTATTGATAATAATGGAATAATTAGCCAAACTGGTATTGAAAGTAAGCAAAAAATTTCCAATGATTTAATAAAACTTATTAGTGAAAGAATTGATAAATAGGGAAGAGATATATTGAATTTAGCAAAAATAATTGTTGATGTACCCACTATGCAAACTAACGAGCCTTATACTTATCAAATCCCTGACTTCTTAAATGAACAACTAGAAAAAGGAATGCGAGTAATAGTTCCTTTTGGTAATGGTAGTCGTAAGGTTCAAGGAATTATTTGGGAAATAAATCATGATGGTAAGTTTGATGGTAAGTTAAAAGCTATTGAAAGTGTCATGGATCTTGAACCTGTATTAAATGATGAACTATTATTAATGTCAAAATGGATGGCTAATAAGACCTTTTCTTTTCAAATTAGTTGCATCTTAACAATGTTGCCTAGTGTGATGCGTGCTAAGTATCAAAAGCAATTGAAATTAGTTGATGATATTGATGATGAAAATGTGGCTAAAATATTTAGTAAGTCTAAAATTGTAGATTTTAATCCAGAAGAATTTAATAAAGATATATTAAGAAAAATTTTGAGCCTAAAGAAGAAAAATAAGATTGAAATTAAATACAATGTTAAAAATAAAGCACAATCTAAAAAAATATTAGGTTTAAAGCCTAATATTTTCGATAATGATATAGATAAAGAATTATCAAGCTTACGTTCTAATGCTATCAAGCAAAAAAATATTTTATATTATATTCGAGATTATCCTAATAAGATAATTTCACAAAGAAAACTATGCAAAAAATATGATATATCTGAGTCTGCTGTTAAAACTGCTGTTAAGAAGGGATGGTTTGAACAATTTCAGATAGAAGCTTATCGTAATCCATACAAGCAGCCAGTTAAAAGAAATTATCCTTTAAAACTAAATTTTGACCAAGCAAATGCAGTAGATCAAATTAGTAATTCAATCAATAATAATAATAGTAAAGTATTTTTACTAGAGGGTGTTACAGGTTCAGGTAAAACAGAAGTATACTTGCAGGCTATGCAAAAAGCCCTAGCTATAGGCAAATCAACTTTAATGTTAGTGCCAGAAATTGCTTTAACGCCGCAAATGGCTAATCGAGTAAAAGGTAGATTTGGTGATAGAGTTGCGATGCTTCATAGCGGACTTTCTAATGGTGAAAAATATGATGAATGGCGTCGAATAAATAATGGTCAAGCAGATGTGGTAGTTGGTGCGAGATCGGCTGTATTTGCTCCATTAAAAAATATTGGTTTAATTATTATGGATGAAGAACATGATACTAGTTATAAACAGGATGATACCCCACGTTATCATACTAGGGATGTTGCTAAGTGGCGTGCCAAATATTATAAATGTCCAGTTATATTAGGAAGTGCAACCCCTTCTTTAGAATCGAGAGCAAGAGCAACTAAGGGAGTTTATTCTTTGATAAGATTACCGCATCGAATTAATAATCAATCACTACCAAATGTGAAAATTATTGATATGAAGAATGAACTAATTAATAGTGGCGATGAAGACTTTTCTTCTGAGCTGTTAAATGCAATTAGAAATCGTATTAGTAAAGGTGAACAAACCGTTTTAATGTTGAATCGTAGAGGTTATTCTTCATTTATAATGTGTAGAACTTGTGGATTTGTATTGAAATGTCCTAATTGTGATATTTCATTGACATTGCATATGGATACTAAAACAATGAAATGCCATTATTGCGGTCATGAAGAACCCATACCATATAAATGTCCTAATTGTCGCGATAAAAAAATTAGGTACTATGGAACAGGAACTCAAAAAGTGCAAAAAAAATTACAAACATTAATTCCTGATGCTCGTATCATTAGAATGGATGTTGATACTACTAGAAGAAAGGGTTCTCATGAAAGACTCTTACAAGAGTTTGGTCAAGGTAATGCTGACATATTGTTAGGAACACAAATGATTGCCAAAGGTTTAGATTTTCCTAACGTGACTCTGGTCGGTGTTTTAAATGCTGATACATCATTAGACTTGCCCGATTTTCGTTCTAGTGAAAAGACATTTGAACTATTAACCCAAGTTAGTGGTCGTGCAGGTCGTGCAGATAAGGAAGGTTTAGTTTATATTCAAACATTTAATCCAGATAATTATGCTATTCAGTTATCTAGACAGCAAGATTATGAAAAATTTTATCGAACTGAAATGAATATTAGACATATAACCAACTATCCACCATATTATTTTACTGTTAAAATAACTGCTAGCGATGTAAATGAATCTAAAGCAGCTGCAAAGATGTTTGAAATATCAAAAATATTAAAAGCTAAGTTAAGTAATCAGACAATTATGTTGGGGCCATCGCCTAGTTCTATTTTGAGAATAAAAAATAAATATTATTATCAAATTATTATTAAATATAAAAATGAACCTAATTTACATGCCTGTTTAGGATACATTTTGCAACATTATCAAAAAGATGCACAAAAGGGACTTTATATAAATATTGATCCTAATCCATTAAACTTTATGTAAGGAAGTATATAAAATATGAAAAAAATTGTTTTTATGGGAACCCCTTCTTTTGCGGTCCCAATTTTAAAAGATTTAGTCAAATCAAATGATTATGATGTTTTAGCCGTTGTTACTCAACCAGATCGTCCATTTGGTCGTAAGCGAGTTTTAAAAGCATCTCCTGTTAAATTATTTGCTGAAGAAGCAAATATTGATGTATTACAACCAGAAAAAATTGGTGATAGTGAAGAAATGCAAAAAATTATCAATTTAAGCCCAGATTTTATTATTACTGCGGCATTTGGTCAGTTTTTACCTACGAAACTTTTGAATGCTGCGAAAATAGCTGCAGTTAATGTTCATGGTTCTTTGTTACCTAAATATCGTGGTGGTGCGCCTGTTCAATATTCAATCATGAATGGTGACGATAGAACTGGAATTTCTATTATGTATATGGTTAAAAAAATGGATGCTGGTGATGTTTTAGCTCAGGAATCTATTAAAATTGAAGAAAATGATGATACTGCTTCGATGTTTGATAAGTTAAGCATCTTAGGTAGTAAGTTATTATTAGATACTTTACCCAAGATAGCTGATGGAAGTGTTAAACCAGTGGCTCAAGATGAAAGCAAAGTAATATTTTCACCTAATATCAAACGTTCTGAAGAACAACTTGATTTTACTAAAACTGCATTTTTAGTTGACTGTAAGGTTAGAGCTCTAAGACCAGATCCTAGTGCATTTACTTTCCTTAAGGGTAAACGTACAAAAATTTGGAAAACTAAAGTTATTAATGATGAAAAGACTGATTTAGAACCGGGACAGGTTGTTACTAAAAATAAGAAGTCTTTAAAAATTGCTTGTGGCAATGGAACTGTAATCGCAATCATTGAACTTCAACCAGCTGGTAAGCCTAAACAAAATATTAATGCTTACTTAAATGGAGCTGGCCAAAGCATTAAAGAAAAGGAACAGGTAATTACTAATGAGTAAAGATAACCCTAGACTTTTAGCGGTAAAAACACTTAATAAAATATCAAATGGATCATATTCTAATTTACAATTAAATCAAGTTATTGAACATAGTGACTTGGATAGTCGTGATATAAGTTTATTAACTAATATTGTTTATGGTGTAATTCAACATCGACTAACTTTAGAATATTATCTAAATTCTTTTTTAAAAAATCCAAAAAAGGTAGACAGTTGGGTAAAAGAATTACTTTATACTTCAATTTATCAAATGTACTATCTAAATAAGATTCCTGAACGTGCTATTTTTAACGAATCTATAAAAATAGCCAAAAAGTTAGGTCATGACGGAATTAGAAGAATGGTAACAGGAACATTACATCAAATACAAAGGAATGGTTTACCATCTTTTAATGAAATTACAGATCCAATGAGAAAGTTATCAATTGAATATAGTGTTTCACCTTGGATTATTAAGGAATTAAAGCAACAAGTTGGTAATAAAAAAACAATTTCTATTTTAGAGAGTATTAATAAACCTTCTAAACAATCAGTAAGATTTAATTCCAAATTAATTGATAAATCTGTCTTATCCAGTGAACTACAATCTGAAGGATATGGTGTAAAAAATAGTTCATTAGCAAAATCTGGCTTAATTTTGACCGATAAATCGGCAAGTTATAGTAATCTATTTAAAACTGGCAAAATGACTATTCAAGATGAAAGTGCAATGTTACCGGTTGAATCAATGGATATTAAGCCTCATTATCAGATTTTAGATGCGTGTTCTGCTCCTGGCGGTAAAACTACTCAAATTGCTGAAAAATTAGATTCTAATCAAGGCGGTCATGTATTTGCACTTGATTTGCATGAAAAACGTTTAAAACAGGTTGAAAAAAATGCTAAACGTTTAGGAGTATCTGATGTTTTAAGCACTGAAGCTTGTGATGCTAGAAAAATAGATTCATTGTATAAAGATGAACAATTTGATCAGATATTGATTGATGCACCATGTTCTGGAATTGGTTTGATTAGAAGAAAACCTGAAATAAGATATGAAAAACAATTATCAGATGTTAATCATTTATCAAGTATACAGCTTGATATATTAAATTCAGTTGCTCCAAAATTAAAGAGTGGTGGGAAATTAGTATATAGTACTTGTACTATTTTAAACCAAGAAAATAGTGATGTTATTGATGAATTTTTATCTTTAAACTCAGATTTTGAATTAGTAATTACTAAAACTTTATTGGAATTAAAAAATAATGATAAATATTTGAAAATTTACCCAGATGATTATGAATCAGATGGATTTTTCGTATGTAATTTAATTAAAAAATAGTGGAGATATTATGCAAATAGTTGCTAAATCATCGATTGGTAAAGTTAGAGCTAATAATGAAGACTGTGTAGGCTATTTTTATAATCATCAAGGTGCTTTAATAGCAATTCTGGCTGATGGCATTGGTGGTAATCATGGTGGCGATGTAGCATCTAAAATGGCTGTGAATTTATTAGGGAATGCTTTTAAACAATATACTATTAGTTCAATTAAAGATGTTGAAAAATGGATTCAAAAACAATTTAAAATTATTAATAATCAAATAGTTAATAAATCAGAAGAAATACTTTCACTGGATAAAATGGGGACAACAATTGTTGTCGCATTATTTTTTGGTAATCAATACTTAGTTGCACATCTAGGCGATAGTAGGTGTTATTTGCTTCATAATAATAATATGAAGCAAATAACTGAAGACCATTCTTATGTAAATATGTTAGTAAAAAATGGTGAGCTATCTAAAAAAGATGCTAGTCATTCTTCTTTAAAGAATATTATTGTTAAGGGATTAGGGGTATCTGGGGACGCTAATACCAATATTACTAAGATAAGTTTATCAACAAATGATATTATTTTATTATGTAGTGATGGGCTTACTAATATGGTGAACGATTCATATATTTATGACACACTTAGTCAAAATCAATCTGTTGATGAAATAGCCAATGATCTAATAAAAGAAGCTAATAATAACGGTGGTAATGATAATATATCTGTCATCATTATTAGAAATTCTTTAGGAAGTGATAATCTATGAAAAACGGTATAATTTTAAACAATCGTTATAAGATTATCAATAAAATTGGTGAAGGTGGGATGGTAAATGTTTATTTAGCTAACGATAATAAAAATAAACGTTTAGTTACCATCAAAATTATAAGGCTTGATTTTCAACATAGTAACAAAGCTCAGCGACATTTTAAATATGAAAAGTTAGCTATTAATAAATTGAAAAGTGAATATATTGTTAAAGTATATGATGTTGGAAAATATAAAGATATGCAATATTTAGTTATGGAATATGTTCCAGGATCCGATTTAAAAAAATATATTCAGAAAAATTATCCTATTGACCTAAAGACTGTTGTTTATATTATGGGTCAAATACTCAATGCTGTGAATGTAGCGCATAATCATGGTATTATTCATCGTGATTTAAAGCCACAAAACATTTTGATTACTAAAAATAAAAATATTAAAATAACTGATTTTGGAATTGCTGTTATGACTGATTTATTACCATTAACTCGTACTAATTCTATTGTTGGTTCAATTCATTATATATCGCCTGAACAAACATTAGGTAAATCAGTCACAATGAAATCTGATATTTATTCTTTAGGTATTATTCTATATGAATTATTGGTGGGAAATGTTCCTTTTAACGGGGATTCTCCAGTTAGCATTGCTATGAAACATTCACGCAGTAACATCCCATCAATAATGAATAAAAACAGCAAAGTACCTCAATCATTAGAAAATGTGGTATTAAAAGCTACAGCAAAAAGACCTAAAGATCGTTATGATAGTGTTTTAGCAATGAAGAAAGATTTAGAAACTGCTTTAGATCCTAGCAGAAAAGATGAAGCTAAATTATTTTTTAAAGTTGAAAAGAAAAAAGATATTGATAATGATGAAACAAAAACATTAAATTTGGAAAATCTAAAAAAAGATGATTCTAGAATTGACATTTTAAATAACAATAAAAACAAAAAATTATTGTTTCTGATTACGGTATTTTTATTATTCATTATTTTAATTATATTACTATTACATTTAACCTTATTTTCTAGAGTTAATGTTCCAAATGTTGATAATATGACAATTGAAAAAGCTAAATACAATATCAAAAAATCAAAGTTACTTTCCACAAAAATAATTTATCGAAATAACTACGAAGTTCCTTACAACCATGTTATTAAGACCGAACCTAATGCTAAAACTAGATTATTAAATCATTCTGGCATTAAATTAATTGTTAGTAATGGTGCTGGTGTAATTAATATGGACAACTATGTTGGTAAGAATTATGATAAAGTTTATCCTAAATTATCCAAAATGGGGTTTAAAGTTAAAAAAATTTATAACTATAACGACTACTTTATGCCTAATCATATTTTGAACCAAAGCATTTTACCTAATGCTAAGGTTAGTCCCAGAAATAAGTCTTTAAATTTAGTTGTATCAAAATATGGTGAATCGTTTACAATGAAAAATTTAGTTGGAAAACATGAAGAACAGGCTAAAAAATATGTAAAAGATAAACATCTAAATGCTAAATTTCATTATGAAAATACTAAAGATGAACCGGTTGGGGTTGTTTACCAACAAAATCCTAGTGATGGTTTGAAACTTCAAAGTGGTTATAATGTTGAAATTTGGGTTTCAAAGGGGAACACAAGTGGTGTAAACTTAAGCCATGGATTCAATTTGTCGTTACAAGTTCCATATAAAAAGACTGATAACTTAAATGGAAATAAAATTACTGTTTATTCTAATATAAATGGCAAAGGACTTTCATTCTATGAGACTATATACATTAATAAGGATACTAATATAACGATTCCATATAATTTAAAGTCAAATGAAAAATCAAGATATGAAATATATCGAGACGGAAAATTAATTATGAAATAAATATTGAGGTGATTAATTGTCAAAAGGAAAAGTATTTCAATCACTTAGTGGATTCTATGATATTATAAGTGATGGTAAAATATATAGAACTCGTGCTCGTGGTAATTTTAGAAAGCGTAGAATTACTCCATTGGTAGGTGATGAGGTAGAATTTCAATCAAATTCTTTAACAGAAGGTTATCTACTTAGAGTATTTGATAGGAAAAATTCATTAGCTAGACCTCCAATAGCTAATATTGATCAAGCTGTTGTAGTAACTTCAACGATTCAACCAAATTTTTCTAGTAATTTATTAGATCGTCAGTTAGTTGCTTTAGAAATAAATAATATTAAGCCAATTATTTATTTTACCAAGATAGATTTATTGGATAATGATAGTCTGGATTATTTCAATAATATCAAATTAATTTATCAGAATATTGGCTATAATGTTATTATGTCTAATGGTGAAAATGATATTGAATCTTTAAAAAAATTAAATGAATGTTTTAAAAATAAAGTAAGTGTAATTATGGGACAAACAGGTGCTGGTAAGTCTACATTATTGAATAAGACTGCTCCAAATCTTAATTTACCCACTGGTGAAATATCATCATCTTTGAATCGTGGGAAGCATACAACCAGAAAAGTTAGCTTTCTTAAAATGAATGGTGGTTTGGTTGCYGACACTCCTGGATTTTCGTCTTATGATACTTTTGATATTAGATCTGATGAACTTAGAAATTACTTCCCGGAATTTAAAAGGAATGCTGATAAATGTAAATTTAGGGGATGTGTTCACATCAATGAACCTAAATGTGAAATAAAAAGATTATTAGATGAGAATAAATTATCTTATGAACGTTATAATAATTATTTACAGTTGTATAAGATATTAAAGAACAAAAAACCAATTTATAATAAAAAGAAATGAGGACATATTTATGATTAAAGTAGCTCCATCAATTTTAAGTGCTGACTATTTAAACTTAGAAAGAGATATTAATAAAATTGAAAAAGATGCTGAATATTTACATATTGATGTAATGGACGGTGATTTTGTACCTTCAATTTCATATGGTCCAGGTTGGGTTAAACAAATTAGAAAAGTTTCTGATTTAATTCTAGATGTTCATATGATGGTCAGAAATCCTGAAAGATATGTAGATGAATTTGCTGACAATGGTGCAGATTTAATTGGTGTCCATGTAGAAGCTACACCACATATTCATAGAGCATTACAAATGATTAAAAACAAAGGTATAAAAGCTGAAGTTGTTATTAATCCTGGAACTCCAGTAGAATCTATAAAGCCAGTCTTGTATATGGTTGATCAAGTACTAGTAATGACTGTTAATCCTGGATTTGGTGGTCAAAAATTCTTACCGGAAACTGTTAAGAAAATTAAACAATTAAATGATTTAAAGAAGAGTGAAGGATACTCATTTGATATTGAAATTGATGGTGGGGTTAACAATGAAACTGTTAAAACTGCTTATAATGCAGGTGCTACTGTTGCTGTTGCTGGTTCCTATGTATTTAATGATGAAAATCCTTCATCAAAGGTTCAAGCTATTAAGGACGCCACTAAATAATCATGAAAATTGTTAATTTATTAGTAGGTGGGCCCACTGATTTATGGCCTAATGATTTAAAATTAGGAAAAATTAAGGATAACTGGATTGGCGTTGATCGTGGTAGCTTTAGATTGATTGAGATGGGAATAAATCCAATTGTATCTATTGGTGATTACGATTCTATGAATGATGAAGAATTATCCATTGTTAAAAGTCATGTAAATGACTTAAGAACTTTTGATCCAATTAAAGATGATACAGATACTCAATTAGCTTTAAAAATAGCTAATAAAGAATTGAATGCTGATATAATTAACATATATGGAGCGACCGGTGGAAGACTAGATCATTTTTTATCTAACTTTTTAATGATGACTGAACCAAGGTATAAGAAGATCGTTAGTAAAATCAGAATTATAGATAATCAAAATACGATATCTTACTTTTTACCTGGTAGTCATACAATTAAAAAGGAATTAGACAAGAAATATTTAGCTTATTTACCATTGAATGAAATGAATTTAACCTTAAATGACGTTAAATATACTTTAGACAATTATCATGTTGCTAGGCCAATATCTTTTGCTAGTAATGAATTTATTGGGACAAAGGCTAATTTTTCATTTGATAAGGGTATTTTAAGCGTTATTCAAAGCAAAGATTCATAAAATTACAAAAAACGATGTCTATCATAAAAAATAGACATCGTTTTTTGTATTAAAAAAGCTTGGCCAACAAGCCAAGCTGAATATAATTAGGCACGGGTAACTTTACCTGATTTTAGTGTACGGGTACTAACCCAAACTTTCTTAGGTTTGCCATCTACAAGGATATTAACCTTTTGTAGGTTTGGCTTCCAGCTACGACGTGAAGAATTCAAAGCATGGGAACGTTTGTTACCATAATGAGTTCTTTTACCATTAATAAAATCTTTAGCCATCGGTAAATTCCTCCTTTTAATGATTTCTCAAAAGCGTTGCTTTTATTACATCTCACTCTAATAATTTAGCATATTAATAGCGGATTTGCAATGTTTTTCTTTCAAGGAATTATACTTGACAGTTTAAACCCTTTTATAATAACAACCCTTTAGCTTTTTTTAAACTTGTGGTAATATTATATATCGAATATATTAGAAAATTTATCTTCTAAGGAGGCTATGGTTATGGCCGTAAAAATTAAAACAAAACATGGATTAATTGATATTGATAACAATGTCATTGCTACTGTTGTTGGTGGTGCTGCTACTGATAACTTTGGGGTTGTTGGCATGGCTAGCAAAAATCAAATTAGAGATAATGTTAATGATATTTTAAAAAAAGATAATTATGCAAGAGGTGTTGTTGTTCGCCAAAATGACAACGGAATCTCTGTTGATGTAAATATAATTGTGAGCTTTGGAACAAAAATTTCAGAAGTTTGCAAAAATGTTCAATCAAAAGTGAAATATAATTTAGAAACGATGCTTGGCATTTCTGCCAATGCAGTCAATGTTATTGTTCAAGGTGTTAGAGTCTTAGACTAATAACTAATTGATTGTGATTAATCGGAGGAGGTTTATTGTAGTTGTCTGTTTCAAATATAACAAGTGAAAAATTTAATCAGATGGTACAAGCAGCATCTATAACTTTGAATAATAATGCGAAATTTATTAATTCCTTAAATGTTTTTCCAGTTCCTGATGGTGATACTGGTACAAATATGAGCATGTCCTTTGCTAGTGGTGCCAAATATGTAGACCAAGATAATAGTGAATCTGTCGGTGATTTGGCAAAGTCATTGGCTAAAGGATTATTAATGGGTGCCAGGGGTAATTCTGGTGTTATCCTTTCACAAATTTTTAGAGGTTTTTCTAAATCTGTTGAAGATAAAAAAGAATTGGATGCAAATGATATTACTGATGCATTCATTAATAGTGCTAAAATTGCCTATGGATCTGTAATGAAGCCTACAGAAGGTACAATTTTAACAGTTATCAAAGGAATTGCTCAAGCTGGAAAAGATTCCAATAAGAAAGATTTATCTGAGTTATTTGATGAATTAACTGATGGTGCTGATATTGCTTTAAAATCAACTCCTGATTTGTTGGATGTTTTAAAACAAGTAGGAGTAGTTGATTCTGGTGGTCAAGGGTTATTTTTTGTAATTAAAGCTTTTAGTGATGTACTAAATGGTAGAAAAATAGAATCAAGTCATCAACCTAATGCTGCTGAAATGAGTCAAATGATAGACGCTAATCACGAACAAAGTAATGAAAGTGCACAGGGCAAGTTAAATCCTGAAGACATTAAGTATGGTTATTGTACACAAATAATGGTTAGAATTGGTCGTGGAAAACAAATCAAATATGACTTTAACTATGATAAATTTTATGAATACTTAGCTAAATTAGGTGATTCTTTATTAGTTATTAACGATGATGAAATTGTTAAAGTTCATGTTCACACTGAGCATCCAGGAAAAGTACTTGCTTGGGGACAATTATTTGGTGATTTAGCTAATGTTAAGGTTGATAATATGCGTCTACAACAAGAGGATATTATTGAAAAAGATGATAAAAAATCGACTAAAGAAGATAATACACCTAAGGAAACTGCGATTATTTCAATCGTATCAGGTGATGGACTAGGAGAATTATTTCGTAGCTTAGGTGTTACTAACGTTATTAAGGGTGGACAAACAATGAATCCTAGCACTCAAGATATTGTTAATGCTGTTAATAGTAGTAATGCTAAAAAAGCTATTGTTTTACCTAATAATGGAAATATATTTATGGCCGCTGAACAAGCTGCTGAAGTTTCAGATATACCCACCAAAATTGTTCATACTAAAACTTTACAACAAGGCCTTACGTCCGTCTTATCATTTAATCCAACTGTTTCATTAGATGAAAACGTTGATTCAATGGAAGACATGTTAGATACGGTTAAGAGTGGAGAAGTAACTTACGCTGTCAGAGATACCAATATAAATGGTGTTGATATTAAAAAAGGTCATTTTATGGGTATTGTTGATGGTGATATTCAAATTGCTGGGAAACATTCTGTTGATACTGCTGTTCAAATGGTTCAAAAAATGTTAGATGAAGATAGTGAAGTTATTACCATTATTTATGGTAGTGATTCTAATGAAAAGGAAGCTAACAAAGTAAAATCTGCTTTAGAAAAAATCGATTCTGATCTTGAAATCGAAGTTCATGAAGGAGATCAACCAGTTTATCCATTTTTAGTTTCAGTAGAATAAATCAATCGGAGGTTACTCCGGTTTTTTTATTTATTATTTTCTTGATTAGGAGTTGATTTTATGAAAAATTTAAAAGATAATGTATCAGTTCTTAAGGGCGTAGGTCCTAAAAAACAAGAAGCATTATCTGAACTTCAAATTAATACTATTTTTGACTTATTATCTTATTATCCATTTAGATATGATGATTTTGAAGTTAAAAATATTAATGATATTGCTGATCAAGAAAAAGTAACTTTAAAGGGAACTATTGCTTCTGAACCTACAGTTGTTCATTATGGTCGCAGAAGGAATATACTAAATATTCGATTTTTAATTAGCAACGATATAGTAAAGGTCACTTTTTTTAACCAGCCTTGGTTAAAAAAACAGCTACCGGTAGGAAAAGAAGTTTTAATCTATGGTAGATTTGATAAAAATCGTTCATCTATGGCCGGCATTAAAATTTTGCAGTCTAGCAATAGTAATCAAATGAGTTCCATCTATCCTACTAATAAACATGTAAGACAAAGTACTATTAAAGAAACAGTAAAATTAGCATATGAAGAATATAAAGATTATATTTTTAATATTGTTCCTGATGATTTAAGAAATAAATATAAACTAGAAAATCTCAAGATGGTTATTCATGACATGCATTTTCCGAAAACAAAAAAAGAAGCAATGCTAGCTCGTCGAACTGCTAAGTTTAATGAATTCTTTTTATTTCAAATGCATTTGCAAAATTTAAAGTATGTTAATCAAAATAAAGGTCTATCTATTAAATTTGATCAGACTAAAATAGACCAATTTATTGATAAATTACCATTTGAATTAACTGATGCTCAAAAAAGAGTTGTTAATGAGATCTTTGTGGATCTTAAATCTAATCGTCAAATGAATCGACTGTTACAAGGAGATGTTGGTTCTGGTAAAACTATTGTTGCAGTATTAGGAATATATGCATGTATTGATGCTGGGTATCAAGCTGCTTTAATGGCACCAACAGAAATTTTGGCTGAACAACATGCTAATAAATTAGCTAAATTATTTGAAAATACTAATATTAATGTGTCATTATTAACCGGTAATACTAAACAATCTGCTCGTAAGGAATTACTTCCAAGAATAAAAGACGGAGAAGTAAATTTAATAATAGGTACACATGCATTAATCCAAGATAGTGTTGAATATGCTAATCTAGGATTAGCCATAATTGATGAGCAACATCGTTTTGGCGTTAATCAAAGAAAAAAGTTACGAGAAAAGGGTAATGGTACTAATGTTTTAGCGATGACAGCTACTCCAATTCCTAGAACTTTGGCAATTACTTCATATGGTGAAATGGATGTATCAATAATCGATAAATTGCCAGCGGGAAGACAACCAGTTAAGACTTCTTGGATAAGAGAAAATCAATTGAAATCTGCTTTACCATTTATTAATGACAGATTATCATCTGGAGAACAAATTTATGTTGTTACTCCTTTAGTTGAAGAGTCCGAAGCGGTTGATATGAAAAATGCGGTTAATATTTATGAAAGTTTTAAAAATATCTTTGAACCTAAATATCAAGTTGGACTTTTACACGGAAAAATGAATGATGATGAAAAAAATAGTATTATGGGTGAATTTCAAAAAAATAATTTACAAATTTTAGTTTCAACAACAGTTATTGAGGTTGGTGTAGATGTAAGTAATGCAACAATGATGATTGTATTTAATTCTGATCATTTTGGCCTTGCCCAATTACATCAATTACGGGGCAGAGTAGGTCGTGGAAAAAATCAATCGTATTGTTTATTAGTAGCAGATCCTAAAACTGAGGTTGGTGCTAAAAGAATGAACGTAATGGTTGATAGTAATAATGGTTTTATTATTTCACAAAAGGATCTGGAACTTAGAGGCCCAGGTGATGTAATGGGTAATGTCCAATCTGGAGTGCCGAATTTTAAGGTTGGCGATCCAGTTGCTGACTTAACAATGTTGGATATTGCACAACAAGAAGCTATTCAAATTGTTAGTCAAAGTGATTGGAAAACTAAATACAGTAAATTATTTGAATATGTCAGCGAAAATAACAAAAAAATATTTGATTAATTAAAGGAGAAACAAGATGAAAATTGCAATTGATGCTATGGGTGGAGATTATGCACCAACAGAAGTAGTTAAAGGTGTGGAATTGGCTAGAAACGCATATCCAGATATTGAATTTAAATTATTTGGACAAATTGATAAGATTAAGCCATTAATTGAAAATGAAGAAAGAATTGAATTGATTCAGTCTGACGAAATAATTGAAATGGCCGAAGAACCAGTTAAAGCAGTTATGAAAAAGAAAAATTCTAGTTTAGATATGGCTGCTCAGTCAGTAAAAGACCATGAAGCTGATGCTTTCTTCTCTGCTGGGAATACTGGTGCTATTTTAGCAGCTGGATTATTTATCATAGGTAGAATTAAAGGTATCGATAGACCTGGATTAGCTACTACATTACCAATTGTTAATGATCCAGAACATGATAACTTTGTTATGCTAGATGTTGGGGCTAATGCTGAATCTAAATTATTTAACTTATATCAATATGCATTTATGGGTAAATATTATGCTGAAAATGTTAGAAAAATTAATAACCCAAGAATTGGATTATTAAACAATGGGACAGAATCTGATAAGGGTGATAGTTTGCATAAAGCAGCTAATGAGTTACTATCTAAAGATAATAATTTAAACTTCATTGGTAATGTTGAATCTAGAGAATTATTAAATGGTGCTGCTGATGTGGTTATTACTGATGGCTTTACTGGTAATGCTGCATTAAAGGCAATTGAAGGGACTGCTTTATCATTACTAACCTTAATTAAGGGAGACATTATGTCTGCTGGTTTAAAATCAAAATTTGGTGCATTAATGTTGAAACCTACATTTAAGAAAATTGGTAAACAAATGGATTATTCTCAATATGGTGGGGCTGTTTTAATGGGAACTAAAGCGCCTGTTGTTAAGGCACATGGAAGTAGTAAAGCCAATACTATTAAAAATACAATTTTCCAAATTAAATCAATGATTGATTCTAAAACGATTGATAATGTTGTGTCATATTTTGATAAGAATTCAGGTAAGATGGCAGAAATTAAACAAAATGCTAAAAACAAATAAATCTGGTATAATTTAGATACTAATTTAATATAGATTTGAGGAAAGCTAAATGAACAAAGAAGAGGTATTGAATAAAATTTCCGATATGGTTGCTGATCAATTTAGCGTTGATCGTGATTCAGTTAATGGTAGTTTAAATTTCCAAAAAGATTTAGATGCTGATTCAATTGATTTTGTTGAATTTGTTTTAGATCTTGAAAACACTTTTAATACTGAAATTTCAGATGAAGATGCTGAAAAAATTCAAACCATTGACGAAGCTGTAGACTATGTAATGTCCAATTCAGACAATAAATAGACAATTTATAAGGCGATTACTCAAAGGGTAATCGCTTTTTATTGTTTTTAATAATATGGAGGAAGTTTAAATGATAGCAGAATTCGATGAATTATTAGAAAAAAATTTTGGAATAAAGTTCCATGATGAATCTTTATTAGATGAAGCTTTTACTCAAGCTTCATATGTGAATGAACATCCTGGTCAAAATTTAAAGTTTTATGAAAGAATTGAATTTTTAGGCGATGCAGTTTATGAATTAGTAGTATCAGATTACATTTTTAAAAGGTATCCTAAATTACCACAGGGAAGATTAACAAGATTAAGAGCGGCTATGGTCAATGAACATAGTTTTAGTAGTTTTGCTAGAGAATGTCATTTTGATAAGTATATTCGATTGGGGAAGGGTGAAGAAAAAGCTCATGCTAGAGATAGAGATTCTTTATTATGTGACATTTTTGAATCATTTATTGGGGCCGTTTACTTAGATCAAGGTATGGATCCTGTAATTAAATTTTGTCATCAAGTAATTTTCCCTAAATTGGATGAGGGATGGTTTGATGAATTTTTTGATCACAAAACTGAATTACAAGAATTGGCTCAACAAAATGGACCTGTTGAAATTGAATATCACTTATTAGATGAAAATGGTCCAGACAATGATCGTAGATTTAAAGTTTCAGTTACTATTGATGACAAAGAAGAAGGCGTTGGGGAGGGTCATTCTAAGAAAAACGCTGAACAAGGTGCTGCTAAAAAGGCCTTAAAACAATACTTAGAATAATCTAAAATTTAGAATGGGGAATTAAATTTGAAGTTAAAATCATTAGAAATTATTGGCTTTAAATCTTTTGCTAATAAGACAAAAATTAATTTTAATAATGGTTTAACCGAAATAGTCGGTCCAAATGGTAGTGGTAAAAGTAATGTTATTGAAGCTATTAGATGGGTCTTAGGTGAACAGTCCGCCAAAACGCTTCGTGGCAATAAAATGCCAGATATCATTTTTTCTGGTTCTAGTACACACAAGGCAGTAAATCGTGCTGAAGTAAAATTGACTCTTGATAATACAGACCAATATATTAATAGCCCTTATTCTGAAATAATAATTGCTAGAAAGCTTTTTAGAAGTGGTGAAAGCCAGTATTCTATTAATAATCAAGAATGTAGGTTAAAAGATATTAATAATTTATTTATGGATACTGGAATGGGACTTGGCTCATTTTCTATCATTTCACAGGGGAATATTGAAAAAATATTTAATAGTAAACCTGAAGAAAGACGTTCTATTATTGAAACTGCTGCTGGTGTTTTTAAATATAAACATCAAAAACATGATGCTAATTTAAAGCTTAGTCAAACGAAAGAAAATTTAGATCGTGTTGAAGATATTATCTATGAATTAAAGGATAGAAATGATTCTTTAAAAGAGCAGAGTATCAATGCTAACAAATATTTAAAAAATAAAGATGCATTAGAAAAACTTGATACACAAAGATTGGTTCTTGAATTAAAAGATTTATTAGATAAAGATAATACCAACTCAATTAATTTAAATAACATTAAATCCAGTAAAAATAGCCTAAATGATAAAATAAATAATGTATCTAGTGAAATTTTGATTTATAAAAAAAATTTGGAAAATAAACTAAATATCAAGGAAAAATTACAAGATCAGTTATTAGTTAATTCTCAAAAATTAGAAAAAGTTTCTGGAGAACAAAATTTATCTAAACAGGATTTAAATTTTAAAAAGAAAAATTTAGACGAAAAACAGGCATATTTAAATTCTTTAAAACAAGAAAAATCTGATTTAAATGATAGGCAAACTCAATATAATTTAAAAATTGAAGATTTATCTAAATATGCTCAAAAAATTGCAGAAAATATAAATAATAGTAATTTAAATGAGATTAATAAAGAGATTGACGATAAGAATAAAGCTCAAGAAAATTTAAAATCTGATTATTTAAATATAATGCAGCAAATATCAGATCTTAATAATAAGAAAAGATATTTAGAGAAATCTAGGAAGCAAAACGATGTTCAAAATATTAATCAAAAGCGCCGACTCAATGATGCTAAGTCAGATTTAAATAAAATTAAGGAAAAAATAGATAAAGATAATTCAAATATAAACGCATTAAAAAATCAATATTCCAATTTGAAGAATGAATATGATAATAGTAAGAATGAACTAAATTTAATTGATAATAAATTAGAGCAAATTAAATCGAATTGGTATAAACGTTTAGAAAGATATCAAAATTTAAAAATTCAATTTAATAGTTTAAAAAGCTTACAGGATAATCATTCAAATTTTTATCGTGGATCTCAAAGTATCCTTAATGCAAAAAATAAACTGGGTGGAATATATGGAGCAGTTTCTGATTATTTAATTGTTGATAAAGATAAGTCTTTAGCTATTGAAACTGCTTTAGGTGGTCAATTACAACAAATTATTGTTAAAAATACTTATGATGCAAAATCTGCTGTAAATTACCTTAATAAAAATCATCTTGGTAGAGCAACATTTTTACCAATAGATAGTTTATCTAAAAGATTTATTAATTCAAATAAGTTAGAGCTATGTAAAAATAATCCTGGATTTATAGGTGTTGGGTCTGATTTAGTATCTATTGATGATAATTTGCGTATTATTAAAGAACATTTATTAGGAAATGTTATCATTGCACAAGATTTAAATTCTGCAACGGATATAAGTAATTCCATTCATCATACTAATCGTGTTATTACGTTGAATGGCGAGATTATTAATGCCGGTGGTTCAATAACTGGTGGAAAGAATAAACAACATTATGATGGAATATTATCTCAAAAGAATAAGTTAGCTAGCTTGAAAGACAAATTTTCTGCTGCTAAAAATGACTTACAAATTATCGAACAGAGTATTCCAGGACAAGAAAAAGCACAAAGCAAAATTAAAAATGAATTAGATACATTGGAAGCTAAAATGAATAGTTTATCTAATGAAATTATTAATTATAAAAATAATAATTCATTTAATGAAAAGCTATTAAAGGAAAAAAGTAGAGAAATTGAATCTATTGAATTATTAACATCTAATAATGAAAATGATGATTATGATGCACAACAATTAGAAAGTAAAAATTTAAAGACCAACTTAGATAAGAAGTTATTAATTAATCAAAGATCATCTAATGATATTAAAGAAAGACTTAGTACTTTGTCTTCTTTAAAAGATGACTTAAATGATAAAGTTAATAACTATAAATCTAATTTAGCTGTTTATAAAGAAAAGATTAATAATTTTCGTGATAAAAAGGCTGATAATATTGAAAAATTAGATCAAATTAATGATAGTATTAATGAAACAAAAGATTTAATAATTAATTTACAAAATGAAATTAACATTGGTATGAGTGAAAAAGATAACTCACATGAAATAAGTAAATTAAAATTATCAATTTCCTCAAATAAAGAAGAATTATCTCAATGTGATGCTGACATTGATAGCATTCAATTAAAGATTAATGCTTACGATGAAAAGTTGGATGCTTATAGAAATTCTTATATTGATGTGAATAGCCAGTACAATAAATTATCGAATAATCACATGCAATTGGATGAGAAAATTAATAAGCTAAAGAATAGACTTGTGGATAAATATAAAATGAATTCTAATAAGATTAAGCAATTACAAATATCATTTTCTTATCAGGATATTATAAATAAGATTGGAATACTTAATAAAAAAATCAGTGATCTTGGTCATGTTAATATATCTTCAATTGAAGAATATAAAGATGTTTCCGAACGTTATACATTTTTAGTTAAACAATCGGATGATTTAAAAAATTCAAGTAAACAGTTAACAGAAACCATGAATAAAATAGACGATACTGTTAAAGTTAAATTTAAAGATACTTTTGATAAAGTGGCCAGTCAATTTAAAAATGTTTATACTGAAATTTTCGGTGGTGGGAAGGCAAAATTAATTCTAACTAATCCAGAAGATTTGTTAACTACAGGAATTGAAATTATGGCACAACCACCTGGTAAAAAATATCGTCATATGTCTCTACTTTCTGGTGGTGAAAAGGCTTTAACTGCTATTTCTTTACTATTTGCTGTTCTAAAAGTTAAACCGGTTCCGTTTTGTATACTAGATGAAGCTGAATCAGCTTTGGATGCAGAAAACGTTGATAGATATGCTAATTATATGAGTAAGTTAGATTTAATTACTCAGTTTATTGTTATTACTCATCGTAAAGAGACAATGATGTATGCTGATACATTATATGGTGTTACAATGCAAAATTCTGGTGTCTCAGAAGTTGTATCAGCTAATTTAAATAAATTTACTTCAATGGAGGATTAAAATTATGGGTTTATTTGATATATTTAAGCGCAGATCAAAAAAAGATAAAGAAAAACGTGAACAACAAGAAACAAATGAAGAACAAGAAAATAAAAAACAAGAATCTTCTTTGAATGATAATAATCAAGAATTAAATAATGATAATGAAGACAAAAATGATCTAAATGCAAATGAAAGTTCATCTGGAAATAATGTAAAAGATGGAAATTTAAATCAAAACGACGATTCTCATCTTGATGATTCTAAAAGTAATAATTCTGTTAACAATGATACAGATAATTTAGAAAATAATGATAAAGGAATTTCTGAAAGAGTTGACAATTCAGACATTCAAAGCCATCCTGAAGAACAAGAACAAGAACAAGAACAAGAACAAGAACAAGAACAAGAACAAGAACAAGAACAAGAACAAGAACAAGAACAAGAACAAGAACAAGAACAAGAACAAAATTCTGATAAATTTGAAAAGGGACTTTCAAAGTCTAGATCTACCTTTGGTGAAAAATTAAATCGTTTGTTTGCTAATTTTAGATCAGTTGATGAAGACTTTTTTGATGACTTAGAAGATACTCTAATTGAATCTGATGTTGGATTTGATATGGCTGTTAATTTGACTGATCAATTAAGAGAAGAAGTTAAATTGCAAAATGCCAAAAATAGAGAAGATGTTCAAAATGTTATCATTCAAAAGATGATTGATATTTATGATCAAGCTGGTAATGATGAATCAACTGAAATTAATATGGCTGAAAATGGTCCTACAGTTATTTTATTTGTTGGGGTTAATGGTGTTGGTAAGACTACTACCATTGGAAAAATGGCAGATAAGTATAAGAATGATGGCAAAAAAGTTTTACTAGCTGCAGCAGATACTTTTAGAGCAGGTGCAATTGAACAATTAGACGAATGGGCAAAAAGAGATCAAGTGGATATTGTTAAAAAAACTGAAAAGAGTGATCCATCTGCAGTGGTATATGAAGCAGTTCACAAAGCAAAAGAAGAAGACTATGATGTCTTGTTTGTTGATACAGCAGGTCGTCTACAAAATAAAGTTAATTTAATGAACGAATTATCTAAAATGAAGAAAGTATTAACTAGAGAGATTCCTGAAGCACCGCACGAAGTTTTATTAGTTTTAGATGCAACTACTGGTCAAAATGCTTTAAATCAAGCTAAATTATTTAAAGAAACAACTGATGTCACGGGAATTATTTTAACTAAATTAGATGGTACTGCTAAGGGTGGTATTGTTTTAGCAATTAGGAATGAATTACATTTACCGGTAAAATATGTTGGCTTAGGTGAAAAAGTAAGTGACTTAAGCAAATTTGATGCAAATGATTATGTATATGGATTGTTTAAGGGATTAATAAAATAATTAATTTAGGAGGTATTTCGATTGGAAATTGAAAAGAATTACCGAATAAATTCTTTATTTGAATTTTATCGTCCTTTGCTTACAGATAAGCAAACTAATTATGTACAACTTTATTATGCTGATGATTATTCTTTAGGGGAAATATCTGAAGAATTTAATGTGAGCCGACAAGCAGTTTATGATAACATTAAAAGGACAGAAGTAATTTTAGAAAATTATGAACAACAATTGCATTTGTATAAAGATTTTATGACTAGAAATGATGAAGCGGATGCAATTAAAAATTATGTGGTTGCTAATTATCCCAAAGATACTAAACTAAGACAGTTAGTTGATAGATTAGAACACACAGAAGAAAAGTAAAATTGAGAGTGGTGGAATTAAATGGCATTTGAAGGACTAACCGAAAGATTACAAAAAGCAATGCGTAATCTTCGTGGAAAAGGTAAAGTTTCAGAATCTGATTTAAGAAAAACAATGCGAGAAATTCGTCTTGCTTTATTAGAAGCCGATGTTAACTTCTCAGTTGTTAGAAAATTTGTAAAAACCGTTCAAGAACGTGCCAAGGGTGCTGATGTGCTTGAAGGTTTAAATCCTGCTCAACAAATTGTAAAAATTGTTGACGAAGAATTAACTAAAACTATGGGGGAAGAAGCAACTCCATTAAATAAATCTGAAAAAATACCAACTGTTATTATGATGGCTGGTTTACAAGGTGCTGGTAAGACTACTACTGCTGGTAAATTATCCTTAAAATTAAAAAATGAAAAAGATGCTCGCCCATTATTAATTGCTGCCGATATCTATCGTCCAGCTGCGATTGATCAGTTGGAACAAGTTGGTAAAGAGATTGATGTTCCTGTATTTCAAAAAGGAACAGATGTTGACCCTATTGAAATAGTAAAACAGGGAATGCAAGTAGCTAAAGAAAACCATAATGATTATGTATTAATTGATACTGCTGGTCGTTTACAAATTGACGAAAAATTAATGGATGAGTTAAAAAATATTAAGGAACTAACACATCCAGATGAAATTCTATTAGTTGTTGATGCAATGACAGGTCAAAACGCCGTTAATACTGCTGAAGGCTTTAATGATGCTTTAGATATTACCGGAGTGGTATTAACTAAACTAGATGGTGATACTCGTGGTGGTGCTGCTCTATCTATTAGAGAAGTTACCCAAAAGCCTATTAAATTTATTGGTCAAGGTGAAAAAATGGATGCGTTAGATGTCTTCCATCCAGATAGAATGGCTTCTCGTATTCTTGGAATGGGAGATATTCTTTCATTAATTGAAAAGACTCAAAAGGATTATGATGAAAAAGAAGCTCAAAAGCTTACTGAAAAAATGCAAAATAATACTTTTGGTTTTGAAGATTTCTTAGATCAATTAAATCAAATTCAAAAAATGGGACCATTGGAAGATATAATGAAAATGATTCCAGGGATGGCTAATAATCCTGCATTAAAAAATATTAATATGGACCCTAAGGATTTAGAACATATTAAAGCCATTATTTATTCTATGACTAAAGAAGAAAAGGATAATCCTGATTTATTAAATCCTTCTAGAAGACGCCGTATTGCTAGAGGATGTGGTCGTCCTATTCAAGAAGTTAATCGAATGATTAAACAATTTAATCAAATGAAGACTATGATGAATAAGATGTCTAAAGGTAATATGTCTGGAATGGAAAATATGCTCGGTAACATGGGTGGTAATGGGGCTTCTGGTATGCCTGGTATGGGTGGATCTGGATTATCTGGTAAATTATCACAAATGGCAATGAAACGTATGAGCAGAAAAATGAGTAAGAAAATTAACAAAAATAAAAAACGTCGTAATAAAAAACGTCATTAAAAAATAGACATAGTTACTGATATTTCAGTAGTTATGTCTATTTTAATAGGGAGGTAATTTTTATGGCATTGGGTTATCAAGATACTTTATCAGCTATTAATATAATATTAAATAGTGATAACGTACCTAGTATTGTTGGTGAAGCCGGTGTTGGTAAATCAGCATTGGTAGAAGATTTAGCTAATAGGAATAATGCAAAATTATTCACTACAGTAGTTAGTTTGTCTGAAAAAGGTGATTTAAGTATTCCAGTACCACCATTAACCGATAAATCATTTATTACTACTAAAGATTATGGCACTTTAGCTGATGTTCAATATGGATATTCTCATACTTTAATTGAGATTATAAAATATGCTGAACAAAATCCTCGTACCGATATTTATTGGTTTTTAGATGAATTTAATCGTGGTTCCAATGGTGTTCAAAGTGAATTAATGAATTTGGTTCTACAAAGACAAATTAATTCATTAAAATTACCTAAACAAGTTAAGATCATTATTGCTGAAAATCCTGATTCCACAATGAATGGATTTGAAGATAGTGAATATAGTGTTTTTTCTAGTGATTCAGCTATCAAAGATCGTACTACCAGGATTGTAATGGATGTTGATGTGTCTGACTGGCTATTGTGGGCTAAAAGCAAAAACAAACAAGCACGGCGAAACATTAATTCAGCTGTAATAAAATATATTGAGAATAATCAAAACATGTTAATTATAAATAACAGTGATGATGATATAAATCCAACACCGAGGGCTTGGAAACGAGTGTCTGATATTATTGAAAATTCTGAATATGGAAATGTTAGTTATGATATTAAATTTGATTTAATTGCTGGAAATGTTGGTAGTGAGGTTGCTTCTAATTTTTTGTATTTTATGAAAAACTATTTTAATTCACTATCTATTGATCAATTGTTTAATGATGATTTTTCTAAAGTTTTAAAAAAATTTGAGCAATTAGATGAGTTTAAAAAGAATAAGCTATTAGAACAAATGATTGATAAGGTAATAGAATGGGAACCCAAAACTGCTAAAAGAGTTGATTCATTGTTAGATAAATTAAGTCCAGATGGTCGATATGGAATTGCAATGTATGTTGCTAATAATACAGAAGTATTGCAATCAATATATGCCAAAATTAATGATGTATCTAAGAATGATATAAAAGATCTTTATACTCATTTCCAAAATATTATTTTATCTGTCTATAGGTGATATTTATGAATATAAATAATCTTATATCAGAAATTAATGACACTAGTTCAGACAACCAAGATTTATTAATTAGAAAGGCTATTAGTCAAAATATAATTTATGGTTTGTCTCAAGGAGAATTATATGGATACTTACTGATTAACTTAGATCGTGTTTGTGATTATAATATAAATTCTACATTTGCTTTGAAATGGGAAAAAGACAATCTTGTATTGACCTATAATCCTAATCAATTTGTAAATGATATTAAATCTAATAATAATCTGACAGCCAATTTAGAACATTTGTCTATGCATATCATATGGTTACATCCAATTAGATATAATAATCCTAATAAAGTTGAGAGCATTGCTGCTGACATATCAGTTAATCAATATGTCAAATTTTTACCTAAGAATGCCTTTACTATTGAAAAACTATCTTATTTTTATAATATAAAACTTCCTAAATTTAAGGATTCAAATGAATATGTAAATTTATTAAAAAAATTTATTTCAAAGAGTAAAGCACGCAAAAATATTAGTAATAGTGATATGCAATTTATGGACGATCATAAGCATTTCAAAAAAATGCATGTTAGTGGTGGTGCTAAATATTATAAAATAAGAAATCTTATTAAACATACGGTAAGTAAGATGGGAAATAAAAATAGAGGTAAATTACCTAACGCAGTTAATGAACAATTAGATAAAATAAACAATAAGCAAATTAATTGGCGTAAATATATTCAAAAGGGTGTTAGTAAAATTCCTTTTAGTGAAAGTATGTCCATTAAAAGATTTAATAGGAGGCAGTCATACCGAATGGAGCTTCCAGGAAAACTATCTAGTACTTTAAAGTCAATTATTATTTTTGTTGATAATTCCGGATCTATTAGTAATAATTATTTAAATTTAGCAATAAGCCAAATATCAGATATTTTTAGATTATATCCAGTAGATATAATTATTTATCCATTTGATGCTAAAATCCATGAACAGAATGCTTATAGAGTAAAATCTTCACAAAAAATACGATATGAAAGAGTATCCAATGGTGGTACTAGTTATCAGTCCATCTTTGATTTTATCAATATTAAACATTTAGAAAATAATTTTTGTATTATATTTACTGATGGATTGGGTGAGAAAAACGTTAATAATTATGGATTTAATAATGTCTTATGGGTGTTAGAAGACAGTTCTAATAATTTATCCATTAATAAAAGAATTGGTAATATTATAAGGATTACAAATATTAATTAAGAGAATGGTGATTTACTATGAATGATATTTTAGAACCCGATATTTTAATAGCTGCTGTCAATAATAATATAGATGTTAAAAATGCATTTGCTGTTTTAAGAGATAAAATTAGCGATGAATATGATGATAATCCACTTTATGCTAATAAAGTTTCATCTAATGCGATTGTTATTGCCAAGAAGATAATTAATGCCAATTTGTGTAAAACTAAAATAGATTTTGATGATTATAAATCAGTTCATAATTTTATAGTGAAAAATGATTTATATCTAAAAAGTGATGCTAAAAACGAATTATTAGATAATTTTAAATAAAATTAATGGTGTAAAGAAAAAAACCTTTACAAGCATCTAAATAACTGTTATATTTAATATCGTTAAAAGAAAAACAGGAGGTGTTTATTAATGTCTGTTAAAATTCGTTTGAAGAGAATGGGATCAAAGAGACGTCCTTTCTACCGTGTTGTTGTTGCTGATTCACGCAGCCCTCGTGATGGTCGTTTCATCCAAAAGGTTGGTACTTACAACCCAGTTACCCAACCAAGCACTGTTGACCTACAAGAAGATGATATCTTCGAATGGTTAAATAAGGGTGCTCAACCATCAGATACTGTTCGTAACTTATTATCTGATGCTGGTCTTATGAAAAAATATCACGAAGCTAAATATGCTAAGAAATAAGTGATAAGTAATTATGACTAATTTCGATAAGCTTATTAAAAAAATTGTAAAACCACTGGTGGAATATCCAGAGGATGTTGCTATTACACATAGTGAATCGGATCGTTTTTATGAATATCATTTATTCACCAACACTAATGATATTGGTAGAATAATTGGTAAAAAGGGACATGTGGCACAAACAATCAGAACGATTGTTTATAGTGCTCGTATTTCTAGCAAAAAGCGTGTTCGTTTAATTATTGAAGATGGCAAAAATAAAAACTCTTAAATGAAACCTTTGTGTTTTGTTTAAGAGTTTTTTATTATACAAAATGAGGTATATATATGAACTATTATAATATTGGTAAAATTGTTAATACTCAGGGAATTAAAGGTGAAGTTAGGGTAACTTCCATTACCGATTTTCCTAAAAAACGTTTTAAAATTGGCAATGTAGTTTATGCATTTCTTAATAATGGAGATAAAGAAAAGCTTATTATCGATAGTGCTAGAAAACATAAAAACTTTATTTTACTTCATTTTGAAGGTAAACCTACAATTAATGATGTTGAATACTTAAAACCTTCTTCTTTAAAAATATCTGAAGATCAACAAGATGCTAAAGATTTAAAACCTGGCGAATACTTTTACCATCAGATTATAGGTTTAGATGTTATTGATATTAATGATGAATATATTGGTAAAATTAAAGATATCATGTCACTTGGACCTAATGATGTATGGGTGGTTGAACGTAAGGATAAGGAAGATTTACTTTTGCCAAAAATTGATCAAGTAATTAAAAAGGTTGATCTTGAAAATTCTAATGTAATCGTTGAAGTTCCTGGAGGATTAGATGATGAAAATTGATATTTTAAGTCTTTTTCCCGATATGTTTAATGGCCCAATGGGTGAATCAATTATTGGTAAAGCAAAAGAAAATAATTTATTAGATATTAATGTAACCGATTTTAGAAAATTTACTACTGATAAACATAATCATGTAGATGATTATCCATTTGGTGGTGGTGCTGGTATGTTATTACAAGCACAACCTATTTTTGATGCACTTACTTACACTCAAAATCAAGCAAAAAATCAAAATATACCTAAGGGGAAAATTATTTTAATGGATCCCGCTGGTAAAAAATTTGATCAAAAAGCTGCCGAAAATTTATCTAAAGAAGAACATTTAACTTTTATTTGTGGTCATTATGAAGGATATGATGAAAGAATTAAGTCTTTAATAACTGATGAATATTCATTAGGTGATTTTGTTTTAACAGGTGGAGAATTACCAGCAATGGTTATGATTGATTCAACAGTTAGACTATTACCTGAGGTACTAGGCAACCAAGAATCAGCTCCAGGGGATTCTTTTTCTACTGGTTTGTTAGAATATCCTCAATATACCAGACCTGCTGAATTTAGAGGAATGAAAGTTCCAGAAGTACTAACCAGCGGAAATCATCGAAAAATTGCTCTATGGAAACAAAAAGAAGCATTAAGGAAAACTTAKTTAAGAAGACCAGATTTAATTGATCATAACAAATTGACAGCTACTCAGAAAAAATTATTAGCTGATGTTAGGATTGAAGAAGAAAAATAGCTTTACAATATTTTATTGTTGTGCTAATATTCTATTTGGCTATTGTATTAGTCAAAATAAAACGGTATTCCGCTGTCGTAATAATTGGCATGAGTGCTAGTTGGAAGGATGTTATTATTTATGCGTCAAAACGAATTAATTTCAAAAATTAACAAGGAACAACTTAAGAGTGATGTTCCAGAATTTAGAGCTGGAGACAACGTAAAGGTTTCAGTTAAAGTTGTTGAAGGTACTAATGAACGTATCCAAGTATTCGAAGGTGTTGTTATCAAACGTCACGGAACAGGTATTCAAGCTACATACACTGTTCGTAAGATTACTTCAGGTGTTGGTGTTGAACGTATTTTCCCATTACATTCACCACGTGTTGCTAAGTTAGAAGTTACACGTCGCGGTGCTGTACGTCGTTCTAAGCTATACTACCTACGTGATCGTCATGGTAAATCAGCTCGTATTAAAGAAGCACGTCGTCGTTAATATTAATTTTCGACTAATAAAAAGCCTACAATCAATTGATTGTAGGCTTTTTCTATAGATTTAAGTCTTGTTTATAATTTAATTTTGAAAAGTCAGTAGATATTGATATTAATTGGTATGCCAATCTTTGATATTCTTTAAGTACATTTTTTGCATTTTTATTACACATTTTGGTTAAATACTTGGATAAATCTTCTTGATGATTATATTCACTATCTACCTTTAATATAAATTGTCTCATGTTGATGTTTAATTTTTCTTGAGTATTCTTTAAAGGGTCATTTAATTGTAAATAATGTGGATCTACTAGTACTCCAACAAGTTTAAATATCCAATATGCTGACTTAGGATTGTATTCTAATTTTCCTTTTTTATATTCGTTTAAAGTATCATTAATTCCAGCAAAAAATGGGACAAAAACACTTTGTGCGGCAACACCCATGGCAAGCCAATGAATTCCTGCTATTTCATGAGGCATTTTAGGCCTTATTTGCAATACGTGAGCTTCTTGAGTTTTGGCTAGACTAACAGGACGATATTTAGTTTTATCTTCTTTAGATCCATTACCAATGGGATCATAAGGAGTACCTTGATAATGTGATGATAAAAATGACTTAGCATCATCAATTGATAATAATCTTGATGCTTTTCTTATAAATGGTAAATCATGGCTTTCTGGTTGCTGTTTAATTTCTGGAGTAAACATTTTTTGTCCATACCATACTCTTGGATTATTATAATAAACATCTGTTAAGTTATGAGTGCCAAATATATGTCTAAAATTAAATTCTCCATTCAAATCTGGATTTAGATGATTGTCTTTTACAAAATCTTGAATGCCTTTGGACCACATAAAATTATTTTTATCATTAAAATTAACTTTTCTGATAGATATTTGGTTAGAGACAACTGCATAGCAATCATCAGGAATTCTCATTGCAACCCAGTGATGACCAGATCCGGTTTCCAAATACCATACTTCTTTATTGTCAGAAAATAAAATTCCGTTAGACTCGCATGTACCATATTTACTAATAATTTCTCCTAAACGTGTTACACCTTGTCTGGCAGATTTAATGTATGGCAAGACAACTGTTACCATTGCTTCCTCTCCAATACCATCTTTTACTAATGGATCGTATCCCAATACATGA
Source organism: Apilactobacillus timberlakei (assembly GCF_002993965.1). Taxonomy (GTDB): domain Bacteria; phylum Bacillota; class Bacilli; order Lactobacillales; family Lactobacillaceae; genus Apilactobacillus; species Apilactobacillus timberlakei. Next base: position 238,363 of record NZ_POST01000002.1, on the reverse strand, counting down.
CTATTAGCATATGCACTTTCAGTTGCACTCATTGCTACACCATATTCGTTAATGCCATCTTCCTCAAATTTTCCATATTTGTCCGTCCATTCAGGAGTAGCAGTGTATTTATATTGAATTTTAGGTAGTTTAATTTTAAACTTATTATCATTAGATTTAAATTCTTGTACATCTTGATATTCTTTATGTTGATGGACGATAAAATGTTTAGGCCATGTAGCCTTACAATCTTCATTTCTACCAATAATAGTGGAACCATCAATAGAGGCATTTTTACCAATTAATATACTAGTACAAGCAGAGTAATTTTGATATTGTGACAACTATATCGCTTCCTTTCAAACAATTATGATTATTGTATCATTAATTATTATATATATTCCAAAATTGAACTGGTTATATTTTTCAAGTATAATTTAATTATTATTAAATTTTAGGAGCGATAAGACATGCCAATTGTACATATTGATTTGATTGAAGGAAGAAACGAAGAACAAATTAGAGGATTAGTTTCAGATGTAACAAAAGCAATTGTAAAAAACACAGGGGCACCTGCTGAACATGTACATATTGTTTTAAACGAAATGCAAAAGAATAGATATAGTGTTGGCGGAAACCTAAAAAGTGATGAAAAGTAGATTAATGGAGTAATACTATGAATGACAAACAATATTTAATGGCAATAGATGAGGGAACTACGAGTGCTCGTGCCATCTTGTTTAATCATGAAGGTAATATTGTAAACAAGTCACAAAAAGAATTTAAACAATATTTTCCTAAATCAGGATGGGTAGAGCATGATCCTAATGAAATATGGAGTGCTGTACAATCTGTTATTTCTGAAACCCTTATTAAATCAGAAATTCCGCCTTACAAGATTCGTGGCATTGGAATTACTAACCAGCGTGAAACTACCGTTGTATGGAACAGAATTACAGGAGAACCTATTTATAATGCAATTGTTTGGCAATCCAAGCAAACCAGTGATATTGCTAATGAATTAAAAAATGACGGATATTCAGATATGATTCATCAAAAAACAGGTTTAGTTATAGATTCATATTTTTCTGCTACTAAAATAAAATGGATTTTAGACAATGTTAAAGATGCTAGAAAACTAGCCAATCAAGGTGACTTACTTTTTGGAACAATTGATACTTGGTTATTGTGGAAACTAACAGGTGGGCATGTACATGCGACTGATTATTCTAATGCTAGTCGAACGATGCTATTTAATATCAATTCTTTAAAATGGGATAAAGAAATATTAGATTTATTAGATATTCCTGAACAAATGTTGCCTAAAGTGAAATCTTCTTCAGAAATTTATGGATATACATCTGGCTATAATTTTCTTGGAGTACAAGTCCCAATAGCTGGAATAGCAGGAGATCAGCAAGCGGCATTATTCGGTCAATTGGCTTTAGAAACTGGTAATATTAAAAATACTTATGGAACTGGTGCATTCATTGTTATGAATACTGGTAATAAACCAACTTTGTCTAATTGTGGCTTGTTAACCACAATTGCTTATGGTTTAGATGGTAAGATTAATTATGCCCTAGAGGGTAGTATTTTTGTTGCAGGTTCAGCAATACAATGGTTGAGGGATGGTATGCGCATCATTGACAATGCTAGTGAAACTGAAAGAATGGCTAAAAATACTAATAATGATCATGATATTTATGTAGTTCCTGCTTTTACTGGATTAGGTGCTCCATATTGGGATCAAGATAGTAGAGGTTCTGTTTTTGGATTGACTAGGGGGACAACAAGAGAAGAATTTGTTAAAGCAACTTTAGATTCTTTGGCTTACCAAACTAAAGATGTTGTTGATACCATGTCGAAAGAAACTGGTTTATCTTTAAATAAACTTAAGGTAGATGGTGGAGCAGCACAGAATGATTATCTTATGCAATTTCAATCAGATATTTTAAATGTTGATATTGAAAGATCTAGTATTGCTGAAACTACTGCTTTAGGAGTAACTTATTTAACTGGGTTAGCAGTTGGTTATTGGTCTAATATTGATGAAATAAAAGAAAATCATAAATCTTCAGATGATTTTAAGCCTCAATTTACTGATGATAAGATTAATAATTATTATGAGGGATGGCAAGCAGCTGTTAAAGCCACTCAAACATTTAGAAAAATTAAAAATAGATAATAAAAAAGCTTTCATAAAATCTATGAAAGCTTTCTAAATTTTAAAATATTCTTTTAAGTATTCTGCTAATCCATTATGATTATTATCAAATTTTGTAACGTCATCGGCAATTTCTTTTATTTTAGGTTGGCCATTTTTCATGGCAACCCCTAATCCAGCATATTTAATCATAGATTCATCGTTAAATTCATCACCAAAAGCAATGACATCATTTTGCTTAATTCCATAATAATTAACTAATTTTTTAATCCCAGTGACTTTGCTGACTCCTTTAGTGGCTACTTCAATAATTGGATCTTTTCCACCCCAAGGAGATACTTCTAATATATCACTATAATTTTGTTTAACATAATTGATGAATGTTTCTTTCTTTTGTTTATCTACATGAAGAGTTAAGCAAATAGGATTTTCTGTTAATGTATCTTTAGATATGATTTCATCTTTTGATAAATTGGTGGGAAAGAATCCAACAGACTCATCTGCAGATTTATTTGCTAAAAATAAATTTTTTCCCTCAACAGTCATAAGGTTAATACCAATTTCTTCACTCTTATTTAATAACTCAAATACTATATTTTTATCTATATTGTATTGGTAAGCTTCAGACCAAACATATGTTGGATTATAACCTAAACTACCGTTAAATGTAATCATTGGGTTATTAAAACCTAATTGTTTGTATAGATGTTCTACTAATCTTGGAGGACGACCAGTTACAATATTTACCATATTGCCTTTAGAAATAATTTTTTGAATAACATTAATCGTTTCTTGAGAAATTTCTGAATTATTGTTTAATGTTGTACCATCTAAATCAATGGCAATTAATTTTTTATTCATGATATTTAATCACCTCTACTTTATACAGTAATATTAATATATTAACCAAAAAATATTTAATCGTCAATTAATTATAAAGGAGTTTTATTTTGCAATTACCTTTAGATTTTAAAAAAAAGTATAAAAAATTGTTAGGAAATGATGCTGAGTCATTTTTTAATAGTCTAGAATCATCAACTAATCCTGGCTTTAGAATTAATCCATTAAAAGAGAATTTACCAGAAAATGAAGATTTAACTCATCCAATTGAATATTGTCAATATGGTTATTATGGAGAAATTAATGGAAAGAGTGTTGATCATCAAAGTGGTGCTATATATTCTCAAGAGCCCAGTGCAATGTATGTTGGAGAAGTGGCGGATGTTCATCCTGGAGAAAAAATCTTAGATTTATGTGCAGCTCCTGGTGGAAAAACTACCCATATTGCTAGTTATATGAAAAATGAGGGGATTTTAGTTACAAATGAGATAGATTATAAAAGAGCTAAAATTTTAGCTGAAAACGTAGAACGATTTGGAATTCAGAATGCTATTGTTTTGAATGAAAATCCTAATAATCTCGCCAAACATTTCCCTAAGTTCTTTGATACTATTCTTATAGATGCTCCATGTTCTGGTGAGGGGATGTTTAGGAAAAATCCCGATGCCACTAAATATTGGAATTTAGAATATCCAATAGAGTGTGCAAAAAGACAAAAAGATATACTAAAGCAAGCAATTAAAATGCTTAAACCGGGCGGTAAAATAGTTTATTCTACTTGTACATTTGCTCCTGAAGAAGATGAACAAATTGTTTCATGGATGATTAATAATTTTGATTTGAATATTGAACCGATAAAAAAATATTCTGGAATGTCATACGGACATCCTGAATGGTCAGATGGTAATGAAGAACTAAAAAGTACCGTTAGATTATTTCCTAATAAGTTTAAAGGAGAAGGCCATTTTATTGCTAAATTAGTAAATTCAGAAAAAGGTAATCCTAAAAAAATAAAAAAATTATTAAAAGGTAATTTAAGTTCTGAACAAAGTAAACTATGGAAACAATTTATTAATCAAAATATGACTAATTTTGTACCTAAAAATTTAATTACTTTTGGTGAACAATTATATTCTTTTGAAAAGGGACTTCCTGAACTTGAAGGATTAAAAGTTATGCGACCTGGATTACATTTAGGTACATTTAAAAAGAAAAGATTTGAACCTAGTTATGCTTTAGCTTTATCAATTCATAAAGACTTATTTAATAAGAAATTGAATGTTTCAAAAGAAGAATGGGAAGATTATGTACACGGTGATACGATTAGTTGCGATAAATCCTTAGAAAAAGGCTGGTATCTTTTGATTTGTGATGATCAACCATTTGCTTTTGGAAAAGTTGTGAATGGAATAGTTAAAAATTTTATGCCTAAAGGATTAAGATTTAAGGTTTAAAAATTTGGACTAAGATAGTCCTTTTTTTATTTTAGCACTAAAATAAAAAGTTACTTTAACTTAAAATAAAAAACAAAAAAGAAATCAATATGATAAACTCCTCTGTTGTAAATATGCAACCAATTTACTATCTAAAACAAGCTTTTTTTGCTGTAATTCATAAATTGTTCTACAAGAAAGCAGAGTCATTATAATTTTTAAACCATTTTTAAATTCATTAATCTGATTTATAGTTTCTTCAATACCATTTTTAATAACACTGTTCAATATAAAACCAGACATTCCAACAGCATTAGATCCCAAAGCAATAGATTTAGCAATATCTAACGGATTTCTTATGCCTCCAGATGAAATTATAGAAAGATCACTTGAAAAACTATAAGCTTCAAGTAAAGATTCTACAGTGGTTTGACCCCATGTAGACAAATAGTTTAGCTCTTTATTATGTCTTCGAAAGTTTTCAATTGTAGCGAAATTGGTTCCACCACGGCCACTAATATTAATATTTTTAACACCAATACTTTTTAATTTCTGAATTGTTTCTTTTGCCATACCAAAGCCAACTTCTTTAACTATGACAGGTATATTAATATTGCTAACAATATTTTGAATGTTATCTAACCAATAAAATTTACGTTCTCCTTCAGGCATAATTAATTCTTGAGCAACATTAATATGAATCTCTAGGGCATCAGCATTAACCATTTTAATAACTTTTTTAGCATCGGATAAATTATGAGAAGCACCAATATTTGCAAATATTGGGCCATCATAATTTTTCCTTGCGACAGCAAAAGATTCAACAGTACTGCTATCTTTTAATGCTATACTTTGAGAACCAGTTGCCATAGCAATTCCAGTAGCTTTAGCAACTTTAGATAACTTATCATTTAATTTTTTTGTATAATCACTTCCACCAGTCATGGCTTCAATATAAAAAGGGAAGTCTAATTTTAAATCTTGAATGTTAGTTGATAAATCAATTTCATTTAAATTAATTTCAGGTAAACTTTGATGTATAAATCTAACATTATCAAATCCTGATTTACTATGGTTATCAAAAAATTTTTCTGCTAAAGATACATGTTCATTTTTTCTTTGAGAATGTTGACTAGTCATATATACACCTTCTTTATAAATTCTTATGAATTTTTAAATTTAAACGTTGAATATCATTATTTTTCCATTCGTCTATAATTTTATTTTTAGACGACTTTTTATCAATGATTACAATACCACAATCACCACCACCAGCTCCTGATGATTTAGCTGCACCATGATTTTTAATAGCAATCTGACATAATTTATTTAATTTAGGAGTTTCAATATTAATACCAGTAAATTTACCTAATTTAGTTAAAAGTAATCGATTTACTAAGATTTCTTTTTGAATTAATCTAAGACTCTTTTTATGAAAACCGCTTATCATCCTGTTTATACATTTTTTACTGTCAGATAAGAATGTATTGTAATCTTTTTTATCATAATTTTTTTCAACTTTATTGACTAATGAGGAAGTTGAAGCTGGAGTTCCAGTCCAGCCAATTAATAATTCCAAATTAGCTGGTGGGGTAAGGGGTTCAATTCTTAGTTCTGGCCAAGTTAAATTAATTAATTCTTCTACTCCAATATTTCTATTTTTCTTTAACCAATCACGATCGAAAGAACTATAAGCTATCCATCCACCATAAACACTAGCAGCAATATCTCCCAATGAACCATTACCTTGTACATCTAAATGTGCAATTGATGATAATTTAAAAACTTTTTCTAGGCTAGTGTTTAAATCATAATACTTTAATATAGCCTTAACAATTCCAACCGTCACTGCAGCAGATGATCCTAATCCATATTTTTTTCCATCTGAACTATTTAAAGAACTATCAATATTAACGTCAAAGCAATTCAATTTATACCCCAAAGAACTAATATAATTAAATGTAATTTTTATTGCAGAAATAACATATTCAAAATCATTAATATTATTGCTAATCATTTGAAACTTATTATTTATAATATGCCATTTGATTATATTATTTGGATATTGTTTTGAACTAATCTTGCCGTTAACATTATTAGTTTCATTTATATTTACAGTAATAAATTGATTAAGTGCTACAACAATAGATGGCATTCCTTTTTCTACAACTGCATATTCTCCAGCAATATATAATTTACCAGGAGCTTTAACAGAAATCACAACAACCATTTCCTTTCTAATAATAATTCAATTATAAATATTTAATGCCTTCACCTGACTTAGATATTTTTATTTTTTCTTCATCAAATGATTGAAGTAATTCAGACTTAATTTTTTTAATATTTTTACTTTGACAAATGATTTTAACATTAGGACCAGCATCCATGGTGTAATAGCATTCAATGCCTTTATCTCTTAGTGCTTTTATATGATTTATAACTAAAAGACTATCTTTATTTAAATAGAGATAAGAGGGATCAGAACTAAGAGTCAAAGAATGCATACGCATAGAATTTAATTCTGCTGTTTTTCCTAGAACAGTAAAATCATTATTATAAATTGCATTCTTAACTGTTTCAAGATCTTTTGTGGTTTGTTTTTCCCAAGAATCATAGTAAGGAGAAGTATTAACAGATATCTTCATTCCTTTTCTACTACTAATTTTTTTGGGTTGATTATCTAAAATAATTGCAATCATATTTATATCCATTTTAACAGGATTCTGGATACTGACAGCATATGAATTTTCATCATTTGTGCCTTTTTTCCATTCAGCAAATCCTCCATATATAGATCTAGTGGCAGAACCTGAACCGCGTCTTGCTAGTTTAGAAAGCTCTTTATTATCTAAATTTAATCCCGCCGCTTTACTAGCAGCAGCAGCTAAAGCTGCAAAACCAGAAGCTGAAGATGCTAGACCTGCTGAAGTAGGAACATGATTATAAGAAATAATTTTAGCAAACTTATTTATATTGGATAAGTTTCTAACTATATTCATAAAATTAGTAATAGATTTTATACTATCAACTTTTTTATTATCTAAATACATGATATCTTGATGTAAATTATCATCAAAATTCACAGTTGTTTCAGTATAAAACTCGTCTAAAGTTAATGAAATACTACTATTATTGGGAATAATTAATTTTTCATCTTTTTTTCCCCAATATTTAACCAAAGCAATGTTAGTATGTGCTCTTGCAGTAATAGGGTTATTATCTAATAACATATTTTAATTTCTCCATAGAATTAATTATTTAAAAGGTTGAATCCAAGTATCTAAAGCACCGGCTTTAGTTAAAGCATTAGCTATTGATTCTGCTTCATTATCATTTCTAGCCAAAGCTATAATACATCCACCAAGACCACTACCAGTTAATTTAGTTCCTAATGAACCATTTATATTAGCAATCTCAACTAACTCATCTATTTTAGAATTACTTATTTTTAAATTCTTTAATTCTTTTTGATTTTCAGACATTAATATTCCTAATTCTTCTGGATTATTTTTTTCAATATCTTGTCTGGCTTTTGTTACCAAATTACCAATCTTATTTATTGATTTTTGTGTTCTTTTATTATCATTTATAAGTTGCTGTTTAACATAATTAATTGCAATATCAGTACGACCCTTAATACCTGAATCTGCAATTACTAGTGTTGCATTTAAATTAAAATTGATTTCTTCTAATGTGTTGTTTCTAATAAACCATACTGGATTATCAGCTCCAGTAGTGGCACTGTCTAATCCTGAAGGGTTACCGTGTGTAATAGTTTCTTCAACATCACTTAACTTCAATAATTCTTCTTTACTAATATTGGTATCAAAGTAATTATATAAAGCTCTTATAATTGCAATCGATGTTGCCGCTGATGATCCCATTCCTCTTTCAGAAGGAATTTCGCTATCAATTGTCATTTCAAAGGATTCATCTGTTTTATTAATTTTTGTCAAAATAGTGTTAACTAAATTTTTAATTCCTAATAAATCATTTGGAACACTTTGGATGGGACCAATATAATATTTACTATTTAATAATTGACCAGCATCTATTTCATTAATTTTAATTTTTAATTCTATCTTAGGAATAGGTAGAGCAATAGCTGGTTGATTATACACCACACTATGTTCACCCATTAAAATTATTTTGGCATGACTTTTACCAAAAGCTTGTTTTGTCAATATTATCGCTCACTTTCTCTTAATAATAATATTATCATATAATTAATATAATAAAAATGACTTAAATTATTTATTTGAGTTACCCAAAAAATAGATAATAATTGGTAAAATGTAGTATCATTAATATTAATGATTAAAGCAAAGATTGGTGGATACAATAATGAGTAGTACAATTTTTTCAGTAGTAGATATTGAAACTACTGGAACTAGTCAATCGAACGACAATCGTATAATCCAATTTAGTTGTACATTTGTTAGAAATAAAAATATTATTGGATCATTTAATTCATTTATAAATCCAGAAATGGATATACCTAGTGACATAACAAAGTTAACAGGAATAACAAATGAATTAGTTAAAAATGCTCCTACTTTTAATGAATTTGCAAGTAAAATTTCTTCATTGCTAAAAGATACTGTTTTTGTTGCTCATAATGTAGATTTTGATTTTCCATTTATCAATAAAGAATTGGATAGAGTAGGACAAAAGATGATGGATAACATGGCAATTGATACTGTTACTTTAAGTCAATTATTATTACCAACAGAAAAAAGTTATCGACTAATTGACCTAAGTCAAAATTTAAACATTTTACATCAACATCCTCATTCTTCTAGTAGTGATGCTTTTGCCACAGCAAAATTATTAATAATTTTATTTAATCAAATTGAAAAGATTCCTAAAAAAACTATTAAGCAATTAATATCAATAAATCCAACATTGCCTAAAAATACAATCGATGTTTTTAAATATGCATATAAAAAGAATACAGATATGTTTAATGACAAATTATTGGATATTAATCGACTAAAAATAAGAAAGATTCAATATCAAGAAAGATTGAAAATAAGGAAAATAAATTATCCTGAAAGTAAAGGTCAACAAAAAAATATACTTAATGGGGTATATAAATGGAACTCTGAAGAAAGTAAACTTATGAATTCTATTTATGATAATTATAAAAATAGTGATAATTCAAAAAATTTATTGGTAGAACAAAATAATGAGTTAGATTACAATTTAGGATTCTTATTTCCTTTAGTCCATTTATTAAATAATGAAAATAAAATAGTTGTTGCAGTTCATAAACATTCAATTCATGAAGACTTATCTAAAACAATTAATAGAATCAATAAAATAACAAAAAATAATTTTAAAAATTTAGTTTTACATTCAATAGATGATTATATAGATCTAAATAAATTTAGAGACGCCTTAAATATTAAAAGTAATTCTAAACGAACCGAATTTTTAAAATGTAAAATTTTAATTTGGTTAACTTTCACTAAAACTGGTGATCTACATGAGCTAAATTTGGATATGAAAAATGATCAAAATGTGTTCCTAAAAACTATTGGTAATACTAACAATAAGGGGTACTACATGAATAAATTAAAGAATGATTTTAATAATTCAAATGTAGTAGTTATTTCACATGAGTATTTATATAATAATCGTCATATGCTAGCAAAGTATAAACCATACTTAGTTATCAAAGATGCTGTTAATTTTAATAAACAAATATTAAAGCATTATCGTGTTAATTTTAAAATTAATCAAAACAATATTTTAATTCGTCATGCTCAATATCTTTTATATCAAACTCATAATCAAAACTTATATAATATTTTTCAGAATGATAAATCAACCATAAAATTAGTACAAAATATAGATTCATTAATTAAAGAATATGAAAATTATTCATTGAAACTACAAAAGAGTTTTGAAGAATTATTTATAAATAAGCAAAACTTTATTACCTTAAAAAAAGGCTTTAAAAATCCAATTAACAATATTGAGCTTTTTAATTTTATCAAAATCAATAAAGAATATATTGATAAACAGTCTTCATTAATTAAGCAAATAAGATCATTATCTAAAAATATTATTAAAAATAATGACAGCTTAAAGAGTAGTGAAAAAGCTATTATAACAACTTTTAATGACCGTATTTTTAATCTTAATAAATTCTTTAATAATAATATTTTATTAATTAAAAACCTTGTTTATATGGATAAAAAAGTAACTTTTCAAAATTATTTAAATATAGATAAAAATGCTGATAATAGTACTTTAGTAGGTGGATTAATTAAAAACGATGATTTATTAAAAAACAAAATTTATACTTTGTTTAATAATATTTTGTTCATGGATACTGCAATTTATTCATCAGACAAATCAGAATTTATTTTAAACAAGCTTGAGTTAGATAATAATAATACAAGTATGATTAAAAGTTCATATCAGACTAATTTAAATAATGATTATAAGATTTTTTACAATAATAACAAAAAAGAAATAGATTTAAATACATTAGATCTTGAAAATAACAACACATTTATTATGGCAAATACTCAAGAAAAAATAGATGAAATTTATGAAAATATAAAGAAAAATGGAAACGATAGTTTATTAATTTTATGTCAAAAAATTAATGGAAATAAAGATAAAATAATTAAAAAATTTACCAATTCAAAAGGTGCAACAATTATTGGTAATTATGATTTATTTATGGCTATAAGAAATATAAATAAATCAATAAATCGTTTAATAGTTCAAAGCATAAATTTTAGTGATATGTATAATGACAAGGGTAACTTAACGGATTTATATAATCTTATGATTAAAAATTCTATTAAACATATTATCCAGCTATCAAATAATAAGGGAGTTATTTTAATAAATGACTTTTCATTAATTAATGAAAGTAGTATGAAATCTATTAAAAATATGATCTCTAATCATATAAAAATGTTTAAAATAAATAGTAAAAATGAAATAAGGACATTTAATAATTTCTAGGAGGTTAGCAAATTGAAATTACCATCCGTAAATGTTAAATATATTAAGAAAAGTTATAAATGGATTATATTTTTAATATTTATTATTATTTTAATGATAATAGGTTTCTTTTTATGGGCACGTCAACCTTTAGCTAATGCAAAAAACCAGGCTAAGGGCATTGCTGAAAAAAAAGCTAAAATAGTTAAATTCAATAAATTTTTTATGTCTGATTTAAATAGAACCTACTATACCATTCAAGGTAAAGATAAATATCAAAATGAAAATTATGTAATTATCGATAAAAAAACCGGCAATATCAATATTGTTCCACTAAAAAATACTATTTCTCAAGATTCTGCAACTAATATTGCTAATAGTAGAATTCAAATTAACAAACTTATTAGTACAGCACCAACTTTATTTAACAATAAGCCTGCGTGGTTAGTTAGTTATTTTGATAATAAAAATAAATTGTGCTATATAACTATTGATTTAAAAAATGGAAAAGTTATACAATCAATTTCTAATGTGTAATTATGAAATAAGGTGATATATTTATGGATCGATTTGCAAAATTGTTGTTACAGTCAGGACAAACTAGTATTTCTAACTATTTATTAAAAAATTATACAAAGTTAGGAATGAATAGTGACGAAATAATCATGTATTTGCAAATTAAAAGAAACATTGATATGGGGAATTATTTACCAGATATAGAAATCATTATTAATGCTACAGGATTCTCTAAAAATAAAGCATATGAAATATTGCATGAACTAATTCAGAAAAAAATAATGCGAATTAAAACATTAAAGAATAAAAATGGCAATTCATTTGATGTATATGATTTTGAATTAATGTACGACAAATTAAGTCAACTAAATGATGTATCTGATGATATTAATCATAAAGATAAGGTTGCAGAGAATACTAATAAAGAAAATAATATGACTGCAACTGAAAGAAAAAATGTATTTAAACAAATTGAATCTGAATTTGGTAGGCCACTTTCTCCAATAGAACTGGAAGAAATAAGCGCTTGGATAGATAAAGATAAATATGATACTAAGTTAATTTCACTTGCCTTAAGAGAGGCTGTATTAAATCAAGTTTATAGTTTAAAATATATTGATAGAATATTGATCAATTGGAATAAGTCTAATATTAGAACTCCTGCTGATGTTGAAAATATGAGAAATAAGCGGGAAAGTCATAATAAATTAAACAATAAGAAATCAAACAATAATGATGACTTTAAAATACCTATAATAAAGTTAGATAAATAAAAGAATCCCGCACCTATTATTTAATAGGTGCGGGATTCTTTTATTTATTATTTATCTGGATGAAGTATTAAATTTACTATTAGTGGTTGAATCATTTTGAATAGACTGATGACCATTCTTAAAGTATTCATTTAATCCATTTAATTTAACAGATGTAACATCATTAGGTTTAACCCAATCCTCATTAGATTTATTCTGAGAAATATACTGCATTTCGTATTTGTATATTTTTTGAGCAATTGCTGTTTGCGCAGCATTTATATAATTACCTGCTTGGAATTGATGATCATATCCTGTCCATACAGATAAAGAATAATTTTGAGTGTATCCAGTAAACCATGAATCCATAGCTGCATAAGAAGGTAAATAACCTTGATATGATCCTTCAGGATATTGAGTAGTACCAGTTTTCCCAGCTTCATATAGTCCTGGAACTTTAGCTTCAGTTCCTGAACCATAAGGCAAGTTCATAACACCCTTAAGCATATAATTCATCATAAATGCTGTAGAAGGTGACATAGCCTGAACTCCGTTTGATGAAATATTATGAGATACATTATCTGGAGTAACAACTCGATTAATCAAGTAAGGTTTGTGATAAGTACCGTTATTTGCAAATGCAGCATAAGCAGCAGCTTCTTGTTCCGGAGAAATGTAAAGACCAATACCATTTTGTAGGTTAAGAGTACTATTAAAATTCATCCCCAATGAAGATAAGAATCTAGTAGCGTTATTAATGCCCACATTTTGCAATGTCCTAATAGCTGGAATATTTCTAGATTCAGCTAAAGCTTTACGCATAGTAATAGTGCCTTGATAACGGTAATCAAAATCCTTCAATTGAACGTTAGTTCCTGGATAAGTGTATGGAGTATCATGGACCAATTGATAGGTTGGATAATTTAAATATTCAAGTGCTGGGCCATAATCCATAAGTGGCTTTGCAGTAGACCCACTAGATCTGTCTGTTTGAACAGCTCGATTTAATCCAAATTGAATATCAGTTTTACGACTACCAATCATTGCATTAACAGCACCAGTTTTTGGATCCACTAAAGTTGCTCCAACTTGCATAGTATCATTAGGGAATCCTACACGATTATCGTTATTAGCTAAATCATACAATTTCTTTTGTGCAGATAAATCTAAATTAGTGTGAACACTTAATCCTGATTGAGAATTATAACCACGTGATTTTAATTCTTGTAACACTTTACTAACATATGAATCAACATATTTTTCATTCACATTAGTTAAATCATTAGTTTTATGATTGTAAGTTAAACCATTCTTGATACTTTCATTTTTAGCTGCATTGGCTTGTTTAGCTGTAATAGCGTTATTACTTGCCATTGCATCTAATACAGTATCTCTTCTTTCTTTAGCTAATTTTGGATAATTATAAGGATTGTAAGATACTGGTGCTTGAGGCATTCCTGCTAACATAGCAGTTTGAGCCAATGAAAGTTTATTTAACCTCTTGCCATAATAATATTCAGAAGCAGTTTGCATACCATAAACACTAGCGTTATTGCCACCCATATATACTTTATTAATATAGAATTCTAATATTTTTTGTTTAGAGTATTTTCGTTCTACTTGTAATGCTAACCATGCTTCTTGAGATTTACGTTTCTTGGTTCTATCTTTAGCATTGGTTGAAAAAACAGATAGCTTTACCAATTGTTGAGTTAAAGTAGATCCACCTTGTCCTTCATTTCCAGAAATTACATTAGATAGTGCAGCTCCTAAAATTCTAATAGGATCAACCCCATGATGCTTATAAAAGCGTCTATCTTCAATTGAAACGACAGCATCTTTTAACCTTTTAGGGATATCTTTAGATTTAACATAATCTCGATTTTGAGCTCCCATTCTATAAATTACATGATTAGAGTTATCATAAATTTTCGTTGAATTATCACTGGACAAAGAATTATAAGTTATCTTGGGAGCACTAGATGCATAATATGCAAATACTCCAGTTCCAATAATAATCATTAAAGAAACAAAGGCTAAAACACCTAAAATAGTCCTTTTTATTATTTTACCAGCACGACTCTTTTTATACTTACCCTGATTACGCTGTACACGCGTATTATCTTTTGAATCCTTTTGTGACATTATGATTCTCCTTTACTATTTAATAACTTGTCTACTGCTTTTAAATAGGGAATAGTAGGATTTAATGAATATTGAATATTAATACCCAGTTTTTTAATTATATCCTTTTTTATTGATTTTTTCCCACCATTAAATTGATTGTCCCAATATGTAAATAAATCAGTGGCCTTAAATAAAAATAGCTCATCTGTTTGAACGAATTTAATAAGTGCAAAACAAAGGCCACCTTGTTGTACACATTGTCGCATATGTTCAACTTGATGTTTATGAAAATTAGCTAATGGAAAAGAAATTTTATTTTTGGTTTCTTTCGCATCAAAATCAATATATTTTCCACGGTAAACCCCATTATAATCGGTAGTAGAAGCCTTTCTAAAATAAGCTTCCTTAATCACAGCAGCACTACGCTTAGGATAATCAACTTTAACAATTTGAACAGGAGTGGGCTTCTTATGAATCACAGCTATATTTTTATGAAGATAATAATTATTGCTGTCATTAATTTCCTGTTCAAGGGTCATCCCACGATCACCATAAATAGTTAGTTTATGATGAGAATGTTTATCATTATGATTCTTCTTTAAAGATTTATTAGTAGAAACTTTATAAGATGAACCATTAGGATAATGAATTGCCATTATTACCACCTTTCATTTAATATATAATTATAATTCAAATTTTAATTAACAACATTATACCATTAGTACAAAAATCTTAATAACCTAGGAAGTGAAAAAATGAGTAGATTATGGATAACTGGATATCGAAGTTATGAATTAGGTATTTTCAAAAATAATGATCCAAAGAAAACTGTAATAGATAAAGTGATTAAAGATAATTTATCACAAGAAATTATGGATGGTGTTAATTGGATAATTACTGGCGGACAATTAGGAATAGAGCAATGGAGTGTCGAAGTAGCAAATCAACTTAAAACAGAATATCCAGATGAGTTTAAAACATCTGTTATGCTACCATTTCAAAAATTTGGTGAACAATGGAATGATGATAATAAAATGTCATTACAAAGATGTATCCAAAATTCTGATTTTTCAGCTAGTGTTTCTAATGAACCATATAAATCACCGATGCAATTAAAAGCATATCAAAAATTTATGTTAACGCACACAGATAAAGCATTGCTAATATATGATTTAGATCATGAGGGTAAAACTAAATATGATTACAATCAAATCAAACAATATTCAGATCATAATGATTATGATTTAAAGATGATTGACTTTGATGATTTACAAGAAGCTGCAATTGAATATAAGAATAATAGAAAAAACTTTGAAGAATAGATTTGAAATAATTAAATAATGTGTTAAGATAATATTTGTTCGTGATTATTTCAGATATGAGGTGTGAAATATGAATAATATTCAATATACCCCTAAAGATATTTTGCAAAAAGAATTTAAGCAAAAAATGCGTGGGTATGATCCTAATGATGTTGATACATTTTTAGATAGTGTAATTAAAGATTATCAAGCCTTTGGTAAAAACTTTAATGATCTAAAAGAAGAAAATGAAAAACTAAAAGAAGAAATTAAAGACCTAGAAGGTCAAATTAATAACCAAAGTAGTTATCAATTTAATCAAAGATCAGCAGAATTTGCTGCTAACAATCCACAAACATCTAATCATGAGCAGGTTAATAGTGTTGAAGCGGACTTATTAAAACGAGTTTCTAACTTAGAAATGAGAGTCTTTGGATCTAACTAATTAACCATATAAAATTGTATAGAATTGGTGTATGTCCTGAGTAATCGCGGCCAGCTTAAGTTGGCTGAGGAAAGTCCACTCTCGCACAAGCTGCGATGCTTGTAGTGTTCGTGCTCGGTGAAAAAATAAGCCGGGGGACTACTTATGTAGTAATGGCGAAGAAAAAAGCTAAGGATTTATCTATGCTTTAGTACTTCTGAAAGTGCCACAGTGACGATACAATATTGGAAACAATATTGGTGGAACGCGGTAAACCCCTCGAGCGGGAAACCCAAACTTTGGTAGGGGAGCTTCACACACGGAAATTGAACCAAGTGTGGGGGAGAAACTTATGTTTCTGAGATAGATGATTACTACTTCAAAATTTTAAAGGCCTGACTTAATTTTGAAGCACAAAACATGGCTTACAGGGATGTACACCATTCAGGACGAGTGGAAGTTTTCTTCCACTCTTTTTTTATACTTAAAATTATATTTTTAATAAGAGGTAATATAAATGCAAAAATTTAAATTAATGGCAACTTGTGCAGCTGGGATTGAAGCCCTTGTTGGTAGAGAATTACGTGACTTAGGATATGAAACTAAAGTTGAAAACGGTCGTGTAAGATTCGAAGGTTCAATTGAAGATATTATTAAAGCTAATTTATGGCTTAGAACAGCTGATCGTATTGAAATCATTGTAGGTGAATTTAATGCTAAAACTTTTGAGGAGCTTTTCCAAAATATCAAACAATTACCCTGGGATAAATTGTTACCAATGGATGCACAATTCCCAATGAATGGTCGTTCACATAATTCTACATTACATAGTGTTCCGGATGTCCAATCAATCGCTAAAAAGGCGGTGGTAAACAAATTAAGCGAAACTTATCATCGTCGTACACGTCTTCCAGAAACTGGAGCACTTTATAGTTTAGAAACTAGAATTAATAAAGATCATGTTATTGTAACTCTAGATACTACTGGAGAAAGCCTATTTAAACGTGGATACCGTGTGGCTAAAGGGCCAGCTCCATTAAAAGAAAATATGGCAGCCGCATTAATATTATTAACTAATTGGTATCCAGATATGCCTTTCTTGGACCCTATGTGTGGTTCTGGAACCATCCCTATCGAAGCAGCATTAATGGCTAGAAACATTGCTCCCGGATTTAATCGTGATTTCTCGTGTGAAAAATGGAAATGGGTAGATAATGATATGGTGTCTAAAATCCGTGATGAAGCAGATAGTAAAGCCGATTATGATAAAGAAATTGATATTATGGCATCAGATGTGGACGGAAATTTAATTGATGCCGCTAAAGTTAATGCACAAGAAGTGGGCTTGCTACATGATATTCAATTTAAACAACTTGCTGTTCAAGATTTTAAAACAGATAAAATTAATGGAGTGGTTGTATCTAACCCTCCATATGGTGAAAGATTAAGTGATAAAGCCAGTGTAATAAAATTATATAAAGATTTAGGAAAAGTATTTAGACCTATGGATAGTTGGTCCAAATACTTCTTAACTAGTGATTTAGAGTTCGATAAATCATATGGACAAAAGGCCACTAAAACTAGAAAACTTTATAACGGATCATTGAGGACCGATTATTTCCAATTTTGGGGTCATAAAATTAGAAAGTAAAAGGTGAAAAACTTGAAAAAGAATATTGCGATTATTGGTGGGGGGATTGTAGGATCCACTGCTGCATATTATTTAAGTAAGTTAGATTACAAACATGAATTTAATGTTACTATGTATGATGATGGTAAAGGACAGGCTACTAAGGCGGCTGCTGGAATAATTTCACCATGGTTATCCAAGCGCAGAAATAAAAAATGGTATAATCTTGCTCGTGATGGAGCAACTTTGCTATCTAATATTGCTAAAGAAACTAATATGTCTAAAGATATATATGATCAATGTGGAACAATTATTACTAGGGATAACCAAGATAAACTAAATGAGCTATATCAAAAAGCTTTGGTTAGAACCAAAGAAACAAAAACTATTGGTGATGTTTACAAGTTAAATGCTAATGAGGTTAAAAGTAAAATTCCTTTACTAACTAAAGTCTTACCAGGAGTATTGGTAACTGGTGGAGCAAGAATTGATGGTGGAAGGTTTACTAAACATTTAAAAAATCTTGCTCAGTTAAATAATTTAAAAATTGTAAATAAAAAAGTTGCCATTAATGATGAAGGAAAAATTCAATTAGAACAAGATTCCATTGAATATGATTACATCATTATAGCAACTGGTGCATGGATGAAAAACACTTTATCTAATTTACCATTAGAAGTCGACGTAAGAGCACAAAAAGGACAATTAATCGAATTATCAACAAATAGTATACATTCAAATACCGATATGCCAGTGTTAATGCCTGAGGGCGAAAGAGATTTCATTCCATTTAGTAATGGTAAATTAATTGTTGGCGCTACTCATGAAAATGACAAAGGTTTTGATTTACAACCAACAAGTGAAGTTATTGATGATTTGCTAGCTAGTGCCAATCGATTAGTAGATGGTTTAAATCAAGAAAATTTGGTTAAAATAAAAGTAGGTACTAGAGCATACACTTCTGATTTTGCACCATTTTTTGGCAACATCCCACAATATGAAAATATGTTAGTTGGCGGTGGACTTGGATCATCTGGATTAACAACTGGTCCATTAATTGGTAAATTATTAGCTCATAGTATTGTAGATAAAAACAATATTGATCTGGACCAATACCGCAAGCCAATTGCAAATTACATTAAAAAAATTAATTAGTAAAAAGAATGAAGGGCTTGCTGCGCTAAATTGTGAGCACCTTCATTTTTTTTATCAGAAATCCAATTATTTATTACTAACGAAAATGAGTCTTGTAATAACAAAATTTTATCTAATTGTGGCTGATAATGTTTTGCATAACGTTTTTCTAAACTTTCATAAACTATCTTGCTATCAGTATAGTAAATGATTGTTTCATTTTGCTTTGCGATTTCTTTGATTTTTTTAAAACCAATTAAACATGCTTCAAACTCTGCACTATGATTGTTTTTGGCATTTAACTTAGTTTTAATTTGCCTTTGATTTTTATCGTGAATTATAAGAATTCCACCAGAACTATCACCAGATTTGTTCATAGTAGCTGCATCAGTGTATAATTTAAACATAATATAATTTCTCCTATAAGAAGGTGTTTTTCTATGATAACTCAAAAAAGAACATTTTTATATCAACCTGGAATACTTTCATCCATAATTACATGGAGTTGGACATTTGCCTTACTGTTTGTGGGAATAATATTCTGGCTTGAAGTAACTCATTTTCAGCAAATAACATTATTCTTCTTTATAATATTTTTATTATTTTCTATTTTTCAATTGTCATTTCGTAAAATAACTATTGAAAAAAATCAAATAACAATTGGTAGATTACTAAACCCAAGATGGATTAAAGTTAACATCGATGATATTGATGATTACAGATTCACAAAGCATCGTGCTATTATCATAATTAATAATAAGAAACATGAATTTTTATTACCAGTTAACTCAATTATTGAACTAAATAGTATAATTAGCAAAAAAGGGTAAAGGAGTTGCACAATCCATGAAAACAGACATTGAAATTTCACAATCAACTAAACTAGAAAAAATTAACTTAATTGCAAAAAAGTTAGGTTTGTCTGAAAAAGATATTGAAAAATATGGAGATTACAAAGCAAAGATTAATTTACCAATCAACAAACAAAAAGATGGTAAATTAATCTTAGTAACATCAATCAATCCAACTGCTGCTGGAGAAGGAAAAACTACTCTAACTATTGGTTTAGGGGATGCTTTCAATCAAATCAATAAGAATTGTGCAATTGCTTTAAGAGAACCATCATTAGGACCAGTTATGGGAATCAAAGGTGGTGCTACTGGTGGTGGATATGCTCAAGTAGCACCGATGGAAGATATTAATTTGTTTTTCACTGGTGACTTTCCAGCCATTACCGAAGCTCATGACACTTTATCTGCATTAATTGATAATCATATTCACCATGGCAACCAATTAAATATTGATCCTAGACAGGTCGAATGGAAACGTGTAGTAGATATTAATGACCGTGAATTGCGTCACACAATTGTTGGATTAGGTGGACGTACTTCAGGCGTTCCACGGGAAGATGGTTTTGATATTACAGTGGCCAGCGAAATTATGGCTGTTTTATGTTTAAGTAATGATTTAAAAGACTTGAAAAATAAATTGGGAAAAATTTTAATTGCATATACTTATGATAAAGAACCAATAACAGTAAACGACTTAGGTGTTACTGGAGCGCTTGCTTTATTATTAAAAGATGCCATTAAACCAAACTTAGTACAAACGTTAGAACATACCCCAGCATTTATTCATGGCGGTCCATTTGCTAACATTGCCCATGGTTGTAATAGTATTTTAGCCACAAAAGCAGCCATTAATTCTGCTGATTATGCCATTACTGAGGCTGGATTTGGGGCTGATTTAGGTGGAGAAAAATTTTTAGATATTACTGCACCTAAAATTGGTAAAAACCCGGATGCAATTGTTATTGTTGCCACAATTCGTGCATTAAAGCTTAATGGTGGCGTTAACAAAAATGATTTAGATAATGAAAATGTTGAAGCATTATTAAATGGCGCTGATAACCTAGGACGCCATATTAAAAATATGAAGCAATATGGTAAACCAGTTGTTGTAGCAATTAATAAATTTACTAGCGATACTATTAATGAAATGAAAGCATTAGATCAATATATTAATAATCAAGGGGTTAAAGCAATTAATACCGATGTGTGGGCCAAAGGTGGCAAAGGTGCTATTGATTTGGCTAATGAATTGGTTGAAGCTTGTGATGAGCAACATAATTTTAAACCTTTATATAACAAAAATGATGATATATTAACTAAAATTAATAAGGTAGTTAAAAACATATATGGTGGTTCCAATGTTGAATTAAGTTCTAAAGCTCAGAGTCAACTTAAGACCATTAAAAAACGTGGTTGGGATGAAATGCCTGTATGTATAGCAAAAACACAATATTCATTTACCGATAGTGCTAAATTACTTGGTGCGCCTGAGAATTTCACTATTCACGTAAGAGAATTACAACCTCGCTTAGGAGCTGGTTTTATAGTTGCTTTAACTGGTAAAGTTCTTACGATGCCAGGATTGCCTACTCATCCTGCTGCATTAGACATGGACATCGACAATGATGGTAAAATTAAAGGACTATTTTAAAGGAGAATTATAATGCCGATATTTTATGCTATATTGAGTATGATTGTTTTAATTAGTGCTGATCAAATTACTAAATATTTAATTGCGACTCATATTTCTGAAAATGATGTTACTAATTTAATTCCAGGTTTAATATCGTTTACTAATTTGCATAATAATGGTGCCGCTTGGAGTATCTTACAAGGACAACAATGGTTGTTTAGCTTAATTAGCATTGTTGCAATATTTGTGATTGGTTATTTTATGTATAAATTAAGGAACAAAAAAGTATATGAAATAAGCTTTGTAATTTTATTATCAGGGATAATTGGTAACTTTATTGATCGATTATTTCAAGGCTATGTCGTGGATATGGTCCAATTAGACTTTATTAATTTTCCAGTTTTTAATGTTGCTGATTCATGCATTACAATTGGAATTATAATTTTATTCATAGCAATATTAAGAGATGGTGATTTAAATTAAAAATAAACTTGAATTTTGTGCAACCGAAAACGATAAAAGACTAGATAAATCAATTGCTAATCATTTTAACGATATTAGTCGTTCAAGAGCAAAAAATTTAATTGAAGAACAAATGGTAAAGGTGAATGATGAATTAAAAAAGCCAAAATATGATTTAAAACAAGGGGATAATGTAGTTATTAATATCCCAGAACCTAAAACATTAGATTTAGAGCCAGAAAATATTCCCTTAGATATCGTTTATGAGGATAATGACGTCTTAGTTGTGAATAAACCGCAAGGGATGGTTGTGCACCCTTCACCTGGTCATCCTGATCATACTTTAGTAAATGCTTTATTATTTCATACCCCTTTGTCCAATATTAATGGTACTTTTAGACCAGGAATTGTTCATCGAATTGACAAAGACACATCAGGATTATTAATGATTGCTAAAAATAATGATGCTCACAAATCATTATCAGAACAATTAAAAGCCAAGAGTAATATTCGAGAATATGTTGCTTTAGTACATGGAAATATTAAAGAAGACAAAGGTAAAATTGATGCGCCCATTGGAAGATCTAAAAAGGATCGAAAAAAGCAAGCTATTGTAGATGATGGTAAGCATGCTGTAACTCATTTTAAAGTCTTGGAAAGATTAGGTGAATATACATTAGTATCATGCGTGTTAGAAACTGGACGCACTCATCAAATTAGAGTTCATATGAAATATATTGGACATCCCTTAGTTGGCGATCCATTATATGGGCCTAGAAAAACAATTAAGGGTAATGGTCAATTTTTGCACGCTGCTAAGTTAGGATTTAAGCATCCTAAAACTAGTAAATTAATGGTTTTTGATGCACCACTGCCTAAAGTTTTTAAACAAACAATTAATAATTTAAGAAATAGTATAAAATAATTAGGAGGATATATTTAATGTCAAAAGTTGTAGTAGACAAAATGGCAATGCAACGTGCATTGACTAGAATCACTTATGAAATTATTGAAAAAAATAAAGGGGTTAATAACTTAGTAATTTTAGGTATTAAGACCCGTGGAGTTTACTTAGCAAAACGTATTGCTAATCGTTTACAAAAATTAGAAAACAAAGAGGTTCCAGTAGTGCAGCTAGATATAACCAAATATCGTGATGATGTTAAACATACAGCTGATGATCCAAAAGTTGCCGATGATGATAAAATTTCTTTAGACAATAGAAATGTAATCTTAGTTGATGATGTTTTATTTACAGGTAGAACTATTAAATCTGCTTTTTCTGCAATTTCAGAATTAGGTCGTCCTGACAATATCCGTTTAGCAGTATTAATTGACCGTGGGCATCGTGAATTACCAATTAGAGCAGATTTCGTAGGTAAAAATATTCCAACATCTAGAACTGAAAAAATTAAAGTTCAAGTTAATGAAATTGATGGTAAAGATTCAGTAGAAATCATTGATAAGTAATTAATTCTTAAATATATATTTAAGGAGCATGTTATGGCAACACGTTATTTAATATTAGAAGATGGGACATCTTACAAGGGTAAAGCATTTGGATCGCAAGCCACTACAACAGGTGAAATTGTGGTTAATTCAAATATGTTAGGATATCAAGAAATTATTACTAATCAAATTTATCATAATCAAATTATTACCTTTACCCAGCCATCAATTGGGAATACTGGTATTAACCATAAAAGTTTTGAATCCATTATTACCAACGCAAAAGGAATCATTGTGCGTGAATACTCTAATATTTCTACAAATAGATTAGGCAATTTAACTTTAGATCGTTTTTTAAAACAACATAACATCCCTGGCATTGCGGGGATTGATACTAGAGAATTAACCCACCGTATTAGAAGAAATAAATCGATGAAGGCTAGTATTGTTGATGTTAATGATGAACATGCTTTTGACCAACTAAATGCAGCAGTATTAACTAATCAACAGGTAAAACAGGTTTCTACCAAAGCACCATTTCCTAACACAGGCGATGGCTATAACATCATATTAATTGACTTTGGCTTAAAATATGGCATCTTACGCCGTCTAGCTGAATTAGATTGTAACGTTATTGTAATGCCATGGAATACAAGCAGTAAGGAAATTATGGATTTAGATCCCGATGGAGTAATTTTATCTACCGGTCCTGGTTCGCCTAATGATTTACCTGAGTCAGTACTAAATATGATAAGAGAGACCCAAGAAAAATTGCCAATGTTTGCTATGGGGTTGGGACACGAGTTATTTGCGTTAGCTAACGGTGCTGAAACTTATAAATTAAAGGTTGAGCATCATGGCAGTAATCATCCCATTAGACAAATTATCACTAATCAAATTATATATGCATCACAAAGCCAAGGGTACGCAGTCGATCCTAAATCAATTAAACATGATCAATTATTAATAACTTTTATTGATTTAGTAAATGGTACTGTCCAGGGTATTAGACACCGTGATTTCCCTTCATTTTCAGTTCAATTTTCTCCAGATGGTGGGCCCGGACCTGAAGATACTGTTGACTTATTTGAAGAATTTTTAGAAAACGTTAGCTCACAAAGGAGATAACTGAAATGTTTAATAATGAAATAAAAAAAGTCTTAATACTTGGAAGTGGTCCATCTTCGATTGGCAATGAAACTGAATTGGATTCTGCGGCTTTTCAAATGATGGTTGCTCTTAAAAAAAATGGAATTAAAGCCTTAATTATGGACAATAATCCATTCTCTTTAACCATGACTGAAATTCAATCTGCTAATACTTTTGTAAAAGAAATTAATTTGAAAAATGTATTAGAAGTAATTAAGAAATCAAAGCCAGATGCAATTATTCCCACTGTAGGTGGCTTAAGAGCCATTCATATTACTCAGGAATTAATGAATCAAGGTATCTTAAGAGACTTGAATGTTAAAGTATTAGGGATATCAGAATCAGCATTAAAAACAGTTAATGATTCTAATCGAATGAAAACAGTAATTCAACAATCGGATGAACCATGTATACCATCTAAAATCGTTAATAATGAATCTGAAGCATTTGACGTAGTTAGACAAATTGGTTTTCCCGTTATAATTAAACCAATTAATCAAAAAGATTCTGTTAAACGAAAAGTATGTAAAAATACAGATGAATTATCTTACTTTTTGGAAAATACATTTGATGAACAAAATAAAAAATGTATAGTTGAAAAAAGTGTTGTGGGTTTTAAACAAATTGAAATGGTAGGGATTAGGGATGAAAATGGTACTAAGATTTTAGTTAATGGATTAGAAAATGTTGATGCTGTTGGTGTACATTCTGGTGATTCAATTGTTGTATCTCCAATCCAGACATTAACTGACATTGAATATCAGAATTTAAGAACGGCCACTTTTAAAATTATGGAAAATCTTGATATTGTAGGAGTATGCCACTTACAATTTGCTTTAAGTGCAAAAGATAATCTATATTTTATAACCAAGATTAATCCATTAGTAAATCAAAGTACCGCTTTTTCTGCAAGAGCAACTGGTTATCCATTAGTCTATACTTGTACTAATTTAATGCTTGGTAAACAGTTAAATGAAATTCAATTGCCGGAAAAGTATAATCATTTAACTGCCGTTATGGAACCGTCCTTAGACCATATAGTAGTTAAGATCCCTATTTGGCCATTTGAAAATATCCCACAGGCTAGTCAAAGACTAAATACCGTAATGAAATCTGTAGGATCAACGATTGGTGTCGGTAGAACCGTAGAGGAAGCTATGCTAAAAGCCCTAAGGAGTTCTCAGTTTAGTCCTAGAGATGTACTCCCAAGCATGAAAAATCTCGATAATGATGAACTAATTAACAGACTAATTCATCCCCAATCAAATCGATTATTAGTATTAATTGAAGCCATTAGAAGGGGATACCAGGTTGATGATTTAGAAGAGTTAACTAAAATAAATCAATTTTATTTTTATAAATTAAAAAAATTATTGGATGTTGAAAAGTTAATTGTTAATCACCCTATGGAGCTAAATACTATTGAGCATGCCCATCAATTTGGGTTTGGTGATGGAATGATGGCTGAAACTTGGAATATCCCTATCCAAAAGGTACGTGATATTTATCATCAATATAATGAATATCCAACCTATAAGTCAATTGAATCTTCAGCTGGAGAATTAGAACAAAATATAGAATCTTTTTATAGTAGTTTTGAAAAAGAAAATGAATCGCATAAAGAGTCACAAAAAACTGCGTTAGTTATTGGTCGCGGTGGTAATAAATTAGGACCTAATACGGCAGCTGATTATTATACAGCAGAAGTGCTTATTCAATTACACAAATTAGGTTATAAAACAGTAATAATGAATAATAATCCTAATGCTTTATCATTGTCACCGCAAATTAGTGATAAACAATACATTGAGCCTATCCAATTAGGTGATATTTTAAATATTATTGAATTAGAAGAGCCTGTCCGTGTTTTTGTTCCTGGTAATAGACACTTTTTAATGAAACAGTTAAAAAAATATACTGAATTAAATGTCCAAATATTACCACCTGATCAAGATACAGGAGTTATCTTACCTAAAAATGTAAGCTATGCACTAAATTTCTTTGTTACTAATGATACTAACTACTTTATTTCATCTGAAAAATTAATTAGTAATTTAAATAATGATTTGGATCACGTTACTAATTATGAGATGCCTTATATAGGCCTTGATTACTATCAACTAACAAAAAATATTAAAGAAGCATCTGCACACATTGATCAATCCAATTGGATTGGATTAGTACAGATACTATTTAACGAAAAAGATAACGGTGAATCAGAATATGTAGGAATTCGTCCATTAAGATTAACTGAAACAATCTTTTTAAGTAAAGCAACTGGTATTAATTGGATTCGTGAACTCGTTAAATTTTATACTAAAAGGTTTGATAGCAAAATTATTGACAAATTAAATACTAATCAAAATCGAATTACTACTATGCGTGCAACCTTTCCGTTTAAACAATTAAACATACACATTGATCATGGTAATAGTTCACAAGAGATTGGTGCTAAATTAAAATTCAGATTAAATGAATAGAAAAGTTTAAAATTTAAAGATAAAATCCCAAGAATATGACTATAATGAATTTGAAAACATATTAAATCTTCTTTTCAAATTCATTATGGAAAGGATGATAGTTTATGATTAAAAATAAACTATTACTTATTTTTGCACCCCATGATTTTATTGTTTAGTACTGCTAATCTTGCATCGGTAACTTGTCTTAAAAATTAAATATACAAAAAGATGCTCATTAGAAATAATTGTTCTAATGAGCATCTTTTTTATAAACTATTTATTATTTTCTCTTAAATGCTTAACATCTTTTTCCTTTGGTGTAACAAACGCTGTCTTTTGTCCTTCATAAATAACTAAACCTGGTTTTGCACCATTTGGTTTTCTAACATGTTTAACTTTTACATAATCAACAGGAACAGTTGCGGAATCGCGTGCTTTAGAAAAATATGCAGCTAATTCAGCAGCTTGTTGAATTGTTTTTTCATCAGGATCAAATGATTTAATAATTACATGAGATCCATGAATCTTTTGTGTATGCAACCAAATATCTCTTTTATCGGCATCCTTTAAAGTTAATTTATCATTTTGCAAGTTGTTTTTACCAACTAAAATTTGAATGCCATTATCGGAAGTGAAGACTTCAGGTTTACTAATCTTTTGACGCTTATTCTTTTTAGATGCGTTTGAATTATGATTCTTCTTTAAATAACCCTCTTCCTTAAATTCTGTCTTAATATCAGTTAGATCAGCTGGATTTGCTAATTCAATTTGAGATAATACATTTTCAAAATATTCAATTTCTTCATTGGTTTTCTTTAACTGTTCATTAACATAGATAACCGCATTTTTAGATTTTTGATAACGCTTAAAATATTTTTGAGCATTTTCAGAAGGGGATAATTGATTAGACAAGTTAATCTTTACTAATTTATTTTCATCATAGAAGTTAGGTAATTCAATGGATTTCATCCCACTTTCAATTTTATATAAATAAGTCGTTAATATTTCACCCTTAATTCTATATTCATCGGCTTTTTTAGTATTATCTAATGTTTTTTGTAGTTTCTTTTTCTTATTACGATTCTTCTTCAATTCATTTTTAGCGATATGAATTAAAGTACCACCTTGTTCCTTAACTCGATCTTTTTGAGCTCGACTAGCGTAATATTTATCCAATAATTCACTCAGACTACTAAATTGTATATTTTTACTATTATTAATGAACGGGTAAACACTAAAACCTTCTTTATTATTCTCATTAAATAAGAGTGTTGGTACTGGTTGGTTAAATTTTTCAAAGAATCTATTGAATAAAGTTTTGACGTTACCATCTTGATGTAAATAATTGGCTAAATATAAAGAAGTGTCTTTGCCCAGTCCTTGAGTAATGTGTTGGATATTAGATGCTAGCATCTCTTGATTAGGATATTTGCTTTCTAATTCTTGAATGCTACTAATATTTGAATCACTAGCTTCAAATGGATTAAACATATTCTGCTTAGGTGGGGTAATGTATTGATCGCCTGGTAATAAAGTACGATATCTATTTTTATCCGCACCGATACGCTTAACTGCATCTATAATTCGCATATCATCTTGTTTATCAACTAGAATAACATTACTATGTCTAGCCATAATTTCTACTATTAACAACATTTCTTTTAAATCACCAATTTCGTTTCTAGTGATAAAATGAAATCTTATGACTCTATCATTGTCTACTTGTGACACTTTGCTCAATATAGAACCATTTAGATGTTTTCTCAAAGTCATTGTAAAATTAGTAGGTACACTAGGGTTATTATAAGGAACATTAGTTACTTGGACTCTAGCATAGTTAGGATTTGCAGACATTAATAAAGGATAATTTTTATGATTAGCTCTAATTGCCATAATCACTTCATTATCATATGGTTGATTAATTTTTGATACTCTACCATTTGATAAAGTTTTATTTAATTCTTTTGTCATTGCATGAGTGAATGATCCATCAAATGACATAATATCATCTCACTTTCGTTACTTTTATCGACACATAATATTAGTATACATATTATATATATCATTATCAAAAAACCAATCTCACTTACGGTAATAGATATTTTAATGTTATAATTTATAAATAAATATAATTTTTAAGTAATTATTAATTTGAATTAAAGGGTGAAAAAACTAATAATGAAAATTGCAATTGTTACAGATAGTACTTCATATCTGTCTAAAGAAGAACAAGAAAAATATAATATAAATGTAGTACCAATACCAGTAATTATTGATGGAAAGAGTTACAACGAAGGGGTAGATATTTCAACAGAAGAATTCTATGATAAGCTACGTAACTCAGAATCTTTTCCTAGTACTTCACAACCACCTATGGGGGAAATGGTTGATACTTACAATAAACTAGCCAATGAAGGTTATGATGCCGTTATTAGTATTCATTTAGCAAGTACTATTTCTGGATTTTATAATTCATTAGTATCTTTGGCACCCACTATTGAAAATATAAAGGTAATTCCTTACAATTCTAAGCTAACTGTTAAGTTAATGGGTAATCTAGCAATCGAAGCTGCAAAGATGGCACAAGACAATCAAAATATTGATGACATTGTATCTAAAATGGATGAAATCAGAGCTACCATCAATGAAGTTTTTGTAGTAGATGATTTGCAGAATTTAGTACGAGGTGGCAGATTATCTAATGCTTCTGCTTTTCTAGGTAGTTTATTAAAGATTAAGCCACTGCTTACATTTGACGATAAAACTAATGAAATCGTAGCTTTCGAAAAAGTTAGATCCCGTAAAAAGGCTTTAAAACGTACTGAAGAAATATTTAAGGAAGCTGTAAACAACGCTGACTACCCAATTAAAGCAATGGTGATAAATGCTAATGATCCCGAATCAGGGAATGTTTGGGCCAAAAAGATTAAAGAAATGTATCCTGACATGACAGTTGAGCAAAGTTACTTTGGTCCAGTGATTGGGACTCATCTTGGCGAAAAAGCTTTAGCTTTGGGATGGATGATTGATTCAGATAAATAGATTGTAAAGAATTATTTTTAATGATATATTTTAATTGCTAACAAATATTAGGAGTAGGACTTTATGCGTTAAGTGCTAACGGAACGGAATGTGAACGTTAGACGAAAATTTAATTTGCGATATATTGTCCGCATTCGCCACCAATAGTTATATTATGTGTGCCAACTTTATAATTTGTCCGTGGCAGCTCCATTTAGGAGATGTCTTATGAGTATTAAGAAGAAATTTTTTAGTTTACCTAAGCTTAGAGTGTCCGATATTACTATTATTGCTATAATGATGGCTTTAAGCTTTATTTTAAACAAAGTTGGAATACATACTCAATATATTGTAATTACGCCAACTTTTATTGTTACGGTATTGTTATGTTACCTATATGGACCAATATGGATGGCAATGGTTTTAGGGATAATGGATATTTTATTCACTTTTATAGGTGGAAGTGGATTATATATTCCTGGGTTTACTATTTCTGCTATATTAACTGGATTTATATATGGATCCTTCTTGTTTAAAGATTATCAATTTAAAACAAGAAATTTAATTTCAGCTCAAATTATTATCAGCCTAGTTATTCATATTTTCTTAAATACGCTTTGGTTGACGTTATATAATGGAATTGATTGGAAAGTTATAATCATTTCTAGATTAATTAAAGAATTGATTTTAGTTCCAATTCAATTAATTGTTTTGGTTGGATTATTCAATATTCCAACGGTTCAAAAATTAATTAAGAATCATTGGAACTAGTTAAAAATTGTTTTGTATAATAATGATTAATATTAAGATTATGATAAAGATTCATAATCTTTTTTCTTTAGAAAGGATCTTATTCAATGGCTAAAAATATATATGATTTTAAATTAACTGAAATGAATGGACAAACAATTGATTTTAATCGTTTTAGAGATAGGGTTATATTGATTGTTAATACTGCCAGTAAATGTGGCTTGGCGGGGCAGTTGAAAGATCTTGAGTATTTATATCAAAAATATAGTGATGATGGGCTTATCGTTATAGGAGTACCATCCAATCAATTTCATATGGAGTTAAAATCTAATCAGAAAACTAGTGAATATTGTCAAATACATTTTGGAGTTACTTTTCCAATATCTAAACAAGCAAGAGTTAATGGTAAAAATGAATTGCCATTATTTAAATATTTAAAAGATCAATCAAAACATGGACGAATAAAATTTAACTATACTAAGTTTCTAATTGGTCGTGAAGGTAACTTAGTAAAAAGGTATTCTCCTTTTAAAGCCCCTAAAAAATTTGAGCAAGATATCATTAATGAAATAAATAATGGTTAATTAAAGTAAGGGGATATATATGAAATCTTCTAAAAGTTTTTATACAATTGTATTTTTACTTATAACAATTGTATTTGCTGTTATAGCAATAATATTTTATCGACAATTAACAAATGTAAAAGCTGTTAAAAAACAAGTCGGGATTAGTTTAGACTGTGCACGTTCATTTAAAGATGTAAACACTATTAAAAAATATATTAATGAAGTTCATGAATATAAAGGGACATACTTAACCCTTCATTTAACCGACAATGAAAACTTTGCTTTAGAAAGTAATACATTGCATCAAAACACGAAAGATTCTTACTATAAGTCTGGTGTATATTATAATAAAAWAACTAAACTACCATTTTTAAGTAAAGAACAGTTAAAAGATATTATTAACTACGGATACAATCAAAACATTGAAATTATCCCTGAGGTAGATGTACCAGGGCATGCACAAAGTATCTTTAATTTATTAAAAATAAACGGTGAAGATACTTTATATAGACAAATTGTTAGAAATGATGGATATAATGAAATGGACTATTCTAATCCTAAAACAATAAAATTATCTAAAAGGATAATTAGTGAATATTTACCTTTAATCAAACCTCATGCTCATATATCAATTGGTGGGGATGAAATAACTGTAGCTAATAACAAACAAGAAAATCAAATAGTTAAATATATTAATGATATGGATAATTACGTTAACCAACATAATATAAAGATGATTATGTGGAATGATGCTTTTCATAAAAATGTTATTAATCAATATAATAAAAATATTTTAATAGATTATTGGAGTTATAGTGGCCAAAGGGCTAATAAAGAACAAAGTGATCGAAATATGGCATTAAGAGCTACGATGCCAGAATTGAATAAAGCAGGCCTTAAAACCATTAACTGTAATTTTTATTATTTATACTTAATTGCTAATGAAAAACTATTTAACCAGCATAATATACAATTTTGGAAAAATAGTTTAAAACAATGGGATCCACAAATTTGGAATAATAATGATACTAATCATCTAGATAAAAGTAAAAAGAATATTGGAATGCAATTGTCAATTTGGAACGATGATAATTACAATATTTCTAATTTAAATTTATATAATAATCTAAAAACTTATATAAAAAGTTATCTAAGTTATTCAAAAAGTTTTTAAAAGCCAAAGATAAAATCTTTGGCTTTTTTATTAATGTTTTAAGTAGGGAGCAGGAAAGTGTTCTATATTTTTATTTATTTTTCTACTTTACATAATATATATTATACGAAGTAGTTATAAAATGTTAAAACAAAAAAGCTCTATATTAATATAGAGCTTTTCATTAAAATAACTATTCTAAATTTGCATGATTATTCATCATATCAGATTCATTTATATTTTCTTCATTCATTAATTGTAAGACAACTGAATCTAAATATAACATTAAAGTTTGTTCAAATAATGATCCCATTGGTTGAATAGTTATTGAATCATCATTTTCATATTTAGATTTACTTTGAATATTAACAACATAGTCAGCAATATTACCAATTTCAGAATCTTCATTTGATGTAATTAAAATGACATTAGCACCAACTTTTTTAGCTTCTTGAGCAACAATTTTAACTTGTGCTGTATTGCCTGAACCAGATGCCAAAATCAACAAATCATCTTTATGAATTGATTTTGTGGTTGTTTCACCAACAACGTTGCTATTGTGGCCTAATTGAGCCAATCTCATCGCAAACATTTTTAAAACTAAGCCTGAGCGGCCCAAACCATGAGTGAATATTTGATTACTTTTAATAATTTCATTAGAAATATTTTGATTATCTATATTTTTAGCAGAATTAGATAATTCTGCTAAAATATTTTCCAAATAATTCATTATTTCATCATTGCCTTAATTTCTTTAGCAGCTTTAGCAGGATCATCAACTGTAGAAATACCACCACCAACAATCAATAAATCAGGTTGTTCGTTAATGATTTTTTCTGCTGTATTGACCTTAATTCCACCCGCAACAGCTGTTTTAGTTTCTTTAACATTTTCTTTAATGGTGTGTAAGTCTTCAAATGGGGTTTTACCCAGTGCTTGTAAATCATAACCAGTATGAGTACCGATATAATCAGCGCCCATTTTATCTAGTTCTTGAGCACGTTTAGCGATATCTTGAACACCAATCATATCTACAAGTAATTCTTTGCCCATTTCATGAGTTGTCTTAATTGCATCCTTGATGGATTGATCTTCAGCCACACCTAAAATAGTTGTTATATCAGCACCATATTTGAATGCTTGACTTACTTCATATGAAGCAACATCCATAATTTTAGCATCAGCTAATAATGTAATATCCGGGAATCTATCTCTAATCTTCTTTAGGCCTTCTAAACCAAAGTTAATTACTAAAGGAGTTCCGTATTCAAATACATCCACACTGTCTTTGGTTTTTTCAATTAAGTTCATTGCACCATCAATATCTTCTAAGTCAATTGCTAATTGTAATTTCATAAATTAAATCTCCTTTTAAATAATGTATTTTACTTATAGCGCGAAAATACATTATTTCATATGAAGAATTCTTTGTAAAACATTTTAACCTATATAAGCATATTTATAATTCCATTGAGTTCCTGCAGTATTATGGATGATTCCGTGAATGTTATTTTTTTGTAGATAATAAGCGCTATTTTGAAATAATGGTGTTACACCCTGATCTTTGCTTAATTCTTTACTAGCATCAATTAAATCATCCCAACGTTTTCCCTGATTGTTAGCATCTTCATTTTCTGCTTTATTAATTAAATTATCATATTTATTATTTTCATATTTTCCATAATTATAAGGTGTTCCTTTTTGTGGAATTTGAAGGAAGGTAATTGGATCATTAAAGTCACCGCCCCATGTGTCTAAGCCCACATCAAATTTTCCATCTTGTTCATTTTGTGTATAAATTTTTGCCGGCAAACTGGTTAATTGAACCTTCATCCCTTTAAGATTACTTTCTAATTGTTCTTTTAAGTATTGAGCAGCAACGTTTGAATTATTGTTATCATTACTATTTGATAAATTAATAGATACACTATTCATCCCCAACTCTTTTAGCCCTTTCTTAAATAAAGCTTTGGCTAATTTGGGATTGTAATTTAATGTATTATTGACTGATTGTTGCTCTGAAAAATCTTTTTTATTAATTGGACTGTATGCTAAGCCCTTAGGAACAAAACCTGTAACCTCAGATGAACCTTTTAAATACAATACCTTTTGTGATAATAATGACCTATCAATTGATAATGATATAGCACGGCGAATATTTTTATTATGCAATGCTTTATTTTGACTATTAAAATTATACCTTAAGTAAGAAATCATTGAATAAGAGTAGTCTTTCATTGTATTATCATTTCTATAGTTCTGTAATTGATCAGTAGCTAATGGGGTCACATCTAGTAGCCCTTGATTATACAAATTTAAACTAGTTGTACTATCACTAACAAAGCTATAATTAATTCTATTTAATTTTACAGCCTTCTTATCCCAATAGTTGTTATTC
The DNA here is from genome assembly GCF_002993965.1 of Apilactobacillus timberlakei. Lineage (GTDB taxonomy): Bacteria > Bacillota > Bacilli > Lactobacillales > Lactobacillaceae > Apilactobacillus > Apilactobacillus timberlakei. The sequence goes on along the minus strand of NZ_POST01000002.1, from coordinate 203,200 downwards.
TTTACATATGACCACTTATCACCTACTCCATTCCAATTAACGATTTTAAATGGACCAGAATAGACCATGTATTTTGAATTAGTACCATACTTGCTTCCATACTTTTGTACAGTCTTTTTACTTTGTGGACCAAATAATGGATATGCCATCAGTGTTTTAAAGTAAGCAACTGGTTTGTTCAAATTAATTTGTACTGTATGTTTATCTATTGATTTAATGCCTAATTTATTAGGACTCATATTACCAGCATTAATTTGTTGGCCATTTTTAACAGCATTAAATAAATAAGAATATTGAGCCTTTGTTTTAGGATTAACTGTACGACGCCAAGAATATACAAAATCATTTGCAGTAATTGGATCGCCATTACTAAATTTAGCGCTTCTTATTTTAAAAGTCCATGTTTTACCATCCCTACTGCTATAACCTTTAGAAGCAAGTCCTGGAGTAATTGCCCCTTTTTCTCCCAAGCGATAAAAACTTTCATATACATTACCGGTTGATCCATACCCACCAGATTTAGATATATCAATAGTATCTAAACGACTATTAGCTGATAAGTTTAGAGTTTGTGACTTACTTTTACTTGTTTCATTGTTACCACAAGCAGTCAAAACACCCCCAGCAGTTATTAATAATGCAGAAGATAATAATGCTTTATAAAAATTCATACCTTTCACTCCTCTAAAATATTATATAAATCAAACAAAAAAGCCACTAGATAAGCGCTAACAAAAAATGCTAGCCTAATATCTAGTGGCTCTAGTTATGTAAGTTAAAAATTATATGTACTAATTCATTCTATATAAGATAAAACATTACATGCTAAAAAGGGCTACCACATTAGTGCTAACATTTAAAATACAACAACATTTACATTGGTTATTAAATAAACGTTTCATAATGTGATAGTCCTCCTTTCGTATAATTTATTATCATGAATAATACTTTAAATAAATGCATAAGTCAAATATAACGAGTTATTATAAATATTTAATTTTCTAAACGTTTTCATGATTTACTTTAATAAAGAATCTGTAAATATGTCTAAAAAATTTCAATTACTATAAAATCAATAATAGTTATCATAATCACTTTATATGGAAGATCATCTAACAATTCTACAAAACAAATATTAAATCAATCTAATGATAATTACACTTAGCAAGTAAAATCACCGATTTTTGATAACACAGATGATGGAAGTAATAAAAATATATATTTTGACGTAAAGAATGATCAAATAGTCCAATTAGATGATGAATCTTTATTTAAAGGTAATGATATAAGAAATATGGAAAAAGATAATAATGTTTCTTATAAATATATCATTAAAAATGATCAAAAGATGAGCTCAAATAGTAATGAAAGCAATATCATAATTGATAATTTAAAAAGAGATAATAGTAAAAAACATTAACCTTCAATGGGAATGCTCAATTTGATAAAAAAGGTCTCTAAAATAAAATTAATTTTAGGTAAAAAATAGAAGAATAAAGATGGAGTCTCCAGCCCGTGGACGAATGGCATTAATTCCCGCCATAAAGGCATCTAATTTTTTAAAATTTCAACAAAAAAAGGTTGTGTTATATTCATATATGACAGTAATAATAAACTTTGTACTATCCATCTTTGAAATAGGATTTGCTATGTTCTTTGGACTTGTATCAATGATGTATTCTGGATCAAGTGGACATTATGCTCATATGTTGGTATTTATGCTTGCAGTATTAGCTTTTTTGATGATAATACAAGCCATTTTAAACTTTACTAAAGCAAACAAAAATTTTAAGTTCTTAGTAAACGTAAGTTTAATTATATTTATAATTTATTTTTATTTTATATATAAAGAGCTTCCATTTGAAATGTTCATAATTATCGAATTTATAAGCATAATAAATTTACTAAATACATTTATTCAAAACAAAAATGTTAACATTTAAATAAAAGCTGTCCATTAACCTAATGATTGGCTAATGGACAGCTTTTTTATTCCATAATTTTCTATTTTATAGCTTTTAAACCTATATCACTACGATACAAGTAATCATTTTGATTGACTGATTTTAAAATTAATTCGTTAATTTGATGTTGTGCGTTTAGAATATTATTACTTTTAGTAGTAACCATCAACACTCGCCCACCATGGCTATAAATAAGACCATTATCATCTTGAACTCCTGAATAGATAATATTAGTACCATCAGGAAATTTAGGTAATTCTAAATGATCTGATGGCTTTTTAGGGTAACCTTTAGCAGCCAACACTGTTCCTAAATAATATTCAGATGCACCCCATTTTGCATGAATCTTTTTACCATCTAATAAGTTAATGATTAAATCACCTAAATCACTTTTTAATTGCGGTAGGATCACTTGAGTTTCAGGATCACCCATTCGAACATTGAATTCAATGACCTTAATACCCTGTTTAGTCATAATTAATCCTGCATATAAAAATCCAACAAAGGGATGCCCTTCATTTACCATTGTACTTAGTAATGGCTTTATCACTTTATTAATTGCATTTTGAGTAACCTCATTGCCAAATTGAGGCAAAGGACTATATGCTCCCATCCCGCCAGTATTAGGTCCTTCATCATTATTCATTAATCTTTTATGATCTTGTGCTAATGGCATGGGAATAAATTCTTCGCCATTTGCCATAACAATAAATGAAAATTCTTCACCATCTAAATACTCTTCAATAATTATTGATTGTTGATTAGGTAAGGAAAATAAATGATTAATTGCATTAGTAGCTTGTGACTTGGTATTCACAATGATTACACCTTTACCACCTGCTAGTCCATTTGCTTTTATCACTAATGGTAAATTATGACTATCTACGTATGCCAAAGCACTATTAGTGTCATAGAATTCTTGAAAATCAGCTGTTGGAATACTTGCTTTTTGCATCATATCTTTAGCAAATACCTTGGAGCTTTCTAATTGTGCCGTATATTGATCAGGACCAAAAATTTTTAGGCCGGATTTTTTAAAGACATCAACAATTCCCTTGGACAAAGGTTGTTCAGGTCCGACAATTGTACAAACAAAACGATGACTTTGAGCAAATACGGTTAAATCATTAAAATTCATTTCATTAATTTGAACACAATGAACATTATCCATTCTTTCCATCATTGGGTTACCTGGTGCAACATACACACTACGATTATCTTTTTTAGCTAAACATTGGGAGATTGAGTATTCACGACCACCCGAACCAATTACCAACCAATTTTCCATTATTAGCACTCCTAATCTATATCAATAAATTAAAGATAAGTATGGATGGAATCGAACCATCGTGCTACCTAATATCTAAGCCATACTTACCAAACTATTAATGCTTAAAATGACGTTTGCCACTAAATACTAAAGCTATACCTAATTCATTGGCCTTATCAATTGAAGCCTGGTCTTTAATACTACCACCAGGCTCAACAATCGCTTTGATACCATGCTTGGCCGCAAATTCAACACAATCATCCATAGGGAAGAAAGCATCAGACGCTAAAATAGCTTTATCATAACCAGCTTTAGGTTGGGCTTTATCAATCGCAATTTTAGTTGAATCAATCCGATTCATTTGGCCTGCACCAACCCCAAGAGTTTTAGTATCAGTTGTCACCACAATCGCATTACTCTTAACATGCTTAACAACATTTTGACCAAATGCCAAAGCTTTTAATTGATCTGCAGTGGGGTTAACTTTAGAAACAACTTTAAAATTAGCTGGTTCTTCATGTAGAAGATCACGATTTTGTACTAACATTCCACCTAATACACTAACTCCATCATGTCCGTTTTGATCAATAGAACCAAATGAAAGTGTAATTAAACGGATATTTTTCTTTTTAGCCAAAACATCATATGCTTCATCAGTAAATGAAGGAGCAATTACAATTTCTAAAAAGATAGAATGCATCTTTTGGGCAGTTGCTAAATCAACTTCACGATTTAAAACAATAATTCCACCAAAAATAGATATTGGATCAGCATCAAAAGCTTCTTGCCAGGCATCTAACAAATTATTGGCTGTTCCAATGCCACAGGGGTTCATATGTTTTAGTGCAACGACAGTTGGTTGATTATGAAATTCAGCAATTACTCTTAGTGCCGCATCAGCATCCCTAATATTATTATATGACAAAGCTTTACCATGTAATTGTTTTGCATTAGCTAAGGAGTACTTTTCAGGGATGGCTTGCTTATAATATGCAGCCTGTTGGTGACTATTTTCACCATAGCGCATATTTTCTACTTTTTCGTAAGTTAAAGTTAATTTAGCAGGGAATTCCTCGTTGGTTAAGTATTTAGCAATTAAAGCATCATAAGCCGCAGTTTGTCTAAACACTTTGGCTGCTAAATGATGATGATATTTACTATCTAGTTTATTTTCATCATATCTTTCGATGTAATCATCGTAATCATTAAAATCGGTTAATACGATTACATCTTGGCTATTCTTAGCAGCTGCCCTCAACATTGAAGGACCGCCAATATCAATGTTTTCAATTGCTTCATCATCTGTTACACCCGGTTTTTCGATCGTTGCTTTAAATGGATAAAGATTTACACATACTAAATCGATGGGCTGGATGTTTTCAGCTGATAATTGTTTCATATGTACTGGATTATCACGTTTTGCTAAAATACCAGCATAAATTCTAGGATGCAGTGTTTTAACACGTCCATCAAGCATTTCTTGAAAGTTAGTTATATTTTCTACGGCGATTGCTTTTACACCATTATCCAATAATTTCTTTAATGTACCGCCTGTAGAAATAACTTGAAAGTTTCTGGCTTCTAGTTTCTTAGCAAATTCAACAATTCCGGTTTTATCGTAAACACTTAATAATGCTAATTTTTTCAATTTATAGTACCCCTTTATTAATTAATTCATGAATGGTATTTGGATATAATTGATGCTCGACATGATGAATCCTGTTTTCCAAATCTTCTAAACTATCTTTTGGATATCTTTTAACTTTTGCTTGTGCAATAATTTTTCCAGTATCAACTCCAGCATCTACATAATGGATTGTTACACCGGTTACATCTACGTTGGCATTGTATGCATCTAGAATACCTTGTTTTCCAGGAAAATTAGGTAATAGTGCGGGATGGATATTTAAAATGCGTTTGGGAAAAGCGTTTAATAAGGTTAAACCAACAATTCGCATATAACCAGCTAAGAAAATTGTTGAAATGTCATTAGCTTTCAAACACTGTAAAATATTCTTTTCTCGTTCTTTTTTACTAATTCCCTTTTTAACTTCTGATATAAAAACTGGAACATGATATTTTTCTGCTCTTTTGACTACATAAGCATTGTGACGATCACACACTAGCACTCCTATGTTAATTGGTAATTTAGCTTTCATAATCGCTTCAAAATTGGTACCGTTTCCTGAAGCAAAGACAGCAGCATTTAATTTTTTATTTTGATTAAATGAATTCAACTGCTTGTTCATTCCTTTTCACCACCTTACCAATTTCATAGTAATTCTCGTTTCTTGCATTCAGCTCATTAATCACCTTCTTTAAATTCTTAGGATCGACTACTAATATCATCCCAATCCCTTGATTAAAAACTTGGTCCATTTCATGTTGGCTTAATTTGCCTTTTGCTTTTAAAAAATTAAAGATTTCTGGTACATGCCAACTACCGTGGTTAATTTTTGCGGTTAAATTTTCTGGAATCGTTCTTGATAAATTGTCAGCAATTCCACCACCAGTAATGTGAGCCATTGCATTGATTAGGTTTGATTTTACTAAAGGATAAACGCTATTGTAATAAAGTTTGGTTGGCTTTAATAAAATATTAATTAGTTTCTCTGACATCCCTTGATATTGCTTATTTAAATCTAAATTTGCATCATCAATAATTTTACGAACTAATGAGTATCCATTTGAATGAATACCAGATGATGACAAGCCAATCAAAATATCATTTTCATGAACATTTTCTTTAGAAAGTAATGAACTATGATCAGCGATACCTACTGCAAACCCACTTAAATCATAATCTTTGGCTTGATAAATACCCGGCATTTCGGCCATCTCACCACCAATTAGTGACAATCCAGCTTGTTTACAACCTTCAGCAATACCGGAAACTATCTTTTTAACCTTATTTGGTTCCAATTGGCCAACTCCTAAATAATCTAAAAAGAAAAGTGGTTGGGCACCTTGTGCCAAAATATCGTTAGCACACATTGCTACTAAGTCAATCCCAATAGTATTATGTTGATTAGCTTGAATTGCTAATAACAATTTGGTGCCAACACCATCAGTCCCAGATACTAGTACTGGATTATTAAGATTACTGATATCATTTGCTAAACCGTATTCAGCACCGAAACCACCAATCCCAGATATTACATTTTTATCTTGAGTAGATTTAACGATTTGACTAATATTTTTAACGGCTGCTATTCCATTATCAATATTGACGCCCGCCTTTTGATATTCATTAGGCAAATTATTTCACCCCTTTACTTTGCTCGATTTGTTTGGTTTCTGCATCGTATTTATCCTGATAGTCATATAATTTTGTTGGATACTTGCCATCAAAATATGCTGTACATAATCCATGATATTGGTTATTAGAATCAATATTAATAGAGTTAATCATGCCAGGGATGCTTAAATATGCTAATGAGTCTGCCCCGATGGATTCTCTAATTTCTTCAACCGTTTTATTAGCACCAATTAATTCGGCTTTGCTTTCAATATCGACACCATAAAAGCATGGATATTTGATAACTGGCGATGCAATTCTAACGTGAATTGATTTAGCACCAGCTGCTTGAAGTAATTTAACGATATATTTACTAGTAGTCCCTCTTACAATTGAATCATCCACTAATATTATGTCTTTACCTTGAACCACTGACTTTACAGCCGCTAGTTTCATTGAAACACCACGTTCACGCTTATCCTGGGTAGGTTCAATAAAAGTCCTGGCAACATATTGATTTTTAATCATTCCCATATCAAACGGAATGCCACTTGCTTGAGCATATCCAATTGCAGCGTCTAAAGAAGAATTAGGCACTCCCAACACAACATCTGCTTTTACGGGATGCTCTTGAGCAATGGCTGCCCCCATATTTTTTCTAGCTTCATGAACACTAACTCCATGAATTACTGAATCAGCCCTAGCAAAATAAATATATTCCAATGAACAAACGGTCAAGCCTTGCGATTTGGTAAAATGATTGATTGTATATCCATTGTCATTAATTGTTATCATTTCACCAGGTTGTAAATCTCTAATATATTGAGCACCAATTTGGTCTAAAGCACATGTTTCACTACATAAGATATAACTTCCATCTTTATTTTGGCCTAAAACAATGGGTCTAAGTCCATGCGGATCAGCAATACCAATCATGCCCTTAGCAGTCATAATAATAAATGCAAATCCGCCACGTAATTTTCTTAGGGATGCTTTTAAACGATTCATAAATTTATCATGCTTGTCTAACATAATCAACAGCCCTAAAAGTTCACTATCAGAATCTGCTTGAAAATGTGCACCACATTCAGCTAAATGTTTTCTTAAAGTTTCAGCATTAGTTAAATTACCATTATGTGATATAGCAAATGGCATTCTAGGATCATTAAAAAAGAAAGGTTGAATATTTTGTAATCCACGACTACCAGCGGTAGCATAACGAATATGACCAATCGCTGAATTTCCTATTAACTTTTTTAAATTATTTTTGTCTTTAAAAACAGTTGATAAGAGTCCTTGACCTTTGTAAGAATAAACTTTATTTCCATCAAAAGAGATAATCCCAGCACCTTCTTGACCACGATGTTGTAAACTATGCATCCCTAAATATGCATTCTCAGAAGCATCTTTTGAATTCAAAATACCAAAAATACCACACTCTTCATTTAAACTTTTTATTTCATGTAGCATGCTAGACTATCCTCCCATGCTTTACGCAAATTAATCATCTCACCAGTTAATTTTCCGTTACTTAATTGCATATTTATTTTATTGTCTTTGGTTGTATATCCAATCATCGTTGCTTTTAAACCAGTAATTTTTTCAAATTTATCTCTATTAATAGGATCAATAGTTACTATAAATCTTGATTGTGATTCTGAAAATAATTGTTCTTTTGATATATCCATTCCACCATTGAATCCTAGTTTGTTTTTAAACAAGCTTTCCATAAGTGCTACTGCCAAACCACCTTCACTAACATCATGAACACTATTAACTAATCCTTGTTTGATAATATTTTGTACTAACTTTTGATTATCGTATTCTTCATTTAAATCAAAATGTTTAATGTCACCACTAATTTTTTTATTTAGCATTTTTTGTAATTCTGAGCCATTAAAATCGTCATATGTTTGGCCAATAACGTATACTAAATCGTTAGCTTTTTTAGCATGTTGATCCATAACATTGCTATTGTTTTCAATTAAACCAACCATGCCTACCATTGGGGTTGGATAAATTGAATTACCATCGGTCTCGTTATATAGTGAAACGTTTCCACCGATTACTGGAGTGTCAAACTTTTTGCAAGCTTCTGACATTCCTTCAACCGATTGATCCATTGAATAATAGCTGTCGGAATCATCAGGATTACCAAAATTTAAACAATCAGTAATGCCAATTGGATGTCCTCCACTGGCTACAATATTACGAGCTGCTTCTGCAACAGCAATTTGTCCACCAATATAAGGATTTAAATATATATATCTACTATTACAATCAGTAGTCATTGCTAATGACTTGTTGGTGTGTCTAATTCTTACTATTGCTGCGTCACTACCTGGTGACAAAACAGTATTCGCTTGAACCCGACTATCATATTGACGATAAATGCTGTTTTTTGAAGCGATAGTTGGCTGTGATAATAATTCTTTTAGTATCTGATATGTATCATCAAATGCTGGATAATAATCATTTATTTTTTTTAACAATCGCTTAGGTTTTATGACTGGATGCGAATATTCTGGAACATCATCAACTAGGCTTTTGGTTGGAATATCACAAACTATCTCGTCTTGAAAGCTCAATCGATATTGACCATCATCGTTAACTTTTCCAATAACTTTAGCCTCAAGTTTATATTTTTTGAAAATATTAATAACCTCGTCTTCATACCCTTTTTTGACACATAAAAGCATTCTTTCTTGAGATTCAGAGAGCATCATTTCATATGGAGTCATTCCAGATTCACGTTTAGGAACTAAATCTAGATTTAAGTCCACTCCACTATTTGCTTTAGCTGCCATTTCTGCAGAAGATGATACAATTCCCGCAGCTCCCATATCTTGAATACCAACTAAGATATCCGAATGATACTTAGTTATTTCTAAACAAGCATCTACTAATAGCTTTTCCATAAAAGGATCACCAACTTGAACTGCTGAACGTTCTGCTTCTTCTTTCTCGCTAAATTCACTTGAGGCAAAAGTAGCACCATTAATTCCATCACGTCCAGTTTTAGCACCTACATAAATAATGGAATTACCTAAACCCTTTGAACGACCAGTTTCCATATCCTTTTTATTCATTAATCCAACACACATTACGTTAACTAATGGATTTCCATTATATGTATCGTCAAATCCAATTTCACCACCAACTGTTGGAATTCCAATACAATTACCATAATTAGCAATTCCTGAAACGACTTGAGATAATAAAAAGCGATTTTTTTGGCTATCTAAATCGCCAAATCTTAGGCTATCTAATGATGCAATGGGTTTAGCTCCCATTGAAAAAATATCACGAATAATACCACCAACTCCGGTTGCGGCTCCTTCATATGGTTCTACAAAACTGGGATGATTATGACTTTCTGCTTTAAAAACAACTGCTTGTCCATCATCAATATCTAAAACTCCAGCTCCTTCACCCGGGCCTTGTAAAACTCGTGATCCGTCTGACCAAAATTTTATTAAAATAGATTTTGAATTTTTATATGAACAATGTTCACTCCACATCCCCGAAAACAAACCAATTTCCGTATAATTAGGTAATCTATGAATTAATTTATCTACAATTATTTTATATTCTTTTTCAGTTAATCCCATTTGAACATATAATTTTTGATCACGAATTTCTTCGGCTGATGGTTCAATATGCTTTTTTAACATAGTTAGCTCCTTACATTGTGATTTAAAATTGATTTAAATAATTTTAGTCCATCCTTGCTACCTAAAATATCTTCGACTGCTCTTTCTGGATGTGGCATCATTCCTAATACATTACCTTCTTTATTGACAATCCCTGCAATATCAGAAATGCTACCATTAGGATTATTGTTATAAGTGAACACAATTTGGTGATTATCTTTAAGGCTAGCTAAAGTGTCTTGATCACAATAATAATGTCCCTCACCATGTGCGACAGGAATGTTAATTTGTTCATTCTTTTTGTATTCATTGGTAAAAATGGTTTGATTATTTGATACTGATAATTTTTCCCAATTAGAAACAAATTGCATATTATTATTTTTAATTAAAGATCCGGGAAGTAAATGTGATTCGGTGAGAATTTGGAAGCCGTTACAAATACCAATAATTATTTTTCCATTGTTGGCAGCTTCTTTTATGCTCTTCATGATAGGAGATAAACTTGCAATTGCTCCGCTTCTTAAGTAATCGCCAAAGGAAAATCCTCCTGGTAGTAAAATCACATCATACATATTAAGGTTAGTATCTTCGGAAGAGACCATGTCACAATTTTCTCTAATTCCATCCTTGATTGCATAATATAAATCATTGTCACAATTAGACCCTGGAAAACTAATTACTGCAAATCTCATTGGATTACACTTCCTTTATCTCATAGTGGTATGTTTCCATATTTTGATTAACTAATAATTCTTCGCATGCTTTTTTTAAAACATTCTCGGCATCTTCTTGATTATTTTCATTTAAATTAATTTCAAAATATTTTCCCTGCGAAATTGATTCAACACTTTGATGATTTAAACTGTGTAATGCTTTTTTAATAGCTTCGCCCTGAGGATCTAAAATTGATGGTTTGTGACTTACATATAATTTAGCCAAATACATAATATTATTGCTCCTTATGCCAGTTCTTTTTGTAATTTATGTAAAACTTTGTAGTAGCCTTTCATCATATTTCCTTCATTCTTACGAAAGACATCTTTATCTAACGATTCCTTTGTATCTGTATCTATTAGTCGACATGAATCTGGTGAAATTTCATCAGCCAAAATTATATGATTGCTTTCATCTATTCCGAATTCCACTTTAAAGTCGACTAATGTAATATTTATTTCTTTAAATAAATTGATTAATGCTATATTTATTTTTAAAGCTAAATCACGCATTTTAGATAATTGATGTTCATTTGCAATATTCAAAGCTTGGGCATCTAAATCGTTTACCATTGGATCGTGAAGCTCATCATTTTTCATAAAGAATTCAACAACTGGTTTTGATAATTGCTGCAAGTTATTAGTGCCAAATCTTTTCTGAAAATGTCCTGATGACAAATTTCTTACTACTACTTCTAATGGAATCATATTCACCTTTTTATTTAACTGGTCTGTATTTGATGTTTGTTCAATAAAATGATTAGGGATGTCAAATTTATTTAAATATTGAAAAATTAAACTAGATATTTGATTATTGACTGCCCCTTTATTTTCGATTTGTTCATTTCTTTTACCATCACCAGCAGTAGTGTGATTTGTATAATGAACTTTTAAAACGTTTTTATCATTAGTTTGAAACAATTGTTTAGTTTTGCCTGAGTCGACTAATTTATCCATTGTTGTATGCTCCTAATTATTTAAATTGCTCAACTTTATTTAATAAATCATCTATAGAATCGCCTATTACAGTAATATGTCCCATCTTACGTCCATTCCTGATGTCAGCTTTACCATAGTCATGTAAATGCCAATCAGGGTGATTATTGAGGCTTTTTCTTGCGACTTCAATATTAGATCCTAATAAATTAACCATCACGGCTTTATGATCCATTTTTATTTTAGGAATTGATAAACCACAAATACATCTAATATGTGCTTCAAATTGTGATATGTTACATGCTTCAATCGTATAATGTCCTGAATTATGTGGTCTTGGAGCCATTTCATTAACAATCAATTCATTGTTTGGTAGCAAAAAGAATTCAATGCCAAGTACTCCTGTTAAATCTAATTTTTGAGCTATTTTTACGGCAATACTTTTTGCTTTTTCATGAACTAAATTGTTTACACGGGCTGGAACAATACTAGTATGCAATATATGATTTTTATGGATGTTTTCACTTAAAGGAAAAGTTCCTATCTGATCTTGATTATTTCTGGCAACCATAATTGATACTTCTTTATTAAACTTTACTTTTTCTTCTAGTATCCATTCACGATTATTTAATTTTGTTAACGCATTGTTCATGTCTTTTTCATTATTAATATCAATTTGGTCATGCCCGTCATAACCACCTTCACATGTCTTCAATATGCTAGGAAATCCTATTTTACTTATAGCAGCCTCTAAATCACTTTCACTATTAACATACTGATAATTTACAACTGGTAAATTGTTATTAAATAAAAAATCTTTTTCTCTTTTACGATGACTAATAATCGACAACTCATTTAATTTTTGTGGAACTAAAACTTTGTCTTTTATTTTTTTAATTGAGTTTTGATCTACATTTTCAAACTCATAGGTAATTAGATTAGATTTATTTGCTAAATTATTTAATGCTTTTTGATCATTATATTCAGCAATTATTTGAAAATCGGCTACCTGAGATGCCGATGAATGAGGCGTGGAATCTAAAATACCAATTTTATATCCCATAGATTTTGCAGATAGTGCCATCATCTGTCCTAATTGTCCACCACCTAAAATTCCAATGGTATTTTGAGGTAAAACTAATTTATTCGAGCCTTTCATTGCTATTAATTGCCTCCTTAGTTTGATTTCTTCTAAATGTATTCAATTTATCTGCAACTGCTTGATTATTTAAAGCGATTATTTGTGCTGCTAAAATAGCTGCATTTTTTGCTCCAGCATCTCCAATGGCAACTGTCGCCACTGGAACACCTGCTGGCATTTGAACCATTGATAATAGTGAATCCATTCCATTCAATGACTTAGTTTGTATTGGAATCCCAATAACCGGTAAATCTGTATTTGCAGCCATCATTCCAGGTAAATGTGCTGCTCCACCTGCTGCCGCAATTATTATTTTATAATGTTCGGATTTTGCTGAAGAAGCAAACGCTTGTAGTTCATTGGGCATCCTATGGGCAGAAATAACATGTTTATCAAATGATACATTTAATTTTTTAAGCAATTCGGTCGTGACTCTAACTTTATCCCAATCCGATATAGATCCCATAACTAATGCTACATCCATAAAAACATCTCCCTCCTTATATTTAATAACTTCATATTATCAACTAACTTTACATTGGTCAACTAAAAATACGAACTATTTCAGCAGTTTTCTTTAAAAACGTTCGCGTTTGCTAATGAAAAATAAAAAGGGGCATGCTAAATGCATATCCCCAGACTAATAATTAAAACTAATCACATATATTATTAAATTAAATATAATTATTAATATTGAAATAAATAAAATAAGATTTTCTTTTTTCCCACCAACTTTGTATCTAAAAAATCCTTTTTTACGAACATTAACATTTTTATCGAACGGATAAAACCATCGAACACCTTCAATTGAGAAAGAATCTTCAATTATATGTAATAACGTCCCAAAGGAAACACCATAATATAATAGTTTTAATAAAGGATTATCAAATAACAACTGCCCATTGAAATAGTCATTATTAGATAAATAGTATGATATAAAAAATAATAAGGCTATTATCCATATTGTATGCGACCACGTTCTATGTCCCCACCAAGTCATTGGCTTTGCTGCTAATCCAACCTTTTTATTTATCTTTGTTTGTTTTTGATCAATATCAGGTAACTGGGCTCCAATCCATATGCCGATTATCTCTGTTCCAGATATTAATAATGATTGATGTTCTATATTTATAAAACCTAGTGTAATTGCTTCTGATAAAGCAATGTGTGTTCTTCTTAAAGCCAACTATTATCTATCCTTTTATTTTCTTTTTATTTTATCATATTTGTTGGTTAAAGTAACTATTTATGATAATTAATAAAAAAGAGCTCATGAATGAGCTCTTTTTTATTTTTTCCACTTAGTATCTTTAAATTGTTGACGACCACCAAGTTCTTCAATTTGATTCCTTAACGGATTCTTTTTATAAAAATCTTGATGATATTCTTCAGCGGGATAAAATGTTTTAGCATCTTCAATTTTAGTAACAATTGGTTCATCAAACATACCGCTGTTGGCTAATTCTTCTTTAGAATTTTCAGCAATCTTTCTTTGTTCATCACTATTCACAAAGATAACTGGACGATAACTATCTCCTCTATCTTGGAACTGACCTGAAGCATCTGTTGGATCTGTTTGTCTCCAATAAATGTCAACTAATTGTTTATAGGAAATTATTGAAGGATAAAAAGTTATTTCAACCGCTTCGGTATGACCAGTAGTATGTGAACATACCTCTTCATAAGTTGGATTAGGAACATGCCCACCTGTATATCCAGAAATTACCTTTTCAATACCAGGTTGCTGATCAAATGGTTCTACCATACACCAGAAACATCCTCCAGCAAAGATTGCAGTGTCTTTATTCATAATTTAATCATCCTCTCTTATTTAAAGCTGTCTAGGTATTCTCCATATCCTGATTCTTCTAATTTATTTACTGGAATAAATTTTAATGATGCAGAATTTATACAATATCTTAAACCACCCTTATCTTTAGGCCCATCAGGAAATACATGGCCTAAATGAGAATCTGCTTGACTACTCTTAACTTCATTTCTAACCATTCCATGTGAAGTATCTAAGTTACTATTAATATTTTTTTGATCAATTGGTTTCGTAAATGCTGGCCAACCACAGCCAGAATTATACTTATCTCTGGAAGTAAAAAGTGGTTCTCCAGAAACAATGTCAACATACAATCCATCTTCAAAAAAATCATCATATTTATTTGTAAATGGCATTTCAGTACCTGCATTTTGAGTTACATTATATTGTTCATCTGTCAAAATCTTTTTTAAGTCTTCCTTATTGTATTTAGTCATAAATAGCAACTCCTTAGCAAAAGAATATATCTTGTACGATATATATTATATAATACTCATTTTTATATATAATGCAAGCTTAACGAATAAAAAATACTCCTTAAGGAATTAAATTCCCAAGGAGTATTGATATAAAATTAATCTAAAATATCAGTTAATGGTGGCACAACTTGTTTCTTTCTTGAAACAACACCAGGTAAAGCAATTGTATCTTCTTCAGAAAGCTTACTATTAAAGGCTTTCTCAACAGCATCTTTGGGTTCACCTACAACAATTAATTCTGAATTACTATCTAAAACATTAGTAGCAATAACTAAGAATAAATCATAACCTTCAGATTCTGCTTCTGATTTCATTGCTTTTTTCAAATTATCTTTACGTTTTAACACATCATTTAAATCTACAGTATTAATTTGATCGATACGAATAGATTTTCCACCCATTGTAAATGATTTAGCATCACCATCAATTAAGTCTTCATCAGATCTGGCATCAACGTTAGTACCAGCTTTTAGCATTTTGATACCATAATCTTCATAATCAACATTGGCAATTTTTGCTAATTCTTTTACTGCATTTTTATCAACATCAGTTGTTGTAGGTGACTTTAATAGTAAAGTATCTGAAATAATTGCTGATAACATTAATCCAGCAATCTTTTGAGGAATCTCAACTGATTTTTCATTAAACATTTCAAATAATACAGTGCTTACACAACCAACTGGTTCTGCACGGTAGAATAATGGCTTTTCGGTATTAAAGTTAGCAATACGATGATGATCAACAACATGTGTAACATTTAATTTATCAATATCAGAAACACTTTGTTGTGGTTCATTGTGGTCAACTAACATAACTGAGTCAACTTCTGGCTTAGCTTCTTTAATAACACGAGGAGCTTTTTGATTAAATTGATTTAAAACAAATTTTGTTTCTTCATTAGGTTCTCCTAAAGCGACAGCTTCGACGTCATAACCTAATTTTTCTTGTAAATATGCATATTCAATAGCAGCACAAATTGCATCTGTATCTGGACTTTGATGCCCAAAAACTAATTCTTTAGCCATTAAAAAATCCCCTTTAAAATTTTAATCTTTTTCCTTAAGTCTAGATAAGTAATCTTTTTCTTCTAAAAACTTATCAAATTGATCTAAGAAATTACCAATACGAGGAATTAGACGTTTGTTTTTACGATAAACAAATGCTAAATCAAACTTAATATTGGGGGTCATTTTAGAAACCCATGCATCTATATTTTCCATTTTATTAACATCTTTGTCAATCATAAATGAACTAGGCAATGCCGTGTTTGAACCAGTTTCTAATGCAAATTTTAAAATTTGATTAGGCGTTGTAAAACGAGCGGCACTTGTAGGTAAATCTACTAATTGATTTTTAAATTTTTCTTTTAAAATAAAGTCTAAGAAATAACCTTCTGGATAAGTAACCCAAGGAGTATCTATAGTATCCTGGAATCTCACTTTACTATTGTTAGATAACTTTTTATTATGATGAATAAACATCAAGTCATCACTAATAATCTTTTTAGCTTCATAAGGTTTCCAATTTTTAATAGATGAGTCTGGCAAGTACATAATAGCTAAATCAATTTGGTTATTTTCTAAAGATTCCCAAATTTCTTTACGAGTTAACATACGAAGGTTAATTGTCAAAGAAGGATTTTCTTTATACATTTCGATGCTAAAATCTTCAAGAACTTTATCTTGAATTGATGATAATACACCAATATTAATTTCTCCACTAGTTGCACTATTAGATTGCTCAATTTCATCTGCTGTTTCATTTAAAATACTATAAATTTCCTTTGTTGATTTAAGCATAATATTTCCAGCTGCTGATAATTTAAGCTTTTTACCAATAGAATAAAACAATGGCGAACCAATTGTTTTTTCTAATTTTTTAATCTGTTGGGTTAATGCTGGCTGAGTTATACCCAATATTTGTGCAGCCTGAGTGTAATTCATAGTATCAGCTAATTGTAAAAAATACGTTAATGTTTTGGATGAAAAAATATTTTCTTGTCTAGTCTTTTTCATAACTTACTCCTAATTTTTAATGATAACAAATTATTATAGTTATACGATTCAAGTTATAATGATAAACTATAAAATTATAAATAACAAGAATTTTATTATAATTATAAAGAATTACTTTTATATAAAATTATTTATTAACAACTACATTAGGATTCAATATTTTCATTTTAAGTGGAATTCCCTCGTGATTTAGATCAATAACGGCAGATCCATTGGATTGTCTATCATTAACAGGATGGTCACTTGGAATAATATCATGGTGCCTATTACGATCTGTAAAGACCCTAATTGGAGTAAAATCGTCTTCAGTTTTTTGGAGTTTTATAAAATCAGCTACTTCATGAGCATTGCGTTTTAATGGTTTTAAAACTTGCACTCCTCTACGACCACGACTTGCTAAAGGAATATCTTTAGATAGCATATTTTTATAAAAACCACGTTGAGTAATCATTGCTAACATATCATCGTCATTAACTAATTGGAAGTTAACTACAAATTCATCATCTCTAAGTTCCATAGATTTAACACCGGTGGTTCTTGCACCATTAGTTGAAACTTGTGAAATTTCAAATTTAGTTGACAAACCAACATTCGATACAAGTACAACTTCTGGATTATCATCTTTGCTAACATATTTAACATTAATAACTCTTGCATCATCGCTCTTTAATTTTTCATACATAGTTGCATGAGAACGATAAGTACGACCTGGTAATAATTTGCTAAATTCTGTTTGTTTAATATATCCATCACTTGTTGCAATCAAAAATTTACCAGTTTCTTTTAATGAATTAAAAGTAAATATGTTTATAATTTGTTCGTCATTATCTAAACCAATGGTTTGAGAAATATGTTCACCTGTTTCTTTCCATTTAGCATCAGCTATTTCATGAACTGGGCGATAAATTAAATGGCCTTTATTGGTAAACATAAATATATGATCTAATGTACTCATTTCAGATGAAAAGATTGGATAGTCATCTTCTTTTAGTCCATTTTCTTCAACATCAGAAGCTTTATAAGATCTAATGCTACTACGTTTTAAATAACCATCACGACTAACTAAAACAACCACATCTTCATCAGGGACAGTCACATTCTTACTAATTTTAAGCTCTTGTACATGTTCTTCAATCTTTGTGCGACGAGAATTACCATAATTTTTTTGAATTTGCTTAAATTCCTTAGTCAATACTTTATCTAATTCATTTGGATCATTTATAATCGTATTATATTCAATAATGGCTTTGCTTAATCTATCATTTTCTTCTTGCAATTCAGTAACATCAGTATTAGTTAAACGATACAATTGTAATTTTACAATTGCATCAGCTTGTTTACTGGAGAAATCATATTCCTTAACTAAATTTTGACAAGCATCTTTTCTATTATTACTTGATCTAATAGTTTTAATTACCTTGTTTAAAATTGATAATGCTTTAATCAAACCATTAACAATATGTTGACGATTCATTGCATTTTTTAAATCAAATTTAGTTCTGTTAGTAACTACATTCCTTTGATAACCAAGATAAGAGTCTAAAATTGTTTTTAATGGTAGTCTTTCGGGACGCATATGATTAATAGCAACCACATTAAAATGATAGTTCACTTGTAAATCAGTATTCTTAAATAGGTAATTTAAAATACCTTTAACATCAACATCCCTTTTTAACTCAATTGCAATTGAAAGACCATTACGATCACTTTCATCTCTAACTTCTGCAATTCCATCAATTTTTTTATTAATTCTAATTTCATCAATTTGCTTAACCATTTGCAACTTATTGACATCATAAGGAACTTCAGTAACACGAATAAGGGATTTATTACCACGTAATTGTTCAGTATTAGTCTTGGAACGAATAACAATCTTGCCACGACCAGTTTGATATGCTTTTTTAATACCATCTAACCCTTGAACAATTCCACCAACCGGAAAGTCAGGTCCCTTAATAAACTGCATTAGTTCATCTAAAGATGCATCTGGATGCTTTTGCAAGTATATAAGAGCATCTAATACTTCTGATAAATTATGAGGAGGAATTTCAGTTGCATATCCTGCAGAAATACCAGTTGCTCCATTAACTAATAAATTAGGAAAGCGTGATGGTAATACAGTTGGTTCTTCTTCAGTATCATCAAAATTAGGTACCCAATCAACCGTATCTTTATCAATATCACGTAACATTTCAGATGAAATTTTACTTAGACGAGCTTCCGTATAACGCATTGCAGCAGCAGGATCTCCATCCATGGAACCATTGTTACCATGCATGTCAATCAATGGTTCACGTAATTTCCAATCTTGACTCATTCTCACTAAAGCTTCATAAATTGAACTATCACCATGCGGATGAAAATTACCCATTACATTACCAACTGATTTAGCTGACTTCCTGAATCCCTTGTCATAAGTATTACCATCTTTATTCATTGCATAAAGAATACGACGTTGAACGGGTTTCAATCCATCCCTGATGTCTGGTAAAGCCCTTTCTTGAATGATTGATTTAGAATAACGACTAAAACGTTCACTCATAATTTGTTCTAGGGTTAATTTTTCAATAATTGATTTTTTGTCCAACTAAATTAACCTCCTTTATTCAGTATCTTCTTTTTTAGTTTTATCTAGAATACTCTCATCTTCTTCAAGATTAAACTCAACATTTTGTTCAATCCATTCACGACGTGGTTCTACTTTATCACCCATTAAAGTAGTAACTCTCTTTTCAGCTAATGCTGCATCATCAATGTTTACTTGAATTAAGGTACGATTATCAGAGTCCATAGTAGTTTCCCACAACTGATCAGCATTCATTTCACCTAGACCTTTAAAACGTTGTAATGAAGGATGTTTACCAAAATTCTTTAGTTTTTCATCCATTTCGTCATTAGTCCAAGCGTAATCTACTTTGTTGCTACGTCCTTGCTTTTGCTGAATCTTAAACAATGGAGGTAAAGCAATATAAACTCTTCCTTGTTCAATCATTGGACGCATGTATTTATAGAAAAATGTTAATAATAGAATTTGAATATGAGCTCCATCATCATCAGCATCAGTCATAATGATAATCTTATCATAGTTAGCATCCTTAATATTAAATTCAGGGCCAACTCCAGCACCAATAGTATAAATCATGGTACTAATTTCTTCATTTTTTAAGACATCGTCTAATTTAGCACGTTCGGTATTTAATACTTTACCTCTTAAAGGTAAGATTGCTTGATGTTTACGATCACGCCCCTGTTTAGCTGAGCCACCAGCAGAATCACCTTCGACCAAGAATAATTCATTCTTAGAAACATCTTTTGATTGAGCAGGCGTTAACTTTCCAGACAATAAGCGTTCTTTTTTATGGTGCTTTTTGCCACTTCTACTTTCATCACGTGCTTTACGGGCAGCTTCACGTGCTTTACGAGCTCTTAATGATTTTTGAACTAGACTTTGTGCAAAATCACCATTTTCCATTAGATAGTATCCTAGTTGTTCAGAAACAACGTTATCGACTATCGATCTTACTTCAGGGCTACCTAATTTTTCTTTAGTTTGGCCTTCAAATTGAAGCATTTCTTCAGGAACTTTAATAGAAATAACAGATGATAAACCTTCACGAACATCTAAACCATCTAAGTTCTTTTCTTTTGGTTTTAATAATTTAACTTTTCGAGCAAATTCATTAAAAGATTTAGTCCAAGCACTTCTAAAACCAGACTCATGAGTTCCACCATCTTTAGTACGCACATTGTTAACAAAAGATAAAGTATTTTCAGTATAGCCATCGTTGTACTGAGCAGCGACTTCAACTTCAACGCCATCTTTTTTACCATCAAAATACATAATGTTGTTACCCAATGTATGCTTGTCTTCATTTAGGTAAGCAACAAATTCTTTAATTCCATCTTCATAATGGAATGTATCTTTTTGTTCTTGTCCACTTCTTTCATCAGACAAATTAATTTTAATACCGTTTAATAGAAAAGCAGATTCTCTTAAACGTTGTTTTAAAATATTATAATTAAAAATAGTTGTTGTAAAAATACTATTATCAGGTTTAAATGTCACAGTAGTTCCACTATGATCACTAGTCTTACCAATAGTTCTTAAAGTTCCTACTGGATGACCACCATCTTTAAAATCTTCCTCATATTTATATCCATCACGGACAATAGATACGCTTAAGCTAGTTGAAAGTGCGTTTACAACACTAGAACCAACTCCATGTAAACCACCAGAAGTTTTATATCCACCATTTTCTGAGAATTTACCCCCAGCATGTAATACAGTAAAAATAACTTCAGGCGTAGGTTTACCAGATGAATGCATTCCAACTGGCATACCACGACCATGATCTACAACCGTGATACTATTATCTGGATGAATTGTAACGTCAATTTCGTCACCAAAACCGGCTAATGCTTCATCAACTGCATTATCAACGATTTCATATACTAAATGATGTAATCCCTTGCTATCAGTAGAACCAATATACATTCCGGGACGTTTTCTAACTGCTTCCAATCCTTTTAAAACCTGAATTGAAGAGTCATCATAATTCTGTGTATCTTTAGGCATTACAAAACACTCCTTTACTACAATATAATATATTACCTTATTTAATACGCGTTTTAAAGGGGAATAAATATAATATAGAACATTTGTTCTCTTTTATAAAGTTGTCATAATCAATATAAATGGTAAAATTAAATAATAATATATTTATGGAGGAAAAAAGTTTGAAACTAGCTATTTTATTAATAATTGCCTACTTATTAGGTTCTATCCCTAGTGGTATATGGATTGGAAAATGGTTCTTTAATGTAGATGTTAGACAGCACGGTTCTGGTAACATTGGTACAACTAATACTTATAGAGTACTAGGTAAGAAAGCAGGTACTATTGTTATGATTATGGATATCTTAAAAGGAACCTTAGCAACTTCGCTACCTTTCTTTTTTAATGTAAACATATCACCCATTATTTTTGGAATATTTGCAATTTTAGGACACACATTTTCAATTTTTGATAAATTCAAAGGTGGCAAGGCTGTTGCAACTAGTGCAGGAATGTTATTAGCTATTCATCCAATTTTATTTTTATGCGCATGTATTTTTGAACTTTCATTCACTTATATAACTAGCATGGTAAGTTTAGCAAGTATGATCTCATTTCCATTAATTGTAATCTTATTATTTTTAGACAATGATCCATGGTTAGGTACAATTGGTTTGTTGTTAACCATTTTTATTTTCATTAGACATAGAAAGAATATAATTCGAATTAAAGAAGGAAATGAAAACTTAGTTCCATTTGGATTAATATATAATCATAAAAATAAATAACCTTATTTTTAGGTTTTTTATTTTTATGATTATAGTTAAAGTAACTTTTAATTTATAATTAGTTATAAAAAAGAAACCATCAATAAAGTGGCCTCTTTAAAAAATTTTAATTGAATAATCAGTATTAAATGTTTGTTCTGATAATAAATGTTTGATTCCATTTTTATGAGCTAAGATACCATCAGCATTAATATCATCAGCTACACCCCACCATGGTTCTAAACAAACAAATGGTGCATTTTTGGCAGACCATAATCCTGCATATTCTGGTTTATTAGCTTCAACTTCAACACCATGATCAAGATTCTTATTACCTAAACGACAAATTAGTTTCTTATCACTTGTTTTGATAACCTTAGCATCATCATAAAAGATTTCATGTTTTAATTGTAACGATTTAGATAAATCAATATCGGAAACACTGTTTAAATCAATATAAGGTGCTTTAAAAGGAACTTGTTCATAAGTTCTTTGTGGAAAAACATTAATATAATATTCACTATAGTCTTTCTCAGATAAGTTATCTAAAGGAACATTGAAGGCAGGATGGGCTCCCACTGAAAACAACATTTCATTTGAACCATCATTAATAACACTTATTTCAGCTTTCAATTTAGAACCAGATAATAAATAACTAATTGTTAAAGTAAAATGAAATGGGTACATTTCAAATGTTGATGCATTCGATTTTAACTGCATTGTAACAGCATCATTAGTCCTTTTGGTAACTGAAAATTCCATCTCTCTAGCAAATCCATGTTGCCCCATAGAATATTTTTTGCCACCATATTCATATTGGTCATCTTTTAGGCGACCAACTATTGGAAATAAAATTGGGGCATGTCTACCCCAAAAATTACTGTCTGCTTGCCAAATATATTCAATGTTTTGATCATTCTTTATACTTGTAACTTCAGCACCTTTTGTGTTGATTATGACTTTCAAGTACTCATTACCTAAATTAACTAGCATCATAACCCTCCGAAAATTCATAATATCTTAAGTTTACAATAAAAATAATTAAAAATAAAACAATTTTTTCACATGCTAAGCCCTGGGAAAGAATTTATTGTAATTTTTTAAAAGATTCTCACTAGTAACGTGGGTATATATTTGAGTTGTTGATAAACTACTATGTCCTAATAGTTCCTGTACTGTTCTTAAATCAGCACCATTATTAAGCATTTCAGTAGCAAAAGTATGTCGAAGCATATGTGGATGGATTTTTGTTGTTAATGATGTATTTTTTATAATTTCATCCATAGCATATTCAATGCCACGACTAGTAATGTGTTTACCATGTTGATTAACGAAAACAAAGTCATGCTGTTGATGATATTCTTGCATCAATGGTCTACGACATTTTTTTGCATAATCATCCAATGCCTTAATTAGATACTTTCCAAATGGTAAATATCTTTGTTTATTACCTTTACCAATTACAGTAATAATTCTATTTTCAAAATCAATTTCATCATAAGATAAATCCGCACATTCACTAACACGCATCCCTGTATCATAAAGAGTTTCCAATAAAGCATAATTACGATAATTTAACTTTTTATTATTTCCTAAACTAGCTCCTTTAAAAAGCTCCAATAATTCCTTTTGATAAAAAAACCTAGGTAAATAGCCACTATGTCGTTTTAAATTAACAAAAGAAAATGGATTTTCATTGATTAAATCATTCTTCATCATAAAATTATAAAATGAACTTAAAGATGATATCTTTCTGGCAATAGTATTCCTACTATCATCATTTTTACGTAAATGATTTAAATAAGTTTCAACATCTAAATCATCTATTTGTAGTAATTTACGATTATTATCGTGCATCCCATGCACAAATTGATCTATGTCGTTTTTATAAGCAACAGCTGTATTATCAGAATATTGCCGTTCGTCTTTTATATATTCCATAAACCAATCAATTAATTCTTTATCATTATATTTTTCCATTTTAAATCACTCATTCTAATAAAAAGAGCCCTTAAATAAAATTAAGAGCTACATTATTATTTTTGAACATCCTCTTTATAATCACCATTAGGACAAACTACCTGCATGCCACCTTTAACTTTTTTCTCAACCAAATATTCACCATCTTTAGGACAGTCTCTACCAATTGGCTTATTCCAAGTAACAAAATCACATTCTGGATATCTTGAACAACCATAAAAGATTCTATTTTTCTTAGACTTTCGTTCAATGACATCACCTTTTTTACATTTGGGACAAGTAACCCCAATTTTCTTAACAATTGCTTCTGTGTTACGACAATCTGGGAAACGAGAACATGCGTAAAATTTACCGTAACGTCCCATCTTAATAACCATTGGGGCACCACAAATTTCACAATTATAACCAGCAGGTTCATCTTTAATTTGAACATCCTTCATATTTTTCTCAGCATTTGCAACTTCTTTAGAAAATGGTTTATAGAATTTATCTACTACCTTAATCCAATTTTGCTTAGCTTCTTCTATTTCATCAAGATTATTCTCCAAATCGGCAGTAAAATCAATATTAATAACATCAGGGAAATATTGCTCAATAATATCATTAACAATTTCACCTAATTCGGTAGGCTCAAACTTACGTCCCACTAATTTTACATAATAGCGACGTTGAATTGTGCCAAGTGTTGGTGCATATGTTGAAGGACGCCCAACACCATTTTGTTCAAGCGCATGAATTAATTTTGCTTCACTATATCTTGCAGGTGGTTGAGTAAAGTGTTGGTCAGGATTATCTTTTAACATGGTAATTTGATCGCCTTTTTTAATCTCAGGTAATATATTATCTTTTTCTTTACCACGTTTATAAACTTTTAAGAAACCATCAAATTTTAATTTAGAACCATTCGCTCTAAAATCTACTCCATTTTGGTTCATATTAACAGTCATTGTATCCATAATAGCTGGAGTCATTTGACTTGATAAGAAACGACACCATATTAAATTATAAAGTTTATACTGATCATTACTCAAATAGCTCTTTAAACTAGCAGGAGTACGATGCACTGAAGTAGGACGAATAGCTTCATGGGCATCTTGAGCTCCTTCAGGTAACTTACCTTTAATTGGTTTAACTGCAGCATATTCAGCTCCATAATTTTCATGCAAGAAACTAGATGCTTCGTGCTTAGCAACCATAGAAATTCTGGTTGAATCAGTTCTCATATAAGTAATCAAACCTTGATTACCCTCTTTACCAATATTAATTCCTTCATATAACTGCTGAGCATTCATCATTGTCTTTCCAGTTTTAAAGTTTAATTTATTATTAGCATCTTGTTGCATTGTACTAGTTGTAAACGGTTGTTGGGGCTGACGTTTTCGCTCTTTCTTAACAACACTAGTAACATCAAAGGACTTGTTCTTATCAATTTTGCTTAAAATTGATTTGACTTCTTCGTTATCATTAATTTCAGTTTTTTTACCGTTCAAGCCATAAAAGTTAGCTTTAAAGTCATTACTAGCTTTTTTCATATCAGCATCAATTGTCCAATATTCTTTGGGAACAAATTTTTTAATTTCACGTTCTCTTTGAATAATTAGCCATAGTGCTATTGATTGAACACGACCAGCACTTAGACCCTTCTTAACTTTTTTCCATAATAGTGGTGATATTGAATAACCCACTAATCTGTCTAATACTCGACGGGCTTGTTGGGCATCAACCAAACTCATATCAATCGTACGAGGGTGCTTAAATGCTTCTTTAACCGCATCCTTAGTAATTTCATGAAAGGCAACTCGATTTTCATCATTTTCATCTAAGCCTAATAAATGTGATAAATGCCAAGCAATAGATTCTCCTTCACGGTCAGGGTCAGATGCTAGATAAACGCTTTTGGCTTTTTTAGCTTCTGAACGTAAGTCTTTAATTGTATCTCCTTTACCACGAATAGAAATGTAATGAGGAGCATAGTCGTTCTCAATATCAACACCCATCTTACTTTTAGGCAAGTCACGCACATGCCCTTTACTTGCAATCACACGATATGTTCTACCAAGATATTTTTGAATTGTTTTAGCTTTAGTAGGCGATTCAACAATAACTAATTTTTTCTTGGGTGATCGTCTTTTCTTTTTTTTAGTTGTTTTTGTAGTCATCCATATCCCTCATTAATTTATAATCTTAAATCAAAATATTTTATTTATAATAAAATTCTTCAATAATATCTTTAGCAGATAAAACTGGTTTTGCTCCTGCTAAAATTAACTCATTACATCCAACTGAATGCAAACTATCAATTCTTCCAGGAATTGCTAAAACATTCCGGTTATTTTGTAATGCTAAATTAGCAGTAATTAAACTACCTGATTTATTTTTTGCTTCTATAACTAATAAAGTATCAATTAAACCAGCAATAATACGATTTCTCTCAGGAAAATGAAAACGTAAAGGTTTACTACCAACTGGATATTCACTAATTAATAAATGATTGATGGCAATATTACGTTGTAATTGTTCATTTTCTCTAGGGTAATATATATCTAATCCGGTTCCAATAACAGCAACCGCTTTTCCCCCATTAGCAATGGTACACTGATGGCTTAATTTATCAACCCCAGCAGCTAACCCAGAAACAACTACAATATCTGATTGAACTACTTCGGGAATTAACATATTTAAACTTTTAAAAGCATAATCCGTATTTTTTCTGGAACCAACAACCCCCAACATTTTATTTTCTATTAAAGAAATATTACCAAAATAAAAAATAATGATAGGCGGTAAATAGGATTCTTTTAATCCAATCGGATAACTTTCATCTAAAATGGAAATAAATTTAACATGTTCTAAATGATAATTTAAACTATCATTAACTTCTTTACTATTAAATGATTTACAAAATTTATCATAGTACCTATTGGACAAATTAACGCATTTAGCAATATCTAAGGCGCTAAAATTAATTTCAACGGGTAAAACTGTATATTTATTTCTTAAAAATTTATAAAATGCATATTCTGATTTAATACCAAAACCGCTAGTTAGTTTTAGTTTAAGCAATAAAGTACGTAATTTCATTTTCAAATCTCCTAATTGGGTTTTAAAAATAATTACGTATTTAATAATTAGTTAAATCTAAAACTGGTTTAAAAGATTTACGATGAATAGGTGTCGCACCGTATTCACTAAGTGCTTGTAAATGTTTCTTGGTTCCATATCCGGCATTATGATTAAAATCATATTCTGGATATTTTTTACTATACTGATCCATTAAATGATCACGATATACCTTAGCTAAAATACTTGCGGCTGAAACACTAGCACTTTTGGCATCCCCTTTAATTAATCTAACTTGTTTATTTGGGATGTCGATGTTCATTGCATCAACAATTACAATTTCAGGATTAATATCCAAATTATTAATTGCATCTTTCATTGCTACTCTAGTGGCTTCATAAATATTAATTTTATCAATTATTTTATTTGATGCAATACCAATACTATAATATAAAGCTTTTTGTTTAATCATTTTAGATAATTCCAGGCGCTTTTTAGGTGATAATTTTTTTGAATCATTAACTTCATAAACATTAAAATTATGTGGTAATACAACTGCAGCAGTTACCACAGGGCCAGCTAATGGCCCTCTGCCAACCTCATCTACTCCAGCAATATAATTAATTTCCTCATTCCAAAAATGATTTTCATATTTAAGTCTTTTTTGAAAATCCATTTTAGATTTTTCTAAATAGTTCAATTGATTTATTCTTTGTTTTAAAGCAACTTGTATTCCTTTACGAGAATCATTTTTATAATCATTAAAAATATCATCAGATAATGTTGTAACTTTAGATAATAACTTTTTAAAATCATTAATAGATAATTTATTGTTCATTTTAATTTTCCTTATCTAATTCATCTACGCTGTCTAGTGTAAATGGTCCTATTTTACCCTTACGACTATCTAAAATTAAACGCATTGATGCTCTTTCATAATCATCGCGCATTCCAACATTTTTAGTAATCTTTAATAATAGATCAACGTCACTTAATTCCATATCTTCTTCACTTAAACGATATCTTTTAATTAGTCCATCACGATTATGTTGTCTAAAGAAATTCAATGCAAATAATGCTACATCATCACTAGCATAAATACTATCTTTGATTGCACCTGTTAAAGCTAATTTATTAGCCACTTCTTCATTTTCAAATTTAGGCCATAAGATACCAGGAGTATCCAATAATTCTAATTCATTACCAGCCTTTAACCATTGTTGACCCTTTGTAACACCAGCACGATTACCAACTTGAGCAGCACGTCTTTTAACAATTTGATTCAATAATGTTGATTTACCAACATTAGGAACTCCTACGCAAATTGCTCTAATAACTTTATTATCGAGACCTTTATCTTTACTAGCAGCAATTTTATCTTTTAATAAATCCTTTACTACTTTGGTAATATATTTGCCAGTAGTATTATTTTTAGAATCAACTGAAATTGCAGCATAACCTTTATTTTTAAAATAGCTTATCCATTGATTAGTAACATTAGGATTAGCTAAATCAGCTTTAGTTAAAATCATTAAACGTGGTTTATTTTTACTAACCTTTTCAACTTCAGGGTTAATAGAACTAAAAGGACATCTAGCATCTACTAACTCAAAAACAATATCAACTAAATGTACATTTTCTTCAAACTGACGAATGGCTTTAGCCATATGTCCTGGAAACCATTGAATCATATATATTCGCTCCTATCTATTATTTTAATTGTACTATATTTTATAGCTTATTATTATAAAAAAATAAACCTAAATAATAATCTAGGTTTATTTTTGTTTAATTATTATAATCTTGAAATAATTGCCAAGCTTCATCAAAGATAGTCATACTAGGCAAATAACTTGCATTTTCTTCTAAATACTGAGAAATTTCATCATAATAAATTGACTGCTTAGGAAATGATTGATCATAAAACGCATTGTTAGCAAATTGAGCGACCGGCTCATTACTACCAGAATTACGCTCAGTCATCAAGAATTGATAAAAAGTTTTCATTAAAATCCTCCAAATTAACTATTAGGAACTAATGCCTTAAATCTAAAGTCTCCATCACCACTCATATCAATTTTATTAGCTTGATATGAAACTTTATTTTTACCACCTAATTCATTAATGTGTAATATAATTTTGCTTTCTTTACTATTAAGTTCTATCCAATTAGGAATATGATATTTTTTGCCAACATAAGCTATCACAAATTTAGCTGGAATATCAAGATGACCAATTTCTAAGTTATTAGTATCTAATTCAATATTTCCATCATCTAATAATTTAGGATTCATCGATAAAACATAGTTAACTTTAGAACCTAAAATTTTGATATTCCCATAAACATAAGCTTTTTTATCTAAAATAAATTTATAATCCATTGAAGAATTATGGTGTTCGTCAAAATTTTTTAAATAATAAGAAGAAAGTGCATTAATTTGATTTTTATTTAGTTGAACAGAAATTGGTGTGTGGTCTTTAGAGGTATTATTATTTTGAGAAGGATTAACAGTACTACCATGAATTTGAAACCATAAATATCCAAAACCGGATATTATTAATATAATCAAAATAAAAAATAAATACTTAAAAATACTATTTTTTCTAGTTTTATGCATTTAAATATACTCCTCTGATTTTTAATACCAATCGTTGTATTTTTCCATTATTTTAAATAATTTATTAGTCATAAAATCATATCCTTTTGAATTAGGATGAAAATGATCTTTTGAGGATAAGTATTCATTTAGTTCTTTTTCATTGCTATATAAATCATCTAAAGATAGCGGATTAAATGAGTCATCACTAGATTCCAATAGCTTATTCTTTTGTCTTTCAGTTCTATATTGTCCATATGATAACGAATTAATATTAACAAAATGAATCCACTTTTGATTACTACTTTCATTATCAATAATATCATTATATTTACTAACATAATTTTCAATTGCATGAACTTTTGGAAAATATACATAAACTGGATTATATATACTAAAAATATAAATAGGTATTTTCTTGTTTATATTCCGTATGTGCTTGATTAAAGAACTCAAATTATCTTTATAGTTTACAAGATTAACCGTCATATTTTTATTGAATTCATCTTTATCATTAATCAATGCATTTTTTTGTAATGCTTGTAATAAATCATTACCACCAGAAGTTAAAATGACGGCATTTGAATGTTTAATATGAGTTAATAGGCCATTAGTATTATTAATAATTCTTTTATCAATTTGATCAGTTCGTTGTCCAGCAATACCATAATTATAAACATTTAACTTAGCATTTTTATCATTAACAAATTTGTCTTTGATTCTATTTACATATCCACCACTATTAGTGTTGTCACCAACACCCTGTGTCAAAGAATCTCCAACTGAGACAAAGGAAATTTTTTGCTTAGGATCATATTGACTATTAGAACTAGAATAATAATTCTTATATGCATAAACACCAGATATTAATAAAATGAATAAAATAAGGAGTAGCAAAATATATTTTAATATTCTTTTCGTTTTAATCACTCCAGATAAAATTAATATTATTCACTATAATACATTAAAGCAAATGCACCTAATCCGCCATAAGTAGCTATGATAGGGACAGTTTCACGCATTACTACCTGTATATTTGGACAGATGGCTTGTACTTCATCTTTAATTTTATTAGTGAGATCTGTAGAGCCAACATATGAAATACCAATGCTTTTTATATTTTTATGTTTAAGTATTTCCTGCATTTCAGGATAAACATGTTGAGTGAAATATTTATGAATTGACTTTAAGCCACGTCCCTTAGAATCAACTGTTATTTCACCATTAACTAATTTAACGATTACTTTAATATTCAATAAATTAGATATTGCTCCTGCCCATGGTTTTAAACGACCGCCTTTAACGATATTGTCTAAATTTAAGATTCCCATATAAAGTTTGGTATTTTTACGGACTTCGTCAACTGATTTAATGATTTCATTTATACTTTTACCTTGTTTAGACATCTCAGCTGCTTTTATTACTTGAAAAGCTAATGAACGATCAGTGGTTAAACTATCAATAACTTTCACGTTAGATTTAGATAAATTTGCTGCTTCACAAGCAGTTTTATAAGTACCACTAATTTTACTGTCTAAATTAATTGACAAAATTTCACTACCATCAGCACCTAATTCATCAAATTTATTAATAAATTTACCCAAAGGTGGCTGACTAGTTTTTGGCAACCCCTTTGCAGTTTTCATTTTTTCATAAAACTCTTCATTAGTTATTGTTTCACGTTCTGTGTAAACAGTATCATCAATCATAACTGATAAAGGAATGATATTAATATCATACTCAGTAATTTCTTCATCGGTTAAACCTGCCGTTGAATCAGTAACAATTTTAATTTTTGACATTATTATCACCTTCACTGAAAGTTAAATTATTTTCTTTCAAATACATCGAATTTATGCGGATATATATTTTTACTATCTAATTTTCCAATTGTTTCTTTAATTAAATTAAATTCATCATAATTAATTTTAGGCATTACTGTATCCCCATCAAATTTATAATCAATTGAGGTACGATATAGCCGATCAACATATGGAAGCAATAGTTTAAATATTTGTGCACCACCAACTACAAATATTTCTTTTTCTTTATTATTATTAGCAAATTGCAAAAAATCATTTACATTATGAATGACCATTACTTCATCAGGAAATCTATTATCTTCTTGATGTGTTAAAACAACATTTAAACGATGGGGTAACGGCCTCCCAAAGCTCTTATAGGTCTTACTACCAGCCAATATTATATTATTAGTAGTAGTTTGTTTAAAATAATGCATATCTGCTGGTAACTTCCAAGGTAAATTACCGTTCATACCAATAACATGGCCTTTTGATTCAGCCCATAAATAAGAAATCATATTAATCTCCCCATTTTAAACAGCAACTGGTGCTTTAATTGGATCATGATGTTTATAATCGATCACTTTAATGTCATCCATATCATAATCAAAGATACTCTTTTTGTCAGGATTCAACCACAATTTAGGAGCTTGATATGGTTTCCTTGATAATTGAGTTTCAATTTGATCAATATGATTAGAGTAAATGTGCGCATCCCCTAAAGTATGAACAAAGTCACCAGGTTTCAATCCACATTCCTTAGCAATTAAAGAAGTTAATAAAGCATAACTAGCAATATTGAATGGAACTCCTAAGAATACATCACCTGAGCGTTGGTATAATTGACAACTTAATTTACCATCGTTTACATAAAATTGGAACATAGTATGACATGGTGGTAATGCCATTGAAGGAATATCTTCCGGATTCCAAGCAGAAACAATTAGTCTTCTAGAATTAGGGTTAGTTTTAATTTGTTCAATAACATTTTTAATTTGATCAATAGTCCCACCAGTAGATTTTTTCCAATGACGCCATTGACTACCATAAACTAAACCTAAATCACCATACTTATCGGCAAAATCATCATCATCTAAAATTTTTTGACAGAATTTCTTCTTTTCCGCTAAATAAACTTTTTTAAATTCTTTATCCTCATTTGCACGTAATCCAAAATTAGTCATATCAGGACCATCATAGTCTTTTGATTGCACAAAATTTTTAAATGCCCATTCATCCCAAATATGATTTTTATGTTGTAGCAAATATTTAATATTAGTTTGGCCATGTAAGAACCATAAAAGTTCACTTTTAATCAATCCAAAAGGAACCTTTTTAGTTGTAAGTAATGGAAAACCTTTGCTTAAGTCAAAACGCATTTGATATCCAAATATACTAATTGTTCCGGTACCTGTTCGATCACCTTTTTTATGACCATTTTCTAAAATATATTTTGCTAAATTTAAATAAGTATCTTCAAGCATTGTATAAACTCCTATTCTGCAAATTGACTTAAATATTCCCAACGCTGCATTTTTTGATTAGATTGTTTGTTTAAATCATCAACCTGTGATTGTAAATCAGCTAACTTATCATAATCATCGCCATAATTTTGCATTTCTGATTGAAGGGATGAACTTTTAGAATCTAATTTATCAATTTCATCTTCTAAGCCATCAAATTCAATCTGCTCAGCATAAGTTAATTTTGTTTTTTTATTTTCATTGTTTTCTTTAGGTTTATTTTCATCTGATTTTTTATGCTTTTTAACATTATCTTTATTACTGTTGTCATTTTTTAAACTAGCCAAATAATCAGTAAACAATCCAACATGCTGTTCAATTTTCCCATTACCATCAAAAATAAGTAATTTATTGGATACTTTATCTAAAAAGTAACGATCATGAGAAACTGTAATAACTGTTCCAGCAAAGCCTTTAATGTAATCCTCAAGAACTGTCAATGTAGATATATCAAGATCGTTAGTAGGTTCATCTAACAGCAATACATTAGGTTGTTGCATAAGTAATTTTAATAAATATAAACGACGCTTTTCTCCACCTGATAACTTGCGAATTAAAGTTCCGTGCATAAATTTAGGAAACAAAAATTGTTCTAGTAAATCAGTAACGCTAATTTTATTTCCAGTATTATCAGTTACGTTTTCTCCAACATCCGTTAAATACTTAATTACTCGCTTATCATCTGGAATTGTTTCAGTTTGTTGAGTATAATATGCCATCTTAACAGTTTCACCAATTTCAACAACACCACTGTCTGGCTTAATTTTACCAGCAATAACATTTAATAATGATGACTTACCAGCTCCATTTTCTCCACTTATACCGATTCTTTCATTTGGTTGTACCAAAAGGCTATAATCATCTAGAATTTTTTTATTATCTAAAGTCAAATTAGTATCTTTTAACTCAATAACCTTTTTACCTAAGCGTTGTTGACCAAGCGTGATATCAACATCTTCATCAGTTTGTAAATTACCAACATCATTTTTCAAATCATTAAAACGATTAATGCGAGCTTGTTGCTTGGTAGAACGAGCTTTAGCTCCTTTTTTCAT
The DNA here is from genome assembly GCF_002993965.1 of Apilactobacillus timberlakei. GTDB lineage: Bacteria > Bacillota > Bacilli > Lactobacillales > Lactobacillaceae > Apilactobacillus > Apilactobacillus timberlakei. The sequence continues at coordinate 168,624 of NZ_POST01000002.1, read as the reverse complement.
CCAAGCTAATTCTTGTTTATACAATCGTTGTTTTTTATGTTCAGCATTCACTTCAAAATCAACACGTTCAGCTTTTTGTTGAACATATTTTTCATAATTACCTTCATATTCATATAGTTTTCCAAAAGACAATTCCCAAATATTATTGGCAATATTATCTAAAAAGTAGCGATCATGAGTTACAAAGAGTAATGATCCTTTATATTTAGCTAATAAATCTTGTAACCAATCAATGGAATCAAAATCCAAATGGTTAGTAGGTTCATCTAATATTAATAAATCAGGAGACTGTATCAATACTTGTGCCAAACCTACACGACGTTTTTGACCACCTGATAAAGTTGATACCTTTTGATTCATATCATTAATTTTAAGTTGCGTTAAAATTGTTTTAACGTCACTTTCAGCATTCCAAGCATCCTCTTCGTTCATTTTTGATTCAGCAGCTAAATATTGATGCTCAGCTTTTTCATCATCTGGATGCTTTGAATAAACATCTAAAGTATGTTCATAATATCTAATGGTATTAAAAATATCTTGACTACCAGCGAAAACAGCATCAAGTACCGTCAGAGATTCATCTAAAACTGGTTCTTGCTTTAAATATCCAATTGAATATGTTTTAGAGGTAATAATATTACCAGTAGAATCATGATCAGCTCCAGAAATAACGTTCAATAAAGAAGTTTTTCCACTACCATTGGTCCCAATTAAACCAATTCGATCATGTTCATTAATAATAAAATTTAAATTTTTAAAAAGCGTTTTTTCACCATAAGTCTTTGTTAAGTCCTCTGCTCTTAAAGTTTGCACAAAATCACTCTTTCAAATATTGTTTTGTAAAATTAATTATATTTTCAGTATTGTTATCTAAATTACCAATAACAACTTGTTTTTCAATTACATTTAATACTTTACCCAGCATTGGCCCTGGTTTTAAAATTCCATTCTTAATTAAAATACCGCCATTAATTGCAAGTTGCTTTTTATTTTTTATTGGTAAACTACTATATTGCTTTTTCAATAATTCATTGTCAATCGAATAATCGTAAAAAGATGCGATATAGTTTGCTTCTAGTAATAAATTTTCACCCGTGAGATACATTAAAAAATCACTCATATTATCATTCTTAATAGCATTTAACGCATAACAACAAGTTTGAGTATTATTTATAACCTCATTAGATGCTTTCCAGGCTTTCAAAAATTTACTAATTTGTTCTCTATTTAAATCGAATTCAAAACAGATTAAACTCCATATCTCTATTTCATTATTTAAGTTCAAATTTTTAAAACGTGAAATATCTGATAATTGTTTTCTATAATCAGCAAACAAAGGGACATGTAAATACATATTAGTACTTATCATATCATCAATTCCCTGCTTGGGTTTTAACCCTTTCATCATCTTAATAAATTCTACATAAATTCTCTCAATCGCAATTTTTTCTAATAATGAACTATGCCTCTCAATGGCATTAAAAGTTTCTTTTTCAATATTAAAATTTAATTTGCTAGCAAATCTCACTGCGCGCATCATCCTTAAAGCATCTTCATTAAATCTTTCATTAGGATTGCCAACAGCACGAATAATTTTTTTATCTATATCCTCAATACCACCAAACAAATCAGTTACTTCACCATTTTCGCGCATTGCTAAAGCATTAATGGTAAAATCACGACGTTTTAAATCTTCTTTTAAAGAACGTACAAATGTAACTTTATCTGGTCTACGATAGTCTTGATACCCAGATTCCGTTCTAAAGGTTGTAATTTCATACCCTTGATTATTATCAAGAACCATCACAGTTCCATGTTCAATTCCAGTATCAACAGTTCTTTTAAAGAGTTTTTTTATTTCTTCAGGATAGGCACTAGATGCAATATCAACATCATGGATTTTTTCACCTATTATTGTGTCTCTCACGCTACCCCCAACAAAGTAAGCTTCATATCCAGCAGATTCGATTTTCTGCATAACAGGGCGAGCTTTTTCAAATTCATCAGGTAAATTTTTAATCTTTATCATTGTTTATACCCCTATCTTTACTATATAAATATTAACAGATAAATAGTATTATTTACAAAGTTTTATGTTTTTGTGTTATTATGTTAGTTAAAGTAACTTTTGACATTTAAGAGGTGTAAAAATGACAACAAATAATTATCCTTATCAAAAAAGTTTTGAAAAAAATTTAAATATTAATGGACTAGCCAAAGTCACAATTAAAGAATATACAAGTACTTTAATTGATATGTTCGAATATTTATCAAATTTTAATATTGGGTATCAAAAAAATCATCATGTTAATCAATTATTTGATCGTGATATACAGCAGTATATGAACATGTTAGTGGAAAAACGACAAATCAACAATTCAACATATAACAAAGTATTGTCACACATAAATATTTATTTTAAATATTTATTTAGTCATGATTTTTCTGACAAATTACCTACCTTAACCTTAAAAGGAAGAGATCGTAACAAAGAATCTAAAATTAATATCAAATGGATTGAACAAATGCCAAACATTTTAAATGATCCAAATGTTCATCCTTATACTAAAATGACACTATTATTAATTAGCAAAGGATTTAAATCTTCAGAATTTTTAAAAATCAATTTTTATAGAGTATTTAAAAAAATTAACTTTAACAGTTATGAAAAAAAGTTTATTAACCAATATAATAATTTTATTAAACCAATTCAAGGTAAACAATCATCCAAAGATATATTTTTGAAACAAAGAATTGCAAATGATCCACATTTAACTTTACCTGGATTGCATAAATACCTAAAACCGAGTGAAGAATATTTATCTTTTAGTTTAAATCCGACAGATTTATTTCAAGGCTATATTTTAAATTATGTAATAAAAAATCCAGGAGAAAATGAATTTGAGCTTTCAAACCATCTTAATCTGGATTTAGCATCGGTTATATATTATAAAAAATTATCAACAAAAATTATCAATGATTAATAGTTTCGATAATCTTCTAACATCATTGCAGCTTCATCATCAGAAGGCACTGCTGTAACATACATTTCAAGTAATGATATAGCATTTTTGATATCTCCACTTTCTCTAAAGAATAAAGATGCAGATTTTAAGAAAGTAGTATTATCCATAAAGTATGGTTTAGCAGCTAGATAATATTTATGTGCATTTTTAATATCATCAATTTCATCATAAGATATAGCTAAATTCCAATAAAATTGAGGATCCAGCTCATGATCATCTAGATATGAAGATAATAATCCAATGTTATCTTCATATTTTTCTTCAGAAACAAACAAGTTAGACAATTCAAGAACAATTTCAATATCATCAGGATCAATCTTATTTCCTTCTTTTAGATAATTTTCTGCAAGTTCCTTATTATCAACTTTAGTTGCAGCACGAGCGCTTAACAAATATAATTTTTCGTTATATTGATCGACACTAAGACCTTCTTGATATACTAATAAAGCATCTTCTGATTTGTTTTGTTCTTCTAAAGCTTGTCCTAAGTATGGATATAAAGTCGCATATTGTGGATCACTTTCACGCAATTCTTGGAACAATTCAATTGCTTTATCATAATCTTTTAGCTGTAAATAGGTAAAAGCTGTTTCAAATTTTACATCAGAAGTCATATCAATAGTCTTAATTTGCTTTAAATATCCAATTGCATGCTCAAATTTACTATCATTAGCATAAGAAATACCAACTCTTTCAACTAAATTAACCGAAGAAATGTTGGTTACTCCTTCTTTAATTAATCCTAAATACAATGGTATCGCTTTATTATATTCACCCATGGTAAACAAAAGTTCCGCTAGAGCAAAAGTGATAACATTTTCATGAGGAGCTAATTCCTTAGCTTTTAGTAGTTTTTCTCGACTTACATCTAATAATCCTTGAGTTTGATATAAATCCGCTTGAGTAACTAAAGATTGTAAATAAGCATCAGATTCAGATGAAATAATACTTAGTTGAGCTAATGCTTCATCTGTTTTACCCTCACTAATTAAAATATCTGAGATGTCCACTCTTAAACTATCCTCATCAGGAAATTTCTTTAATAATTTTTGATATATTTTTTTAGCTTGATCACTGAAACCATATGAATATAATTCTTCAGCTAGTGAATAAAGCATTTCATCACTATCGTGGTGATATGCTAAATCATATTGCTTATTAAAATCATCAATTTTGCCAGATTCTAAAAAATCTAATGCTTTTTCAGAATAACTCATATATAATTCCTCCTATCAACATAATTTGGAGATAATATAAAAAAGAGTCAGTTCGACATAATCAGCCGAACTGGCTCTTTTATCAATAAAGTGAGCTGTTTATTTAACAGCATCCTTTAAAGCTTTACCTGGCTTGAATGCAGGTACTTTACTTGCAGGAATTTGAATTTCTGCACCAGTTTGAGGGTTACGACCCTTACGAGCGGCACGTTCACGTACTTCGAAATTACCAAAACCGATAAGTTGTACCTTTTCGCCTTTAGCCATGTTGTCTTGGATTGAACCAAAAACAGCATCTACAGCAGCAGTTGCATCCTTCTTAGTTAAACCAGTTTTTTCAGCAACATTGCTTACTAATTCTGCCTTGTTAGCCATGTGTTTTCACCTCCCAATAGTTCGGAAAACAATCAATGCTTTTCGACATATGTAATAACAACATGATTGGTGTCATTACATTACTTCAAGATATCACATAAAGCCCTACAATTCAATTATTTAATGGCTATTTTAGTAAAAAAATATGCAAAATTACTTACGTTTTCTAGTAATAATTTTAATTGGAGTTCCAGAAAAGTCAAAATGATTTCTAATTTGGTTCTCCAAATATCTTTCATATGAAAAATGCATAAGCTCTTCATCATTTACGAAAACCACAATTGTAGGTGGAGCAGTTCTAATTTGAGTAGCATAATAAATTCTAAGCTTTCTACCTTTAATACTAGGAGTTGGTGTCATTGCAATAGCGTCCATAATAACATCATTCAAATTAGAAGAAGAAATTCTTTTAGAATGATTTTCATTAACTTGTTTAATCATACCCGGTAGTTTAGTTAATCTTTGCTTAGTAAGTGCTGATACGAACAAAATTGGTGCATATGATAGATATTGAAATTGTGTTCTAATTCCAGCTTCAAATTCACGTTGAGTAGAACTTGTTTTTTTCAAAGTGTCCCATTTATTAACAACAATGATTACACCTTTTCCGCCTTCATGCGCATAACCAGCAATACGTTTATCTTGTTCACGAATACCTTCTTCAGCATTAATAACAATTAGTGCAACATCACTGTTATCAATTGAACGCATTGCACGCATTACAGAATAACGTTCAGTATTTTCATATACTTTTCCACGTTTTCTTAAACCAGCAGTATCAACCATTGTATACTCCTGACCATCTTGAATGAATTTAGTGTTAATTGCATCCCTGGTTGTACCAGCAACATCGGAAACAATCACTCGTTTTTCACCCAAAATAGCATTTACTAATGATGATTTACCCACATTAGGACGTCCAATCAAGCTAAACTTGATACTATCGTCATCGGCATTATCAGTTTTTTCAGAAAAATTCTTAATAACTTCGTCTAACATATCACCAAGTCCTAATCCATGTGCACCGGATATTGGATATGGATCACCAAAACCTAATGAATAAAAATCATATATATCAGCACGGGCTTCAAAGTTATCTACTTTATTTACTGCCAATACAACCGGTTTATTAGTTCTGTATAAGATTCTAGCAACATTATCATCAGCATTTGTAATACCTTCCTTACCATTGACCATAAATACAATAACATCTGCTTCATCAATAGCAATTTCTGCCTGAGCTGTAATTTGTTTAACAAATGGTTGATCATTTATTTCAATTCCACCTGTATCAATCATGCTAAACTCATGACCTAGCCATTCTCCATGAGAATAAATTCGATCCCTTGTAACACCTGGAGTATCTTCAACGATAGATATTCTTTCTCCAGCAATTCTATTAAAAATTGTAGACTTACCTACATTAGGACGTCCAACAATCGCAACAACGGGTAATACCATTTCAAAGTCACCCTTTCTATTAATAATAAAAAAATATCCTTCAATGAAAAGAAGGATATTTTTAAAGATTGTAAACTATTATTGATTATCTTTGTCTAATCCTTTACCTACAATGTCACCTAAAGTAAATCCGTTTTCTTCTTCAGGAGCATCTTCAGTAGAGTTATCAGAAACCTTAGCATTTTCCTTTGAAGAATCATCACCATTTTCAGGTTCTGGTTCAAGTGCTCTCATTGATAAAGCTAAACGATGATTTTCAGGTTGAACATCAAGAATCTTAGCTTTAACAGTTTGACCAACTTTTAATACATCAGCAGGTGTATTAACATGTTCATGAGAAATTTGTGAAATATGAATTAGTCCTTCCACACCAGGAATTACTTCGGCAAAAGCACCAAAATCAACTAAACGTTTGATAGTAACTTCAACAATACTACCTTGTGGGGCTTTTTCTTCAATTTCATCCCATGGTTGTGGCATAGTTTGCTTAATTGATAATGAAATACGACCTTTATCTTTATCTAAAGCAATAACCTTAACCTTAACGTCTTGACCATTCTTTAATACATCAGAAGGCTTGTTAACACGTTCATATGAAATTTCTGAAACATGAACTAATCCGTCAACGCCGCCTAAATCAACAAAGGCACCAAAGTTAGTCATACGAGCAACTTTACCTTCAACAACGTCGCCAACACTTAATTTACCCATAACTTCTTCAAGAGCTTTTTCTTGTTTTTGTTCCATTACATCACTATGTGATAGAACTAAACGGTTCTTTTCAGGAATAATTTCAACAATCTTACATTCAAATTGTTGACCATCATATTGATTTAAGTTTCTTACAAAATGATTTGTAATCATTGAAGCAGGAATAAATCCACGAACACCAGCATCAACAACTAATCCTCCACGAACAGCATTTTTAACAGTTACAGTGATAGTTTCATCATTCTTAGATTTTTCTTGTAATTCATCCCAAACTTTACGTTCTTGTAAGCGACGAACAGAAAGTAGAAAACTTCCGCCTTCTTTATCGTCACCAATTCTTGAAAGAACAACAAATTTGCCCTTATCTCCCACTTTGTATTGTGAGTCTTCATCATTGTTAGAACTTGATGAAATTTCGTGACGAGGAACAACACCTTCGACACCAGCATTATCAATTCCAATAATTAATTGATGGTCATTATCAATAGCTAAAACTTCACCACTAACTACATCATTAATATTGACTTGGTCCACACTATCCAAGGCTTCTAATAAATCTTTATTTGTTTTTTCATCTGATTCACTCATCTGATAATTCCTCCTTGAGACAACTATACTTAACATTTTAGACTAACTTTTAAAGAAAATCTAGTTATATGACTAAGTTATCCGTTATTTTTAATAATTTTAGATATTTCATTAACTACATCACTTATTGACATCGAAGTGGTATCAATTTCAATTGCATCATCAGCTTTAACTAAAGGTGAAATTTGACGATGTGAATCCTTATAATCACGATCTTCAATTTCCTTTTTTAATTGATCTAATGGAACATGAATATTTTTTTCTGCGTTATCCTTCAAACGACGTTCTGCTCGCTCTTGAACACTAGCAATTAAAAATATTTTTACTTCAGCATTTGGTAAAACTGTAGTCCCTATATCTCTACCGTCCATAACAATTCCACCATTACTAGCTATTTGTTGTTGTCTTTTAACTAAATCAAATCTAACACCACTCAAACTAGCTATTTCAGAAACTGAATTGGTTACATCTTCTTGACGAATCTCGTTAGTAACTTCTTGTCCATCCAAAAATACCTTTTGTTGTTCTGCATTAGGTTCAAATGAAATGTCTGTATCTTTCAACATTTCAACCACTCTTATTTCGTCACTTAAATTATATCCCAATCTCATGGCTTTAAGTGTTATAGAACGATACATCGCACCAGTATCACAATAAACATATGAAAAATTATTAGCAACTAATTTAGCAACTGTACTTTTACCAGCGGATGCTGGGCCATCAATTGCTACTTGAATTTTTTTTAAGTTCATTTAATATACCCCAATCAATATTATTTTACTCTAATTTTCTGGTTCACAGAAACATTATCGCTAGTTAAACCATTTAATTGCTTTAATTGATCAACAGTAAGACCACTATTCTTTGCAATTCTATATAAATCATTTTCACCATTTTGACCAACAACAGCGTAATCTCTATCATTACTATTATCAGATGACTGATTGCTTACAGAACTACTACTTGATGCACTAGAATTATTATTGGCTGGTTTATTTGAAGATGAGCTTGCGCTAGATGTTTTAGAGGAACTACTATTGGAAGCTTTTTTATCATCTTCATGACTAGCATTTTCAGTATTGCTAGAACTACTTTGATCAACCTTATTAGAATTTGAAGTAGACTTTTTAATAGCTTTATCTTTCTTGGAAGAAGCCTTTTTACCTTTTGATTTTATCATACTTGAGGATGAACTTGAAGATTGACTCTGACCATTATCACTAGGATTACTCATCATCCCGAAAACAAGTGTAAATAAACCAATAACTACAACAATCGTAACTAATATAATAGCTATTAATTTATGACCTCTGCTTTTCTTCCTTAATTCCATTCTTGATAAACCATTTGATTCATCTTTATTGTTATTATTCAAAATAATAACCCTCCCAATCTTATTGTTAATACAATTCATTATACATTATTTAATGCATTTTGTTGAAAAGAGAATTAATTATGGAATTCMAATCATAATTATGTTTATTATTTATTTTAATATTAGACCTAATTAAGTTAGCTGCATGTAAATTTAATTTCGTATGATCACCATCACAACAATATTCATTATGAGCACTAAACTTTTCATCAAAATGAGATAAAAGCTTTTTACGACGACAATGATTATTCAAAACATAAGATAGCATCTCTGCTAAACTATTTTTTTGATCTAGCCGCCTTGCCTTAAAAATACTAATAACTTTCTCTTCTGAATAATCATTATCATAGTAATATTTTAATAATTTAGTTTGTTCATCATCATTATGAATTTTTTTATAATTACGATAATAAAAAGAAATGATATCATCATCTGGAATGTTATCCATTAATAAATTGTATTGAAGCATTTCATCATTTTTTTGATAAAGAATAACAGAAATACTTTCTTTCATATCTCGACCAGCACGTCCCATTTCTTGAACATATGATTCAATATTTGAGGGCATATGATAATGAATAACATATCTAATATTACTTTTATCAATTCCCATACCAAAAGCACTAGTAGCACATATAACATCTATTTGATCATTCATAAATTGATGTTGAATACGATAACGATTTTCATTATTCAAATCTGAATGATAAGCTTCAACTTTCAAATGAGCTTTCTGTCTTAAAAAGATTGTAGCCATATTGGCCATTTTTTTACTAGAAAAATAAATAATCCCTGGACTACATAATTTGTTAACCAATGAAAGTAACTTATTGTTTTTATCATTAGTATCATCACAATATTTAACAGATAACATTATATTTGAACGATTAGTAGACTTAACTATATATTTAACATTATGCAATCCTAGTTTATGAACAATTTCAGAACGCACTGTTTTAGAAGCAGTCGCTGTTAACATTAACACTTGCGGATTATTTAAAGATTGAATTATTCTATGTAAATTAAGATATTCAGGTCTAAAATCAGTCCCCCATTGAATAATACAATGAGCTTCATCAATAACAAAAAGACCAATATCTAGTTTATTAAAATACTTTAAAACATCAATTTGAGATATCATTTCTGGAGAAATGTATATATAATTATATTTATTTAGATTATTCAAAATTCTTTTTTTCTCTACAAAATTTAGTCCTGAAGTAATAGCAACTGTTTTTTTGGATCCTAAATATCTCATGCGATCAACTTGATCTTGCATTAAAGAAATTAAGGGTGAAATAATAACAACTGGCTGATTTATCATTCGACCAAAGAATTGATATATAAGCGTTTTACCAGTTCCAGTTGGCAACATTCCAAAAGTATTTTCACCTTGACTCAAAGACGATAAAACTTCAAACTGTCCAGGGCGAAAATCATCAAAGCCAAACCATTTTTTTAATTTTTGACGTAAATAATTCATAACTATTTACTCCTCATTATTTGATATAATCTAAACTTAAAGAAGTCTATATTGGCAATATCTAACTTATTAAAATTCCAGAAATCAATTGACTGATTTAGATATTTCTTGTTTAAAATAGCAACTTCATTATCAGATAAAATCATATCATATGGAAATTGTTCCGTATCTAAAAAAATTGCATTTTCTAGTAAATGCTCTTTAACTGTAGATTCTTTAAGATTATATTTTTTAGCAATAGCAAAAATAGTAAGACCATTGTTAAATTCATAAAATGTTCTTCTAGCACTTGAATTAATTCTACTTTGTACTATATTTTCAAGTAAAGAATTCAAAAAAGAATTGCTATTTTCAATAAATTTAATCATTAAGATCCATAAATCAATATTAATAAAGTATATTTCCATTTTAGAATAATTATATCGATTAGATAATTGTTCATAAGTTAATCCATAATTATTGTGTCCAATCAATAAATTTGCAAATATATTAGCCTTATCTTCATCTAATGAAGATAAAAAGGACTTAATAAAGCTATAAATGTCATCAATAAAATTATCATTTTTATATTTATGAAACAAATTTTTAATTAAATTGGTATCATAAAAATCTGCCTGAACTGGATAATAACTACTATTATGATAACTATATTCTGAAGTGACTTGAATAAGTAATAAAAACCTATTTTTAAACTTTTCAATATCATAATCAAAACCATATGATAATTCTTTAGGCAAATAAAAGGATTCAAATAATGAATCCTTTTTTTGTTTACCCTTATTAGTTAATTTATATTGATATTTATTATATGAAAAAACATATCCATTATTAATTAATTCATTTATTAATTTATCTTCATTTTGTAAAGAATCAAAGTTCTTCATCATTCCTGAATATTCTAATATATGATAACGACTGCCCCAAAATAAAGTTGAAACAGTTCTTTTACCATCTAATAAATTCTTAATTAACTTTAGTCTTCTCGGTTGTTTATTAGATAACATTAAAAGTAAAAGCTTTTTATTCATTAATCAATCTCTTTTCTTATAAGTAGACCAAACCTTACTACGATTTAAGATTATCACAAATACAATTCCTATAAAAAGCCCTTTAATAATATTAAAAGGAATTACGACATATAGGATTGAATCTGCAAGGCTAAAATTAAAATGGAATCCTGCCAAATTAATATATAAAGGCGTTATAATAAAATAATTTGCCAAGCTCATGATTAAGGTTAAAGAGATAGTTTCAAATAAAACCATTAAAACATACTTAATTTTTTTGGAGAATAGTCTATCAACGAGTGACATTGATAAAACAATTGTTAAACTAGCAAGCAGTAACGAAGAAACCCCTATCAAATTAATTATTGAAGGACCTGTAAAAATAAAATATAGGAAGGCCCTCATAACGGACACAATGATACCACTACTAGTTGATAACAAAATTGTTGCTAATAAAATAGGAATATCACCAAAATCTAATTTCATATAAGGCGCAATGGGGATAATAGAAACTGATATATAAGACAATAAATAAGCTAAACCACTTAATATTGAAATTTGAACAATCCTTTGTAAACTGAATTTATTTGAACTAAACATTAAAAATTCCTCCAAATGAGGATTATCTTCAAAAAAAGTCCCTGCTAAATGAATAACAGGGACTTTTGCACGCTAAAAATAGATCTTCTTTATACCAGACTTTACTGTCGGCTTTGGAATTTAACCAAATCAACCATCAAAAGATGGGTAGCGGGCTATACCGCCGGTCGGGAATCTAACCCTGCCCTGAAGATAAACCATATATTATTTTTATTTATAATAATGTACCAAAATATTAAGCAAAAAACAATCATTAAGACTTTTTATCAGTAATCTCATAAAGTCTTTCAACTTCTATTTTCTTTAATGGCCTGAATTCTCCAGATTGTAAACCTCTTAGATTTAAAAAGGAATATGACTCACGTTTTAATTTTTTAACTGGATGATTAATTGCCTTAAACATATTTTTAACTTCATGATTTTTTCCTTCATGAATTGTTAATTGAACAACTGCAGTTTTCTTTTTAGGATCAGTTTCTAATATATTAGTCTTAGCTGGACTTGTTTTTTTACCATGAATTTTAATTCCTAATCGTAATTGCTTAAGTTCATCATTTGTTGGAATACCTTCCACTTTAGCAACATAAGTTTTTTCAACTTCATATTTTGGATGAGTAAGACGATTATCTAAATCACCATCGTTAGTTAATAATAACAATCCAGATGTATCATAATCTAAACGACCAACTGGGTAAATTCTTTCTGGAATGTCTTCAAAGAAATCTACAACTGTCTTTCTATTTTTTTCGTCAGAAACTGATGAAATAATTCTTCTAGGTTTGTAAAAAAGAAAATAAACTTTCTTTTCTTTCCCACCAATTGGTACCCCATCTACTTCGACTGAATCTGAAACTTTAACTTTAGTACCTAGCTCAGTTACAACTTTATTATTAACACTGACTCTCCCAGAAGCAATAATTACTTCTGATTTTCTTCTAGAAGCGACTCCTGCTTTTGCCATTACTTTTTGTAATCTTTCAGCCATTACTTTTCCTCCTTAGTAATTAAATTCTTATCGATTTTAGGTAATTCTTCTAAACTTGATATTCCGAATAATTTCAAAAAATTTTCAGTAACTTCATAAAGTTTAGGATTACCTGGTACTTTTTTATGACCACTTACTCTAATTATTCCTTGCTTTATTAATTTTTGAATTGTTTTATTACTATTAACTCCCCTTATATCATCGATTTCGACCCTAGTAATTGGTTGATTGTAAGAAATAATGGTTAAGACTTCCAAAGAAGTTTGAGTAAGTGAAATTTCATCATCATCAATTATGTATTTTTTAATAATTGAATCTAATTCCTCTTTGGTAGCAAGAGTATACTTATCATCATATTTTATTATTGTAAAAGGACTATCTGGATCATTGCTTAAATTACCATTGAGCTTATCAATACTATTTGTGATGTCAGATTCATTCATTTCTAATAATTTAGAGATGTTAGATGATGAAATCCCGTCATCCCCAGAAACATAAATCAAGCCACTAATTTTGGCTAAATTACTTACCAATCAATATACACTCCAATCTATTTTTTACGAATATATATTCTATTATCAATTTGTTCAACAAAAATCAAATGTTCCTTCATTAACTCTAAGATTGACAAAAAAGTAGTTATAATTTTTTCTAAGTTATCATCAATGTTGAATAAAGAATTAAATTCTAAAATATCTTTGTTTTCTATCTTTTTAAGAATCCAATTAGACTGTTCCTTTACAGTGTAGTGCCATTCATTAATTTCATGCACATAAGGCTTATTGTGCTGATGCTTTTTAATAATTGAATCAAAAGCATTTTTTATTAAATCAACATTCATTATTTTATTACCATTCAGATCTAACATTTCTGTGACAGTCGGTACTTTGGCTGTAATACTATGATGCATACTACTTTTCTTTTGCATCTTTTTTAATACTTTTGAAGCTTCTTTGTATTGTTGATAAATAATTAATTGATTAACAAGTTCATTTCTAGGATCTTCATAATCATCGTCTTCATCTTCTAAGTCATCTTTTTTTGGTAGCAGCAATTTAGATTTAATCACCATTAAATTTGAAGCCATAACAAAATATTCGCCAATTACATTAACGTTCAATTCTTTCATCTTGTTTAAATAATCAACATACTGATTAGTTATTTTTTCAATTTCAATATCATATATATCCATTTGTGATTGTTTAATTAAATGCAACAATAATTCTAATGGACCATCAAAATCATTTATATGAATATTCATGACATTATTGCTTGGTTCCATTACGTTTCTCCCAAATCTCACAAATTTCAGTTGTATCCATAGTCCCAATTATTCGTTTATTCATATATAAATCTGATAGTTGATTTAACATAATACAACAATTATTCATATTCCAAGAATCAGGAGTTAGTATAATTCTACGAACAACCAATAATGAATTCTTAGATTCAATTGATAGCATTCCAGCCCAATTATTATTTTCATTTTTCCATAAATATATAACTCGATCATCTGAATTTTTATACCAATTTAACTCAGATTTTAAAATTTCATTATTCATGTCAGGTATTAAGGAAAGCATATCCATAACTATTTTTTCATATTCACTACGATATTTTAATAACATTATAAAATCCTCCCTAATAAAAAGTTATGCTCTTGGATGGTACTTATTAAATGACTGATTCAAATGTTCATGAGAAATATGGGTATATATTTGAGTTGTAGAAATATCAGAATGCCCTAATAATTCTTGAACAATTCTTAAATCTGCTCCATTTTCCAAAATGTGAGTGGCAAAAGAATGTCTCAGAGTATGTGGCGTGACATCTTTCTTTATACCTGCCAATGCTACATAATGCTTTATTTTTTGCCAAATACTTTGACGACTTAAACCACCACCATGAGCATTTAAAAATAAATAATCACTACGACGATTTTTTAACAATTTAGAACGACTACTGCTTACATAGAAATTAATCCACTTAATTGCTTGAGTTCCAATTGGAATAATTCTTTCTTTATCGCCCTTACCTAAAGTTTGAATAATGCCCATCTCTAAATGTAAATTATCCATCTTTAAATGAACCATTTCACTTACACGCAAACCAGTAGCATACATAACTTCAAATATAGCACGATCGCGAATTCCATATTTATCATTAGTATCGGGTGTACTTAACAGTCTATCTACTTCTTTTGTAGTTAAAACTGATGGAAAATGTTGAGCTTGCTTAGGTGTGTCTATTTTAATCATAGGATCATTCTTAATATAATGAAATCTTAATAAATACTTAAAGAATTTTCTCATAGTCGAAATAAAACGGATAATTGAATTTCTCGCTTTACCGTTTTCTTTCATATATTTCATATAATTTAAAATAGTACGTGAATCAACATCTTTAAAGCTATTTATATGTTTTTTGGAAAGATAATTTGCAAACTCTGCTAAATCTTGATGATAACTTTTAATTGTATTTTCAGATAAGCCACGTTCAATTAATAAAAAGTGTAAATAATCATTAATTGTCTCATTCATAAATTAGTCACCTATTCTTCAATACTAAATTCAATACCCTTTTGAGTCAGTTTTAATTCACCATTAATTTGTTCAACTAAACGATTCTTTAATAAATGACC
Organism: Apilactobacillus timberlakei; assembly: GCF_002993965.1. Lineage (GTDB taxonomy): Bacteria > Bacillota > Bacilli > Lactobacillales > Lactobacillaceae > Apilactobacillus > Apilactobacillus timberlakei. The sequence goes on along the minus strand of NZ_POST01000002.1, from coordinate 153,155 downwards.
TACCGCACGTTTAAATTGTCCCTTACTAATACCAAAATACTTTTTAATATCATCTGGGCTACTTTTGTCAGTATATGGTAACTTATAGTCATCAGAATGTTTTAAAACTGCAAATAACATTTTCGAATCACCATCAATAGCTTCATAACCACGAGGTTTCATTGATAAATTTAACGTCCCATCACGTAATACACCAATGACTCGCACATTAACATGTTTACCAAGATTAGGTTCAACATCACGTTCACTAGGATGAATAAATCCTAAATGATAATCATCAGTAATAACTCTAGTACCTGCTAATTTAAGACGATAAGTAGTAGCTTGTAAATTATGATTCATTAGCTCCTTACCACCTGGAGTGGAAATATCTTTAAATATTTGTTCATCAGCTAATTCTCCCCATATACGACCCTTTTTATCTACTTTCAAAGCAATCATAAGATAGTCGCCATGTTTAGGCCACAATTTAGTAAGTTCGGGCAAATCATCAATTGATACAGCAATATCTTTATTAGGCAAACCAATATCAACAAATACACCTAGACCATATTTACTTTGTACAACTTGCCCAAAAGCAAAATGGTCAATTTGAACCTTAGGTGCATCTCTTGTAATTTGCATTTTATGGTCTTCATTTTCATAAGCAAAGCCACTAAATTTACTTCCAATATGCAATGGTTTAACAATTTCTGATTTATCTAATAAAAATGTTACCCCTTCAATTTGAACAAAATAACTTTTATCATTTTCATCAGTAACTTTTCCAGAAACTATTCTACCTAATATATTGTTCATTAATATACCTCATTTCGATTATTTATATTATAATTTTACACTAATTTTCATAATATTTCGATAGCAAAAAAGGATACGCAAAATGCGTACCCTTTTTATCAAATAATTATTATTTAATTATTATAATGAATTAGCAGCACCACTATACACAATACCATGACGAGCATCAACAGTGATTGTTTGTCCATCAGAAATTTCTTCAGTTGCGCCAGTTGCACTAACGATAACTGGAATACCTAATGAAATACCAACTACCGCTGCATGTGATGTCATTCCACCATTTTCAACGATAATTGCGCTAGCTTTCTTCATTGCTGGTAAGAAGTCTTTGTTAGTGTTCTTAGCCACTAACACGCCACCGTCTACAGCTTTGCTGTTTGCGTCGGCAGCGTTACTTGCTAAAAAAGCTTTACCAATAACGGTCTTATCACCAATTCCTTGTCCTTGTGATAGTTCTGAACCGATTAATTTAACACGCATAACGTTAGTAGTACCTTTTTCGCCAACTGGAACACCAGCAACGATTAATACTAAATCGCCTTCCTTAGATAAGCCTGATTCAACAGCTTTCTTAGCAGCAAAATCAAACATACCATCTGTAGTTTCTGGTTTATCAACAACAATTGGTTGAACACCCCAGTTAACTGTTAGGCCACGACGTACACGATCATCAAAAGTTAATGCTAAAATATCAGCATTTGGATGGTATTTAGAAATCATACGAGCTGAGTAACCAGTAGTAGTAGTAGTAACAATTGTCTTAATGTCTAAGTCTTTAGCCATTTGAGCAACTTGTTTACCAAATGCTTCAGTTACATCACCATTTTTGAATTCAGGACGTGCGTCACCGTATTCAGCATAATGGTTTTCAGCTTTAACATCTAATTTGTTCATCATTCCAACAGCTTTAGCTGGGTAAGCACCATTAGCACTTTCACCTGAAAGCATAGTAGCATCAGTACCACTTAATACAGCATATTCAACATCTGAAGCTTCAGCACGTGTAGGACGTGGATTTTCAATCATTGAATCTAGCATTTGAGTAGCAGTGATAACTGGTTTACCCATTTCATTACATCTGTGGATCATATGTTTTTGAACGATTGGAACATTTTCAGCAGGAATTTCAACAGCCATGTCTCCACGAGCAATCATTAAACCATCAGAAACCTTCATGATTTCTTCAAAGTTGTCAATTCCTTCTTGTGATTCAATCTTAGGGAAAATTTGAACATCTTCCATATGTTCTTCTTCAAGTAATTTGCGGATATCTAAGATATCTTGAGGTTTTCTTACGAATGAAGCAGCAATGTAGTTAATGTTCATCTTTGATAAACCAAAGCGAATATCACTTGAATCTTTTTCAGTGATACCTGGTAAATTAATTGATACTCCTGGAGCATCAACAGTTTTACGTGAACCTAAAGTGGCATTATTTTGAGCAGTAACAACTAATTCTTTGTTATCAGCATCTTTGTCTTCAACAACAGCATCTAAAATACCATCATCAAATAAAACATGTCCACCAACTTTAACATCATCAAATAGGCCTGGGTAAGTAACGGCAATTTTGTCCTTAGTACCTTCTAGACTGCTATCCATTGAAATTCTGAATTGGTCATCAGTATGAAAATCAATCTTACCATCTTTTTGCTTAGAGGTACGAATTTCAGCACCTTTAGTATCAAGCATGATACCCATTGATTTACCTGTCTTCTTTTCAGCTTCATGAACTTTGTCTAAACGACCTAAATGTTCTTCATGATCACCATGTGAAAAATTAAATCTGAAAACATTAGCTCCTGAGTTAATTAAACTAGCAATAGTTTCAACATCATTACTAGCAGGTCCTAATGTACTTACGATTTTTGTTTTTTTCATAAGTAAAATCTCTCCTTTTATTTTGTATCAAATATATAATTCAATACATAATGGATTTCAATGTAAATTGTATCACTTTTTAAAATCTATGTCTGCTATTTTCTTTATAGTTTCTGTAATAAATTATCATTTATAAACAACGTTACCATTTCCTAATATATGAATTAGTTTACTAAATAAATTTGAATTATAATTCAAATCATAATTATGATTAAGCAAAGTTGTTTTTTTATTTTTTTCACGATAAATAATAACCCGATTATTTCCATAATTATTCTTTATTTCTTGATATAGAATATTTATGTTTTTAGGTGAATCATGATCACTATCTATTTTTAAATACCACTTTTTATTCGAAGTTCCTCTATTATTTTTTATTAAATCACTTTTAACATTCGCTGCAGGATATATTTTATTAGCAATAATTTGAGCACCATCTCGTTGTTCAACTTTGCCTTTAATTAAAACTACAATTCCGTTTTTAAACCAATCCTTAATGATAGTAAAAACATTAGGAAAAATGGTGATGCTTAAGCCACCGGATAAATCAGTACCATGAGCAAAAGCCATTTTCTTACCATTTTTTGTTCTAATTTGTTTGATAGAATCTAAATACAAAACGGTGTATATCTCACCCTTATATTCTAATACACTGTCAGATGAAATAATATTAATACTATTAAAAATATTTATATATTGTTCTACAGGATGTCCAGATAAATATGCACCCAAATATTCATTTTCTTTTTGTAATTTTTCATTTAAAGGCATTTCATCCAAATGTTTTATTTTGGGCTTTAGTGCATCAAATAATTCCATTGAATTACCGCTTAAATTAATGGAATCAATAAATTCAGGGATTGATGCTAACAATTCCGAACGGTTATATCCAAAATCATCCATTGCACCCGAATAAACAAGCGCATTAATCAAATCTATTTTTCTATATTTAGAATCAATTCTTTGCAGAAATTGTTCTAAGTTATTAAATAGACCGTTAGTATTTCGCTCATCAATTAAATCGTTAATAAAATCACTACGTAGTCCCTTAATAGAACCTAAGCCGAATAAAATATTATTATTATTTATTTTAAATTCCTTATCACTAATATTAATATTAGGTCCATCAACTTTTATATTGCGTTTTTTTAATTCTGTTAAATAAATCTTAGTTTTTTTATTATTATTCAACACTGAATTTAATATGCTAACAAAAAACTGCATACTATAATGAGCTTTTAAATAAGCTAATTCAAATGCCATTTTACTATAAGCAACAGCATGTGATTTATTAAAACCATAACTGGCAAATTGATCAATGTAATCAAAAGTTTGTTTGGCAGATATTTCACTATATCCTTTTTCTAAAGCTCCATTAATAAATTTAGATTTCATTGAATCCATTACATCATGCTTTTTCTTGCTCATAGCCCTTCTAAGTAAATCAGCTTCACCTAAAGTAAATCCACCCATTGTAGAAGCAACTCGCATAACTTGCTCTTGATAAACAATAATACCAAAAGTCGGTCCTAAAATAGGTTTTAATGTGTCATCAGCATAAGTAACATTTTCTTGTCCATTTTTACGTTTAATAAAAGATTCAATATTACCCATCGGACCTGGACGATACAAAGCATCAACTGCAGCAACCAAATTAAAATTATCTGGTTGCAATGCTTTTAATACTCTCTTAATACCAGCAGATTCAAACTGGAAAATACCGTTAGTATCCCCCATTTTAAATAATGACAAGGTTTTTGAATCGTCTAAATTAATTTTTCTAATGCTAAACTTATTGTTTGCTTCGCTTTTTACATGATTAAAAATATCTGCAAGTAATGAAAGGTTCCTCAATCCTAAAAAGTCAATTTTTAAAAGTCCTATCTCTTCAACGTAGTTTTTAGAATACTGAGTCATCAAAATACCTTCACTGCCATTTTGCAGAGGTGAAGTTTTCACTAATTTATCTTTACTTAAAATTAAACCAGCAGCATGCGTTGAATAATGTCTTGGCAGTCCCTCCAATTTTTTAGCAGTATCAAATAAAAGCCGATTGAGATGATTATCACTAACTAAGTTTTTAAGCTTTTGTGATTGATCATAAGCAGCACCTAAAGTAATATGTAACTGATTACTAGGAATTGCATTACTCCAATCACTCATTTGATAAGGAGATAACCCAAAAGTTCTGCCTACATCTCTTAGAACTTGTTTGGCTGCCATTGTTCCAAAAGTAACAATTTGTGCAACATGGTCATCCCCATATTTATTATGAACATAGTCTAAGACTTTTTCTCTTTTATCATCTGGTATATCTAAATCAATATCTGGCATTTGAGCACGTTCTTCATTTAAAAAACGTTCAAATAGTAAATCATAACTAATTGGATCTACATCAGTGATATATAAGCAATATGCTACTAAAGATCCAGCAGCTGACCCTCTTCCTGGACCAGTCATAATATTAGCTTTATGTGCATAATTAATTACGTCCCAAACAATTAAAAAATAGTCATCAAAATTCATACGGTCAATAACTGACAACTCATATTTTAATCTTTTATAATATTGTTTTTGATTATCCTTAAGTATATTTAATTCATTAAATCTTGCTAATAATCCCTTTTTACACAACTGTTTTAAATATTCTTTTGATGACAAGCCATAATCGTTTTTAAATTTAGGTAGTTGTGGTTGTTTCTTATCAATTTTCACATTGGTTTCATAAATAATCGTTTCATTATTCTGTACAATATCTTGATGCCCAGATGAAACAAAATTATTAATAAAATCACTTTTAGGTTTTAACCAGTTATTATCTTTTAAATTACTTTCTTCAAGTGGATTAGAAAATTTTTCACCATTATCTACATATCGTAAAACTTTAAGTGCAAAAGAATCATCTTTATCTATATTTTGAACTTTGGAGAAAGCAACAAGCTTAATATCCAACTTGAGTTTAATTATAGAATCATAATATCCGTTATTAAGATCTTTATCACTAATACCAAAATATAAGTTATTATTGTACCCAATAACTTCATTCAAAATATTTGAAATTTTTTCCAAATTATCTTGCTTAATCCAGCTTGCAATGTTGCCGTAATTAGGAATAATGATAAATAAATCATTTAGGAACGGTTTTATGTCAGATAATGATATTTTTTCAGATTCGTTAGTCATCTTTTTAGTGGATATCTTCATTAAGTTTTGATAACCATTATTATTTTTAGCAATTAAAACTAGTTTAAATTTGTCGTCATTTAATCCATTAAGCTCAATTGTTAAACCGATAATTGGATGAATATTATTTTTTATGCACTTATTATAAAATTCAATAGCACCATACATAACATTTTCATCAGTTAAAGCTAAAGCATTATAGCCTCTTTGCTTAGCCGCTGAAATTAAATTATCAATTGAAATAGTGCTATCTAATAAACTATATGAACTTATTACATTTAAAGGTACATAATTCATAATATAATCATCCCTTTCTATTTGAATATTATAACAAATAATTTTATCATGCTCATATGATTATATTTATAATTGTATTTAAAGATAGATATGTGATAAAATTTTTATGAATTGCGAGGTGGATAGTAATGAAATTTCTTACAAAAAATTTAACAGTTGTTTTTTGGTCAGCTATTTTTGGTGAAATTATCGGATATATCGTAGGTCAATTGGAGAGTCAAACTTACTCCTCAATTAGTATCGCAGTTGTAACAGTAATTACTGCACTTATTTTAGTTAACTGTGTCACTTTAATTTCTGGTAATGCAAACAAATAAGCAAACAAAAAAGAGTTTAAGCTTTTATAGCTTAAGCTCTTTTTATTTATTTAAAAGATAACTTGTCACCATCTAAATTAATATTAACAGTGGATTTAGGCTCTATTTTATTTCCGATAATCAATTTGGCTAAAGGTGTTTCAACATAACGAGTTACAAACCTTTGTAATGGTCGAGCACCATATTGAGGTTCATATCCATTTTTAGCAATCCAGTCTAACGATTCATCACTAATTTCAATTTTAATTTGTTGATCTTGTAGACGTGAAGATAATTTATCAATTAATTTTTTGACTATCAATTTGACGTCATTAATGGATAACGGTTTAAACATAATTACATCATCAATACGATTTAAAAATTCAGGCTTAAAGCTTGTTTTTAACAAATCATTGACCTGATTTTTGGCTTCGCTGCTAATGTCACCATTTTCATCCGTACCTTTTAATAGCAAATCAGAACCTAAATTAGAAGTCATAATTAAAATAGTATTCTTAAAGTCGATTGTACGACCTTGACCGTCAGTTAGACGACCATCATCTAAAACTTGCAATAAAATATTAAATACATCTGGATGTGCTTTTTCAATTTCATCAAATAAAACAATTGTATATGGATTCCTTCTAACTGCTTCTGTTAATTGACCACCCTCTTCATATCCTACATATCCGGGAGCAGCTCCTACTAGCCTAGAAACAGAAGCTTTTTCCATATATTCAGACATATCAATTCTAACCATATGATCTTCGGAATCAAATAAATTGGCAGCAAGTGACTTAGCTAATTCTGTTTTACCTACACCAGTAGGTCCTAAGAACAAGAAAGATCCTAAAGGCTTACTTGGATCTTGTAAACCTGCACGTGATCTTAAAACTGCATCAGAAACTGCTTCAACAGCTTCATTTTGTCCAATGACACGTTTGTGTAAATTATCATCTAAATGAAGTAATTTATCACGTTCACCTTGCATTAAGCGGTTAACTGGAATTCCAGTTTCTCTGCTTAAAACATTACCAATTTCATTTTCAGTAACAGATTCACTAACCAACCAATCATCATTATGATCTTGACTTTCCATTTGCTTAAGTTCTTCTTCTAGCTTAGGAATAGTTCCATGTTGTAAGACTGCAGCTTTATTTAAATCATAAGAACTTTCGGCTTGTTGTAAATCATTTTTGGCTTTATCTAGTTCAGACTTCTTATCTCCTAATCTTTGAATAGAACTTTTTTCTTGTTGCCATCTAGCATTTAAATTATTAACTGTTTCTTTTAAATTGGCTAATTGAGGTTCTAATTCTGATAAACGTTTTTTAGATTCATCGTCGCTTTCATTCTTTAAAGCAGCTTCCTCAACTTCGGCACGAATAAGCTTACGATGAGCTTGATCTAATTCGGTAGGACTAGAATTCATTTCAACTTCAATCGTAGAAGAAGCTTCATCAACTAAATCAATAGCCTTATCTGGTAAGAATCGATCAGTAATGTACCTATCAGATAATTTGGCTGCAGCTACTAATGCATTATCATGAATTCTTACTCCATGATGTATTTCAAGACGTTCTTTAATTCCTCTTAAAATAGTAATAGTGTCATCAACACTTGGTTCATTAACATGGACTCTTTGGAAACGACGTTCTAGTGCTTTATCTTTTTCTAAATATTTACGATATTCATCTAAAGTAGTAGCACCAATTAAATGTAAATCACCACGTGCTAACATTGGTTTTAACATATTACCAGCATCCATACTACCTTCAGACTTACCAGCACCAACGATATTATGAATTTCATCAATAAACATGATGATTTTACCTTCAGATTTTTTCACTGCTTTTAGAACAGCTTTTAATCGTTCTTCAAATTCACCACGATATTTAGCACCAGCAATTAATGAACTCATATCTAATTCAAATAATTGCTTATCTTTTAAATTATCAGGAACATCATTTACAGCAATTCTCTTAGCTAAGCCTTCAACAATTGCTGTTTTTCCAACACCAGGATCACCTAATAAGATTGGATTGTTTTTGGTCATACGAGAAAGGATTCTAATAACATCTAATATTTCTTCATCACGACCAATAATTGGACCTAATTTACCGGCACGAGCCTCTTTAACCAAATCAATACCATATTTTTTCAATGCTTGGAAATTATCCTCTTGGTTCTTAGAAGTCACTTTTTCACCTCCACGAATTTTTTCTACTTCATTGGTTACTTTTTGTTTAGTAATATCATTTTCTTTTAAATAATCACTTAATTTGTCACCACTAACATCCATTAAAGCAATCGTTAATGTATCAACGGCAACATATTGGTCACCTAATTTATCTTTAATTTGATTGGCATTTTGCATTAATTGATACATATTTGATGAAATATTTTGTCCATAAGAGACATTACTGCCCTCAACAGTTGAAATACTATCTAATTCTTTATCAATTTCTGCTTCTAATTTTTTTACGTCTAAACCTAATTCAGAATAAATCTGACGATCTAATTCACCAGGTTGAACCAAAAATTTAAATAAATGAGCAATCGTAATTTCTTGATGCTTACGGTTAACTGCAACTTTTTGTGCTTCAGCCAATGCTTTTGTTACCGCTTCTGTTAAATCATCTGGATTCAATATATTCCACCTACTTTATATAATAAAAAATACTTATAAATTGATTAATCAACTTATAAGTAAATTTTACCAAAACATTAATTTAATTAAAAATAATTTGACCATTATTGACTAATTATTTTTTAGCGCTTAAATTAGCAATTTCAATTAATAAATCACAAGCTTTTTCCATCGTCTGTAGTGAAACATACTCAAAACGACCATGCATATTTTCACCACCGGCAAAAATGTTAGGCGTAGGCAAACCCATGAAAGAAATTTTAGATCCATCTGTACCACCACGAACTGGGAAAATATCAGGATTAATATCCACATTTTTCATTGCTTCTTTTGCTAAATCAACAACTGTCATATCTTGGTTGATTACTTCTGCCATATTATAATATTGATCTTTTATATCAATATTAATGCGAGATTCATCAAATTGTTTATTCATTTCCTCTGCAATTTTATTAAAATATTTTTTTCTGTCATTAAAACGCTTTTTGTCATGATCTCTGATAATATAATTTAATTTAGTATGGTCTACCGTCCCATTTAAATTAGTTAAGAAATAAAAGCCATCTCGTCCATCTGTAACTTCTGGACGTTCATACTTAGGTAAGCTTTCATTGAATTGCATTCCAATTAATGCAGAATTAACCATAACGCCTTTAGCCTCTGCAGGATGCACATCTGTTCCTTTAATATCTACAGTTGCTGAAGCAGCATTGAATGTCTCATATTGCAATTGACCCAATGATCCACCATCAACTGTGTAAGCAATATCAGCACCAAAATCTTTAGTATCAAAATTATCAGCACCTGTTCCAATTTCTTCATCTGGACCAAAACCAATTTCAATTTCACCATGCTTAATTTCCGGATGATGAATTAAATAATCCATAGAAGTTATAATTTCAGTGACTCCTGCTTTATCATCAGCTCCCAATAAAGTATTACCATCAGTAGTAATTAAAGTTTGCCCATCATATTTTTTTAGACTAGGAAATACTTTGGGGTCTAATTTGTATTCTCCATTACCCAGATTAATCACAGACCTACCGTCATATTTTTCAATTATTTGTGGATTTACATTTTCAGAATTAAAATCAGCAGTATCAACATGTGAAATAAAACCAATCTTTTTTACTTTTTTATTAATATTTGAAGGTAAAGTGGCGAATACATATCCACTTGATTCATTGGTTCTAACATGTTCTAATCCAATTGACTTCAATTGAATTTTTAAATCTTTGAGAAAACTAACTTGTTCTTTAGAAGAAGGTATTTTATTAGTGTTTTTATTAGAGCGGGTATTAATTTTCACATAGCTTAAAAATCTTGGTAATAATGATTCATATTTATGCATATTAGGTTAACTCCTTTTAAATGAATGTAAATGGATCTGTATTTATATCAGACTCTATCACTTCTACATTCCAATTCAATTGTTTTGCCCATTTTCTAAACATTACTGCTAAATAAGGCTTACAAATGCTTTCAATATGATGTCCTGGATCAACAACTGAAAAATCAGAAGCTAACATGTCATGACCTACGTGATAATATACATCACCGGTAACATAAACATCGGCACCTTTATTCTTAGCGATATTAAAGAATTTACCGCCATCACCACCTAAAATGGCTACTTTATTCACTAATTTATCCGGGGTATTACTAATTAATCGAAGACCGCTAATATTAAATTGTTTTTTACAGAATTCAGCAAATTCGTAAACTGTCATGGTATTAGAAAGCATCCCAATTCTCCCCATAAAGTATTCATGGTTGTTCATTTTAGTTTGATAAACTAATCCTTTAGTATCTTTTAATTGCAAACTATCTGCTAACCAATCATTCATGCCATCAACAGCATTATCTAAATTAGTATGAGCCGAGTAAACAGTAATATGATGCTCAATTATTTTCGCATACATACTATTTTGTGGATTACTAAGATCTAAATTTTTAGCTGGGCGGAACATCAAAGGATGATGAGAAAAAATAAAATCAACCTGATTATTAATTGCTTCGTCAACTACTTCAGGCCTTACATCTAAAGTTGTCATAATTTTATGAACATCCTGATTTAACGATCCAATTTGTAGTCCAATTGGATCTCCATCAACTGCAATATTTTTAGGAGCAAATTTTTCAAATTGCTTTACTAATTCAATTACCTTCATTTATAAAACTTCCTTAATTTCTTTAATTTCTTTTTTCATTTTGTTAATTTTTATTATTGGCTTTGGTCCCTTCATATTATCCATACTGGAAATAATATTTTCTAAGCGTTTAATCTCATTTTGCCATTTTTCAATAAAAACAGGAGATCTTTTTTCTAACAATATTGGGCCAAATTTTAATTCTTCCAGTGTATAAATGATTTTATCATTAACCTTTTGAGCTTCAATTATTTCATAATTATGTCCATCTTCCCTTAGAATATGTTCATTTATTATTGAGTAATAGTTATCCATTAACCATTTTCTTAAAATATCTTCACCAACATTAGGTTGAAGAACTAGTAATTCCTTACCATTAAGATGACTTTGTCCGTTCTCTAAAATATCGCGAATCAAGATTCCACCCATTCCAGCTATTACAACACAGTTAATTTCATCTTCTTTTTTGATAGAAAGTAGTCCATCAGCTAACCTCGTATCAGTTTTATCTGATAAATTTTCTTTTAAAATTTCATTTTTTGCGTTTTGTAAAGGACCTTTAGCCACTTCACTAGCGATGGCATATTCTATTAAATCTTTTTTTAATAAATAAACAGGCAAGTAAGCATGATCAGATCCAATATCGGCTACACGACTATCATTTGGAACATAATTTGCAACTGCTTTTAAACGTTGTGATAAGTGATTTGCATCCATTTAAACACCTTTTTCTAAAATTTATTTAATAATTAATTATAACAAAAAAACAGGTAGTAATTAATCTACCTGTTTCAATAAATTTTATTCTAAAAAGTCTTTTAATTGTTTACTACGTGAAGGATGACGTAATTTACGTAAAGCTTTAGCTTCAATTTGTCTAATTCTTTCTCTAGTAACACCGAATACCTTACCAACTTCTTCAAGTGTTCTAGTTCTACCATCGTCTAAACCAAAACGAAGTCTTAGTACATTTTCTTCACGATCAGTTAAAGTATCAAGCACACCTTCTAATTGTTCTTTTAACAATTCATATGCAGCATGATCAGCTGGACTAGTTGCTTCTTGATCTTCAATAAAGTCCCCTAAATGAGAATCGTCTTCTTCACCAATAGGAGTTTCAAGTGAAACTGGTTCTTGAGAAATTTTAAGAATACCACGAACTTTTTGAGTTGGCATATCCATTTCAGCACCAATTTCTTCTGGAGTAGGTTCACGTCCTAAATCTTGAAGTAATTGACGTTGAATTCTAATTAATTTATTGATGGTTTCAACCATATGAACAGGAATTCTAATTGTTCTAGCTTGATCAGCTATGGCACGAGTAATAGCTTGTCTAATCCACCAGGTAGCATAAGTTGAAAATTTAAATCCTTTACGGTAATCAAACTTTTCAACAGCTTTCATAAGCCCCATATTTCCTTCTTGAATTAAATCTAAGAATTGCATTCCACGACCTACATAACGCTTAGCAATTGAAACAACTAAACGTAAGTTAGCTTCTGCTAATTCTTGTTTAGCTTCTTCATCGCCCTTTTCAATTCTCAAAGCTAACTCAACTTCTTGGTCAGCTGTTAAAAGTGACACACGACCAATTTCTTTAAGATACATTCTAACAGGATCATTAATTTTAACTCCTGTAGGAGCTGAGGAAGAATTCTTTAATTCTGATTGGGTAACTTTTTTGGCAGCTTCTAGCGCTCTTGGGTCAGGATCACCATTTTTATCTACAACACTAATTCCTTTATCTTCAACTTTTTCTAGAAGATTATACATTTGTTTCTTTGTTAACTTAAATGGAACCGCAATACTATCATTTAAATCGTCATAAGTTACATGTCCGACTTTCTTTTGTTTCTTAATTAGTGCATTAACTGATTCTTTTAGTTCTTTTTTATTTGATTTTCCAGCCATTAAACTGCCTCCTAAATTAAGCTTAATTATTAATTTGTTTCTTACGTTGTAAATTAATAATGTCTGTAGTTATATCTATTTGACGATCTACATCGCCTAGCTTCTTGGCCTCATCTAATTCAGCCTGTTTAGTTTTAAGCTGTTTTTCAATGGGAGCATCATTCATTATTATATTAACATAATCATCTATCTCTAAGTTAGTAGGTTCACCTGATAAGTCAATTAAATCAATATTTATTAATAATTGTTGTAAATCTTCTTCTTTAACAAAATCTTGAAAAGCATCGGCTTTATATTCTGCATGGTTTTTAAAATATTCTTGAGCCAGAATATAAATTAATTGATATTTATCATCAACAAAGCAGAAACCTTCTTTTCCCATTATTCTTAACCACATTTCATGATTATTTAGAATGCGATTTAATAAGCTTCTTTCAGCCATTTCGACTCTTCCAACAGGTTTAACGTTAGCAATTGAAATTGTATCATAAATCTTAGATGAACCATTTGATTTATAAGCGCTAGTTTTGTGTCCTAAATTATTTCGATTAACCAATTTATTTAATTGGTTAGTTAAATCAATTTTATTTAGACCAAATTGCTCAGAGATTTGATTAATATATACATCACGTTCAATGGGTTGAGAAATTTTAGCAATTTCACGAATCACATCGTTTATATAATTAATCTTATCATTTTCATTATCTAGGTTGCGATTCAACTTTAAGAAATGCATTTTAAATGAAATTACAGATTCTAAAGCAGAATGCATATATGACTTAAATTTAGATTCACCATTTTGCTGACGATATTCATCAGGATCGATACCACTAGGCATTTGAATAACACCTAATTTTAATTGTGTTTTTTCAAGAATTCCTATAGACCTATTAATAGCATTTTGCCCAGGTGCATCCCCATCATAACAAACATATAAATTAGTAGTATTTCTTTGTAACAAATATATTTGCTCATCGGTTAAGCTTGTTCCCATTGAAGCTATTCCATTATGTACTCCAGATTGATATGCAGAAATAACGTCCATAAATCCTTCGTACAAAATAGTTGTTTTTTCCTTTCTAATGGTATTTCTAGCATTAGAAAAATTAAAAAGTACTTTGCGCTTATTAAATATTGTAGTCTCAGGACTATTTAAATACTTAGCTTGATTATCATCTTTATTTAGAATTCTTCCAGAAAATGCAATAACATTTCCAAATTCATTAGTGATTGGATAAATTATTCGATTGAAAAATCGATCTTTCAAATCACCATTGTCATCTTCTAAAAACAAACCAGATTTTCTTAAATCTTGATATTTATATTTTTTCTGAACCAAAAAAGTCTTTAAAATTGAATTACTTGGTGCAAATCCCAATTGATATTTATCAATTGTTTCATCTTTCAAGCCACGATTATGAAGATAATCTAAAGCAGATTGCCCCATTTCAGTATTCATTAAAATATGATGATATAAATCTGTAGATTGAGTATGGATGTCAATTAAGATTTGTTCATCAGAATCAATTTTTTTACTATTGTTTGATGATTGTACATATTTATCATCTATTTTAATTCCTTGCATATCGGCAACTTTATTGATTGCCTCAGGATATGATAAATTTTGTAATTCCATCAAAAATTTAAAAACATTTCCACCACGACCACAACTAAAACAATGGAAAATTTGCTTTTGTTCATTTACTGAAAAAGAAGGCGTATTTTCTTCATGAAAGGGACATAATCCAAATAAATTTTTACCAGATTTATGCAAAGATACAAATTGACCCACAACATCAGAAATATTAGTTTGATCTCTGACTTTATCAATAACATCTTCAGGAATCATATTTATCGCCCCTTTTTCAGATATAAAAGTCGCACTTAAAATAAAAAGTGCGACTTTTATCATTAATTATTACGTACAAGTATTTAATATTTTAACAATCTATCGTGATTTTGTCTAATTATATTACTTAACAATTAATTTATCTAAATCAGCAAACCAATTAATCATATTAGCAATAATTGTCATTTGTCTTAAATGATTATTTTTAATATTATCATCTTTTGCCATTACCATTGTTTCATCAAAATAATCATTGATAACATCTTTCAATGACATTAATTTATCAAATTCAGCATTTGCACCTAATTGATAGTAGTTTTCACTAATTGTAGAAACTTTTTCATATAATTTCTTTTCAGAATCCTTTTCAAATAATGATTCATCAATATTTAAGTCATCATTATTAAAACTTTGTTTGTTGGAAATTCTTAATACACGAGTTAAAGCTTCAATAGATTTTTTAAATTCATCATCATCTTTATGTTGATTTAAGACATTTGCAACTTCAAAAATGAATAAAATGTTATGATTCTTAGTTTCTGAAATTGCATCAATAATATCATGTCTTAACTTATCATCTTTTAACACTTTAATAATACGGTCATTAATAAAGCCAACAATATCATTAAATTCTTTTGTTTGATCTAATGATGGAGCTACTTCATGCTCATTTTCACTTTTAATAAATGAGTTCATCATGTTTTCTAAATTAAAGTTCCATTTTTGATTGTTCACAATTCTAACAATTCCGTTTGCTTGTCTTCTTAAAGCATATGGATCATTAGATCCACTAGGAATCATACCAGCAGCAAAGAAAGTTAGAATACTATCAAATTTATCAGCAACGGCTAATACTGCACCAACTTTTGTTGCTGGTAAATCACCATTAGCTGAGATAGGCATGTAATGTTCACGAATTGCAGTTGCTACAGATTTATTTTCACCTTTAAGTAATGCATATTTTTCACCCATTATTCCTTGTAGTTCTGAAAATTCACCAACCATACCAGTAACTAAATCAAATTTATAAATTTGAGCAGCTCTTTTAACATCAGAAAGTTCAGTATCACTTAGACCCACATGCTTACCTAAAACTTGAGTAATTACTTCAACACGTTGCATTTTTTCATACATTGTTGAAATTTTATCGTGGAAGCTAACTTTTTTAAGTTTGTTTACATAAAAATCAATATCATTTGATTGATCTTCTTTATAGAAGAACATTGCATCTTCTAAGCGAGCAGTTAATACTTTTTCATTACCCACAGCGACATTTTCGAGATAATCTTTATTTCCATTTCTTACAGAAATGAAGTAAGGTAAAATATTTTTATCTTGATCTTGTACATAAAAGAATCTTTGATTATCGCGCATTGAAGTAATCAAAACATCAGCTGGTAATTCCAAATACTTTTTGTCAAAATTACCATAAAATGCAGTTGGCCATTCAACTAAGTTATTAACTTCTTCCAATAAAGAAGGATTAATATTAACAACCCAATTATTATCTTTACTTATTTGTTCGATTTGATCTTTAATCAATTTTTTACGTTTATCAGCATCAACAATAACAAATTGATCATGTAAAGTTTTTTCATAATTATCAGCAGATTCAATAGTAGTATATTGACCTAAGAAACGATGACCTCGACTAACATTACCAGCAGTAACATCCAAAATCTTAATTGGTAAAACTTTATCGTCTAATAATGCAACCATCCATCTAATTGGACGAATAAATTCTAAATCATAAACATTCCATTTCATAAGAGTTGGGAAAGTCATACTAGTAATGACATCTTTCATACCCATTAGCACTTCACTGACAGGTTTACCATCAATATGCTTTTCAACAAATAC
Organism: Apilactobacillus timberlakei; assembly: GCF_002993965.1. Lineage (GTDB taxonomy): Bacteria > Bacillota > Bacilli > Lactobacillales > Lactobacillaceae > Apilactobacillus > Apilactobacillus timberlakei. The sequence goes on along the minus strand of NZ_POST01000002.1, from coordinate 136,280 downwards.
ATATTCAGTACCTTTTACTTCTTTAAAAGTAATATCATCAGTTGTAGCACCTTGTCCTTTAGTAAAACCAATAGCAGCTTTACTCCAATTACCGTCATCATCTTGAGCAATTTTTTTAGCAGGTCCCTTAACAGATTCATCAATATCTTCTTGTTTATCTGCCAAACCAGTAATTTGAATTGTTAAACGACGTGGCGTTGAAAAAGGTTTAATATCGTCAAATTCAATTCTTTGATCTTTTAAGTAGTCTTTAGTTCTTTTGACTAATTGTTTAATACTTGGAGTAACCACATGAGCTGGCATTTCTTCAAGACCAACTTCTAATAAGAATGTATGTGCCATTATTTTTCCTCCTTGTTATAATCTGCTAGTAGTTCTTTACGTTTTTTATCATCTTTAATTAATGGGAATCCACGTTTTGCACGTTCTTTAATAAATGCCTTTGCAATAGATCTAGCCATCTTTCTAATTCTAGATAAATAGCCAGCTCTTTCAGTAACTGAAACTGCTCCTCTAGCATCTAATAAATTAAAGGTATGACTACACTTCAAAACATAATCATATGCAGGGTGAACTAAACCATTTGCAATTTGTTTCTTAGCTTCTGTCTCAAAGTTATCAAACATATTTAATAACATGTCTTGATTACTTTCCTCAAAACTATATTTTGAATGTTCATATTCAGGTTCTTTAAAAATATCCCCATATTTAACATTATCGTTCCAATTTAAATCAAAAACATTATTAACATCTTGAATATATGATGCTAATCTTTCAAGACCATAAGTTATTTCTGAAGCTACAGGGTTCATTTCTTGTCCACCAACAATTTGAAAGTAAGTGAATTGAGTAACTTCCATACCGTCTAGCCAGATTTCCCAACCAACACCGGCACAACCCATTGAAGGATTTTCCCAGTTATCTTCAACAAATCGAATATCATGTTCAATTGGATTAATACCTAATTCCTTTAGACTATCTAGATAAAGTTCTTGAATATTTTCTGGTGATGGTTTCATAATGACTTGAAATTGATGATGTTGATATAAACGGTTAGGATTTTCACCATATCTACCATCAGCAGGTCTTCTAGAAGGTTCAACATATGCAGCATTCCATGGTTCTGGTCCTACTGCTCTTAAGAAAGTGTATGGACTCATAGTTCCTGCACCTTTTTCTGTATCATAAGCTTGCATTAACATACAACCCTTAGATGACCAAAATTGTTGTAATTTTAAAATAATTTCTTGCATTGACAACTTCTTTGTCATAAATAATTCCTCCTGTTTATTAGGCGAGACACAAAAAATCCCTGCCGTAAAAAAGCATAATAAAATGCAATTTACAGCAGGGACGAATTTATTCGCGGTTCCACCCTACTTCTAGCTCTAATAAAGAACTAGCAGCTTAATTAGTTTGGTTCAAAAAGCGCCAATTATTATAGACAATAATGACTAGCTTACACTATCCTAGACTCGCTGATAAATAGTCATATAATAAAATTCTTTTATCTTTACCTATTAATTCATTTAATTTAATAATAATTTAGCAAAATGAAAAAGTCAATTCTATAATTTTAAATCCTTCATTTGATCTAGGAAATGTTTGCTCTTTAAATTTATACCAACAGTATCTTGATATAATTTGTCTAAAACATTTCTTAAGTTTCTTTTAGTATTTTCATTAACATTGATATTATTAATTTTTTGAATATCTATTACTGAAAATTTTCTTAAATAAAATACAGTTTTAGCATCTAAATGAAGTCGATGTGGATCCATGTGATAATGTTTAGCACAAATTAAGCCTCCATATGCTTCAGAATAATCCATGGATAAGTCGTTTCGACCACAAATAGTACAACCTCTAAATTCTGGTTGTACACCAAAAACATTTAGTAATTGTATTTCAATGATATTAGTAATAATTGCTGCATCAATGCCGTTATTAATTAATTTTAAAGCTTCAAAAAGTTTATTAAACCATCCTAATATTGGAGTTGAATCTGGAAAAGCAACATCAATTAAGGACATTATATAAGTAGAATAAGCATTTAAATAAATATCCTGACTAATATTTTCATAATGGTCTGTATCTAATACACTATAAATATAAGATAAATTATCTCTACTTATTTTCCCAGAATATAGTCCATAGGTAAAAGGCAAAATCTCAGGCATCATTTTAAAGCCTCTTTTACGTGCTCCTCGAATAAAAAACATTTTTTTGCCAACTTCAGCTGTTAGAAACTTGACCAACATATCGCGTTCTTTAAAATTTTTACGATATAATAAAATTCCGTGAAAATTCATGTATGTTTGTGAATTCATCAATATTCACCAACCAAATTATTAATAATTTTCTTTCTTGTTATATCCTAATGATTTTAAAATTGATGGATTGTCTCGCCAACCGGTTTGAACTTTAACCCACAATTTTAGATAAACTTTRCTACCTAATAAATCTTCAATATCTTGACGTGCCAAAGTACCTATTTTCTTAAGCATCGATCCCTGTTTACCAATTAAGATACCCTTTTGGCCAGGACGATCTACTAAAATGTCAGCTTGAATATCAACATTACCATTATCTTTAGTTTTCATACTTAAAATATCAATAGCTACTGAATAAGGAATTTCTTGACGGGTTAAAGAAAGAATTTTTTCTCTAATCAACTCAGCTACAATAAATCGTTCAGGATGATCTGTTACTTCATCTTCAGGATAATATTGAGGCCCAGCTGGTAACTTATCTTTCAAATTATCCATCAATTCATCAACATTGTTACCTTGAAGTGCTGAAATTGGAAATACTTCATTCCAATTAAGTGCTTTTTTATAAGTATCCATAATCTCTAATAATTTATTAGGATTAATCTCATCAATTTTATTAATAATTAAATAAACTGGTTTATCAATTTTTTTAAGTTGATCAATAATAAAGTTATCACCAGCGCCTCTAGTTTCAGTGGCACTAATCATGAATAATACTGCATCAATATCTTTTAAAGCAGAAAAAGCAGATTTATCCATAAAATCATCTAATTGATTACTTGGTTTATGAATACCAGGAGTATCTAAGAAAATAATTTGTGAATCATCATCTGTATAAACTCCTTGTATCTTGTTTCTAGTTGTTTGAGCTTTATCACTCATAATAGCAATTTTTTGCCCTATAATACGATTTAAAAATGTAGACTTTCCAACATTAGGTCTACCTACAATTGCTACAAATCCTGAATGAAAATTAGGATCAAAATCCATAAAGTACATCCCCTGTCTAATTTAGTTTTTGTAAAATAATTGGTAAAAATATAATTAATCCAACCAATATAGAAAATAGTGAAGCAATCAATACACCGCCAGCAGCAACATCTTTTGATTTTTTAGCTAAATTATTATATTTATCTCCAACAAATAGGTCTACCACTGTTTCGACGATTGTATTAATCGTTTCAGATAAAAGAACTAAAAATAAAGCTAATAATATCCAAAGCCATTCGTTTAAGTTTATTTTTAAATAAAATGAAAAGATAATTACTACTAAGCTACTAAATAAATGAAACCTAAAGTTACGTTCATCTTTAATTAAAGTTATAATGCCTTGCAAAGCATGTAAAAAAGACACTATAAAATGCTTATTTTTATGAATTTGCTTGTTACCTTTTAAGCCCATAACTATCCATTATCTTTCTTTGTAAAGGAAACATAACGGCTTCATCTTCGGGCTCCATATGATCGTACCCATTTAAATGCAAGAATCCATGCACTACTAAGAAACCTAATTCTCTTTCATATGAATGATTTAAAAATTCAGCTTGTTCTGCTACCTTATCAATAGAAACGAATATGTCTCCAATATTTTCAGGGATCTCATTAGCCATTTCGTCATCCATTATTAAAGGAAAATCATCGTCTCCATCCTCAATTGCAAAACTAATAACATCAGTAGCTCGGTCTACACCTCGATATTCTTTATTAATATCTTTAATTTTGTCATTATTCACAAAAGTAACTGACATTTCTGTATTTTCCTTTAAATCAAGATATTTACCAGCATATTCTAAAACATCTTGAACTAAAGATGTGTCTTTATCAGAAACTCCATTATTTGTTTTATCATAGATTTCTAAATCCATATAAATTCCTACCTTCACTATTTTTGATTATCAGAATAATTTTCATAAGCATCAATTATCTTAGCAACAACTGGATGTCTTACTACATCATTAGAATTAAATGTAACAAATCTGATTTTCTTTACATTCTTTAAAATTTTCTGTGCTTGAACAAGACCACTACTTGCATGTCTAGGTAAATCAATTTGTGAAATATCACCGTTAACAATCATATTTGAGCCAAATCCTAAACGTGTTAAAAACATTTTCATTTGAGCAGTAGTTGTATTTTGAGCTTCATCTAAAATGACAAAAGCATTATCTAAGGTACGACCACGCATATATGCTAAAGGCGCAATTTCAATAACTTCTCTTTCCATTAAACGAGTAGTATGTTCACGACCTAAAATAGCATGTAAAGCATCATAAATTGGTCTTAAATATGGATCAACTTTTTCTTTTAAATCTCCAGGTAAGAAGCCTAAACTTTCACCGGCTTCAACAGCTGGACGAGTTAAGATAATTTTATCAACATCTCCATGCTTTAAAGCAGCAATTGCCATAACCACTGCCAAATATGTTTTACCGGTTCCAGCAGGACCTATTCCAAATGTTATATCATTACGTTTTACTGATTGAACGTATTGTCTTTGTCCAAAGTTCTTAACCCTTACAGGTTTACCTTTGGCGTCCTTAATCAAAATTTGATTATACAAATCTCTAAAATATTCTAAAGTACCATTTTTGGACATATTAATAGCACTAACGAAATCACTACTATTTAATGTTATACCATCTTGCAATAACTTTACTAAATTATCTAAAATTGAGATAACCTGATTAACATTATCTTCATTACCTGAAACTTTAATTTTAGTTCCGAAGGCATTAATAGAAACATCCATACCTTCTTCAAGAATTGAAATATTTTTATTTTGTGGGCCCAATAATATTGGCTCAAAATCTAAATTATTTAGAGTAAATTCTTTTTTCACTGAAGTATTTTCTGTCAATATAGCGACTCCTTTTGTAATATAATAACCAAATCTTAGCATAGTTTATAAATTTTAAAAAGCTATACATTATGTATGACAAGATTAATCAAATTTAATCTTGTTTTAAACAATTATTTTAAATTATTTTTAACTGATTTTTGTACTAAAGATCCATCAGCTTTTCCTTTGACTTTAGGCATTACCGCACCCATAACTTTACCAAAATCAGACATGTTAGAAGCACCTACTGAATTAATTGTTTCAGAGACAACTTCATCAATTTCTGCTTGTGATAATTGCTTAGGAGCATATTTTTCTAAAACTTTCATTTCGGATTCTTGAGTTTCTACTAAGTCATCACGATCAGCCTTTTTAAAGTCATCAATGGATTCTTTATGTTGTTTAACTTCACGACTAATTACTGTTAATTCCTCGTCTTCTGATAAATCATGACCCAATTTAATTTTTTCATTCATCAAATCAGTTTTAATCATTCTGATAACAGTTAAAGCAACCTTGTCATGTGACTTCATTGCATTCTTTAAGTCATTGTTAATACTATTTGAAATACTCATATTTATAATACCTCCCAAGTTAGTTGTAAACTAGTAAAAAAACGTTCCTGAAATAACAGGAACGTTTTTTAATTAAAAGCGACGTCTTTTCTTCTTGTTGTTGCGCTTTCTTGCTGCTTCAGATTTTAATTTACGTTTAACACTAGGTTTTTCGTAGAATTCTCGCTTACGGTATTCACGTAAAGTACCGTTTTTGGAAACTGTACGTTTGAAACGACGAAGAGCATCATCAAGAGATTCGTTTTTGCGAACGACTGTTTTTGACATATGAAAATTCCCTCCCTCCGAGCTCGAAATATAACCGCTTTAATTGCTATGTAGCATTGATTAAAACTGTTCTTAATAATTATACAAAACAATGTATAACACGTCAATATCACAATTGAGAAATTATGTAATTATTTTATGATAAAATAATTACAAGCATTTAAATTAATTAAAGGAGCTTGTTGATATGGATAAATTGCCTATATTTGCAATATCTGATTCTAGTGGTGAAACTGCTATGCAAGTAGCAAAAACTGCAGGATCTCAATTCAATGAAACTAACTTAGACTATGAAAGATATCCTTTTATAACAACCGAATCAATACTAAATGGAATTTTAAAAATTGCTGCTGAAAAACAAGCAGTTATTTTTCATACCCTAGTTAATCCCAAATTAAGTGATATTATAGAAAATTTTGCAGAAGAAAATGATTTGCAAAGTGTTGACTGCATACAATCTCCTATGAAAGCCATTAGTAATCGTTTAGGCAGTAAACCTGAAAGAGTTAGCGGAATGGTTCATGACTTAAATGAAGAATACTTTAAAAGAATTGCAGCAATGGAATTTTCAGTAGAGAATGACGATGGTAATAATCCCCAAAATTTAAAAGAAGCTGATGTGGTTATACTAGGTATTTCTAGAACTTCTAAAACACCATTATCTTTATACTTAGCAAATAAGAAATTAAAAGTATCAAATGTTCCCATTGGTCCAGAAACTCAACTACCAGAAGAAATTTGGAAAATCAATAATGAAAAAATATTTGGATTAACAAGCGATATATCAAAAATTCAAAAAATAAGACAAGCAAGAATGCTTTCTTACGGTTTAGAAGAAGATACTCCTTATTCAAATTCAGAAAATATAAAAAAAGAATTGGATTATGCAAAAGAGTTATATAATAAACTAAATTGTCTACAAATTAATGTTGCCGACAAATCAATAGAAGAAACTGCGACTATAATAATGGAAAGTTTAAATATAGATACAAAATAAAAAAGAGCCCTAGGGCTCTTTTTTATTGATTAATAATATCATCCATTAAGTTTGGATTAAATTTTTCATTCTTTAACATTTGAACTTCAAAATAGTGAGGAGAAACTTTTTTCTTCTTGTCTTTATCAATTGTAACAGCTGGAGTTTCCATAATTTTAGGAACATCAACTAAACTTTTATGGTGAGCTACATAATTAAGACAATCAAATCCTAATTCACCTAACCCAATAATTTCATGTCTATCTTTCTGACTTCCCATTGGATTCTTAGAATCATTTAAATGAACAACTTTAAGTCTATTAAGACCAATAATATGATCAAATTCATTTAAAACACCATCAAAGTCATTTTTAATATCATAACCGGCGTCACTAGTATGACAAGTATCAAAAGTAACCGACAATTTTTCATTATCTTTAACGCCATCAATAATTTTGGCTAGTTCTTCAAAGCTACGACCCACTTCGGTTCCTTTACCTGCCATGGTTTCTAAAGCTATTTGAATCTTTTGATCAGGTTCAATAACTTCATTTAAGCCTGCTGAAATTTGTTTAATAGCAGCATCTGCTCCAGCACCAACATGTGATCCTGGATGCAAAACAATTTGTGTGGCACCTATTGTTTCTGCACGCTTTATCTCGTCATGTAAAAAGTTAATTCCAAAATGGAAATTACGTGGTTTATTAACATTACCGAGATTAATAATATATGGAGCATGGACAACAACTTCTTCTAAGTCATTATCTTTCATATAAGCTTTACCATCATCGGCTCTTAATTCATCGATTGGTTTTCTTCTAGTATTTTGAGGAGCACCTGTATAAACCATAAAAGTATTTTCATCATAACTTTTAGCTTCTTCAGCTGATCCCAAAAACATTTTAGAACCATTCATACTAACATGTGAACCAATTAAGAAATTATCTTTCATTATTAATCCCCCTCATAATTTTTACAAAAGTCTTAGACGAGTTAGCGGATTCCCAAGAACAAAACTTATCATAAAATAAATTAAATTGATTATCATAATCTTTAAATTTACCAATTTCATTAAATTCATTGATCTTATTATAAAATGAATTAGCATCTTGAACTAGTGGACCAGGTACATCTTTCTTATAATCAAAATAAAATCCTCTTAGTTCTTCTTCATAATGATTTAAATCATAAGCAAAAAATAACATCGGACGTCTAAGATTAGCATAATCAAACATTACTGATGAATAATCTGTAATCAATAAATCAGAAATCAAATATAAATTACTTATATCTTCTTCTGCCATAATTTTAACTCGGTCTTCATATCCACTAATATCAATAGCATCTTTAACTAAATAATGTGGTCTTATTATTAAAATAGTATTCTCATCAACGTTATCAAAAAATTGTTTTAAACTAAATGGTAATTCAAAGTTATAAACACCTTTTGTTTTATAATCATCATCACGCCAAGTAGGTGCATATGTTATTACTTTAGCCTTTTTGTTACCAATTAAACTATATTTTAATTTTGCAATGCTTTTAGAATTGTCACTGTTATATAAAACATCATTTCTAGGATAACCAATATCTAAAAACTTATTATTAAAGTCAAAAGCCCTAGCAAAAATTTGATGCGAATATTGATTAGGTGCAATTAAATAATCCCAACGATGAGCTTCATTAACAAAACGTCTTTTATATTTATCAGTATCAGTTCCTGGCATTTTAACATTAGCAATATCAATTCCTAATTTCTTTAACGGTGTCCCATGCCAGGTTTGCATATAAGTAGTACCCTTATTTTTTTTCCACCAGTTAGGAGTTCTAGAATTAAAAATCCAAAAATTAGATCTTGCCATTATCCAAACCCATTTAGGTAAAAATCTTCTTACCATTTTGACATCAGGATATTTTGTCTTCAAAGTTTTAAATTCAGAAACCTTGACAGCAAAGTAAGCTAAATTTTTATATTCTGGAAATTCTTTAATCCACTCATCATAGATAGCTGCTGGATTATCGTTAATATCTTTTCCTTTAAAGCTTTCAAAAACAACTAAATTTTTTTTAACAGGAAAAATAATCAATATATCATTCAAAATAATTAAACAAAATCTTATAAAAAGTTTAATCATTTTAATTATTTTGTTTTTTAATTTAATCATAAAGATAATCAATTCCTTTTAGAATTAAATATAGTCAACAAATCTTGCTCTAAACTTGTAATGTAAATGTGAACCTACCAGTAAGAAGAACAATACCATTAACCAAAAAATAAGCATCAACAATGGCTTTTGCCAGAACCAATCTTGTCCTAACATTGATTCTCTAAAGCCCGATACAATATAGAAGAATGGATTTAATTGTAAAATTCTAACAAAGAAAGCTGGAAATGCATTTGTTTCAAAGTTAAATAGTACTCCAGACATATAGAATAAAACACGCATTAATGATTGTAAGAAGATACGATAATCACGAACTAAAATGGTAACTGTAGAATTGAAAGTTCCAAAAGCTACTAACCAACATATCATTGCAAAGAAATAGTAGAACCACTGTAACCAATAAACATTAGGAACAATGCCACCCTTTACGTATGCTATGAAAATTGAAAAAATTAACATTGCCCAAAATGAACTCAAATTAGAAATAACCTTAATTGTAGGCAAAACACTAACTGGAAACTTCATCTTAGAAACCATACCAACTTGTTGATAGATACTTTTAGATGAATCAAGTGTGGTTGCGTTCATGTAAAACCATGGGGTAATTCCAATTACCATCCATGTTAGGTAATCAATACCATTGGAGGTACCCTTTTTCAAACCAATACCAAAAACTAACCAATAAATACCAATTTGAATTAGTGGATATAAATATTCCCAAACTAACCCTAAATAATGACTTTGATAATCAGATTTATCTTGGTATTTAGAGATTCTAAACATTATTCCTATATTATTAATTTGTTCTTTAATTAATGTAATGACTTCCTTCAAGTCGATCACACTTCCTTTACTTTAAACTTTTTATATATTTCTCTATTACACGATCTGTAGCAAAACCATCATTATACTTATTCCAAATATTATTAAAATTAGTAAAATCAGTTTTTGCATTTTCTTTAATTGCACTTGCTAAAAAATCTGTATTTTTAATTGGTTTATTTGGCAACCAATTAATCATATCATCCTGTATTCCTGGATGTCTCTTATATTGATCAATGTCAAACATATAAAACAACATTGAATGGGCATTAGGTAATAAAGAATAATCAAACGCTATTGAAGAATAATCAGTAACCAAAGTATCAGTAACAACTAATAAATCAGTAGTCGATAATTGACTAAAAAATAAAACATTATCAGAGGTCGCTTCTCTTTGCATTTTTTGTTCTATTTTATTTAAAAGCGGATGCAATTTAATAATTACAATCGCATTAGGATCAGCTGTTAAAGCTGAAATAACTTTTTTAGGTGGGTTAAAAGATTTTCCATCATTACGATAAGTAGGTGCATATAAAATAACGCGCTTATCTTTTAATTGCGGAGCAAAATGATAAACTCTTCTTTTAGCAATATCACGCCACTTCTCTTTAAAAAGACGATCAGAACGAGGATATCCTAACATCTTCATTCTATTAAATGGCACATGATAGCTTTTTTCAAATACCTGTCCCATTGTTTTAGAAGCAACTACATAATCATCAAAATGATTATAAACTTTCTGGAAACGACGTTTATCGCTCTTACTACGTTCGTCAGTAGAAGGATCCTCCCAACCAAACTTTTTAATTGCACCATTAGCATGCCATAATTGAACAATTTTAGTTTTACTACTATGAATAATACCACCAATAAAAGCAAAATAATTATCACAAAAGATGATTTGACCAGTCATAATCTTAGGAATCACATTAAATATAAGATTAATTCCATCTTTAAATTGGATAGTTTTAATACCATAAGCTGCTAAATCAGTTGCGACCGCTTCATTATCAGATTGATAAAAAACAATTAATTTTTTACCTTTTGGCAAATTTCTAGCCATTGATTTAATCAACCCTGGATTATTATCAAAACTCATTATGTAGATAACATTTTCTTTTTTTCTAAATAAACATAATAAAGATACAATTTTTATTAAAAACAAATATATAACTTTCAAAACTTATCCCACCATATTAATGTTAATTGAAACCTTATACAATCAATTATTATAACACATTCGTCAATTAACAATTAACTCAATATTTTATTTTAGCTTATGCTCATAAAAGTGACCTAAAATATTTTCAGCTTCTGTGATACTTGCAAATGCGTGTGGATCAGATTCAGCCAATGCTTCTTCTAATTCAGACATTTCATATCTAGATATGGTTGTAAATAATATTTCTTTTTTATTGTGATTATAAGCCCCTTCAGCATTGTGAATAATTGTAATTCCCCTGGGCATATGACTTTGAATACTATCAATAACACTTTTAGGATGATCAGTCACTATTAATACTTGCATTCTTTGTTGTCTAGTATAAGCAAAATCAATAGCCTTGGCATTAACAACAATTCCAATTGCAGAATAAAATGCATAAGGCCAACCATATTCAAAACCAGCAGCCGTAATTATAAAGACATTAAAAGCTATATTAATAGTTCCAATACTACGCCCTGTTTTTCGCCGGATAACTATCCCTAGTATATCCAATCCACCAGTTGAAATCTCATTTTTCAAACTCATTCCAGTACCTAATCCATTTACGACCCCACCAAAAATAGCACATATCATTGGATCATGAGTTAAATAGACAGGATGAATAGCTTTAATCATAAAACTGGCTAAGAAAACAGTTAAAATTGTAAAAAAAGTAAACTGATGACCAATTTGTTTCCAAGCTAAAACAAAGAAAGGAATATTTAACATAAACAAACCAATTGAAGGTGGTATTGTAATTGGAAAATATCTAGTTGATAAAGTATTTATTAATTGTGATAAACCTGTAAAACCAGATGAATAAATATTACCTGGAGTCCAAAAGAAGTTCATAGCAATTGACACCATGATCCCATACATAACTGCTGTAGAAGCTTTTGCTACATACTGATGTCTTTTTAAAATCTGTTGAACATCATCCATAATTTTCATTACCCCTCTTATAAAGATGCAAATAGTATAACATTAATAATAAATTAATCATATTTATTTCAGATAAAAAAGGAACTTCCTCAATAATAGGAAGTTCCTTTTAAAAATTATTCTTTATAAGTATCTTCACTTTCAAGTCCCAAATCATCTAATTGTTTTTGTGATACGGGAGCAGGAGCATTGGTCATTGGTTCAGTTGCTTTTGAATTCTTAGGGAATGCAATAACATCACGAATATTTTCAGTTTGTGCTAATAATCTAGCAAATCGATCTAATCCAATAGCTAAACCGCCATGAGGTGGAAAGCCATAGTCTAAAGCATCTAAGAAGTAACCAAATCTTGCTTGAGCTTTCTTGCGATCAAATCCTAACGCTCTTAACATCTTTAATTGTAATTCTTTGTTATGAATACGGATAGAACCGCCACCTAATTCCAAACCATTTAGAATAATATCATAGCTTTGAGCATGTGCAGCATGTGGATTTTCACCTTCATTAAGGTAATGTTCATCACCTTCATTAGGCATAGTAAATGGATGGTGAGCAGGTACCCATCTTTCAGCACCTTCATCGTATTCAAACAATGGCCAGTCGACTACCCATAAGAAGTCAAATACGTTCTTTGGAATCATATCTAATTCTTCAGCAATTGCACAACGTAAGTAACCCAAAGTATCGGCAACAACTTTATCACGATCTGCAGCAAATAGTAATAAATCACCTGATTTTGCGTCCATACGATCTTTAATTGCTTCTTCGGTATCATCATCAAAGAATTTAGCAATTGGTCCTGTAAATCCATCATCAGTAATCTTCATCCAAGCTAATCCCTTAGCACCAAAACGTTCAATGTATGAGGCATATTTATCTATGTCTTTTCTTGAATACTTTTCAGCACCATCAGGTACAGCGATTGCTTTAACTTGGCCACCATCTTTAATGGTATTTGAAAACACTTTAAAATTAACATCTTTCACAATATCTGATAAATCTTTTAGTTCCATACCAAATCTAACATCTGGTTGATCGGTACCAAAACGATCCATTGATTCTTGCCAAGTAATACGTTTAAAAGGTGCTTTAATGTCTAATCCTAAAGTATCTTTCATTACCTTAGAAATTAAGCCTTCTGTTAGTTTTTGGATATCTTCAGCATTTAAGAATGAAGTTTCCATATCGATTTGTGTAAATTCAGGTTGACGATCTCCACGTAAGTCTTCATCACGGAAACAACGAGCAATTTGATAGTAACGGTCGAATCCAGCACCCATTAATAATTGTTTAAATAATTGAGGTGATTGTGGTAATGCATAAAATGATCCATGATATAGTCTTGAAGGTACTAAGTAATCACGAGCTCCTTCAGGAGTTGAAACTGTTAAATTAGGAGTTTCAATATCAATAAATCCATTTTTATCAAAATAGCTATGAACAGATTGCATAATTCTGTTTCTTAACATGATTCCCTTTTGTACTTCTGGACGTCTTAAATCTAAGTAACGATACTTTAACTTAGTTTCTTCAGAAACATTAATATTATTTTTAATATCAAAAGGAGGGTTCTTAGCTTTATTGAAGATTTTTACATCATTAACATCTACTTCAATTTTTCCAGTTTTCATGTCTTCGTTAATTTCATTTTCAGCTCTGGAAACTACAGTTCCTTTAACTTGAATGACATATTCATTTCTTAATTGATCAGCAGTTTCCAATGCTTTTTTACTATATTCATCACTGAATACTAATTGAACAAGTCCTTCTCGATCTCTTAAATCAATAAATATTAATTTACCAAGATCTCTTCTTCTTGAAACCCATCCATCTAGGCAAATTTCTTGGTTCAGATATTTTTCATCAACTAGTCCGCAATAAGTTGTGCGTTCCATAATCTTTTCCTCCCCTTATTATTCGAAGTTTTCTTCGATTAACTTTCCAAAATTATTTTTTACATCTTCTAATTTAAAAGTAACTTCTTTACCAGTTTCCATATGTTTAACGTGAACTGTACCATCTTCAATTTCTTGGTCACCAATGGTTAAAGTAAAGTTAGCATTAAGTTTATTAGCGCTCTTAAATTGAGCTTTAGGTTTACGACTTAAATAGTCACGATCTGCAGCAAATCCATTCATTCTCAATGATTGAACAATCTTTAAAGTTTCTATATTTGCTTTATCTCCAATACCTACAACATAGGCATCTAATGGATTAAATGCTGGAAATTCTACCTTTTCAGATTCCATAAGAAGTAACAATCTTTCAACTCCTAAACCAAATCCTACTCCTGGCATTTCTGGTCCACCTAATTCTTTAACTAAACCATCATAACGTCCACCAGCACAGATAGTAGTATAACCTTCACCTAAGGCTTTAGAATTAGCCATAACTTCAAAAATAGTATGATTATAGTAATCTAATCCACGAACCATAGTATGATCAATACTATATTTAATTCCTAATTCGTCTAGCAAAGTAGTAACTTTATTAAAATGTTGCTCAGCATTATCTGATAAATAATCCAAAATTGAAGGTGCATTATCAACAAAAGGTTGATCTGCAGGTTCTTTACTATCTAAAACACGCAGTGGATTTTTATTCAGTCTTTCCTGAGAATCTTCACTTAAGCTATCAAAATGAGGAGTTAAATAGTCTATAAGCGCTTTGCGATAGTTTGCCCTAGTTTCTTTATCACCTAAAGTATTAATAGCTAAACGTAAATCATTAATTCCATAATGTTGTAATAAGTCCATTGCCATCGCAATAACTTCTACATCTAATTCTGGAGCTTCACTACCAAAAGCTTCAACCCCAATTTGATGGAATTCTCTTAAACGACCTGATTGTGGTCTTTCATATCTAAACATTGGTCCCATATAAAAAACTTTAACTGGTTTTTGTGTATCAGGACCGTAAAGTTTGTTTTCCACAAAAGAACGAACTACCCCAGCAGTTCCTTCTGGTCTTAATGTTACGTGACGATCACCTTTATCATAGAAATCATACATTTCTTTAGTTACAATATCTGAAGTTTCTCCTGATGTTCTTGAAAAAACATCAAAGTTTTCAAACATTGGGGTTCTAATTTCTTGATAACGATAATCAGAAAATATCATTCTAGCGGTTTCTTCAATATATTGCCATTTTTCTGATTCTCCAGGCAAAATATCTGCTGTTCCTTTTGGACGTTGATATCTCATTAGCAATACCTCCAATTTAAAATTAAAAACAGGGCGAATAAAAAAAGCCCTTGTCTAATATTAAAAAATATAGACAAGGGCGCAAAAAAGCACGGTACCACCTTTACTTTGACTATTATGTAACGTATAAAACGAATGATCTAATCATAAAAATAAAGATCATTAGCCTCCAAAGTGTCATTTCTGGAATTTTAACAGTCGTCATTTCACCAAATTGACGCTCTCTTTTTCAGAAAAATTCCGTACTTTTCTTTTTCATCAGCGAACTATTCTATTCAATTTTTAGATTAATGTAATTATGCAAAAAAGTCAAGGCTTACTTGTAAGCATTTATAAAATTATTTATTATAATATAAGTATTGGAGGTAATAATTATGAAAAAATTAGACGAAAAATGGTTGTCTCAATTACCCTTTAATAAAATTGAACAATTGACTCCAGTAAGTGGTGGCGATATTAATGACTCATATTCATTATTAGCAGATAATAAAAAATATTTTATGAAAGTACAGCCTAACAGAGGTAAAAAATTTTTTGAACATGAAGCGCAAGGTATTCATCTTTTATCAAAAGCAGCTAGAGTTCCACACATAATACAATATGGACAAATAGAAGAAGACGGCTTTTTAATTCAAGATTGGATTAACGTTAAAAATAATGGTAACCAATACGAATTGGGAAAAATGGTTGCAAATGTTCATAAAATCCATAATTCAAAATTTGGTTTAGATAACGATTTTGACCTAGGCAAAATCCCCAAAAATAATAAGTGGAATAATAGCTGGACTGATTTTTATATAGAGCAAAGACTAAATCCATTAGTTAATATGGCTCAAAAAAATGGTCTATGGAATGACTATCGGCAAAAAAGATATGAAAAATTAAAAAATAATTTCATTTCAGACTTTAACGAAAGAGATATAATCCCTTCTTTATTACATGGAGATTTATGGTCAGGTAACTTTATGTTTAATGAAAAGGGATTACCTTTACTAATTGATCCTGATGTATTTTACGGAGATCGTGAAATGGATATCGGTATCACTACTGTTTTTGGTGGATTTAATGAACAATTCTATCAAGGATACAATGAAGCATATCCATTGGAACAAGGTTGGCAACAAAGGTTGATATATTATCAATTTTATTACCTAATGGCTCATTTAAATATGTTTGGAGAAACCTATGGATTTGCAGTTGATAATATTTTAAATAAATTTATTTAAAATATTTTTGCAAAAAATCATAATAATTATTAATTTCTATTTCAGGACTACCCTTCGATTTAATTATATTATTATTATCAAATAAGCATCCCTTAATTGATGCATTGTGCGCAGCATCAATATCTAACTTACGATCACCAATCATAATAACATCTGATCGACTAATATTATGTTTCTGAATTAAATAATTTAATGATTCTGGATCAGGCTTTCTTTTAAAAGCCTGATTTTTTGTAACAATATCAGCAAAGAATTTTCTTAGGTTAAAATCTTGTAGTAAATTTAAAGCAAAATTATCACGATGAGTTAATAAATAATTTTTACCACCTTGATCAGCGACCATTTTTACAACTTTATCAACATTTAAAAACGGTTTGGCATTAACCATATTATCTTTTTCAAATCTATGATAAATAACAGATAATTCTTCTTTGTTAATGCTAAATTCAGCAGCAAATTTTTGTAATGCTGTCCCTAGAGAATGTTGACGCATTGTTAATAAAATATCATATTTATCAATTTCCATTTCATCAATATTCATTTCTTCTAACGCATCAGCAAAACTATCAACCATAATTGGATAAGTATCAAATAAGGTTCCATCAAAATCCCAAAAAATATTTTTTTGCATAATTAAGTCTCTCCTATCATAAAAAGGGAGCAAAAAGCTCCCTTTTAATATTATTTATTTTCTGTATCAAAAACAATTGTAAATGGACCATCATTTTGTAAATCAATTTGCATATCAGCACCAAATTGACCAGTTTTCACTGAATTACCAGCATCTAATAGCTCTTGATTAAATGAATCATACATTTCAGATGCAAAATTTGGTTCTCCAGCATCAACAAAGGATGGGCGATTCCCATGCTTGGTATTAGCATATAAAGTAAATTGAGAAATAGATAATATTTCTCCATTTACAGATGATAAGTTTAAGTTTGTCTTTCCATTATCATCTTCAAAAATTCTTAAATTAGTAATTTTACGTACTAAATAGTCAATATCATCTGAAGAATCACTATCCTTGATTCCAACTAATAATAAGTATCCCTTATTTATTTTGTTAAACAAATGATCATTGATTGAAACGCTAGCTTTATTTACTCTTTGTAATACAACTTTCAAAAATAAAACTCCCTTTTATTTAAATGGCCTTTTAACAAAATAAACATCATGAACGTTCTTAACATGATTCATAACCATTTCCAATTGTGCTAAATTTTTAACACTTATTTTCAAAGAAATAGTTACGGTTTTATCATGATCGACTTTTCCCTCAACAGAATTAATTTGCTTACATACACCACTAACATTTTTAATAACATCATTAAGCATGCTGTTTCTGTTATATCCTTCAACTTGAACGTATGCATTAAACAAAGTATGTGAATCATCAGGAATATCCCAATTTACATTAACCAGACGATCATCATCTTCTATAACATTAGGACAGTTATCACGATGCACTGAAACTCCTCTACCTTTGGTTATATATCCAACAATTTTATCTCCTGGAACAGGTGCACAACAATGACTTAATCGAATTAATAAATTGTCTACGTCTTTAATAACAACGCCATCAGAAGGTTTATTTAACTTACTGTTTTTATTATTAGGATGATTATTATTTTTTTCAATAGTCTGATGATTTTCTAAAATATCTTTTTGTTCTTGTTCTTGACGTTTTTTCTCAGCATCATCACGAATTTGTAAAGTTAAAATATTAACTAATCCATTTGGTTGCTTATTGCCAAAGCCCAATTCGGCATACATATCATCAATACTTTTATAATAAGTTTTATTAAGCAATCTATCCATATTGGGTTTTGTTAAAACATCACTAATATCATAACCATTATCTTTAATAGCTTGATTTAATAAATCTTTACCTATTGCAATATTCTTTTCACGATCCTTATGTCTAAAGAATTGTCTAATTTTATGCTTTGCTCGACTAGTAGTAACCAAGTTTTCCCAATCTTGACTAGGTCCAGTTGAACTAGTAGACGTCATGATGGCAACTATATCACCCGTTTTAATCTCATAGTCTAAAGGCTCAATCACTCCATTAACTTTAGCACCAGTGGTATGATTACCAACATCTGTATGAATTAAATAAGCCATATCTAAAGGTCCAGCACCCTTAGGTAATTCTAAAACATCACCTTGAGGTGTAAAAGCATAAACATGGTCACCAAAAAGCTCACCTTTAACACCATCCATAAATTCGGATGCATTATCAGTATCTTCTTGAATTTCAATAATGCGTTTAAACCAGTTTAAACGATTATTATCAGAAGAAGCTTGAACTTCATCAGTCATCCCTTCTTTATAAGCCCAATGAGCCGCAACCCCATATTCAGCAATTTGATGCATCTTTTTAGTTCTAATTTGTACTTCTAGTGGTTTACCACCTGGTCCAAAAACAGTGGTATGAAGTGATTGATACATATTAGCTTTAGGCATGGCAATATAGTCTTTAAAGCGTCCAGGCATTGGTGACCATTTAGTATGAATAGCGCCTAATACAGCATAACAATCTTTAATTGAATCGACTATGCATCTAACAGCCAATAAATCATAAATTTGCCCAAATTTTTTATGTTTAATAACCATTTTACGATAAATCGAGTATAAATGTTTAGGGCGTCCATACACTTCAACATTAGGTAAATTCATGTCACTAACTTGCTTTTTAACTTCTTTAACAGCCTCATTTACATATGCAACACGTTCATTACGCTTAGAGTTCATTAAATGAACTATTTTATAGTATTGTTGTGGATTTAAATAACGAAGTGAGATGTCTTCAAGTTCCCACTTAATTGTTCCAATCCCTAATCTATCAGCTAGAGGTGCATAAATTTCAAGGGTTTCATTGGAAATACGCCACTGCTTTTCAGGTTTCAAATGTCTTAAAGTCCTCATGTTATGCAAACGATCAGCTAGCTTAACAATCATTACACGAATATCGCTACACATAGCCAATAAAAGTTTTCTATGATTTTCGGCTAATTGTTCTTGATTAGATTTATATTTTATTTTGCCTAGCTTAGTTACCCCATCAACAATAATTTCAACATTTTTGCCAAACTTTTCATCAATATCATCTAAGGTCGCATTAGTATCTTCAACGACGTCATGTAATAACCCAGCACTAATAGTTTCAGGGTCCATTCTTAGTTGAGCCAAAATACTAGCTACTTGAATTGGATGAACAATATATGGTTCTCCAGATTGTCTAGATTGTCCTTCATGACAATCAGAAGCATAATTGTATGCTTTTTTAATAATGTCAACGTGATCTTTATTCATATATTTATTAACTTCATTAAATAAGTCTTCAGCAGACCATACTTTATGTTTAGACATTCTAATCACTTCTTTTTAATCATTTTTATAAATTCTATCATAATTGTTTAATTTTTACTTTAACAAATCAAACCACATTGAAATTGATGAAAGAAAATATAAAGGTGCTGTTTCAGTTCTCAAAATTCTAGGACCTAAACCGCAAGTTTTATAACCATTTTCTTTGAGTCTAGATACTTCATCAGGAGAAATACCTCCCTCGGGTCCAAAGAAGGCAGCAATGCTATCAGCTGGTTTAGTATTGTTTAAGGAATTAATTAAATCAGCCTTTTCACCATTTTTAGCAGATTCCTCATAAGCAATTAACTTATGATCATATGATTCCTTTAATAAATCATTTATAGAATCTAAATATTTAACATCTGGTATTTTATTACGATGGGATTGTTCAGCTGCACTTCTAACAATATTACTTAATCTATTAATTTTTTTAGATACTTTGTTGTTTTTCCATTGTGCAATTGACCAAGCTGTTTGTAAGAAAATAATATGATCAACACCTAATTCAGTTGCTTTTTGAACAATTAATTCAGATTTATCTTTTTTGGGTAACCCACAAATAATTGTCACGTCCACAGGTAACTCCACTGATTTATTTTTTATTTCTATTACTTTAGCTTTACTTACATCTTTATCAATAACTTCTGCAATAAAAAGTCTATGATTACTATCAACAATTTCAAATTTATCACCATTGTTAGATCTTAATACCGATATAAAATGGTGAGCAATATCATTAGACATTAAAAAAGTTTCATTTAAACTTAAAGTATTATTAGTAAAATAGTGTTGCATCTTAATTATTCACCTTCCCCTTTTAAATGAGCAACAATTCCACGCCAATCACCTAATGTCATTACTTGATCTAAAATAAAATCATTAGATTGGAGAGTTTGTAATGTAATATCTAGTTTTTCATTAATGATTCCAGAAATAATAATAAATCCACCTGCATATAATGTTTCTTTTGCCTGTGGTATTAAAGGTAATACCGCTTCAGGTAGCATATTTGCCAAAATAACATCACTTTTTTCTTTTAATCCATCTAAAAGACTGTTTTTAGATACAGAAATTTCATTTTTATATCCATTAAGTTCAATATTTACTTTTGCAGAGTCAATTGCATCGTCGTCATAATCATAAGCTTTAACCGAATCAGCACCTAATAGTTTTGCAGCAATACTTAAAACTCCAGATCCTGTCCCAACATCTAAAATCGACTGGTTCTCTCTTAGATAAATTTCCATAGCTTGCATACATAATTTGGTTGTTGGATGAACGCCTGTTCCAAATGCTTTTTGGGGATTTAATTTGATAACCATTTCTTGTTCAAAAGATTTTTTATATTTTTCCCATACTGGAGAAATTGTAAGGTATTTTGTAATTCTAGTTGCATGATAATATTTTTCCCATTCTTTACTCCAATTATTATCACTTAATTCTTTAGAAACAACTTTACCTTTACCCGGATTTAATCCATATTCATTTAATTTTTCCACTCTATTTTGAATTAATGGAATCTGATCATTAATATTAAAATCTTCTGGAAAATAAGAAGTAATTACTATTTCATTATTTTGTTCTTCAACTTCTACTCCTAATGAACCAAAATCCATTAGAATATTTACTATTGCATCTTGTGATTCATTATTGGTTAATACTGAAAGTTTTGTCCATTGCATTTTAAATTCTCCTTATTTTTCCATCCGCATGTTTTGAAATTACAATTACGCATTTTGATTTTTGAAACATAGGGATTAGCAGATACATAAAATCGTAATTTTTTACTGTCCCATATCCCCTTATTTTTAATACCAATTCTAGATGATAAATTAATGTGTTCAGGTATAGCTCCATTAGTAATATCTAAAGATAATTGGCTTTCATCTAATTTTTTACCATTTAAATTAAGGTTAATGTTAAACGCTTGGGTTAATTTACCAGGACCATTAGTAATTTCATAATTGTTTTTATTTCTATTATTAATCATAGCATCTGTTATTTTAATCGGTTGAACTGCTCTAATCAATACTCCTTCTGGTATCCCCTCAGATTGAGTAATTATATTCAACAGATTATGCCCAAACATAGAATAAATATAAATAGTCCCTGCCCTTAAATACATAGAATTATTCTTGCTTGAATGATAATTATTATAAGAATGACAAGCTCTATCATTTATCCCTAAATACGCTTCATCTTCAACTATATATCCACTAAAAATATTACCATAATTATCTTTAAAACTTATTATATTGCCTAGTAATTTTTTAGCAATTCTTTCAGTAGAATCATTTGATAAATATTTAATAATATCCAAATTAATGCTCCTATCAAATATACAAAAATAGTGCATCCAACTAATCGGACGCACTATTTTCAGCTTCTTTTCTTTTTTGTTCCTTTATTTGTTTTAATTTTTCCTCATGTTGCTTTAAGTGTCCCTCTAAATATATCAGCAAAGAATTTTCATCTTTAAAAATTCGAGGATGCTTTTGTTTATGAAGTCTTAAATCAATCTCATTAATTTTTTGCCTTCCAGTCCAACGATGACCGTATCTAATAATCAAGCGATTATTTAATCGTTTTTTCCCAAATCTAAAAACATAAACATTATCGGGTGTAAGTAGTGGTCTGATATATGTTTTTTTATAATAATATCCATTATCTCTTAAAAACTTTTTTGTTCTATTTAACATTTATCACACCTCCCAACTAAAAAAATATTAAATAAAATATCCATGACAAATAATATACTTAATGTAAAGTTTATATTAAGTTATTTAAATTGTCCACCAATTAATAAAAAAGTCTTGCTATTAAATATTAAACAAGACTTTTGAATCAATTATTCTTTTGTTGATCCAACATCAATAGCTTGATGTTTTAAGTTTCTAAATACAAAAGCATCTGCAATACCTGTAATTCCACCTTGGAAGAAGAAGGCAAATACAGTTCCTAAACCAAAATTAGTAAATTGATGAGTAATAATAATAGCGATAATTGCCATTATTGTAGGTGGAATATATGAGAACCACATTGCTTTGGCAGCATTACCACCACAATATTTAAATCTAAGAATTTGCATTAAGTCATCAGCTGGATGTAGAGCAATATTTACTCGTTGATAAATAGAAATTGCGATTGCAATTAAAGCAACTCCAAAGAAGTTTAAGAAAACATATAGTAAAATCATGCCAATGCTATGAGCTTCTGGTAACCATTGAGTAACTAATCCATTAAAGTAATTTATTAACAATGAAAATGGTCCTAAGAAGGCAGCGTTACCAATAATTCTGCTCCAACTCCAATGTCCAACTAAAATTGCATTGAATACAGCAATCAACATTCCTAGTCCAAAGAATGCCCAAAACAAAACCCATTGTCCATTTCCTAGAACTGCAAACCCTAGATTATTTTCAGCAGCTGTCCAATAAGCTGATCCTAAAAATGAAGGATGAATTTTAACACTTGTAACTAATGTTAAAACATTTCCCATCGCATTAATAACTAATGAAATAACAAAGTACATAATAGTACTAGACCAAGAAATAGTTCTTGGCGTCTTTGTTGATTTTTTTGCATCTGCAGACTTTTGCATAATATCAATACCCCTATCTATAAAATCAAATCATTATATTGTGAATTATTTATCTATCAAATTTATAATTCACATTTAAATATTTTTACTTAATACAAACACAGCCACAAAAATAATATAAACAGCCAATTAATCAATGAAATAATACTTAACATAATGATTAATAAGCATTTTTTAATTGTGAACTTCATAACAAAATAAATTATAACCTATTTAATTAATAAAATAAAGGGTATTTTCAAAAAATGTAAGCGATTTTATTAATTATTATATACATTTTAATTAAACAAGTGAAATATATATCAATAAAAAAAGTCATTAAAGCAATTAATATACTTTAATGACTTTTTTATTTTTAATAGAGGTCTTCAATATTGACCCATAGATGTTTTCCATTAAGTTGTATTAAGACATACTTCATTCCAATTTTTTCCTTAAAATCAGGATCAATTAATTGCATAACTTTAATAACTCTAACAGTACTACCCTTATCATTATAATTATGAGAAAAATTAACATCTTCGTGGTCTGTAAAATCTTTTCCAGAGTTCCATAATGAAGCTCCATCATGAATTTTCATTTCATTTTGTAGATTATATTTAGAAATATTATCGTCAAAATTCTCATTCATATTATCTTCATTTAAGAATTGATTAACAGCACGTTCAGATGATTTTCCATCCATCCATGGAGTAAATTTATCAATGAATTTTTTATAATTATCATTCATAGTCCAATTATCAGATAATATATGATCAAGTTCATCTATAACCCCATCATTAGTTTTAACTATTTTCCCAGGAGCATCTTTAACAAAATCAAAGTAAAAACCTCTAATTTCATTAGCATAATCATCTAAATCATAAGTGAAGAAAATCATTGGACGTTTTAGAACAGCGTAATCAAACATTACTGATGAGTAATCTGTGATCAAAACATCACTAATTAAATATAATTCAGCAATATCTGGATACAAACTAACATTTAAAGCAATATCTGAATAATCAGATAAGTCTAAATTATTGGCAATTAAATAATGAGTTCTAACTAAAACAATTACATTGTTGCCAAAATGTGATTTAATTTTTGCAAGGTCCAAATGTAGTTTTGCAGTAAATTCATTAGCCTTAACATATTCATTATCACGCCAAGTTGGGGCATACAATATAACTTTCTTATCTGCAGATATATTTAGGTCTTCTTTAATTGAAGCAATATCCTTCCATGAAGAATTAACTAAAACGTCATTTCTTGGATAACCATCTAGCATCATTTGATTAGCATTCATTCTAAATGCTCTTTGCATAATATTAGCAGAATACATATTAGGAGCAATCATTTTATCCCAACGACGATTATCTTTAAATACATCTTTATGATATCTAGCAGCGTTAATTCCAGGCATCGTAACCAAATTAACATCAGCAGCTAATGTCTTTAATGGCGTTCCATGCCAAGTTTGGATTAATTTAGTGCCCTTACCAGGTTTCCATCTAAATGGTCTTCTAACATTAGTAACAAAATATTTTGCTCTAGCTTGTTTCAATATCCCACTATAACTAAATCTAATAACATAAGGAATATTATTTTCTTTAAAGTAATCAATATACTCCCTATTTACATTCCAATACATTTTATATTCAGGATGATTCCTTTTCATGTATTCATAAATTGCTTTAGGATTATCTGAATATTGAGTTCCAAAGAAACTTTCAAAAATAATAATATTCTTTTTAGTAAGCATATTAGATAATCTATTAAGGATAGAAGCCTGTAAATAATTCACCTTAAATAAATGACCAAATTTTCTAGAAATTAAACGTTTTTCAGGAACTTGATCTAATTCACTATTTTTAGTAGACAAAATCTTTTCTACTACTTCTTTTGAAGCATCACCATTTTGTCCATATTGAGCAAATTTATCATAAAAATCAATCAGTTTATCATGATAATTATCTGCAACCGCATCTAAATGTTGAATACGATTAATCAATTCATCTTCGGTTTTTATAATTGGCCCCGGGATCTCTTTATCGTAGTCTAAATAAACACCACGATTTTCATCATCCAAGTACCAATCTTTATCATAAGCATAAAATAACATTGGACGTTTTAAATGTGCATAATCAAACATTACTGATGAATAATCTGTAATCATTGCATCACTAATCAAATATAGATCATTAATATTATTATAATCACTAACATCAAAAACAAATCCAGGATTACTATAAAAACTATTTGAGTGAGCCACAAAATAGTGCAATCTAACTAATAATACATACTTATCAGAAAGTTTGGCTTGCATTTTATCCAAATTCAGTTGAAAATCGAAACCTTCATCTTCACGATAAGTAGGTGCATATAAAATTACTTTTTTATCTAATGGAATCCCCAATCTATTTTTAACTGAATTGATATAACCATCATTGTTATTTGTATATAATTCATCATTTCTAGGAAAACCTGACTTGATTAGTTTTTGATCATAATCAAAAGCTTTAGTAGCAATTTCCCCCATATAATCAGAAGGTACTACCATATAATCCCATCGACGATTTCTCTTAGCAAAACGACTTTGAACTCCATGACTAGCAAATTTAAAATGAGGCTCATCAAATCCCATATGTTTCAAAAAGGTTCCATGAAGTGTTTCTACTTCAATTTGACCCTTACGTTTAGCATATCGATTAGGCATATTAGTATTTTGAATAATGTATTTAGAAACAGCTAAATAATACCAATACATAAAACTATTTACTTTAACTTTAGTGGCTTCACCATTAATAGGTGTTTGAGTATTTTTAAAAAACCAAACTGTTTTAATTTCAGGATGACTTTTTTGCATATATTCATACATTAATCTTTCATTACTATCAAACTTACTAGACCAATAACAATCAAATACCATAATTTTTCTTAATGGTAGAAAACGCATAAATGGATATAATAACGAGTATGAAAGTGATCTAAATACCTTTTTAGAATCAATAAAATTCGAAAAAGGTTGATTAATTTTAAGTTCTAAATCATTATTATTACTATTCTGGATTTGATAATATATCTTATCTTTACCATTAAAAGATAGACTCTGTTTAGGAACTAAATGTGATTCATCAGTTAATAATCTAAAAACTTTAATTTTATCATTAACATATAAATAAACTTTAAAAATATATTTACCTGATAAAATATTTAATTGGTTCTTTTCTTTATTAGTTATTTGAACATTTAAAGATAATAAATCTCCATTTAATTGAAAATCATTATTACTATTGTCAAAAACTTTTCTAACTGTTTTATCACTACTTATCATTTCAATTTTACTATTATTAATATTCAAATTTTCATTTTTAAGATAATCAGGAATATTAATGGACAATTTTAATAAATTAGATGAATTAAGATTAATACTATTAGTAATAAAAGGTGTATTTTCATAGATAATTTCAATACCATCTCTATTATTATAAAATACAGTGTAACTCATATTATCATCAGTATTAATTTGAGCACTTGGTTTATTTTGATCGAATACATAATTAATCTGACTATTAGTAAAACTATCTTTCATAACTAACAAGGCTTTTTGATTAAGCATGTTTGTATTCCAACCAGCGTTATCAAACACAATGTTATTTTCATTAACCTTACCAATAATATTCGTTTCATCTGGCATTATAAGCTCAGCCTTAATATGGTTGTTGCCAGTATTTATAACATCAAAGACTAAATTTTTTCCTGATTTTAAAACATTAGAAATAATGGGTTCTTTAATATCTTCTTGATATAAACTATTTGAGTTAATTACAAAATCATTAACACTATTAAAACGAGCACTAATTTTGGTATGCTTATCTTCATTTACATAAGGCAAAATAAATTTATTCTTAGTCTTTTTGTTAGGTGATGAAATATAACGACTTACCAAATATTTATTGGCAATTAAATCGGTTATTAATACTTTCCATGTCCCAGTTCCCAATTTTTCAATAGCATCATTAATGTCAAAGCTAAATTGGTATCTAGCATTAGTCCATTTACCACGAGCATTTAATAATCTTTGAGGCAATGATGTTTTCGGCCTATTTATATTGATTTTCATTTCTTTATCATTATCAATATTAACTAACTTAGCTGAAAACAATTCATTAACATTACCTAAACTAAATAAGTGCTTAGACAATCTCATATTTCTAATAATAAAGAAACCACGACCGATAAACTGACCGTCTTCATCAATTTTATAATTGGTCATTTTTTGATTGATTTTTGCATTATCACTACCTAATTCAATTGCCGAAGATATTTCATCACTATAGTCAAATATTTCTGGCATGTAATACTTATATGATAATCCATGAAAACCTTTTTTAAAGTGTCCAACTGATTGACGATAAGTATAAGTGTCAAGAATATTAAATTCTCCATGTCTTAATGCATAATAAACAACTTGTTGTTTAACTGGTAAATTATTCATTGGTTTAGAATCCCATAGATTCCAATCACGTAAAAATTTATAAACCATTTCTTGTGATTTATAAATATAACTTTCTTCATTGTCACCAATGTTTTCAATAAATATAAAAATGTCCAAGAATAAAATCTTATATTTAAAGTCTTTAAATAAAGGACTATTTTCACCTTGACCAGCCTTTTTAAGCATCTCTCGACACATATTCAAAGCATCTAGTCTACTTTGAAAATTAGATAATGCACTTCTACTTTGAGTGATTGAATCATTACTTTCACGCCAACGCCATTTATACACAACATCTTCAATTATATCCGTAACTTTAGATTTTAAATGTACTTGTAAGGTAAATGGTATATCTTCATAGATAATGCCTTCAATAAATTTAATATCATTGTCTAATAAAAAATTACGGCGATATAATTTATTCCAAACTGTAGTATCATATAACAAATCATGATTATCATAAATATTAGTATGATTAGCGTTATCATGAATAGCGAAAGAATGTAAATAAGAATTCTTATAACGATTTTTATCAAAACGTTTAACAAATCCAACAACTACATCTGCATTATTTTGATTTGCATTATAAGATAACTTAGAATATCCATCTGCTGGAACTAAATCATCCCCATCAACAAAAGCAATATATTCTCCTTGGGCATGTTTTATTCCATAATTTCTAGTAGAACTAATTCCACCATTGTCTTTATGTAATGCCTTAAAAGAATCATATTTTTTTGCATATTGATCAACAATATTTGATGTATCGTCAGTGGAACCATCATCAATCATCAATACTTCCATATTTTCTTTAGGAAAATCGGTTTGTGCAATAGATTCAAGACAAGCAGCAACGTAATCTTGAACGTTGTAGCAAGCTACTATTACAGATAAATATGGTTTATTCATATTTAATACCTCTCCTTAATTTTTTCATATACTATTTCAATAAAAAATACCCATTAAAAATGGCTGGGTATAGTCATATATATAAACATACATAATAATTATATCATTAATATCACCATTTTTAATCGGTATTTAAAGCAAAATTATTTATTTTCTTTTGGTAAAACCAAATTTAACATAATTCCTAATACAGTTGCAATTGCTAGTCCATTCAGTGGTAATGTTCCAATTTTTAACATAAAGCCACCTACTCCAATCACCAAGATAGATGAGATAATCATCAAATTACGTTTAATATTCATATCAATATCATTTTCAATTAGAATTTTAATTCCACTTGAAGCAATTGTACCAAACAACAAAAAGCTAATTCCGCCAATCACTGGTAATGGCATTTGCATAATAATAACATTTAATTTATTTACAAATGAGAAAACAATTGCAAATAAAGCAGCTCCAATTAGTACATAAACACTATGAATTTTAGTAATAGCCATCACGCCAATATTTTCACCATAACTAGTTACCGCTGGTCCGCCTACTAAGCCGGCGAAAATAGATGCCATCCCATCACCGCTTAAAGTACGACTTAATCCTGGATTCTTAAAATAGTTATGACCAGTTAATTCATTTAAAACCATTATATGCCCTAAATGTTCAGTAATTGTAACAAAAGCGATTGGAGCAATGGCCAATATAGCACCCCATTCTAAGTGAACATTATATGAAACAAATGGAATCTCAAATTTAGGCAGAGAAAACCAAGGTGCACTAGCAATTGTATTTAAATTAACTTCCCCCATAAAAATAGAAATTATATATCCACAAACAATCGCTAACAAAATTGGCATGAATCCTAAGAAACCCTTTAAATAAATATTAAATGCTATAGCCAATAACAATGTAATTAGAGCAATAAAAACAAATTTTAAATCATATTTTCCATTATTCATCATTGCATTATTTGCGGCACTACCAGCTAAAGATAAACCAATTACAATTACAATTGGTCCTACTACTATTGCTGGTAAAATATGATCAATCCAGTCAGAACCAAAGAAGCAAATAATAAGTGCAACTGTTAAATAAATTAATCCAACTGCAATAACACCTTGAGCAATTCCAGGATATCCTGTTGCTTGCATTAAATATTTCATTGGAACTATAAAGGCAAAACTAGACCCCATGTAAGCAGGAATTTTCTTCTGTGTAATTAAAATATGCAATAGAGTTCCTACTCCTGATGCAAACAATGCAATGCTAGGACTAAGTCCTACTAATAGTGGAACAATCACTGTACTACCAAACATTGAAAATAGGTGCTGTATTGATAACATTAACCATAAAAAGAATCTTGGTTTTTCATCAACATCTAGAACAACATCTTTATTTTCCATTTAAAAATACCACCCTAATTAAAAATTAAGAGTAGTTTTAACTTAGCAAAAAAGCCTACTTAACCGTGTATAGGTAAGTAGACTTAATTAAGATTCGCCGTATCTTACTAGCCTCACGGGACTAAGTTAAAGACTCTTTATTAAATATAATAATATATGATATTTAAATCATAGTCAAATTATTTACTACCTTTTTCTTCTTCATCAGTTTGTAAGACTGCCATGAATGCTGCTTGAGGAATCTCAACTTTACCAACAGACTTCATACGTTTCTTACCTTCTTTTTGCTTTTCTAGTAACTTCATTCTTCTAGTACGGTCACCACCATATAAATGAGCAGTAACATCTTTTCTATAAGCTTTAATATTTGTTCTAGCAATTACTTTTGCCCCAATAGCAGCTTGAACAGGAATTTCAAAGTTTTGTCTAGGAATAATATCTTTTAATTTGGTTACAATTACTCTTCCACGACTTGCAGCAAAAGAACGATGAGAAATAAAGCTAAGTGCATCCACTTTTTCACCATTTAATAGAATATCAATTTTCACTAAATCAGATGGCTTGTAATCAGAAATTTCATAATCTAATGAGGCATAACCTCTGGTTGCAGATTTTAATTTATCGAAGAAGTCAAAAATAATTTCTGACAATGGAATATAATAAACAACATTTACTCGATAGTCATCAATATATTCCATAGTATCAAATTGTCCTCTACGATCTTGACATAATTCCATCACTGGACCTACATAATCATTAGGGACCATTACTGTTGCTTTAACAAATGGTTCTTCAACACTTTTAATTTCAGATGCATCTGGCATTTCAGAAGGATTTTCAACATCTTTTACACCATCATCTGTAGTTTCAACATGATAAGTAACAGATGGTGCTGTAGTAATTAAGTCAAGATTAAATTCACGTTCTAAACGTTCTTGAACTACGTCCATATGCAATAGACCCAAGAATCCACAACGAAAACCAAATCCTAGAGCCTGTGATGATTCAGGTTCAAATTCCAAAGCTGCATCATTTAACTTAAGTTTTTCAAGTGCTTCTCTTAAATCACCAAATTTGGCATTATCAGTGGGATATAATCCAGAATAAACCATAGGTTCCATTTCACGATATCCAGGTAAAGCCTTTTCAGCAGGATTATCAACTTTAGTAATAGTATCACCCACTCTGGTTTGGGTAATATCTTTAATACTTGCAGTAATATATCCCACATCACCTGACATAAGATAATCTCTCTTAACTGGATGAGGAGAGTTCACACCTACTTCGGTAACTTCATATTCGCTCCCGCTATTCATTAGACGAATTTTATCTCCTGGTTCAACAGTACCATCGTACAAGCGAACACTTAATACAACTCCACGATAATCATCATAAACAGAGTCAAAGACCAATGCTTTAAGTGGATCTTCAACATTACCTTGAGGAGCAGGAACTTCATGAACAATTTTTTCTAATAGTTCTTCAATTCCAATTCCCTTCTTAGCACTTGCCAAAACAGCATCGTCTGCATCCAATCCAATAACATCTTCTACTTCTTTTTTTACCATATCTGGTTGTGCAGATGGCAAATCAATTTTATTTATAACTGGTACAATCTCTAGATCATCATCAATTGCTAAATAAACATTGGCTAATGTTTGAGCTTCAACTCCCTGTGCAGCATCTACAACTAAAATGGCTCCTTCACAAGCAGCTAAACTTCTAGATACTTCATATGAAAAATCCACATGTCCAGGTGTATCAATTAAATGAAATTCATAATCATGACCATCTTTGGAATGGTATTTTAATTCAACCGCATTTAACTTAATAGTAATTCCACGTTCTCTTTCAAGATCCATATCATCAAGCAATTGATTCTGCATATCACGTTTAGCAACTGTATCTGTCATTTCTAAAATACGATCAGCTAAAGTTGATTTACCATGATCAATATGCGCTACAATCGAAAAATTACGAATGTATTTTTGGTGCTCCTTCATTTTTTTGATATCCATTTTTATTCCTACTTTCAACTGATTAATTATTATATTTAATTATAACAACCAGTAACATAATGCACAAATTAAAAAAGAGTTGATGCTAATGACATCAACTCTTTTTATTATTTTTTACCATTAATGGCATCTTTCATTTTTTCAAAGAAACCACCGTTTTTATAACCTTTTTCGCCACTAGCTTCAGCAAAAGCTCGTAAAGCTTGTTTTTGATCACGATTCAAACTCTTAGGTGTATCAATTTTGACATGAACTAATTGATCACCCTTACTGCTGCTATTTAATCTTTGAACACCTTTTCCTCTTAGTCTAAAGGTTGTTCCAGATTGAGTTCCAGCAGGAATGTTAAGTTTAACGTCACCATAAACAGTCTTAACATCAATTTCACTACCTAATGTAGCTTGAACAAATGATATAGGTTGATTATAGTCTAAATTGTAACCATGACGTTCAAAATCTTTGCTTGGTTTTACTTGGAAAATAATGAATAAGTCACCATAAGGACCTCCATTAGTACCAGCTTCACCTTGATTTTGTAATCTCATTTGTTGCCCATCATCAACACCAGCAGGGATATTAACTTCTACTTCATGACTTTCTTGTTTATGACCAGATCCACCACAAGTAGGACATTTTTCTTTAATTTCCTTACCAGTTCCATTACATACAGGACAAGGATGTTGAGTTTGCATTCTCCCTAGAGGTGTATTTTGCACAGAAGTTACATAACCACTTCCGCTACAATTATGACATGTTTCAGGATGAGTACCTGGTTTAGCACCAGATCCCTTACAAGTACTACATTGGGCTTGACGATTATATTTAATAGTCGTTTTCTTACCAAAAATAGCATCCTCAAATTTAATTGTCATTTGATATTGTAAGTCACGGCCAGGTTTTGGAGCGTTTGGATCACGACGTGCTCTTTGACCACCTCCGCCAAAGAATTGACTAAAGATATCATCAAAGCCACCGCCACCGGTGCCACCGAAGCCGCCAAAGCCGCCAAAGCCGCCGCCAGAACCACCAGCGCCGCCAAAGCCGCCGCCAGCAGGACCATCAGCTGAACCAAATTGGTCATAATTTTGACGCTTTTGAGGATCACTTAAAACTTCATAAGCCTCATTAATCTCTTTAAACTTTTTTTCAGCACCTGGAGCCTTATTAATATCGGGATGATATTTTTTTGACATTTTACGATAAGCATGCTTAATGTCATCTTGACTTGCATCTTTGGATATTCCAAGAAGACCGTAATAATCTTTTTCAGCCATTTTTATCCCCCATAAAATTATTATATATTCAATAAAAAGCCAAAGCCCAACGAGTCAGACTTTGACTTTTCATTTAGTAATCAATGATTACTTATTGTTTTTGTCATCATCATTGTGAACTTCGTGGAAATCACCATTTACAGTGTCACCATCGTTGCCATTTTCTTTTGATGAGTCTTTACCATCAGCTTGACCATCTTTTGCTTGGCCTTGTTGATCGGCAGCTTGTTGTTGATATAACTTAGTAGCTAATTCTTGAACTTGTTTGCTTAATTCGTCTTTCTTAGCTTTCATATCGTCTAAGTTATTATCTTCCTTAGCCTTCTTCAATGCATCTTCTGCATCTTTGGCTTTCTTGATTTCATCTTCAGAAACCTTACCGTCAACTTCTTTCAAAGTCTTATCAGTTTGGAAAATTAGTTGATCTACTTCATTCTTTAGATCTACTTCTTCCTTACGTTTGTTATCGGCTTCTTCATTCTTCTTAGCTTCGTCCATCATCTTGTTAATTTCGTCATCTGATAGACCATTAGAATCCTTAATGGTAATCTTTTGTTCCTTACCAGTACCTTTATCCTTAGCAGAAACATTAACAATACCATTCTTATCAATATCAAATTTAACTTCGATTTGAGGGACACCACGAGGAGCTGCAGGAATATCAGTCAATTGGAAATTACCCAATGTCTTGTTATCAGCTGCCATTGGACGTTCACCYTGTAGTACATGAATATCAACAGCAGGTTGATTATCAGCAGCAGTTGAGAATACTTGTGATTTTGAAGTTGGAATTGTAGTATTTCTGTCAATTAACTTAGTGAATACTCCACCCATAGTTTCAATACCTAATGATAATGGGGTAACATCTAATAGTACAACATCCTTAACATCACCAGTTAAGACACCACCTTGTACAGCAGCACCTAAAGCAACGGCTTCATCAGGATTAATTGAATGGTTTGGTTCTTTACCAGTCCAGCTCTTAACAGCTTCTTGTACGGCTGGAATACGAGTTGAACCACCATTTAAGATAACTTCATCAATATCTGATGTGCTTAAACCAGCATCTTTAAGAGCTTCATCAAATGGTTTCTTGGTCTTATCAACTAAATCAGAAGTTAATTCATTAAACTTAGATCTGCTTAGCTTAGTTTGTAGATGTAATGGACCATTTTCGCCTGAAGCGATGAATGGTAAGCTAATTTCAGTTTCAGAAACACCTGATAAGTCTTTCTTAGCTTTTTCAGCAGCATCCTTCAAACGTTGTAATGCCATCTTATCATTTGATAAGTCAACACCGTTTTCATCTTTAAATTGTGCAACTAGGTAATCCATAATCTTCTTATCGAAGTCATCCCCACCTAAGTGAGTGTCACCATTAGTAGATAGAACTTGGAATACACCGTCACCTAATTCAAGAACGGAAACATCAAAAGTACCACCACCAAGGTCATAAACAAGAACTTTTTCATCTTTATCTTGTTTGTCTAGACCATAAGCTAATGAAGCAGCAGTTGGTTCATTAATAATACGTTTTACATCTAAACCAGCAATTTTACCAGCATCTTTAGTAGCTTGTCTTTGAGCATCATTAAAGTAAGCAGGAACAGTAATAACTGCTTCGCTAACAGTATCGCCTAAGTAATCTTCGGCGAATCCTTTAATGTATTGTAA
This sequence comes from Apilactobacillus timberlakei, assembly GCF_002993965.1. GTDB lineage: Bacteria > Bacillota > Bacilli > Lactobacillales > Lactobacillaceae > Apilactobacillus > Apilactobacillus timberlakei. The sequence goes on along the minus strand of NZ_POST01000002.1, from coordinate 101,060 downwards.
GATCATTGCTGAAATTTGTTGTGGTGTATATTTCTTACCATCAACATCAACAGTGTATCCTTCTTCACCCATGTGACTCTTAATTGATGAGATAGTGTTAGGGTTAGTGATCATTTGACGCTTTGCAACTTCACCAATTTGTGTTTCGCCATCTTTAAATGCAACTACAGATGGTGTAGTACGTGATCCTTCTGGATTTGTAATGATTTTTGGTTCTTTACCTTCAAGAACAGCAACGGCTGAGTTAGTTGTTCCTAAATCAATTCCGATAATCTTATTACTTGCCATAATTATCTTTCCCCTTTTTATTTATTATTATTGTGCAACTACAACCATGCTTGGTCTAATTACTCGATCAGCTAGTTTGTAGCCCTTTTGTAAAACTTCTACAACTGTATCTGCAGGATGATTGTCATCTGCATCAACAGTTTGGACAGCTTGACAAAGTGTTGGATCAAACTTTTGTCCTTCAGCATCAATTTCCTCAATGCCATTTTCAGACAAAGCCTTATTCATATGACTAAGAACTAATTCAACACCTTGTTTAAGTTGTTTCCCAGCATCATCAGTAACTTCAGTACTTAAAGCACGTTCTAAGTTATCAACTACTGGCAAAATACTTGTGGCCAATTTTTGACCATCATATTTATAAATATCAGCACGTTCACGTTTGAAACGAGTTTGCATATTTTGCATTTCGGCTTCTGCTCTCAAATATTGATCAGAAACTTCATCCACTTTTTGTTCAAGCTTTTCTATTTTAGCTTGATTAGCATCTTTCTTTTCCTTTTTTGCATCTTTTTTGGCAGCTTTAGCTTCCTTTTTGGATACATCTTTTTTAGGATCAGATTGCTTTAAGTCTTTCTTTTCGTCTTTATTTGACAAGTGAATACCTCCCTTTACTGATCATATTTATTATAATAGTTTAATAGTTTCTTTGATAATTCATCTCGGAAGCTTTCTACTATTCCAATAATTCTTGAATATGGCATTCTAGTAGGACCTAATACGGCAACTACTCCTTTACCATATTCACCAACATCATAAGTCCCAGTAATAACACTATAGTCTTTTAATAAACTATTGCTTATTTCAGGACCTATTTTAACTGAAATTGATTTCCCAGAATTATTTATAAATTGAGAAATATCATCAGTATCATTCAATAATGAGTATATTGGCTTTAGATAACTGATATCATTATTATCAGTAAAACTTAACAAATTCAATTCACCGCCGATATAGAATTGATTTTTAGAAGCTTCGGTTAATATATTGTTAAGAGTAGCCAATATTCCTTTTGGATTATTGATATACTTAACAATTTCTTTAGTAAAATCACCTTCCAATAATGATTTTAAAATATATGATAAAGATTTTCCAACCATTTTATCATTAATTAACTTTACAACGGAATCTAATTGTTCACCATTAATATCATCAGAAATATGAAAAATTTGATTAATGACGTCTTGACTATCAGTAATTAAAATTGCCATTACCTGTCTATTGCCAAGAGGAACTAAATGAAAGCTTCTTAATCTACGGCTTACTTGCTGCTTAGGTTTTAAAGCTAAAGCAGTATAATTTGTTAAATTCGATAAGATATTAGCAGATTGCTCAACAATCTCATCTATTTTTCCAAAATGACCACCTAATGCTGTTCTAATAATTCTAATATCACTATTATCAATAGGATTAGGATTAAGTAAATTATCAACATAATATCGATATCCTTCAATTGATGGAATTCTTCCAGAAGAAGAATGTGTTTTGGAAATTAAACCAATCTTTTCAAGATAAGCCATATCATTTCTTACGGTAGCTGAACTGACATGTATGGGTAGTTGATTCGATAATGCTTTGGAACCGACAGGTACACCAGATTTTGTATAATCACTAACGATTACTTCTAAAACGGTTTTTTGCCTTTCACTGAGCATATATCAATCACTCCTTTAATAGTTAGCACTCTTAGCAGTCTTATTAACTAAGTGCTAACTACAATATATAATTTAACAAAGCATCATATATAAGTCAAGAAAACTACCCTTGTTTTTTATTAAAAAATTTTCTAGTAAATTTCTCGTCCATTGATAGTTGATTAATTAAGTTATCAACCCCATCAAATTTAACTTCACCACGGATACGATATAACCAATCTATAGATACATTTTCGCCATAAATATTATGATCAAAATCTAAAATATTAATTTCAACTGTAATTGGATTCTTATCTCCAAACGTAACGTTTCTTCCAATTGATGCCATTCCATTATATGTTTTGTCACCGATGGTTATATTAACTACATAAATTCCAATACTTGGTAGCCATTGAAATTCGCTATGTTCAATATTAGCTGTAGGATACCCTAATTCTCTACCTCTGGCTAATCCATGAACTACTAAGCCAAAAGTTTTAAAAGGACGACCCAAAAGATTATTTACAGTTTTAATATCTCCTTGATCAAGATTATGCCTAATAGCAGTAGAGCTAATTTTTTTATCATTAAAACTACTTAAATCAACCGCACAGACATCAAAACGGCCATCAGAGTATCCGATCATGTTCTTCATATCAGCATCTTTAGACCCATAAGTATGATCCACACCAGCAACAACAGTGTCGACATTGAATCTTATTAAATAATTATTAACAAATTCTATTGGTGATTGATTTTGAAAATCGAAACTATAATTTACTAAGAATACTTTTTTTACCCCAAAAGTTTTAAATAATTTCATTTTATAATCATTAAGAGTTATGTTTCTTCTTTCATGACTGCTAATTTGTTTATAAACAATTGAGGGCTTGTGATCATAAGTAAGAATTGCCAAATCTAAATGTTTCTTTATAGCAATCTCTTTTGCTTTTTCAATGACTTTTTGATGTCCTAAATGAATACCATCAAAATATCCCATAGCAAGTACACATTTATCACTGCTTTTAAAATTATTATCTATTGGATGGTGAATTTTAATAATCTCCATTAGAAAGTATCCTCTCTATTTATTACTAAACATTTTTTCTGGCTTAAATGCTTGTTTGTCTTTGCTAAAATAATATAAAGCTTTTATATCTTTTTTATAGGTAAGAACACATTTTTCATCATTAATATCTAATTCATCTGGACGTAACCATACACCATTTTGTACTAATTTCCACTGTGAATCTGACATTTCAACATGTTTGTATTGTAGTAAAGCATGATCAATAGAATACATCACACTATCAATATTATCTTTATGCATTGCATCTTCAACATCAGATAGTTTAACAGTTTGATCAATTGTAAAGTTACCACTTTTAATTCTAGTTAAATTAGACATTACAGCAGGCATTCCTATTTTTTTACCGAAATCAACTGCTAAAGTTCTAACATATGTTCCTTTACCACAACCAACTTCAAAATAAATAGTTTGTTCATGCTTTTTACTATCATAGAAACTATCTTTTATTTGTTTAAAATAGTTAATCTGAACATGATGCTCTGGTCTTTCTACTTTTTCATTATTTCTAGCATATTCATACAATCTTTTACCATTTACTTTAATAGCTGAATACATTGGTGGAATTTGAATTAAATCATCAGATACAAAGCTATTTAGCAATTCATTTATTTTTTCATCTGATAACTGTTTTTTCAAGGATTTACGATCAACAACATCACCATCTAAATCTTCAGTGGTTGTTGAAAAACCTAAAGTTATACTACCCCGATAAACTTTTCCTGATGACATTAAATAATCAACAACTTTAGTTCCATTTCCAATACATATTGGTAAGACTCCATCAACATTAGGATCTAGAGTACCACTATGGCCTATTTTTTTCATTTTTAGTATGCCACGCATCTTCCTGATACAGTCAAAACTTGTCATACCCTTTTCCTTAAATAAAGGAACAATTCCATTTAACATACTTTTTCTCCTAAAATATAATTATTAACTAAAATTATATCATAATGAAATTATACTAATAAATTAAAATAAATAAAAAAGGCAGATTCAAATCTGCCTTTTGTTTATCTATCTGATTTTTTTAATTTATTAATAAGTTGATCAATTTTACTTCCATATTGAATGGAGCCATCTAATTTAAAAATTAGTTCAGGTGTTCTATAAATGCTCAAACGAGAACCAAGCTCACCTCTTATTAAAGAAGTCGCCTTATCCAATCCTTTTTGTGTTTCATCTTCATCACTTTCTTGATCAGATAAAATACTGTAATAGATTGTTGCATGTTGCAAATCCCCAGTTACATCTACACCAGTAATAGTAACTCCTTGAACGCGAGGATCTCTTACTCTCTTTAACAAAATATCGTTAACTTCGCGTTGAATTTCTTGTTCTAATCTACCAACTCTATATTGTGCCATTAAAATTCACCTCTTATTTAACAGGTATTTGTTCCATTTTGTAGGCTTCTACAACGTCGCCTTCTTTGATATCATTGTAGTTTTCAATTGTAAGTCCACATTCGAAACCTTGTTTAACTTCTTTAGTATCATCTTTGAAACGTTTCAAACTATTTAATTCCCCATTATAAACAACAACATTATCACGAATCAAACGAATCTTACTATCACTTCTAACATAACCGTTAGTTACCATACCACCGGCAATAGTACCAACTTTAGATGCTTTATATAGTTGTCTTACTTCAACTTCACCAGTAACAACTTCTTTATATTTAGGTGCTAACATACCCTTCATGGCTGATTCAACTTCGTCAATCGCATCATAAATAACTTGATGTAAACGAATGTCTACTTTATCAGTATCTGCTTGTTCTCTAGCTTGTGAAGTAGCACGTACATTAAATCCTAAAATAATAGCATTACTTGCCTCTGCTAAAGCAACATCACTTTCATTAATAGCTCCAACTGAACTATGAACAATATTTACCTTAACACCTTCAACATCAATTTTTTGTAAACTAGATGCTAAAGCTTCAACTGAACCTTGAACATCAGCTTTAATAATGACGTCGACTTCTTTCTTTTCGCCTTCTTTAATTGAATCAAATAGATTGTCTAATGTTACACTATTATTTTTCTTACGTTCTTCCATTTGAGCTTCTTTGGCTCTTTCTTCACCAGCTGCACGAGCAGTCTTTTCATCATCAAAGACAATGAAACGATCACCAGCTTCTGGAACATCATTTAAACCAGTAACCTCAATTGGAGTAGAAGGAGTAGCTTTATCTAAGTTCTTACCCTTTTCATTCATCATTGTTCTAACACGACCAAAAGTATCACCAACAACAATTGGATCTCCAACATGCATTGTTCCTTGTTGAACTAATAATGTTGCAACTGGTCCACGTCCACGATCCAAACGTGCTTCAATTACAGAACCAGCAGCATTTTGATCTGGATTAGCTTTTAATTCCATAACGTCTGATTCAAGTAAAATCATATCGATTAATTCGTCAACATTAGTTCCCATCTTAGCTGAAATTTCAACGAAGATAGTGTCACCACCCCAGTCTTCTGGGACTAAGCCATGACCAGTTAATTGTTCAATCACATGATTAGGATTTGCACCTGGCTTATCAATTTTATTAATAGCAACAATAATTGGTGTTTTAGCAGCTTTAGCATGATCAATTGCTTCAATTGTTTGTGGCATAACACCATCATCGGCTGCAACTACCAAGATTGTAATATCAGTAATATCAGCACCACGAGCACGCATAGCAGTAAAAGCAGCATGTCCTGGAGTATCTAAGAAAGTGATAGTTTTGCCATCTTTCTTCAATTGATAAGCACCAATTGCTTGAGTAATTCCTCCTGCTTCACCAGCAGTAATATGTGAATTTCTCAAGTAGTCTAATAAAGTAGTTTTACCATGATCAACGTGTCCCATAATAGTAACAACAGGCGCACGATCTTCTTGATGTTCCTTATTATTTTCTTCTTCTTCAAAGAACTTATCAAGATCTGATACATTAACAACTTCTTTTTCTTCTGCTTTAATACCATAATCAGCAGCCAAAAGTTCAATTGTATCTTTATCTAAGGATACGTTTTGGTTAACCATAACCCCTAGCATGAATAATTTTTTAACAATTTCAGCTGGTTCTCTATGAAGAGCTTTACCAATTTCTTGTGCATTCATTCCAGCATTGTAAACAAATGTTTCTGGTAATGGACGTTCCTTTCTTTCTGGTGCTTTGTTTTTCTTATTATTTTGTCTAATTCTTTGATTCTTGGTATACATTCCAGCAAATCTGTTATGACGATTATGACGCTTATTAAATTTTTTCTTGTTCTTTTTACCTTGCTTAAAATTATTGTTAAAGTTTGATTTTTGATTATTGTTACTATGATTATTATTTACATGGTTATTACTGTTGTTACTATGATTATTAGATTGTTGATGTTGATTTGAGTTATTATTCATTGAATTCTTATTGTGATGTCTTTCTGAAGGTTTTTTAGAATGATTAGTTTTTTTACCCAAAATATTTCTGATTACTTTTTCATCACTATCACTTAAAGTAGACATATGGTTTTTTACATCCATACCCTTTGATCTAGCAGTATCTAAAATTTTCTTACTGGCTACTCTCATTTCTTTTGATAGTTCATAAATTCTCTTTTTACCCATACCATCACGTTCCTTTACAATTATTTGTCATTTCATTCAAACGTTTGGCAAATCCGGAATCTGAAATTCCAATAATTGTTCTTTTCATACCTATTGCGTTACTTAGGTCATTTTTAACGAACATATTGTTCACCGGAATACCATAATAGCTTGACTTATCCATAAACTTTTTATAGCTTGATTTACCAGCATCGGATGGAATAAATAGAAATTTTATTTTATTTTTTTTAATTGCATTTAATAAAATATCCTCTCCAGTTGTAACCTTACCTGCACGCTTAGCAAGTCCTATGAAATTTAAAATTCTATCTTTATTTTCCATTTTTAAATAGTTCTTTTCTAGCTTGTTTATGATCAACATATTTGATTAATTCATCATAAAATGAGTCATCAAGATCAACAGAAAATACTTCATTAAAAGTTTTATTCTGTTTAGCTTTTTTAGCAACATCTACATTGATTGAAACATAAGCACCTCTACCTGATTTCTTACCAGTTTCATCAATTGAAACGTTTCCTTCTTTATCTCTTACAACTCTTATCAATTCTTTTTTTGGAGCCATTTCTCCGGTGACAATGTCTTTTCTCATCGGAATTTTTCTACGTTTCATCGAATTATCACTCCTTAAAATTAAAATTCTTCATCTGAAGAGTCATCATCAATTGTATCAGATGGATCTTTAGATATCTCTGATTCTGACTTGATATCAATTTTGTATCCAGTTAATTTAGCTGCTAAACGAGCATTTTGTCCTTTTTTACCAATAGCCAATGATAATTGATAATCAGGTACAATTACAGTACATGCATTTTCATTTTCTTCATCGAATACGACATCAACAACTTCTGAAGGATTCAAAGAATTGGAAATAAATTCAGCCGGATTATCTGTCCATTGAACAATGTCCATATTTTCTCCACCCAGTTCATTAACAATAGTTTGTACTCGTTGTCCTTTAGGTCCAACTGTAGTACCAACAGGGTCAATATCATCATTAGTAGAACGAACAGCTACTTTAGCACGATCACCGGCTTCTCTAGCAATTGAAACAATTTCAACAGTTCCATCATAGATCTCAGGAACTTCTTCTTCAAACAATCTCTTCAATAATCCAGGTGCAGTACGGCTAACAAAAATTTGAGGGCCCTTAGTAGCATCTTCAACCTTATTAACATAAACTTTAATACGGTCTTGAGGACGATATTCTTCATTTTGCATTTGATCATTACGAGGCATAACTGCTTCCACTTGACCTAAATCGATATATACAAAACGATTATCTTCTCTTTCAACTTCACCAGTCATTAGTTCATCTTGGTATTTACTATATTTATTATAAACAATAGTTCTTTCTGCTTCACGAACTCTTTGCATAATAACTTGTTTAGCAGTTTGAGCGGCAATTCTACCAAAATTTTTAGGAGTAACTTCAAATCTAATATCGTCACCTAATTCATAACCGCGATTAAGTTGTAAAGCATCAGATAAGCTGCATTCCAAACGATTATCCACAACATCTTCAACCACTTGCTTTACGGCGTAAACATGAACCTTACCCTTTTTATCATCAAATGAAACTTCAACGTTTTGTGCTTGATTGTAATTACGTTTGTAAGCAGAAGTTAAAGCCGCTTCCAAAGCATCAATAATCGTTTCTTTTGCAATTCCTTTATCGTTTTCTAAAGCGTCTAAAGCGCCTAAGAGTTCTTTACTCATGTTAATTTTCTCCCTTAATTAAAATTTAATTGCTAATCTAGCTTTAGCAATAGATTTTTTAGGAATCGATAAATCTTTAAATCGACCCTTCATATTAATGTTAATAACTAAATCATCGTCGTTATCTTCTTTTAAAGTACCTTCATAAATCTTATTTCCATCAATTGGTGCATAAAGAGAAACATGAATATATTCACCAATTGCATTTTCAAAATCAGAAGGTTTCTTTAGAGGTCTTTCTGCTCCTGGAGAGGAAACTTCAAGAAAATATGCTTGTGGGATTGGATCTGGTTCGATGGAATCTAGTTTTTCACTTAGTTCATCAGATACAAGTGCACAATCTTCAATATTAATTCCATTTTTCTTATCAATATATACTCTTAAATACCAACTTTTACTTTCTTTAACAAATTCAATGTCATATAAATAAAAGTCATGTTCAGCAAGAATTGGATTTACTAAATTCTCAACTGTCTCTGTAATTTCACTCAATGAAACGCCTCCTAAAAAAACCAATAAAAAGAGCGAGCATTTCTGCTCACTCCCTTCCATGGATACTAATCAAATTTCATAATACCACACATACATATATAATTCAATTTTAACTACATCATGTCAAATAAGCTTAATTGATTTTCATCAGGTAAACCATCAATAACATGGTTATCAGTCATAAATTCGATTATCTTTTTAGAAACTTTTCCTCGCTTAGATAAATCTTCTTTAGAAATAAATGGTTTATCAGCCCTAGCAGCAACAATTTGTTTTGCAACATTTAATCCCAGACTAGGAATAGCTCTAAATGGAGCAATCAATTTTTTACCATCTATTAACCATTTTTCAGCGTCTGACTTTTCTAAGTTAACCATTTCAAAATCAAAACCACGTTCTACCATTTCATTAGATAATTCCAAAACTGTTAGTAAATTTTTGTCTTTGGATGATGCATCATTACCTTGATCATTAATTTCCTTCATTTTATTTTTTATTGCTTCTTTCCCATTGCACATAGATACTAAATCAAAGTCATCAGCACGAACTGAGAAATATGCACAATAATATACTAAAGGAAAATAAACTTTAAAGTATGCAACACGTAAAGCCATTAGAACATAAGCAGCGGCATGCGCACGTGGGAACATATACTTAATTTTCAAGCAAGAATCAATATACCACTGTGGAATATTGGCTTCATGCATTTGTTTTTGCCATTCATCTGGAATTCCTCGACCATGACGAACAGATTCCATGATTTGGAAGGATGTTTCTGAATCCAGTCCCCAATTAATTAAATCAGTCATAATGTTATCACGACACCCAATAACATTGGCAATGGTAGCTTTACCATCCCTAATTAGTTCATCAGCATTTCCTAACCAAACATCAGTTCCATGTGATAATCCTGAAATTTGTAATAACTGTGAATAATTATTAGGTTTAGTTTGTTCTAACATTCCTCTAACAAATTTGGTCCCAAATTCTGGAACACCAAGAGTCCCAGTTTTAGATTGTATCTGTTCGGGAGTAACTCCAATTGTATCAGTACCAGAAAATAGTCCCATAACTCCAGGATCATCCATTGGTATAGATTGAGGATCAACTCCTGATAAATCTTGGAGTGTTCTAATCATAGTTGGATCATCATGTCCCAAAACATCCATCTTTAAAATGTTGTCATGAATTGAGTGGAAATCAAAGTGAGTAGTTTCCCATGCTGCATTTTGATCATCAGCAGGATATTGAATTGGAGTGAAATCAAAAATATCCATATCATCTGGCACGATAATAATACCAGCTGGATGTTGTCCAGTAGTTCGCTTAACACCAGTATCACCTTTAGCTAAACGATCAATTTCAGCGCCTCTAATTACCTGTTCTGTATCACGCTCATATGCTTTAACGAATCCATAGGCAGTTTTATCAGCAACCGTTCCAATCGTTCCAGCACGATAAACATTCTTTTCACCGAAAAGCACTTTTAAATAATTATGAGCAATTGGTTGATAATCTCCAGAGAAATTTAAATCAATATCAGGAACCTTATTTCCTTTGAACCCTAAGAAAGTTTCAAAAGGAATATTATGTCCATCCCCAACCATTAGTGTTCCACAATTAGGACATTCTTTATGTGGCAAATCATAACCAGAACCATATTCACCTTTAGTAAAGAAATGAGAATATCTGCATTTAGGGCAACGATAATGTGGTGGTAAAGGATTCACTTCAGTTATTCCTGCCATAGTAGCAACTAAACTAGATCCTACAGATCCACGAGAACCTACTAAGTAACCATCTTTATTACTTTTAGATACTAGACGCTTAGCAATTAGATAAATAACGGAAAATCCATTTCCAATGATACTTTTTAATTCTCGATCCAAACGCTTTTGAATTATTTCAGGTAATGGATTGCCATATAATTCGTGAGCTTTGTCCATTGTACTATTCTTAATTTCATCTTCAGCACCGTTCATGTGTGGTGTATATAATTTATCAAGAACTGGATGAATATCATCATCAATCATATCAGCTATTTTATTAGAATTTTCAACTACAATCCTATTGTCCAAATCTTCTCCTAAAAAATTAAAATTATCTAACATTTCGTTAGTTGTAAGAAAGTGTACATCTGGTAATTCTTGACGATTTAATGGATTAGCTCCACCTTGAGAATTAATTAATATTTTTCGATAAATATAATCATGTGGGTCTAAATAATGAACATCCCCAGTAGCGACAACTGGCTTTTCAAGTTCTTTACCGGTTTCAACCATATTGGAAATAATTTCTTCTAGATGTTTTTCATCATGAATTAATTGTGAATCAATCAACGGTTGATAAGCTGCTTTCGGTTGTACCTCTAAATAATCATAAAATTTCGCCTTTTCAGTAGCTTCTTGTTTACCTTTTTGCATCATTGAAGTAAATACTTCACCACTAGAACAAGCTGACCCAACCAAAATGCCTTCTCGGTATTTTTCTAACACACTCCTAGGGATTCTAGGTACCCGATAAAAATATTTAACATTGGATAAAGAAATTAGCTTAAACATATTTTTTAGTCCAGTTTGAGTTTTAGCTAGTAAAATTGCATGAAATGGGCGAGCATGCTTGTATGCATCGTGTTCACTCATATGAGCATTGAACTCATTTACTTTTGTGATGCCATATTTATCTTCAGCCTCTTTAACAAAAATATAATTTAAATGGCCTGTACTTTCAGCATCATATACCGCTCTATGATGGTGTTCAAGAGACACATCAAACTTCTTAGCTAAGGTGTTTAAACGATAACTTTTAAAATTAGGATATAAAAAACGTGCTAAAGGTAGTGTATCAATAATAGGATTTTGAATCTTTTCCATACCATATCGAGCGTAGCCAACATTCATAAAACCAACATCAAATGTAACATTATGACCAACAACAATTGCATCACCACAAAAATCTCTAAACAGTTTAAAAACTTCTTCTTCAGATTTAGAGCCTTGCACCATTTCATCAGTGATAGAAGTTAACTGTGTTGTAAAGTCAGATAAATGAAAGCCAGGATCAATAAATTCTTCAAATTGATCAATTACATTATCGTGTTGCATTTTAACAGCTGAAACTTCAATTACATTATCATAAATAGCAGATAAACCCGTCGTTTCAATATCAAATACTACATACGTTGCATCATATAATTCGCGATCATCAGCATTAAAAGTAATTGGAACTCCATCGTCTACAACGTTAGCTTCAACCCCATAAATCATTTTCATATCGTTCTTTTTGGCAGCTGTATATGCAAAAGGAAAACCCTGAACAGCAGCATGATCTGTGATTGCTATTGCTGATTGCCCCCATTTTTTAGCTCTTGCAACAAAATCACCAATACTATTGGTTGCATCCATTTGACTCATTTGAGTGTGTAGATGAAGTTCAACACGTTTCTTTTCAGCAGTATCTTTTCGTTCCTCATGCTTCAAAGGATTAATATCATAAGCATTTAGAGTCAATTCATGAGTATAATTATCCTCTTGTACTCCACCACGTGCTTTAATCCAATCTCCCTCTTGAATAGCAGCAAATTGTTTTTCATCGTCTTCATTATTAGAAAATTTTTTAATTTCAATGGAAGAAGAATAATCTGTAACTTTTAAGATCATTAACTGACGACCAGAACGTAACGATCTAATTTCCTTATCAAAGATATGGCCATTAATAATAACTAGTCTTTCTTCTTGAACAATATCACTCATTTTAGTAATTTCAACATCGTCTTTAATTGGTCTACCAATCATTACTTTACCTTTAGGAACAGCTTTATTACTACTTTTTTGCCTTTTAGCAGTAGATTCTTTAATTGCTTTAACTGCTTTTTGCGCTAATTGGGCATCACGTTTTTCTTTTTGAAGTTGAAAGTCTTTTATTTTTTCTTGTGAAGCACTTTCATCAACATAAACATGAATATTAAATTTAGGAAAACCAAGTTTTTGATAGGTTTCTTCAATTGGTGCCAAAGCTTTACTAACCAAAAAGTTTTTTACAATTTCATTTTCAGCAACGTATTCAACTCTTTGATTTTTTAGCTTTAAGTCATTATGCTTAAGTAATTCTTGTTTTAAAGATTCTGAAATATCGGTATTCTTGACTACCCAATTCCAATACTTACCTAAAATATTATTATCAAACTCATTATTTTGCGTCGATATATTTACAGAAGAATGAGCAATCTCATCAAAGGTTGCATGAAATCGATTATAAAAATCAATAAAAGCTTCATAAGGCAAAATATTGGGTAAATTTAAGAAAAATTCCCAGCTTTTTGATTTTTTATGAATTTCAATTTGCTCAATTCGACCATTTTTAAAGTAAGACTCATCTCCATTTAATTGGAGTTGATTTATTAATTTTAAAAATAGTTTTTCTTTATCTAACAAAGATTAAACCTCCAATATTACAAAAGATGAAAAAAGACCAGTTATATATTTTAAACTGATCTTTAATCTAACTATTTCAAATCTTTAAAAAGAATTTGAACAGTATTAACAACTTCTTCTTTTTTAACTTCGATAGTTTCACCAGTTTTTCTGATTTTAATTTCAACTATTCCATCAGTAGCTTTTTTACCTACAGTAATTCTTATAGGAATACCAATCAAATCGGAATCAGCAAATTTGACACCTGCTCGTTCTTTTCTATCGTCAGTTAATACTTCATATCCATTATCTAATAATCCTTTTTCAATTTCATTAGATACTTTAACTTGATCATCTTTTTTAACGTTAACAGGAATCAAATGAATATCAAATGGAGCAATATTTTTAGGCCAAATTAATCCATTCTCATCAGATTGTTGCTCGGCAACTGCTGTTAATAGTCTGCTAATACCAATCCCATATGATCCCATAATAACTGGTTTTTGACGACCATTTTCATCTAATACATTAGCACCTAAGGCCTTTGAATATCTAGTTCCTAATTTAAAAATATGGGCAATTTCAATTCCGCGAGTAAATTTTAATACTCCAGAACCGTCAGGAGAAATTTCTCCTTCTTTAACGGTTCTTAAATCATTATAAGAAACATTTTCAAAATCTCTAGTTGGATTAACGTTAGCAAAATAATTGCCATCTTCATTAGATCCAACATAAACATTATGCATATTTTTAATATTATTATCAGCTAAAATAGTAATATCATCTTTTAGATTAAATGGACCAACATAATTAATGTTAGTACCCATATATTCTTTAATCTGTTCTTCATTAGCTAATAATAATTGAGAACCATCAAAATAATTTTTAACTTTAACATCATTAATTTCATCATTACCACGAACCATTACTAGTACTGGTTTTGAATCAATCATAAACAAAACACTCTTAATGACATTTTCTTTGTCAGTATCAAACAATTGAGCAACATCTGTAATATTTTTAATGTTTGGAGTAGCAACTTTGTGGAGATCCTTTAATTCCGGATGACTTTGACCTGGTTCTAACATACTTTTAGCCATTTCTAAGTTAGCGGCATAATTACTATCATCTGAATAAACAATTGTATCTTCACCAACAGCAGCAGGAGCAGAAAATTCAATAGAATCTGATCCACCCATGGCTCCACCATCACCAATAATGGTTCTGTAACTTAAACCTATTTGATTAAAAATTGAACGGTAGGCATTTTCCATATTATTATATATTTTATCTAAATCTGTATCGTTAATAGAAAATGAATATCCATCTTCCATAATAAATTCACGACCACGTAATAAGCCATAACGAGGACGATTTTCATCACGATATTTAGGTTGAATTTGATATAAAATTAGAGGTAATTTTTTATATGATTTTATAGAATCTCTAATTAAACTTGTAAAGGTTTCCTCGTGAGTTGGTCCTAAAATAAAATCTGTCTCATGGCGATTCTTTAACTTAAACAACTCAGGACCATATGTTTCCAAACGTCCTGATTCTTCCCATAATTTTGCTGGTAAAACTGCAGGCATTAATGTTTCATTTGCATCAATACCATTCATTTCTTTTCTAACTATATTTTCAATTTTAGAAATAACACGATATGCTAATGGTAGGTAAGCATACATTCCTGCTGAAACTTGTTTAATATATCCAGCTCTTAGCATTAATTTATGGCTTAATGCTTCAGCCCCCTTTGGAGCTTCTTTTAATGTAGGAATTAACATTTTAGACTGTTTCATAAAAATCTCCTTTAGTTTTACTTAATTAATGTAAAAAGTATCTTTGTATATCATTTAAAGTAACCAAAATCATAAGAATAACAATAAAGGCAAAGCCCACCAAAGTAACAATAGTTTCAACTTTTTCCGATGCTGGCTTTCTTCTAATTGCTTCAATAATGTTCAATAATATTTTACCACCATCTAAAGCAGGAATTGGAATAAAATTAATAATAGCTAAATTAATTGATAAGAAAGCTATAAAGTAAACTATTCCATCAATTCCCAACTTAGCAGCTTGCGAAGTATTAGCAAAAATAGCAACGGGGCCGCCCAAATCGTTTAAACTGAAATGTCCAGAAAACATAGATATTAACTTAGCAACTAACAGTTTAGTAAAGTTCCATGTTTGATTAAATCCAGACAAAGCTTTGGCAATAAATGAATTATTTAAAGTTTGTGTTACCCCAATAACTCCATATTTAGTAGAACCATTTTTAGCAGATTGTGTTTTTAAAGAAATATTTTTTTCAGAATCATTATTAGCAATTTTTAAATTAACTTTTTGATTGGGTTTAGATTGAATAGCAACAGTCAAATCTTTCCAAGTACTAGTTTTTTGTCCATCAATACTTAATATTCTATCTCCATTTTTAATACCAGCATCTCTAGCAACAGAATTATTTGGTGTAACATTAACGGTATTAGTATTTGAAGGGGCACCACCCTGTAAGAAAGATAAAATAGAAAAAGCAATAACTGCTAAAAGAATATTATTAAAAATACCAGCAAAATTAGTAATTAATTTTTTCCATACTGGAGCATTCTGAAATTGAACATCATTAGGAGCTATTTGAACAGCTGTTCCATCATGCTCGATTATGACAGCATCATGACTAACTGCGTATCTTTTTTTAGATTCTTCCTTCCCATTTTCAAAGCCTTCAATGAAAAGATTCTTTTCTAAATCACAATTTGTTACTTCAAGGGGTATTCCTTGATATAAAGTTTGTTTTTTACTAGTGTTAATTGAATTTACAATTTGATTATCATCAAATTGTAAACTAACGGGTGTTCCTGGTTCTAATTCTTGTGATTCATTATCAGCAGATCCAGCCATACGAACATATCCACCCAATGGTAACAATCTAACCGTATAGGTCGTTGAATTGTGTCGATAATAAAATAATTTTGGTCCCATTCCAATAGAAAATTCGCGAACCATAATACCAGATTTTTTGGCTACTATGAAATGTCCAAATTCATGAACAAATACAAGAATTCCAAAAACTATTATGAAAGCTATGATAGTTATAATCAAAAAAATCGCTCCTTTAAATAATTAGCTAAATAATACCAAACAAATGTAGTATTGGTAATACAAAAAGCAAGCTATCAAAACGGTCTAGAATCCCACCATGTCCAGGTAAAATTTTACCGGAATCTTTGACTCTATAAAAACGTTTTAATGATGATTCTACTAAATCGCCTAATTGTCCCACAATAGAAAGTAATAGTGTTATAAGAATTGCTGATAAAATAGAAACATTTCCAATATTATAAATTAGCATCCAAATAGTTCCTATTACAGTGGCTATTAAAGACCCGCAAATGGATCCTTCCCACGTTTTATTAGGACTAACATGCGGAGCTAATTTATGTTTACCTAATTGCTTACCAAATATGTAGGCTCCACTATCGGTTAGCCAAACAATAAATAACGCATAAAATAGAGTAGCTACACTATCAGATCTTGCTGAAACAAAATAATGAAATCCAACACCTACATATAGCATGCTCAAAGTCATCACTCCTGTATCATCAAACGAAAATTTATTTTTAGTAAACACGTTTCTAAGTAATAACAACATAACTACTAAATAAAATAAAAATTGTGATGATAAGAAGCTTGGTAAATGTGCATACCATTGATCAGGTACTATAACTATTGCTACACCTAAAAATGATAGCATTGCTTCAGGAGAAACAACCAATTTCTTTTTCATAACTAAAATTTCAGATACAGCGACTATTCCTAGTAATAAGGCCGCAATATCTATAAATATTCCACCAATTAAAACAATTGGAATAAAAATTATTAATGCGATAATCGCAGTTAAAACTCTTTGTTTCATTTTTAATTCCTCAATTTATTTATTTTTTAGACCACCAAATCGACGATGACGATTTTGATATTCATGAATACATTCTTTTAAATTAGAATCCTTATAGTCAGGCCATTTAGTTTTATCAAAAACGAATTCACTATAGGCCAATTGCCATAGAAGAAAATTTGATAAACGTTCTTCTCCACTAGTTCTAATTAATAGATCCGGATTAGATAGATTTTTCAAATTAGCTGTCATTAAAGATTCTTCAACAACATTATCATTAATATCATCAACATTTAAGCTACCGTTTTTAACACGACTAGATATTTTTTTAATTGCTGAAACAATTTCATCATGGCTACCATAATTCAAAGCAAAATTTAGAATCATTCCATTACAATCTTTAGTATCATAGATGGCCTTTTGAACCGCTTTTTTTGTACTATTAGGTAATTTGTCGACTTCTCCCATAACACTTACTTTAACATTATTTTCTATCAATTCTGGAACAAATTTATTAAAGAAACGTTCCGGCAATCCTAATAAATACTTAACCTCTTTTTCAGGTCGATGCCAATTTTCAGTAGAAAAGGCATATAGAGTTAATACCTTGACTCCAAGATTACTGGCTGATTTAGTTATCGTTCTAACAACTTCCATACCTTGCTTATGTCCAGCAATTCTAGGCAAATGCCTTTGCTTAGCCCATCTTCCATTTCCATCCATAATAATAGCAATGTGAGCAGGAATGTTATTAGGATCTAATTGATGGTCTTCTAATGAATTATTTTTATTAAACATATTATCACCTATAAATTAACTATAAACAAATAAAGGATGAGTGGTATCCTCATCCTAAATTGCCAATTAAATTTTATTGAATTAGTCTCCATTCTCCACGTTTAGTATCAACTAATGTTTGGAAATATTTCAATAATTGGTTTGCATCTGCTGCACTTTGTTCACCAAGCATGTTTAAACCTTTACCTGTAGGAATTGGATCAGTTAAATCAGTGATTTCATTCTTATCTTCTATAGTAGCTTGGGTAAATGCAACAATCCAATCATCTTCAATTAATTTAGAAATAACAAAGAATAAATTAAAATCGTCAGTAACATAAGCAGGCATTACATATACATTATCTTGAATTTCTTGTAACTTGTTACCGTTATATTCTAAAGCTTGAATATTTGAATTATCCATATCTTTGTTTAATTTAAAAATCATTTTTTCAAATTCTTTTGTACCTGGGGTTAATTCTTGTTCTGACATAAATATCTCCCTTATCCGTTCATTACTTCGTTTTCTTTATCAGAAACGATTTGATCAACATGTTTAATTTCCTTATCAGTTAATTGTTGAACTTGCTCTTCTAGACGATGTGCTTCATCATCGTTAAAATCATCGCTCTTATTACCTTTTTTAACTGCGTCCATTGCTTCACGTCTAACATTTCTAATAGCAACTTTATTGCTTTCACCAGTTGCTTTAACTTTTTTAGATACTTCGGCACGACGTTCTTCAGTTAATTGTGGAATAACCATTCTAATTTTATCACCATCATTAGCTGGATTAATTCCTAAATCAGCTTCTAAGATACCTTTTTCAATGTTATTTAAAGCTGATTTATCATAAGGACTAACCATAATAACTCTAGCTTCAGGAACAGTAATTGCAGCAATTTGGTTCAATGGAGTGGTAGCCCCATAATAATCAACTGTAACACCTGATAATAAACTAGGGTTAGCACGACCAGCACGAATTCCACCTAAATCATGTTTTAATGATTCGGTAGTCTTTTGCATTTTACTTTTTGCATTATCTAAAACTTCTTTTGCAGTAATCATTATTTATTTCCCCCTAACAGTTGTTCCAATTTTTTCACCTTGAACAACCTTTTTAATGTTCCCATTTTCATTTAAATTAAATACTACTAAAGGAATATTATTATCCATTGATAATGAACTTGCAGTAGTATCCATAACATTTAAGTTTTTATTAATGATATCCATTTGAGTTAATTCATCATACTTAACCGCATTGGGATCTTCATTAGGATCAGCTGAATAAATTCCATCTACACCATTTTTAGCCATCAAAATAGCGTCAGCATGGACTTCGGCAGCTCTTAAAGCAGCTGTAGTATCAGTTGAAAAGTATGGATTACCAGTACCACCAGCAAAAATAACTACTCGATTTTTTTGTAAATGACGAACAGCCTTTCTTCTGATATATGGTTCAGCAATTTGTCTCATTTCAATTGAAGTTTGTACTCTGGTTGGAACATCAATTGATTCTAAATTATCTTGTAACGAAAGTCCATTCATTATGGTTGCAAGCATTCCAACATAATCAGCTTGAGTTCTTTCCATCCCCATTTTTGCACCGGCAACACCACGCCACATGTTACCACCACCGACAACAATAGCAACCTGGATACCTAATTTATATACTTCTTTTATTTCTTCAGCAATTTTTTTTATAACTGGAGGGTTAATTCCAAATCCCTTATCCCCAGCTAAGGCTTCACCACTTAGTTTCAAGACGATACGTTTGTATTTTACGTCTGACATTGAACTTCCTCCATTAAAATAATTCATTAATATAATTTTAGCATAACATAAATAACAAAAACAGATTAATAAACTAAAATTAAATAAATTATAAAAAAAGGAGTGCCAAAATATAGCACCCCCTCCTTATCTTAATAATTAAATTATTTAATTTGACTATTTACTTCATCAGCAAAACTTTGTTCTTCTTTTTCGATACCTTCTCCAACTTCGTAACGAGCAAAGGCTTCAAGTTCTCCACCATTGTCTTTAACAAATTGAGCAACAGTTTTGTCTGAATCCATAACGAATTCTTGGTCAGCTAAACTAATTTCTGATAAGAATTTGTTTAAACGACCTTCAACCATTTTTTCAACAATTTTTTCAGGCTTACCTTCGTCTAAGGCTTCCTTCTTCAATTCTTCACGTTCTTTATCTAAACGATCAGCAGGAACTGAGTTTCTGTCTAAGTATTCAGGATTAGTAGCAGCAATGTGCATAGCAACATGCTTAGCAACTTCTTCATCAGCACCCTTAATTTGTACTAAAGCACCAATTAAACCACCATTATGCAAGTAAGCACCAAAGTTAGCATCGTCAGCCTTATTAAAGATTTCAAAACGACGTAAAGTAATCTTTTCACCAGTGATTTGAGTCGTATTAATAATCTTATCATTGATAGTTTCACCATCAACATCTAACTTAAGTGCAGCTTCAACGTCAGCTGGTTGTTCTTCAACAATCTTGGCTGCAACCATATCAATTAAGTCTTTGAAATCATCATTACCAGAAACGAAATCTGTTTCAGCGTTGATTTCAACAATAGCAGCTGCATTACCGTTAGTAACAACACGTGTTAAACCTGCATTAGCAACACGGTCACTCTTCTTTTCAGCTTTTGCGATACCTTTTTCACGTAAAAATTCTAAAGCAGCTTTTTCATCACCATCAGAAGCAACTAAAGCTTTTTTAGCATCCATCATACCTACACTAGTTTTGTCACGTAAGTTTTTTACTTGAGCAGCAGTAATCTTTGCCATTTAAATGGCCTCCTTAAAATATTTATTCTATTTTATAAAAAAAGCTGACTCTGCATTAGGCCTTTCGGTCCAAACACATGAGTCAGCCTAAGTGCACAAATGTAAATAATTATTTAATTAATTATTTGTTTTCACTTTCATCTTTTGAATCATTGCCATCTTTGAAAGTGTTTTCGTCAACTTCTTCTTCACCTTGGTTACCTTCAACAATAGCATCAGCCATCTTAGAAGTAATTAGGCGAACGGCACGAATAGCATCATCATTTGATGGGATAATTACATCGATATCGTCTGGGTTAGTGTTAGTATCAACCATAGCAACGATAGGAATATTTAATTTGTGAGCTTCGTTAACAGCAAGTTGTTCTTTACGAGGATCAACAATAAACATAACATCAGGAATCTTAGGCATATCTTCGATACCACCTAAGAATTTTTCTAACTTGTCAGTTTGTTTCTTTAATAAAGAAACTTCTTTCTTAGGTAATCTTTCAAAAGTACCGTCTTCAGCCATTTTCTTAAGATCTTTTAAGTACTTAATACGACTTTGGATAGTATCCCAGTTAGTTAAAGTTCCACCTAACCAACGGTGGTTAACATAAAATTGACCAGCACGAGTTGCTTCTTCTTGAATTGAATCTTGTGCTTGTTTTTTAGTACCAACAAATAAGAATACGGCATTCTTTGATGCTTCATCCTTAACAAATTTGTAAGCATTGTCAATCATTTTTACAGTTTTTTGTAAATCAATGATGTAAATACCATTACGTTGAGTAAAGATGTATTTCTTCATCTTAGGATTCCAACGACGAGTTTGATGTCCAAAATGAACACCTGCTTCTAACAATTGTTTCATAGAAATAACAGCCATTATAATAGCCCTCCAAATAGTTTTTTCCTCCTCAATGATCAACTAATATGGTGACTTATCAAAAAGCACTAGCCAAATTATCACATTGAGTGTGAATTAGTAATTAAATTACCATATCTAATAATAAATCATTAACAATAATTAATCAATGTTAAAATTACATAATCATCTAAAAAACTTTCCATTCACACCATTGTTTAATAAATATTTTATTTTTTGATTTCTAGATTGATGCTTAAATGCATATTCAGCTTTTAAAGCATCCCTTTTATTTTCAAAAGACTCATAATATATCATCATTACTGGTAAATGAGATCTAGTATATTTTGCCCCCTTACCTGATTGATGTTTTAATAAACGTTTCTGTAAGTTATTAGTAAATCCACCATAAAGAGAATTATCACCACACAATAGTACATACATATAATATTTATTTACCATATAGTAGTTTCCTTACATAATCACTATATTCATTACTATTATCTTTATATGTAATTATCGGTGGTAAAATTTTCATCCCAGATTTTTTTCCTTTATTAATCCCTTCAATTAGAACCATATTAGAATCTTTATTTTTTCGTGGATATATAAATTGTAATTTTTTTGGTGCTAGACCATGTTTTAACATAGTATCCATAATTTCTAGCAAGCGATCTGGACGATAAACCAAATAAATTTTCCCATTAGTTTTTAGCATCTCACTACTTGCTAACATTATCGATTCTAAATTGGTAGTTATTTCATGCCTAGCAATTGCTAAATATTTATTAGGATTCTTCTTACTTGTAGGTAAATCAGGAAAATATGGTGGATTACAAGTTATAACATCAATAGAATCTTTAGCAAGATATTTATTAAATTTTGATAAATCAGAGTTAATTACCTTTATCTTGTCTTCTAAACGATTTAATAAAACACTTCTTTTAGCCATATCAGCCAATTTATTCTGAAGTTCAATTTCAAATATTTTTCCGTTAGTTTTATGTGACATAAACATTCCAACTGCACCATTACCAGCACACAAATCCACCGTGTTAGATTTATCTTTATTAGGCAGTTTAGCAAAGTTAGCCAGGAGAACTGCATCTAGAGAAAAGGAGAAAACTTCAGGATTTTGAATGATTTTAATGTCGTTACTATATAATTGATCTATTCTTTCATTTTCGTGTAATAATTTGTTCAATTTAATTTCCACCTTAATTTTAGGTTGCATATAGCAATAGTAATAGAATATTATTATTTTATAAAGTATTGAGAGGAGAAACAGTATGTATTCTTTTTTAAGAGTATTAGCTAGAGTCATTTTATATACAATAAATGGTAAACCAAAATTCAAAAATAAGGATAGAATTCCTAAAGGAAATTATGTTTTAGTTGCTCCACATAGGACTTGGTTTGATCCATTATATTATGCATTAGCTGCTAGCCCTAAAGAATTCGCATTTATGGCAAAAAAGGAACTATTCAAAAATCCAATTTTAAGATATATTTTAGTTCATGCAAATGTTTTAAGTGTCGATAGAGAAAATCCTGGTCCATCAGTTATAAAAGAACCAGTTAGAATTTTACAAAAGTCAGATAAAT
Source organism: Apilactobacillus timberlakei (assembly GCF_002993965.1). Classification (GTDB taxonomy): domain Bacteria; phylum Bacillota; class Bacilli; order Lactobacillales; family Lactobacillaceae; genus Apilactobacillus; species Apilactobacillus timberlakei. The sequence goes on along the minus strand of NZ_POST01000002.1, from coordinate 77,884 downwards.
CATTAATTATCTTTCCATCTGGAACTAGACATTCACAAAGTTTAAAAGGTGGCGCAACTTTAATTTCAAAATTATCTAAGACACCTTTACTACCGGTAACTTATCAAGGACCATTAACATTTAAATCCCTGTTTTCTAGAAAAAAATCTACCATTAATTTTGGTAACCCAATATATATTGATAAGAAACTAAAATTAAATGAAGATGGTCAAAGTAAGATTGAAATGCAAATGCAAGATGCTTTTGACAGATTAGATGACGAAATAGATCCTAATTTTAAATATGTAGATCCAGCTAAAAAAGAAAAATAAAAAGGATTAAAATCTAATAGGTTTTAATCCTTTTTATTTTATTTAGCATGAGCTTTCATACTATTCATCATTTGATTTAACTTTTTGGTAGATGGTTTTTGTCCCATTTGCAACATCATTGCTCTTAATTGATCTTTATTAATTGGTGGATTATCTTTAAGATATTTTTCCATATACTTACGAGCCATAAAGAAACCACCGATTAATCCTAGGATTAATGCTATTAAAACAACTACAATCCATAGAAATGTATTCACAGATATCCCTCCTAGCTTCATATACGAACATATATTTTATTTTACACAAAGTATAAATAAATTTCAAAATTATTTTTAATATATTAGTCGTCACGTAGGCCTTTTTTACGTTGGATATTTTTAACCTTATCAGAGGTTATTTCTTTACCCTTTTTATTATAAACCTGAACCATTTCAATTTGGCTTCTCATATTTTCTTTAAAGCGCTTTAGATATTTTTGATGCAAATCTTTTCTTTCAGCACTTTCAGCTTCAGTCAAGCCTTGTTCTTTTTTCTTTTTTGATAATTCATTAATTCTTGGAATAAGTTCTTTTAACACTTTGTCTTCTGCCATTTTAAAGTCTCCTTTTTATAAAATTGCGAACGTTTGTTTACATTTCCTTATTATGCTAATATTAAAGCTAAATAAAATCAAGAATTGAGGCATCGTATATGACCTTACCAAAGGATAAAGTATCTTCTAAACAAATAAATATCTTAAAATTCATTTGGAACTCAATCAATAATCAAGGTTATCCACCAACAGTAAGAGAAATTGCTAAAGAAATGGGCTTAGCATCTACATCAACTGTGCATGGACATTTAAGTCGTCTCTCACAAAAAGGACTTCTAATCAAAAACAATGCTAAACCAAGAGCAATTGAAATTACCGAAGATGGATTAAAGCAGTTAGGAGTTAACTCCCATTCCAATCAAATACCAATATTAGGAAATGTTGCTGCTGGTGAACCCATTCTTGCAGTAGAAAATTCAAATGAATATTTTTCTTTACCTGACCAATATAATAATGACAGCGATATATTTATGCTGAATATAAAAGGCGAAAGTATGGTTAATATTGGAATATTTAATAATGATAAAGTTATTGTTAAGAAGCAGTCAATTGCTGAAAATGGTGACATTGTAATTGCAATGAACGATAAAAGCGAAGCAACATGCAAGAGATTTTTCAAAGAAAGTGATCATTATAGATTACAACCAGAAAATGACTATATGAGTCCAATTATATTAGATAACGTTAAAATATTAGGTAAAGTAATTGGATTGTATAGAGATAATATTAGTTAAAATACTTTCCCCTCATAATAAGATTCTGGTAAATTATTAAAATCATAGTTTTTCACTTCTTCAACCTTAGTTAAATAGGCGATCGAACTATTACTTAACATTAAATTAACATTATTATCTTTTTCGTGAAAAATAATAATTGGTTTATTTATAGCTTTAGCATACCCAATTTCAAAAGCTGTACCACTATCTACATTATCTTCAACATAGTCGATAATTGCGATAATGGCATCAGCTTTTTTTATTTCATCAGTATCTAATTTAAATACCTTTTTAGACCATTGTTTAGTGCCAACTTCACAATCTTTAACTTCTGATTTTCTTGGACTAAATACACTATTTACGGTATTATTTTTCGCTAAAGCAGTCTCTATTCTAGAAATTCTGTCGATTTGTTCATCATCAAAAAACGGACTAGCTAAATATAAATTCATATTAATTTCCCCTATTTATGGTCATAAATTCTTTGATTATCTTTTAGTGCTTTTAAGAAAAATTCAGCATCATCAGATTGCCAATTTAAGTTCATATTAACATTTTTAATAGGAATCCAGTTATTAAACATTTTTTCATATTCATCAATTGTTAATTTTTCTCTATTGTTAAGCATCGAGTTAATATCTTCTACTGAATCATTATTCTTGAAATTTTGTTCTAATTTCATTGAGAAAAATTCACCTTGAGCTCCAGAACCATAACTAAATAAGCCAATTCTATCTCCGATTTGTAAATCATTTGAATTATTAATTAATGATAAGAAACTTAAATATAATGATCCTGTATATAAATTACCAATATTTTCACTATATATCTTGCTAAAATTAAATTCATTCTTTAATTCTTCTTGTTTTGATTCAGAAGCTTCAGGCAAAACTGCTCTTAATCCTTTAATCCCCATTTTTACATATGGTAGATGGAAAGCTAGTGCTTTATAGTCATCAACCGAAAGTTGATTCATTTGGTTATACTTATCCCAAGTATCTTTAAAGAAATCAACATAAACATTATTAGAATAATGGCCATCTACCACCGCTTCTGTACGATATAATGGTCGCCAAAAATCCATAATATCATCTGAATGAAATGCACTTTCACCATCAAAAGAAGCAATGGAAGGATTAGTTGAAACTACCATAGCAATAGCTCCACCACCTTGTGTTACTTCACCAGGAGTATTAAGACCATATCTAGCCACATCAGCACCAATCACTAAAGCCTTTTTATTAGGATGATTGGTTACATACTCTTTAGCCATTTGTAACCCTGCTGTGGCACCATAACATGCTTGTTTGATTTCAAAAGCACGAGCAGATGCATTCAACTTTAATAAGTTTTGTAAATATATAGCTGCTGATTTTGAATTATCAACGCCAGTTTCTGTCCCAAAAATAATTAAGTCGATACTTTTCTTATCATCATCATTAATAATTTTTTGACTAGCATTTGCAGCCATTGTTACAACATCTTGAGTATTAGGGATTACAGCTTGCTTTTTTTGACCAATTCCAATTAAATATTTATTTGGATCTTCATTTCTAGCATTTGCTAAATCCACCATATCAATGTATTTATCAGGTGAATAAAAACCAATTTTATCAATTCCGACCTTCAATTTACTCACTCAACTTTCATAAAAGAATAATATTATTTTACTATCAATCACTTTAATAACAAAGTATATAGAATAAAAAGCACACATAAGTGTGCTTTTTATTATTTTTCTAGGTGAATTTTATATTGGTCTGAATTATTCATAGAATTAATAATTTGACCTTCTGATAATTGACCTGTATATACAAAGTTTTCATGTTTTTGACCAGTTGAAATAAATGTCCATTGAACCACTTGTTGTCCCATGCCAACAGGAATTCTAACTCCTGATAATTGACCTGTACTATTATCAGATAATTTAATTTCTTGGTTACCTAAATTGGTATTTACGTTTAATTTTAACATTATAAACTCCTTAAAAATTATGTAATACAATATAAATATAACATAATTTATCTAATTAATTAATTTACTTTAATAATTACGTGCTTTTTTAAGAAAATATTTAACAAAATATTCAGTATTTTTGTAGGTACTATTTCCATCATATTTATTTGGGTATTCTCCCCAAATAGACAATGAAGCCCCTATATTATTCTTACTCTTAGTTTTTTGTTTAAGTGATTCATCATTCCACATATTCATCTTCCATTTATTAATATCATCTCGCCATTCTTTAATTGACGATTTGGTAAAAGAAAGTGGATCAGTAATTATATATAAATAATAACTGTTATAATTAATAGTTTTAAAACCAGCAGCATTTAATTGTGGTAATGTCGCTCTTAATTTAATATTGGCCTTATAATCTTCTTTATCACTAACGTCACCACTAAGGCTCCAATAATTAATTAATATATTTTTATGGTAATTTTTAAGAACTGCTTTATGGAAACTATCATTCCACATTTCTAATTTTAATCCTTTAGAATTTATATAATCATCAATGCTATTTATATATTTTACAGCTGCATTTTGATCTTTTCTATTGTTAATAGTAATCTCATCAGCACCTACGCTAAAGTAGAATCCTTTGGGCATCATCCCGACATATTCACTTAATATTTTTTTAGATAGGTTAATGGTTTCTTTCTTACCATAAAACATCTCATTGTATCCATCAGCATTTCTTACTCTTTTAACCAACTTATTACCATTCTTTGTATAAGATAATAATTTAAATAAAGACTGAGCATGCCCAGGTAAATCTATTTCTGGTACAACTTGAATTCCTTTTTCATAACCATACTGAATAACATCTAATAATTGATCTTTACTTAAAAATGGTAAATGTGTCTTTTTATTATAATAAACATCACCTTTTTTAGTAGCATTATCAACCGTTTGATTTAAGGTAGAATTTTCAATGCCAAAATTTTCATTATCATTTAAATGTAATTGTAAATATGTTGCTTTGTTTTCACTTAATAAATTAATATATTGTTTTATTTTATCAGTAGAGTAATAAACTCTTGAACAATCTAAAGTTAAACCAATTCTTTTATTATCAGCCGATGCATTAATATTATTTTGAGATAAGCCAAATAATTGAAAAGACAATATAATAATAGTAAAGATAATTGTAAATATTGTTATAACTTTTTTCTTCATAGACTAAAACTCTTTTCTTTAAAAGTTATAAGCTAATTATAGCATTTATATATATAAATATCCTAATACTAGGATATAAAAAAAGTACTAATATAAATATTAGTACTTATAAAATGTTATAAGGAGAGTACAGGAGTCGAACCTGCCCGCCGGAAAAACCGGTTCGTCGGATTTCGAGTCCGATGCATTACCGCTCTGCCAACTCTCCATAATAATGATGTGAACAAATCACATCATAAATAATTTTAATATTGTAAAAGACTTAAAAGATCATAATCTTTAATTTTATCTCGACCTTTTAATTCAGAAATTTCAATGATAAAAGCTGTTCCCACAACAATACCACCTAATTTTTCAACTAATTCAATGGTAGCCTCGATAGTTCCACCAGTTGCTAATAGATCATCAGTAATTAAAACTCTTTGTCCTGGTTTAACAGCATCAGCATGAATGTATAGAGATGATTTACCATATTCTAATCCATAAGATGCCCCTACAACCTTGCCTGGAAGTTTACCCTTTTTTCTTGCAGGCACAAATCCAATACCTAAATCATAAGCTACTGGACAACCAACAATGAATCCACGAGCTTCAGGACCAACAACTAAATCCACTTTCTTATCTCTTGCATATCTGACAATTTTATCTGTAGCCTCATGATACGCTTCACCATTTTCCATAAGAGGAGAAATGTCTCTAAAAGTAACTCCTTTTTCCGGAAAATTGTCATAACTAGCAACATATTTATACAAATCAAGTGCCATTGGCTAAATAACTTCCTTTCATCCCATCAAAAACAACTACGAATAATTTGGTTCAAAGTTGTATTATCAACATCTAACAATTTTTTCTTAACATTTAATTGATGTTTTCTAAGAATATAACTTTTAGTTAAAGTTATATCACTTGATTCAGGATTACGATTACCATTCATAATACCATTTTCAATTGAAATAAAATTCAATTCTTTAAATACATTAATCATAAAAGCTAAATTACTTTTATCAATCCGCAAATAATCACTTAATAAATCAATATCATCATATATTTTAATATCTTTATGACCTTCAACAAATCTAAACAAGTCAGCATATTGTGATCGAGTAGGCATTTCATGCAAAATATTATTATTATAAAGATAAAGAATCAACTTATTATTTTTACTAATAGCATTTAAAACTAAATTAAAGCTTTCAAAAGAATCCGGACAATCAACAAATATTATATTATCAAAATTCTCTTCTAAAGACAAATTATTATATAAGCATGCTTTAGAATATTTTTCTATAAAAGGTAAAATCTGCTTATAAACTTTTTCATGAAAGAAAACATATAGTGAATTACTATACTGAAACATAGATTTATTTAGTTGATTAGACCTTAAATCAACTATTTCAACATCATCACTATAAATATCATCGTTCATGACTTGAATTGTAGTTCTACCTTTCCAAGTATTCTTTTCTAAATGGCCTGCAACATGAACACAATCAGATAATGATTCTAAATGACTAGCTAATTTACCATTTTTAAAAGCTAAAACATTAATTTTTGAATTATCATCAAGCATCTGAAATTTCAAGTGTTCATTACTTTTTCCCATTGTCTGAACATTAGTAACCATCTGTGGTTCAAATTCAAAAATTGGATATTCATTATCAGTTCCAAATGGTGATAACATTTGCAAATTATCAAATAGCTGTTTAGTGACATCACTTACTTGAATTTTTTTGGAAATTAATAATTTAGGCTTTTGCAACTTTTCAATACCATTATTAACTGCATAATCTTCAAAATGATTAATTAGGGTATTTAAATCGTCACTCCTAATACTTAATCCGATTGCCATACTATGTCCACCAAATGAAACCATATTCTCATGAATACCATTTATGGCATCAAATAAATCAAACCCTTCAACACTCCTACCTGAACCTTTATATATACCAGTTTCAGGATTGTGACTCATAACAATAGTTGGTTTATTATATTTTTCAACTAAACGACTAGCAACAATTCCAACAACACCTTCATGCCAATTATCACCATATACAATAATTGTATGCTTATCCGTATTGTTTGATGCCATTTTCGATGCTTGTAGAAAAATGTCATCAACTAGCTTTCTTCTTTTTTTATTTTCGTTTTCAGTATCATGACTTAAATCATCGGCTACTTCATCATCAAATGTGGTCAATAATTTTACACCAGTTGTTGCATCACTAATTCTACCTAAAGCATTTAAACGAGGTGCTAAGCCAAAACTAATACTTTGTTCATTAATATTATCAGCTTTCAAACCTGCTAATTGTTCAAGATGCATTAATCCTGGACGTTGAGTATCCGATAATTCTTGTAAACCATACTTTACTAAAATACGATTTTCATCTGTTAAAGATACTAAGTCCGCTACAGTCCCAATTGCAGCTAAATCAAAATATTCTTCAGGTATTTCTTCTAATAATGCAGTTGCTACTTTGAATGCTATGCCTACTCCTGAAAAGTCTCCAAAAGGATATTCATCCCCTGGATATCTGGCATGAACAATTGCATATGCCTCTGGAAGATCATCAGGAATTTTATGATGATCAGTAATAATCACATCACAATTCATATTATTTGCTAATTCAACTGATTTATTACCAGATATTCCATTATCAACCGTTACAATTAGACTTGTCCCATCATTAATAATCTCTTCGTACTTTTTAGGATTAGGACCATACCCATCTTTAAAGCGATTAGGAATAAAATATGTTACATTAGCACCTAAATTAACTAGAGTTTCATACATAACAGAAGTACTAGTAATGCCATCAGCATCATAATCACCATAAACTGTAATTTTTTCATTATTTTCAATCGCTTTTTTTATCCGATCACATGCTTTTTGCATATCATGCATTAAATAAGGATCACGCAAATTTTCAATTTGTGGGGTTAAGAATGACTTAATATCATCTATGTTTTTATAACCACGACTAAACAAAATTGAAATTATTAGTGGACTAATCCCTAATTCAGTAGCAATGTCTTTTTGTTCATCACTTAATACATTTTGATTTAACTGCCAATCGAATTTTGCAGGTATCATTATATTTCATCCTTTAATTGTTTTTTTCAAAGGGTACATCTATCACATCAAAATCCTTAACCACTCTAGTATTGTTAAAGATACTTTGTGCTTGTTTTTGTAATTCTATAGCCATTTTTCCAGTGTACCTTGCTGAAATATGTGTCAAAAGTAGTTTATCAACATTTGCTTTTTTAGCTAACTTAGCAGCTTGCATGTTAGTTGAGTGATAATAATTATGTGCTAATCTGCTCTCACCTTTACCAAAAGTACTTTCGTGAACTAAAACATCAGCATTTTCAGCTAATTTATAACTATTAGGATTACTTCTAGTATCACCTATGATAGTGATAATTCTTCCTTTTTGAGATTCACCAATAAAGTCGTTTCCATCAATGGTTCTACCATCATCTAAGGTCACTGTTTCACCGTTTTTTAATTTACCATAAACAGGCCCGGAAGGTATTTTAGCAGCTTTTAGCTTATCAACTAATAGTTCTCCTTGATGATCTTTTTCCACTACACGATAGCCAAAAGATTCAATTTGATGATCTAAACTATCAGCATAGACTTCAAATTGTTTATTATTTAATAAAACACCTGGTTCATCAAATTCTTCATAATTTATTTTATATGATAATTTAGTTTGAGAAACCCCTAAACTAATTTCAACAAAGTCTCTAACCCCTTTAGGACCATAAATTGTAACAGGTGTATTACCCCCTTGAAATGAACGAGAACTTAATAAACCTGGTAACCCAAAAATATGATCACCATGTAAATGAGTAATAAATATTTTGTTAATTTTACGTGGCTTCAAGTTTGAACGTAAAATTTGTTGTTGAGTACCTTCTCCACAATCAAATAGCCAAACGGAATTACATTCGTCTAATAGTTTTAAAGCCGTTGCTGAAACATTTCTAAATTTACCTGGTACACCAGAACCAGTTCCTAAAAATTCTAATTGCATAAAGATCTATTCCTTTTTATTTATTCGTATCTAAAAAAATCACTAATATAAATTGTAGCATATAAAGATACATTTCAATACATAAAAAAAGACGGGAACAATTCCCATCTTTAAATATTAGTCAACATAAGAGAATGTAAAATCAAGAATTGAAACTAAATCACCATTTTCAGCTCCAGCTTTTCTTAAAGCATTGTCAACACCCATACCACGAAGTTGTCTTGCAAACCTCAACATGCTTTGATCATGTGTAGTATCTGTCATCTTGAATAATTTTTCAATTTTCTTACCAGATAAAATCCAAGTACCATCTTCATCTCGGCTAATTTCGAATGGTTTTTCATCAGCATCAAATTTGTATTCTGATTCATCTTCAACTGGTTCTTCATTATCAGTAATAGGGAATTTAGGGGTCTTTTCTAATAGTTCAGCTGTTTCACTTATTAATTTACTCAAACCACTATGTGTTACAGAAGAAATTGGAATTACCTCATAAACATTATCATTATTTTTGGATAAAGCATTTTTAAATTCTTTTAAATTTTCTTCAGAATCTGGCATATCCATTTTAGTTGCGACAATAATTTGTGGTCGTTTTAATAAATTATTATCGTATTTAGATAATTCATCATTAATTTTTTGATAGTCTTCAATTGGAGTTCTGCCTTCTTGTCCACTCATATCAACTAAATGTAAAATTACTCTAGTTCTCTCAACATGACGCAAGAATTGAAAACCTAAGCCAACTCCAGAAGATGCCCCTTCAATCAATCCAGGTAAATCAGCTATAGCAAAGTCTCTACCATCATCTAATTTAACCATCCCTAAATTAGGAACTAAAGTCGTAAAATGATATTGAGCAACTTTTGGTTTAGAACTAGTAACTGTCGATAATAATGTTGATTTACCAACCGAAGGAAAGCCAACTAATCCCACATCAGCTAGAACTTTCAATTCTAATCTAATACTACGTTCTTCACCAGGTTCACCATTTTCAGCAATTTCTGGTGCAGAATTTTTAGCTGAAGCAAAGTGAGTATTACCACGACCACCACGACCACCAGCGGCCACTGTATAACTATCACCTTTATCAACTAAATCGTAAAGGAGTTGATTAGTGTCATTATCATAAATAGAAGTTCCTTCAGGTACATATACAACTAGGTCATCAGCACTACGACCAGTCATTTTTTTATTTCCACCATCTGCACCACGTTCCGCAACAAATTTACGTTTATAATGAAAATCCATTAGTGTACTCATTCCAGTTTCAACGGCAAAAATGACACTTCCACCATGTCCACCGTCACCTCCGGCAGGCCCACCATTAGGAACAAATTTTTCTCTTCTAAAGGCAACGATTCCATTACCACCATTACCAGCTTTTACATTTATTTTAACTTGATCAACGAACATATTTTATATCAACTCTACTTTTTATTTTATTTATTGAGTATAACGGCATTTATATTTAACGTAAAACACTCAATATAATTCATAATTATTTTTTTACCTTGGTTAAGGTAAATTTTATATTTTGAGCCACCTTATGTGATATACCTAAGGCTTCAATTTTTGAAATAGGTGATTCAGAAATGTTATTTAAGGATCCAAATTCTCTTAATAACTTATTTCTGGTTTTAGGACCCACTCCATCAATATTATCCAACTCTGAGCTTAATGAATGCTTGGTATGAACTTTTCTATGAAAATTAATGGCAAACCTATGAACCTCGTCTTGAACTCTTTGAACTAAGTAAAATGCTTGACTCTTAGGATTTAAATAAACATGTTCATCTAGCTGACCAAATAATAAATCAGCAGTCTTATGTTTATCATTTTTAACCATCCCAGCAACTGGAATTTGTAAATTTAGTTCATTTTCTAAAACATCTTTTACTGCATTTAATTGAATTACCCCACCATCCATCAATATTAAATCTGGTAATGGAAGATGAGACTTTAGAAGATAACTATATCTTCTTCTAATAACTTCACGTGTGCTATCAGCTTCATCAGCATGATCTTCATTTTTAAGTTTATATTTACGGTATTCATTCTTATTAGGCTTACCATCATCAAAAACGACCATCGCAGACACTAAGTCAGCACCCTGAATATGAGAATGATCAAATGACTCAATTCGATGACCATTAGGAATGTTTAATAAATTGCATAAATCTTCCATTGCACCTACAGTTTTTATATTATCTAGTTCCATTAGCCTAAATTTTTCATCTAACACTAGCTTTGCATTTTTATAGGCCATATCTATTAAATCCTTTTTTTGCCCACGTTTTGGTACTCTAACTGGTGCATCCAAGGCTTCTGCAATCATGTCTTTATCTAATTTTTCAGGAATAAGAATTTCATTAGGTAAAGGTTGATTTTCTTGAGAATAAAATCCAGCAATAAAATTATCCATTTCTTCTTCTGGAGAATCAATAATTGGAAAAGTCCTTTTAATTCGCTTAAGCAGTCTGGCTTGTCGAATAAAGAATATTTGGATAGAAATCCAACCGTCATTCACATAGTAATTAAAGATATCACGAGGAGTTGTATCATTAGAAATAATTTTTTGCTTTTCGACCGTAATTTCAATATATTTTAATTGATCTCTTATTTCAGCAGCTCTTTCATACTCCATATTTCCAGATGCTTTTAGCATTTTGGCAGTGAGCATTTTTTTAGCAATCCCAACATTTCCATTTAAAAATGATTTAATATGTTTAATTTGTTCATTATATACAGACTTAGGAACTTTCTTAAAACAAGCTCCTAAACATTGCCCCATATGATAATACAAACATGGCCTATTCTGATAACCATTACATCTTCTCAAAGGATATACTTTTTGCAAAAAATGTAAAGTTTCATCGGCAGCATATACATTAGGATAAGGACCAAAATAATATCCACCATCACGTTTAATATGGTTAACAATTTTAATTTGTGGATCTCTTTCTTTAGTAATTTTAATATAAGGATATCCACTATTTCCTTGTTTTAATTGAATATTAAAATGAGGACGATGCTTATGAATTAAAGTAATCTCTAATAAAAAGGCTTCCTTATTGGTAGAAGTTATAATCGTTTCAAAATCACGAATATTAGAAACTAATTTAGCTGTTTTACCTTCATGACTACTTTTAAAATAAGATCTAACTCTATTTTTTAAATTTTTTGCTTTTCCAACATAGATGATCTTACCCAGTCTGTCTTTCATTAAGTAACACCCAGGCAAGTCTGGTAATAATCTTAGTTTATGTTCAATATGTGGAGTAGCCAAATTTATCACCTCAATTAATTAATCCAGTTAATATGACAAATAAACAATAATTTGATAGTATATAGTTATAAAAGCAAGGAGATGTATACTTATGAGTTTAAATATACAACGTAATAACGACTTAAATGCTATGTTCGATAAAATTGCAAAAGTTGACTCAAATGATAAAAAGCGCGATAAATTCCTCAAAAACGGAAATAAGAATTCTAAAAACAAGAAAAAAGAAAAGTAATCTAATTAGGCTTCACAATAATATTATTGTGAAGCCTTTTTTAATCTTTTAACATTGCATCTTTTCTTTTATTCAATCGTTTAATGTTAAAATCGGCTACTTCCTCAAAAGGAACGTTATTCCATTCGGCTATCTGTGATAGATACCATAAAACATCGCCCATTTCTTTAACTAATTGTTCACGATTTAATTCTTCACCATGAAAGGTATATTTCTTAACCAGATCCACTACTTGTCCAGTTTCGCTACCTAAGCCTAATGCACAGTTAGTTAAAACTTGTTCGTTTCCACGAAGTGTTTTATTAGCAGCCTTTTGATATTCATTAAAATTCAATTATTTTACCCCCGTATGTTTTTCAATCCATTGCCAAACTTCATCCTTACCGTATTTAGTTTGAGCAGAGAATAACATAATTTCATCGTCTTCATTCAATTCGATGGTTTTATTTAACAAACTTGTTTCCTTATTCCATTTACTTTTAGGAGTTTTATCCATCTTAGTGGCTAAAATTAATGTAGGAATATTATAATATTTTAAGAATTCATACATTTGCAAATCATCGTTACTTGGCTTTCTTCTACCATCAATTAATAAAATAACACCGTCTAATTGGCGACGAGTGGTCAAATATGTTTCAATCATTTGGCCCCATTTTTCACGTTCTTTTTTAGAAATTCTAGCATAACCATAACCAGGAATATCGACAAAAAACATTTTATCATCAACATTATAAAAGTTTAAAGTCTGAGTTTTACCTGGGGTATTTGAAGTTCTTGCATAACTATTACGATTAATCAAAACGTTAGTTAATGAAGATTTTCCTACGTTTGAGCGACCAACTAAAGCAATCTCAGGATATCCATTTGAAGGATATTGTTTAGGCTCCACTGCACTAATATCAATATTAACATTGTTTACGTCCATTGGTAGTACTTCCCCTTATCATTTAAAGTTCTTAATGTATTTTAACACATTTTATCATTATTTATTTAAAAGAAATTAAAACGCCTTACCTAAAATAATTAGGAAGGCGTTTTTGATTTTAGTTATTTATTGTCATAAATAAGTTCAGGTTCTTTTTCGCCATCAACAGCTTCTTTAGTAACAACAACTTCTTTAACATTATCGTCACTTGGCACATTATACATGACATCTCTCATTGTATCTTCAACAATAGATCTTAATCCACGAGCACCAGTATTTCTAGCGATAGCTAATTTGGCCATTGCCTTTARCGCTTCCGGTTTAAAGGTTAGATCTACACCGTCTAAGTTCATCAACTTAGTATATTGTTTTACTAAAGCATTCTTAGGTTCATTTAAAATTCTAACTAAATCATCTTCATTTAATTTCTTCAATGCAGTTAGAATAGGCAAACGACCAATAAATTCAGGAATTAAACCAAATTGTAGCAAATCACTTGGAATAACATGTTGCATAACATTATCATCAGTAATTTCAGTTGCTTCTGCAGAATCAGTTCCAAAACCAATAGTCTTATCACCTAAACGATGTTTAATAATGCCTTGGATTCCATCAAATGCACCACCAACAATAAATAAAATATTTTTAGTATCAATTTGAATATTTTCTTGTTGTGGATGCTTTCTACCACCTTGTGGAGGAACACTAGCAACAGTACCTTCAAGAATTTTTAATAGTGATTGTTGAACACCTTCACCAGAAACATCTCTAGTAATAGAAACGTTTTCTGATTTTTTGGCAATTTTATCAATTTCATCAATATAGATAATACCTTTTTCAGCACGTTCTACATCAAAATCTGCATTTTGTAGTAATTTCAATAGAATATTTTCTACATCATCTCCTACATAACCAGCTTCAGTTAATGTAGTAGCGTCAGCAATTGCAAAAGGTACATTAAGGATTTTGGCTAATGATTGAGCTAAATATGTCTTACCTGAACCGGTAGGCCCAATTACAGAAATATTACTTTTTTGTAAATCGGTTCCATCATCACTATCTAAATTGTTTACTCGTTTATAGTGATTATAAACTGCAACAGCCAATGTTTTTTTAGCATCGTCTTGACCAATTACATATTCATCCAGCTTTTCAACAATTTGTTTAGGACTTAATGCTTTAATAGTTTTATCATTATCTTCTTGCGCAAGTTCTTCATCAACTATTTCTTTACACAAATCAATACATTCATTACAAATATAAACACCTGGACCAGCAACAATTTTCTTTACTTGATCTTGTGATTTACCACAAAAAGAACAAGTTACAGGACCATCTTTTTTATCATCTTCGAACAAATCATTCACCTCTTTAAGCTATAAAGCTAACTTAATAAATAGTATCACATTTATAACCTTTAACAAAATAAAGAGTTCAACTAACAATTAAGTTAATTGAACTCTTTTTTAATCAAAAATTATTTTTTCATTTTTGATTTTGGTTCTTTCTTAGCATTATCTGTAATCATCTTAACAGCGTTTTGGATAGAAATATCATGTTTCAACATGTCATCAGTCAAAGCACCACGAACAGCTTCTTCTTTCATACCATATTGAGTAGCTAAGTCTTTAACTTGTTTATCAATTTCTTCCTTAGTAGGTTCAATCTTAGCATCTTTAACAATTGCTTCTAGAACTAAGTTAGTTTTTACTCGTTCTTCAGCACCTGAAGCAAATTGTTTCTTTAAATCTTCTGGTTTTGTACCAGTTAATTGGAAGTACATTTGTGAATTAATACCTTGTTGTTGCATGTTTGCAAGGTATTGATCCATTTGGCGTTGAACATCTTCATCAATCATTGCTTGAGGAATATCCTTAACAGTAGCATTAGCAACTACGGCCTTAATAGCTTCATCTTCTAATTGGTTTTCACCATCAGTTTTCTTTTGGTCTTTAAGTTGAGCTTTTACCTTGTCTTTTAATTCATCTAAGCTATCAACATCTTCGTCAACATCTTTAGCAAATTCATCATCTAACTTAGGTAATTGTTTTGCCTTAACTTCGTGTAACTTAGTCTTAAAAGTAGCTTCCTTACCAGCTAATTCTTTAGCTTGATAATTTTCAGGGAATGTAACTTTAACATCAACATCATCACCAGCTTTATGACCAACTAATTGATCTTCAAAACCTGGAATAAATGAATTTGAACCTAACTCAAGTGAGTAGTTAGTTGATTTACCACCATCAAATGCTTTGCCATCAACATATCCATCAAAGTCAATTACTACAGTATCGCCTTTTTCAGCTGCTTTACCTTCTTTAAGAACTAATTCAGCTTGGTTTTGACGTTTCTTTTCGATTTCAGCATCGATATCTTTTTGGTATACACGGGTGTTTGGCTTTTCAACTTCAACACCTTCATATTCACCAAGTTCAACATCTGGTTTTACAGTTACATTAGCTTTTAGAACCCATGGTTGGCCCTTTTCTAATGAATCAATGTTAACTTCTGGTTGAGCAACTGGTTCAATACCAGCTTCTTTTACAGCATTACTGTAAGCTTCTGGTAATAAAATATTTAAAGCATCTTGGTATAATGCTTCTTCACCGTACATTTCATTAAAAATTTGGCGAGAAACTTTTCCTTTACGGAAACCAGGAATACTAATATTTTTCTTGTTTTTATTAAAGGCTTTATCTAAACCTTCTTTAATTTTGTCAGTACTAATTTCGAATGTTAATTCTCCATCATTAGTACCTTTCTTTTCCCATTTTGTAGACATTATTTTCCCTCCGACATGAAAATATAATTTAATA
Source organism: Apilactobacillus timberlakei (assembly GCF_002993965.1). Classification (GTDB taxonomy): domain Bacteria; phylum Bacillota; class Bacilli; order Lactobacillales; family Lactobacillaceae; genus Apilactobacillus; species Apilactobacillus timberlakei. The sequence goes on along the minus strand of NZ_POST01000002.1, from coordinate 61,780 downwards.
CAATTTTCTTCTAATTGCGCACATACGTATTTTAACGTATGAGCAGTAAAAAGTAAATATTTAAAGGGAATTTGACCCATTAACAATAAAAAAAAGATTCGAAAAGCTAACTTTTCGAATCTTTACAAAAGAATAAATTCTTTTTATTCGTCAATACCAGAAACTACACCAGCACCAACAGTGTGTCCACCTTCACGGATAGTGAACTTAGTACCGTTTTCAATGGCAACAGGCTTAGTTAACTTAACGTTAAACTTAGCATTATCACCAGGCATAACCATTTCTACACCATCTTCAAGTGTAATAACACCTGTAACATCAGTTGTATGGAAGTAGAATTGAGGACGGTAGTTTGAGAAGAATGGAGTATGACGTCCACCTTCTTCTTTACTTAAAGCATAAACTTGTGCTTCAAATTCAGTATGAGTCTTGATTGAACCAGGAGCAGCAACAACTTGTCCACGAACAACTTGTTCACGGTTTACACCACGAAGTAACATACCAACGTTATCTCCAGCTTCACCTTCATCAAGAGTCTTACGGAACATTTCAAGACCTGTAACAGTTGTCTTAATAATGTCTTCTACAAGACCAATAACTTCAACGTCGTCTCCAACCTTAACAACACCACGATCGATACGGCCAGAAGCAACAGTACCACGACCAGTAATAGTAAATACATCTTCAACTGGTAATAGTAATGGCTTAGTGTCATCACGTTGTGGAGTTGGAATGTATTCATCAACAATATCCATTAAGTGTAAGATAACATCTTTTTGTTCTTGATCGTCTTGTAATGCTTTAAGAGCTGAACCACGAACAACAGGAATATCATCACCTGGGTAATCATATTCTGAAAGTAATTCACGTACTTCCATTTCAACTAAGTCAACTAATTCGTCATCATCAACTAAATCAGTCTTGTTTAAGAATACAACAATGTGTTCAACACCAACTTGACGAGCAAGTAAGATATGTTCACGAGTTTGTGGCATAGGGCCGTCAGTTGCAGCAACAACTAAAATAGCACCATCCATTTGAGCAGCACCAGTAATCATGTTTTTAACGTAGTCAGCATGTCCTGGGGCATCAATATGAGCGTAGTGACGTTTTTCAGTTGAATATTCAACGTGGGCAGTATTAATTGTAATACCACGTTCTTGTTCTTCTGGAGCAGCATCAATTTGTGCATAATCTTCAGCATTAGCTAAACCTTTTTCTGATAGCACTTTAGTGATAGCTGCAGTTAAAGTAGTTTTACCATGATCAATATGGCCAATAGTACCAATATTTACATGGGGTTTTGTTCTTTCATAATGTTCTTTTGCCATTTATGAAAACCTCCTATAAATTCGAAAGATTTACATTGAATTAATACAATGTATCTTTATGAGTTATTATACTACATCTTCTCAAAAAGACAAAATAACATATCAATCTCAAGAAGAATTCTTTTAATATTATAGCTACTGTATTTTTATTTGTAAATACTTAAATAGCAATTTTACTGTAAGTTTAACAAAATTTTAACTAATTTCACTAAATTTATTAATTATAAGAGATATTAACTTATAATAATTGCTCTTTTTATTGAAATTATTATTTTGACCGTATAAATATAAATCAATAGACAATTTATACCAATCATTTACATTATTAATTATTTGGTCATTTAATGGATATAAAGTAATGCTTTGATATTCAAAATAAGATTTAACCCTTAAATATAAGATTGGATCGTTATTAGCATAATCTGCAGCAACTTTAGACATAATATTATTATATGATTCTAACTTAGATAATGGCTGTAATTCTTTCATATTAACTGAATATACATTATCATTTATCCATCTAAATTTTATAATATCTTGATAACCAATTTTTCTTAAAGTATCAACTAACTCTGATTTAATAGTTTCTTGCACAAAAGGATCCAATAATAAATATTTTGTATAACTAATAAATTTATTAAATGGTAACTTTTCACCTTTTAATAAAGTCTCTTTTTGTTCATATAAATTATTGTTAAAGCTCATATGATAAAATTCATTCGAAATATTTTGTAAATATGCAGGTTCGTTTTCCAAAACGAACCCTTCTTCTTTACTAATAATATCTATGGAAATCTTATACCATTGTTTTGATATCCTACGAATTTGTTCAGTTATTTCCCTTGCTTTAATAAATTCCCTATTTTTCACTAAAACCAAGATCAATAATTTAAAATCAGAAAGCGAATGTAAGAAGTCATTAAGATTATCGTAAGCAATTTTTTTAGCATCAATCAATTTTTCACTCAAAAAATAACATTTTGTTAGTAATGTTGTTACTGGAAATACCTCTTCTTCATTATAAATGGGCAACAATTTATTGATGGCTTGTTGGATATTATTTTGCTTAATATCTAATTTAGATTCATTAATGACTTCTTCATTAGATGAATAATTTTCGTTCATTTAAAACACCTATTTTTTGCTCTCATTTGAATGCTTTTTAAAACTATGTTTATTTTTTCTATGATGTTGATTTACTTCCATAATAACTGGCAATATAACTGGTCTGCGTTTGGTCTTATCAAATAAGAAATGACTAATTTGTTCTCTCACTGCTTGCTTCAAATGACTCCAATCAAACTCTTTATTATCTAGATTTAGTTGAATTGTCTTAGATACAATTTGAGATGCTTCATTCATCAATTCTTTATTAGATTTAACATAAATAAAACCTCTAGATGTGATTTTTGGCCTAGATATAATTAACTTTTTCTTGCGATCAATTGTAACAACAATAATAAAAATACCATCTTCAGAAAGTACTTTTCTATCACGCAAAACAATGTTCCCAATATCACCTATACCAATACCATCAATCATTGTATTGCCAGCTTCAACTGAGCTACCTCGATGCATTTTCGATCCATCATATTCAGCAACATCACCTTTATTCATCAAAAGGATATGTTGATTATCAATCCCTAATTCATTAGCGGTTTGTCTATGCGCTTCCATCATCATGTACTCACCACCAACGGGAATAACATATTCTGGATTTAATAAATCAATTAACATTTGCAAATCTTCATCACTAGCATGATTAGAAATGTTTAAATCATCAGAAATAGTTTTGACTTCACCATCAGCTCGATAAACCATATCTCTAGTTTTAGCCATAGTATTATCTAAGGCTGGAGATGGAGTAGTTGTAATTAAAACAATGTCACCGGGAATTAAGTTAACACTTTTTTCTTTTTGCGATGCCATTCTTTGAATTACTTTAATTGGTTCACCAACAGGATTTGTTTCTAAAATAACAATCTCATTTTTAGATAAATCATTCATCTCTTTAACAGATTGAATAATCATATCTTTATCAGGTAATACAAGATATCCCATATCAAGAGCAGTAATCACTTTTTTAGATAGGTCATGACCAATATATATCTTGCGATTAGACTTATAAGCTGCATCAAATACTTGTTGTAGTCTTAAAATATTAGCAGAATTAGCAGCTACAATGATTCTTTCGTCATTATCTTTAAATACATCAAAAATATATTTTTCAACTTTTAGTTCACTATCCATTGGATAAGGATTATCAGCATTACCAGAATCACTCAAAAGAACAATTACATTCTTATCACCGACTCTTGCAATATCACCATATGCAGTTTTATATTTCCCCTTCAAAGCAGGATCAAATTTAAAATCTCCAGTGTACACAATTTGTCCGTCATCAACAGACAGTACAATGCCCATAGAATCTGGGATTGAATAACTAGTCTTAAAGAAAGTAACAGTCACATCATCAAAAATAATTTCACTCTTTGAGTTAATAACGTTATAGTCATCAAAGCTTCTTGAGTTTGGATTTTCATTTATTGCATTTTTAGCTAGTTCAATAGTTAATTTTGAGCCAAAAACTGGCACATTAAATTTGCTCAAAAAATATGGCAAAGCACCAATAGAATCAGCTTGTCCATTAGATAAAAAGATTCCCACTATCTTATCCTTATTATCTTCTAAATATGAAAAATCAGGAATAACTACATCAATACCTAGCATTCCATTATCAGGATATTTTAAACCGCAATCTAAAATATAAATTCCATCATTAATTTCTATGGCATATAAATTCTTACCATCTTCCCTAACGCCACCTAAAGGAATAATTTTTATACTACTTTTCATAATTCACCTCATGATGTAACAAAATTTTTTAACTTTTATTTTTGGAAATTCCAATATCCAAATACGAACAAAATATAACTTCTTACAGTGTATCATATTTTATGTTTTTTAATAACTGTTTTCAATTTACAAAATAATATGTATAAAAAAAGATGGAACTAAAAATAGTTCCATCTTTCTTTTTATTAACGACGTAAACCTAAACTCTTAATTAAGTCACGGTAACGAGTAACGTCTTTGTTACGTAAGTAACGTAATAAATTACGACGATGACCAATTTTTTTCATCAAACCACGTTGTGAATGAAAATCTTTCTTGTTAGCCTTCATATGCTTGTTGATTTCAGTAATATCTGCAGTTAATACAGCAATTTGTACTTCAGCAGAACCAGTATCACCATCATGACGAGCATATTTCTTGATAATATCATTTTTGTTAGCTTGTGTAAGTGCCATTTGCATTTCCCACCTTTCGAATTTTATAAAATATACCTTAAACTGAGTAATACGTAAAGTGAGATAACGTTAAAACTAAGTTTAGGTAATAATTTACATAGGTAATATTACTATGTTATAAATAAATAATCAAGGAAAATATTAAATTTCAAAAAATGTAATTATGATAATACTATTGCATTTGTATACTGTATTTTGTATAATAAAAGTCGTTGAAATTTGAGGATTTTTTGTTAAAATTCGATATTTTATGGAGGTGAATTTCATGCCTGTTATCAAATCTGCTATTGAACGTGTAAAAACAAACGAAAAAGCAAATAAACGTAACGCATCCCAATTAAGCGAAATGAGAACTGCTGTTAAGAAGTTTGAAAAAGCTGAAGCTAAGGGTGCTGACAATATTGAAGAATTATTCAACAATGCTGTTAGCGCTTTGGATCATGCAAGCTCTAAAGGTTTAATTAAACCTAATAAGGCTGCACGTAACAAATCTCGTTTAGCTGGAATGATGAAATAACAAAGAAAATATAATATATATTTTCAAAAAAGGACGACTATATTAATATAGTCGTCCTTTTTTAATTAACAAATTTAATCATAAACATTTCAAATAATAAATCGGCCGATTTTTGAGTAGATTTAATTTGTGATTCAATATCAACAAGTCCCAAATAGGCTATAGACAATTTTTTATAATTATAATTTTTAACTTTTTGTAGTGCTAATTTGATTCTATAAGGATGAATTTTTAATTTACTGGCTAATTTTCCTTGACTATAACCCTTTTCAGACATAATTTTCACTTGAATTAATAACCTAAATTGGCTTAATAATATAGCATTTATTTGTAAAGGTTCATTACTACTGTTAATTAAGTCATGATATAAGTTAATTGATTCATTAATATTATTATTTATTACATAATTAACCAGATCAAAAACATTTTGATCTAAAGACTTGGTAACAACATTATTTACATCACTAACACTAATTGATTTTTGATTATAACAATAAAGAAATAACTTAGATAATTCACTCATTGCACTAGATAAATCATTAGAAGTTCTCTGTATCAACTGATTTAAAGCTTCATTATCTATTGTGTAGCCATTATTGTTAATTTTAGATTTTAAATAATTTTTAATGTCTGAATCAGACATATTACTTAAGTCAATAATCTCAGAATTTTTTTTAATTGTTTTAGTAATTTTTTTTCTAGAATCCAACTTATCATAAGGAGCAATGATTAGCATAATGGTACTATTTTGTGGACTATTTACATAATTTACAAAACTATCTATATCCTGATTAATTTTCTCTTTGCTACGATTGCCAGTTAAGAAATAAGGGTTATTAACAATAACTAAACGTTTTTCACCAAAAAAAGGTAATGACATTGCATCTTCGACAGCATTCGATATATTGGTAGTCTCCATATCATAATTAGCATAGTTCATTGTTCTTTCGCTTTCAGGGATGAGTGAAAGAAATTTATTTCTAATTTTTTGTATTAAGTAATCTTGATTCCCTTTAATTAAATATATAGGCTTAATATTTAATTCTTTTAAAGACTGAAATAATTCATTAATTTGCAAAATCATTCTCCTTTTAAAGCTTTCGTCCAATAAGTACCAAAGATACTATATTTATATGATATCATACCTGAATCTTGTGTATTAAAATATGATAAATTATATTTTTTAAGCTTATCTAGCACTTCTTTATTTGGATGATTATATCGATTCTTTCTACCAGCAGATATTATAGAAATTTTAGGATTAATATATCGCAAAAATTCATCACTACTAGAATTTTTGCTTCCATGATGTCCTAACTTTAAAACATCAGCTTTTATATTAGGATACATTTTGATTATATTTTTTTCGCCTTCTTGACCTAAATCACCCATAAATAAAAATTTTAGTCCGCCTTGCTGAGTGCTAAGAACAACAGAATCTTCATTAGTTCCTAATCCTGGATTAAATGGATGATAAATATAAAAAGGAAAATTAGGTATGCGCATATCACTTTTTATGAAAAATATTTGAGTATCTCTTATATTTGGCAATATTTTTTTCATAAAATTTTGATTATCATTAGTACCAATACCGATAAATAATCTTTTAACTTTTAAATTATTAAGAATACTAGGTACATCCCCAGTATGATCTGCATCTTGATGTGTTAAAACTAAATTATCTAAATGATTAATACCAATACTTTTTAAGTAATTAATTGAAATTCTTGGGGCTTGATATTTAACTTTATTAGATTGATTAAATCTTATTTTTCCTCCTGTATCAATCATATTAATAGACTTATTAAATGGTTCTCTAATTAAAAAACTATCACCTTGTCCTACATCAAAAGTTGTAACTTCACCATAAAATGGAAAATGTATCGACAAATATAATAATAAATAAATAGATATTAATAAAAATAATTTTTTATTAGAATAATTAGAAACTAAAAGTAAAGTAATAAAAAATAAAATTAAACATATAAATATATTTGGTTTTCCAAATGTAATATTTCCAGGTAATGATCCTATAAAATTAATTATATTATCAAATAATTGTAAGAACATTGCGGTAAAGATTCCTAAAAATGGAAATAAAGGATACAAAATTGCAGTTATAGTAATAATTGGCATAATAAAGATAGAAAAAATTGGTATAACAATAAAATTAGCTAACATTGTTAAAAAATGCCACTCAAACAATTTATAAATAATAACAGGTAAGCTAATTAAGTTCATAAAGATTGTCTGTTTTATTATAGAAAATTTATTGGTATAAATTAAACTAAAAGATAACAAATAACTCAATTGACAACCAAATTGTAGCAACATTTGCGGTTCTAAAAATAAATTAATTATAATAGTTATACTCCATATATCCAATGAGCCCATTTTCTTTTTAAATAAACCAAAAATTAGTCCTATTTCAACAGATATTATAGATCTAAGTAATCCAATTGATGATCCTGAAATAATAAAAAATATCGGTAGTATAATTATTAAAAAGATTAAATAACGTTCTCTACTAATCCTTAAATGAATGAGTATCATTGTTAAAACACTAACTATATAAAACACATGTAGACCTGAAACACTGAATAAATGGATTAGGCCTAAAGTTTTAACCCCTGAAAGTTCTTCACTAAAAGAATCATCCATCTCTCCTAAAAAGAGACTATTAAAATACAAATTAAGTGGTTTTGGTAATGCATCACCATAACATAGTAATTGCTTCCTAAAATCATGTAAAAAGCTAAAAAAATTACTTTTATTCAACAACTTAATCTTAACCACTTTTTTAATATATATAATCTTATATACATTATTCGATTGATAATATTCTTTAGCATTAAATTCATTAATATTAGTCGGTTCATTGATGTTGGTAACATCACCCTGAACATTCAGGTAAAAACTTTTTTTCATATTACCCAAATAATCAGCGCTAATATTTCCATATAATAAATATTTCTGATTTGAGTAAGTATCTGTAAAAACACCACTATAAGTATTATCTTTAAATTTTATTTCATCTGGATATACCAAGAAGTTAAAATTATTTGTGTTAGCATCTGAATAAATATCTTTATTATATTCATTAAAACATAATAAACAAAAAAATATTGATAATATTATGCAAAATAAACATACTTTTATCTCTTTCAAAGCAAAAATACGTATTAACAATAATAATATCAATATCATTCCTAAAATTTTATTGCCAAAAAATAAAATACTTATACATATACACAGCATTGCAGGAAATATATATAATTTTTCGATTTATTTTGGTAAATAAGAACTAAATTTAATTTGATTAATAGTTTCAGAATTCAATTCTACTTTATGTAACTTAACGTTTTTCATTTTAATTAACTCTTTCGCATATTCATCATTATGATAGTTCCTTAAATAATTAATCTTAACAATTCCAGCTTGTAACAAAGTTTTAGTGCATTGTAAGCATGGAAAATCAGTCACATAAATTTCAGCCCCATCAGTAGCTTCACCAAACTTTGCACATTGAGATATTGCATTCATTTCAGCATGAATCGTTCTAATACAGTGTCCATCACGCATATAACATCCAACATCTATACAATGGTCATCACCTGAAACAGAACCATTATATCCACCAGCAATAATTCTACGATCCCTTACTAAAGTGGCACCAACTGACAATCGATTACAAGTACTTCTAGTTGATAATAAAACTGCCTGTAACATAAAATATTGATCCCAAGGAATTCTTTTTTTACTCATTTTATGTTCACCCCTAAATAATTATTAATTATCATTATATCAAATAATTATACTTCTAAATAATCTTTTAATTTTTCAAAAGTTTTATCACCAAACCCACTAATTTGCTTTAGCTCATCAATACTTTTAAAGCCATTATGTTGATTACGATAATCTATAATTTTATCAGCTTTTTTTTCACCAACACTGTCTAATTCTTGGAGCTTTTTATTATCTGATGTATTTAAATTAACTTTTTTAGAATTAGCAGTCGATACATCATTAGATGAATTAGGAATATCACTATTTAGACTTATTTTATTTACAATAATAACCTGTTGATCATTTAATTTTTGAGACAGATTTACGCTTTTTTGATCTGCATGTTTTTTAAAACCACCAGCAGATTTAATAACATTGGTAACTCTATCAGCAGATTTAACCTTATAAACACCTGGATGTTTAACTTCTCCCTTCAAATCAACATAAATTTCACTATTAATATCATTATTCAAAGAACTGTTACTAGCATCAGATTTATTATTCTGCAAACTTATTGAATTATTGTATGAAACCTTTTTATTACTTTTCTGTACATAAACTATAAAAGATAATCCTAAAGAAATTAATAACAATAATAAAACAATTATAATTTTATTAATATTATCATTTAAAATCTTCTTTATGTTAATAATTATGAATTCTAACTTCGTCTTATTCACCTTTTCCTCCCTTTCAATTATATATACGAAAAAAGAACACAAAAATGTGTTCTTTAAATATTATTTAATTTGTTTAATGCATCTTTAAAATTAGTTACTGGTATAACTTTCATATTAGGTGCATACTTTTTAGCGGTTTCAACTGCAGATTGATAGTTGGTCATATTGTTTTCTTCAAATTTCAAAATATCTTTAGTTGGTTTAACATAAGGTGCCAAGAAATATTTAGCTCCTGCATTCTTAGCAGCAATAATTTTTTTATCAATTCCACCAATTTCTCCAACATTCCCATTTTTATCAATGGTTCCAGTACCAGCAATACTTTCTCCATGTCTGATGTTTTTCCCAGTTAACTGTTCATATATTTGTAAAGAAAACATTAATCCACCTGAAGGTCCCCCAACAGCACCTGGATTAATTTTAATTGGTATTTCTGGTTTAACTGAATCGTTATCAATTAAAATGATACCAATTCCAGGATGTTTGGATCCCATTAAATTAATTAATGGTTCTTTAGCGCTCACTATTTTTCCATCGTGATTAAATTCAATATTAACGCGCTGACCAATTTTTTTATCATTAATATACTTTCTAAAATTATAAGAACTATTAAATTTATGTCCATCAACGCTAATAATTGTGTCACCAACAGATAGTTTATTCTTAAACTTAGATTTATCATCTATGTTCAAAACATATATTCCATTATACTTCATAGTTACTTTTTGATTGGCATAATGATAAGCGTTATATATAGCTTCATTAATAGAATTCATCATGTAAAATGTTTGTACCTTCATATAGGTTTGATTATTTTCGCCATTAGTTATATCATCAATATTTTCAATAGAATAATGAGGATTGGTTTTAGCATAAAGGTAACTAGCAGGAGATGCTTTAGATTCTCTAACTGTAGTCAACATAAATTTACCTTTATTTTTATCATAATGATGATCAATATTAATAATTGGTTTTAAATTTATGGCATCTCCTGGACCTTCTATATATTTAGGTAAAAATGGAGTAAACATTACTATTATTCCTAAAATTAATACTATGGAAAGTATTAATATATGTCTATTGTTTCTATTTTTAAACAATTATTTCATTTTCTCCTTCAAACTTTTTTCTACATTACTAGGAACATAATTAGATATATCACCATTAAAATAACAAATTTCTTTAATTAAACTTGAAGAAACTGCCTGAAACGAAGGCTTTGCAATTAAAAACATTGTTTCAATGGAATTATCTAAATTATGATTCATATTTGAAATTGCATTTTCAGAGTCAAAATCTTTAACATTTCTTAAGCCACGAATAATTACACTTGCTGAAATACGTTTAGCAAAATCAACAATCAATCCATCAGCTATCATTACTTCAACATTATCTATCTTATCAACATTATCTTTTACCATTTTCATTCTTTCATCTAGAGAAAATAATCCGTTTTTACTAGTATTTTTTCCAACAGTAACAATAAGTTTGTTAAAATGTTTACTAGCTCGCTTAATTAAATCCAAATGACCATTGGTAATTGGATCAAAGCTACCTGGAAAAATAGCAATCGTCATAACATTAATCACCCCTGTAAGTTATATATAGAAATAATTGTAATTCCATATTTTTTTTGCTGAGATAAGCGATAATGATTAACATTATCGCTTAAAGAAACATTATCATCGGTTTCACAAATAACAATACCATTTTCATTAAGTAATTTTAATTCATATATTTCTTGCAATTGTTTTATCATTTTCTGATCCTTATATGGTGGGTCAAGGAATATAATATCAAATTTTTCATTTTGATTTGATAATGATTGCAATGCATTTTCAGCATTCATTTTTAAAATATTAAATGACTGGTTTTGTTTTGTAATATTAACATTTTCATTAATGGTTTTAATAGCAGCATACTGTTTATCAACCAAAGTAGCTTTATCGAATCCTCTTGATACTGCTTCTATAGCAACAGCGCCAGAACCCGCAAACAAATCTAAGAAGTTACCACCATTAAAATAAGGACCTATCATATTAAATAATGATTCTTTAACCTTGTCAGTAGTAGGTCTTGTTTTATTACTAGGAACTGATTTTAAATTTCTACTACCAAATTTTCCAGATATAACACGCAATTAAAAGGACTCCTTTTCTAATATTCCTCATCATCTTTTTGTTCATCAATATCTTCTTTTTGAGATAATTGATTATATAGATTGATATATGGAGAATCTACAACTGATTTAACTATCCTTAATTTTTTAAGCTTTTCTTTAACCATATTAAAATTTGAGGAATTAACATACATAACTAAATAATGCATTTTATATGATACATAATAAATCAGTCCATATTTTTTAAGTTGTCTAATTTGTTTTGTTGAATAAACATAAACAATTAATGATTTTCTTTCTTCCAAAATATTATCCAAGACAAATCACCACCAATTAAATATTTATAAATTAGGTCTTGTTTTCTTCTGCTTTGAACTAATTACAAGTACCATTCCTATACAAAGCGCTAATGTAACCATACTTGATCCTCCATAACTAATAAAAGGAAAAGTAACACCAGTAATTGGTAACATTCCGGTCACACCACCAACATTAACAAAAGCTTGAACAGTTAAATAAGAAGCAAGCCCATAGCATATTAATGAATCATAAGTATTATGAGACCTAATTCCCAGTTGAAAACATCTAACTATAATTACTAACAATAAAAATAAAATAAATAATACACCAACTAAACCCAGTTCTTCTGAAATTATTGACATAATAAAATCAGTATTAGGTTCAGGCAAATAACCTGTCTTTTGGATACTATTACCTAAACCGACACCAAAAATACCACCATTACTTAATGCATAATATGAATTAACCAACTGAGCACCACTACCCTGGGTAAATTTAAAGGGATTAGTAAAAGTTATAATTCTTTGCAGTTGATAGTTATCAGTACCATTTCTAAATATAAAAGCTAATATTCTAACAATGATATAAGACAATACAAAAGATAAAGATAATAGCAAAGATGCTCCTCGCCAATTTATTCCACTAGAAAGTAATAATATAAACAATATTGTAAAACAAATAATGGTTCCACCAAGATCAGGCTGTATAACAACTAATAAAAGTAAAACCATAGTAGTCATAACCTGTCCCCTCATAATTGACCACCAATGATTTTCTAAATAAGGTTCTTTCTTGGTAATAAATGAGGCAAATCTTAATATTATATATATCTTTACAACTTCAGCAGGTTGAATATGTACAGGACCTAAATCAATCCAACCAGCAGCACCATTAATGCTGTGTCCAAAAAATTTCAGATAAATAAGCGATAAAAAAAGTAAACATAAAAATATTCCTAAGAATTTAGGATTCCTTACAATTTTATTGTTACCCATTAAGCAAAATAATATTAGAATCAAACTAACAATTACATACATACCTTGCTTAATTAAATATCCCGTAGGAGAACCACCGTTTTGGGTTGCAATATTTGAGCTTGAAGAATATACCATAATAATTCCAATAAATGATAGTAAAATATATGGAACAAAAATATAGTAATCCATCGTCGATAAACTAATTCTCAAATTCGACATATGTCGTTTAAAAAACATAAATACATCTCCAAAAATTTACTAATATTAATCATATTATAGCATAGTAAACATATTGCATTTAATAATAAACAAAAAAAGAGTGAGCTTATCGCTCACTCTTTAAAATATTTTTAATTGTTATGACGATTACGTTTTGATTGTTTTTCACGTTCATTAGTATTTAGAATACTCTTTCTTAAACGAACATTTTCAGGTGTAACTTCACAAAGTTCATCTTCATTTAAGAATTCTAGAGATTCTTCTAGAGTTAAATGTTGTGGTTCATTAATCTTAGAAGTGTCATCTGACCCAGCAGCACGAACGTTGGTTTGTTTCTTACCCTTAGTGATATTAACTGAAATATCATTGTCACGACTGTTTTTACCAACAATCATACCTTCATATACTTCAGTACCTGGATCAACAAAGATAGTACCACGATCTTCAATACCCATTGTAGCATAGGTTGTAGTCTTACCCTTATTAATTGAAACTAAAGCACCATTTCTTCTACCTGGGTTCCAGTTCTTAACAACTGGCAAGTATTTTTCAAAGGTATGGTTCATAATTCCATATCCACGAGTAAGTGATAAGAATTCAGCTGAGTAACCAATCAATCCACGAGAAGGAGCTAGGAATGTCAAACGAGTTTGACCATTACCAACATTTTCCATGTTTTGCATATTACCTTTTCTTTCAGATAATGTTTGAATGATTGAACCTGAGTATTCTTCTGGAGTATCAATTTGAACTGATTCGAATGGTTCACATTTTTCGCCATCAATTTCACGGATAATAACTTGTGGACGTGAAACTTGTAGTTCATAACCTTCACGACGTAAGTTTTCAATTAAAATTGATAAATGTAATTCACCACGACCAGAAACTGTCCATGAACCTGGATCATCAGTTTCATCAACACGTAATGAAACATCGGTATGCAATTCACGTTCTAGTCTATCAATTAATTGACGAGCAGTAACAAATTTACCTTCTTGTCCAGCAAATGGTGAAGTATTTGTACCAAAAGTCATTTGTAATGTTGGCTTATCAATTCTTAAAATTGGTAATGCTTCTTTAGCAGAAGGATCAACGACAGTTTCACCAACATTAATATCTTCCATACCAGAGATAGCAATTAAATCTCCAGCTTTTGCTTCATTAATGTCTAATTTCTTAAGACCAAAGAATCCCATAAGTTTAGTAACACGGAAATCTTGAGTTGAACCATCAAGTTTCATAACAGTAACACTGTCACCTACTTTAATAGTTCCACGGAAAATACGACCAATTCCAATACGGCCAACGAAATCATCATAATCAAGCATTGCAACTTGGAATTGTAATGGTTCATCTGAATTATCGATAGGTGCTGGAATAGCATCAACAATAGTATCGAAAACAGGTTTCATAGTGTGTTCTTGAGTTGATAAATCATCATCATAACTTGAAGTTCCGTTCATAGCTGAAGTGTAAATAATAGGGAAATCTAGTTGTTCTTCATCAGCACCTAATTCAATAAATAAATCAAGAACTTCATCAACAACTTCACTAGGACGTGAGCCAGGACGATCAACCTTATTAATAACTACAACTGGTGTTAAATGTTGTTCTAGAGCTTTTTTCAAAACAAAACGAGTTTGAGGCATAGTACCTTCAAAAGCATCAACAACTAATAATACACCATCAACCATTCGCATGATACGTTCAACTTCTCCACCGAAGTCAGCATGTCCTGGAGTATCCAAAATATTAATTTGTTTGTCTCCATATCTAACAGCAGTATTCTTTGAAAGAATTGTAATACCACGTTCACGTTCGATATCATTTGTATCCATGGCACGATCTTCAATTTGAACGTGTTCATCTAAAGTATCTGATTGTTTTAGTAATTCGTTAACCAAAGTTGTTTTACCGTGGTCAACGTGGGCAATAATAGCAATATTTCTAATATCGTCTCTTGTCTTCATATGTTTACCTTCCTTTCGAAGTATCCACTTATCTCTTACTTAGCAACTCGGACCAAGTTATTAATTTATATAAATTTACACATAAGGCATTACTTTACTAAATCAAGTATTTCCTTATGTGCAATCTTCGTCGCTACCAATACAGTTTCTGATGATACCATATTGAGCTTATTCCCGTCAATAGTGGTAACAGTGAGACCTAAGCTTTCACACATTACTCTACCGGACGCAATATCCCATGGCTTTAAATGGGAAATATATCCAACTAATTCACCCTTTATAACAGATATTAATTGAATTCCTGCGCTACCATATATTCTAACTCCTTCGCTTTGTTTAGCGATTGTTTGCATATTATATGCATTTTCAATTAATAATGGTGCACTCATCCCCATAAGTCCATAATCAAGATGAATATCATCTGGTTTATTCAATAGCTCATTATTTCTGTAAACTTTTCCAAATATACCATGATATAAATCATTATTAACAACGTCTAAGATATATCCTAATAAACCTTTTCCATCTACATACAATGAAACCATTATCGCAAAATAATTTCGTTCTTTAACAAAATTCATAGTTCCATCAATAGGATCTATTATCCAAACATGTCCTTCCATTGAATTAAATTTATCACCAAATCCTTCTTCTCCAAGAATTTTGGAATTAGGATCATTTTCTCTAATTTTTCTTACAAAAAATTGTTCGTTATCCTTATCAACGTTTGTAACTAAATCTTTTCTACTAGTTTTAGTATCAACCTTCAAGTCTTTATTAACCGATTCTAAAGCATTTTTTCTAGCTATTTGTAACCAGAATTGAATTTTTTCATCCATCATCTTGAGCCAGTCTTTATTCAAAATAACATCTCCAATAATTACTAATTCATTCTGACATTCTTTGATTTATTATTTTTAGCAGCTTGCCAAGTTTTATATAAACTATAGCCAGAAATTAGATAGAAATCTCTATCTAATTGTTTTTGTTCCATCTTAGAAGGATTGATGGATCTAAAATTGTTATAAAGCTTAATAATTAAACTTTTATCAACACCATTTTTATCTTCATAAGCTTTTTCTACAGATGTATATAAATTCATCATTGTTAAAACTTCATCCCTATTCCAACTTTCAAACATTGGGTATGAGTAGTTATTATTCATTATTTTTTGCTCCCATTAATTATTTCATTTATAACAATATTTGATTCGTCAACTATTGAATTAAGAGTAGACTCCTCATTATCGGATAATGAAACCTTTATGTATTGATATAATCCTTTATTATTAATAATAACTGGAGAACTTAATGATGACAATTTACCATTACTTAATTTTAAGTTCGATAAGTCCATAATATGTGGCAAATCTAAATATAAAGAATCTAAAATATCCTTTATTGATTTAAATTGTAAAATCTCATCTTCTGACAGAGCTTTTACGTCTAAACGATAATTAATGTCATCTAAAACATCGTCTTTAAATAAGTTATTTTTATCAGATAAATAAGAAAGAATTGGCGTTTGTCCAATATAAGATCTACTCCAAGATATAAAATTATTGATATTATTACCAAAGATACTGATTGTTATATCTGATGATCCAACATTAAAATATCTTTTTAAGATATTTTTTAAAACCAAAGTACTAGGTAATGTACCAGTACCTATTAAATAATTAGATGACTTACCAGTAAACTTATTAGCAAAATAATTCAATAAGTCATCTCTAAATCCATTAAGAATAATTGTCCCAGTGAAACCTTTTTCAATTATATCATTAACAGACAATCTAAAATTAGATATTTTTTCCTTTAAAAAGTCAATATTATCATCCTTAATGTTTTCTGGAAAATCATATAAGTAAATAAAACCATCAATATTACTATAATCACTTGTATCAGAGATTGATACATTAAATTGATCACATAAAACTGTAGATATTAAATTATTAATACTAACACTTAAATCCGTATTTAAAATATGTAAATTAATTGGATAATCAATACTGATTAAAAAATTAACAAAAGCTAAAATTCGCTTATTATCTCCACTTATTAATAAATTTTTTAACATTAAATCACCTCCAAATGATATTATATATCAATGAACCGATTGATAAAATTATAAAGAACAAATATAAATTGCTTATGATATAATTTATCTAATAACAAAGGAGGTAAATGATTTGTTTTTAATGAAAGATATTGTTAGAGATGGAAATAAAGTACTTAGACAACAAGCAAAAAAAGTTGATTTCCCTCTAAGTAATGAAGACAAACAACTAGCAAAGAATCTAATGGAATATCTTGAGGTAAGTCAAGATCCTAAATTATGTAAAAAGTATGGACTAAGAGCTGGAGTAGGTCTTGCAGCACCACAAGTTGGCGAATCAAAAATGATGGCTTCTGTATTAGTACCAGCAGAAGATGAAGATGAAAATCCTATATTTAAGGATGTAATCATCAACCCCGTTATTTTATCTAACTCAGTTCAAAGATGTGCTTTGATTGAAGGTGAAGGTTGCCTATCAGTAGACAAGGATTTTGAAGGATATATTCATAGGTCTGCCAGAATTACTTTAAAATATCAAGATGTGAATGGTAAGGAACATACAATTAGGCTTAAAAACTATCCTGCAATTGTTTGCCAACATGAAATTGATCATTTACATGGTACATTATTCTATGATCATATTGACAAAGAAAATCCTTTCTCTAAGAAAGAAAACGACTTATTTGTTGAATAATAATAAAAAGCTTGAGAATCTAAATGATCCTCAAGCTTTTTATTTATCTAATTTCTTCATGTCCAATACATATTCATAAGTTGCAGAATTTAATAGGTAAGCTAAATCAATATGAATTAAACCATCCCTAATAAAAAAATCAGTTACAATTACGTCATGATTAAATTTTTTACTATTATTAAAAGTTTTTATTAAACTATTTATATTTATTCTTAGGTGCTCTTCATTAAAATGATTATGAGTATATTTTAAAATATACTCATAATCATATATGTTTCTTCCCCATACTACAGAATTATTATTTCTTTCAACAATATTTAAAGTATTATCTAAATTATCATTTAAATGATAAATAAAGTCATCTAAAACATTTATAGTTTCTTTATTACCTATATCAATAGGCCTTGTAATAAAGAAATGATGAATAACGTTATAAATAATGATTGCTGTGATAAAACCAACTATCATTTCAAAAATTAACATTGATTTCACCTCTTAATTTATTTTAATATAGATCAAATTTTAACATTATTATCGTTTTTCTGCTTACTATACTTATTAAAATTTCTATGATAAAATTAACTTAATCATTTGTGCAGTCGCACAATCGTACGGTTAAAAAACATAAAAGGAGTTATTAAAATGATATTCAAAGTTTTATATCAAGAAAACACAAAGTCTAATCCAAAAAGGGAATTTACTAATTCTCTTTATCTAGACTGTAAAACAGAAGTTGAAGCAAGAGAATTGGTAGATAAGAACACTGATCATAACATTGAATTTATCGAACCTTTAGAAGGAAATCACTTGGCTTATGAACAAAAAAGCCCAGATTTTAAAATCACGGAGTTTAAATAATTATGAATAAACTAAACGTCAAAAATAATGAAACTGCTATTTATGGCGTTGGTGGACTTGGCGAAATTGGTAAAAATACTTACGGAGTTCAATTCCAGGATGAAATTATTTTAATTGATGCTGGAATTAAATTTCCGGAAGATGATTTATTAGGAATAGATTATGTTATTCCTGATTACCAATATCTAGTTAAAAATAAGGATAAGATTAAAGCTTTAGTTATCACCCATGGTCACGAAGATCATATTGGTGGTGTGCCTTATCTAATCAAAGACTTAAACGTTCCAATTTACGCTGGTCCATTAGCGCTAGCATTGATAAAAAGTAAGCTAGAAGAACATGGCTTATTAAGAACAACTGAATTACATGAAATTACACCTAAGAGTGTGCTTAAATTTAATAAAACCAAGGTTTCGTTTTTTAGAACGACACATTCAATTCCTGATACAATTGGAATCGCTGTGCATACACCTTCTGGTGTAATTGTTGAAACTGGTGATTATAAATTTGATTTGACCCCTGTCACAAGACAGCCACCTGATTTACAAGAAATGGCTCGCCTTGGACAAGAAGGTGTACTATGTTTAATGTCGGATAGTACAAATGCCGAGCGTCCTATCTGGACTAAATCTGAAAACTGGATTGGTCATGCAGTTAAACATATATTTGATGAAGAAACTGGCAGAATAATATTTGCTACATTTGCATCAAATATTTCCAGAATTAAAACTGCATGTGATGTTGCCATCAAACATGGTAGAAAGATAGCTGTTTTTGGTCGTAGTATGGAAGCAGCAATTGTGAATGGTAAAGAATTAGGTTATTTAGATGTTCCAGATGATACATTCGTTGATGCATCAGAACTTCAATCATTGCCTGCTGAAAAAACATTAATATTATGTACAGGTTCACAAGGTGAACAAATGGCTGCCCTTTCAAGAATAGCTAATGGAACTCATAGACAAATTTCAATACAACCTAATGATACTGTTGTATTTTCAAGTAACCCTATTCCTGGAAATAAAATAAGTGTAAATAGAGTTATTAATGAGTTAGAAGAAGCTGGAGCCAAAGTTATTCATGGTAAAATTAATAAAATACACACTTCTGGACATGGTGGTCAAGAAGAACAAAAATTAATGCTAAGATTAATGAAACCTAAATTCTTTATGCCTATTCACGGTGAATACCGTATGTTAAAAATTCATACAAAATTGGCCGAACAATGTGGAGTACCATTAAAGAACAGTTTTATTATGCAAAATGGTGATGTTCTTGCCCTAACTAAGGATTCAGCAAGAATAGCTGGTCATTTCACTTCCGGAGATGTTTATGTTGATGGAAATGGTATAGGTGATGTTGGCAATGTGGTACTTCGTGATCGTCAATTATTATCTGAAGAAGGTCTTGTAGTCGTTGTTGCAACTATTAATTTAAAAGATCAAGAAATTCAATCAGGCCCTGATTTATTATCAAGAGGATTTGTTTATATGAGAGAGTCTGGTCAGTTATTAGATGAAGGTCGACGTTTAGTATTTAGAACTATTCGAAGAGCTATGCGTAATAGAAATGCAAATGAATCTAGTATTAGAAATGCAATTATAGAAGACTTGCAAGAATTCTTATATAATAAGACTGAAAGACATCCATTAATTTTACCAATGCTTATAATGAATACAAAATAATTGTCTAATCTTATTTAAAAGGCGAATTCTTAATAGAATTCGCCCTTTTTCATTAAACAAAAAAGGAGAAAATAAATTGCCTTCAGATTACCTAATAATTTTGAATCCCAAAGCTAATAATGGAAAAGCTCAAAAGAATTGGCCTAAAATAAAAAATATATTAGAATCTAATAAAACTAACTATAAACTTAGAATTACAAGGAAAATAAATCATGCAAAATCAATTATGCATTATTATTTAAATAAATGGCATAAAGAAAACAAATTTCCTAAATGCATAATTATAATTGGTGGAGATGGAACCATCAATGAAGTGTTAAGTTCAGTCATTAATGATAAAAAGACTCCTAATATTCCAATAGGAATCCTACCATTTGGAAAAAACAATAAATTTGTTAAATCTAATAATGATAATAAGTTAGACTGGAAAGAAAATCTTCTAAATATAATAAACAACGATAAATTTCAAAAAATTAGTATTGGAAGCTTTAAGGAAAACATAAAACAAGAAAATGGTATTTTTATCAATCAAATAATTATAGGGCTTGATACAGATCCTAAAAATGGTAATAACAAGCTGCATAGATTAAAACACTTAATCACTTTGATTCCAATGCTATACAATATTGATTCTTTTAATACAAATGTAAAAGTGGATTCAACAAAATATAGTTTTAAAAAAGCAATATTTTGTTCAGTAGAAAACAAAATGCAAAATAATGATAAAGGAAAGTCATTAAAATTATCAATAATAGAAAAAAGAAATATATTTAAATTAATATATACAATTCTAATAATATTAATTGGCCAAAATCATAAATCAAAATCAATTCATAATTTTTATGGAAATAATATACACCTATCTATTCCTTCATTGGAATATGGTAAAGTAGATGGCGATAATCTTGGCAGTCGCTTTTATGATATTGATTATAAAACAATAAAATACCCTTTTATTATATAAAAAAGCATCTTCGATGGGAACTATATTAAACAGATAAATAAAAACACTTTCGATAAATTATTATTTTAATTTGGTAAAATAATATAATTCGGAGGTGTTTTTTATATGACTAATATTCTCATTAGCCAGACTGACAACTAATATCCCCATGCAGAATTAAATCCCATGTAATTTCAAAATCCTGCTTCTGCATAACTATAAACTTCTACTTGTAAGTCTGGTCGTTTATTTATTAAATTTTAAAAAGTGAAAGCTAATGATAACATTCCTATTCCAGTTATAATCCAACCAATAGTACCCCCCTGTTCCAGCATTAGCAGAAATATTATTCATTAAATTAAAAATTTTCCCACCAATTATTAAACATATAACTAAAAAAATTAATTCATATAGATTTAATTTTTTTAGGAACTCCCCATTTTATCTCTCCTTTAAATTTATATAAAAATCACATAGTTTTATGTTATAACGTAATAAATAATGTTTTGTATATAAAAAAGTTATGTCTAAAAAGACATAACTTTAATTAAAGCTTATTTTTTTAAAATATTATTTATTTCATCTAATTCATCAGGAGTAAAATGCAAATTATCTAAAGCTTTTAAATTAGAATCTAAGTGTTCTGGCTTAGAAGCACCAGTAACAACACTAGTTACTACAGGATCATGTAATAACCAAGCTAAACTCATTTGGGCAAGACTTTGATCACGATTTTTAGCTAAATGATTTAATTTATTAAGTTTTTCAACTACATTATCTTTATCATTCAACATAAAACTATTTGTAAAGTGTAATTTAAGCTCTTCAGGCATTCCATTTAAATATTTATCAGTTAATACACCTTCTGCAAGTGGACCATAGGCTATCAAACCATCTTTATTTTCTTTCAATGCATCAATAGTCCCATCTTCTTCAACTTGTCTATTTAATAAATTGTATGACATTTGATTAACAACAAATGGTGTATGCAATTCCTTAAAGTATTTAATAATTTCTCTAGTTTGTTCGCCATTATAATTAGAAATACCAGCATATAAAGCTTTACCTGACTTTACAATTCCATCAAGTGCTTCAGCAGTTTCTTCTAAGCTAGTATTAGGATCAAATCTATGACTATAATATATGTCAACATAATCCAGTCCCATACGTTTTAATGAGCGATCAATTGCAGCAACTAAAGTCTTTTTAGAAGAGAATGATCCATATGGTCCAGGCCACATATGATAACCAGCCTTAGTAGTAATAACTAATTCATCACGATAAGGTTTTAAATCAGCACGATAAACTTGACCAAACATTCTTTCGGCTGCACCAGAACCAGGTCCATAATTATTAGCTAAATCAAAACTAAAGATTCCTTTATCAAATGCATTAAGCATTGCTTTTTCACTATCTTTAAAATTGGCATCATCCCCATAACTATGCCACATTCCAAATGATAATGCAGGTAATTGTAATCCAGAATTACCTGCTCGACGTACTTTCATATTATCATAGCGTTTATCTGAAGCTTTATACATAATAATCACCCTCATTTATTAATTAGAGACTATAAACAGTTTAAAATGATTTTTTATCTAAAGTCAAGAAAAGCCCTTAACAATAATATGTTAAAGGCTTTTTATTTACTTAATGTTAATATTAATCCAATTTCTACTCATACCTGCTGGATTCCAAATATACCCATCAATATGTGTATTCCATAATTCTGCAGTAGCAGGTTGATACAATGGAATAACTCCTTGATTTTGCATTAATATTTTCTCAGCGTTTACTAAATCATTAAAGCGTTTTCCAGAATCATTAGCATCACGATTATTAGACATGTTTATATAGTTATCATAATCATGATTACTCCACTTAGAAAAGTTCATTGAGTTATTAGATTCAAATAATTGTAAAAAGTTAATTGGATCTGAGAAGTCAGCTCCCCATTTATTAACAGCAATATCAAATTGACCATTATCTTGACGACTCATTCTAGTCTTATCAGGAATTGAAGTAACATTGATTGATAATCCTGGTAATTTATTTAATTGAGTTTGTAAAAACTCAGCATTAGCTTTTGATTGATCATCATCCGCAGTTAATAATGATAGTTTAACAGAAGACATTTTTTCTTCTTTCATAGCCTTTTGCCAAAGAGATTTAGACTTATCTAAATTATATGAAACTGCATCTTTAACATAAGATTGTTCACCAAATGTCTTGCCTTTATTATTAGCTTTCATGTTTGCAAGTTTAGATGGAACTAATCCCTTGGCTGGAACTGAACCGTCACGTAAAACATTATTAGATAATTCATCTCTATTGATTGCCATTGATAAGGCTTTTCTAGCATTTTCATTTCTCAAAATAGGATTTTTCTTTTGGTTCAACAACATATAAACTGTTGCTCCACCAGTAAATGATTTAAATCCTTTAGAGTTCTTATAATTAACTACTTGATCACCGTTTAGTGGAGTAATATCTAGTTTACCTTGTTGGAATAAATTTAATGAAGTACTTGGGTTCTTTACAACAGAAACATTTATCTTTTGTAAATGAACATTTTTTGCATTCCAATATTTATTATTTTTAACTAATTGCCAATTTTCATTAGTTCCATTCCATTTCTTTAAGATAAATGGACCATCAGAATTAGTCTTTAAACTATTTTCACCATATGATTTACCATATTTATCCACTACTGATTGTTGCAATGGGAAAAATACTGGGAATGATAAAAGTCTTCTAAAATAAGGGACCGGTTTATTTAAGTTAACTACTAATTTATAATTACCATCGGATTTAACACCTAAACTATCAGGACTCATTTGACCCTTTTGAATAGCATCATAATTTCGGATTTGTCCAAATAAATATGCATATTGAGAAGCTGATTTTGGATCAGCTGCTCGACGCCATGAGTAAACAAAATCATTAGCAGTAACATTTTTTCCATTTAACCATTTTGCATTTTCTCTTAAATTAAAAGTGTATTGCTTCCCATCATTAGACACTTTGTAACTTTTTGCTAAGGCATTATCGATACTATCATTCTTACCTAATCGATATAATCCTTCAGTTGTATGATATAACATAGTCAAACTAGAAGCATCAGAAGCCTTGGTATTATCCATTGAAGATATTTCAGTTGGATAACTTAAATTTAATTCTTTATTACTAATTTGCTTATCTTGAGCATTTTGGCTACCACATGCTACCAAGACTAATGCCAAAGCAGCAGTTGCCATTCCTACAATTGATTTTTTCCACTTCACTATTTATCACCTACCATAATTTATAACAAAAAATAGTATAGCAGAAAATCATATCGAATTAAAATAAAAAGCACCCGATTTAATCAGATGCTTACAAAACTTTATTTAAATAATTTACCTACTGACTTATTTTCATGAATTCTAGTAATTGCATTTCCGATTAAATCAGCAACTGAAACAATATCTAACTTGTTAGTCTTTTTAGAATTATCAAGATATATAGAATCAGAAACAATTACCTTTTCAATTGGTGATTGCTCAATTCTTTCTAAAGCATCTTTGGCAAAAACTCCATGAGTACTAACAACATAAATTTTAGCGGCTCCATGCTTTGCCAAAACATTAGCAGCTTTAATTGCACCGTTACCCGTATCAATCATATCATCAGCAATAATTGCAATCTTATCTTTAACGTTACCAATAACAAACGTGGGAATATGCTTTACGTTGCCAGGATCACGGTCATCAACAATCGCAATTGGTGAATCTATTAAACCTGCAAAGCCCCTAGCACGAGCAACTCCAGCATGATCTGGTGATACAACTACTGCATTATCTAAATTATAATTTTTTTTCATATGATTAGACATAATTTTATCCATTTTAAGATTATCAACAGGTTTATTAAAGAAACCTTGAATTTGTGGAGAATGTAAATCTAAAGTTACAACACGATCAATGCCATCATTTTCCAAAACAGATGCAATTAATTTAGCAACAATTGGCTTACGTTCACGCTTCTTAGCTGTATATCTAGCATATCCATAATAAGGAATAACAACATTGATGGATTTAGCACTAGTTCTACGAACAGCATCAATCATAATAAATAGTTCCATGACATTATCATTGATAGGATCAGACATTGACTGAATAATATAAACAGAATCACCTCTGATACTTTCATCAATTTGAATTTTAATTTCGCCATCACTAAATCTTTTAATTGTAGCTTTTCCCAGTTCAACTCCACATGTTTTAGCAATTTTTTCAGCTAAAGGCTTATTAGAACTTAAAGAAAAAATTTTAATTCCCTTATTATCAGAATTTTCTGTCATGGAATTTTCCTCCTAATCGATCAAATAATTCAATGGTTAATTTTAACATAAAATGATAAATAAAGCATGAATTTTTAAGGCTTAATACCTTCCATGCCAATCATTGGATCAATTAATTCATCCCTGATCATACTACTAGTTAAACGATAATCATTAATATTTTTTTCGTCAGATTCAACTTTATATTTATTATTAGTGGGTTTGATGCTACCATTTAATAATTTTTGAATTCTTTCTTTTAAACTAGTATTTCGGTTATCAGATTCACTCTTAGCACAGCTTAGGAATGAATTATAATCACCAATCATGATTAAAGCATTTGTTGATCTAGTAATAGCAGTATACAAAAGATTCTTTTTTAACATTTTAGAAAATTGTGGAACTATTGGTAATATAACCATTTTGAACTCGCTACCTTGAGCTTTATGAATAGTAGTACAGTAAGCTAAGGTGATTTGTAGCCAATCTTTTCTACTATAAGTTACTTCACTTTGATCAAAAGCAATCTTAATCTTATCATTACTAGATTTTGCATCATCTTTAATAATTTCAATTATTTGTCCAATATCACCATTAAAAACATTATCTTCAGGACTATTTACTAATTGTAATACTTTATCTCCTTCCCGGTATATTATACCTCGATAATCAACTTCGACTAATCCCTCAGCTTTTGGATTCATAATAGATTGAATAACATCATTAAGTTTGTTAACTCCGGCTGCTCCACGATACATAGGAGCCAACACTTGGATATCATTAGCAGTAAATCCTTTGATTTTAGCCTTGGTAACAATTTGTTCGATAACATTACTCATTTGATTAGGAGTACAAGGTATAAAACTACGGTCAGGCTTTTTATCTGTAAAATCATCAGGAAGTTTGCCCTGCTGAATACTATGGGCCAAAGGAATGATAGTAGAATTACTATCCTGTCTATAAATAGTATTTAAATGCATCTTATTTATGCAATCAGATTTTAATAAATCATTAAATACTTGTCCGGGTCCCACTGATGGCAATTGGTCTTTATCCCCAACAAGAATTACTTTCATATTGTTTGGGATAGCACGAACCAATGATTGAAACAGAAAAGTATCCACCATTGAAACTTCATCAACAATCAACAAGCCACCATCTAAATCTTTGGTAGGCTCTTCATTGTCTCCTTCATGACCATTTAATCCCAATAATCGATGAATTGTACTAGCAGGAATCCCAGTTGCTTCATTCATTCTCTTAGCAGCACGACCAGTAGGTGCAGCCAAAAGAATTGGAAATTCTTTGTCCTTATATGAATTTAAATCCAAAGAATAATCATTTAAATAAGCATAAAGATAAGTAATCCCCTTAATAATAGTAGTTTTACCAGTTCCTGGACCACCAGTTAATAAAAACATTTTGGAATTAACCGCATCTTTTAAAGCGGCATTCTGTGAATCATCATATTTAATATTGAGTTTTTTCTCTACTAATCTAATTTTTTTATTAATATTTTCATCATTATAGTTACTAGAATCAGAGTTTTTAATAATTCGATTAAGATGTTCAGCAATATTCCATTCATCATCATATAGGGATTTTAAATAAACTCGATCATCTTCACCAACTATTTTTTGGTTCCTAGCTAATTCAATGAACTGACTAGATAAGTCTTCACCATTTATAACTTGGGTAGTCCCATTGTTTAATAGTTTTAAGGTTTCATCGACAATTGGGCCTGTAAAAGTATAAGTATCTCCATTTTTTATTGATAAATTTTGTAGAGCAGAAATCAATCCTGCTCTTATTCTGGCAGGATTATTTGATGGCATCCCAATTTTTGCAGCAATTTCATCTGCTTTTTTAAAACCAATACCATTAATATCTTCCACTAAACGATATGGATTTTCGTTAATAACTTCTAAAGTATCATTTTTATATTTATTATAAATTGTCGAAGATAAACCACTACCAAAGCCATAACTGTTTAATCCAATTATAACCTGTTCCATCCCATTATTTTTATTAATGGCACTAGTAATAGTAGCTTTTTGATTACTATTTAAGCTAGCTTTATCTAAAATATTAGAATCATTTAAAACTTCTTGAATTAAGTTAGTTCCAAGTGCATCAACAACCCTTTTTGCAGTTTTTTTACCGATTCCAGAAAAATTTTCACCAGACAAATAAGATATAAGGCCTTCACGAGATGTAGGCACATTACTTTCATAATTTAAGGCTTTAAATTGCTTACCATATTTTGGATGTTCTATAACTTCACCATAGAAGCAATATTCATTATCTTCAACCACATCAGCAAAATTACCAGTAATAACAATTTCATCTTCATTCCATTCATTAATATTAGTATCCATTATCTTAACCAGAATTACTTTATAAAAGCTATCTTTACTTTCAAAGAAGGTCGCCGCAACTTTTCCTTTGACATATAGTTGATCATCATCAGAATTATCATTAACGTCTGAAAATAAACTTATAGATTCTGACACGGGCATAATCCTCCTTACTTTTTACCTTGCTTTGCTTGAACAAATTTTTCAATATCAGCTAAACGTTTTTGTCCGTTATCAAAATATTTTTTATCATATTTTTTTGCATTTTCAAAGTAATAATCAAAGTCTTCTTCTAACACCATTGCTACAATTCCACGATCAAAATTTGCTTTTCCATTTTTAGGTTGAGCATGTAATGTATTATCTAAAAATTGTGCAGCTTCAGAAAAATTACCAAGTGCCATCAAGCTACTACCTAAAAGATAATTAACATCTGGATCTTGTTTTCTAAATCCTTGAGCAGTTAATGCAAATACTACTGCTTTTTTATAATCTTTTTTACTCATGTAACTTTGAGCTAGCATAATGTAAGCGTCAGCTTTCATATCACTGCTACTTAAAGAGTTAAATTGCTCAATAGACTTATCAAACTCACCTGCTGCATAGTAAACATTGCCTAACCCATAAGTAAGTACTGCTTTTGCTTTTTTATTCTTATCGGCAAATAAACCTAATGCTTTCATTATTAATTCTTCAGCTTGCGTAAAATTATGCAACTCCACTAAAAAAGCTCCTAAATCATAGTAAGTACGATAATCATTAGGATGTTCATCAATATCATTAACTAATTTGTGTAAAGTTTCGTCTGCTTTTTTTTGTTTTTCCTCGTGTTCCTTTTGAATCTTTAATTGTGAATTTTTTAGATTCTCATTATTTTTTACCATAATTAACCACCTATATTAAATCAGTAGATTTTAAATGTTTATTTAAGTATTCAGTATCATTCCATTTAACTAGATTAAAACTATTACCACAATCATTAGTTTCCAAAATGGTAGTACTAGTATTAGCAAGGCCACCACGCTGTTTAATATTTTTAATTGGGGTTCCTAATAATGAATTTATTAAAGCTTTTAAAGCTGCTCCATGACTAAAAACAATTAAGTTATCATCATTATTATGATTTTTAACCATATAATTAACAGCAGGTCTCATTCGATCAATAACATCTTGAAAACTTTCTCCATCTATTTCTTTAGCATCATATTTTTCAGGGTGATTTCTAAAATTATCAAATGATTGTGGATACCTAATTTTTACATCGTCAAACTTTTGGCCTTCCATTTTTCCTAGATTGAATTCTTCTAAGCGACTCCATAAAGTTAAGTTTGGGCGATGTTTCAATTGTGAGATAACTCTTTCAGCAGTTATTCTAGCTCTTTTAATTGGGCTAGAATAAGCATGCGCAAAATTAATATTTTCTAAATAACTTCCAAGTTTTTCCATTTCTTTATAACTTTGTGGTAATAAATCAGAATCACCACCTGCACCTTGGTATCTACTTTCTAAATTCCATTTAGTTTTTCCATGTCTTATAAAATATAATTTCAATTTTATCCCTCGTTCAAAAATGATTATGTATATTATCTCAATTTATTGATATAAATTCAAAGTATTAAATAAAAAAAGTCTTTAAAAAACTTTAAAGACTTTTTCGTTAAATATATTGTAATTCTTTATCATTTTGAAATGCAGCATCAATAATACCTGATCCTAGACATTCGTCACCATCATAGAAAACAACTGCTTGTCCTGGGGTAACTGCTCTAGCAGATTCATCAAAATCAACTCTTAATGATTTACCATCATCATTAAGATGAACAGTAACACCAACATCCTTTTGACGATAACGGAACTTAGCAGTACAACGGAAATCATTACCACGATTAGAAATATCGTTTATCCAAAAAATATCGGAGGCTTCTAAATAGTCAGCATACAAATGCTTATTTTCATATCCTTTACCTACGTACAAAATATTCTTAGATAAATCTTTTCCTACAACAAACCAAGGACGATTATCGGTTCCATCTCCACCGATACCTAGTCCACGGCGTTGACCAATTGTGTAATACATTAATCCATCATGAGTACCTTTAACTTCTCCATCAAAAGTCATCATTTTACCAGAAGTAGCAGGTAAATAATTACTTAAGAAAGATTTAAAGTTCTTTTCTCCAATAAAGCAAATTCCCATTGAATCTTTTTTATCAGCAGTAGCTAAACCAGCTTCCTTGGCAATTTCTCTAACTTTAGGCTTTTCCATATCACCTATTGGAAACATAACACGATCTAACTGTTCTTCTGAGAGTTGACTTAAGAAATAAGTTTGATCCTTATTATCATCACTACCTCTTAGTAAATGATTGTTTCCGTCACTATCCCTTTCTAAACGAGAGTAATGACCAGTAGCAATATAATCAGCACCTAATTCTAATGCGTAATCTAAAAACGCTCTAAATTTAATTTCTTTATTACAAATTACATCAGGATCAGGTGTTCTACCCTTTTTATATTCATCTAAAAAGTAAGTAAAAACACGGTCCCAATATTCTTTTTCAAAGTTTACAGAATAATAAGGAATACCAATTTCAGAAGCTACTTTAGCAACATCTTTATAATCTTCAGTTGCAGTACATACACCATTTTCATCAGTATCATCCCAATTTTTCATAAAAACTCCAACAACATCATAACCCTGTTGCTTTAATAAGTAAGCTGAAACAGATGAATCAACACCACCTGACATTCCAACAACAACACGAGTATTACTATTGTCTGTCATACAAAAATCACCATCATTTCTTCTAGATTCATAGAATCTACGATTTGAAGGTCGCATATCCCATATCTGATATAATACATATTTTAATTATTAATTGCAACAAAAAAGAAACACCTGGAGTGTTTCTTTTTTGTTAGCTTTGAATAAATACTTCTCTGTTAATAAAGTTATTCATTAAATAATGAAATTGTTCGACTAATTTATCTTTGTTAATATTTTTAAAAATATTAACTTTATTTAATCCATTACCACTTACAGTGGACATTTTGAATGATTTTAAATCTGATTTAAAGGTTATTTTTAATTTAATACCATTATATGGATCTTCAGTATCAAGAGATTGTTCAAAAGCAAAATTACCAGCATTAGTTTTAATAAAACCAGTATCACTTAAAGTGTAACGTTTGATTGATGGATTAATCGAATAAATTTGATTATCACCGTCAATTTGATTTTCTGTTGTAAAAGCCATTAAATATCACCCCATGTTATTTTTTAATTCTTTTAACAATTTTAATTGTTGACTCAATAAAACTATTAATATCATCCATAGTAGTAAATTTACCAAAACTTACTCTGATTGATTGATTAATTCTGGGACTATCTTTACCGTACATTGCAATTAAAACATGTGATGGTTCAATACTTCCGGCCGTACATGCTGAACCAGATGAAACTGCAATATTATCTAAATCTAAATTAGTTTGTAATAGATCAGTAGAAACTCCCTTAATCCATATATTAAAAACATGTTGTAAATTGTCTCTACTCATTGAGCCATTAACTTCAAATTCAATACCATTTTCATTAAATTGATTAATAATTTGCTCTTTAAAAGAAATATAACGATCATATAATTTTTGCTTTAAATCAGGTGTTGCTAGTGAAACTGCAGTTGCAAATCCAGAAATGGCTGGAATATTTTCTGTACCCGCACGTCTCTTATCCTCTTGATCCCCACCTTTGATAAAGCTTGGAAAACTAATGTCATCATTTTTATATAAGAAACCCATCATTTTAGGACCATTAAGCTTATGCGCTGATGTCGATAACATATCAATATGGTCAGCTTTTACATCTATATCAGATAATCCATATGCTTGTACAGCGTCAGTATGAAACCATGCTTGATGATTTTTTAATAATTCACCTATTTCATGAATAGGTAAATGTGAACCAACTTCGTTGTTGCCAGTCATAATGGTAACTAAAATTGTCTCATCATCTAGAGCATCTTTTAAGTCATCTAAGCTAATTTGACCATCTTCGTCTACTGGAAGATAAGTAACTTTAAATCCCTTTTTTTCTAAGAACTCTAATGGCTTTAAAACGGCTTCATGCTCAATAGCAGTCGTAATGATATGATTACCTAAATTTTTTCTAGCTTCAACGGTTTGCATAATTGCAGTGTTATCACTTTCGGTACCACCGCTAGTAAAGATAATTTCATCAGACTGGGCATTAATGCTTTTTGCAATTATATCCCTACTATTTTCTAAAATAGTATGTGCCTGTCTACCTATTCTATATAGGGTTGAAGCATTACCATATACATTTTTTAATTTATCATACATATCTGCTAAAACTTCATTATCCATCTTAGTTGTAGCAGCATTATCTAAATAAACTTCTTTCAAGTATAACTAACCCTCTCTATTTTCGATTATTAAACAAGTCTAATAACATCTTTGCAGAACGTTTCCCGGCTTCAAGAATAAATTCATCAAAACTATTATCAGCGTCTTCATCGCCAACATCAGACATTGCCCTTACGACAACATAAGGAATATCAAATTGGTTAGCAATTTGTCCGACGGCAGCTCCTTCCATCTCACATGATAATGCATCAGGAAATTCTTTTAATATATTATCTGTATCAGCTTTTGATGCAACAAACTGATCTCCGGTAACAATTAATCCAATCTTTACATTCATACCAACATCTTTTGATGCTTCAGCAATCTTCTTAACCCATGATTCAGATGCTTTAAATCTGGCTGGTTGTCCAGGTAATTGACCATAAACATATCCAGCGGGACGAGCATCTACATCATGATAAGCCGTTTCACTAGAAATTACTACATCACCTACAGAAAGGCCTGATCCAATTCCACCGGCAGATCCAGAATTAATTACAATATCCACATTAAAATTGGTAATTAACATTGCAGTAGTTGATCCCGCTTCTACTTTACCAATTCCTGATTTAACTAAAACAACTTCTTGTCCAAGAATATTTCCTTCATGAAAAACGACTCCATGAATATCTGTTCGTTTATCATTATCTAACTGAGTAATTAAAGTTTTAATTTCTTCATCCATTGCACATAAAATTCCAAATTTCATAATTAGCACTCCATATTCTAAGGATTAAAAAAGAACAATACTAAGTAGACAATTATTATTCCAATAATTAGTAAAAAAATTGTCCAATTTAATTTTCTTTTTAATCCACTATTTGTATATTCAAATTTTTGTTTATCTTCTTTATTAATATGATTGTTGCGGGAATCTTTTATGTGTTTTTTATAAGCTTCCCTAGTTAAATTATCAGTATCATTTTTCATAACACTAAACACCTACTTTTTCTGCAACAATTTCCAATAAAAAATTGCAGTAATAGTTTTAGCATCTTCAATTTTACCATCTTCAATTAATTGCATAGCTTCTTCTAAACTATATTCATTAATATTTAAATATTCCCCTTTATCTCTAGGCAATTCGTCACTAACAGGTTCTAGGTCTGTTGCCATATAAAGATCCATGTATTCATCAGAAAATCCAACTGTTGAATAAAAGCCCGTAATTCGCTTTAAATTTCTAGCATGATATCTAGTTTCTTCATTAAGTTCTCTAATAGCAGCATGCTTGGAAGATGCATCATCCCTATTATCAACTTTACCAGCTGGAATTTCTAAAGTAGCTTTAGCAATTGGAGCACGCCATTGTTTTTCTAATAACATCTTATTATTTTTAGTTACAACAAGAATTCCAACAGCTTTAGCATGATGAACTACATCTCTAGTTGCAGTTTCTCCGTTAGGTAATTTAACAGTTTGTTCCTCAACATTGATAATTGAGCCTTTATATTTAGGCTCTTTTTTAATAACTTTTTCTTCCAAATCCATAAAATAATCACCTTTATCCTAATAGTTTTATTCTATCGATATTTAAATGTTTTTTCAATTATCAGATTCAATAAAAGTTATTTTCACAGCTTGGGGACCTTTTTTTCCCTCAGCAATTTGGTATTCAACAAGATCACCAATATTAATATCATCGGCCTTTTTATTAGTGACTGAAGATGCATGGAAAAAAACTTTATTTTTATCTTGTCCTTTTAAGAATCCAAAATCATGTTCTGGATTAAAATTATTTACTTTACCTTTTATCATAATATGCTCCTTAAAATAAAAATTCTGGGATAAAGCATCCCAGAATTTTTTATTATTTCTCTTCAAATCCTTCAGTTGCAGTTTCTGGGAAATTTGCACGAACAATTTTAGCACAACGTCCACAGAATTTAGGATAATCAGAATCTGTCCCTACATCAGTACTAATTAAACGACAACGTTCACATGTGTCACCATCTGCATGATCAACCTTAATTGAAATTTCATCTTTAAAGTTTTGAGCATCACTAGGTGCATTTTCGATAGTATCAGTAGACAATTGAGATACCATTAATATTTGTTGAATATTAGCATTTAATTCATTCATTAATGTTTTATTATTATCATTTAAATATAATGATAATTTTGCTTCTGATGGTTTACCAATTAGTTTATTATCACGAGCTTCTTCTAATGATTTTAGGACATCATCACGAAGATTCATGAATTTTGACCATTTGTCTAAAATATCATTTTCATTTGGATAATTTTCTACTTCTGGCATTTCAGATAATTGTGCAAAGTCTTCGGATTCTTTCAAGAATGGCCAGATTTCTTCAGCAGTATGTGGAAGAATTGGAGTAATCAATTTTGTAATTGATACAACCGCTTTGTATAGAACTGTTTGCATTGATCTTCTAGTCAAACTGTCCTTTGAATCAATATATAGAATATCTTTAGCAAAATCTAAATAAAATGCTGATAAATCAGAATTAATAAATGATTGTAATTTACGATTTAAGCTTAAGAAATCATAGTTATCATAATCATTCTTAATTTCACTAACAAATTTATTCAATTTAATTAGCATGTATTTATCAACTGATGGCATTTCATCAAAACTAACTGCATTTTCTTTAGGATCAAAATCGCTAGTATTAGCTAACATATATCTAATAGTATTTCTAATTTTCTTGTATGAATCAGAAACTTTCACAAAATTTTCCATTGATACACGAACATCAGCAGATGTATCAACTGATGTTACCCATAAACGAACAATTTCGGCACCCATTTTCTTAATTACATCAATAGGAGCAATTGTGTTGCCAAGTGATTTACTCATTTTATGGCCATTACCATCTAGAGTAAATCCTTGTGATAATAATTGCTTGTATGGAGCTTTATTATCATAAGCCACACTAGTAATTAAACTTGAATTGAACCAACCACGATATTGGTCAGAACCTTCAAGGTAT
Source organism: Apilactobacillus timberlakei (assembly GCF_002993965.1). Lineage (GTDB taxonomy): Bacteria > Bacillota > Bacilli > Lactobacillales > Lactobacillaceae > Apilactobacillus > Apilactobacillus timberlakei. The sequence continues at coordinate 26,281 of NZ_POST01000002.1, read as the reverse complement.
AAATCAGCTGGATATTTTAAATAATCACGTTCTGCACAAACACCTTGGTGTGATGAACCTGAATCAAACCAGACATCCATAATATCATTTTCTTTTGTGAATTTACCATTTGGAGAATGTTCACTAGTAAAGCCTTCAGGTAATAATTCCTTAGCCTCTTTTTCAAACCAAATATCAGAACCATATTTAGCAAATAAATCAGCAACATAATCAGTAGTTTCCTTAGTGATAATTGCTTCGCCATCTTCACCATAGAAAATAGGTAGTGGAACTCCCCAAACACGTTGTCTAGAAATTACCCAGTCACCACGATCTTTAATCATATTGTGTAAACGTTTTTTACCCCAACTAGGGTTAAAATCAACATCTTCAATTGCGTTTAAAATGTTATCCTTTATTTTATCAACAGAAGCAAACCATTGGTCAGTAGCACGATAAATAACTGGCTTTTTAGTACGCCAATCAAATGGATAACTATGAACAATGGGTTCTTGTTTAAGTAATAAATCTGCATCTTTTAATTTATTCAAAGCAATTTCATTAGCATCATCATAAAAGACACCTTCAAAATCTTTACCAGCATCTTTAGTTAAATATCCTTGTGCATCAACATCCACAAAAATATCTAAGCCATTAGCTTTACCGACATTATAATCATCTTCACCAAATCCAGGCGCAGTATGAACTAATCCAGTACCAGTATCAATAGTAACGAAGTCACCTATCATAGTAAGAATCTTACGATCCATAAATGGATGCTTTGCAAGTACCCCTTCAAGTTCTTGACCTTTAACAGTTTTAACAATCTTATAGTTGTCCCAACCAAATGCTTCAGCATCTTTTTCAACTAATTCAGTTGCTAAAACAAATTTACGATTATCACCTTCAGGTTGAACTACTGAATAGTCAAAACCGCCATCAATAGTAATACCTTCAGACGCTGGAATAGTCCAAGGAGTAGTAGTCCAAACAACCATGTAAGTGTTGTCTTCGTCTAATACCCCTTTACCATCAATAACTTTTTCTGCATAAAAAGCAGTTTGTGAAGTAATATCATGATATTCAACTTCTGCTTCGGCTAATGCTGATTCAGAAGACCAAGACCAAATAACTGGTTTTTTACCACGATAAATTAACCCTTTTTCAGCCATTTTACCAAAAACACGAATTTCAGCTGCTTCAAATTCAGGTTTAAGGGTTAAGTATGGATTATCCCATTCAGCAGAAACACCTAATCTTTCAAATTCTTTACGTTGACGATCCACCTGTTTCAATGCATAATCATGACACAATTTTCTAAAGTCGTTAGTAGACATTTTTTTGCGATCATAACCTGCTTGGGTTAACTTTTGTTCAATAGGCAATCCATGAGTATCCCAACCTGGAACATACGGTGCTCTAAAACCATTCATTGACTTATATCTAACAATAAAATCTTTAGAAATTTTATTCATAGCATGTCCCATATGGATATCACCATTGGCATATGGAGGGCCATCATGAAGAATAAATGATGGCTTTCCTTGGTTTAATTTTTGTCTTAATTCATAAACATGATTATCTTCCCATACTTTTTGACGCTCAGCTTCTTTAACTGGTAAATTACCGCGCATCTTAAATTTAGTTTTCCCTAAATTTAGAGTATCTTTTACTCGCATGAACAAACAACTCCTTTAAAATTTAATAAAAAAAGAAGACTTCATCACAAGGGACGAAATCTTCCGTGGTACCACCCAATTTTAGAATAATAATTCTATCTTGATTAATTTTAAGTATAATAAAGAGATGATCTGTAATATATTGATTAACAACTAACCTCACACCATACATTAGCTCGCTTATGTTTCAATATAAACTTTCTGTTCTCTAACTTAATTATCTATTTAATTATTTTAGAAGAACCATCTGGATAAAATACTTCGATGTCTTTATCATTTGATTCATCATTATTTACTGATTTTACGCCTGCAGATTTACTATTGTCAAGTTCATTTACTTTTTTCAAAACGTTATCATAATTATCATCTGAAGAATTAATTACTTGATCCCATTTATCGTTATTTAATAATTCAATTTGACTACTTAATAAATTTTGAATTTTTTGTTTAAATTGAGCAGTACTCTTATGCAAATCATCATTAACTGTTAATAAAGATTTTGCTCGATCTGAAGCATTTTTAATAATTAGGTTAGCCTTATCACTAGCATCATCCAAAATTTTATCAGCTTTTTTTTGAGAAGTTTGATAGATTTCTTTGGAATCTCTTTCAGCATTGCTTTTCAAATTATCAGCAGCATTTTGTGCAACAATAATTGATTGATTTAATGAATCTTTCATTCCATTAAAATGCTCTAATTGTTCATTAGCTGAAGACAATTTTTTCTTTAATGATTCATTATCCTCCAAAGTTAATTGATAGTCTTTAATAATTCTATCTAAATAATCATTAACTTCATCAATATTATAACCTCTCATTTTAACTGAAAATTCTTTATTATGAATATCTTGTGGGCTAAGTACCATTTTATCAATTCCTCCAAATCATTTTCTTAATATTGAAACAAGCGCTCTCTTTTTACCCTTTTTTGTTTCTCCATTTTGACCTTTTAATTTTATCCTACCATATTGTCTAACAGATATAACATCATTTACAGAAACTTCATTATCAGGATGATCATAAAGCGTCCAATTTAAATGAACACGTTTACGGCTAACAAGTGTTTTAGCATCATTCCTCGAAATATTAAAAGAGCTAGCAATAACATTGTCTATTCTAAAAGAAGATAAAGTAAGAGACCTATCTTTCCATTCATCTTCCGGAACTATAATGTCAGAAAAATTAATTTGTTTAATAGAAACTTTAATTTTTCCAATTTTATCAATAGTCATTTTTAAGTAATCAGAAATTTCTTTTGTACATAAAAATTGCCAAATTTCGCCATCTGTTAAGATATCACCAATTGTAGATCGTTCAATTCCTGCACCCATAAGTGTTCCTAAAATTTTGCTATGCTTTAGCTTAGAAAACTTAATTGGATATATTATTTGATAGGCCACGATATTAAAATCACCGTAGTTAGGAGAAAAATATTCAGGATATATAACTGCTCTCTTCATTTCAGAAGTTCTATAACCACCAAAACTAGTAATCTCTAAATCATTATAGCCATTAACAATAGTAGTTAATATATATATTTCTCTAGGATTTAAAAACTTTGTCAAAATTGGTCGATACTGATTAATAGCTTCATTTGCTAAATCATCGCATGATTCCACAAATGGAAGTTCTTCTTTCCTAAAATGTTGTTTAACATTAGAGTTCATTTAATTAATCAAATCCCTCAATCAAATAATTTTAATTTAATCTGCGGTTTATCTTTTTTTTAAATTCACCATCTACAGCATAACTATGTGGTGAAAACAAGAACACCATTTCAGAAATTCTTTCAATTCTGCCATCAATAGTAAAAATAACACCATTTAAAAAGTCTATGATTCTTTTAGTAGTTTTATCATCTGCACTATCAAAATTAATAATAACCGCAGAATTATCAATAAGTTTTTTAGCAATAGTTTTAACATCAGTGTAAATTCTAGGTTCAAATACAGCAATTTTGCTATCACCTTTTTTATTATCACTAATTGAAACTATCTTTTGATTAGAAGCCATTTCCTGATCATTAGGATTAGATAAATCCTCGTCATCAGTTCCAAAAAATTTACTAAAACTAAATTTAGATGTCATTTAATTCATTCCTTTCAAGAAATGTAAACATAAAGATTAGTCTTTCTTGTGGCGGAACTTAAAGAATGGTGGTAAATCATCATCTGCTGAACTATCATCACTTTGATTATCTGAAGAATTATTAGCATCAAATGGATCAAATTCTTGCTTTTTAACATTAGCAAATCGATTATTATTAGGTTTTGAATTTACCGGTTCTCCGCCATCTTTATGATTAGTATCATTATGATCAGATTCTTTGTGTCTTCTTGGACTTACAACTTTTCCAGGTTGATCCATAACACGACTATTATTATATGAGGATTGTCTTACATTACTTTTATTCTCCATTAATTCTTCTGGTGTGGTTTCGATACCAGTAGCAATAACAGTAACTCTAATTTCATCGCCTAAGTCTTCATCAATTGATGTACCAAAAATAATATTGACATCACTAGTTGCTGCTTGAGATACAATATCAGAAGCATCTTGTGCTTCAAATAATGACATATCTGGTCCACCAGTAATATTCAATAGTACTTGTTTTGCACCATCAATTGAAACTTCTAGTAATGGTGAGGAAATAGCTTTCTTGGTTGCTTCAGCAGTTCTATTTTCGCCATTAGCAGCGCCAATTCCCATTAATGCAGAACCTTTATTTTGCATAACAGTTTTAACATCGGCGAAATCCAAGTTAACATATCCAGGACTAGTAATTAAGTCTGAAATGCCTTGCACACCTTGTCTTAGAACATTGTCTGCTTCTTGAAAAGCTTCCATCATCGGTGTCTTTTTATCAACAATTTCTAGCAAGCGATTATTTGCAATCACAATTAGAGTGTCAACATTTTCCTTTAAAGCAGCTACACCTTCAGCTGCATATTTAGATCTCTTCGGGCCTTCAAAAGTAAATGGTCTTGTGACAACTCCAACAGTTAAAGCTCCCGAGTCTTTTGCAATTTTTGCAACAATTGGGGCAGCACCATTACCAGTACCTCCACCCATTCCAGCTGTAACAAAAACCATATCTGATCCTTCAAGTGCTTGAGCAATAGCTTCTTCACTTTCTTCAGCTGCTTTAGTCCCAACTTCTGGGTCAGAACCTGCACCAAGACCTCTAGTCAATTTAGGTCCTAATTGAATTTTAGTTTCAGCTTGAGATGTACTTAGAGCTTGCACATCGGTATTGGCAACAATAAACTCTACACCCTTAACATCTTCAGCAATCATACGGTTAACGGCATTACTTCCACCGMCACCTACACCAATTACTTTAATCTTTGCTCCACGATCTTCTGTAGAATCCAATGAAAATTCCATGTAAAATTCCTCCGTTTAATCCTTTTTTATTTATTCAAAAAAGTCTTTGTAAAAGCCACGCCATTTATTTTTAGCACCACTTTTGAATTTAGACATAATACCTCTTTTATTTTTACTATCAGCATTTTTATTTTTATCATAAACTTCATCAGATTGCATGTCATCATCTGAAACATCATTTTGAATAAAACTATCATCTTCAACATCATTACTATCTTCACTAATAATCTTTCCTTCTAGTGAAGAACGTACTAATACTTGTATTTCACTCATATTAGCACGATAAGTCACTAAGGACAAAGGTAGTGAAAAAGAAGGGTGCCTTAATCCCATTTGATTAGGAATATAAACTCTAACATTAGAATTAAAGCGGTCAGCTGCTAGTTCTGAAATACCTGGCAATGCAGCAACACCACCAGTTAAAACAATTCCTCCAGGTAAATCTAGAGCAGAAATACTACTTAAACTTTTAGCAATGCGATTAAATATTTGATCAATTCTAGCTTGTATGATTTCTGCCAAATACTTTTCAGAAAGTTTTACTGGCTGGCTTTGACCAACAACTTCAATTGGGAATTCATTACTTTCAGATGCTTCAAGTGCATCAGCAAATCCATAATCTCTTTTTACCTTTTCTGAACTTTCAACTGAAGTATTAAGCACAACTGAAATATCTTTGGTAATATATTCTCCACCTTCACTATCAACAGTCGTAAATTTAAGCTGATGATCATGAATGATAGAAGCAGTAGTTTGTCCACCACCCATATCAATTAAGATTGTACCAAAGTCTTGTTCACCATCATCAAGAATTGTTTTTCCTTGAGCTAATGGACTATTAATAATTGAAGAAGGGTTTAAGCCAGCTTGAATGACTGATTTTCTGATATTATGGATAATAGTTTTAGGCCCTGTAATAATACGGCCCTTCATTTCAAGTCTTACACCTACCATACCTCTCGGGTCTTTAATACCATCAAAACCATCAACAACAAATTCATCAGGCAAAGTGTCCACAATTTCTCTTTCAGGTGGTAAATTTTTAATCATAGCAGAAACTGTAACATTTTTAACATCTGCATTTGAAATTTCTCTAGATTGATCTGAAATAGCTACCATCCCACTGCATGGTTCAATTTTCAATTGATTAGCAGGAATACCAACTATTACATCATTAATCTGGATACCAGATTTTTCTTCTGCCTGGTCTACAGCTCTTCTAATAGATTCAGAAGCCTTATCAATATCAACAATTATTCCTCTGTCAATTCCATCAGAACGTTCGTTTCCCAAACCTAAAACGTTCATCTGTCCCTTAACATTTTCAGCAACAATCACCTTTATTGATGTAGTTCCGATGTCTAATCCAACATACATTTCCGAATTCATTGTATAAGGGAACCCCCATTAAAATTTTTTATTAGAAAAACGTTTTTTTACCCATTAATTATAGACTAATTTTAACACATTATTTTTTAACACTAAAGAATACAATTATCCTACTTTTTTATAGGATAAGAATATGCCCCAACTTCCATATTAATAACACTTCTGGATTTTAATTTAGTTGCTATTGAACGATAAAATTGCATTTTGTAACTGAAATTGCTTAATAATATTATTATCTTATTACCATCTCTCATATACACATGTAATTCATCTGGATAAATTCTTGTTGGTGAATAAGATATAACTCTTATATTATCACGTATATCTTTAGGGAGTTTTAAATACTTATCAATAATTGTGTTTAAATTTTTACGATTATCAAAGTTAACAATATAAGGATATTTATTATCATTAGGATTATTAACCGGATTATTAGAAACACTACCATTTTCTAAAATCAAATATTGACCAGATTTCCTTGTTTCATACCCAATTTGCTTATATGGATTAACATTAACAACTAATTTATTAAAAGAATTAAGAGAAAATGATATCGATTTTATTCTATGATCTTCACTTAAAATGTATTTTGTTAAATTTTTCCGATGTCCTATTACTTTAAAAACACTATCACCTTTTTCAATATTCATTTTACTTGATATATGAGATCTTGAAATATAACCATTCCCATTAATTGTAATTGAATCAATCTTACTTAATGGTGATATGAAATATGAAAGAATCAAGATAAAAAATAATAATGGTAAAAATAATAACAAAGATTTTTTTAAATTTTGTTTAAACTTACCACCATTTATTTTTTCAAAGTTTTTAGAGTTAATTTTAAATTTATCAATAACATATTTATATAATTTAACCATACGACTCTTAAATGAACTATTTTTAAAAAAGTTTAGAATCGAATTCTTTATTTTATTAAAGTAATTCTGTAAAAAGTCCTTCATAAAATTATTTCCTCTTATTTAATAATTGACTTAGCTAAATTGAATAATCTACTTGATGAATCTCTACATCCCATATTCTTAGAATTATTAGCCATTTCATCTCTTTTATTCTTATCATTCATAACAAAATCAATATTTTTCATTAATGAATTAGTAGATAAATCATTTTCAGTAATAATAAGTGCCGCATCATTTTTCACTAAACTAAGTGCATTTTTAGTTTGATGATCTGCAGTGACATATGGACTGGGAATAAGAATAGATGGAATCCCTAATGAAGTAATTTCAGCAAGGCTAGTAGCCCCTGCTCTACCAACAATTAAATCAACTTTAGGTAATACACTAGGCATATCAGAAATATATTTTTTGATAATAATATTACTAGAAAGTTTTACATTAGAAAGTGTCTCCATCACAGAATCATATCTTTTAACTCCGGTAACAAATACAACTTGGTAGCTACGTTTATTAAATTGATTTATTGAATTAGAAACAACTTGATTGATTTTTAATGCACCTTGACTACCTCCAAAAATCAGTACTGTTGGGACATCATTTTGAAGTCCATATTCAGACCAATTAAAATCACTTTTAATATTAGCAACTTGTTGTGCTCTTGGATTACCAGTATATGTAGTTTTATCTTTAGGAAACTGTTTAATGGCATCTTCAAATCCTACTGCAATTTTATCAACATATTTACTTAAGAAACGATTAGTTAGACCAACTACACTGTTCTGTTCATGAATCATTGAAGGCACATGAAGTTTAGCGGCTGCATATACAACGGCTCCGGATACATATCCACCCGTACCGATAACTACGTCTGGTTTAAAGTCTTTAATGATCTTTTTAGATTTATGAACACTTTTTAAGAAAAGAGCAACTGTCTTAAAATTATATAAAGATATTGATCTTTTAAATCCTTGAATTTCTAGTTCTTTAAAATCAATTCCTTTTTTAGGAACAATATCTTTCTCAAGTCCCCTAGTAGACCCAACATAAAGGATCTTGGAATCTGGTTCCTTTTTAATTACTTCTTCAATCAGAGCCAAGGCTGGATAAATATGCCCTCCAGTTCCTCCACCAGAAACAATTAATCTCATTGTTCTTCCTTCTTTCCTGTTATTTTTTCAATATCCTTAATAAATTGGTCTCCACGAACTTCAAAAGTAGAAAATTGATCCCAACTTGCATTAGCAGGTGAAAGTAAAACAATATCACCAGGATGACTAAAATTATACGCAACGGGGACAGCCTCATCTAAATTATCAACTAATTTAATGTTTTTTACTCCCGCTTTTTTTGCTGCATCTTCTAAAAGATTTTTAGTTTCACCGAATAAAACAATGGAATGAACATGCTTTTTCAAGTCAGGAACTAATTTATCGAACTTATATCCACGATCTAATCCACCTGCTAGTAAAACAACTGGTTCATTAAATCCACGCAAGGCCATTTGAGTTGCTTCAATGTCAGTTGCTTTAGAATCATTGTATACTTTTCTACCATCAGAAGTTAGAACGTATTGAACACGGTGCCTAACACCACCAAATGTTGTTAAAACATGTTTAATCGCAGCGTTAGAACGATGTTTAATTTTAGCAACCGCAATTGCAGCTAGAGCATTTTCAACATTTTGTTCTCCTGGAATTTTAATTTCATTAGCATCCATAATATATTCATCTTTAAAGTATAATTTACCGTCTTTTTCATAAGAACCGGCTTGTGAAATACCTTTTCTAGAAAATGGAACTACTTGGGCTTTACTGCGTTCGCTTAGTTTTCTCCATTCTTCACTGTCAAAATTAACTACAAAAAAATCATCACTATTTTGATTCATAGTAATACGCATCTTAGCGTCTACATAATTTTTACGAGTTTTATGATAGTCTAAATGATTAGAAAAAATATTAGTTAAAACTGCAATATGTGGATGTAATTCAGTAATTCCTAAAAGCATAAAACTAGACAATTCCATTACTACGTCATCATCTTTAGATGCTTTTTCGGTAACGGTACTAGCTGGAATGCCAATATTACCAGCAACATGTGATTTACCATTATCCCTCTCCATATTCAGCATCTTACTAATCATAGTGGTTGTAGTCGTTTTTCCATTACTACCAGTTACACCAATTAATTCTGCAGAATTAATTTCACTGGCTAATTCAACTTCCACAATAATTGGTAATCCTAATTCTTTAGCCTTTTCAACTATGGGCGTATCATATGGTATTCCTGGATTTTTCACAACTAAATCAAACTGATTATCTTTAAATAATTGAACAGATTGTTTACCGCCGATAACATCAACACCGATTTTTTCTAATTCATTTTTATCAGTAATCTGATTTAAGGGCTTTGAATCACTTAATAAAACTTTAGCACCTAATTTTACTAATAATTTTGCAGCATTAGTTCCACTCTTTCCAGCACCTAACACTAATACATTTTTGTTTTCATACTTGCTTATTTTTTTCATAACCAAAAGCCCTTTCAATCATTAATATTTTAAATAATAAACATTATTCCAGTAATTGCTGTAAATAATGCAACTAACCAAAAAGTAATATCAATTTTCCATTCAGACCATCCTAACATTTCAAAATGATGATGAATTGGAGACATTAAAAATACTCTTTTACCAGTTAATTTAAATGAAGTAACTTGAATCATTACACTTAAAGTTTCAATAACAAAAACTAAACCAATCCAGATCAATGATAATTCATGATGTAAAAGAATTGATACAGCAGCTAGTGAACCTCCTAGGGCTAATGATCCCATATCACCCATAAATATTTTTGCTGGCTTATGATTAAAAATTAAAAATGCTAACAATCCACCAACAACTGCAAAACAAAAAATAGCAACATCGATTTGGCTTTGACAATATGCAATTACTCCATATGCTGCAAAAGAAATTATTGATAATCCTGCAACTAATCCATCTAACCCATCTGCTAAATTAACAGCATTAGAAAATCCGGTTAAATAAAAAATAACAAAAATTACATAAAACCAGCCCATGTTAATATCACCATAAAAAGGTATTCTTAAAGCCATAGGAAAATTTTGAGAATATACCCATGTAAATATAACTCCACCAACAATTTGGCCTAACAATTTTTGCCAAGCCTTTAGTCCTTCATTTTGTCTTCTAAATAATTTTATACTATCATCCCACATACCTAATAAGCCATATAGAAATAATATAAAAAGTAGAATTAAAATTGTTGGATTCAAATTATGCATGAATATTCCATTAAAGATGCTTGCAATAATAATTGAAACAATAAAAAGTAAGCCACCCATTGTGGGAGTTCCTGATTTTTTTTCATGCCATCTAGGTCCTTCTTCTCTAATCATTTGACCTTCATGTTTACTTCGAAAATAACTAATCAAACTTGGCATAAATATTAATGTTATTAAAAAGCTTAAAATAGCTGGTAAAAAAATGTTTATCATAATATAAAATACATTCCATTTCTATTTAAATTTGACGCTTAATTTAGACATATCATAGATTGAACTATTTGGTAAAATACTTTGTTGATATGCATATCCATCACCATCTAAATCAACTGATATGCCGGCCATCCTACAATAAGTTGCAACGTCATACCTAGACCAACCCTTTAGATTAGCCATTTTTTTATCACCATTAGTTTGCAAAATGACAAGACGATTTTTATTTATTTTTTCATTTGAATCAACAGACTGATCCAATATTTTGTCACCATTACCAATCAGGATATATTTAACACCTGTTTTATCTAGTTTAGCTTTGGCTGTATCTGTACTTACATTATGAAGATCTGGTATTTCAATATTATTTTCTTCATTTGAATTAACATTTTCTTCAAGTGCTAAACGCATAACTGGATTAAATATTTGTGACATCAATTGAGAAGCAGTTTTACCTGCTGGTAGTTTAGGTTGTTTCATAGTTAGATATAAAATATATTTTGGCTTATCAGCTGGAGCAATCCCTGCAACTGAATATAGATAACTATCATCTCCAGAAGCATAACCTGCTTTACCATCACTAACTTGAGCAGTACCAGTCTTAGCAGCAATTTTATATCCTGGAATTTTATAATCAGCACCAATTCCATATGGTTTATAAACAACATCTTCCATATGTTTTATAACTTTCTTAGAAGTATCTGCTTTAATTGGATTCCCAACAACTTCTGGAGCAAAAGATTTGATAGTCTTCTTATTTTTTGGATTTACAATTTTAGATATAAATCTAGGTTGTAACATTTTACCATCATTAGCAATCGATGTTAGTCCACGAATCATTTGTAAAGCGTTCACTTGAATTCCTTGTCCAAAGGCAGTATTAGCCTGCTCAATTGGATATTGGAATTGTAAACCACCAGTTTCTTCTCCAGGAAAACCAGTGTTAGATGATTGGAAGAATTTAAATCTGTCCATATATTTACGCCATGTTTTTGGTCCCATATTTTGTTCTAAATGAGCCATAGCAACATTACTAGAAAGAGCAAATCCTTTATCAAAATTAATAACTCCCCAACCATTAGTGTTCCAATCAGGTACTAACTTTCCATCAATGAAATATTTACCAGATGCATAGGTAGCATTTCCATTATAATTTCCACTGTCAATAGAAGATGCCATTGTAAATACTTTCATAGTTGATCCAGGTTCATAAGAATCTTGAACCAAAGTATTTCTCCAAATTTTATCTAACCCTTGTTTAGTTGTTGCATTAAATGTAGGTCTTTGCGTAGCTGCTAATATATTACCAGTTTTAGCATTAGCAAGTACGGCGTTCATAGTCGAAGGATGCGCTTGCTTATAAACACTATTCATTTCAGTTTCTAATAATGATTGAAGTCTATAATCTAAAGTAGTATAAACATCATCACCATTTTTTACTTTTTTATTTTTATTATTCTTATCTGGAATCTCAACTCCAGAATTACTTAGTTGTTCTTGACTAAATCCATCTTTACCAGTTAAAAGATTATTATATATTTTTTCAATCCCCATTTGTCCAATAAGACTAGTATTTCCAATTTTATTAGTCTCAGAAGATGCATATCCTATAATATGAGAAGCAAATTCTCCATTAGGATATATTCTAGATGGTTGTTGAATAAATCCCATTCCATTCAACTTATGTGCTTCTAATTTTTGCTTAGTAATAAGCGATATATTTGAACCAGCACTTCCAAACTCTACTTGAAATGTATTATTTTTTGGTGTTAGGGCTTTGTATGCGTTTTTATAGGAAATAGGTATAATTGATGAAATAGTTTTGGCAAATTTCTTTTTGTCGGTAACATACATAGGCTTATTATTATTAGCTGTATCAATCTGATGCTTATCTAAAACAGCGTACAAAGTATATGTACTTGTGTCTTCAGCAAGAGGTTGACCATTAGCATCATAAATAGTCCCACGTTTAGCTGGAATAACACTACTTTGAGTATAAAGATTTCTAGCTAGCTGACTTAGATTAACCCCTTGAACATTTTTAAAAATAGCTATATAAGAAAATCTTAGACCAATACACAAAAAAACGCCCATACATAGCAATAATAAAAATTGTCCTATATGGCTACGATTTCTTTGGCGTTTTTTTAATTTAGGATTGTTATTCAATTTCTTACTCATTTGTTTACATTCCTTACATTTTTATTAGACAAAGAAAGATTGGCTTTTTTAGCAACAGATTGAAGCCTATTACCACTTTCTAATTCCCCAATTTCTTGCTTTAAATAGTTATTGTCAGAGTTAACCTTATTTAAAGAATTCTCTACTGATTGCAAACTAGTCGAATGGTTACTTAAACTTATTTTTTCACCAACTAAACATAACATCAATGTAAATACAATTACACTTCCGGTAACCAAAAGCACCTTTTCAAATTTAGACAAAGAAAGACTAATTTTTTCTGTGCTATTAATATTTTTCTTTTTATTGGTATTACCATTATAAAAATTATTATATTTCTTTCTGGCTAAATTATTTTGTGACATCCCAATTACTCTTTTCTATATTATTTACTTATCCTTTGTATTATTCTTAGTCTAGCACTATGCGAACGATGATTTTCTTTAAGTTCTTCATCACTAGGTAAAATAGGTTTTCTACTAACTAATTTATAATCTGGTTCCATTTCTGGTGGAATGATAGGCAAGTTATGTGGTAAATCCATAATAGTAGTCTGTTCTTTAAACATATTTTTAACTAATCTATCCTCAAGTGATTGAAAAGTAATAACACATATTCTTCCATTAAATCCAATCAGTTTAATTGCATCTTCTAATGAGCTTTCCAATGAACCAAGCTCATCGTTAACAGCAATTCTTAATGCCTGGAAAACCTTTTTAGCAGGATGTCCACCATGTCTTCTAGCAGCAGCAGGAATGCCTTGCTTAATAATTTCTACTAATTCTTCAGTAGTATCAATACTATGTCTTTCACGATTACTTTCAATAGCTCTGGCAACTTGTTTTGAAAACTTTTCTTCACCATATCTAAAGAAAATTTTGACTAACTTATTATATGGCCATTCATTAACTATCTGCCAAGCATCTAATGAATTTCTTTGATCCATCCGCATGTCTAATCTGGCATTATGTTGATAACTAAAGCCACGACTTGCATCGTCAAATTGAGGTGATGAAACACCCAAATCATAAATGATACCATCAACAGAATAGATTCCTAATTCATTTAAATCCTTATTAATATTTTTAAAATTATCTCTAATAAATGATAATTTACCATCGTCTATGTATTCTTTTAAATTTTCTTTGTTATAGTCAATCGCAACTTGGTCTTGATCAAACGAATACAAATGGCCTTTATCTAATTTTTCTAAAATTTTACGACTATGTCCACCGCCGCCTAATGTACAGTCAACATAAATACCATTTGGATTAATATCTAGTCCATCAACTGCCTCGTTAAGTAGTACCGTTTCGTGATTAAATTTAACCATATAACTCACCTCTTTATTATTTAATAAAATTTTTATCGTTAATATTTTGTTTATATATAATATAAAGTTTACTTAATTAGATTTTAACACTCAAAAAGGCTTTATTCCACCACAATATCACTATTAATTATAATAAAAAAGCCGTCTTAAAAAAGATGACTTTTATAATATTTGATATCCGTAAAAAATAATTGTACCAACCCAAGCAACAAACATGTATATAATACCCATTTTCCAGAATATTTTATAATATTTTAATATACTGGATTCTTGAAATCTAATTAAATAAAATATTCCAAATATGATACCTAAAATTAGCCAAAACATTAAGACTTGTGGTAAACAAGAAATTGAATGTTTATCCAAAGATATTTGATATATATATAATCCAAAAATAAATGGAAATAAATCACTTGAATTAAAATTGAATGGAAAATGTTTGCCAAGGGATTTTTTAATCGCATTAAAAACTAAGGATATTATAAAAATTAAGATTGATTGAAATAATATTAATGCTAAAAACTTAAAAGGACCGATTATATTCAACTCCTCTCATATTATTAATTGAATTTGCAATATAAAGATATCAAATGTAAACTTGATAATATATATTTTAAGAAAGTGGTGCAATTAATGGCTAAAAAGAAAAAATCTAGATTTCAAATCATTACAATGATTTTCGTTTGGATCATGATTATTTCCACTTTAGGTGGATTAGTTCTAGGTTCATTATACACAGTATTATCATAATCATTTAGAAGGATAATTAAAATACTTAAAAATCAAAATTAATAAAAAATGGAACCATTATAATGGTTCCATTTTTTATTTAATCAGAATCATCATTTGATTGTTTGTAAACTTGTCGTGGCTTGCTACCTTCTTGAGGTCCAATATAACCACGTTGTTCTAAATCATCTATAATCCTAGCAGCTCTATTATAGCCAATTCTAAAATTACGTTGTAATAGTGAAGTACTTGCTTTTTGCTCATGAATAACAAATTTTAAAGCATCACCAAATAATTCATCTTGGTCTTCAACCTCTTCTTCTCTTTTAATATCTTCATCAGAAACCATCATTGAATTATCATACTCTGCAGTTTGCTGTTCTTTTATATAATCAACAACATTTTCCACATCATCATCTGAAATGAAAGCACCTTGAATACGAATTGGTTTATTTTTATCCACAGGTAGATATAACATATCACCACGTCCAAGTAGCTTTTCAGCACCATTAGTATCAATAATGGTTCTTGAATCAACACCACTAGAAACAGCAAATGCTATCCTAGATGGCACATTAGATTTAATTAGACCAGTAATAACATCTACTGAGGGACGTTGAGTAGCCAATATCATATGAATACCAGCAGCACGTCCCATTTGAGCTAATCTAATGATTGCACTTTCCACTTCATTAGAAACGGTCATCATTAAATCAGCCAATTCATCAACTACTACTACAATATATGGTAATGTTTGACGGTCTCCACCATCTTCTTTATTTAATTTTTTAACATATTTATTATAACTACTTATTTTTCTTTGATTATTTTTAGCAAATAAATCATATCTATGTTCCATTTCAGTAACAACTTTATTCAATGATCTTGCTGCTTTTTTGGGTTCAGAAACAACTGGTGTTAATAAATGAGGAATCCCATTATATACACCTAGTTCAACTTTTTTAGGATCAATAAGCATCATTTTAACTTCGCTAGGCTTAGCATTTAATAAGATGCTAGTAATAATTCCATTAATAGCAACAGATTTACCACTCCCAGTAGATCCTGCAATTAATAAATGCGGTAACTTAGTTAAATCAGTAGATATAACATCCCCATTAACATTCCTTCCTAAAGGGACACTCATTAAACTATGGTTTTTATCTTGAGAATCTACAACATCTTTAAAAGAAACTGTTGAAACATTTTTATTAGGAACTTCAATTCCTATCAAAGACTTTCCAGGAATAGGCGCTTCAATTCTAATATCTTTAGCAGCAAGTGCCAATGCCAAATCATCAGCTAAATTAACAATTTTACTAACTTTTACACCAATTGCAGGATGAAGTTCATATTCAGTTACTGATGGTCCTAAACTAACATTCTTTATCTCTGCATCAACACCAAAACTATTAAGCGTTTTTTTCAATATAACAGTATTTTTATCAATTGCCTTATACTCGTCAGATTGATCAGTTTGTTTGATTTCAGATAATAGATTAGATGATGGCAAATCATATTCTTCGTCATTAGTTTCACTATTATTTTCTATAATAGGACCATTAAAATCATCATTTTGTTTATTAATAACATCAGAAACTTTTTCAGATTTCTTATTATCGTTATTATATTCACTAGCTAATTTGTAATCTTTATCATTGTCTTTAATATCATCACTTGATTCTTCAACATTTTCTTTTTTGGATACAGATTTTGTATCTTTCTTTGAGGAATCCATCCAACCAGATAATTTAGGCTTAGGAGTATTATTGTATGAATTTAACTTTTTATTATTAGTATCTTCTTTAACTTGCTTTTTATTGTTTATATCATGAACTTTTTCACCTATTTTTTGTGAAGATTCACCTATTTTTGCTGATAATTTTTCTGAATGCTTTTGAAATTTATCAAATATCTGATTCATTGATATGTTAAATGAAATCAAGCCACCAACAATTATCATGATAATAGAAATAATTTCAGCTCCTAGAATAGAAACTAAAAAGTTAAAAATTGTCAATGAGGAAGCTCCAATAATTCCACCACCAACAGAACTATTAGATTTCATTCCTATAAAGTCGTTAGAAATTATATTCAATGTTTGTCTAATAAAATCGTTATTATTATATCCAGAAAAATAAAGTGCAGATAAAAACATTAATAGACCTAAATATGTAACAATCACACCTAATATAACTCTCTTATTTAGACTAAGTTTGTTTCCTTTTATTAAAAATATGATTCCAGTAATTAAAGTAATTAAATAGAAAATAGTAACACTGTCACCTACAAAGAAACGAAAAAAGTTATTAATAGTAATACCCAAAAATCCTAATTGTAAGTAGCTAAATAAACTAATAAATATCATAAATAAGCCAAATAAACAATTATTATATTTTTTATCAATTGAGAATAAATTTTTATTTGATCTTTTTGTATGAGAATTATTTTTTCGTTTTCTAGCCAAATATATTACTCCTTTAAATTATTTATTTTAATTTGTCATGTTCATATTCATGACTTCTTTCTAAATTTGGAAAATTTTGTTGTCTAAGTGCTTCATAAATAACGATTGCACATGTGTTAGACAAATTAAGAGCTCTAATATGAGTGTCATCTTGAGGTATACGAATAGCTTTATCACTATTTTTTCGCATAAATGGTTCAGGTAACCCTGTAGTTTCTTTTCCAAACATAAAGTAATTATTATAATTATCATCCGAATAATCACAATCAGTATAATCTTTACTAGCAAATTTTGAAACTAAGTGTAATTTATCTTTATCACCTAAGGTATCCATAAATTCAGGTAAACTTTCATGATAATTAATATTAACTTTATTCCAATAGTCTAATCCAGCTCTTTTTAAGTGTTTATCGTCAACAGAGAATCCAAGTGGTTTGATTAAGTCTAAAGTAGTATCAGTTCCTGCACAAGTTCTGGCAATGTTACCTGTATTAGCAGGCATAAGTGGTTCAAATAAAACAATATGATTAGTCATTTATACTATCTCCTATATTAAAATTTATTATCTAATATTGTTACATCAACTGTAATTGAATTTAAATTCTCTAATTCGTTTGTTTCTAAGTTAATAGCATTTTTACCCCAATGCATAGGTGTCATTAACATCATATCTTGTCTAATACTTTTAGGTAAAGCAAAGGTATATTTAACGTTATATTTAACAGCATTAGGATAGTGTTCCATAAATAAATTCAAAACTTTAGTATTATCATAATCTTGCTTTTTATGATCATCTTTATATAATTTTCTTCTCAATTCAATTAAATAATTAGAATTAGGAATCACTTTTATTAAGTGACCATCTTTTTTGATTATTCGATTAAATTCTTCATAAGAAGATGGAGAAAACATATCCATAACAACTGAAATACTTTTATCATTGAATGGCAATTGTGCTAAATCAGCAACACAATAAAATAAATTTTTGCTTAATTCGCTAGTTGATAAATTAACTCCTGGTTTTGATATATCAAAACCAATTGCACTATCTTGATTATTTCTATTTTCCTCAAGTTTTTTTATAGGAGTTCCTTCACCACTACCAATATCTAAAATGGTTTGTTTCCCGCTAGGTATTAAATCAGATATTTTATTGATAATACCATCAAATAATCCTGCATTAATCAATTTTCTTCTAGAAACTAACATTTCCTTATCATATTCAGTATTAACTTTATGACTGATAAAATATAAGGTTCCTTTTTTAGATATATCCATAGAATGATTATTAGGACAAATAATAGAAAAATCATTGACTTTTTTATAACCTTTACCACATGTAGGGCATTTAAATAAATTAATATTGTCTGATAAAAATTGCTTAGCAATTTCTATTTTTTTCATAATTAAATCTCCTTCTATTCAATATTATAGTATATCATATAAGCAAAATTTTAATATAGACAAACAATAAAAGCTCCTTTATAAAGGAGCTTTTATTTAATAATTTTTTTCATATCTTCTGGTAATGGTGCATTACACTCAACATATTTATCAACAAATGGATTATAAAAAATGGTTTTATAGCAGTGTAAAGCTTGCCTATTCATAATGTGATTATCAGGATTATATAGCCAATCACCAATCAAAGGGTGCCCAATTGCTTTACAGTGAACTCTAATTTGATGAGTCCTTCCTGTATGTAATTTAACTTTAAGCACACTTAAACCATTTATCCTTTTATTAACCCAAAATTCTGTTCTAGACATCTTTCCAACATCACTGACGGTTCGTTTAACAAATGAATCATTTTGTCTACCAATAGGTAAATTAATATCAACATGTTTAGAGTAAATATTACCTTGTACAATGGCAATATAATATTTTTGAATACTATCATCTTTAAATTGTTTATCTAAAACTGAGTGTGCAAAATGATGTTTTGCAAAAATAACTATGCCACTAGTATCCATATCCAATCGATTAACAATATGTATTTTTTGATTTTCATATTGTTTTCTTTGAAAATACCCCTTAACACGATTAACTAACGTATCATTAGTGTAAATTCTTGAAGGAATTGACGGTACTCCTGCTGGTTTATTCACTACCAAAAAATGTTCATCTTCATAAATAATATCTATGGGTAAATTAGAAACGTTAAAGTAATCACCACTAATTTCAGGAGGCAAAATTAAATTAATTTTGTCATTATTT
The DNA here is from genome assembly GCF_002993965.1 of Apilactobacillus timberlakei. Lineage (GTDB taxonomy): Bacteria > Bacillota > Bacilli > Lactobacillales > Lactobacillaceae > Apilactobacillus > Apilactobacillus timberlakei. The sequence continues at coordinate 6,484 of NZ_POST01000002.1, read as the reverse complement.
TTTAACATAAAATTAGCGTATCTTTCGCTATTGTTTACAAACATCATCCCACCGTGAAACTTAACTTGTTTCAGCAATGTTCTAGTGACACCCTTAGACCCAAGAAAAGTTCTTAATCTTATCGGTTCAATGTTATGGTTCACCCAATTAAATTCAGTCATTATCATGTACCCCAATAAAAGAATTGCTTACTCTTTTCCAAAAATGAGTATGTCGATATTGAGCAAAATAAATTCGATCATTTGAAATAGAATAAGTAATAGATTGAATTGGCCTATTTTGAACTACCAATTGATCGCAAGTTAAAATATTATGATATGGATTATCAGGAATAATTGTGATCCATTCATCGGGAGGAATAATAATTGGAGAACCTAAAGTCCTAAAAACCCTATTATTTATAGAAGCCATTTCAGAAACTTGAACAGCATCAAATTCAGGACTAATAATTGCTCCACCTACTGACTTATTATATGCAGTAGATCCAGTTGGAGTAGCAACACACAATCCGTCACCTCTAAATTTCTCAAAAAATTCATTCTTAATATTTATATCAGTAACCATAGTTCCATTTATTCTTTTAAGCGTTGATTCATTTAAGGCAACCATACTATCAGATGGCCCACCATCTTTATAATTAATATTTATAGACAATAGTGGATAACTAACACTTTGACTATTATCATTTTCTAAACTATCTACCAATTGTTGGACTTCATAGTCTCTCCAATCGGTATAAAATCCTAAATGACCAGTATGGATTCCAACAAATCTAATATTATTAATTGAATCATTATAATGATGAAATGCAGATAATAATGTACCATCACCACCAACAGATATTACAATTTGAGGATTTAGTCCATCGTATTGTAGTTTTGAGGAATTATCAATTTTCTCTTTTAGTTGACTTGCAACTTCATTAGAAGTTGAACCATCATTACTATATATTGAAACTCTCATTATTAATCATCCCTATTATTTTTGTGGTTTTCAGATTGTTTTTCAATTAATTCATCACGAATTTCTGACATACCTTCATCTAATTTAAATGCAGTTTCGGCTGATTCCTGTAGACGTTTTTTTAATTCTTCTGGAAAAACACCATTGTATTTATAATTTAAAGAATGTTCAACAGTTGCCCAAAAGTTCATAGCTAAAGTTCTGACTTGAATTTCTGATAATATCTTATGTTCTCCAGTTGACATTTCAACTGGATATTCAAAGACAATATGATATGAACGATAACCACTAGATTTTTCTTTATTAACATAGTCACGTTCTTCTAAAATATTTATATCTGTTCTTTTACGCAGAATATCTACTACTTGATAAATATCTTCAACAAAAGGACACATTATCCTTAAGCCAGCAATATCTTCCATGTCTTGAGATAATCGATCTTCAGATATATACCTTCGATTCATTTTTTCTTTAATACTTGATACAGGCTTAACACGACCAGTAACAAACTCTACTGGACTTCTTTTACCAAATTGCAAGAATTCTTTTCTTATTCCTCGTAATTTTATTTTAAGTTCCCCTACTGCTTGTTCATAAGGAAATAAAAAATGTTCCCAATTTTTTACCACTAGGAAAACCTCCTCTATTTAAGCCATTCATTAAATTATTTTACCATAATTTAATATAAGTAAAAAATTTATATATATAAAAGCAAAATTATTGTAATTAATAAATAATTTGGTATGCTGAATGTTGTATATATTTGTAAAGATGTTTTGATTATTTGAGGGAGGTAAAATTTTGTTTGAAATATTTCTTTTTGTAGATCCTTTATGCAAAGAATGCGAAAAGTCAGAAAAAACTGTCTTAAAGTTATCAAAAGATATTGATTCAAAATTTAAGATTCAATTCATTCCTATATATAACCTAAAAGTAATCCAAACTGATTTTTGTCATTCTAATAATAAAATAAAAAAAGTATTATCTTCAAATGAATTATATAACTTATATCATGATGTAGTTTTAGATTATAAAGCAGCATTATTCCAAGGTATGAAAAATGGAAAATCATTTTTAATGGATATGCAAAATAAGATTTTAGATCAAGGTATAAAATATACAGACAATTTATCATTAGAAACAGCTAAAAAACATAATTTAGATATACCAATGTTTGAAGAAGATCGTAGATCTAATCTTGCTAAAAATACTGTGGAAGAAGATCAAAAGATTGTTAAAAACATGAAAATTAAAAAACCCGCGTCTGCTGTTATATTTAATTGTAATAAACCAAATAGTGGTGTTTTAACCAGTAATGTTTGCTATTCTGGACTATTTAATGCTTGTTGCAATCAAGATTTAACAGAAAATAGTTTAAAAGATATGATGAAAAAATCTCAAAAAAAATCAGTCAAAAATTCTGGATTTCATATAGTTAAGTAAAGATCTTTTTTATTTAAATTTTAAAGGTCTTTTTTATTTTGAATATTTTCTCTGTCTAAATAATCTTTAAACCATATGGGATCTTTTAATAAATGAATAACATTGCTTTCAATTTTAATAAGATTTTCATTAACCAGAATATTAATAAAAGTTTTAAATTCATGTTTATAAAAAATATTTATATTTTCTATTAAAGGAAATGTAAACTTAAATAAGGTTTTGAATAAATAGTCCAAATTAATTCCATCTTCAATGTTATTTAAACAAATAATTTTCCATAAAAAGAATTTATTATCAAAAATTGGATAAGAAAAATACTTTTCGTTACATAATAATGGAGCTCCATCAATATTATGACCTTTTAAATAAAAATCATTTTGAAGGTTAAGAATTGCTTTATTGCCTAATATCATATTTTTTCTAAAATTTCTTAATAAATAATTGATTTGTCTTAAATTATTATTATATTGCAATAAAGCCTGTCTACTTTTTATAAAAGATAAAAGTTCTTTGAATGAATATATTATTTTAGATTGATAATTAATTATTCCATTTATTTCTAAACAATTGTATCTAATTTCTACATAACCACTATTGTGTAAGAATAAAATATAAAAACCAATGTTAAAAGAATAATAAAAAAATTTAGTAGTATTTTTACTACTAAATTTTTTCCTATAATTTTTTCCTAGTATCCATAATGAATGTATTCCTAAACTTTTATAGCCATTAATTCTTTCAAGAAGTCTTTTTTGAGTTATGGGACTACATTGAAACTCAAATGCTATTTTATTATTAATAAGATCTGGCTTTTGATTAATTTTAGTAATATAACATTCAATTTTCGTGCTCTTATTGTTAATAAATTTAAATAAATTTATTTTTCCAGTTAAATGTTCATCCGTTTCATGTTCACCAATATTGGGACAATCATTATTTTTAGAATGAGCAAAATGACTTATTTTTTCAGTACCTCTTTTTAAAATAACTACTGATTTACATATTGGACAAAGATATTTTTTGTTTTTAGATGAATTAATAGCTAAAACTAATCTATTATTATAAATTGCTGTTAATATTTTTATCGCCCTATTATTTTATATACGCAAAAAGCCAGCAGAAAAATCTACTGGCTTTAAATTATGCAAAGTATTTTTTTATCGTTTGTAATGCACTAATTGAAATCATTAATTTACCATTATCTTCCAAATTAGATAAAGGAATATTACTCTTTGATGAATATTCCAGTGCTACCGCAACATCTCTTTGAAAAACAAGAGCATCATCTTCGTTATATCCTTCTGGTAACGACATATATAAATAATAACTACCTTCATATTTATACAAATATGTTTCTGGCATATTATTATTTAAGGCTTTAGATAAACTAACCAAATCATCAAATGAATTAAATTTAATGACAATATTATTAATCATATAATTAGATGGCTTACTATTTTTATCCATACCTTTTGCAGCATTAACTAATTGAGATATAGAACTATTAACCATATGATTTTCATTCTTACCTTCTAATTCATCAACCTTGTTTTTTAGTGTCTTTAAATAATTTAATATATTATTTTTACTTTCATCAGTTAATGATAATTTACTAAATTCGTCAATTTTGTTTTTAATATTATTACTTATACCTTCTAAAGAAGTATCTTCAAACTTATTATCTTTATCAGTAATTTCAGAAAGTTTTTCTTTACTAATTTTGCCACTAGATAAATTATTTTTATCAATATCATTTTCACTCAAATGATTGTTTTTGATAAACATTTCCAATCCAGATTTATTAGGAACTACCTGAAATGTAACAGCAGAAGTATCTTTAAACTCTTTGTCAGCATCAATTTCTTCTAAGATTCCATACAAAAAAGACTCAATACGATCTTCATCACCAAGTAAAGATAATACATCAACTCCACGTTCAGATAACTCGTCATTACTTATCATAACTTTGATTGTATCTTCATTTATACGTTGCATTTCCATAATTAGGCACACCTCTTCTACATATAAATTTTATATCATATTGTTACTATAAGTAAACAATATTAACTTAAATATTAAATTGTAACCCTAACTTAGCAATCTTTACGTTTATATTAGAGCCAGCTTCAGCTCTTGTTTCATATAATAACTGATTAAGGTTACCATATTGTGGTAGATGACTAATGATAACATTTTTAGCATTAGATTGCTTGGCTAAATATCCAGATTCTTCAGAAGTCATATGCCATTTAGTACCTTGCTTATTTTTATAAAAATTAGTATCAGTAATTAATAAATCAGCATTCTTACAAAAATTAATTAAACCCTCAAAGTATTTTGTATCAGCAGTAAAGACAAACATTTTATTAGTACTTTTTTCAATAATTTTAACCGCATAAGCAGAAACTGGATGTTGAGTTTTCATAAATTTAATTAAAAATGGCCCTAAATTTAATGTATCATTTTCATGATATGGAATACCCTTTGTATCATTATTCCAAGTGAGTCCATCAAAATTTATTTTGTCATCTATATTTCCATAAATAGGAAGAGTATTTTCTTTTCTATTTTCAGAATGTAATTGCCAATAGTATTCTAGAACTCCTACATCAGCCTTATGATCATGATGATAATGTGATAATAAAACTGCATCTAATTGTAACGGATCCAAGTATTTTTCTAGTCCTAATAAAACGCCGCTACCACAATCTAACAATAAATTAAAATTTCCACTTTGAACCAAATAACCACTAGTTCCAACTCCATCATATGGATATCCACCATAATATCCTAATATTCTAATCTTCATATTTTAACTCCTCTTACTTGTTTAAATATACTTTTAGTGTAAATATATAAATGTAGTTTGTAAAATATTTAACAACTAGGAGCAAATAATGAAAAATAAAATAAAAGTAACTTTTGGCAGTAAAAATATTCTTGAACAAATATCTAATAGGCACCCCGATAGAAAGTTATCAATTTTTAAATCAATGAATACTTATGGCCAATATCAAATAATAGATGAGAGTAACAAACCCTCAGTATTTCACAATACAATTAAATATATAATTATTTTCCAAAAAAATACTAATAATATAAGTAATTTTGTTAATTATCTTTATTTTAATTTAGATAAAAACAATGAAAAAATATTTCATTCAAAACTAAAGGAACTAAGTAATAATATAAATTTTAATATCAATTCGATTAAACTTTTACAAGAAATTTCGGGTAAAAAGCAATTGATAGTTATGACTGAATGGAATAATGCTTCAGATTTCAATAAATGGTTTAATAAATGTAATATAAAGGATCTAAGTAATATGTCGCTGAGTTACAAAAAAGAGTAGATGCATATTTATATGTATCTACTCTTTTTATTATTAAGGAGAATGAGAGATTCGAACTCTCGCGTGGTTTGACCCACCTAGCGGTTTTCAAGACCGCCCCCTTCAGCCACTTGGGTAATTCTCCATATAAATAAATGACCCGTACGGGATTCGAACCCATGTTACTGCCGTGAAAGGGCAGTGTCTTAAACCACTTGACCAACGGGTCTAAAAAATTTAAAACAAAAAAAGATTATCCATAAGGATGATCTTTTATAAATACGGTTCGTACGAGACTCGAACTCGTGACCTCCTGCGTGACAGGCAGGCGTCCTAAACCAACTAGACCAACGAACCATAATTGCGGGAGATGGATTTGAACCAACGACCTCCGGGTTATGAGCCCGACGAGCTACCAGACTGCTCTATCCCGCGATAATAAGGAGAATGAGAGATTCGAACTCTCGCGTGGTTTGACCCACCTAGCGGTTTTCAAGACCGCCCCCTTCAGCCACTTGGGTAATTCTCCATGTAAATAATAAAATCAAAGACCCATAATATGGACCTTGTAGGACTCGAACCTACGACCGGACGGTTATGAGCCGTCTGCTCTAACCAACTGAGCTAAAGGTCCAAGCCCTAAATCGCGGCGGAGGGGATCGAACCCCCGACCTCCCGGGTATGAACCGGACGCTCTAGCCAGCTGAGCTACACCGCGAAACAATTAAAAACAAGAGCACTTTGAC
>NZ_POST01000001.1 GCF_002993965.1 Apilactobacillus timberlakei | reverse complement strand
CACTGCTGGGTAGCTATGTATGGTTGAGATAAACGCTGAAAGCATCTAAGTGTGAAACCCACCTCAAGATGAAATTTCCCATTCCTTTATGGAAGTAAGACCCCTAAGAGATGATTAGGTAGATAGGCTAGAAGTGGAAGTGCAGCAATGTATGGAGCGGACTAGTACTAATTGGTCGAGGACTTAACCAAGTAAGGTTGTTCTCTAAAAGAAATAATAATATCTAGTTTTGAAAGAACGAAGTTCTTTCAGATAAATAGTGTGGTGGCGATAGCTAGAAGGATACACCTGTTCCCATGTCGAACACAGCAGTTAAGCTTCTAAACGCCGAGAGTAGTTAGAGGATCGCCTCTTGCAAGGGTAGGAAGTTGCCGCGCAATTTTGAGAGTTTTCGATGTTTATCGAAAACTCTTTTTTTATATAAAATTCTATGTTTTATGGTAAAATAACAATTAATGTACATAAATAAGGAGTAATTTATATGAAAAAAATTAAACTCTCTTTAGGCTGGCAGATACTTGTTGGCTTAATTTTGGGAATTATATTGGGGATAATTTTTTATAAAAATGCAACAGCAATTACTGCAATGCAAAGTATTGGAACTATTTTTATCCGATTAATCCAAATGATTGTTATTCCAATTGTTATTTCTTGCTTAACAGTAGGAATCGCAAGTATTGGTGATATTCATAAATTAGGTAGAATTGGTGGGAAAACCATTTTATACTTCGAACTTATGACCACTATAGCCATTATTTTGGGTTTAATTATTGGTAATATTTTTCATCCAGGAGATTTTATTAATGTTCATGCTTTACATGGAACTGATATTACTCAATATTTAGCAACTGCTAAGAGTGCTAACCATAGCGGAATTTGGGGGACATTAATTGGACTTATTCCAGTCAATGTTTTTAACTCGATTAGTAGTGGTGATATGATGCCAATTATTGTTTTTTCAGTATTATTTGGTTTAGGCACATCGGCAATTGGTGAAAAGGGAAAAGTAATCATTGATCTAATGGAATCTATTTCTCAAGTAATGTTTAAAATCACAGGTTGGATTATGAAATTATCACCTATTGGTGTTTGTGCTTTGATAGGTGTTACTTTAGCCGAATTAGGACTTTCGGCGCTTGCACCTCTAAGTTACTTTGTATTATTAACTTACGCCACAATGGCTATTTTTGTACTTCTAGTAATGGGCGCTGCTGCGAGAATCTTTGGCTTTAGAATTTTTGACTTATTAAAAGTTGTTAAAGAAGAAGCAATTTTAGCATTTTCAACTGCAAGTTCTGAAGCAGCTTTACCTAGAAACATTGATAAAATGGTCAAATTTGGTGTAAGTCCATCAATTGTATCTTTTGTTATTCCTACCGGATACACTTTTAACCTTGATGGTTCAGCTATTTATCAATCATTAGCTGCATTATTCCTTGCTCAAGCTTATGGAATTCATTTATCAATTGGGCAACAAATTACATTATTAATTACTTTAATGATTACCTCTAAAGGAATGGCAGGAGTACCAGGAGCTTCATTTGTTGTATTACTAGCTACTTTATCTACTGTTAATATTCCAATCTCTGGAATGACCTTTATTGCGGGAATCGATCGTTTTATCGATATGGCACGTACTGCAGTTAACGTCATTGGTAATTCATTGGCAACCATTATTATTGGTAAATCCGAAAATGAATTTGATACTAAAAAAGAGAAAGCTTATATGGCAAAGCTTAAATAAAGATACAAAAAAGGACTCAGGATATATTCCTGAGTCCTTTTATTTTATTATCGTAGATAAACAGCAATTACTTTGGCGTAAGTCATGTTCCCACAACTCAACGAAGATTTCTGTGTAATCTCATAATTACTCATTTTATCTAATTAATAGTAAGCTTGGTATAAACTGTTGTTCATACCTCCCCAATTAGTTCCCTAAAAGGTGAAGCATCAATAGTTAATTAAATAATATTAAATTTTAAATTACTGTTATTAATTGCTGACCATTCACTGTCATTCAAATGCAATTAAAGGATACTGAGATAACCAACAACAGTTAATTTTTCCTTAAATAATCTATAGCTAAAAAGTAAAGCATATGAGTTCGGGAAAATTAACTGTCAGTGGTTGTCTCAATTCAATTTTTAAAGAATTGAAACAACATTTGACAATAATTTTCCCTTGATAGAATGATCTTTGGACGCTCCAGGATCAAAAGGTAATTCTGCCATAGTTGTTTTCCCTCCTTTGAAAATCAATAATTATTTCTTTTACTATTTAATTATAGTACAAAAATGATTAATCAATCAAGTTAATTACATCTTCATATTCATTTTATCGTAGCATTCCATACCACCTAAATTAAGTTCTGATGGTTTAACACCACGTTCCTTAGCAAATGCATTCATTAAGGTATCCATGTCCATTAAATTGAATTTTTGTGGCTTCTTAGGATCTTGTACTTCAATTTGTGCCATCATACCACCATCTTCATGTTCAATAATATGGCAATGATACATAAACACACCAGTATGATCGAACCATACTTTAATTTTAACGGTTTCATTAGGATCAACAGCAATAGTATCTTTTAAACCAGTTTCATTAGGATATGGTGCTTTACCATTACGTGATAGAACTTGGAATTGGCAACCGTGCATGTGATATGGATGAATCATACCACCATCACAGTCATTAGAATTAGTGATTTCCCAAATTTCACAACTACCTAATGTTTGTTTGGAATCGATACGTTGCATATTGAATTTTTTATCATTAATTGCGACTTCTTCATCCATACCGGACATTATAATTTTATGCACTGGGGTATCTGGAGTAATCTCAGGTGCATTCAATTTAAATAATTTATCTGGAAGAGTGGAATCGTCTTTAGCAAATTCGTGAATTCTAAAATGGACAATTGGAACATCATCGGAATACAATGTCACTTCATCGCCAGGTTTATAATTACTGAAATCAACTACAATTTCTGCTCTTTCAGCACAGGTTAACATTAAGTGAGTAAACTTAACTGGATGTTCTAGTAAACTACCATCACCAGCAATTTGAGTAAATGAAAGATTATCTGAGAAGTGTAATCTCCATTCACGACGGTTAGCACCATCTAAAATTCTAAAACGAACTTTTTGAGTAGTTACATCAAAGTAGGGGTTAACAGTACCATTAATCATTGCAGTAGGACCTTGAACACCATCAGGATCATAGTCAGCATGGTAATCCCATTGATTGTCTTCATGGAATTTACGGTCTTGCAAAATTAATGGAATATCATCGACTCCATAATTTCTTGGTAGTGGTAGTGATGCTTCATGTTCATCCTTGACGACAACAGCAGTAGCTAGACCGTGCCAAACTTGTTCAGCAGTTGATGGGCATGGATGAGCATGCAACCATAAAGTAGCAGCAGGTTGATCACATTTAAAGTTTAAAACTTTTGATTCTCCTGGATAAACAGGGGTATGACAACCACCATCAATGTCACCAGGAACATTTAAGCCATGCCAGTGGTAAGTGGTTAATTCAGATAATTCATTTTTAACAGTGACATGAATATTTTTGCCACGTTTAAAGATGATTGTTTTACCTAATAATGGTTGATTATAACCCCATGTCTTAGTCTTTTGACCAGGCATAATTTGAGATTCACCAGCTTCAGCAATAACTGTGTAATACATATCAGTATCAGTTTCTTTGTCGGGCTTTAAAGCTTCCGGAATCTTTAATTTTTGTTCTGGAATATTTGGTTCTTCTAATGGAACATAACCTCCATCATGAGTGTTGAAAGCAGGTTCATAAAAGAAATAATCATTTATTGTATTTTTATCTTCTGCCATTTATGTTCATCCTTTCTTGATAACATAACTATATAATATGATTATTTATAAACATTTGCAAATGATAATAATTATAAATTGAGTATAAAAAAGAGAGACGAAATTAATCGTCTCTCTAAATTATTAAAAATAATAATTTTATTGTTCAGTGTACCATGGGTAATGGAAGTTACCTTCACGGTCTGTACGTTCATAAGTGTGAGCACCGAAGTAATCACGTTGTGCTTGTAGTAAGTTAGCAGGTAATACTTCAGCACGGTATGAATCAAAGTAAGTAACAGCAGCTGAAAGTGATGGAACTGGAATACCAGCCTTAGTTGCTAAAGCAACTACATCACGTGCAGCACTTTGATACTTGTTAGCAATGTCTGAGAAGTAAGGGTCTAGTAATAAGTTAGTTAACTTAGGATCCTTTTCAAAGGCATCAGTAATGTTTTGTAAGAATTGTGCACGGATGATACAACCTTCACGCCAGATTTGAGCTAATTCACCGAACTTCAAGTCCCAGTCATAGTCTTCTGAAGCGAAACGTAGTTGTTCAAAACCTTGTGCATAACTCATGATCTTACCAAAGTATAGTGCTTTACGTACTTTTTCGATAAGGTCTTTCTTGTCATCTTCACCAATAACGTCAGCAGCTTTTGGTCCATTAAGAACTTTAGCAGCATTTAGACGTTCGTCTTTTAACATTGAGATGAAACGAGCATAAACTGATTCAGAAATAACTGATTGATCAGTACCAATTTCCATAGCGTCCATTGATGACCATTTACCAGTACCTTTGTTAGCACCACGGTCTAAGATCATGTCAACGATAGGCTTGCTCTTGTCTGAACCTAAGTCATCTTTTCTAGTTAAGATATCACCAGTGATTTCGATTAAGTAACTGTCAAGTTCACCCTTGTTCCAGTCCTTGAAGATATCAGCAAGATCATCAACTGAAATACCAGCACCATTACGTAGAATGTTGTAGCTTTCGTCGATTAGTTCTTCATCACCATATTCGATACCATTATGAACCATTTTTACGTAGTGACCTGCACCATTTGGTCCAATGTATGAAACACATGGTTTGCCATCTTTAGCCTTAGCAGCAATCTTAGTTAAAATTGGTTCAACTAAGTCATAAGCTTCTTTTTGGCCACCTGGCATTAATGATGGTCCACGTAGGGCACCTAGTTCACCACCAGAAACACCCATACCGATGAAGTTAACACCGGATTTGTCTAATTCAGCATTTCTCTTCATAGTATCGTGGAAGTTAGTGTTACCACCATCGATTAAAACATCACCTTTATCTAATAAAGGTAATAGTTCACTGATAACAGCGTCAGTTGCTTTACCAGCTTTAACCATCATCATAATACGACGAGGAGTTTCTAGAGATTTAACAAATTCTTCAACAGAGTAACTTGGAACCAAGTTTTTGTCTGCGTGATCCTTCATTACATCTTCGGTTTTTGAAGATGAACGATTATAAATACCTACAGTGAAGCCTCGGCTTTCAATGTTAAGGGCTAAGTTTTTACCCATAACAGCCATTCCAACAACACCAATGTTTGCTTTTGATTCAGCCATTATAAACCTTCCTTTTTAAAGAAAATTGTGTATAAATATACACTTAAATTTTAACATTTTACATATTAAATGTCATATAAATTATTTTTTAATCCATTCGTTACCATCGCGTGCTAATAATTCATCAGCAGCTTTTGGTCCCATTGAACCTGGAGTGTAGTTAGGAAAGGCTGGTTGATCATGATCCCAAACATTTCTAATTACATCAGCAAATTTCCATGCACGACCAACTTCATCCCAACTAGCAAAGTTAGTAGCATCGCCTAGGATAGCATCATGAATAAGTCTTTCGTATGGTTCTGGAGTAGCAGCTTTTTCAGCATCTGATTGAACATGAGTTAAATCAAGTGGTTGCATTTCCATACCTTGTCCAGCTTTCTTACCATTTAGATGTAAGATTACCTTATTAACAGGGTCAACGAATAATGTTAGAACGTTGTTTTGTAAGTCGCCTTCTTGCTTGCCTGAAGCAGCAAAGATATCAATAAGAGGTTTCTTAAATACAATGTCAATACGAGTAAACTTATCAGCTAACATCTTACCAGTTCTGATATAAAATGGTACGTTTGCCCAGCGTTGATTATCAAACATTACTTTACCTGCAACGTATGTTTCTGTATTTGAATTTTCAGGAACATTGTCTTCATGGCGATAATCAGCTTGATCACCATTTTTACCATATTGTCCACGGACAAAGTTTTCACGAACTCCATCTGGTGAGTAGATTCTCATGCTACGTAAAGCACGAATCTTTTCACTACGAACATCAACATCTTTAAATGAAACTGGATCTTCCATAGTAAGGATGCTTAACATTTGCATAGTGTGGTTTTGAATCATATCACGAAGGGCACCAGCCCCATCATAATATCCAGCACGTTCTTCAACCCCTAATTTTTCTGCTAGGGTAACTTGAACGTTTTTAATGTATTTATTATTCCAAATACCTTCGATAAGTGGGTTGCCAAAACGTAATGCTAAGATGTTTTGGACCATTTCCTTACCTAAGTAGTGGTCGATTCTGTAAACTTGGTTTTCGTTAAATGATTTACCTAACGCATTATTTAATTCTTCAGCAGATTCGTAATCACGACCGAATGGTTTTTCGATGATTAAACGATTGAAACCGCCATTATCTGATAAGCAATTATGTGCTTTTAGATTCTTAGCGACAGTACCAAAGAAGTTAGGAGCCATTGAGATGTAGAAAATACGATTTCCTTGAATATCATATTTATCATCTAATTTGTTAGCGTATTCACTTAGTGCATCATAATGTTCAGGATTAGTTACATCATGTGACATGTAATAAAAGTGACTAGCGAAGCCTTTAGCTTCATCTTCACTTTCAGCATTGTCTTTTACTGATTCCACAATAACTTCGTGGAATTTGTCGTCACTCCATTCACGACGACCAGTTCCAATTAATGCAAAATGTTCTTGATCAATGTAGCCCTTTTTATATAAATTGAAAATTGAAGGGTATAGTTTACGTTTAGCTAAGTCACCTGTTGCACCAAAAAGCATGAACAAGGCACGAGTTGCTGTTGCCAATACCGTCACTCCTTATACAAAATTTGAACGAAGCTACAATAAATGTCTAACTAAATAAACGATTTATTTCGCTCTATATACATGGTTATTATATAACACAAATTGAAATTAAAAAAGTATTTTAATTCTACACAAAATGGATATGAAAACGCTTTATTATTTTTATAAGCGAATTGTTTAGAAAAGTGTTCAATAAAAGCTTTATAATTGTATAAATGAATGTTTTACATAAAAGGGGGAATCGTTATGAAGAAAAGAAAAGGATTGGGGATGAAATTAATCTTTATGTATTCTTTGTTACTTAATTCAGGGGCATCGTTTATGTGGCCGCTAGTAACAATGTATATAAATGATTATCTACATAAATCTTTAATGGTTTCAGGAGTTTCATTATTATTAATGTCTAGTTTTATGATTATTGGTAATTATGTAGGAGGATTTTTATTTGATCGATGGTCAGCTTATAAGGCTTCGATGATTGGAATTTCAATCTCAACATTTGCAATTCTTGCTTTAATTTTCTTCAATGGGTGGCCAACATTTGCGATTTTACTACTGTTCTTAGGCTTCGGTGATGGGATTAACTTGACACTACTTAATTCCTATGCAACTACGGTTAAAGATCGCGATGTTCGTTCAGTTTTTAATCTGTTGTATATTGGTTTGAATTTAGGAGTAGTTATTGGAACTGCAATGGTTGGTTATTTATTAAAATATGGGGTTGCAACTGTCTTTATTGCTGCTGGTATCTTTTATGTAGCCCTTTGGTTAATGACTTTCTTTTACTTTAATGTTGATTTTAATGATTCCCAATCACTTCCAGATGATAAGAAAAAAGCAGTTAAAACGGTTGAACATTCTAAAATTAATTTGATTTATCCTATTTGTATGATGGTATTTGGTGTTTATCTAAGTTATACCTTGTGGGAAAGTGTTATGTCTGTTCATATGGTTAATATGGGGATTTCTTTTGAAAGTTATTCTAGTCTTTGGACGGTAAATGGTTTAATGATTGTTATTGGACAACCATTGATTAACTATCTAAGTAAAAAAACTAAAATTAAGATTTCCACACAAGTCTTTATTGGCATTTTAATATTTGCAATTTCTTTCTATGGATTAATATTTGCAAAAAGTTATACAGGATTTTTATTAATTATGATATTTTTAACATTTGGTGAGATGATTGGATTACCTGATGTACCTGCTTGGATTGATCAATTATCCAGTAAATCGGAAAAAGGTAAATACCAAGGAGTATTTAATGCATTAATGTCTGCTGGGAGGGCAATTAGTCCTTTGTATGGTGGATTATTCGTTGAATATTTAGGATATAATCCATTATTTATCTTCACAGCTACCGTCATAATGGTGACATGGCTTATTGTAATATATAAAAATAAAAAATCTGCTTAAATAAAAACGCTTTATGTTTTAAACATAAAGCGTTCTTATTTATCCTTGTAGAAAACCTTGCGATTTAATTGCAGGTAATAAGTCCTTACGATAATTTCCTTTTGAAATATCTGACCAAATATTCTTGAAGAAGTTAGTATCTCGATTACTACCTTTACGATTTTTATAATATTCATTCAATGTTTTATCAAATTTTTCAACAATTTGCATGTCAGGTTCTTGATATCCGTTTTTAAAATGTATAAGTTGATTGTTAATGCGAGGCTTTAAATTAGGCATTGATGCAGGGTGACCAATTGCTAAACCTAAAACTGGAAAGGTTAATTCAGGCAAATGAAACATTTTAATAATCTCCTTAGGATTATTATAGATACTTCCCATAATGGTTCCACCTAATCCCATACTTTCAGCCGTTAATAAAGTGTTTTGTACTGCTAAATCAACATCATGTACTGATGCCAAAAATTTATCTGCAGAATGAAGGGCTTCTAAATTAGCATCTGGTTTGTGATATTTAATAATTTGAGCATTACGATGCTGATCAGCAATGAATAAGAAAAAATGGCCAGCTTTATCTGGTAAATGGTGAAGAGTGATTTCGCCTAAACGTGCCAATTTCTTAGGATCAGTTACACTAATAATTGAATACTGTTGTTCACTCATGCTATTAGAAGTTCTTTGTGCAGCATTGACTAGTATATTAACTTCTGCATCAGTTAATTTTTCATCTGTAAAATCACGAACGCTACGGTGATTTTGAATAGTTTTTAAAACTTCATTATTAATTGCCATGATTTAAAACTCCTTAAGATATTTTAAAAAAGTTTATCAGCAAATTTTAGTTTTTCAAAGCAGTTTGCTTTAGTAAGTTATATATTCTTGATAAGTCATGGTCAGTACCACGTAGCTCAAAATCACTGACGAATGGACAATCAAATGACTCAGCATAGCGTTTTGCTGATAGGCAGTATTGCTCGTTAAAATTTTTATTTCCTGATCCAACAATACCAATACAATAATTACGATTATTGTCGTAAGCAATATATTCACCTAAAGCATTGGTCATCATTTCTTTCACACCATTATCGATACCGTTGCCACCATCTAAATATGTGGGTACAAAAGCAAAAAAGTTACTATGTTCATGTGCAAAGTCAGTTAGATCTGAAACTTCAGTTGCCTCTATTTTTGGATTGTTACTATCTTTTTTGTTTTCTTCATTGGCAAAATTAGTTAAATTATTAACGAAATTTTTAGTGTTACCAGCGATTGATATATATAGAATACGAATAGGTTTCAATGGAAGGCTTCCTTTCAATACAAAAAATCTGTTAGAAATTAATTCTAACAGATTTTTATAATAATTATTATTTATTGTTATCTTCACTAATCTTTTTTTCTTGATTATTTGAATCAATATCATCATTTACATTAACTTCAAATAAATTAATAAATGAATTTTCAAAATGAAGAACTTTAAATGTAAATTGATCAACTGTAAACTCAGTTCCGGGTTCGATTTTCATATTAGGATGATTATCAATAAAGTAACCAGAAAGGGTTACACTGTCTGATTTGCTGAAATCTTTGATTTCAGTTCTAAAGTAACGTTCAAAATCATAAGTAGTCATTTTACCGCTAACTTGATAGGTACCTTTAGGTTGTTTAAAGATATATTCGTTGGTTGCAGGATCAATTTCATCTCTGACAGTACCAAATAATTCTTCATAAATATCTTTATCAGTAATAATTCCTGAAGTTCCACCATATTCATCAACAACAACGACGATAGGTGTACGCAATTTAATCATTTGTTGTAAAACTTCGGTGATTTTCATATTTTCTGGAACCGTTGCGATATCTCTTAGTAGACGTTCTACTTTAATATCTGGGTTTACACGTGATTGACGAATCATGTCATAACAGTAAACATAGCCTAAAATATTATCTTTATTGTTATTTTCAACAATTGGAATTCTACTATATTTTGTTTGTAGATATTTACCAATAGCGTTTTTAACATTAGTATTAATATCCATAACTGTTAGTTGAGTACGATCAATCATGATATCTTTAGCCACTTTATCGTTGAAATCAAAGGCTCTTTGCATATACAAGTAGTCATACTTTTCAAGCGCACCATTTTTAACAGCGTCTTTAGAAATGTTTAAGATTTCAGCTTGTGACATTGATTCATCACTTTCATCGGTCATTTTAAGGCCCATTAATTTAACTACACCAGCTGCAGTGACATTAATTGCCCAAACACCAGGATAGAAAATTTTATGGAAATAATGCAATGGAGTAGCAACAAATCCCAAAATTCTTCTAGGCATTGCAATACTTATATTCTTAGGCACAACTTCAGTAAATACAACTTCTAAATAAGTTAAAATTAATACACCAACAATACTACCAATTGCGTGAGCAGTACCTGGATTAATAACATTAGGATTGATTTCTAGTAAGTCAAATAAACCATCTACAAATAATGCTTCACCAATCCACCCCATGATAATACCACTAAGTGATACTCCCACTTGAGTTGTTGATAAATAATCATTTAAATTAGTTATCATGAACATTTCACGAGATAACTTTTTAGATTTACCCTTATTTTCTTGTTCTTCTTCTAACATACTGTAACGTGTTTGTACTAAGGCAAATTCACACGCAACAAAAAATGCTGCAAAGAAGAAGGCTATTAAAACAATGATGATTTGAAAAGCTAATGCACCACTATCCAACAGAACATTCCCCGTTTCTTATATAAATTATATGTAATTAACTACATTAAATACATTATACCTGTTATTAGGCCTTATTTTAAGTCATTTGCTGATGAAGTGCCATTATTATCGGTTATTATTGACTAATTTATGAAGAATAAAAATAAATTGTTCGAAATGGTTTAAATAATTTGTAAAATCGCATAAAATAGGAAAAGTAACTCATCAAGCAGGAAAAGAGCAGCCATTGGCTGCTCTTTTTCTTTATTCTATTATTTCTGTTAATAAATCTAATAGTTTATCACGGTTCCAAAGATCAACATTTAATTCTTTACTGGCACTGATAGCATGTGGGGTGAAATAACTATTACTAATAACGATTGCTTTTTTGCATTTATAGTATTCAACACCAGAACTAACCTCTTGAACTGCCTTAATGCCAACTGGTGAAGAATATAACTTACATTGAAATCCATAAGTAGTCTCACCATTTTTAGCAAGTACATCAATTCCATAATCACTGCTGCCCTTAGTTAATTTAACATCTTGAAATCCTAGCTTACTTAGTAATTTACAAGTAAAACTCTCGAATTGATAGCCATCAAAACCATCGATATTTTTTAATTTGTTTTTTGCTTGATATTGTAAAAATTCGGTATATTGATGACTTGATGCTTTTTCTTTTAAATTCGCTTGCCTTTGTTTTAGATTATCAATTTCTTTTAAAATATTGCTTTTTTCATTTTTTAAATAGTTTAAGTCTTGATAAACTTTATTAATTTCATTCACTTGTTGGCTTAGTTTTTGTTTATATGCAGTCATTGAATCAATCGTTTCTTCTAAACTATTTTTTTGCATTTTCATTTGTTCAATTTTTTTACTATAATTATTAGATTGTTGATAGAATGTTTCTCGATTCATTTTTACACTTGAATCATCATACTTAATATTTTTATGTTGATTATATTTAACTTTGAAGATGAAAGCTTTACGACCGGTTAGATTAAAATAAATGGTCTTTAATAAGCTTTTTTCACGACTAGGCATAATTATGTAAATTAAGACCAAACTAGTAAAAATAGATAATATTTGTGTAATCCAAGTATTTAATTCACTAGTTTTAAATTCACTAATTCCAGTAATCATACTAATAGCGATTAAAATATATAGACATCTTCTAATAGTATTCCAGGTTTTCACTATTGATTACTCTTTCTAATTTATAATTACCATTATTTTATCAAAAAAAGGATATAATTCCTAGTATGACAAGGATAGACGAAAAAAGGGATGCATATAATGCATCCCTTTTATTACCCCTTATTTTGTTTGAGTGTTTTTATATTTTTGCGATGACCTTTGAAAACCACAACTATTGGCAATTACATATTGTGGACGATGTTTAGATGCATCAAATGTTCTAAATAAATAGTTACCAATAATGCCCATGCCAAGCATAATCATGCCGCTTAGGACAAACAACGCTGAAGTGGCAAAAATAACGGTGGTAAATTGATTAAAAATCATAATAAATCCATATAGTAAGCCAATTATGATGCTAATAGCACCTACATAATTTATTAATTTTAAAGGAACATCTGAAAATGATGTTAACCCATCACTTGCTAAACGTGTCATTTTAGAAAGTGAATATTTAGTTTCACCAGCTAATCTTTCTTGACGTTCATATTGGACAGAAGTCTGCTTGAACCCAACCCAACTAACTAAACCTCTGACAAATGGCTCGGGTTCTTTTAGTTTTGATAAAGCATTTATTACTTTACGATCCATTAATCTAAAATCACCAGTGTCTAATGGAATTTCAATACTAGAAATTCTTTTTATTACTCTATAAAACATTTTTGCAGTTAGTTTTTTAAACAAAGTTTCCCCTTCGCGTACTAAGCGTTTACCATAAATGACATCATAACCTGCATGCCATTTTTGAATCATATTAGGAATGACTGAAGGGGGGTCTTGTAAATCTGCATCCATAACGACCACTGCATCACCATTAGCATATCTAATGCCCGCGGTAATTGCTAATTGATGACCAAAGTTTCGTGAAAATTCAATAACTTTAATATTTGAATATTTATTTTGTGCTTTATTAATGATTTCAATGCTTTTATCTTTTGATCCATCATCAACAAAAATTAATTCATATTTTTCTGCTTGGCATTTAATGAACTTTTCTAATATTTCAATTGTATTGTTAATCCCAGCTTCTTCATTATAAACTGGTAACACAATTGAAATTAAAGCTTGATTATTTAGCATCTTTTTATCTCCTAACAATTATTTATAAATATTTGAAAGGTCGTATAATGTTTCACTTGAATTTTGCGAACCACCACTCATCTGATAATTAGATGATTTGCGTGACATCATTTGATTAAGAGCACCAGATTTTTGCTTGTTACCAAGATGACCTTGTTTATTTTTTGAATTAGAAGTACCACCATATGTTTTAGCTGATACTTTTTTACCATGCTTTTTAATCCAGTTGACAATGGAACTATTAGTTGAACCAGATTTACCACCATCTAAGTAGTATTTAATTTGGCCAGATTTCACTAACTGCTTAAATTTAGATAGGGTTATTGCAGGATCAGTTCCATTGAATCCACCCATGGCCATTACGGCTTTTTTAGTCTTAATGATATAAGGAGCAGCCGTTCCTGAGTCAGCAGTAGCAAATAAATATTTAGCATTACCTTGATTTTTTTGTAAAAACTTTAATAATTTGTTATTGACGGATCCGCTACCAATGCCACCTTGATTGCCATGACTGTTTAATAAATCAGGGCCAGCACTAGGAATAGCATCCGAAGTTTTGGCAATCGTAGGGGTCATCGACCAGAAACTAGGAGCAATTGCGATAGTTATTAAACTAGCAATAATTACTTTTTTCATTATCTTTTTGGATTTGATAAAGATAATGCCTAAACTAGCTGTGATCCCAATTACTAGAATCAGAATTGTTAACCATGAGTAATAACTAGATACATACCATGCTTGAAGCATTGTAGTAACAGCGATAGCAAGTGGTAAAAAGTAAAAACGGATATCCTTACGATTAAATATCTTGAGAGCCTTAAGCATGCCCATTAAGCCAATACCACTTAAAGAAGCAATTGCTGGAGCTAACATGATAGTGTAATAGGGATGAAAGAAGCTAGCGACAGAGAAAAATCCACCAACTAGTACTAACCAACCGGTCCATAGGACAATTTGTTTTTGCTTTTCATTGATTTGATGCCATTTTCTTCTGTGATCAGCATATACAATGTAAGATGCAATCATGCCAATAATCGCAAATGATAACAGCCAACTAATTTGTGGCCCCAACGCTGATTGAAATAGTCTTAGAGGGCCGGCAGTACCAATATTAAAGATATTACTGCCTCCACCTGGAGCACCGCCATGTTTCATCCCAGCAGGTTTATTTCCAACAGGCATTTTCAGATTACCTTTTCGTTGATTATTTTTGTTTATCTTAGGTGGAGTAGGTTGGTTTTTATTAGCTTGATTATTGTTACTTTTAGACTTTTGATTACCCATCCCTTTAAAGGTTCCACCAGTACCAGTAGTTTGGCCTAATAATCTTTGGGCTCCATTATATCCAAATGCTAATTCCATGACTGAATTATGTTCTGAGCCACCTTCATAAGGACGATTATTGGCTGATGTCATATCAACTGATAAAGGCCATGCAAGGGTTAGTACCGTTAGTGAAATCATCGCTAGCATGGTATGGACTATCTTTTTCTTCCAATTAGTTTTACTAGCAATCCAGTAAAATAATAGCATTGCTGGAACAATCATAAATGCTTGGAGCATTTTGATATTGAAAGAGAATCCAATTAAGGCAAAACTTCCCATTAACCAAAAAATTTTTTTCTTATCGACTGCTTTTTGTAACATCCATAATGATAATAATAGGAAATAAATTAATGTAGCATCCATATTATTAGTTCTTGAATCGGCAACGACAATAGGTGTGATTGTCATTACAAATGCTGCAATGCGACCAGCATTTGTACCAAATTTAGGCTTTATTAGTCGATACATTAAATAAACAGAACCAACACCAAATAAAACAGAAGGTAAAACGACGCTAAAGTTGGAGACCCCAAATATTTTAGCTGAGATGGTCATAAACCATAAAGCAACTGGCGGTTTGTCCACCGTAATATATCCAGCAGGGTCAAAACTTGCATACCAGAAGTTCTTAAAACTTTGTGTCATGCTAGTAATTGCAGAAGTATAAAAATCATTGGCGGAACCAGTCTTCCAAGTCCCATATCCATACAGAACTAATGCAATTAATAAAATAATCGTTAAAATCCAATCGATATGACATTTATAATGACGAGCTTGTGATCGATTTTTATTTTTCATTCGTATTCCTCCTTATTGTGATGATTAGAAAAGGTCCAATATTTGCTTAAGCAAAAGTTTGTCGGTATGGTAATAATTAAAGCGATTAGTGGAATAATTTGTCCATTAATTGTAGATTGGGTGCTTATTAAATACGTTATCACAATGCTTAATAGCCACGTTAATAGATAAGTTGTATAGTACTTAATAGCAATTTTTCTTAAATTATTATTGGACTTAAATACCCATTGCTTATTAATAGTCAGACCAATAACTGAAGTAATCCCATACCCAATTGCTATCGCAACTGGCGGATTAGTTATTTGCCATAACAATGTATATATAATATAAGTTAAAATGGTATTAATTAAGCCAATGATACCGAACTTAAAAAGTTGCTTAATCCATAACATCATATTGAACATTTCCTTTCTTTTGAATATTTTAAGTATAATTTAAGCGACATAAACTAAACTTAAACTAATCATAAAGAAAACTTAAAAATAAAATTTTTTGGGGGGTATTTAAATGGAAGACTTAAATATTTTAATTGTAGAAGATGACGAAGCACTTGCTAATAGTGTGGAACAATTTTTAAAACCAATCGGAAAAACTAAAGTTGTACATGATGGCTTTGAAGGCCAGATGCTTGGTCAAGATGGTATTTATGATATTGCTATTTTAGATTTAATGCTGCCAGAAATTGGTGGTTATGATATTTTAAAACATTGGCGAAATGTTGATGAAATTGAAATGCCAGTATTGATCTTAACTGCTAAGGATACCTTAAGTGATAAAGTTAGAGGCTTTGAATTAGGTGCTGATGATTATTTAACGAAGCCATTTCATCGTGAAGAATTAGTGATGCGAGTTAAAGCCCTATTAAAACGAGCAGGTCGAATTGGCAATAATAATCAATTAACATATGCTGATTTTACAGTTGAATTTAACCGTCATGAAGTTGAATACAGAGGTCAACAATTACAATTAAATGGTAAGGAATATGATTTGTTAGTTTATTTCTTACAAAATCCTTCTACCATCATTACCAAAAATCAAATTTTTGATCGTTTATGGGGATTTGAATCAGAAACTTCGTTAACCGTAGTTGAAGTTTATATGAGTAATTTAAGAAAGAAAATTAAACAAGTTTCAGGAGCAAATCCAATTAAAACATTGCGTAATGTGGGATATATGCTAGAGGGTGCTGAATAGTGAAAGAAAAAGTTTTAGAACACAAGCAACAATTAAAGTTCTTTATTAAAGAATTAATTGGTTTTGCCCTTTTGTTTGCCCTTTTGGGATTTATTGTTTATTTTTTCTTTCAAAATTCTATTTATTCTAATATTGATGCAGGTCTTTATAGTCAAAAACAACATATTGAAAGAAATGTAAATCAAGGACCTTTGTCGGTACAACCTAGTAATCATCCAACTCCGTTTAATCCAGATAAAAATGCTGCATTTCAAACTAACATTATCGTTTTTAGTAAAGATGGTAAGATTTTAAACAAAAATATGTTGGGACAACGATCTTATAGCTTATTAAATAAAATCACTTTAAGTAAACATAATATTAATGAGCCTCAAGATGTTAATTTAATTGCCCGTGATTTTACAACGCATTTTCGATCATTATTAATAAAAGTTGATAAGTATAATGATAACCCAGACTATGCTGGTAATTATGTCTTGATTTTACAAAATATTGATGCAGATCTACTAGCATTGCATAGTTTTGTAGAAGCATTAATTATCACGTTAATATTCTTTTGGATAATCGCAATCATGATTGCATATTATCTTTCGAAATCTAGTATGAAACCAGTTATGAAGGCTTGGCATAAACAAAAGGAATTTAGTGCAAATGCTGCACATGAATTAAGAACACCATTAACTGTTATTCAGAATCAAATGGAGTTTTTATTAACGAAGCCCAATGCTAAAATCATTGATCAAGTTCAACCAATTTCAACAACTTTAGAGGAATCTAAACATCTAAAAACATTGACGCAAAGATTGTTAACATTAGCACGTTCGGATGCCAACATCATTCAATCTAATAAACAAAATGTGGAAATAAAACCATTTTTTGATCAGATAGTGCAACCATTTTTTGAAATTACTAATAGTCAACAAAAAGTATTATTAAGTGATATTGATGTCAGTGGTCATGGTAATTTAGATGTTGATTTAATTAAACAATTAATGGTAATTTTAATGGATAATGCGATTAAATATACTCCTACTGGTGGTAGCGTAAATGTAAAAATTTCTAATAATCACAATAATCTAAAAATTTTAATTTCAGACACTGGTAGTGGTATTTCAGATGAGGATAAAAATCATATCTTTGAGCGATTTTATCGTACTGATAAATCCAGAAATTCAAAGACTGGTGGTAATGGCTTAGGTTTATCCATCGCTCAATGGATTGTTAATCAACACCATGGAAAAATTTTGGTACGTGATAATCATCCTACAGGGACTGTCTTCATTGTAAATATTAGTATCTAATGTGACTGTTATATTTGTAAAGAAAACTTAAACTCTATTTAACCTATTTTGAAGACTTCCTTTGTTACAATATAAATATTATTAATAGAAGGAAGGTGTAAAAGATATAGGGTATTATATTGAATAATATTCACTATCAGTGTATGAAAATAAAAAATGCTTTATTAACTATTGCAGCAACCGCTTTATTAGCAATTAGCTTTGGATTTATTAGTAGTAATGTTCATGCAGCAACCGCTAGTGATGCTAATTCTAGCAATACAGTTTATGATTTATCTGAATGGCAACATAATTTTACCGATGCACAAGTTCAACAATTAAAAAGTGAAGTTCCATTTGTTATTTTGCGAGTGCAATATGGTAGTCAATATTATGACAAGACTTTTAATCATAATCGTGATTTGTTAGAAAAATACGGAGTTCCATATGGGGTTTATTCATTTAGTCAATATGAAAGTCCAGCAGATGCTGCCGATGAAGCTAAAACTTTATATCGACGTGCTCCCAATGCGAAATTCTATGTAAATGATTATGAGTCACAAACGGTTAAATCTGGTGGAACCAATAATGCTACTAAGGCTTGGGTTGATGCATTGCGTCCATTAGTTGGACAACGTAAGATTTTATTCTATTCTTATGTTAGCTTTATGCAAGCACATGCTGCTTCAGCTGTTAGTAATTATGATGGTTATTGGCTTGCTGCTTATCAAAATCAAGAACCAAGTAGGGAACATGTTTTATGGCAATTCTCTAGTAACTTTTATTCTAATTCTTTAGGTCAGAACATTGATGCTAATTTATTAACTTCAAAAGATGCTAACTGGTTTATTGGGGATAATACGAACGCCGGTGCACAACCATCAGATAATAATCAAAGTAATGATGATAATTCACAAAATAACGATAATTCATCGAATCAAGATCAAAATAATAATTCAGATCAATCACAACAAACAAGAAATACACAATATGTTCAACAAAACAAAACTATGACTGTTAAAAATGGTTACAATTATAAGTTTTATAATCATGTGCCTGGTGATAATAAATTCATTGGTAAAACTTATGCCATTTCAAGTGTAAGTGAGAATACTCGTAAGCGTATGTATATTAATTCCATCGCAACTATTAATGGAAAAACTTACTATCGTATGTATTCTAATGGTCATGCTATGGGTTGGGTAAATACAAATGCATTAGTTCCTAATGTTAAGTATGCTAATTATTCAACTACTAAAGTCATGAAAAATAATCCCAAGGTAGCTTTCCATAATCATGTTAACAATAGTGGCTTTGCTAGCACTGTAACTACTGCCAATGGATCTGATTACGCTAACAAGAAATTGACTATTACTCGTCGTGCTCATAAAGATGGTTGGAATAGTTATTATTATCAAGCTTATTATCGAGGCAAATTAGTCGGTTGGATTTATCAAAGTGCATTTAAATAATATTTTAAAAAGTAGTAATTAAATTACTACTTTTTTTATTGCTATAAAATTTGACATATCAACGTTTATAAATGCTTTTTAGCACTCTTTGTAAAAGAGTGCTACTTTTCTCTTGACTATCTGACCATTACTGACTAATATAGAAACTGTTGATAAGGAAATAACAAATCAACAAATAATAAAGACTTTTGAAAGGGGTTTTGATTATGGCTAACGAATTAAGAAATAGTGATTTTGGTGTATTTGAACCAACTAATGATTTCTTTGGAGATTTCGGTAAGAATTTCTTCAATTCAATTGCTAGTAATCAAATGAAAACTGACGTTACTGAAAATAAAGATAATTACGTAGTAACCTCTGAATTACCTGGATTTAAAAAAGATAATATTCATATTGATTACGAAAACGATACCTTGAGTATTCGCGCTACTCATGATTTAAAGAAAGAAAATAATGATAGTAAGGGTCGTGTAATTAGAAAAGAACGTACTGCTCGCAATACTGATCGTTCATTCTACTTGCCAGATGTTGAAAATGATAAAATTTCTGCATCATATGATGGCGGAATCTTGAAGATTACATTACCAAAAGAAGCAAAAGATAATAACAAGCATAAGATTAATATTGACTAATTTAAATAAATATAAAAATATAGGGGGATTGTATTATGACTAATGAATTAAGAAATGGTGCTTTTGATATGTTAGATCCAATGGAAAGTTTCTTTGGTGATTTTGGTAAAAACTTTACTAATACTTCTAAAATGAAGACTGATGTAATCGAAAATGATAAAAGTTTTGAAGTAAATGCTGAATTACCTGGATTTAAGAAAGCTGATATTGACATTGACTATCGTAATGATACTTTGAGTATTCATGCTGTTCATGACTTAAATAAAGATCAAAAAGATAAAGATGGTCAATTGATTAGAAGTGAACGTACTTCAAGCAATGTTAGTCGTGCTTTCTACCTACCTAATGTTGAAAATGATAAGATTTCTGCATCATATGATGGTGGAATCTTGAAGATTAATTTACCAAAAGAGGCAAAAGATAAGGCAAAACATGAAATTAATATTGATTAATTCTTAGCAAAAAAGACCCGAGACTTTGTTTTCGGGCCTTTTTTTGTACTATAATTATTATGTATTATTTTTGTAGGAGGAACATTAGATGAAATTAGACCAATTTAGTTTTGGATTCAAAATAGTTTTTAGCATATTTTTTGGCTTATGTATAGTCTATAATTTCTCTATAAAAGTTATGGCCAATGGAACTAATGATGGTAATTATTACAATTTAAATAAAGGCTTTTTTGGTAGTTTATTATTTAATAAAAACTATTATTATTATCCGCAAGAACATGGATCAGATGACTCTATATACAATGATAGATTTGCGAGAGACCCATATACTATTTTATATAGTCATAGTAATTTTTATAAACATAATTACTTTAATCCAAAAGATATATACATACAAAATGTTATTAAAAATAGTAACGGTTTTTCTTATGAAATATATATGCCAAAAATACAAAGCAGATATTCATACATAGATACAAGAATAAAAGCAAGTGGATCCATTAGTCAATTTTTGAATAGTAATATTCAATATTCTGGTATTAATACAACTGATAATTTATATATTTTTCCAATATCGTCAGCTGATTCTTCATATGCTAATTCATATTCTGTAGGAAATAAATTGAACACTCATAATTATTTTTATAAAAATGATTTTTATATATCCAACTTTTATTTAAATGATATTTCTAGCAATAACTTTAATATAAAAATAAATTTGGATAACAATTATACGAAAAAATTTATTAGTAATGATTCTAAGATATATACTTATGTTATTTTTAATACCTTAGATTATAAAATAGCAGGTGGTACTCCTGTATTTGAGGCACTTAGAATACTTGATTATAATGATATGAATGGTAATAAACATAATGCGTCTGTTTTAGAAAATAAACAAAAACAAACAACAAACGATCTAAAAAATACATTGTTAGATTTGCAAAATCAAGTGAATAATAATTCTCAGTATGATTCTGAAACTAAAGACTCTTTTAATCATAAACTAGATAATATTATGCATTATAACGAAGTAAATATTAATCATATTGTTAACCAAACAAATTATAAAAAAAATTATAATGAGTCAATATTAACTGATATTGATGACATTAAATCAAAAACTGCTAGGGATATGAATAATTATTTAAATCGTAAAGTTTTATCAATTGAATATGCACCAGATCTTAATTTTGGTAAAAAAAATATATCTTATATTCATAACACAATTGCTAAGTTACAAAATCATACTTATTTTCAAATTAAAAGTTTTAATAATAGTAATTGGCGTATGAATTTATCAGTATCTGATATGACTGATGGAAAAGACTCAATAAGTTCTAAATATTTCCAAGGAAATAATTCTTCCTATAATAATAAAACTAAAACTTTTAATTTTTATGGTAACGACGGAGTTAAATATATTTCCTTAAATAACTTATATATTAAGATCCCTAACAATGTAAGATTACATTCTGGAAATTATAGGGGAACGGCCACTTGGAATTTAGTTAATGGACCCAAATAATTAATGTGTACTTGTTATTACTTTATAATTGTTATAAACTGTACATATAAAGTTATAAGAAGGCGATTAAAATTTGTAATTCTAAGATTGTTTCATTTATTTTTGTTATTTTTTATTTAGTATTATTGTATTTTACATTTAACGGTAATATGATGTCGCAAATGTTAGCAATGAAGATGATGGCAATTGGAATGTTAGCAGAAGCTGTGATTAATTTAATTGTTAATTTTATGCATAAAAGGCATTAAAAAAGTACCATTCAGATTATATCTTGAATGGTACTTTTTATATTATTAATTTTGTGTAGATTTTTGTCTGAATAATTGGAAAGATGAGATTATTAATATAATCCATCCGATGATACCTGCAAATGTAGAAACAATACTACCGATAATTCCCATAATTGAACCAGATGTAGAAATTCCAGCATTTTTACTCTTCATCATAGAAACAATATCTAAAATAATTAAAATAATTGCTGAGATAATTGTTATCATTGAAAGCTCGGAAATTGATACAGAATGCTTATAATTCATAAATCCTAAAATAGCTTGAGAAATGATGAACACAATATTTAAAAATCCGGTCCATCTGTTAATTGATAATTTATTTTTCATTTTTAAACACCCCCTATATACTTGAATATGTTAACACATGTATTTCTTTAAGCATTAATGATTTGTTTCTATGTTTTGCTTTTTATTGTATATTTAAGGATAAAAATAATAATTATTTTGCGAGGTTTGATTATGAATAAAGTTTTTATAATAGAAGACGATAAATATATTTTAAATTTATTAAATAAGAGTTTATATGCATGGAATTATAAAGTAGATAATGTAGATTGTTGGGATAATTTAATAGAAGATACGATTAATTTTCATTCAGACATAATTTTGTGTGATCTTAATTTACCCTTTAAAAATGGTTTTTACTGGATCCAACAATTGAGAAAATATACAAAAATTCCCATCATCGTCATTTCTGTTAATAATATTAATAATAATGTTATGCATGCTGTTGAATTAGGAGCAGACGATTATATAATGAAGCCTTTTTCCATAAATGTTTTATTAGCTAAAATTAAAGCTATTTTAAAACGCGATAAGGTCATAAAAAACGAAAATATAATTGTTTTTGGAGATAATGAATATAACAAACTGACAAATGATATTCATAATCACAATGGACAAGTAACTTTAACACCTACAGAAAGTTCGATGATTCAAATACTGTTGCAAAATATTAATCGATTTGTCTCTAAAAATGAATTACTAGATTTATTATGGCAAGGTGGAAATTATTTAAATGATAATACTTTAAATGTTAATCTCAGTAGACTTAGAAATAAATTATCACAAATAAATATAAAGAATTTATTACAAAATAAAAGAGGAATTGGTTATAAGTTGGTGGAATATGACTAAAAAATTTTGGCTTTTTTATGTAAAATCACAACTTCCATTGATTATATTTTATGTTTTAATTTTTTCTTTATTGTTGATTATGAACTATGCATATAAATTACCTAATTATTTTATTGGAGATGTATTTAGATATTCAATATCTGGATTATTAATTTGGTTTATTGTTAAACTGTTATTTGATTTAAATAGAACTCATCAATTTATAAAAAATGATTATTTAGAAAAGTATCAAATTAATACCCCTATTGAAAACGTAATGTTAACAAAAATTAAACAGCAAAAGTTGGAATTAGAGAATAAATTAAATTCTAAAGATTTGGAACAAAAAGATAGAATTAATCAAATGGATTTGTCAGCTCACGAAATAAAGAATGATCTAACAAGTTTGCAAATTAATTTGGAAAATAAAAATCAAGATAATAATGAGATGCTTGATGCTGTAAATGATGCTAATTATCAATTAGATATGTTATTGAATTATGAAAAACTTTTTTCAATTTCAAATGATTTGGAATTTGAATGGATACATTTAGATGATTTGGTTGAAAAGGTTTTAAAAAATATGTCAATGCAATTTATCAATAAGCAATTAATTCCTGAATTGAGTAAATTACATATTTTTGTTTTAAGTGATAAAAAATGGCTTAATTTTTGTATTGAACAATTATTGTCTAATGCAACTAAGTATGCTTATGATGGTACAAAAATTCAGATTATATTTAGTGATGGTAGTTTAACAATTGTTAATTCAGGAAATCCAATTGAACATTCGGACATGCCTAGAATTTTTGAAAAAGGATTCACGGGATCAAATGGACATAATAATCGGTTATCCACTGGTTTAGGACTATTTTTAGTTAAAAACATATGTAATAAAATAAACATAAACATTGAAGCTAATTCTTATAATAATCAAAATGAATTTACTTTGATATTTCAAAAATCAATGTTGAAAAAATAACCTTACAATATTGTAAGTATAAATATTTCTATTTACTTTTTATAATTTAATTAATAATTATTTAGGGAGGTAATATTTTGAAATTACTTAGTTTAAATAAGTTAGCCAAAATTTATGATGAAAACACCAAAAATGCGGTGTCAGCATTGAAAAACATAACCTTTGAGGTTAATCGTGGTGACTATGTATCAATTATGGGAGAATCTGGTGCTGGTAAGAGTACTTTATTAGATATAATTGCTACTCTAGATAAGCCCACTTCTGGACAATCAATTCTGAATAATCAAGATTTAGGAAAGTTGAGTAAAAATGATGCAGCTAAGTATCGTAGAAAGAATCTAGGTTTTGTTTTTCAAAACTTTAATTTATTAGATAGTTTAAGTAATCGGGATAATATTTATTTGCCATTGGTTTTAAATAGGACACCTGTTTCTGAAATGGAGCATAGAATAGAACCTTTAATTAAAAGTCTAAATATTGAAAAAATAATTGATAGATATCCTAGTGATATTTCTGGGGGACAACAACAAAGAATAGCCATTGCAAGAGCTTTGATTACTCAGCCTGATTTATTGTTAGCTGATGAGCCAACCGGATCTTTAGATTCTAATACTAGTAAACAAATTTTGAATTTGTTTAATGAAGAAAATCAAAAAGGGCAAACTATTATTATGGTTACACATAGTTCAGCAACAGCTAGCTATTCTAAAAGAACACTATTTATCAAAGATGGCAAAATTTACCATGATATTTATCGTGGAGACTTGTCCTTAGAGGATTATCAAGAAAAAATTAATAATACAATGATCACACTAACAAGAGGTGATTATTAATTATGATATTTAATAAACTTATTTTTTCTAGTTTTAAACGCCATGCTAAAGTATATATTCCTTATTTGATTTCCAATATTATTTTAGTAGCAATGGATTATATTTTATTATCACTTGAAAATAGTAATGGTATAAAAAATTTATCTAGTGGAACGACATTAATTTCATTATTAAGTTTAGGTTCAACTTTTGTTATGATGATTAGTTTTATTTTCATGATGTATATCAGTAATTTCATAAGAGTCCAAAAAACTCGTGAAATGGGACTTTATAGTATGCTTGGTATGACTGGTTATAATTTAAAAAAGTTGATTTTTTTAGAAAAACTTTTCTTGTTTATTATTAGTACAATTTTAGGTTTGATTTTTGGAATTGTTTTTGAAAAGTTAGCACTAATGATCACATTTAGATTAATCAACGTATCTATATCTTACAATGCCATAATTGAACCATCTTCAGTAATAATTACTACTTGCTTTTTTATGGTAATATATTTATTCTCTATATTCTTTGATTTTATTAAATTGCATAAATTAAATCCATCTGAACTTTGGAAAGAACAGAGTAAAGGAGAACAAAAAAATAATAAGCATTATAAATTGAATGGAGTATTAGGGATAATTTTATTAATAATAGCTTACTACTTGGCACTAACCACTAAACCAACTATGACTTCTTATTCTAGATTTATGCTGGCAGTTATTTTGGTGATTCTTGGAACTTATCTAACCTTTATTTCTGGTAGTATTTTGATATTAAATATTTTAAAATCTAGAAAAAGTTTTTATTATCGTCCCAATCATTTTATTGCAGTATCAGGAATGATACAAAGAATGAAACAAAACGGCGCTGGTTTAGCGACAATTTGTTTATTATGTAGTTCTGTTTTAGTAATTTTATTTACCTCAATCTCGGTTTATTCTGGGATTAATAGAATTATCAAAGTCTGGTCACCTACACAAGTTTCAGTTATAAGTAACAGAGGATTACCTCATAGTCAAAAACTTCAAGTTAACCATGTTGTTAAAGAAAATGGCGCTAAAATAAATAATATTATCAATTTAAAAACAACCACTCCTCAATATGGTTACATTAAAAATGATAAGTATGTTGCTCAAGGTGGAATAAATAATATATCTAGTAGTACCACTAATGCACTTATGTTCGTTTCGGAAAATGATTACAATAAAATTTATCATAAAAATATTCATTTAAATAATAATGAAGCAATTATGTATTCTCCTTCTAAAATGAAGCAAAAAAATATGAATATTTTAAATAAAAATTATCATGTAAAACAAATGGACAATTTTAAATATTCATTTAATCCTAGTCATTCTATCTACACCTCAATGTTTGTAGTTGTAAATAAATTACCGAATTCATTATCTTTATTACATTTTTATGGATTTGATTACCACGTTAAAAATATTAGCAATAGTCATTTTGAACAAAAAATACAAAATTCACTTAAAATCACAAATGAACAATTTACAGGCAAAGGTATCTTATATAAAATGTTAACGCAATTATTTGGGGGCTTTGTTATGGTTGGTATTTTAGTAAGTCTAACTTTATTGTTAACTACTGTTATGGTGATTTACTTTAAACAGATATCAGAGGGATATTCTGATCGTAGAAGATTTGTTACTATGCAACAGGTAGGTTTAAGTTTAAAAGAGACTACTAAAAGTATTCATAGTCAGGTACTAATGGTATTTATGATTCCAATTATTGCAGCAATAATTAATCTTTCATTTGCTATTCCAGCAATTAAACAAGTTTTAATGAGCTTTAATCTTTATGATACTAGGCTATTAATAATAGTTGGTTTCTCAGTATCATCTTTAATAGTAATCTTATATTTATGTATTTATGGATTAACCACAAGAATGTATCACCATATTATTGATTAATCTTCAGCTAATTTAAATTAAAATAAATCCTAAATTGTTATTTTACTAAACAATTTAGGATTTATTTTTTTTGTAAGATGTTTCATGCAATAATTATTTTATTATATTTTTTAAATTTAGGAGCAATCATTATGAATGATAATTTTCAAAGAGCTCAATATCAAAATAATAATTTTGACAATTATAGCAAAGTGAAGAAAGACAAAGAAGCTAACGGAATCGGAATTGCTGGATTTGTATTATCAATTGTTTCAGTTGTTGTATCGTTGAATTCTCTTTTTAGTATTGTTTTTTGGATACTAGGCATTATTTTTTCAATAATTGGTTTATTTCAAAAACCTAAAGGTTTTGCTATAGCAGGGACAATTATTTCAGCTATAAGTGGACTACTTTTTATATTACTGATTGTTTTTGCTGTTTTAGTTTTTAATGGTATTAATAATTATCTTTAATCGATTTTTTGTTTTAAAATATTAATATAATATTTTTATCGAAGTGATATTTTAATGAGACGAGATTTGAAGATTCGTTATAATTTAAAAACTGATATTGAAACTAGTAAAAGAATGTCCAAAGTTCATCTAAAAAGAGGAGAAATAGAGGATGATATTGCTCTTAGACTTTGGCATGATGGTATACGTTATAGAAGAAATTATAAAAAATTACCAGGTTCACCTGATATAGCTATAACTAAGTATAAAATAGCTATTTTTGCAGATGGAGAATTTTGGCATGGCTATAATTGGGAAAACAAGAAAAAGCAATTAAAACATAATAGAGAATATTGGATAAATAAAATTGAAACAAATATTAAAAGAGATAGGAAAAAAGATTTAGAACTTCATAAAATGGGATGGATTACTCTTCATTTTTGGGGAAAAATGATAAAAAATCATCCAGATTATTGTATTGAAAAAATAAAATTTTATATAAGAAGTAAGAGTAATATATAAAATTATATATTACTCTAATAAGTTCTTAGTTGCATTCTTTATATAATTACTATTTAGCCAAAATGATTGAGTAGTCATAAAGTAATTGGAAAAATCCTTAGGTTTATTAGTCCATTGTGCTTTTATAGGTAGTTCATTAGAATTTTCACTTTTTACATAACTTCTATTTGCAGTGTGTGGTCTTACATGAATTATTTTTTGGCTTTTTGCTCCGATGAAATTATTATGCACAATACCATTTTTACTTTGATTTATAAATTCCAGCTTTACACCATTATTTATCGTTTGAATTGTATTTTTCCATGCATCTTTTACTTTTCCATTTAAATCTTTGCTAGGCATTTTAAAGAATTTTATTCCTCTTAAATAATTATTTCCATTGCTATCCATTTGAAATACTACAAAAAGAAATTTACTTTCACTTAAATAAACATTTAAAGTGGCAGATGGATTCCCATCTTCATCTATCCATTTTTCATTAATTAAATCTTTGAATTTAAATGGTGGCAAAGACATACTTTCTTTATTCCTTTTTTTACTATCAAATTGTATTGTCTTAGGTACTATTGATGCTTTTTCAAATTCATCGGCATTAGTTTTTTGTTTTCCTCTTATTCCTAGTATTTTATTTACTATTTGTACATTGTATTTTCCAATAGTATTAGAATTCTTTTTAGGTATATTCAGTATATCTATTAACTCTTTAGTTGTTTTATTCAAATATTTAGAAAATTTATTATATATTATTTCTTCTAATGATTTATTTTCTAGTTCAGATGCATCCTTAACTATTGCATCTGATTTTTTATTTCCAAAAATGTAGTTTCTTAATAAAGTAGTCATGAAACTAGTCTTAAATGAAAAAGCTCTTTGCTTTGCCATCTCTTTTGAATTTGGTTGTATTCTTAATGACTTTTTATTTTTTCCCTTTGTACAGGCTGCCAAGTAATTTGTTTCTCTTTCACTTAAATCTTCAGCTTTACCTTTTCTAATGAATGATTGAATTTTTTTCCAGTCATTTTTAATGATTTCAAGATCATTTTTATCTTTTTCCATTTCATATGTTACACATTTGTTAAAAAACCATTCATCCTTATTTACATTTCTTTTATATTCGTAAAAGGCCATTTCTATTACTTTATTTTTATTCATAAAATGACTGTTAAAAAAATTTTCTTTATCTAATTCAACGTAGTTTATAATGTTGAGCACTAATCTTTCTTTTGCACTTACCTTACCATTCTTTAATATTTTAAAAGGTGTTGCTTTTAATTCAGATACATCTAAATCAGGCTTACTTGCTGAATCCTTTACTTTTCCAAACCAGGATTCAAAAATGTCTCCCATTGCATTTTTGTCTCCTTTAATTTTTATTCCTAGTTGTTTTTTTAAATCTTTTTGTTTAATGCCTTCTATTTTTAAGGCTTTATTATGTACTTCATCTTTAGTTTTAAATTTCATATAGTACCTCCATAAAAATGTTCCCATTTGTTGATCTTAGTCTAATGTTATTATATAATAATATTATTGATGTACATAAATAAGGAGTGATTATAATGAGCGACAAATTAAAAGTTTTAGAATTATTTGCTGGTGTTGGTGGATTTAGAATAGGTTTAGAAAACGCCGATAAAGATTTATTTAAAACAGAATGGTCTAATCAATACGAACCATCTAGAAAAAGCCAAGATGCATTTGATGTTTATAACTATAAATTTCCAGATTCAGAAAATATTGGTATTGATATAGCTGATATTTCAAATGAAAAATTTCAGTCAATGGATGCAGATATGATTGTGGGTGGTTTTCCATGTCAGGACTATTCAGTTGCAAGGTCTAAGAAAAATGAATTAGGTATTCAAGGTAAAAAAGGGGTCCTATTTTGGCAAATTATTAGAGCAGCTAAGCAAATACATCCTAAATATATGATTTTTGAAAATGTGGATAGACTTTTAAAAGCTCCTGCAAAACAACGTGGTAGAGATTTTTCAGTAATGTTAACTTCATTAAATAGTTTAGGTTATTCTGTAGAGTGGAGAGTCGTTAATGCAGCTGAATATGGTAGAGCCCAACGTCGTCGAAGAGTTTATTTTTTTGTTTTTAGAAATGATCTTCCTTATGCAAAACATTTAGATAATGAGTTTGAAAATGATTTGATTCCTTCAGAAGACTCTTATGATTATTATATTTTTAAAGAAGGGCTTTTTGCTAAGCAATTTCCTATAAAACATGAGCTTTATAAAAATAGAAAAGCTTATTATGAATTACCTGAAGATATTGTTGAAGCTTCTGATGACTTTTCAGGCAAGGTTTTTAATACAGGAATTATGCGTCATGGTCGTTACTATACAATTGATTCTATTTCCGATAGTAGTAATAAACCAACTCCACTAAAAGATATTTTGCAAMCAGATAATGAAATTGATGAAAAAAATTATATTACTGATCAAAATAAATTAGATAAGTTCAAGTATCTTCGTGGATCAAAAAGAATTGAAAGAACAAGTGCTGATGGACATAAATATACTTATAGTGAAGGTGGGATGTCTCCTTATGAAAATCTTTCATTACCAGGTAGAACAATGTTAACTTCAGAAGGAACTGTTAATAGGTCAACTCATTTTCTTAAAATAAACGATAGATACAGAATATTGACTCCTATTGAAGCAGAAAGAATGCAAGATTTTCCGGATGATTGGACTAAATATAAAATTGTAGATGGTGAAGTTAAAGAAGTTACTGATAGAATGAGAAGATTCTTTATGGGTAATGCTTTAGTTACAACTGTTATTCAACAAATTGGTCTTGGAATTAAAGATATAGTTAATAAATATGATAAATAAAAAACATTGGATTTTAATCCAATGTTTTTTATTTATCTAGCAGTTTTGAGTATATCTCTTTTTTTTAATATCCAAATCAATATACAAATAATTAATTTTATGAAACCTTATTATATTTGTATAAATTTTGTAAAATATTATATTAAACTCTTTAATTATTAAAACCTTTTTCCTTTTTCATTTAATATTTTTATACAAAACACTTTCATATCAGTTAATTATAATTTTATTGGAAATATATTCACCTATGTATTTTTTTATATATGACTACTAATATAATAACTATAGTTTATTTATTAAAATATAAATTATGAATAATATGAAAATCATATAAATTAATAAAAATAATATTTTTTATAATTATAAAGATACTTTTGAAAAGGTTTAATCCATAAGTATTCTATGTATTATCTAAAACAATATAATGTATTGATAAAATAATGGACCATAATACTCTGAAAAATTATAATTTTAATTGGGAGAATAATATATGAAAAGCTTTGAAATGATTAATAGAAAACAGCATACACAAAATAATTTAAAAGAGATAATGAACAAGAATAATTGGACATCTTATTATGTCTCTAAGTTTTCAGGAGTAGATAGAAAAACAATATCTAAAATAAAAAATGATGAATTTTCTGTTATCAGTAGCGATACATTATTAAGTATTGCATATAATTTAAAGATTAATTTAAATGATTTAGTTAATCCAGTTAATAGTGCAATTAAATTGCATTCAACAATTCAGAATTTTCAATTTAATGAGTTATTAGGTGACATTTTGCATAAATACACAAATATGTACTTTACAATTAATCCTTATAATAATAACCATTGTGTCAATGTATATTCTAAGTATTTACATAAATTTCATTTTAGAGGTAATTTTAGAATCAATTGTTCTAGTAATAACAGTCCAACATTGCAGATAACTGATTTTGACTTAGATTTTGATAAAGAATATAAAAGAATTAATATAAAAAATTTTACTAATAAAATGCTTATTGCTATTGAGGATTATTCAAAAAAACTAGGAATTAAATGTATAGAACATAGAATAAATTTATTTTGTAGAAATCAAAAAAGTGAAAATTATATGATATATTCTAATGGTGACAATCTAATGCTTAATACCCTTATAAAAAATAAATATATTGAATGCAAATTTAAAAATAAATACTTAATTATAAGTAATTCTAATGAACTATTATCAAAATGTAACAATGATTTTGACTTTCATGAGTTTTTATTATCAAAAAAAATTAATTAGAAAGGTATTTTATGAGATCAAAAGACATTTACACATTCTTATCCAATGAGGATGATTATTACAGTTTTAAATATGCGGGATACAATAATGGGGGCAGCATTATTGTATACTATGTACCTAGAGATGAGGTTAATAGTGTTTTAGATAAACATGCTGAATTAAAGTATTCCGGAGTTTATTTACTAATGAATGTTGATGAAAAACATTCAATTAATGAAGAAACTAATATCTATGTAGGTCAAGCTAAGAATATTAATAAAAGGACTTACGAACATAACGTTGATAAAGAAGCATGGTGGAATTTAGCCATTTTATTCATTAAAAATAATGATATATCATTTACGCAAGATGAAATATTATATCTTGAACGCTATATGTATCAGTTAATTAATAAAAAGGGTGTTGTTACATTATATTCTGATCATCAACCTAGTGGGACTTCCAAGATTAGTTTACGTGACCAAGAAAACTTTAAAAATGACTTTGCTGATCTAGATACATTATTACGAATATTGAGTTTGCCAATCTTTCATATTAAAAAAACAAAAGTTGAAAATAAACAAATTGATCATTCAAGTAATGAATTATCTGATATTTCTCAAACTGTATTTCATATGAATGGTCGTGATAGTGATGCCAGAGCTATTATGCAAAAAGAATTTAAAGTTTTAAAAGGTTCTAAATTATCACCAAAAGATTTTAGTAGTAGTTTTACAGCTGCTAATTTAAAAAATTATCAATCATTAGTTGATGCAGGAATTATTAAAGATGATGTATTTCAAACTGATTATACATTTAATAGTCCATCAACAGCTGCGAAGATGATTTATAAATCTTCCGCTAATGGTAACAAGCTTTGGCATGATAAAAAGGGTAAGATGTTAAAAGAATACTTAAACAAATAAAGAGCATATCCGGCTGGATATGCTCTTTATTTTATTTAAAATTTATTTATCTGAACTTGAACTACTTGCATTACTATTTTGATTTGCTTGTTGATTAGATGATTCATTTTGGCTTTGTTGTTTATTTTGATCATCGTTTGATGTACTTTGCTCATTGTTTTGAGCATCTTGTTGCTTGTTATATTCTTGTTTTTGTTGATCATTACTATCTTGCTTATCTTCATCATTATTAGATTGATCATCGGACTTATCTTGATCATCATGATTATCTGCATTTTCTTTATTACTTTCTTCAGATGAAGAACTTTGTTCACTAGCTGAATTTTGATCTTCGTTATCTTGATTATCATTGTTTTTGTCTTTATCTTCATCTTGGTTCTCATCAGGTTGATCTTGGTCGTTATCATCATCGTCATCTTCATCATTATGTTTATCATTTGAGTCTTCAGAAGAAGAATTATCACTTGATGAAGAGCTTTCACTAGATGGTTCGGACGAAGAACTACTACTTTGTGATGAAGAGCTACTGCCACTACTACTTGAATCATCATTATCAGAAGTATTAGTGACGTCAATTTTATTATTTGAACTATTAGCCGCATTTGAAATTAATTCGTTAATACCAAACAATGCCAATGCAGTTACGATAATAATCAACCAATTTAAAATGTTACTTTCCCATTTCATCCCCGCTGGTTTAGTAGAAGGAGCGTGTCGATTTTCATCAGACTTAGGTGTCACTAATAAAATAAAAACAATGATTATCCCAAAAATAGGAATCAATAATAGCCATAAAAAGTGTGCGGAAAAGTTAGCATCATGCAGACGACGAATAGCTGCAGTAAAAGTCATGATTAGGCCAAAAGCACTGATAATTGAATATAAAATGACTGACCATAAACTACCATTAGTCCCTAAAACAAGGGTGAAAAATAGTAGATTGATAATAGCTATAGTGACATAGCCTAGCCAGAAATCAATTCGTTCTGTTTTCCCTTCAATATAAAACATGTTGGACCACATTTTTTTGAATGCAGTAATTAAATTGTGATTTTCCATTTCTTCATTATTCATAATTTATAGAACTCC
Organism: Apilactobacillus timberlakei; assembly: GCF_002993965.1. Classification (GTDB taxonomy): domain Bacteria; phylum Bacillota; class Bacilli; order Lactobacillales; family Lactobacillaceae; genus Apilactobacillus; species Apilactobacillus timberlakei. The sequence continues at coordinate 348,455 of NZ_POST01000001.1, read as the reverse complement.
ATATTTAATAATTTATTTAGATTATAGTTTTTATTACTTAACTTTAGATTAAAAACTCAGTAAGTCTATTGTAAAGATACTGACTGAAAAATGCCAATTTAAAATGATTAAGGTGGTTATTCTTTAGTTTTAAACAATTTGGTACTATATTCTAAGTAGATGGGGGATTATATAATGAAATTGAATAACAAATTATTCTTAACATTTTTATTCGTACTATCAATTTTTATATTAGTTGGTAGTTATCATGTAACTACTAAAGCAGCTTTTAAGCCTGCTATTGTTACCTCTTTTCCTAAAGCAATGCGTGGACACTGGTATGCTACAGATGGGAAAGTTAGCTATTATATAGGTAAAAAATTACTTTATTATAAAAATGGCAAGTATTCATACAAGTCATATTTACATAATTTGAATCAACAAAAACAACATCCCATTGGAGTGGGTTCTCTATACAAAAAGAATCCTACAATTGATTGGTTGTATGCATACAAAATAAAAGCCCACGCTCTTAATTGGATTAATGCACTTGTTTGGAATTCAGGTGCTGGGGATGGTACTTTTTATAATTTTTCTAAGCATAATGGTCACCAAGTGTTGAGTTCTGCTTATGGTGTTGGTATATGGGGAACTGAACACTATWATCGCAGCTTTAAGTTAGCAAAACAATTCATGCATAAACGTTATCCACATTATAGTTACTACGAAGATTAATTGGCAATTTATATATTCAAAATAATTACCTTTTTTCACAAATAGTCTTATAATCGATTTAATTCATAGACGTTAGATTTGAAACTGAGGTGATTAATAATGAAATTATTAAACTCCAATGGTGATATTAAGATTTTACCAAGAGCTGTGCACAAAATTGCTAGTTTTTCTATTAATGGTAAGCATATTCAAGAATATGATTCTAATTATTCATATAGTGCAGTCCAGAAATATTTAAAACGAATTATTAGTAATCCTGAAAAACTGAATTTTTTAGATGCAGTTATTCGCTATAACTACTGGTACAAGCCAGTATTATTATCAGTTAATCATGACAATATGAATAAATCATACAATAATGAAACATTGATTAAGTTATACAAAGAAGCTTTAAAAATTTCACCTAACAATGAAAAATATCTATTGGGACTAGCATCGATGTATCGATTAAGTAAAAATTTAAATTTAGCTACTGGTATTTGGCAAAAAGTGTTACAAATTAATCCTAACAATTATCAAGCTTTATTGAGTTTAGCTGTTTATACGCAGTTTAATAAAAATCAAAAGGCATTTAAACGTTCACTAACACGTTTAAATGAAATTGATGGTCAACAGACTAAGCAAGTTGAGGGATGGCTGAGATATTTAGAGGAACTTAAAACCATTCGACTTACAACTAATCTAAATCGAGTTTATGATGACAATACTAGTAAACATTTCATTGTCATCTTAGGGGCTTCTTTGACGGCTGCAGGTAAGATGAAATTAAAGCTTAAGAAACGTTTACGTGCAGGATTAAAATTAGCTAAAAGAATGCCTAACACTAGAATCTTAGTTAGTGGGGGTAAATTGCCACGTGAACCAGACTTTGAAGCAAAAGTTATGAAGCAATGGTTGATTAATCATGGCATTAAGTCCAAACGTATTTTTGAAGAAACTTATTCTCGCGATACTGTCCAGAATACGGTTAATTCGACTGATATTTTAAATGAAAATGGTGCTAAAACAGTCACAGTTATTTCTAATGCCTCTCATATGAAACGTTCATACACGCTGTTTAAGACAGCTCGTCTAATTACTAATGGTAAATATCTATTAGATCAATACGTAGTCTTTGAATCAAAAGATGAATTCAAAGCACTCGAAAATAATTCACGTGATATTCCTAAAATTATTAATGATTTATTAAGAGTCGCTGGCTTTTGGCTATTGCCAGGAATTCAAAGATAAAGAAACCAGCATTATGGGTTAATCCCATAACGCTGGTTTTTATTTTTTATGAATATATAAATTAATATTGTGTATGATATTAAGCAGATACTGGTCAATATTGGGAACTGCATGAAATACTTTATTATATTAAATATTACTAAAACAACATAAGAGATGATGAATATATATGCTAAGACTTTCATTAATCTTGTGGGCATCCATTTTTCCAAAAAGTTGATATTGGGATCTACTATTTTCATACTATTCAATACTTTATGAATTTTATAGTTATTATAAATTAATTCAAAAGTTAATAAAGGAAACAAGATGGTACTTATATCAAATGAAGAAAAAGTTATTGTAATTAAAGTGAGCAGACTAAATAAAATTGTGCCAATGTTGTGCCAAATTATTTTAGAATGAATTTTCTGTTCTGGAATTAATTCTTTTAATGGAGTTTTATAACACTGACTAAACTTAGTCATGGTGAAAAATTCAGGTAGAATATATCCAGATTCAATTTGTTTAATTGCTTTTGCATTGATTGATGTTTGTATAGCGACTTCGCTCACACTTAAATCTTTGCTATAACGAATTATACGTAATCTTTGTCCAATCAATCGCATTTAATCACATCCTTATACTTTTTATTTGTAAATTACTTTTTTAAATTTCTCGTATAAATTTATATTTATATATAGTAAAATTAATATATAACATACGACTTAATGATCATATCCAGGAGGGTATCTAAATGTTTAACGATAAAATAGTTTTTAACTACATGTACAATTTGTGGGTTGCAGTTATTTCTGATTTGAAAGATAAAGAAGTCGAAGAAATTGGTCAAGAATTGCAAGCAAAGTACAGTAAAGAATATAATGACCAAAATGATACCAATTTATCAGATGATGATTTCATTGATATGGTTTCTAATTACACTGAATCAATTCGTGAACAAGCAGTCAGTGATGCTGAAGAAGATGTCAAAAATCATAAAGCACCTAAATTTATTAAAAGTGGTTCTACTTGGAATGTATAGAAAGGTTATCCAAATTTGGATAACCATTTTTATTACTCATATTTATCAACATCCCAAACTAGAATTGACGCTAAAATAGCTATCATGCCAAAAACTAATAACATTGCACCAAATGCACCTAATCTATCAAAATTAATTACCATTAATGCTATTCCAGCAATTAGTAATGTAATTGAGAGTATATAAGAAACACCTCTAGTTAAATGTTTTTTTATCTTTGCGTTTAATGGATTGTATAATCCCAAAGGGTTAACTATTTTATCTAATCGCCCCCAGTGATTACTCCAAAGACTACCAATAAATCCAATTGTAAATAAAATCGAATATGGAATAAATGAATCATAATTAATTACAAAGATAGAAATTAAAAATGGAATCATCGATAAATCACTTACTAAATATCTTCTGTTAACTTCATCTTTAACATCTTCCTTATTAACCAAATCATCTAACGATAAATTGTAATATTTACTTATTTTATCTAATTGGAAAATGTTTGGCTTTTCATTATTAATTTCAAAACTATAAATTTTATTTGCTGAAATCTTAGTATTAGCTGCCAATTCTTGAATTGATATTTCTTTATCATCTCTAAGATTTTTCAATCTTTCTCCTAAACTCATATTAAACGCCACCTTATGTATTTATAATTAGTATAAAAAAGACATATATTATTTACAACCGATAATTAAAAATTATAGATGTTATTTGATCTATAGTTAACTATAGGTTGTATGTTAGGAATTGATAAATAATTTAACAAACAAATTATTTGTATTTAAAATTTTGATATAAGAAAATGTATTTACATAATAAATAATTTAGGTAAGGGGATTTGAAAATGAAAAATACTTTATTTGTTGAACCTGGTAAAGTTAAGATTGAAAATATTGACAAGCCTCAAATTCAAGCTGACGATGATGTAATTCTTCGTGTTGTTCGTACTTGTGTTTGTGGATCTGATTTATGGGCATATCGTGGATTGTCTGATAAGGAAAAGAATTCACAAAACGGTGGTCATGAAGCTATCGGAGTTGTTGAATCAGTTGGTAAAGATATTACTACTGTAAAACCTGGTGACTTTGTGATTGCTCCATTTACTCACGGTTGTGGTAAATGTGCTGCATGTCGTGCTGGATACGATGGTAACTGTTTGAACCACAAAGACAATACTACTTCCGGTGCACAAGCTGAATTCTTACGTTATCAACATGCTGAATGGTCATTAGTTAAGGTTCCCGGTAATCCTGATGACTATAGTGATGCAATGTTAGACTCATTATTAGCATTATCTGATGTTATGGCTACTGGTTATCACGCTGCTCATGCTGCTGAAGTAAGCAAGGGTGATACAGTTGTCGTTGTTGGTGATGGTGCCGTTGGTCTATGTGGAGTTATTTCTGCACAAATGATGGGTGCTAAAAAGATTATCATCATGAGTCGTCATGAAGATCGTCAAAACTTAGCCTTTGAATTTGGTGCAACTGATGCTGTTGCTGAACGTGGTGACGAAGCTGTTGAAAAGGTTATGCAATTAACTAATAACCAAGGCGCTGATGCTGTACTTGAATGTGTTGGTACTGAACTATCAACTGAAACTGCACTTAAGGTTGCTCGTCCAGGTGCAAGTGTTGGTCGTGTTGGTCTTCCACATGTTAAGAACCCAGATGTTGTTACACCATTCATTAAGAATGTTGCATTATCCGGTGGAATTGCTTCAGTAACAACTTATGATAAAGATGTTCTATTAAAGGCTGTTTTAGATGGAGAAATTCATCCAGGAAAAGTCTTTACTAAGAGCTTTGACCTAGATAATATTGATGATGCATATCAAGCTATGACTAATCGTGAAGCTATCAAGGCTGCAATTACAATTGATTAATTAAAAAATATCTTAATGAAAGCGACTACTTTTTGGTAGTCGCTTTATTTTTTGTTTTTTTAATATGATAATAAATATTTAATATGGCAATGATTAACACAAATGTGAATTCATTTAACGGAGTTGTATCATATTGAGTAAATAAGAATATTATTGCACTTGTAATTAAAACAATTGTTAATATTACTTCAGTAACTATTAAAGCCCGTAGATTAGTAAAAATTTTTTCAAACCATGTGCTACTATATAAATCTAATCTTTTTTCCAAAGTTACGAATTTCCTCTGAACATAAACAAAGGATGCGCATATTATTATAAAAACTAATAATAATAATAGTTGCACCCATAAATTAATGTTTAAAGCATTCTCAAAAAATATTAAAAGATATGCAAATAGAACAGCACAACCTAATATATTAAGTCCAATCTGAATTGGTCTTAATCCAACTTTTACATCTTTTTTATCCAAAAATTCTTTCATTCCCACATCTTCTTTTAATAAAGTATCTAAAGAAATATGATAAAAATTACTAATTTGAATTAAGCTATTAATATCGGGGTAACTATTTTCATTTTCCCAACTAGAAATTGTTTTACGTGAAACTTTAAAAATAACTGCAACATTATCTTGCGTCAGCTCTTTCTTATTTCTAGCGGTTTTTAATCTCTCACCAAAACGCATTTGAACACTTTCTTTCTTTAAGTTATTTACATATATCATATATATTTTTTATTGAAATAACTAGCTAAGTTTCTTGGCATCATTGTTATATCAACATTTTAATTTTGTGATATGATTTGTATTAAAGATAAAACAAGGAGAAAATTATGCAAACTGACCAATTATTAAATTTATTTATTAACCATAAAAATGAATGGCTGTCAGGAAATGAATTAGCTAGTAAACTATCAATTAGCCGAACGATGATTTGGAAGCTGATTCGTAATTTAAAACAATCAGGACATCAAATCGAAAGTAAGAAAAATGCTGGGTATAAATATATTGGATCTAATAATTTTGATCGATTATTGATTCAAAAAAATTTACACGCACCATTTGACGTTCAGACCTTTAATGAAGTTGATTCAACTAATACTTATGCTAAAAAATTATTAAGTCAAAATAAGATATCGGACCCGATGGTGATTGTAGCTGATAAACAAACTGCTGGTCATGGTCGTCGTGGGCGTGAATTTTATTCACCCAAAGATACAGGTATTTATATGAGTATGGTTTTACCAATTAAGGATAATGAAGTATTTGATGGTGGCTTGATAACTACTATGACGGCAGTTGCGACAGTCCATGGTTTAAAGCAATCCTATCCTAACGTTAATTTTCAATTAAAGTGGGTTAATGACATTTATGTAAATAATAAAAAGGTTTCGGGAATTTTAACTGAATCGGTCATGGATGTTGAATTGATGCACCCATCTGCGTTAATTATTGGCATTGGGATTAACCTTAACTCTAATCATTTTCCTAAAAATATGGGGCGACCAATTGGTGCAATTAGTGATAATAAAGTTGATAAAAATAAAGTAGTTACTGATATTCTAAATGAATTTTATAAGTTATATCCTAATTATCAAAAGGGTGAATTCATGGATGAATATCGTGATTTATCAATGTTGATTAATCATCAAGTTCAAATTGAAACTCATAGAGGCTTAATTACTGGTAAAGTTGTTGATTTTGATCATCATGGCAGATTAATTTTAGATGATGGTAATGAAACAAAGTCTATAATGACCGGTGAAGTAGTTAAAGTTCATTTTTAAAATAAATTGAATGGTGAAAGACACATTTTGCATTAAATTGGTGTTGACAATTTGGACAATAATTCATTTTGTACTGATCATAATTAAGCAAAGTTTGGCAATTACCGCATAATATATTATGTAATTGTTTCACCGAAACAGCTTTAAATAAGTGATTATTTAAGGCATCATGGCATTTGTAGCAAGCATAAAATTGATGACATTGTTGGCACATTAAGGCTACAATGTCATTTTTATTATGGTAATGGATACAGCGTCCTTTGTAATCTAAATTAATACCGTGTATTTTCATTTTTTCTCCTAACTGTTAACTTAAATTGACATATTTGTTAACTAATTATATCATTATTATTTGTTAACGTTATTTTTAATATCAGTTAACTAATACATATGTGAGGTAACTTATGAAAACTAAAGACTTAACACAAATCGCTTTAATGACCGCTTTAATTATTGTTTTAGGAATGTTTCCAGGCATTCCAATTTTGATGATTCCAGTGCCAATTGTGCTGCAAAATTTTGGTATTATGTTATCCGGTATCTTATTAGGCGGTAAAAAGGGAACCATTGCAGTTTTAATATTTATGCTGCTGGTGATGATGGGATTCCCATTTTTATCAGGATTTCGTGGCGGTATTGCTGTATTTGTTAGTCCAACTGCTGGATATTTATTTGCATGGATGTTAACGCCAATGCTCATAGCCTTTATTAATCGGATGATTAAACATTATATAAACTGTAAAAATAATTTTGGACCATTATTAATATCTACATTGTTAACCTCAGTTTGTTTTACCTATTTAATAGCAATTTTGTGGTTAAGCATTCAAAGTCACGTTTCACTGTCAGCTGCATTTTATGCTAATGCATTATTTATCCCAGGGGATGTTTTAAAGGCAATTATAGCGGTATTGCTGGCACAAAGATTAAATAAAATAATCAAATAAAAAAGGCAGATTCATTGGAATCTGCCTTTGATATTAATTATTTAAATTGCTAATTAACATTTTAGCAACAGCTTTAGCTGAAAAAGGATTTTGTCCAGTTATAATATGACCATCTTGAACAACAAATTCTTTATATGCACGACGTTTTTTAAAAATGGCACCATGTTGTTCAGCAATTTCTTGGTTAAAAAATGGCACTAGTTTTAATTTACCAGCGATCATCTCTTCTGCTTTTGTAAAACCAGTTACATTTTTTTTATTAATTAGGTATTTACCGTTGCCATCTCTTATATTTAAAAGTCCAGCAATGCCATGGCAAACTGAAGTAATGAAACCGTTATTATTATAAATAGTTCTGGAAATATTTTGTATTTCTACATTATTTGTAAAATCCCACATAACGCCATGACCACCAGTGTAGTAAATTGCAATATATTCGCTGGAATTAATGTCACTAGGTTTCAAGGATTTGCAAAGCGCACGATCTTGAAAATCACTGATTTCATAATCTTCCATAATGTCTTCATTTACATATTTCATACTGCGTGGATCAATCGGCACAAAACCACCTTTAGGACTGACATAATCAACTGAATATCCGGCTTGATGAACGACATCTACAAATTCTGTAGCTTCACCTAGCCAAAGCCCAGTGGGCTCATTTGTATGCCTGTATCTAGTGGTATTTGTTAAGACTACCAGGATTTTTTTCATGTTTCTATCCCCAATATAAATTAATTAATTTTATTATATAGCACATTTGGTCTAAAATGAAGTATATAGTAAGGAGATAATATATAATGAAAACAATGATTTTTGCACATCGTGGTATCCCAGTTAAGTTTCCTGAAAATTCTTTAGAAGGCTTTAAATATTGTATTGAAAATAATGCCGATGCAGTTGAATTTGATGTCCATTTAACTAAAGATGGCATTCCAGTCATTATGCATGATGAAAAAATTGACCGCACAACTGATGGTGAAGGCTTAATTAATTCTTATGATTTTGATGAATTGCGTAAATTTAAATTAGGTAATGGGGAAGCAATTCCCAGCTTGAAAGAATTTTTAAATCTATTTTCTGGTAAAGATATTAGATTAAACCTTGAGTTTAAGACTAATAAAATTCATTACCAAGATATTGAAGAAAAAGTTATGAACATGGTTAACGATACTAACTTAATGTATCCGGTGATTTATTCTTCATTTAACATTGATAGTATTAAAGTAGCTCAAAGAATTGATCCTAATCAGGATTATAATTTTCTATTCGACAAAAGAATGAATGTTGATCCTAAACTATTTATGGAAAGCGAACACCTTAATAGTTTACATCCTGGTACATACATTCCAGGCATTGAAGATCATGAAAGAATTTGGACTGTTGATGATGATATGGAAATTCATCAATTATGTAAGATTGGTATCCAAGGTATTTTTACTAATGATTTTGAAAAAGCTCAGAAAATTAGGAATACAATCTAGATAAAAGTCTTATCCTTTGAATTAAACATGTACAAGTGTTACAACAGAATTAAAGGAGATGATATTATGAATTTTGATGATATCAAGAATAAGGCTAGTGAAACTGCTAGTGATTTAAAAGGCAAAGCTTCAGAAGCAGCTGGCAAAGCTAAAGGAAAGGCTTCTGAAATGTCTGGTAAAGCCAAAGGTAAAATGTCTGAAATGACTAACAAAGCCGACTCAGATAAATAATATCAATAACAAATTACTAAAATGTACATGCTATACTTAGCATGTACATTTTTTTGTGAAAAGAGTTGAACATATAAATGATAACCATCGAGTATTTTAATAATCACTATTTTTATAAAAAAGATTTGCAACGTCTTTGTAGAAAATATGGATTGCCTGCAAATGGGACTAAAGCTGAATTAAACAATTATATTTTAAAAATGCTACATGGTGTGTTACCAAAAGATATTAAACCATTAAGAAAATTGAATAAGCAAAAATCTTTGCAATTTTCAGAGATTAGTTTAGATACTAAACTGTTTAATTCAGGATTTAAATTGAATAATGAAGCTAGAAAGTATTTTGCTAATTATTTTCATGTAGCTAACTTTCATTTTAAAAAGTCGATGGCAATTAAAATGAGGCAAGTACAGACAAATCATGATAATAGGGCAACCGTTAAAGATTTGATTTTAATATTAAATAAACCTAGTAAAGTATTAAGCAATTCTGAAGAAGATACGTATCAATGGAATCATTTTTTGCAAGATTTTTATAAAGATCCTTCATACCGAAAGTTTAATATGCCAATAAAAGTTGCTGCGATACTATGGAAAATTATACGTGATTCCAATCTTCCTAAAAAATACAATCACAACTTAATTATTGATTATTATTCATTAATTAAACAATACAAAAAAAGATGCTAAATAATTATTTAGCATCTTTTTGATTTAACTTATTATTAAGTTCTTCATAATGATTTAATTTATATTCTAAAACTTGCTGAGCATTTTTATATTTTAGAATTTGATATTTAATGTCATCTAATTGATCAGCAATTAGTTGTTTTCTTTGTTCAAAAGTTTGGTCACCATAGCTATATAACAACATATATTTTTGTAACTTATTGATAGTCATTCCAGCATTACGCATACAAGAAATGAATTCAATTTGTTTTAAATTTTCTTCATCATAATTTCGATAGCCATTGCTATCCTTATCGATTTTATATAGTAAGCTAATTCTTTCCCAATAATATAATGTTTGTTTAGAAATATTGTATTTTTTAGTTACTTCTGAAATTTGCATTAAACATTTTGACCAGTAGGGCGAACCAAGATTTCATTCATATTAACATTATCAGGTTGTTCCATCATAAAGATGGCTGAGTTAGCAACATCTTCAGCTGATAATGCCATATTTTTGTCTTTTGACATTTTAGTAATAGCTTCTTGGATTTGTTTGTTTCCAATTGTTGAAACTAAGTTAGTATCAACAGCACCTGGAGATACAATACCAGTCTTAATCCCATTACCGTGTTCTTCTTGGCGTAGACCTTCCATAATTGCACGAACAGCAAACTTAGTACTGTTATATACAGCAGAACCTGGGTAAACAACATGACCAGCAACAGAATCAGTAGCCATGATTAAACCTTTACCTTGCTTCTGCATAATTGGTAAAGTAGCTTTAATTCCATTTAAGACACCAATGACATTAGTATTAAACATTGCTTTCCAAGATTCTGGATCACTATCTACCAACTTATCTTGTGGCATAATACCGGCATTATTATAAATAATATCCACTTTGTCGAACTTATCAACCGCAGTTTTTACTAAAGCTTTAACATCTTCTAAATTAGTGACATCAGTTTTTTGGTAAACAACATTGGCCGGATTTTCAGTGCTATTAGCAATTGCTTTTAGTTTTTCTTCATTTCTAGCTCCGATTACAACTTTGGCACCCTTAGCGATTGCTTTTTTAGTAGTAGCAGCTCCCATACCAGAACTAGCACCAGTAATAACGATTACTTTATTTTGTAAAGTCATTATAAAACACTCCTTTATTGATTAAGTTCATTTATAATAAACCTTATACCCAACTATAATGCAAATGATTAGTCTTTTTTATTTATAAATACGTTATTATTGCCAAACCAAAATAATAATGTTGATATGATTGCAGCGATATACATTTGATGACCTACAAAATTGATACATAAACTATATATGGAAGTTATGACTATTATAGATGAAAAAATTATTGCAAATAATCTGTTAATTTTTATAAATAATAAAATATTCTGTAAAATTAATAACAGAATTAAAATAATTAATGTTATGTACAAAGATTTAGTAATTAAATTACTACTGTTATATGCAGGACCACCAATACCTCCATCTGAAAATGCGTAATTTAATCCTAGAAACACAATAGCAAATAAACTAATATAAAAGCTTAATAATTTAAAAAATAATTTCATATATACATCCTTTCTTTTGTAATTAACAATAACAAAAAATTTAGATACTAAAAAATACCAACTTACATTTAAGCAAGTTGGTATTTTTATATCAATTTTATTCTTGATTAATTTTCTTAATACCATGTGAATAGAATAACCATGCCACAATGATAAAGAAGACTGGTCCAAATAATGTCCAGAATGCAGTTTGAACATCATGATCCATCAATGGTTGGATGGTGGTGAAAATAATAGCAAATGCTAATGTAAGAATGGTAATCACAGTAGTTACATTTGTAAAGGTTTTGTTTTGATAGAAAATAAAGCCATTCTTATTTTGTGTAATCTTTTTCTTAAACAATGGAAATGCGATTACCAAGAATAAGTATGGAACCGCAGTCGTCATATTATTCATGTCAGTTAAAATTGTATAGAAAGCTTGAGCTGATGATCCACCAAATGAAACCCCAGCAATAATCAAGCAAATAACTAAACATTGAACCCAAAGTGCATGGGCAGGGACATCAAATTTATTAAGCTTAGTCATTGTCTTAGGCCATAATTTTTTTGGTGAACCTTCAATGAATGACTTAATTGGAGCATAGGTTAAGAAGATGAATTCACCTAAATAACTAATAAAACCAGTTAAACTGGTAAATCTAGCAACCCATTGTCCCATTACTAACGATTGACCAGAGTTTAAATGCAGGAAGTTATGCCCAAATTCAACACCCAAATTAGTTAGTAGGGCGAAACGAACATTTCCTAGATTAATATCACTATGGCCTAAATCACGAAGCCAGTTAGCACTAATTCCACACATTAGGATTCCTAATAGGTATCCAACAGTCATTACAACCGTAGCGATAATAACAGCACGAGGAAATGTTTTCTTAGGATTCTTGGTATTATCAGTAATACTACCTAATGTTTCCATTCCAGCATATGCAAAGATTGCATAAACTAAGAAAGAAAACATAGAAACTGGTGATTGAAAGGCAGGATTAGGTGAAGTTACCATGTTATGCATGTTAATTGGTTCAGCAAATTGTCCATGATTAGCCATTAATACTAAGATAGATAATCCAACAAAGATAACTAAATCCACAATTCCAATAATTCCACTGACGTATGATAATCCAGCAATGGACTTCATACCACGTGAAGCTAACCAAGTTACAAACATAATAACTAAAATTCCTAGTACACCAATGGTAGCAGTTGAATCTAAACCAAATAAATGCCAACTACCAGTAGTATCTTTACCAGAGATAGTAACGGCTAAAGGAATCCACATATTAGTAACTAATGAAACTAATGTGATGACCCAACCAGCTAGCCAGGTAAAACTACCTATAAATGCCCAACGCTTGCCAATAGTTTGTTCTAACCATGAGTAAATCCCACCATGAGCATCTTTAAAGGTGGAACCATATTCAGCAAACATTAAACTTGTAGGGATAAAAAATAAAATTGCCCCTAATATGTACCAAATAATACTTGAATAGCCCATCTGATAAAAGGCTGTTTGTGAATTAGAAATTCCAAAAATGGTTGAAAAGATAATTAATACTAATCCCATCGTGGAAATCTTCTTTTGACTCTGCATGTTTTCCATGAAACATTACTCCCTTCAATGAGGAAGATACTTTTAATTGATAAAACAAATTTAATTATTTATAATTCACAAGTATAAACAGTTAAGTTAATAAATAAAGGGAACTATTCAAATTGGAATAGTTCCCTTAAAGTATATTATCAACGTTTTATTTTATCGTCAGTTTACCTTAAAAGCACCCCGTAAGTTTCAACTTACGACAGTGCTTAGCTTATTAAGCTAAGCCCCAACAAATTAATTTGTTAAGCAAATTAATAGTTTCGGCAATTATCCCTTTCAACTTATATCAACATGTCTTAACTCATTACTTAAGTCTACTGATAATAATCGCGCCTCTTCCTTAGATATATTTAATTTACATTTATTATATTATCATTAATCTTTAATAATGCAAAGGTTTTAATTTAGTGAGTAGGATATTGATGCTCAATTTCATATACGATTTCTGGATCATCACCGGTACGTTGTTGTTTATCCAATGCGTTGATTTGTTTCATTTCTTCATCCGATAAGTTGAAATCGTATATATCAGCGTTTTGTTTGATTCTTTCAGGGTTACTAGATTTAGGAATGATTGCAATACCACGTTGTAAATGCCATCTTAAAATGACTTGAGCGGTTGATTTGTTATGGTTATTAGCAATTCCTTTTATATTTGAATCATTTAGAGTTGCTCCACGACCCATTGGACTCCAAGCTTGAGTTAGGATATTTCTTTGCTTATTAGCATTGAGCATGGGTTCTTGAGTAAGATATGGGTGATCCTCAATTTGATTAACAACTGGCATTTCGTCAGCTGCAGTTGATAATAAATCTAAATGAGTCTGGTGATAATTACTTACTCCGATAGATTTAACTTTACCATCAGCTTTTGCTTTTTCAAAAGCACGCCAAGTTTCAAAAAATTGGGAATGAATAGGCCAGTGGACCAAAAGTAAGTCAATATAATTGGTTTGTAACCTTGCTAAAGATTCATCAATTGCGTTTAAGGTTGATTGATAACCTTGTTTTGGTTCAGGAATTTTAGTCGTAATAAATATTTCTTTTCGATTAAGTTTTAGCTTTTTAATTGAATTACCTAGTAGTTCTTCATTATTATAGAACTGTGCGGTATCGAATAAACGATAACCGCTTTCAAAAGCAGCCTTGATTGCTGCATCCATGGTAGCTTGATCTGCTAATTTGTAGGTTCCAAAACCTTCCATTGGCATTTGGTTACCATCAGCCAATTTAATTGTATCTTTAATTGAATTAGGCATAATAATCCCCCTTGGATTTAAAGTAATTTAATAATAAGACAATTTGATAAATAAAATCAATTAAAAAACATAAATGAGGTGAGATATTGGCAGAACAAGTAAACAGCCAGAAGGGCTTAACCCATTCTGAAGTAAGTAAATTATATGCAAAAGGTCTTCATAATAATAAAAGTCATGATTTTACGTTAAGCATTTCACAAATCTTAAAAAACAATACATTCACATTATTTAATTTAATTAACATTGTGTTAGCATTAATGGTTTTATATACAGGTGATTATAAAAATTTATTGTTCCTAATAATTGCCGTGGCGAATACTATAATTGGTAGTATTCAAGAAATTCGTTCTAAAAGACAACTAGATAAGATGGCCATTTTATCTGAAAGTAAGATTAAGGTTGTTCGTGATGGCAACGTGCAAGAGGTAGATCCTGAACAAATTGTTTTGGGAGATGTGATTTTGCTTAGTCACGGGGACCAAGTACCAGTTGATGGTGAAATTTTAACCGCAACTGGGTTACAAGTAGATGAATCACAGATTACGGGCGAACCTAATTCGATTGCTAAACAAGCTTCTGACCATATTACTTCTGGCAGCTTTGTTCTAAGTGGGAGTGCACGTATCTTGGCGGCTAAAGTTGGTGATGATACATTTGTTAATAAAATGGAATCAGAAGTTAACCAAACTGATAAAAAGTCTGACAGTAAGATGCTCCACACTATCAATCGTATTATTAAAATTCTTACCTTTATTATCGTCCCTTTAGGCAGTGCTTTATTGGCTATCAAATTATTATCTGGCGATGATATTAATAAAGCTCTGTTAGGAACAGTTGCATCCATGATTGGTATGATTCCTGAAGGACTGGTACTTTTATCCTCAGTTACATTAGCAGTATCAGCGATGAAATTAGCGAAGAAAAATGTGCTGGTAAGAGATTTGTCGGCGATTGAAACATTGGCACGAGTGGACACAATTTGTCTGGATAAAACTGGAACTATTACCACGGGTAATCTCAAATTTGAGGATGTTGTGCCTGTTGGTAAAATTTCAAAAGAAAATATGAAATCAGTTTTGGGAGGCATTGTTTACTCTAGTGATGATGACAATGAAACTTCCTTAGCAATCAAAAAATCCATTGATGATCCTAATTGGAACTTAGTTGAAAGCGTTCCATTTTCTTCTGATAAAAAGTGGAGTGGTGCTAAATTTGATAATGGTAATTATGTAATGGGAGCTCCACAGTTTGTTTTCAAGAATATGAATAGTGAACTCAAAACAAAAATTGATAGTTATACTTTAAGTGGCTATCGAGTATTGTGTTTAGCTAAGGTATCTGGCGAATTAAAACAACCATTGAATAATGCAAGTCTATTAGGATTGATTTTAATTAGTGATGAGATTCGTTCAGATGCACGCGATACACTGGCTTATTTTAAGAATCAGGATACTGATTTAAATATTATTTCAGGTGATGATCCTAAAACTGTTAGCAATATTGGTCAGCGTGTAGGGTTACCTAATAGCAGTGATTTAGTTGATATGTCAACGATATCTGATAACACTGATTATCAAGAATTAGTAAATAAATACACTATTTTTGGCAGAGTTACACCTAAACAAAAGAAACGTTTAATTCAAGCTTATCAATCCAATGGTCGTACAGTGGCGATGACTGGTGATGGAGTTAACGATATGCTAGCCATGAAACAAGCCAATTGTGGAGTTGCGATGGCTTCTGGTAGTGAAAGTACCAAAGGAATTGCTGATTTTGTTTTGATCAACTCTAATTTTTCGTCAATGGTTAATGTTTTAGGTGAAGGACGTCGGGTGATTAATAATATAAGTAGTGTTGCTTCATTATATTTGATTAAGACGATGTTTTCATTGGCGTTAACGGTCTTATTTATGTTTAGTGCATATAGTTATCCATTTCAACCAATTCAATTAACACCGATTAATACTTTCATGGTCGGATTACCATCTTTTCTATTAGCGCTTTCGCCAAATTATCAACGAGTAACTAATCAATTTTATCGGAAGATATATGAAGTGGCATTACCAGCAGCAATTACGATTGTTGGATATGTCTTATTGATTATGCTGATCGGAGAATGGGTTGATTTTACTTATTTACAACGAGCCACGTTAAGTGTTCTTGTAACTGGATTTATCTATTGGCTGGCCTTATTTATGGTTTCAAAACCATTTAATAAAACCAAGATAGTTATTATTGTACCAACGATTGTTATCTTTGCGATGATTTTTATCTTCTTCAATAAAGTATTTTCATTGGTATCAATCTTGGATTATCCAATTAATTTACATGCGTTGCTTGTCGTAGGAACTTCAATTCCAGTATTCTTTTTTGTTACATTAATTGTTACGAAAATAGTTAAAATTTGTAGTAAATATAGAAAACGTAAGTTAGGCTAAGTAATTATAGAAACTAGATAATATGATATAATCATTGCATAGAGGTGGTTATATGAATAAGCAATATAATAAATGGCAAACGCAAATGAAAAGCGTAAGTTTGCCTAAATGGGAAGATTTACCAAAATTTGATTTGTACATGGATCAGCTGATTGCAGTTGTGAATGAAGCAATTGGACCATTAGGTATGGACACGGTTACTAGATCGATGGTAAATAATTATGTAAAACAAAAAGCTACTTTTGCGCCCGTAAAGAAAAAGTATCAAACAGTTCATGTTGCTGACATTATTGTTATTAGTTTATTAAAACCAGTTTTCTCAATTAAGGACATTCGACAAGGAATTGATGAGATTACTAAAAATCAATTTCCAAAACAAGCATATGATGAATTCATTGAAACATTAGTTGAAAAGCTACATCATATTGCCGACGAAGGTGAAAAGCCGGTTAGCGATAATGATATCGATCATTTATTAAACGCAATTGCTGATACGATTATTAATCGTTTAATTGCGAATGAAATTTATTCAGATATGATGCATGAAGAGTGATGTGATGAAATTCATATCACTCTTTTTATTTATGAAAAGGGATGTTATTTATGAATGAGATAGCAGAAATTGCTAATTTTGTAGAAGGACAATTAGCAGATGATCAAACAGGGCATGATTTCTCACATATTAAAAGAGTTGTTAAGCTGGCAGAACAATTATCAGATGAAATTCCTAGTTCTAATCAAATGATTGTTTTAACTGCCGCTTATTTACATGATGTAATTGATGATAAGCTAGTTAAAGATACTAATAAACAGAAAAATTTGGTGATTGATAAATTATCTGAATTGGATTTTTCTTCTGAATATATTAATCAGATTATGAATATTATTGAACATATGTCTTATAGCAAAAATCTAACTAATCACTATCAATTAGATATCAATGGTCAAATTGTTCAAGATGCTGATCGACTGGATGCAATTGGGGCAATTGGCATTGCTCGAGCTTTTTATTTTGGTGGACATTTTGGGGACGCAATGTATAATCTTGATCAGCTACCTCGCACTAATATGGATAAAAAAGAATATCGTAAACATACCACTGTGATTAATCATTTTTATGAAAAATTATTTAAATTACCAGATTTAATGAATACAAAAACCGCAAGAAAACTTGCGGCTCAAAGAAAAAAATATATGGAAAATTTTGTAAATGAATTTAAAAATGAATGGCAATAAACTATTTTTGACGAATATCAGCAAAATTTCCTTTAACTAAATTAATCATTTTTTCAGCATTAACTTCAACAGAACGACCAACTTGGCCAGAAGAAACTAGAATATTTTCTTGTTGTTTAGCTTCTTGGTCAATATAAACTGGATAATGGAACTTTTCATAAATTCCAATGGGGGTGTTAGCTCCATGAACATATCCGGTAGTTTTTAGTAAATCTTTAAGTGGAACCATATTTACTTTTTTATTACCAGACTCTTTAGCCAATTTCTTTTCATCTAGACGTTCATCCATTGGGACGACTCCAACAACCGGTCCAGTGTTTTTACCGTTTAGGACTAAAGTTTTATAAACCCGATGTTGGTCGACACCTTCTTCAATGTCCATTTGTCTAACGTCACCCTCTTCGTGAGTGGCAAAAGTATATTGTTTATATGGAATTTTATTTTTATCTAGAATTTGTTCAACTAAAGTTTTATGAATGCTGTTCTTTTTTTTCTTTTTTGACATTCAAATCACCTCAATAGATATTTTAGCATATTATTTGTTTAAAATTTAATGTACAAATCTGTTATACTTATTTTAATAAATTTGTTCGAGTTAGGAGTAAACAATGGCTGATTTAGTTTATCGTAAAGTTATGCACGATTTGAAACAAAAAATTGTGAACAATAAATTTCCTAATAAACGTCTTCCTGATGAACGTAGCCTAAGTGAAGAATATAATGTAAGTCGTAGTTCCATAAAACGAGCTCTTAAATTATTAGCTGATGATGGAATTATTTTTAAAAAACGAGGGTCTGGAACTTTTATTAATCCACTATATATGAAGAATCAAACTATTTTTCACTATGAAGGCTCTAATCTAGGAATTACTGATAGTTTAAAAAGTCAGGGAAAAACACCGAAAATTAAATTATTAGATTTTAAAGTTATTCCAGCAAGTAAAGAAATCCAGCAAGATCTCTTCCTATCTGAGGGTGATTTTGTTTATGAGATTCAACGGCTTCGTTTGTTTGATGATAAGCCATTTATGATTGAAACAGGTTATATTCCAATTAAGATTGCACCAGAATTAAGTAGACAAATTGTTTCGGGATCTATTTTTAATTATGTTGAAGATAAGATTAATAAACGTGTAACGCAATCGTTTTTATCAATATTAGCTAGTCCATCAAATGAACAGGACCAAAAATTACTTCATTTAAAGCCTAATGAACCGGTTGGATTAATGGAAGGAATTTTTTTCTTAGACGATGGAACGCCATTTGAAGTTTCAAACATGCGTCTTCATTATCAATATTTAAGATATAATACTTTCGTTATGTTAAACGATAATTAATTATTAAAATTTGTGAGAAATATTGGACTATTGCTAATAAATCGTTCATAATAATGACGATATTAATAATGATTTATTACAATCATATTAATTGGACCGTATCAATTTATAAAAAGGTTGACTTTTTATAAAAACCAGTTATCATATTCATTGTATTAAAAATTATTAACCATTTTGTTGATGATTTTTTATGTAAACCATTATTAATTTCAATAGTTTTTTATTAAAAAGGAGTGTTAATTAATGGCACAAGATTTCGATTCCAAACAATACTTGGAAGAATTAGACAAATACTGGCGTACTGCTAACTACTTATCAGTAGGTCAATTATATCTAAGAGATAACCCATTATTAAAGAACAAGTTAACATCAGACGATGTTAAAGTTAAACCAATTGGACACTGGGGTACTATCGTATCTCAAAACTTTATTTACGCACATTTAAACCGTGCAATCAATAAATATGACCTAAATATGTTCTACATTGAAGGTTCAGGTCATGGTGGCCAAGTTATGGTATCTAACTCATACATTGATGGTAGTTACTCAGACATTTACCCAAATATTTCACAAGATGAAAAGGGTATGGCTAAATTATTTAAACAATTCTCATTCCCTGGTGGAGTTGCATCACATGCTGCCCCTGAAACTCCAGGTTCAATTCACGAAGGTGGAGAATTAGGTTACTCACTATCACATGGTGTTGGTGCTATCCTAGATAACCCTGACGTAATTGCTGCTGTTGAAATTGGTGATGGTGAAGCTGAAACTGGCCCACTAGCTGCTGGTTGGTTCTCAGATAAGTTCATCAACCCTGTTAAAGATGGTGCTGTATTGCCTATCATTAACATGAATGGTTTCAAGATTTCAAACCCAACTATTATGTCACGTATGTCAGATGAAGAATTATCTGACTACTTCAAGGGTATGGGATGGAAAGCTTACTTCGTTGAAAACGAAGAAGACTTTGACGATCACATGGCTTACCATGAAAAAATGGCTAAAGTTATGGATGAAGTTATTCCAGAAATTAAAGACATTCAAAAGAATGCTCGTGAAAACGAAACTGCTGACACAGCAACTGAACCTGTATGGCCAATGATTGTTGTTAGAACACCAAAAGGTTGGACTGGTCCTAAGAAGAGTCTTGATGGTGAACCTATCGAAAACTCATTCCGTGCTCACCAAGTTCCACTACCAATTTCTTCAAACAATATGGAACATGCTGATCTACTTGTAGATTGGATGAAGTCATACAAGCCAGAAGAATTATTTAACGATGATGGTACTATCAAGGATGACATTAAGGCATTAGCACCTAAGGGTGACCGTCGTATGTCAGTAAACCCTATCACTAATGGTGGTATCGATCCTAAACCTCTAGTTTTACCAGACGTAAAGAAATTTGCTGTTGATGTTAAAACTCCAGGTGAAACAGTCGCTGAAGATATGAGTGTATGGTCAAACTGGTTAGGTGCTGTTATGGATGCAAACCCTAACAACTTCCGTGCCTTTGGTCCTGATGAATCAATGTCAAATCGTCTATACGGTGTGTTCAATGAAACTAACCGTCAATGGATGGAAGACATTATGGAACCAAATGACCAATACATCGCTCATGATGGTCGTTTAATTGATTCACAATTATCTGAACATCAAGACGAAGGTTGGTTAGAAGGTTACGTTCTAACTGGTCGTCATGGTTTCTTTGCTACTTATGAATCATTTGGTCGTGTAGTTGACTCAATGTTAACTCAACACTTCAAGTGGTTACGTAAAGCTGCTGACCAACCATGGAGAAAACGTTACCCATCATTGAACTTTGTTGATACTTCAACTGTATTCCAACAAGATCACAATGGTTACACTCACCAAGACCCAGGTATGTTAACTCACTTATCTGAAAAGAAACCTGAATTCATTCGTGAATACTTACCAGCTGATGCTAACTCATTATTAGCTGTAGGTAAGGTTGCATTTGCAAGTGAAGAAAAGATTAACTTAATCGTTACTTCAAAACACCCACGTCCACAATGGTTCTCAATTGAAGAAGCAACTAACCTTGTAAACAATGGTTTAGGTTACGTTGACTGGGCTTCAACTGACCAAGGTCAAGAACCTGATGTTGTTATCGCTTCAGCTGGTACTGAACCTACTTGGGAAAGTCTTGCTGCAATTTCATTATTACACGATGAATTCCCAGAAATGAAGATCAGATACATTAACGTTGTTGACTTCTTGAAGTTACGTTCACCTAAGGTTGACCCTCGTGGATTAACTGATGAAGAATTTGATCGTCTATTTACTACTGACAAGCCAGTTGTATTTGCATTCCACGGCTTCGAAGGTTTAGTTAAAGATGTATTCTTCGATCGTCACAACCATAACTTACATGTTCATGGTTACCGTGAAAATGGTGACATTACTACACCATTCGACATGCGTGTATTGAACCAATTAGATCGTTACGACTTAGCTAAAGAAGTTGTAAATGATATTCCAGAATACTCTGTTAAGGGTGCTTCATTCGTACAACGTATGAATGACATGGTTGACAAGCACAATGCTTACATCCGTGAAGTTGGTACTGACTTACCAGAAGTAAATGATTGGCAATGGAAACCATTAAAGTAATTAGATAATAATTAACTTTTAAAACCTAAAAAGAGCCGTATCCATTTGGATGCGGCTCTTTTGTTATATAATTTTAAATTCTTCTGGAATAGGCGATGATATAATTTTTGTTTGCATATAATATGGTGTGATCAACTTTAATTTCCAAGAGTGTAACAACATTTTATCTACGTTACTTTTTTCATTATATAATGGATCACCAATGATAGGATGACCAATTGCTTGCATATGAACTCTGATTTGATGGGTACGTCCCGTTTGGATGTTAATTTTGACTAAAGATTCGTTTTTATATTCTTTTATAACTTGATATTCAGTTAATGCTTTTTTGGAATTTGGACCGTTTACTGCTCTTTTTCTTTTATCTGTTTGGTCATAACCAATAGGTAAATTAATTTTACCCGTTTTTTTATGAAATATTCCATTAACCCATGCTAAATAAGTACGATGGATTGTTTTTTCCTTAATTAATCTTACTAAAATTGGAACAACAGCAGGGTTTTTACCAACTATAATGGCTCCTGAAGTTTCCTGGTCTAAGCGATGAATCATATAAGCATTTTGATTGGACTTATTTAGATATCCCTCACAAAAATTCAAAAGGGTGCCAATTTCCTTAGGTTTATTAGGATGGGTCTTGATACCACGTTTCTTATTGACCACTAATAAATCGTTATTTTCAAATAATATTTTGATACTTTGGCTATTATCAGGCAATAAATTTTGGGTTGGCAAGTTGAAATCATTATCAATAAATGTAATTTTAATATGATCATCATTTTTGATGGTAAAATTCATGGGTAAATATTTTTTATTAACAGTTACTCTTTTATCTTTTCTTAATGAAAAAATTAAGTGTTTAGGGATTAATAAATATTGGCTTAAATATTCTCTAATGCTAATAGTCGATTTAAGATTTTGAACTATTATTTGATACGTCCACTTATGCATTTCAAGCCTGCTTTCTTAAAATTTTTTAGTAAAATATAATAAGTTGTGATAAGGTGTAAATGAGTAAAATGTACTGGAGGAGAATATGAATAAACATAAAATTGCGTTAGTCAGTGCATTATCATTAATAATATTTATTATATGCGATATTTTAATGAGTGGAAATAGTGCTGATTTACTTAAAACAATTATTATTGCAATTATTTTATATGTTGGTTTTAATGTTTTAGGCTACATTAGATGGAAGTTTGCATATCATTTTTTAGGGGTCATTATTGGTATTTATACACTTAGTTTATTTGTAATTATCAATACTATGTTTAGAAGCCCTGATGTGCCTGCTTTACATCGTTTTGGTGCCATTTTAATTGCTATCATTGGTGTAATTGTAAATCTCTTTTGGTATCGTCTTGCATGGCCACGTATAAAAAATGACTATGTAAGAATTGTAAAACGAAATATAAAGAAAAAATAGGTGTAAAAGATGAAAATGGATGTACAAGAATTCATTGATAAGATTAATGATGAACAATTTGAGGTGCAAACTGTTGAAGTAACCTCTGCCGACTTAGCTAATGATCCGGTTAAGTCATTTCAACCAATTTTAAAATTTATGGAAGAACAAGTTAATCTGGGTCATTTAGCTTCTGCAATGCTACATGTAAAAGGTGAAGAAACTAGCTTTTTCTTGCAAAATTGTATTGTTAACTTACCATATCGTTATTCTAAAAATATTAGTAAAATGATGTCTGGCGATGGAGATTGTGACTTAAATATCTATATGATTGTTGAATCACCAGATGTTAATCGTTCGAAATTACGTATTGATGAACTATCTTCTCAAGATGACTTTTCTGATAACACTAAGCTAGAACAAAAATTAGCTGATTGGTCTAAAGATCAGTTAACATCAATTGATGAAAATAAAGAAAAACGTCTTAAAGCTGAAAAAGAATTAGCTCAAGATTCTAAAGGCAAAAAGAAAACGACTAAAAAGAAAAAATCTAGTAAAAAATAATTAAAAACATGTTATAATTAATTTGCGATGAGTCGAGAAGGTCACGCAACTTGTTTGTTTTCATCAGATGATGATTAAGTGATGTTTTTGATGTGGGACACATGATGCTACCGTATTGTAGCGTGTTTGATAATGCTGGTGATGTGAACACCACTTATCCATTTATTTGATAAATGCCACAAAAATACCCCAACTATTAAGTTGGGGTATTTTTTATTTTAATTTACAAAATATAATTGATCTTTAATTAAGTCAAAGGGGCGATGATGTGTATTTAATTCATTTGCTATGTCTGAATTAATAATTTTTGCATTATCCCAGAATGATTTTGAGTCAGTAGCACCATACTTTTCACCGATTACTATTAGCTGAATATCTTTATTATATTCACGAATTTTTTGTAGTAATTGCCAATCGATATCAACGCCATCAGGAGACCAACACATAATGACAAAGTCAATTTCATTTTTATATTTATCAAAGGCTGCATTAGCATCTAATTTTTCAATATTAGTTACTAAATGATGGCCAGTTTCATTTTCTTTTTGCCAGCTCATACTATCAGTACAAATGACATCTGCTTTGGCATCACGCAGGCCCTTCGAAATATAACCATTACCAGCCATTACTTCAAGTGCTTTTTTACCATTTATATATTTAGCAATACCATTTGTGAAGGAAGCTGATATATATGCCCACATACCATACTCAGCTTCTAAATAATCACGAAATGACCTTAAATCTTTGTCTAAGATAGGTAATTGATCTACATATTTATTCCATACTTTGTCACCTTCACGATCATTCATTGAGTATTGATTATTAACAAATTGGAAAATTTCGTCTTGAATATTATTGGGTAAAATTAATTCTGGCAAATCTTGTGGTAATTGATTTGATCTTAAAAGTCGGTCAGCTTCCAATATATTATTAACTAAAAAAATGATGGCAGGAAAATCACTGAAGATTTTTCTATATTTTTTCATTCTTTCAATATATGAGGGCTTTTTGACTATTTTTTTATTTTTACGTAATTTCCTTATTAGCTGTTTTTTATTCATAATAACCACCTTTAACTACTTAATTGTATTTGAAAAAAACAAATGATGCAAAATACATTTTATGTGATAACTTATAACATTAATTGATAAAAAATTGATTAAATTTTTAATATTTTTAACATTTATCTTTTTTAATGTTATAATTTATTACATTAACATAAGGGAAGCGATAATAATGGACTTAGCTAGTACATCATTCGTATTTTTATCAAGTATTTTGGTATTATTTATGACTCCAGGTTTGGCATTTTTCTATGGAGGACTGGTTTCAAAGAAAAATGTAGTTAATACAATGTTGTCAGTTTTTATTATTACTGGTTTGGCAATCTTATTATGGATTATTTTAGGGTACAGTTTATCATTTTCAGGGAATATTGGAGGATTTATTGGGAACTTATCGAATCCTTTTATGCATGGAATTGATTTAAAGACTTTAATGCCTAATAAAATTCCTACCAGCGTTTATGCAATTTTTGAAATGATGTTTGCAGTTATTACCCCAGCATTATTTGTTGGTTCTGTCGTTGGTAGAATTCATTTTAAATTTTTGTTGGTTTTTATTATATTATGGTCGATTATTTTGTATTATCCAATGGTACATATGGTTTGGTCAGCTAACGGAATTCTAGCAAAATTGGGTACTTTAGATTTTGCTGGAGGCACCGTTGTTCATATTAATGCAGGGGTTACGGCTTTAGTTTTATCTATCTTTTTAGGTAAAAGAATAAAGGGTAATCGTAATGCTAGTCATTATAATTTACCTTGGGTTTTATTAGGAACTACAATTTTATGGATTGGCTGGTATGGATTTAATGCTGGATCGGCATTAGCAGTTAATAATGTAGCAATGCAAGCAACAATGACCACTACTATTGCTACTGCTACTTCAATGCTTGTATGGATGTTATTGGACATGTATTTTGTTGGTAAACCACAATTAAATGGAGTATGTACAGGAACATTATGTGGGTTAGTTGGTATTACCCCAGCTGCTGGTTTTGTCACTATTACGGGTTCATTTATTATCGGGATTGTTGCTACATTAGCTAGCTACTTCTTCGTAAATTATTTAAAGCCAAAAATTGGTGTTGATGATGTTTTAGATGCTTTTGGTTGCCATGGTGTTAGTGGGATTGTTGGCAGCATTTTAACCGGATTTTTAGCTACTAAATCAGTTAACTCAGCAGTAACTATTAATGGATTGTTTTACGGTGGCGGATTTCATATGGTTTTCATTCAGATAATTGCTACAGTAGGAACAATTATTTTTGTTGTAATTGCCTGTTCAATTATTATTTCTTTATTAAGGTTAGTTATTCCAATGCGTGTAACTAAGAAAGAAGAAATGCGTGGATTGGATCAATCTGAACATGGTGAAAATGCTGATTACACAGTTTCTATTAATGATCAAGCATTTAATAAGAACAAAGATATTGAAGTGAATGCTAGTGAATTTAAAGGACAAGTTGGGCATTTAAATAATCCTAATTTACCAAAAGATTAATAAAAGAGGATGATTTCATTTTTGAAATCATCCTCTTTTATTATCATCCTCTAAATTTAAATTTAGGCTTTCTTGATATTCATTATCATTTTTTGTTTTATTTTTGTTACTTTTACCATGAAGGTATCCATTAATCAATTGAAAAATTTCATAACGATCATGATGAGTTAAGGTTTGATCGTTAAATGTAATTTTATTTTCACTCATTAAAACAGTTGCTAAATTAAAATGTTGAATTGATGTTCTACCAATTAAATAGTCCATACTGACATTAAAATATGACGATAACTTTTTGATTTCCAAATAAGACGGTGATCTAACACCACGTTCCCAATTTCCAATTTGGGCTGGTGTATTATGATGTTCACTATCTTTTGAATAGTTATTTAAGTTTTCAGCTAATTGTTTTAAACTGATTTTTTGACCTTTTCTTAATGCTTTTAATCTTATTGGAAACAACTTAATCACCTCTAATAATAGTATAACTTAAAATAATAATTCCTGTTAGATAGTTGTATTTTAGTAATATGCAACATATAATCAAAATAATATTAAATTAAATGGAGTGGTTTGATTTGGGTAAAAAAATAAAAATTTTCTTAACTACTTTAGGAATATTCTTTTTCCTATTGTGTTTTGGCTTTTTGGGAGCTGGACTATATTTCTACCATGTAGCAGTAGTTCCAGGAAAGAAAAATTTCTTAAAAGACAAAAAAGTATCTAAATCATCACCACTTTATCCAGGTGATCAGTGGTATAAATCAGCTAAAAAATATCATTGGACCCAAATGTCAACAACTGACCATCTAAAACTAGTTGCTAATTATTTACCGGCTGATAAACCCACAAAGAAAACAGTAATCATTGCACATGGATACATGGGTAATAAAGAGCTAATGGCTCCATATGCTTATATATTTCATCGAATGGGCTACAATGTTTTAACTCCTGATAGTCGTGGCCATGGTCAAAGCCAAGGTAACTATGTAGGATATGGTTGGCCTGATCGCATGGATTATATCAAATGGATGCGTCGAGTAATTGAGGAAAATGGTAAGAATTCTAAATTGATTATGTTTGGAGTTAGCATGGGTGGTGCTACTACCATGATGGTATCTGGTGAAAAATCGGTACCATCTCAATTGAAAGCTTATATTGAAGATTGTGGATATACTAGTGCTTCAGATGAAATTAATCATGAAGCAAAACAGTTATATCATTTATCGGATTTCCCTAGATGGCCATTAGTGCCAATTTTAAGTGGAATTACTCATATTAGAGCTGGTTATAGTTTGTATAAAGCTTCTGCTTTGAAACAAGTTAAAAAGAATCATAAACCAATGCTATTTATTCATGGATCTAAAGATAATTTTGTACCTACTAGAATGGTTTATCCTGTGTATAATGCAACCGAGGGACCTAAAAAACTATTATTAGTTAAAAATGCTCCACATGCTGCATCTTATCAAACTAATCCAGAATTATATGTTAAAACAATCAAATCTTTCTTAGATCGTTATTTTAACTAATATAGATAAGCTATAATTTATTTTATAGCTTATTTTTTATAAAATTATTGTTTATTATTATAAAAAAAGGGATTTAAAATGTTATGATAATAAGAGTATATAGATACTTTAAATTAAATTTAATATAAAAAGTAATTAATAATTTTAGAAAGGGGGACGCCATTTTGGTTGGTTTATTATTTGCTTTATTTTTGTTATTAGGAATTATCGCTGGTGTATTGATCAATAAATTTAAAATGAATAATGAAATAAATAATGCACAAATAAAAGCGAAATACTATCTTAAAGATAATAATCGTAAAGTTGAAGAATATTGTAATAATATCGTTAATAAAGAAAAGCATGATATAGACCAATATATTAAAACTTCTAATGATGAAATTGAAACACAAAAGTATGAAAATGAGACTCGTAATCAACGTCTTGATCAGCATGAAGATTTTTTAAATCAAATGAAAGAACGTTTAGTAGGATTTTCTAATGATTTAAATAATCGTAAATTACAACAAGATGAACTAGTTTCAGATGTTGATAAAACTTTAGATAATGCCCATGGTATTTTAAAGCAACGTTATGCTAAACTTGAACAAATTAGTGATTTTAATTTTGATCAAGCTCGCGATTATGTATTAGCAAATACTAAGCAAAAGTTAAAACGAGAAATGGATATTGAAGTTAAATATCAATTGGCTGAAAGTAAGGTCTCTGCTAATAAACGAGCTAACTCATTATTAATTGAATCAATTCAGCGTGGTGCTCGTGATGAACCTAAGACACATATTGAACGAAACATAGTTTTACCTAATGGTGATTTAAAAGCTAAGCTAATTGGAAGAGACGAACAACATATTCGACTATTAGAATCGTTGACGGGCACTGAATTAATATTTGATGACGAAAATTCGCTATTATTGCATATTGTTACCCATGATGCCTTTCGTCGTGAAATTGTTCGTACAACCATCGAAAACTTAATCATTTCTCGTCAATTTACTAATAGTAATATTGAAAATCAAGTTAATATTTCAACACAAAATGTACATGCTGGTTTACGTGAAACCGGTGAGAATGTTGTTCGTTCATTAAAAGTGGGCCTGATGCATCCTGATTTAATGAAGATTATTGGTAAATTAAAATTCAGAACTAGTTATGGGCAAAATGTTTTATACCATTCAATTGAAGTTGCTCAAATTACCGGTGTATTAGCTGCTGAATTAGGGATGAATGTTAAATTGGCAAAACGAGCAGGTTTGTTGCACGATATTGGAAAAGCCATTGATCATGAAGTTGATGGGACACATGTTGAGTTAGGAATTAAATTGACTAAAGCATTTGATGAAAATTCCGTTATTGTTAATGCAATTRCTTCTCATCATGGCGATGTCGAGCCAACTAATGCCATTTCCATTTTAGTAGCAACTGCGGATTCAATGTCAGGAGCTAGACCTGGTGCTAGAAGTGAATCAATTGAAGAATATGTTACTCGATTAAGAAATCTTGAAAACATTGCTAATCAACATAAAGGCGTTAAAGATAGTTATGCTATTCAAGCTGGCCGTGAGATTAGAATTATTGTTAATCCAGAAATCCTTAATGATGACAAGAGTAAAGCACTTACTCAACATGTTAGAGATCAGATTCAAGATGAATTAACTTATCCTGGTAAAATTAAAGTGACAGCTATTCGTTCATTAAAAGCAGTTCAATATGTTGGAAAACGCAAAAAACAGTATTCGGGTAGTAAATAAAAAATAACCTCTAGATTTGTCTAGAGGTTATTTTTTATGGTTCATAAATCACTTTAAAGTTATGATTGTTTTTTGCTTTAATATTTTTATGATTTCTTAAATAATCAGCGATTAATTGACTCATCATACGACCGTCTTTTTTGATAATTTTACTAGCATTAAACATTGTAAAATTACCACCACCAACAGCTCGATAAATATTTAGAGCAATTTTTAGTTTTTGATTACTAACAACTGGTTTGCCATGATATAGTAATTTTGTAACACGTTGACCAAATGGCTTGGCAACGTTGATTACATAGTCAATTCCTTCATACATATCATAGTTATAATGTTTAGCTTTAGGGAAAATATAATCATGATTAATGGTTATATTCCCATTTTCAGCTGTAAAATATTTGGCACTAGTTTCAATAGCGGCTTTTAAATCAGCACCGGTTATTTCTAGCACAGCTAGTGTATTCGGATAGACATAATTAGTTATAATATTACGCATTGTGATAGGGTTCTCAAAGCCATGTGCTTCATTGTTAAAAAGAGCAGTAGCTGAAATATCAACACCCATAGTTGTCATTTGAATTTCTTGGATAAATTGAATAAAACTATTTTTATTTAAACGAACATTAAACGAATCATTAAACTCCATATTACCTTGAATATTGGCCATAGGTTCATCTAACCAATTATTAATTTGATTTTGTATAGGTAATAAGGTTTTAGCAATGTCGTTATCTATTTGGTAGCCTTTTGTTTCGATTAATTCGGCATTGCTATTTTTTACAGAATATTTACCGTCTTGTTTATCAATATCTAGCTCAATGTGTCCCACATATTCACCACGATGACCTACTTGGATGATTGGAACGTTGAATAAGTGCCCAGCAATTTTGCGATGTTGGTGACCAGTAACGATGGCATCAATACCGTCAATATTAGACAAAATTTCGTAAGTTTCGTTTTCGCCATTTAATTCTTCAGTTGGATTACCAAATTCATCTTTTTCAATACCCCCATGATACACAATGACATTTAAGTCGGTTTGTTTACACATTTCAGGAACGTATTTTTTAGCAGTATCAGCTGCTGATAAAAATTTTAAACCTTTTAGATTATCGGGATTTTCCCATTTGGTAGTACCTTGAGTGGTTAAGCCCAAGAAACCAATTTTAATGCCATTAACATTCTTAATTGCATATGGTTTACCAAGTGGATGATTATTGTGCTCGTCGATAATATTAGCACATAAAAATTGGCGATCAGATTCTTTAATTGCTTTATGTAAATAATCCAACCCATAATTAAATTCATGGTTCCCTAACACTCCAAAATCATAATCCATCATATTGAAAGTATTACTAATTTGAGAGGGAGAAGGTTGCTTTTTAACTTTAGCTATAAAATATGCTAAAGGCGATCCTTCTATAAAGTCACCATTATCGATAGTTACAGTATTTTCCATTTTTTCTTTTTGGTCTTTAAAGCAAGATGCACATCTTAAAAGCCCAAAAGGTTTATTATCTTTTAAATTTACATAGTTAGTAGGGAATAAGAATCCGTGAGTATCACTAGTTGCTAAAATGTTAATTTTCATTCTTTTTCACTCCCGTATATATTCCGTTCATTTAATGAAATTATAATCTTATTTTATCCTTGTGTAAATTTATAATATGTTTTTAAATGCTGTTGATTTCTAATTCTAGTGTGTTAGCATAAAAGTAGTTATGAATATTTACTATTAGTAAGTATTTATAATTAGATATACTTGTTTTTTCGTTAATTAAGCGATTTTAGAGGTGATAGATATGTTGAATCTTTATGTTGCACCAAGTAGTGCTTCAAGTCGTAAAGCCAGAGCTTGGTTAAAAGCTCATAATATCTCATTTAAGGAAAGAAACATCAATTCTAATCCATTAAATGCAGACGAAGTAAAACAAATTCTTCGTTTAACTGAAAATGGTAGTGAAGATATTATTTCAACTCGTTCCAAAATATTTAAGAAATTAAACATCGATTTTGATAGTCTATCATTATCAAAATTAGTTGATTTAGTTGTTAAATACCCAGATTTAATTAAGCGCCCTATCGTGTTTGATAACAAGCGTCTAGAAGTCGGTTATAACGAAGAAGAAATTCGTCGTTTCTTACCACGTTCTATTCGCGAAACTGAATTGAAGGAACTCGAATCACAACTCGAAGCTTAAGCTTGATTTTTAGAGTATACGGCATTAATTCATATTTGAATTAATGCTTTTTTTGTATAGAATGGTATTAACAGGGGAGATGAATTTTATGATACAAATGATTGCGTTAGATTTAGATAATACATTATTAAATTCACATAAAGAAATTAGCCCAAGAAATGAAGATATTTTGAAAAGACTACATAGCCAAGGAATTAAAATTGTTTTATGTACTGGGCGTCCAATTAATGCGGTGTGGCCATATATTGAACAATTAGGATTAACAGAAGGCCAAGACTACACCATTACCTTTAATGGAGCAATGGTTATTAGAAATCGTGATAAGCACTTACTATTCAAAAAAGGATTAAAATTAAAAGATTTTGATTTGGTGCATAAATTTGCTAAAGAGAACGATTTACCATTAGATATTTTAGATTTTGAAAAAGTATACGAATTAACTGACCTAGTTAAGTCTACCTATAAAGAAGTTTTAAATTCTGATTTAGAATTTATTAACGCTAAATTTGATGACCTATCTGATAAGGAATATAGTAAAGCCATTATGTCAGAACAATCAGCCAAATTAGATTGGGCTCGTGATCATATGCCTGAAGCAGTACAAAATCATTATCATGTTGTACGATCGCAACCTAAAATTATGGAATTTATTCAAAATGGTATGAATAAATCAGTTGGATTAGAACAATTATTGAAGCATTTTGATTTAGATTTTGATAATCTGATATCTTTTGGTGATGCAGAAAATGATATTGAAATGCTAAAATCTGCACAATTAGGGATAGTAATGGATAATGCTAAGGATAATATTAAAGCAATTGGTGATGATGTAACGCTTAATCATGATCAAGATGGTGTTGCTGATTATTTAGAAAAATATTTTAAAGACTAAATAAAAAAGTTTCCTACTAATTATTTTATAGTAGGAAACTTTTTTGTTATTTATTGTCTGCAAATAATTTAGTTAAATATTGCATAAATGTTTTTAGATAACGTTCGTCATCAACTTGAATGGCTGCTTTATCTGAAGGATTAGGATCATCTAATTTTGCAGTATCACCAGTAGTACGGCCATAATTTTCTTTACCGTGATGAACAATCATATCAAGATCTAATGTTTTAACAAAAGTAGGGTCACAAGCAACACCAACCGCTAGTGGATCATGAAGCGAACAACCACCTAGTTCAGGATACATTTCATCATAAATGCCAATGTAGTAATCAACAATGTCCGCAAATTTTTCACCAGCCATTGTACCTAAATCACGCCATTGTTGAGTTTCTTTTTTAGTTAATAATGTTCTTAAAGTAACATCTAAACCAACCATAGTAACAGGCACTTTGTTAGTGAATACTTCATTTGCGGCTTCAGCATCTTGATTAATGTTTGCTTCAGCAGCGTCTGAAACATTACCAGGAACAGTTAGAGCACCACCCATTAAAGTAACGTGACCAATTAAATCACTAATTGCAGGATCCTTGCGAAGTGCTGCTGCCAAATTAGTTAATGGACCAGTAGGAATAATAGTTAAATCTTTGCCATATTTATGTGCAGCATCAATCATAAAATCAACACCAGATTCTTTTTCTACTGAACGGCTACTTTCTGGTAATTGAACTTCACCAATTCCATTTTTGCCATGAATATGAGCTGAAACAGGCATTACATCAAAATGATCACTTGTTTGTGAATGACTTTCACCTTCGAATACTGGCACATCACTTGCACCTAGTAAATCAAGAATTTGTAATGAATTTTTAGCTGCTTGTTCAACAACTACATTTCCATAAGAATTAACGATACCAACTAAGTCAGCATCAGGTGCAGCAACAGCATAAGCAATAGCCATTGCATCGTCTACACCAGTATCTAAATCAAGAATTAATTTCTTTTTTGCCATAATGAAAAACCCTCCCAAATTTTTTGCCCCTCATGAAATTATTTTTTCATGAACATTTTTCATTTATAAATTCATTATATTGCTCAAAACTGAAAAAATAAACCATTTTAATATAATTTATTTAATGAACTATATTAAATCCGAACAATAAAAAAGACTGAAGCACATATCTTCAGTCTTTTTCTTATAATTTAGGATGCTTATTAAACAAGAATTCAGCAATCGTCTTATCAAGGCTAGGGTTTTCATGAAGCATTGAATGTTCTGCTGAAAGTGGATCAGCTCGATAGAGATAGAATTGATAACTCTTAACATATGGAGATACCAATTTACCCATAGGTTTAACAATATTAACGGCTTCTTCACCATCAGTACCAACATTATAAATTTCACCAGCAATGTTTAATACATGTAAAGTACGAGGTAAATTCTTAACACGTTTATCATTTGGATCATAATCATTAGCGATACTTACAAATTTATTAGCCTCTGGAGCATTCTTTTGATGTGGATGTTTTACCATGTATTCATAGGCAATTGTTCCACCAGATGAATGCCCTAAGAAGTTTACTGACTTAATGTTGTATTTATCATGTAGGTATGACATTACGTTAACCATTTGATCAGCTTGTTTTTCAGGATGAGTGTTATCTTGGAAAATTAATTGCACTAATGGGTTATCTTTCTTAATTTTTTTAACATATTGTTTCATGGTAGAAACTTTACCATCATTAGATATATAAATACGTAATGAACGTTTAGCAATCCCATGATCATTAAATTGGTTTATGAAATCGTCAGTAGAAACGGCATTCCCACCATAACCAGGGATGAAAATGGTTGCAGTTCTGCTTTTTTCGACTTTAACGTCATTTAAGACGCGTCCTCTAAAAACCCAAAGGGTAGATGTAATAAACGCAATTGCTTCTAGGAACAAAACAATTCCGATGATAATCTTTCTTTTTCTTCTGCTATGCATAAGTGCTCTTCCTTTGCTAAAGTATGACTATATGGTACATAATATATTAAATAACACCAAAATAAAAGGAGTTAATTTAAAATGACAGATTCAACTTATGATATCACAATTATTGGCGGTGGTCCTGTTGGAATGTTTGCAGGTTTATATGCTGGTCTAAGGGATGCTAAGTTTCAAATTATTGAAAGCTTATCTGAGTTAGGTGGCCAAGTAAATGCTCTTTATCCAGAAAAAACTTTATTAGATATTCCTGGTCAAGCAGCTATTAAAGGTCGTAATTTGGTAAGTAATTTGCAAAGCCAATTAGATACAATGAATGGTGATATTAAGTTAAATGAGACTGTTACCAATGTAGTCAAGGATGAAAATATATTTAATATTACTACCAATAAAGGTAATAGTAAATCGAAAGCCATTATTATTGCCGTAGGGAATGGAGCATTTAATCCTCGTAAATTAATGGCAGATGGTGCCGATGATTTTGAAGGCAAACAATTAGTTTATACCGCTAAGGATGTTCAACAATTCAAAGATAAGACAGTTTTAGTTGCTGGAGGTGGTGATTCAGCAATTGATCAAGCTTTAATGTTAGAAAAGACTGCCAAAAAAGTCTATTTACTTCACCGTCGTAATGAGTTTAGAGGATTAGAACATATGGTAGATTTATTGAAAAAATCTTCTGTTGAATTAATTACCCCATATTTAATTAAACAATTGAAAGCTGCTGATAACGACCAAGTTAAAGTTGTTGCTAAAAAGATGAAGACCGATGATGATTTTAAAAATCTTAACGTTGATAAAATTTTAGTAAATTATGGTTTTATTTCTAATAACAAAAATATGGAAGGTTGGAATTTAGACCTAGAAAAAGATCATCATGCTACTAAAGTTAACCCAACTTTAGAAACCAACATTCATAATATATATTCAGTAGGTGATCAAGCCAAATATAATGGTAAACAAACTATTATTGCTACTGGCTTTGGAGAAGTGCCTATTGCAGTTAATGCAATTATGAATGATTTATATCCTGATAATCATACTCCAATTCATAGTACTCAGCTAACCAATGATTAGTTTTTATTTTTAGTGTTCCTTTTTTGGGGAACACTTTTTTTATTAATATTTTTTTGTAAATAATTGACCTGTTTGGTTAATTCTTCAATTTGTGCACTTAGTTTATCAATTTTATCATCAGTTGCATCACTACTATCATGAGTGAAAAAATCAGTAATGGTAGATGTTAACAAACCAATAAAACCAACCCCTCCGAACATTAGGAATACAGCGATACATCTACCGCCAGCAGTTTGAGGGGCAATATCACCATAACCAACAGTGGTAGCAGTTGTAATTGCCCACCACAAAGAAGTGGATAGATTATAATGTTCAAAAAATGCAAAAATTAATGCACTTAAAATTAAAATTACAATACTGACAGAAAATAGATAAATAAATCCAGTGTCATATATAAAACGATGTAACCCGCCAGTAAATTTACCATCCCAGCCAAATTTCCAAAAAATATTGTAGTATCTTACAATTCTTATCACCCGGTATAATCGAAAAATTACAAAAATAGGGTGTGCTGGAATCAATGAGATTAAATCCAAAGCAGTATCTAAAAGGAATTGTTTTTTATTCTCTGCCATAAAGAACCCAGTTACATAATCTATGATGTAAAATATCCAGATACCATAATATATTTTAAATAAAACACCATGATAAATGTTAATAATATTAAGATAATCAAAGATGACCAGTAAAACTGATATAACTGCTAGCATAACAATAAAAATACTATATAGTATTTCAATCTTTTTATTTTTAAATCTTTTCATTTCTTAACGCTCACTTATTAATATAAATTTATTACAGTCATTTTAGAATAAAAATTATAAAATTCAAATAAAAAAGCGAACACTTATGACTAAAATGTTCGCTTTTATTTAATTATCAAGGTCTTGATGTTTGTTATTTAATTTAGAATTTCTGTTGGTATAGTGCCTTAATTCGGGAGCATCAGTCTTATATAGTGCTTTGGTTGAGCGATTTTTATTTTGACTGAAGATACTAGTAGATTTTTTGCCTAATTCAGTTTCTTTACCCTTTTCTTTTTGTAAACCATTGGTGTAATTATAATCATTAGGATTTACTGGTGTAAATCCGTTTGGATTGTAAAAACGTAGTAAGTTTTGCTCGTTTAATTCATCTGAGAACGATAATTCAGTATTTACACGTGCTTGCATCTTATTAAAAATTCGACGTTGATTTGGTGATGGTTGTAATGCTTTACCAGTTTTATTGCTATAGATAGTCCCACCAATTGAAGTGTATTTAGTGCTTACCCAATCTCGATCTCTAAATGCCACGATTGTATCGTGTTCATTTGAGAATAAATCAGTTCCAAATTGAACATATTTTTTAGTATTAATTCCCAATAAGTGTAATAGAGTAGGTAGAACATCAATTTCACCGCCATAAGTATGGTCGACATAACCACCTTTTTTACCAGGAATATTAAACATTAATGGAACTCTTTGTAATTGTGCATTATCAAAATCATTCCAATTATCAGGATTTTTACCAATTACTTTGGCTAAATTAGGATTTTCAGAATTTGAAATACCATAATGATCACCATAAAGCATAATGACAGATTTTTTCAATAAGCCGACCTTATTAAGATAATTATAAAATTCTTTAATAGATTGATCTAAATAATGAGCAGTCTTAAAGTAATTATCAACACTGCTATCACCAGTGTTAGTAGTCTTAAATTTAGAATCTTCATTATCTAAAGTATAAGGGAAGTGATTGGTAACAGTTATATACTTAGCATAAAAAGGTTGTTGTAATCTTTGCAGGTATTTTACTGAGTCTTTAAATAACAATTTATCTTTTAGTCCATAGCCTAGTGATTTATCACCAGAAGTATCATAGTAACTAGAATCAAAGAAATATTGGTATCCCATATTTTTGTAAACACTGTTACGATTCCAAAAACTAGCAACGTTTCCATGAAATACAGCACTAGAATAATTTTTTTGCTGTTTTAAAATAGCTGGGGCGGCCTGGAAAATATTATCACTACCAAATTGGGTAAATAATGATCCTTGTGGTAACCCAAACGTACTGGTTTCTAGCATGTTTTCAGCATCCGATGTCTTTCCTTGACCAACTTGATGAAAGAAATTATCGAATGAATAAGTGGACTTATTTTTATATAAACTGTTTAAAAAGGGGGTGACTTCTTTACCATTAATCTTTTTATTAATTAGAAATTGTTGAAAACTCTCTAAATGAATTACAAAAACATTCTTACCCTTAGCCAGGCCAAACATTTTGTTATTAGGAGCAGCATAATGTTTACGCGTATATTTTAAAACATCATCCATTTCTGATTTAGTAGCCATTGCTCTTAAATCATTATTATGTTGTTGTTTAATAGCATCATACATAGTGAAAGAGTCAATTCCTAAATATTTTACTATGTAAGTTCGATCAAAAGTTCTTGTTAGCAGTTGAGGTCTATCCATTTCACCAAATGATAAATTGATGGTAAATAATAATACTGATAATGAAGTAATTGTGAATGCTCCTTTAAAACCAATTGGCTTTTTATCAATTCTAATAACTCTTAATAACATTAAAAATATAATTATTACTAAATCTAACCAAAAGAAAACATCGTGAGGCATAGTTAAAGCTAAGGATGAACCACTTAAACCTTGATTTACTTTAGAATAACCAGTCATGGTACTAATCGTCATAAAATCGGTGAATTCACGGAAATATATAACGTTTAAATACAATAATAGAGTATTTACGATATCTAGGATTAATATAATTGGATAGAATAAACGACTTGGCTTGATATACATTGCAATGCCAAATAAAAAGGCAGTTGTTGCAATAGGGTTTATCAAAGCCACTATGAATTCAAAAGGACTATTTAATCCTAACTGAAAATCATAAAAATATGCATATATAGTTTTTAGCCAAAAAAGAAATAACAATAGACTAAAGAATCCCAGTCTAGTACTTAATTTTTGACGAATATAATTCATCGCTTTCAATTTTATAGCTCCTTTGATAATTCATAATAGTTTTAATATTAACAGACAAATAAAAAAATGACATTCTTTTATTTAATCTAAATTTCAGTAGCTACTATATATAGATTTTTTTATTTTTGAAATCTATATATAGTTGAAATTTATATAATTTGTTGTAAAATAAAAGTTAAGTTATTAGGGGAGGTTTATTTAGACAATGCAAGCAAAAAAGAAACTTGATATTCAATTGAATGATGGCAAAATCATTCAATTTATGCCTGATATGATTCATAAAGATTTATTGTCTTTAACGAATAATCAAGAAATTGTTTATAGAACTGAACGTTTGATTTTGGTGCAATTAGCCTCCTACAATTTAATAAAATTACATGAATTAAGAATGATTATTTATCGAACCTTAGACCAATTAAGATATCATAAAATTGCTTCTAAGTATTATCATGAGGAGCTAAGTTAATATATCCATTAAAAAAGATGTTTCCCAATTTAGGAAACATCTTTTTTAATTATAAACATTTTAGAGATTTTTAATCGTCGATATGACCATAGCCAACAACGTTCCACCAAGGAGCCTTGATGCTTTCTTGAACAACACCGCGGTTTTGTGCATCAATCATTTTACCATGACCGATATACATACCTACATGATAGATACTTGCAGTTGAACCACCAATAAATACTAAGTCACCTTTTTGTAAGTTATTACGTGAAACCTTAGTTGAAGCATTGTATTGAGCTTGAGCAGTTCTTGGTAATCTAACACCTAGAGAATTTTTATAAACATATCCTGTAAATCCTGAACAATCAAATGCATTGGATCCAGTTGCACCATATATGTATGGACTACCTAATTTTGATTTGGCAACTGTATAGACTTGTTGAAAATTATCATTTGCATCTGCATGTACATTATTGTTGCTGATTGCTGATCCCATAAATAATAGTGAAGTAAATGCAATCATGGTCATCGCTAACTTTGTAAAATACTTTTTCATCTCTAAAAATGTCCTCCTCGTTTATTTATACTTATAATAATAGTAAAAGAATATTGCAAAAGTGTAACAAAGCAGTTTCATTCCGATTAAATCATGCAATTAATAGTGTAATAAAGTGATTTTTGTTGTTTAATATTAATTGTGATATAAAAATTAATGAAACTAACTAAAAATTATGCTAAATTAATAAATAGTTTCACAATTATATTATTGCAATGAAAGGAAAACACAATGGATAATAATTTTAAACCCTTATTTCCCAAAGCCTTAGATTTAGATCAATTAATATTTAAAATAGGCGAGGTTAGTAAGATATTAAATGTCTCTGCTCGCCAACTAAGATATTGGGAACAAAGGGGATACATTCAATCTATTCGTAGCAATTCTTATTCATCACGTGTTTTTGACATGAAAAATTTCATGTGCGCTAATCTAATGAAGTATTATTTAGATAAAGGTTTCACTCTGTCTGTTGCTCATGAATCGGCTAAAAAGAACTTAGATAACATGAAGTTTATAAGAAAATTTATGACACACTCGTTTCAGGGAATCGAAAATATTAATAATCATCCTGCTGTTAATTTAGGATATTTTGATAAAGAAAAGAAAAAATTATTATATGGATTTATTGATGAAGAAAATAATATTAGTTATAAAGTATTAAAAAATGACTAATTTTGAGGAGAAATATTTAAATGAAAACTTTTAAATGGATTTTTGGAATAATAGTTGTTTTAATTATTGGCTTTTTTGGTTTTAAAGGTGCTAAAGCTGTTTACAATAATATGGAACAAAACCAAGTTGCTAAAGATAATCAAAATCAAATTATAGAAACACAAAAAAAAGAAGCTGAAGCCAAGCATAAATTTGCTGTAAGTATTGCTAATCCTTCAATTAAGGTCTATAAACAAAGCCATCAAGTATTGCCAAGTATTGTGGTTGCCCAAGCAATTCAAGAATCTAATTGGGGAACTTCTGAATTGTATAAGAAAGCCAATAATATTTTTGGTATTAAGGGTAAGTACAAAGGGCAATTTATCAGATACTATACTGATGAATATGTAAGTAATGATACACCTACCAAAAAAGGTGAAAAAGTTGTTCGTGAAGGTTCACAAAAGAAAGTATCTGTTCCTGCAACTTTTAGAAAATATCCAAGTATTACCGAAGCTGTTGAAAATCATGATCGTGTAATTGCACTTAACTTTATTAAACAAAAGAATATTACTAGTTATGTTGATCAAGCTAACATGTTACAAAAAAATAATTATGCGACAGATCCTACTTATGCAAAATCGTTAATCAAATTAATTCGTCAATATAATCTAGAAAAATATGATAATGAGGCAATAAATAATTAAGACATTTTATGTCATTTTTTAATTAATTTAATATATAATATAGTTATATTATATAAGTAAAGGAGACCTTAGTTGTTATCGATATTAGGTAAGTTATATGGTCCATTTTTTGATGGAAATAATTGGATTAGTGTCCTAACATCTGAAGATGCATGGATTGTTATTCTTTCATTAGTTTTAATTGAATGTTTATTGTCAGTTGATAATGCAGTTGTACTAGCTGCCCAAACACAAGTTTTACCAGATAAAAAAGAGCAAGAAGAATCTTTATTTTATGGTATTTGGGGATCTTATCTTTTCCGCTTTATAATAATTGGATTAGGTACTTTTTTAATTCATTTATGGGAAATTAAGATCATAGGTGGTTTATATCTATTTTATTTAGTGTATAAACATTTTTTTGGTCGTGAAAAACAGAAGAAAAATTTTTCCAATAAAGCTAAACCTGGTAGTCGAAAACAATTCTGGATGACAGTTGCACAAATTGAATTTATGGATATTGTTTTTTCTGTAGATTCAGTGTTGGCAGCACTAGCTATTTCACCTAATCCAGTTGTGGTATTAATCGGTGGTTTAATTGGTATTTTATGTATGCGGGGAATTGCTGAAATTATTATGGTAATTATGAAGAAAATTCCTGAGCTTAAATCTATGGCATACTTTTTAATTGCTGTTATTGCATTGAAATTGGTCCTTTCAATCCCGGCAATTGATATTGAGATTCCACCTGTTTACTTTGGATTAATTGTATTAGTTACTTTTATAGTTACAATTATTATCCATTTTGTTCGTCGTAAGATAAAAAAATAGGAGCGATATATATTTCAACCGAAATTACTAGAAATAATATTAAACAAGAAACTGATAATAAAATAACCGTTATTGATTTTTGGGCTCCTTGGTGTGGTCCATGTAAGATAATGGATCCAGTTATAAATCAAATGGAGAAACAATTTGCTGATAACATTCACTTTGGAAAAATGAATGTTGATGGTAATGAAGATATTGCCAAACAGTATAAAGTAATGAGTATGCCTAGCATTGTTTTGTTTAAAAATGGTAAGGCTGTTGAAAAAGTAACTGGAATTTACTCAACTAAACAAATGGCACATTACTTAAAGCGTAAATTAGCAGAGATTTAGTTTCTTATTGACTTTTAAAATACCAGATGCTAATATTTATTTAATCGAATATTAATAAAACAGTTATTCCAAATTTAAGTAACAATTTAACTGAGCGTCAGGAAGTCGACGGTTGCTGCGAGTCGATCAGGTTAAATTTGATGAAATACGTTGGATAGTGTCTACCCAAGAACGGAGCTAGAACCGTTACTTTCTAGAGAGTGAGGAATCTTGTTATTGTAGATTCCTAATTTGGGTGGTACCACGGTAAAATAAAAATTAATTCGTCCCTGTTGTTTTAAACAACAGGGACTTTTTTTATGGAAAGAAGAGGTATTAATTATGATTAAAAATAATTGTGGAGGTAATCCTCGATATATAAACGCCGTTTAATTACATAATTTACTGAATAAAAAATAAAGGAGCGTTTATCATGGAAAATGAAAAACCAAAAGTTAGTGTTTTAGAAGGCATTATAGTTTTGTTAATTATGATTGTTATGATGTCATTTGGAGTTATCGGATTGGGAATTTCTCCAGAACTACCCATATTAGTAAGTATTTTGTTATTAGTATTTTGGGCAAAGTTCAGAGGATTTGCATGGGATGATATTGATGAAGGATTTGTTGTAGGAGTTAAAAATGGAATCGTTCCATTATTTATCTTCATTTTAATCGGAAGTTTAATTGCAGTATGGATTGCATCTGGTGTTATTCCTAGCTTAATGGTCTTTGGCTTTCACTTAATTAATGTTAATTGGTTTTTACCATCAATTTTTCTAGTTTGTGCTTTAGTCGGAACTGCAATTGGGAGTGCCTTTACAGTAATTTCTACATTAGGAATTGCCTTTATGGGAATTGGAATTACTATGGGGATGAATCCAGCAATGATTGCAGGGGCTGTTATTTCTGGAGCTGTTTTTGGAGATAAATCTTCACCATTATCTGCAACCGTTAATTTAGCTTCTGCAGTTGCCGGAGCAGATTTAATTGATCATATTAAAAATTTAATGTGGTCTACAATTCCAGCAATGGTTGGTTCATTTATTATTTTTGTATTTTTGAATCATAGTAGCGGATCCGCTAATTTAGGGAATGTTAGCAAAACTGTTGCAACTTTAAATGCCCATTTCAACATTACATTTTGGGCTGTGATTCCAATTGCATTACTTCTAATTTGTGCATGGAGTCATATTCCAACTATTCCAACATTATTTATTAATATCGTAGTTTCTTCAATTTTACTTTTCATTGAACATCCACATTTCGGAATCATTAAATTGA
The DNA here is from genome assembly GCF_002993965.1 of Apilactobacillus timberlakei. Taxonomy (GTDB): domain Bacteria; phylum Bacillota; class Bacilli; order Lactobacillales; family Lactobacillaceae; genus Apilactobacillus; species Apilactobacillus timberlakei. Next base: position 304,678 of record NZ_POST01000001.1, on the reverse strand, counting down.
ATGATTTAATTTTGAATGGTTTTGTATCTAAAACAGGTAATAAATCAGTTGATGTTTTACTTTCACGTGGTGGAATTAGTTCAATGATGGGAACAATAGCATTGATTATGATTGCTTTAGCCTTTGGTGGTTTATTAATGCACCTTGGCATTATTGATGCAGTAATTACTCCTTTGGCTAAACATTTGAATACTGATGCTAAATTAATTGTTAGTGTAATCTTTACAGCCATCGGTGTTAATATCTTTGTTGGTGAACAATTCTTATCAGAAATTTTACCAGCCAATGCATTTAAAGGAGTCTTTAAAAAAGCAGGTTTAGCTCCTGTCGCATTAAGTAGGGCGTTAGAAGATGGTGGAACAGTAATTAATTACTTAGTACCATGGGGGGTTGCCGGTGCATTTATTTCAGCAACTTTAAACGTGCCAGCAAGTCATTTTGCTCCATTTGTCTTTTTAAGTATTCTTTCACCAGTTTTCTCAATTTTAAGTGCGGTTACTGGAATCAAAATTAAACATATTAAAACAACAAAATAATTAAAAAGGGATAGTTAATTTTTAACTATCCCTTTTTAAGTTGCATTTTATTATATATGCAACTTCATATTTAAAATATGTTTATACAATCATAATATGTTGAAAAATAGTTAAACCTTTTTAAATCAACAGTTTATAAATGATTTAAATATATATATTACAATTACATTAATATTATTTCTGCATGCCTATATTTGTAATTTTATGGAAACTTGATTGTAATGTTTAACCTATAGAATATTTTTTTGTTGCTCAATTACGGGTAAATAATTCGCAATTATATATTTTTTATAGGAGTGTTTAAATCATTACAGAAAGAAATCGTTACTTTTTTTACCTTTTTATCGTGATGCTAGCAATAGTATCAATTTCTATTTATCGTAAATCTACAAATAATATTGCTGATGCCAATACTAATTCTGTAGTTACTGTCAAATCTGGTGATACTTTAGAAAATCTATCAGATAAATATAATATATTTATTTCTATGTTAAAAAGTGCCAATGGTAAATATGATAATAGTCAATTATTACCTGGAGATCATTTATTACTTTTAAATGGAAATAATAAAAATTCTTACTCAAAAGAAAAGAAAAATGTTGCTGATAAACAACAAAAGGCTAAAGAGCAAGACTTGGACGCAAAAGAAAATTATGAAAAGCAATGGAACCAAGCAAATGCTGATGCAAAGGCCTGGATTTCTTTTCATGAATCAACTGATTCATATACAGCACAAAATGGTCAATACTATGGTAGATATCAGTTAGATAGAAACTATTTGGGTGGTAATTATTCACCCGAACATCAAGAGCAGGTAGCTAATCAATATGTATCAGATCGATATGGATCTTGGATTAATGCTAAAGCTCATTGGGTTTCTAATAATTGGTATTAGTGAAAAAACATGTAGAAATTCTACATGTTTTTTTAGTATATATTTTTATTTGTAAAATTAGCTTTCCTGTTTTTATAACTATAATTATGATAATAGTTTCATAAAGTTACATAATAAAAACATTATTACATAAAAGGCTTATTTTTTAACTAGTTTGAAACTTTCATGTAAAAAAATAATTGTACGATGTTCTCAGTTGATTGACGAAGGTTAAGAAACAACAATTGAAAACAAAATATATTTAAGATTTCTTACAGGAGTGATTTTATTTTTAAACCAAACAATATCAAATCAATTTTATTTGCAACTGTTGCCGCTGCCGGATTATTCATTGCAGGTGGCACTGCCGCTAATGCGGATCAAAACACAAATTCTAATTCACAACAAACAGTAACTGTGAAATCTGGTGATTCATTATGGAGCTTATCTCAAAATCATAATGTTTCATTAGATGCTTTGAAGCAAGCTAATCAAAATGTTTCAAATGATACTATTTATGTTGGAGAAAAATTAGTATTACCAAGTACTGCTCAATCAGCAAGTACTAGTGATAATGTGCAAGTACAACCACAACAAGCACAATCTTCACAACAAACTACTAACCAGAATCAATCAACTAATAGTTCTACTAATTCTTCTAGCAGTTCTAATTCTGCTAAAGATTGGATTGCATCTCACGAATCAAGTGGTTCATATGGAGCATCAAATGGACAATACTATGGTAAATACCAAATATCCAAAGCTTCATTAAACGGGGACTATTCTGCAGCTAACCAAGAAAGAACAGCTGATCAATATGTTCAATCACGTTATGGTTCATGGGACAATGCTAAATCTTTCTGGCAACAAAATGGTTGGTATTAATTAGAAATGCCAATTAAAAAAATGCATCGATTAATTTCGATGTATTTTTTATTTTCTATATAATACTTTTTAAAATTACAAATTTTTAATTACCCTAAAGGGGGCTATTTTCAAAAATCAACCCTTATTTATAAAAAATTAATGAATATTATATTTTTTAATCTTATTGTGCTTAATTTTAAAATGTTGATTTAACAGTGTTTTGTTCAACTAGTATGTCTTTATATTACATAAGTAAGACATTATTACGAAAAAACTGATTATTTTAATTTTGATGAGAAGTCTATGTAATGATTAGCATGTACTATATGAAACAGTTAATCAATAGCGATTAACACTTTGGAAAATTATCGAATTACAAGATATAGATTTTTATAGGAGTGAATTATTATTATTAAGTTAAACAATATTAAGTCAATGTTAGTCGTAACTGCAGCTGCTGCAGGTTTATTCATCGCAAGTGCTGGTTCTGCCAATGCTGATCAAACTACAAATACAAACGCAGACCAAACAAAAGTTACTGTTAAGTCTGGTGACACTCTATGGAGTTTAGCTCAACAAAATAATGTTTCATTAGATTCATTAGAACAAGCAAATAACAAAACATCTGATTTTATGATTTATGTTGGTGAACAGCTAACATTACCAAGTAATGCTAGTACAAATAATCAGCAAACTACTCAATCACAATCAGTTCAAGCAAACTCAGCTCAATCTCAACCAGCTCAACAAACACAATCAACAACTACTCAAAATACATCTGCATCAACTGGTGATAACTCAGCTAAAGAATGGATTGCATCTCATGAATCAAGTGGTTCCTATGGTGCATCAAATGGCCAATACTATGGTCGTTACCAACTAGATAAGAGTTATTTAAATGGTGACTATTCTGAAGCAAACCAGGAAAGAGTCGCTAATCAATATGTTCAATCACGTTATGGTTCATGGGAAAATGCTCAATCATTTTGGCAACAAAATGGTTGGTATTAAAATTTAATTTGAACAACCAATTTTAATTACTCATCTGATATTAAGACATGGATTTTTTAATCCATGTCTTTTTTGTAGCTTGTAAATATTAAGATTTGTGCTATTATTATAAATAACAAATACGAAAGACCTTTTAATAGTTGACCAGAGAGTCACCAAGGGTTATAAAATATGGGATATAAGTAGATACTTCTAGACCAACCTTGGGACTTTCTGAATTTTCAGGAAGTCTTTTTTATTTCAATTAAGTTACTCCAGAGAGGGAACATTGGATTTAAGTAACAATACCAGTCCATCTAAAGCACCTTACTCTGTGTAGTAAGGTGCTTTTTTATAATTTTGGAAGGAGTTGTAATGGCTTTAGATATGAATTTTTTAAATATTAATGAATTTTCAAATGATGAAATTAAACAAATGATTTTATTAGCACATAAATTTAGAAATGGTAAGCAAATTAAATTTAAAAAACAAATGTATGCAGCTAATTTATTTTTTGAAAATAGTACTAGAACCCACACCTCATTTGAGATGGCACAGCGTAAATTAGGAATACAAACTTTCAACATTAATCCGCAAACTAGTTCAATGAAGAAAGGTGAATCTTTATCAGACACTATTAAAACACTACAAGCAATTGGAATGGATTGCCTAGTGATTAGACATAAACTTACAGGATGGTATCAAGAATTATCTAAAGATTCTAATATCAACATTTCATTGGTCAATGCTGGTGATGGTAGTGGTCAACATCCTTCACAAAGTTTGTTAGATTTAGTAACTATTGACGATGAATTCCACAAATTTGCTGGATTGAGTATTGGAATTATTGGGGATTTAGTGCATTCAAGAGTTGCTAGATCGGATGCGGAAATTTTGCAAAGACTAGGTGCAAATGTATATTTTGCTGGACCCAAAGCATGGTATCCAAAAGATTTTGATAAATTTGGCACCTATGTAACCATTGATGAAATTATCGATAAGTTAGATGTTGTAATGATGTTAAGGGTGCAACTAGAAAGACTAAATCATGAATTGGTATCAAAATTTACCAATCAAAATTATTTTGAAGATTATGGATTGACTAAACAAAGGGCAGCAAAAATGAAAAAGAAAGCTATTATTATGCATCCAGCACCAGTTAATCGGGATGTTGAAATTGCTTCGCAATTAGTTGAATCATCTAATTCAAGAATTTTTAGACAAATGAACAATGGCGTTTACGCAAGAATGGCAATTCTTACAACTGTATTGAATAAATACTTGGAGGACAAATAATGAAGCTATTAATTAAGCACACAATTTTAAATAATAATTTAGTCGACCTTTTAATTGAAAATGGAGTTATTACTTCAATTTCACCAGAAATTATGGAAGATGATGCTCAAATATTTGATGCCAAACATCATACCATTTTACCAGGATTGGTTGATGTGCATGTTCATTTTAGAGACCCCGGATTAACTTATAAAGAAACAATTGCAACTGGTAGTAAAGCAGCTGCCCATGGTGGATTTACTAGTGTCCTTGTCATGCCTAATGTAAGGCCAGCAATTGATAATCCCGAAGCTTTAAAAGAACAACTTGAAAGAAATAAAAAGAAGAGCTTGATCAATATTTATCAATTTGCTGCCATATCGAGTAATTTAATTGCATATAAAACTGCTGATATTGAAAAGATGGCTAAATTAGGAGCAATTGGATTTACTAATGATGGACATGGCGTTCAAGATGCTGAAACAATGTATCAAGCGATGCTTCAAGCAAAATTAGTGAATAAACCAATTTCTGCCCATGTTGAAGATGATAGTTTAATCAACGGTGGTGTGATGAATGCAGGATCAGCTGCTGACAAATTAGGTTTACCAGGAATGAATCCATTATCAGAAGCTAGTCAGTTAGCACGCGATTTGGTTTTAGCTAAAGCTTCTGGAGTTCACTACCATGTTGCTCATATTTCAACCAAAGAATCAGTGGATTTACTAAGGATTGCTAAAAAAGAAGGAGTAAATGTAACTGCTGAAGTTTCACCTCATCATTTATTATTAGACGATGAAATGATTGAAATGGATAATCCAATGATGAAAATGAATCCACCACTGAGAACACCTACTGATCGAAAAGCATTAATTGGCGGCTTACTAGATGGAACTATTGATATGATAGCAACTGATCATGCTCCACATAGTGAAAAAGAGAAATCTGGATCAATGTTAACTTCTTCATTCGGTATTGTTGGTTTAGAAACAGCTTTTAGTTTAATTTATACGCATTTTGTAAAAAGTGGCTTAGTTGATATGCAAACCTTAATTAATTGGATGAGTAATAATCCAGCACAAAAATTTAATATTAATGCTGGCGTAATAAAAGTAGGGGCACCAGCTGACTTAACCATTATGGACTTAGTACATCCGTATAAGATTGATGCTAAAAACTTTTTATCCAAAGGTAAAAATTCACCATTCATTGGTGAAAAAGTCTATGGAAAAACAATGGCAACTTTTGTAGCAGGTAAATTAGTTTATCAAAATGGGGGTAATTACTAATGAAACGTTACTTGGTATTGAAAAATGGATCTATTTATAAAGGTAATGGATTCGGTTCTAAAAAAATGGTTCATGGAGAGCTAGTTTTTTCTACAGGGATGACAGGTTATCAAGAAAGTATGACGGATGCTAGTTATGATGGTCAGATGTTGGTATTTACTTATCCATTGATTGGTAATTATGGTATTAATCAAGATGATATGGAAAGCTTACACCCAGCAGTAAATGCAATTATTGTGAAAGAAATTGCCCGTCTTACTGGTAATTGGCGAAGCAAGATGACATTGCAACAATATGCTGAAAGGGAAGATTTACCAGGAATTTCAGGAATTGATACTCGGGCATTATCAAAAGAATTAAGATTGTATGGATCAATGGAAGCAATTATAGTAGATAGCTTAGACAAGAAAGTTATCAATGATGCCTTTAAAAGTCCATTAGCAAGTTCATCTGCTCAATTAGCATCTACTAATAGTATCTATCAAGCTCCCAATAGTGGATTACGAGTTGCGATGATAGATTTTGGCTTGAAAGATTCGATTTTAAGAGCCTTAGCTAAACGAAATGTCAACGTCATTGTTTTTCCTTCTGATACTAGCGCTGAAGAGATTATGAAAGTTGATCCTGATGGATTGTTGCTATCAAATGGTCCTGGAAATCCAGAAAATATTGCATATGCTTTGCCAACAATTAAATCATTAGAACAGCAATTACCAGTTTTAGGAATTTGTATGGGTCATCAGTTATTTGCTCTAGCCAATGGAGCCAAAACATACAAAATGAAATTTGGCCATCGTGGATTTAATCATGCTGTAAAAGATGAAAAGCAGATTAGGACTAACTTTACCTCGCAAAATCATGGTTATGCGGTTGATGAATCATCATTAAAAGGTACTGATTTAGAAGTGACACAAAGAGAAATTAATGACGGGACTGTTGAAGGACTAAAATTAAAACATCTTCCAGTATTTTCTGTTCAATATCATCCAGATGCTTCTCCAGGACCACACGATGCAGAATATGTATTTGATGAGTTTATTGATGCAATGAATGCAAATCAGAAAGTGGGGAATAAATAATGCCAAAACGTACAGATATTAAGAAAATTTTAGTGATTGGTTCAGGCCCAATTGTGATTGGACAAGCTGCTGAATTTGATTATTCTGGTTCACAGGCATGTCTATCATTAAAAGAAGAGGGTTATCAAGTAATCTTGATTAATTCTAATCCAGCTACAATTATGACTGATACCGAAATTGCCGATAAAGTTTTTATTGAACCAATAACCGTTGACTTTGTTAGCAAAATCATCCGCCAAGAATTACCGGATGCTATCCTACCAACATTGGGAGGGCAGACAGGTCTAAATATGGCTAAAGAATTGTCTGATTCGGGAATTTTAAAAGAATTTAATGTTGAATTGCTAGGWACCAAATTAGATTCAATCGAAGAGGCTGAAGATCGCGAAAGATTTAAAGAATTGATGCTTGAAATTTCAGAGCCGGTTCCAGAATCAAAGACGGTAAATAGTATGGATGAGGCAGTCAACTTTGCTAACAAAATTGGTTTTCCACTTGTAATTAGACCTGCTTATACTTTAGGCGGCACTGGTGGCGGTTTTGCATATGATTTAGATGAATTTAAAGAAATTGCTCATAATGGACTGAGATTATCACCTATTAATCAGATCTTAGTAGAACGTTCAATTATGGGATACAAAGAAATTGAAATGGAAGTTATGCGCGACCATAAAGACAACGCCATGATTGTTTGTTCAATGGAGAATGTAGACCCTGTTGGTATTCACACTGGTGATTCAATTGTGACTTCACCAGTTCAAACTCTATCTGATCGTGAATATGAAATGATGCGTGATGCCGCCTTGAAAATAATTCGGAATTTACATATTGAAGGCGGATGTAATGTTCAAATGGCAATAAGTGAAAATAGCATGCAATATTACATTATTGAAGTTAATCCTAGGGTATCTCGATCATCTGCGTTAGCTTCTAAGGCAACAGGTTATCCGATTGCCAAATTGGCCGCTAAGATTGCAGTTGGTTTAAATCTAGATGAGATTAAAAATCCAATTACTCAAACAACGTTAGCACAATTTGAACCAGCTCTAGATTATGTAGTCACTAAAATTCCACGTTGGCCATTTGATAAATTTACTAGTGCTGATAACCACCTAGGCACTCAGATGAAAGCCACCGGTGAAGTTATGGCCATTGGTAGAACTTTTGAAGAATCTATATTAAAAGCTATTCGATCACTAGAAATTGGTAAAACCTATTTCGATAATGAAGATTACAAAAAGATATCCACAAATGATTTAATAGCTAACTTAATGCCGGCTACTGATGATCGGATCTTTTCAATAGCAGAATTAATTCGTCGAAATATCAAAATTGAAAAGATATCAGAAATAACTAAAATTAATATTTTCTTCTTAGACAAAATTAAACATATTATTGAAATTGAAAATGCATTAAAGAAAAATCAATCCATTGAACTATTAGAAACAGCCAAACAATATGGCTTTAACGATACCGAAATATCTAAATTATGGCAGCAAAGTGAAAATGAAATTCGTGATTTAAGGAAACAACACAACATTACTCCTGTTTATAAAATGGTTGATACTTCAGCGGGCGAATTCGAATCATACACTCCTTATTACTACTCAACTTATGAACAAGAAAATGAATCAATCAAAACCAATCAACCATCAGTATTAGTTTTAGGATCTGGACCCATTAGAATTGGTCAGGGGGTTGAATTTGACTATGCAACTGTTCATGGAGTACAAACCATTCAGAAATTAGGATATGAAGCCATTATTATGAATTCTAATCCCGAGACTGTCTCGACTGATTTTTCGATTTCAGATAAATTATATTTTGAGCCATTAACTTTAGAGGATGTATTAAATGTAATAGATTTGGAAAAACCAGAAGGCGTCATCTTACAATTTGGTGGTCAAACAGCAATTAACTTAGCTGAAGCCTTGCATAAAAGAGGTGTAAAAATATTAGGGACCACCGTTGATGATATTAATCGTGCTGAAGATCGTCACCAATTTGATGAAGTTATTAAGCAATTAAATTTACCACAACCCAAGGGTGATACAGCCACTGACACAAAGGAATCTGTAAAAATTGCTAATCGAATTGGGTATCCCGTTATGATTAGGCCATCGTATGTATTAGGTGGAAAAGCAATGGAAATTGTGAATAACAATGATGAGTTAAATCACTATATGCAAAATGCAGTGAAGGTTTCTAATGATCATCCAGTGCTAATTGACTCCTACTTACTAGGTTCAGAAGCAGAAGTTGATGTGATTTCTGACGGTGAAACAGTAGTTATTCCTGGAATCTTAGAACATGTTGAAAGAGCAGGAGTACACTCTGGAGATTCAATGGGCGTTTATCCACCACAACAAATGCATCAAAGTGTACAAAAACAAATTGAAGATGATGCGATTAAGTTAGCGAAAGCTTTAAACACTAAAGGTTTAATGAATGTTCAATTTGTCATTAAAGATGGTAAAGCATATGTCATTGAAGTTAATCCACGTGCCTCTAGAACAGTGCCTTTTATGTCTAAGGTGACTAAGGTGCCAATGACTCAATTAGCAACTAAAGTGATGCTCAATCACAAACTTTCAGAAATGGGATATGAAACCGGTCTAGTTAAGAAGGCTAAAAGGATTAGCGTTAAATCACCAGTATTTAGTTTTTCTAAATTGCCATTGGTAGATAATACTTTAGGACCAGAAATGAAATCAACCGGTGAAGCGATGGGATCAGATAAGAGCTTTTCTAAAGCCTTATATAAATCATTTATTGCTTCAGGTATTCAAGTGCCAAATACGGGGACTATCTTATTTACGGTAGCTGATGAAGATAAAGCAACGGCTTTGAATTTGGCAAAACGTTTTCGCCATTTAGGTTTTCAAATTGAGGCCACTAAAAATACTCAAGAATATTTTGCAAAAGGTGGCCTAAAAACTAAATGTGTTGGAAAAGTTGCTAACAAAGATGCGATTAATCCAGTAACTGAATTATATAAGCATCACTTACAATTAGTTGTTAATACGATTGATAATTCGAATACTACATTTGATGATGAAGCTAAAATTAGAGGGGCTGCAATTGAAAGTTCAGTACCATTATTTACAGCCTTAGATACAGTAGCATCACTGTTGACAGTACTCGAAGCACAAGCATTTGACGTAACTGCGCTACAATAGGAGGAATTATTTATATGACTGTTGATTTATCATCTAAAATTCAAAATACTCAATTTAAAAATCTTTTCTTAAATGCATCTGGCATTCATTGTCAAAGTAAAAAAGAGCTAGAAGAATTAATGAATGATCATTATTCTGGTGGATTAGTAACCAAGAGTGCAACACCAAACAGTCGCTTTGGTAATCCGTTACCTCGTTATCATTCACTACCAGCTGGCTCAATTAATTCGATGGGTTTACCTAATGAAGGATTTCAATTTTATTTAGACTATGTAACTCATTCAAACATCCAAAAACCAACTATTTTATCAATAGCTGGGATGTCCAAAGAAGAAGATTTAGAACTATTACATCAAATTCAAGATTCCAAATATCAAGGATTAACCGAATTGAATCTTTCTTGCCCTAATGTAATTGGTAAACCACAAATGGCCTATGATTTTGCAAGTTCCAATCAAATGTTAAAAGAGATTTTTGCATTTTTCAAAAAGCCTTTAGGAATTAAATTGCCACCATACTTCGATTTAGTACATTTCGATAAAATTGCTAAAATATTAAATCAGTATCCGCTTAGTCATGTTAATACCATTAACTCGATTGGAAACGGGATGTGGGTTGATATTGAAAGCGAAAGCACAGTATTAAAACCAAAAGGTGGTTTTGGTGGTGTAGGTGGGGCCATTGCTTTACCTACAGCATTAGCTAATGTTCGGGCATTACGCCAACGATTAAATTCATCAATTAACATTATTGGAACTGGTGGTGTTACCACTGGACAAGATGCTTTTGCTCATATTTTATGTGGCGCAGATATGGTTTCAATTGGTACGCAGTTATATGAAGAGGGGCTTGGAGCCTTTCAACGTATCAATAATGAATTAATTGAAATAATGAAAGCCAAAGGATATCATTCATTAGATGATTTTAGGGGAAAATTAAAGGAACAATAAAAAATAAAGCGTTGAGAATATTTCTCAACGCTTTATTTTTATAAATTTTTTTTCATTGTATTAAAAACGCTTATTTCCCCATCACTAGCATGTTTTTGATAAAACTCAATTAACATTTGAATTACTGATTGATCATAAGTCATACAATTAATATGTTTAACTATCTGTAAGTCTTTATATGTTTCGTTTGTTATATTCATTTTTTCCATTTATATAATACAACCTTTTAATATGATTTATGTCTATTGGTAACCTAACCAAACTTAAAAATTATATCATATTATATTGATTATAAATAATAATATGCTTAACTAATCAATACTATCAACTAATACATAATTAACCTTTCTTAATGCCATTAGATCTTTACCACCAGCATATGAAATCGCTGATTGAAGATCTTCTTGCATTTCAGTAAGGGTATCGTTAATTTTGCCACGATATGGAATCAGTAATTGACGTCCTTCAACATTGTGACGAGCACCTTTTTGTTTAGCAGATGCAGATCCCCAATATTGTTTGAACTTTTTACCATCTTTTTCCACAATTTCACCAGGAGATTCTAAATGACCAGCAAACATAGAACCAATCATAATCATAGAAGCACCGAATTTAATGGATTTAGCTAAGTCGCCGTTAGTTCTAATTCCACCATCAGCAATCATTGGTTTAGTTGCAACTTTTGAACACCATTTAAGAGCAGATAATTGCCAACCACCGGTACCAAAACCAGTTTTGTATTTAGTGATACATGCTTTACCTGGGCCAATACCAATCTTAGTTGCATCAGCACCAGCTCGTTCAATTTCACGCACAGCATCGGGGGTACCTAAGTTGCCTACGATTAAGAATGTTTCAGGTAAATTATCTTTAATATAGTGAATCATTTTGATAACAAAATCTGAATGCCCATGGGCAACATCAATTGTGATGTATTCAGGACTTTCTTTAGCCTCCTTTAATTCATCAATAAAGTCATATTCGGAATCTTTGATTCCCACACTAATTGAAGCAAATAAGTTTTTTCGATGCATGCTTTTTACAAAATCTAAACGTTCTGCTGGTTGAAAACGATGCATTACATAAAAATAATCGTTGCTTGCTAACCAAGTAGCTAAATTCTCATCAATAACAGTTTGCATATTAGCGGGTACTACCGGTAGTTTGAAAGCATGAGGGCCAAATTTAATGGTTGTATCAGCTTCTTTACGACTCTTAATGATGCATTTTTCTGGTAATAGTTGAACATTATTATAATCAAAAGTTTGCATATTTTTTACCTCACTTCTTCAGCTTCATTTTCTTCCCAGACATTTTTTAAAATGTTTGTGGACTTACGATCAGGGCCAACGGCAAAAGTACATAGATTAACGCCGACTAGTTCCGCAACTCGTTTTAAATAATTTTTAGCATTTTCAGGTAGTTCATCAACTGTTTTACATTGCGTAATGTCTTCATCCCATCCCGGCATTTCTTCATAGATAGGTTTACATTTATCTAAGATATCTAAATTAGCAGGATAATAATTTAAAACTTTGCCTTCATATTCATAGGCAGTACATACAGGAACAGTTTTAAATCCAGATAATACATCTAAACAATTCAATGAAAGGTGAGTAAAACCAGAAATTCTAGCAGCATGTTTTAACACCACTGTATCTAACCAACCAATTCTACGGGGCCTTTTAGTAACCACTCCATATTCGTGGGCGACATCTCTGATATGATCACCTTTTTTATCAAAAAGTTCAGTAGGAAAAGGACCTTCACCAACACGGGAAGTATATGCTTTACATACTCCGACAATAGAATCAATTCGATTAGGACCAATTCCAGTTCCAATAGCTGCATTTCCAGCAATTGGATTCGATGATGTAACGAATGGATAAGTGCCTTGGTCAATGTCTAGCATTGAACCTTGCGCACCTTCAAATAAAACTTTTTTACCTTGATCTAAATATTCATTGATTAACAATGAAGTATCACAAACATAAGGTTTAATTTTTTGTCCCATTGCATAATATTCGTTAAAAATTTCATTAAAATCAAAAGGTTCTAAATCATACATTTTGTCTAAAATATTATTTTTGATGTCTAGGACTTGATGTAATTTTCTTGCAAAAGTTTCTTTATTAATTAGGTCCGCTATGCGAATACCAATTCGCTCTAACTTATCCATGTAAGCAGGACCAATTCCTTTATGGGTAGTGCCTAACTTAACTTTTTTAGCTTTTTCTTGTAATTTATCAAATAAAATGTGGTATGGCATGATGACTTGAGCTCTGGAAGAGATTCTTAAGCCTTCATAACTCAAACCGTTTTCTTTTAAATAGTTCATTTCTTGAAGCAATGTTTTTGGATTAACGACTACGCCATTTCCAATCACACTTAGTTTGTCAGAGTAGAAGATTCCAGATGGAATAAGTTGACAATGAAATTTTTTACCATCGATTACGATGGTGTGTCCAGCATTGTCACCACCAGAATATCTAACAATCATGTTAGCGTCTTGACTTAAAAAGTCAGTAATTTTTCCCTTTCCTTCGTCTCCCCATTGACTACCTACGATTACGATTGATGACATAAAGTCCACCTCAAATTTTTAAGTATAGTTAGTTTTATAGTTTATAATTTAACTAGAGTATTAAATAACACTCCAAGAAAGAATTTTAACAGTTTATAAAAATAAATCAAGAACTATATTATAAAAATGCCATAAAATGTTTCGTGTTTTATAATTTAAAGAACGATAATTAATATAAAATATAAAAGATAATATGAAAACACGAACTATATGTGCTAAAATGTATATATTCAATGATTTTGATTAAGGAGTTGGCATTAATGATTGGTCGTTATACAAGAGAAAAAATGGGATCAGTTTGGTCTAAGCATAATCAATATGTTTCGTGGTTAGAAGTAGAAATTGCAGTTGATGAGGCATGGGCTAAATTAGGTGAGATTCCAGAAGACGATGTAAGAAAAATTCGTGAAAATGCTACATTTGATGAAAAAGAAATTGCTAAAATTGAAGCAATTACTCATCATGATGTGGTTGCATTTACTCGTGATGTTTCAAAATCATTAGGACCAGAAAAGAAATGGATTCATTTTGGTATGACTAGTACCGATATAGTTGACACGGCGCAAGGATATCGATTAAAACAAGCTAATAAAATTTTAAAACAAGATCTTGAAGAATTAACGAATACTATTGCTAAAAAAGCGCTTAAATATAAAGATACTGTAATGATGGGACGTACCCATGGAGTACAAGCTGAGCCAACTACTTTTGGTTTGAAAATTGCCCGCTGGTATTCAGAAATGAAACGTAATATGAAACGTTTTGAAATCGCCGCAAATGAAGTTGAAGCAGGTAAGATCTCTGGAGCAGTTGGTACATTTGCGAATGTAGATCCATTTGTTGAAAAGTATGTATGTAATAAGTTAGGGATTCGTCCACAAGAAATTACTAGTCAAATTTTACCCCGTGATTTACATGCTGATTACATTGCATGTTTAGGTTTAATTGCTACTAGTCTTGAAGAATTTGCAACTGAAATTCGTAGTTTACAACGTTCTGAAATTCATGAAGTTGAAGAACACTTTGCCAAGGGGCAGAAGGGATCTTCTGCAATGCCTCATAAAAGAAATCCAATTGGTTCTGAAAATATTTGTGGATTAGCTCGAGTAGTTCGTGGACATATTATGACTGCATATGAAGATATTCCATTATGGCACGAAAGAGATATTTCGCATTCGTCTGCTGAAAGAATTATCTTACCTGATACTACAATTTTGCTAGACTATATGTTGCATCGTTTTAACAAGATAGTTGATAGTCTAGATGTATTTCCAGACAAAATGAAGAAGAATTTAAATGCTACTAATGGTTTGATTTATTCACAAAGGGTAATGCTTAAATTAATTGATTCAGGGATGTCACGTGAAAGTGCTTATGATTTAGTACAGCCATTGACTGCCATTTCATGGGATGAAGATAAGCAATTTAAACCATTGGTTGAGAACAATGCAACAATTAAAGAACATTTGTCTACCTCTGATATCGAAGATGCTTTTGATTATCATTATCATATTCGTCGAGTTGATAATATTTTTAAACGCATTGGATTGTTAAAATAATTAATAAGTAAAGGCGTATCTAAAACCATATAGGTACGTCTTTTTTATATTTTGAGCTAAATAATTATTGAAAGCAGCTTTAAATGTTATTATATATTTAAATAAAGTACTAAGTGGTGAATTTTAAATGAGTAAACAGATTTTAAAAAAATCATTAATTTCTTTATCATTAGCTGCATCGTTTACAGGATTGTCATATTTAACAACTTCTAACGTTCATGCGATGAACATTGGTGTTCCTAGAGGCGATTTTGATACAATGCAAGCAATTAGAGTTGCCCTAGATAATAAAGCAGATACAATTACTTTAACTAATCATCAAATTATTTATAGAAATGCGAATGGAGAAAAAGTAGTTAATTTAGGTGATAATAGCAATTATTATTATAATTTGTATGCAACTCAGATTAATCAAATTCTTAATAAAATGAAGTCTTTAGGAATTAATAGCGTGACAGCTACGCCAACAAGAACATATGTTACTAATAGTGGAGAAAATATTAATGTATATCCCTATAGTGAATCAATTGCTCCAGTAACCCCAAATAATAATAAACCTAATGAAAATAATGGGCATAATAATAGTGAACATAATCCCGCTAATGAAAATAATGAACATAAGGCGAGTCGACGCCCTGCTAAAAAGCATCAAGTTACAGTTAAATCTATCAAAAAACAAACTAATATTATTGATAGAAAATTGCATAACAAGAAGCTTAGCAAAAATGTTCGTCAGAATTTATTGATGCAAAGAAAAGATTTAAAGGCACAGTCACAATCAGTTACGACCATTAATAGAGTTAACTATCGACTAGCCCACAAACATTTAAGTAAGCGAGTTCGTCATAACTTAACTAACTATAAACATAATTTGATTCAACAAGTAAATAATTTCACGCTAATTAATCAAATTGATGGAAGATTAGGTCATCGTAAGTTGAGTTTCACATTGCGTAACAACTTAAGAGGGGCCCGTAATGATTTAATTAAACAAAATACAATTATATCTAGAATTGATAAAATCAATACTAGATTAGAGTATAAAAATATAAATCATAAAACTAGAAAGCAATTAAACTTAGAAAAAAATAAATTAAATAAAATTTTCAGAATATATAAGAAATTAGATTCTTTAAATAATAAACTTATTAATAAACATCTAAGTAAGTATGAACATAATAAATTAAATCAACAAGTTAAAAAATTGCATCATCAAATTATTAAACTAAATAAATAAAAAACGGAGAATTTATATTCTCCGTTTTTTATTATCTACATATAAGTACCAGTGAAATCATGTACTTTTTGTTTATAATTTACTGGATTAGTCCAGAAACTTTCTTCATGTCCAGCACCTGGAACAATCCACAATTGTTTTGGTCCCTTAGATGCATGATAATTTTCATAAGACATATAGGTGGGAACATATATGTCTTTATCACCATGAATAAATAAAATAGGTCGTTTATTCTTTTTTAATGCGTTGGTGCATGAAGCATTATGCAAACGATAGCCCACACGATGCCAATTAATGGCACTCACTAGTGGTTCAAAAGGATATGCAGGTAAATTAAAACGTTCTCTGAGTAGATAATTAAATTCATCGCCAACATTTGTATATCCACAATCAGCAATGATGGATTTTACCTGTGAAGGTAAATCTTCACCACTTAACATTGTGACAATCCCAGCACCCATACTAATTCCATACAATAGAATTTCAGTGTCTAGGCCTACTTTATATAAAACCATGTTAATCCAACGCTTATAATCAACCCGATCGGTCCAACCATAACTCACATATTTACCATCACTATCACCATGTGCACGGTCATCAGGTGCTAATACGTTAAAACCTAAATCATGAAACATTTTTATGAAATTAGCCATTGTTTCCCGATTGCATGCGACACCATGAGCCATTATAACGGTTTTATTAGTTTTGTTTAAAGCGGGAATATACGAAGCCACCATTTTTTCGCCAGTTTCTTCTTCGTTTAAAATCCATTCATCCTTTGGGATGGCGTGAAACCAATCTACATATCGATAGTATTCATAAGCAAATTTTAATTGATTGTTTTGAGGAATTGGATCAGCGTCTCTGCGACTCATACCTAATTTAAATAAATATTCACTGAAAGTAAAAACACCAACACCAACGGTTGCCGATAACATGCCAATTGTAGCGGCAGCTTTTTTTAAGCTCATTGTTCTTCCTCCTTATTAATTAATCTGTCAAATAAATATCTCTTAATTGTTTAATTTCTTGATTGGATAATCCAATAAAATCATGTAAGAAATTATCGATATTACCATATTCTTTTTTGATCATATCCATTGCGGCATCAAAATATTTTTCATCAACACTATATAAATTAGATAAATTATTTTTCAATATATCATTCATACCATATGCTGAATATTCATTAATCTTTAATCGTACGTATGGTTTCATTTGTTCTTTGGATATTAGGTAATCTTGTCTAATATTATTTTCGCTGACTCCTAAAGCAAATAGGATAAATGCAGCTGATAGTCCTGTTCGATCCTTACCTTGAGCACAATGAAATAAAACGGATGAATCGTCTTGATTATTTTGAAGTAAAATATTAAATAAATTTCTAAAAGCTTTTTTAGCACTAACTTCTGTAACCATACTTTGATAAGACAAAATCATATTTTCAGTACCTAAATTTGGGTTGATACTATATTGTTTAGCATATTCTTCATCTGTTTTGTCATGGCCAGTATTGAAGACAGGGTTAGGAATAAAAGTAGTTTTAGGAAGCATTTTATCTGCAGCATTTTTACGTTCTAAATCTGAACGTAAATCAACATCATATTTAACTCCATAGTTAGTTAAGTATTCTTGATCTACTTTGGATAATTCCGATAATTCACCGGAACGAATTAATTTATTCCATTTGATAGTTCTGCCATCTTTAGTGGGGTAGCCACCTAATTCTCTGAAGTTATAACCATCTTTAACATCTAAAAGTCTTTTATTATTCATCTTATCCCTCATTAATCGTGTTAATATTTATATTTAATTGTAAAAGAAATTTTATTTTATTGAAAGTATATACACATTTTATTAACAAATTAATTTGTGTTAATTTATAATATGTAGTTTATTAATTAATAAGGAGATAAGTTCATGAAATTTAGAAGATTAATTTCAATTTCATTAATTACTGCTAGTACTTTATTGTTTGTTGGAACTACCGGTAATAATAATGTTTCAGCTAATGCTAATCATCATAAACGAGTACATAAAGTGGTTAATAAGAAAAACAAAGCGCATAAGCAATCAAAAAAACGCGCTTTTAAACCAGTTATTAATAAATGGTATAAAGGAACCCCTAAGAGAGTTCATGGAACTTGGTACTATAATGGTAGAGATACTAAAGCATATATAACATATGATAATTATAAAAGCTCTGGAAATTATATGTATAAAGACGATGATGATAACCTGTATGAAAAAGAACCTGCTGAAGGTGTTAAAAACATTGAGTATAGATATTTAGGCGGATATACTTATCAATTCCGTGGTGTTCAATATGAACTGAATGATCAACATCAAATGGTTTCAAAACATCAATATTATCCATATAAACTAAAAATTTATCCTGATAAACTTCATTTTTATTTGGGCCATGGTATTCAAGATTATGTTAGAAAAGCAGACTTTAATATGAGGGATGTAAATAAGAAGTAGCATTAAATAATTGTATTTATTCATTTTTCCTTATATATTATATAAGGAGGGTGATAAATTGAATATTTTAGTTGCTGCACCAAATACCAATTTTGATATTGATAAAATTAAAACTAACTTTAAAGAAAATGGAAATTTTGATAATGATAATATCTATTATGAAGATGAATCATTGTCTAAAGATATTTTAGATAGTATTGATATTTTAGTTGGTTATAACAAAGAACTTTTAGATAAGATTTTAAATAGTGATAATGCTCAATTAAAATGGATTCAAGCTTTATCTGCAGGTGTTGATTATTATCCATTAGATCAACTAAAGGCTAAGAATGTTTACTTAACTACTGTTAGTGGCATTCATGCTGAACCAATTTCAGAAACTGTTATTGGGATGATTTTAGGTAATTATCGTGCAATTAATGAATCTGCACGTAAGAGATCATGGTATCAACCAAATGCAATGCCTAAGATGATTAATGGTAAACATGCGGTTGTATTTGGAACTGGTCATATTGGTGGCAGAATTGCTGAACTATTAGATGCTTTTGGTGCTGAAACCATTGGCGTTAATCATAGTGGGCACCCAATTGATGGTTTTGCACAAACCGTTAGTATGGACAATGTCATGAATGATGATCGTGTTTTAAACGCTGATCTTATCATTAATGCATTACCATTAAGCGATAGTACTTACCATTATTACAATGAAAAATTTTTCAATGCTTTGAATAATCAACCAATGTTTATCAGTATTGGTCGTGGACCAAGTACGGTTACTAAAGATTTGATTAATGCTTTATATAATCAACAAGTAGGATCAGCAGCATTAGATGTAACTGATCCTGAGCCATTACCTTCGGATAATCCATTATGGCAAATGGAGAATGTTTTAATTACTGCTCATATTTCAGGATTACATGCAGAGTATATGGATGAATCATTAGCGATTTTAGATGAAAATATGCAAGCATTTAATAATGATGGAAAACCAAATAAAAATTTAGTTAACTTAGTAGAAGGGTATTAAAAAAATAAGCTGCTTTTAAGCAGCTTATTTTTTTAATTATTAGCTTCTTGTGGGACGCTATTTTTAACTGTTTTGATAAAGTGAACTGATAAACCAACAATTAGTCMAACCACTGCTGGAACCACCCAGTCCATTCCAATAGATGCTAATGGAAGATAACTTTGTTGGAAACCAGTTACTGCGTTGCCAAAAGCACTTTTGGAAACTACTGTTGGAAAAGAGGAGATCATATCCATCAAAGCAGGCACAGTCGTAAATAGTACAACAAATAGATAAACAACAGAATCATGTTTAAATAATGGTGAAAATACGGATAATAGGATTAATACCATTGCGAATGGGTATAAGAACATTAGCATAGGTGTTGACCATTGAATAATGGTATCCAAGCCAAAGTTAGCGGTCATGAATGATGCTAAACACATGAAGCCTAACCATTGACGGTAACTTAAGAATGAAAAATGTTTATGGAAATCTTGAGCAAAAGCAGCCACTAACCCCATTGCTGTAGTTAAACAGGTTAATGTTAACAAAGTTGCTAGCAATGCATGACCAACATTTCCCATATAGTAACCCATCAATTGATTAAAAGCAGTTCCACCATCAGCTGATCCTTTGAATTTATTTAAAGTAGTAGCACCTAACCATACTAATATTACATAAATAGTAGCAACTAAGCCTTCTGCAATTAAACCAGCTTTAGCAGTTACTTTAGCATTACTTAAAGGATTGTTTTTACCTAATTGATTAACAGCAGTTACGACAGTAACACCAAATGCCAATCCGGCAAGGGCATCCATAGTGTTGTAACCCTGTAGAAATCCATTAAAGAACGATCCATTTTGATATGCTGTAGTTGCAGCTTGTGTTGCTGCACTTCCCATGGGGTGAAGAAATCCTAATAAGAAAACTGCAAATAGTAATAATAAGAAAATTGGATTTAGTAATTTACCAATACTTTTCATGATACTAGATTCTTTATATGAAAGTAAGAATGCAGTTAGGAAAAATAAAAATGAAAAGACGAGTAACCCTAAATGACTATACTTAGCGGGCAATAGTGGTTGTACCCCAACACTGAATGGAACCGTAGCGGTTCTAGGAGTGCCAAATAATGGACCAATCGTGGCATGAATTAAAACCATGAAGACTAATGCAAAGGCTCCGCCTAATGGTTTTCCAATATCATAAACGCCTTTAGAATGAGTAACGCTGATTGCAAGTACTGATAGTAATGGTAAAACAACGGCTGTACATAAAAAGCCTAACATTGCTAGCCACCAATTAGCGCCTGATAATTGTCCTAAGTGTAAGGGGAAAATTAAATTCCCAGCACCGAAAAATAAGGCAAATAATAATGAACTAACGACTAAATATTGTTTTAAAGATAATGGTTTTTTGTTTAAATCTTCCATAAATAAACTCCTCCGATATATTGAAAAATAGGTTACTTATAAATTGAATCGCCATGTGTAAAATCTGAATCGGACTATCCAAAACCATCATCTCCTTTGTAAAAATATGTATAAATGAGTAAATAAAAAACGCCCTTAATCCATTACTAGACTAAGGGCGTCATCAGTGACACGGTACCACCTTACATTTGTAGACTAAATAAAATCTACTTCTCCACGTACAATCATACGCTGACACTTTAAGGGGTGTACCCCATGTACTTTAATCCACTCGTTTAAGTACATTGCTCGAAAGGGATTTTCACAATTAGATTAATGCTTCCTTGCACCTAACGAAGCTCGCTTCAAAAATCGTCATTGCTACTCAACTTTCTCGTCGCAATTAATTTATTTATAAATTATCATAAGATTTTAATTTAAACTTGTCAAATATTATTTTTAGCTGGTGTTTTTTATTTAAAATAGATATAATTCTCGTGTTATAATAAATGTATGCTTTTAAACGAGACAAGTTAATTTATTTTTTATCAAATTTTCGGCTCTCGCCAAAAGGAGAATTTTGTATGAAGATTGATAATTATGTACCAAAGAATAAACGTAAAGAAGTTTCAGATAAACGTATTAAAAATCTAAAACTTATGAGCAAAGTTGCAATTTTGACTTCTTCTCTAATGTATATTGCATATATTCCTGAAATTATGCAAAACCTCTCAGGTAATCCAGTTAGTCCTATTCAACCATTTGTAGCTACGATCAATGCTACTTTATGGACATTATATGGTTGGTTTAAGACTTATCGTGATTGGCCACTAGTTATTTCTAATGTACCTGGAGTGATTTTTGGATTAGTTACTTTGGTTACTATTTTCATCCACTAATAACAAAAATAATTTGCAAAAGCAGACGAAATTTTCGTCTGCTTTACTTTTTTATATATTATAATATTATTGTTGATTAAGAAGGGGGCAGTTAAATGAGTAAAAAAGGTAAAATTACATTTTGGCTATTTGTGATATCAATTCTTTACGCTGTGTTTTTTATGCATCCAACTTTGTGGCGAGATGAAAGCTTTACAATGGCATTAGTAAAACATAGTTATTCTGAGATTATTCATCTTGATTCAATGGATGTTCATCCACCATTTTATTACATAGTTTTAAAATTCTATTTGAGTATTACTACTTTTTGGACTAGTTCACTTTTTATTAAAGTAATTTTTGCCCGGGTCTTATCTTATATAATTACACTACTTTCTTTTATTGTTTTAGGCAAAACAGCTAAATCATTAAATGTCATTGGTGGTAATGCACTGCAGTGGGCAGGGTTATTTTTAGCACCTAGTATTATGCATTATGCAACACAAGTTAGAATGTATGCACTAGCTGCGTTATTGTTAGCGTTACTTTTAAATCAGTTACAGCACTATGATAATTCACATAAACCTGGTCACATTATTTTGGCAGTAATTTTTGCCTCTTTGGCTTCTTACACGCACTATTTTGCTGCAGTATCGGCGGGCTGGTTATTGATTTTATATTTTGTGAAATTTGTTTTCCAAAAATATGATACGCATTCGTTGAAAGTATCGATTGGATTATTTGTGGGGATGTTTGTCCCATGGGGGATTGTTGCATATTTTCAAGTGCAATCAGTCGCTAAAAATTATTGGATCCCGCCAATGAATGGGCAAACTTTTTTAAACGATTTAGTAAATCTATTTACGGATTTAAATACGCAAACAAGTTTTGATTTATGGGCAGCCATTGCATTGATGGTTTTATGTATCTATCCAATTGTCTGGAGTTATTTTAGAATGCCTAAAAAATTTAATTTGTTATTTTCATTTGTAATGGCTGACTTTATGTTAACAGCAATGACTGGATTATTAGTTTCATTGTTATTTAGACCAATCTATCTGGCTAGGTATGGATATCCAATTTACTTTATCTTTATTTTCTTTGTTGTAGTTATTATTGGACATATGTTGTCTGAAAGTTGGCAGAAGCCTACTGGTCGTGTTTTAAACTATATATATGGATTTTTATTATCAATTTTGATTGCTACGAATGTGGGATTAGCATTGCAAAGTCAAATTGTAAATTACGATTTAAGGACCTTTAATCTCATTGAGTCAGTTGATGGATATAAAGACATTCCAAGAGACACAATCAATCTTAATCCTAATCAAAGTCCAAATGCGATTGCCCAAAAAATCGTTTATCTTGATTCAATAAATAAAAAAGCTAAAATTAAAAATTTTGAAATTAAGCATTTATTTGGTAATGATAATCGCAAATTGTTTCATGGCACTTTTGATAATGTGGAAATGGATGATATTGAATAGGATTGATGAAAAAATCATCAATCTTTTTTTATCTGCTGATTTACGTCAATATATTATGATATAATAACTCAGTTATTATTGTTATACATATTAATTGAATTTAAGAAAAGAGGTTTTTTCACTCTATGAGTGATTCTGGTCAGCCGGTTTGGCGAAGAAATTTATTAGTTTTATGGTTTGCAACTTTTATTGCAGGGACGGGGTTTAGTGAAGTTATTCCTTTCCTATCGCTATATGTTAGTGAACTAGGTAATTTTTCCCATGGAGCTTTATCCATGATTAGTGGATTAGTTTATGCAGCGACCTTTGTGGTGGTAGCGGTGACTGCTCCGATGTGGGGACGCTTTGCTGATCGGCATGGACGCAAACGATTATTATTACAGACGACGATTGGTTCTGCAATCGCCATTACTTTAATGGGATTAGTTACCAATGCTTGGGAACTAGTTGCATTAAGAGCAGCACAAGGCTTTTTTGCAGGAGTTATTCCCAACGCCACAGCATTAGTAGCTGCTGAAACTCCTAAGAAAAAAGAAGGCTATGCATTAGGCATTATTACGACAGGATATGTTGGTGGTAATTTATTGGGACCTATTTTAGGGGGCTTCTTAGCCGGATTATTCTCGATTCGAGTAACTTTCTTTATTACCGGTGGCTTATTATTCTTATCATTCTTACTTAGTTTATTTATGGTTAAAGAAACCTTTAAGCCGGATCCAAAGAAAATAAAAAATCAACCTTCATTGTTTGATATTCATTTTCTAAAAGAATTTCCTGATCCCAAATTGACGGCCTGGTTGCTAGTTTCAACTATTATTGTCCAGGCTGGATTATACTCAATTTATCCTGTAATTAGTTTATTTGTAAAAGAATTAATGAATAACCATGGACCAATTACGGTAGTAGCGGGGATTATTTCTTCACTACCAGGAATTGCGATGTTAATAGCTTCACCTTTTTGGGGTCGTTTGGGGGATCGCATTGGTTCCAATAAAATTTTGATTTATGGTTTTATTTTTTCCATTATTTTTTACTTTCCCCAAGGCTTTTTTACTAGTGTCATTGTTTTAGGAATTCTAAGATTCTTAGTAGGAATTTCAAATGCGGCTATTTATCCCATTATTCAAACATTGCTAGCTAAAAAAACACCAGCTGGTTCCACAGGGATGGTCTTTAGTTTGAATCAAGCTGCGCAAGCTATTGGTGCCGTTGTGGGTTCGATGATGGGTGGATTTATTTCTAACATTTTTGATTATAGTGGAGTCTTTGTCTTTACCGCGTTATTATTATTAGTGAACTTAATTCTTTTGGAATGGCGAGTACCTGAAATTAGAAAAAAACATTAACCAAATAAGGGGACAGATAAAATGCGTCGTCATAATCAACATATTATGGAACTTGCAGATAGTAACTTATCGAAAGATGCTTTGACACAACCAGCAATTAATTTTGATAAAGCAGATATTAAAAAAATGATTCGACAAACACAAAATGAATATAATGATTTATATGTAGCCAGATTTGATAGCAATGATAGTAATGACGTATTTAAAATAAGTCAAAGCTATAATGAATATTTAAATTATTTTATTGATAATTATTTGAAAAAATTTTATAGTATTCGTGAAATTGCAAAAATTCATTTTCATCAAGAAATGACGCTAGGTTATTGTATTGATGAGTGTATTGCCTTATTGCATCGTAAATTCGAAAATCATCAAGATAAAGATTCGATGGTGACGGTTGATAGTAAAGGTAAAATGATTTAAAAAGTAATTAGGGAGTAATGTTGATGAATAATGAGCAAAACATGCATAGAAATAATAAAAAGAAGATGAGTACAGGAAAGAAGATATTTCTTTGGATTATTTCAATTATTGTATTGATTGTTTTAGCATTAGGGGGCTTATTTGCCTATGCTTATCATAATGTCCATGAGGCTTATAATAAGACCTATAAAAAAGCTCAAGGAACTACTAAGCCTAAGGGCAATAAGTATCATATGGTGGTAAAAGTTAAAGGGACTAAGAAAGATGGTTCTGATGATAAATTATTGTATGTAACTGGGACAAATGGGAAGCGTGATTTCCAAGTCAAGAAGCTACAAAATGGTACTTATACTGAAAAATCAGATGGACAAATTGTTGATAATAAGAGCGGACAAGTGCTAGGTAATAGTAAGAATACGCCTAAAAAATCAGATATTGATCATGCCACAAAAGGTTTTATTAACCAAAATAAAACCAATGACCGTGATCAAAGTAATAGCGATGCAAATGGTAATCATGATAATCAAAGCAATCGTAATAAGCAAAATAATACTTCTGAACAAGATATTAAGAATGCTAAACAACAGACTAATGGCCCAGTCAATTATTACACTTCATTTGATATGAGTGCAGCTGCTCGGGCAGTGAATGCTTTAGGTGGCCTGGATGTAGATGGACAACATATGAATGGTGATCAAGTAGTGCAATATTATGAAAGTGGACATTCTGCTGCTATTATGAGTGCGGCAATGAACCGTAAAAATGATATTAAAGCGTTAGTGAACCAAGGTTTTTTAAATGGCATTGCTGGAGGTACACATACTAATGTGACATGGGACCAAGCTAAACAAATGGTTAAATAAAAAATTATATTTAAATAAAAAATAATTAATGTTAATATATTTGTATAACATAATTGATTTAAGGAGCAGTTTTTAATGAAGAATAATTTAGTAAAAAAAGGAATTTTTTCTTTTGTAGCAGCTTTATCACTTGCAGGAGCAAGTAACTTAATGATGAATTCAGCACATGCAGCTACTAAGACAGTGTATGTTCAACCATCTGAATACGCTGCAATGAATACAATTAAGGATGAGTTAGCAAGTCATAAAAATATTAAGAGTATTACAATTAATGGTAATCAGGCTAGTTATACCGTGAATAATGGTCAACCAGATAATAGTAAGATTGCTAGATACCAAGGGGCCATTGATAAGATTGCAGATGTAATGCAACAAAAAAATAACAGTATTAAATCTGTTACTTATAATGTGGCTGATAATAGTAAATTTGATCAAAACGGCGATTCAATTGATGTTGAAGTGGCTGCTACTCCAAGTCCAATCGTACCTACTCCAGCACCAACACCAACACCAACTAATAATAGTACCAATAAACAAAATGATAATAATGGTAAAAATAATAATGTATCAAAGCATGACGATAACAAATTACCAGCTCGTAAAGATGACAAGGTTAAGATTAATGATTCAGTGAAGGCTGATATTGACAATGTTAATGATTCCTTAAAAAATGATAACTTGTCTAAAACACAAGTAAAGGCTTTAAAACAACAACGTCAAGATTTGCATAAAGAAGATCGAGTACGTTCATCAATTAAAAGCATCAATAAAGACTTAAGTAACAAACATTTAAGTCGGAATGTTAAGAAAGAATTAAGAGCCGAACGTAATAACTTAAATAAACAAAATAAAGCAATGAAGACGGTTAATAAGATTGACAAGGAATTGAACAAGAAGAACCTTTCAAAAACAACTCGTCGTGAATTAGTAATCCAACGTAAGGATTTGAACCAACAAGCTAATAACCTTGCTAAGGTTAATAAGATTGATCAACAATTAAAGAGCAAACATCTAACTCGTAAGAATCATAAACGCTTAGTAGCTCAACGTAACAAGCTAAATAAAACAATTAAGCTAGATGCTAAGTTGTCCAAACTAAATGACAAAATTATTAACCATAAACTAAGCCGTAAAAACTATAATAAAACAATTAAACAAGCTAATGCATTACGTCGTCAAATTAATAAATTAGCTAAATAAAAAATAAAATCCATCTAATTTTGTTGATTAGATGGATTTTATTTTAATATATGGGATTAATTATTAGAAATGAAATTTATTTTTCAATTATAAAATTAGGATGTAATTAAATATGACATTTTTATGCGATAACTCTTCTTTGAAAAAAACTTTACTTGATAGTAATATTTAAATGGTGATATTATATAACCTTAATCATAGGTTAATTAATATACCAAAATGCTAATTTATTTTTAATATTAATATGTTATTATCTTATAATATAATTGCGATTAGGTAAAACATATTAAAAGATACCATAAAATTTATACATATTGAAAGTAATTAGACTTATTATTTTGATTTTATTGATAGTAAATAAAATATGTTTAAACAATTTGAACCATTTTATATAATAAAATATGTAAAGGATGTTTTTTTTGAATACAGAAGATAGCAACTCTCTTGAAGAATTAAGTAACATTTTCAAAATGTTACTTAAACATATTAAGTTAATCATTACGGTAACTATAATAACAGTCGCAATATTTGCAATTGCTGTACTGTTTGTAATTAAGCCTAAATACCAATCAACTAATGAAATTATTGTGAATCAAAAAATAACTAAATCTAATAATCAGTATAGTGAGCTACAACAAGCTCAATCAACTGATTTACAATTGGTGAATACTTATAAGACTATTTTAACTAGTCAAACTGTAAGTAGTGCAGTTGCTAAAGATGTTGGAAATAAGGACTATGGGAACAGTAGTTTATCAGTGAATACGGATCAAAGCTCTCAAGTTATTGGTATTAGTGTTACATCTTCTAATCCTATAATTGCTTCAAAGGTAGCAAATTCCACTGCTAATGTGTTTAAGAAAAAAATAAAAGAAATTATGAACGTTAATAATGTTTCTGTTATTTCAAAGGCCAGTCCTAATTACACGCCTGTGTCTCCTAAAACTGTTCCTAATTTAATTATTGGTTGCTTGATTGGAATTATCCTTGGAATTTTATTAGCTTTATTAAAGGAATATAGTGATAAAACTATCAAAGATATGGATTATGTTACTAATGAATTAGGCTTAACTGATTTAGGTCAGATTAATGATATTGATATGAAACTAATTAAAAAGAATGTTAAACATTAGGAGGAAACCATTTGTTTGCTAAAAAGAAAAAATTAAGTAACCATAGTAACAAATATGGTGTTCGATTAGTTGCTAGGGACTATCCAGAATCATCAATTGCTGAACAATTTCGTACCTTAATGACTAATATTTCATTTGCATATTATGATAAAAAAATGAATAGTATTTTAGTCACTTCTAGTGATCCGTCAGAAGGTAAGTCCACGGTCAGTGCTAATTTAGCGATTACTTATGCTAAACAAGGCAAAAATGTTCTGTTAATTGATGCTGATATGCGTAAACCAACGGTTCATAAATCATTTGTAGTATCTAATCGAGAAGGATTGTCCACTTATCTTTCTGGTAATAGTTACTTAGATAATGTCATTAAGAAAACTGATATTGCAAACTTAAATGTAATTACTAGTGGACCAACGCCACCTAATCCAGCTATTTTATTAGATAATGACCGATTAAGTAATTTGATTGATCACTATCATGGCAGCAACGATTTGATTATTTTGGATGTACCGCCGGTTAATACAATGTCAGATACTTCAATTATAGCAACTAAGGTTGATGGAGTGATTATTAATCTTCCTAATGGTATTGCTGATAAAAAGGATAGCATGCAGGCAGTTAAGCAACTAAAAAAAGTTCATGCTAATATTATTGGCGCAGTGATGAATATGGTACCTAACGATAAGCATAATAACGATTACTACTATTTTTATTCTAAGTAGGGAAGGGTGTTTATCTTGATTGATTTACATTCGCATATTTTGCCAGGGGTTGATGACGGATCGCCTGATTTAACGACATCGTTAAATTTAGCCCAAATTGCAGTTAAACAGGGTATTGATAAGATGTTATTAACACCACATCATATGGACGGTAAATATATGAATAATAAAAAGTCCATATTAGCAAAAACTGCTTCTTTTCAAAGCGAACTGAATAATCATAATATTCCATTGGAAGTTAGAGCAGGACAAGAGGTTCATTTAAACGGTAATTTATTAACTGCTATTGAGCAGGATAATATATTATTTGCCGATGAACAGCAGCATTATATGATGCTAGAGTTACCACATAACGAAGTCCCTGAATATACTAATGATATGGTTTTTGAATTGCAACTTAAGGGGATTACTCCAGTCATTGTGCATCCAGAACGTAATCGAGGTTTTCAAAAAGCACCAGATAAACTATATGAATTAGTAAAGCATGGTTGTTTAACGCAGCTAACTGCTAGTAGCTATCTTGGGGGGTTTGGTAAAAAGGTTCAAAAGTTTACTAATGAAATAATCAAGGCAAACTTGGGTTTTACTTTTGCTTCGGATGCACATAACTTAGCTGGTAGAAATTTTAAAATGAAACAGGCTTATGATTTAATAAGTAAAAATAATTATGAAATATCAATAAAGTATCAACAAATTGCTCAATCAATTTGGAATGGTAAAGCAATACAATCCGTTAATATAAGCCGCATTCATAGTAAATCTAGATTAGAAAATTTAATTCATCGTTTGTTTTAGAAAGGAGAAAATCGTTTGATTAGATATGATGATATATTATGGGATAGTCATTTGAAAAAAGTAGGGATTAAGCATAGATTATATCTATTTTTTAAAAGAAATTTTGATATAATTATCAGTTTGCTGGCATTAATTGTTTTGTCTCCTTTGTTTTTATTCGTTGCAATTGCCATTAAAATTGATAATTATAAAGGAAGCATATTCTATACTCAAACAAGGGTAGGTAAAAGAGGCAAAAAATTTAAGATTTATAAATTTAGATCAATGTATAGCAATGCTGAAAACTTAAAACAGAAATTAATTCAGCTAAATGAAGTAGATGGTGCGATGTTTAAAATGCATGATGATCCTCGCGTTACTAAAGTGGGAAGATTTATTAGAAAACACAGTATTGATGAATTACCGCAATTAATTAATGTGCTAATCGGTGACATGTCATTAGTAGGACCTAGACCACCTTTAACTAGAGAAGTAGCACAATATACTAATCATGATAAACTAAGGTTACTGGTTAAACCTGGATGTACTGGCTTGTGGCAAGTTAGTGGAAGAAATGCACTTTGTTTTAAAGAAATGGTTAGTTTAGATTTAGATTATATTAGTAATTCAAGTATATTAATGGATGTAAAAATTTGTTTTAAAACAATTTGGATTATGATTTTTCCAAATGATGCTTGTTGATTTTTTATGGAGAATATTAAATATGGTTAAAACTACTAGAATTGCTATGGTTATGGGAAAAATGATTGGCGGTGGAGTTGAATCCGTCATTATGAATTATTATCGAAATATAGATAAGTCAAGATATCAATTTGATTTCATCGTTGATAATGATTCTACTGAAGTTCCAATGGCTGAAATTGAAGAAATGGGCGGTAGAGTTATATTTGTTGCACCATATCAAAAGGTTATAGAAAATCAGCGAGATTTGAAGCGCATCTTTAGGAAAAATAAATATTTAATTGTTCATTCCAACCTTAATAGTTTGAGTTTTTTTCCATTAAGGGCAGCTAAAAAATGTGGAGTACCGATAAGAATAGCACATAATCATAATACGGCTTCTTCTGGTGAGGGGATACGTAATTTAATTAAGAATGTTTTAAGACTGGCTGCTAGGTGGTATCCAAACCATTATATGGCACCAACTTATTCTACTGGTAAATGGTTATTTGGTAAAAAGATTGCTAATAATAAATTATATATTTTAAAAAATTCTTTGAATTTGAATAAATTGGGATTTCGTAAAGACGTTAGAGCAAAACAACGTAAAGCTTTAGGATATCGAGATAATGATATAGTCATTGGTAACGTAGGACGTTTAGTATGGCAAAAAAACCAGACATTCATTCTCGATATTTTTAATCGATTACACCAATCGAATCCCAATTATAGATTATTAATTATTGGCGAAGGGCCCTTAATAGATGATTTAGTTCAAAAATGTTATAAATTGGGTATATTAGATGTGGTTCAGTTTCTAAAAAATAAATCTAATATTGAAGATTATTATCAAGCAATGGATTTATTTTTATTTCCTTCACATTATGAAGGATTTGGAATGGTAGCTGTGGAAGCTCAAGTGACTGGATTACCAGTAGTGGTGTCGAAAAATGTACCCGATGAGGTCGCCATTGCTGATAATATTGATTTCTTGGGCCTAAATGAATCTATTGATAAGTGGTGTATTTCGATTCAAAATGAGTTATACCATGCAGATAAACGACATAGTTTTATAAATGAGGCCCAGCAGATGGGATATGATATTTCTATAGAAACTAAAAAATTAGAAGATAAATATGATGAGTTATTGGAGAAGTAAATGAAAAAAGTATTAATGCTAACCTCTGGGCATGTTCCGGTGCCTGCTAGTAGGAGTGGTGGGGTTGAAAATTTAATCGATATTTTTGTCGAAGAAAATGAGAAATTTAAAGATTGTAAGTTAGACGTTATTAGCATTTATGATGATGAAGCCGAAAAGATGACCAGGGAAATTCACGATACTAGTTTCACCTATATACATACTCCTATGATATTGAGAAAACTGAACAAGTTAAGTTATTTTATCGCAAATCGAATTTTAAAAAAAAAGAATGCAATGTCATATGCTTCATTATTTACGCGGATTTTTTATATCTATCAGGCAGCTAAGTACATTAAATTAAATAGAAATGAATACGAGTATGTAATTGTGGAGAATCATCCATCTGCTTTTATGGCATTGAAGAAATATAATAATTATAATTACTTTGAAAATAAGATTTTATATCATGTGCATAATGAGTTCCATAATGATTATGGGTGTAAGAAAATTATTGAAAAGTCTAAGATTATTTGTGTTAGTCAGTTCATTGCTAATTCTATTTTAAATCGTTTTAATGTTAATCCTAATCAAGTTAAAGTGTTAAGAAATTGTGTGAGAAAAATGAGTATCGACCAGGAATTCAATATAAGAGAGAAGTATGGAATTCCAAACAATCATGTTATTTTTACCTTTTTTGGTAGAATTATCCCGGAAAAAGGGATATTGCAGCTGATACAAGCGTTTAATAAACTTGAAGAAGACAAGATTACGTTGCTGATTGTTGGTTCATCGGCGTTTGAAGAAAATATATCCAGTGATTACGAAAAAAAAGTTAGATTTGAGTGTCTCAAAAGCAAGCATCAGATTATTTCGACAGGATATGTGGATTATGAGAAGATTGCCAACTATTATACGCAGTCTGATGTGATTGTGGTGCCGTCTATATGGAATGATCCAGCACCATTAACGGTTATTGAATCAATTATTTATGATCGTCCATTGATTGCTACTATTTCTGGGGGAATTCCAGAATATGCTAGTAACAATTCAGCTATTTTGGTGGAACGTAATGATAAGGTCGTGGATAATTTAAATGCGGCTTTGCACCAAATTTTGAATAATCATAGCTTGGTTGATGAATTAAATAGAAATAGACAATTAATACGAAAAGACTTTACGCTAGAACAATATTATAAGGACTATACCAGTTATATAGTGTAAAACAATATTGCGTTGATGATAGGAGGGCGTACAAATGCTACTAGAAATTTTTATATTTTTGACTCTGGCCTTCCCAAAAGCTGGAATGATGATATCTGGAGTTCCTGTGACTGTGGCTGAATTATTATTTGGACTAATATTTATAGTTAGTTTTATCCAAATAAAAAAAATAAATGTTAGTTTTGAAATGATTGTATTGTATTTAATCTATTCTCTATTTTTATTGATTAACTTGGCTTTTAATATTGAGGGTACCAATATTTCATCAATATTTACATTATTCATCCTAATGATTTCTCCTATAGCATTTTTAATTGGTAAATTGGTTGATAGAGTTCGTTTTGTTAAGTATGTGACAAGCGCGGTGATTATTACTAGTTTGTTTGCTATTCTCCAGAAGTCCTTTGGTGTCTTGAACGTAAACGTTCAAGGGATAACTGAGTCCTTTGGTACTGCTATTCAATATAAGCCAATAGGTCTTGTGTCAGACGGAATGGCATTTAAAATGCCATCGACCTACCAAAATGGCAATGGACTTGGATTGTTTTTAGCCCTGAGTCTGCCATTGTTAATCGGTTATAGATTTGATAATAGAATTTGGCAGGCAGTTAAAAACATATCATTGATATTAGGACTTATCGGATTGATATTATCGGGTACTAGGTCCTCAATGATTCCTTTTTTTATTTTTGTTCCCTACATACTTTATCTATTTTTTAAACGTAATTTTAATAAGGCAATTACATGGATTGTAGTTGTGGTTTCATTGCTTATACTGTTAATAATATACTTCTATTATGTTCGGCCGGCATTTATATTCAATTTTTTTGATGATTATATACTACGGACTATTAATGATAAGACTGGTAATCAAAGAATTCCTCAAATTAGAATTTTATTTAACCAATTACGTGAGGATACAGGAATAAGTTATCTTAGAGACATTTTAATTGGAGTTCCATGGGTAAATTCATATGCACTGGAAGGTGTATTTTCTGTTATTGGGTATCACGGATTTTTGGGATTACCTATATTATATGGATTATGGATATCACCTATCTTTTATATTTGGAAAAAAAATAAGTTTATTGCTATTGGTTTGTTATTTAATATTATTGCTTGGATGGTTGATGGATCATTTAATTTTCCACCATATTTGATGAATTATTTTTTGTTTGTAGGAGTCGGAATTAATTGGAAGGATGAAAGAATTGAAAAGAATAGCCATAGTGACGGCGGGTCCGCTACCGGTTCCCGCAGTTAAAGGCGGGGCAGTAGAAAACATTGTTGAAAATCTGGTCAAAGAAAATGAAATTGAAGAAAAAGTGGAGTTTCATATTATAAGTGTTTATGATGCGAAAGCCGAGCTTATATCTAATCGTTATAAGCTTTCTAAATTTCACTTTATTAAAACTCCTAACTATATTAAATCAATGGATAGAAAGCTATTCTTTTTAATTAGGTTGATAAAGAAGCACACAAAGAAATCTCATGAAATTATTTTGGAAAGACTGCATATCGTTAATGCCATCTCTAAAATTTTGAAGCAAAATAATTTTGATGAGATTATTTTTGAGAATAGTGCACCACTTTTGTTATCTTTGAAGACGAGAGGCAATTACAAAAAGTATCTAGGAAAATATTCATACCACATGCATAATAAAATTTCTGGAAGCTACGGATGTAAAAACATATTTTCTAATTGTCATAAAATTCTATCAGTAAGTAACTTTATGCTTCAACATTTACCTGATTTTTTGAGCAACTTTGATACAAAGAAAAAAGTTGTTGTTAAAAATGGCGTAGATACTGAAATATTTAGACCTGTAGATGATGATCAATCTAAGAGCAAGGAATTGCTGTCGAAGTATCATCTTAGCGAACATGATTTTATAATTATGTTTGCGGGGAGACTGGTTCCAGAAAAAGGAATTTTGGAATTAGTGAATGCTTTTGAAAATTTGCATAGTAAAAATGCCAAGCTACTGATTATTGGAGCACCATTTTTTGATACTGCTGCTAATGATAGTGACTATATGAAACAATTAAAATCTAAAGTAGCACAACTTAAAGATAAAATAATATTTACTGGCTATGTACCTTATGATGAGATTGCTGACTACTATAGATTGGCTAATTTATCGGTAGTTCCATCTATGTGGGACGATCCAGCACCACTTACAAATATCGAGGCGCTTTGTTGTGGAACCGAATTATTGACGACTAATCGAGGCGGAATTCCAGAATACGCTAGTCCTGATTATGCTACCGTTCTAAATGTCAATAATGAGTTCACTCATAATATGTCTCAGGCGATTGATAATATTATTAATAACCCCGAGAGTAGTAAAGAAAAACTTGCAATTAGTAATCACTTTTTGAAGACTCATAACCAATCTCAATATTATAAAGATTTTATCTCAGTATTTGATGAGAATTGAGGAATTAATTCTATGGATAAGGTTTCAATAATTGTGCCAATTTACAATGCACATGAATATTTGGCGCCATGTTTACAGTCTATTAAGAATCAGACGTATACCAATATTGAAGTAATCATGGTAGATGATGGATCGACTGATGATTCTTCGAGAATATGTAAAGAGTATGTGGACGTTGATGCTAGATTCAAATATATACACCAAAATAATAGCGGGGTATCAGCAGCCAGAAATAAAGGACTAGAAAATGTTAGTGGAAAGTATTTGATTTTCATCGATGGTGATGATTATGTGGATAATAATCACGTTGAGATGATGATGAATGAAATTTCCCCGGATGTTCAGATGATAGTAACTGGGTACTACAATAAATTAGTAAATAAAGATGTGCCTATGATACCAGATGATAATTTATTATCCGTTAGGTCAGTTTATTACAAAATTTTAAAGGATATTAGAATTCAAGGATTTCTGGTTAACAAGCTATTTAATGTGAAAATACTAAGTAGTTCTCCTCGAAATAGATTTGATACATCAATTTATTTTGGAGAGGATCTTCTCTTTGTTTTTTCTTATCTTAGAAAATGTGAAATGATCAAAGTACGTCATATAGCGACCTATCATTATCGTTATAATACATTGAGTGCCAGCAAACAGAAACCGAATGCTGAAATGTTTAGTAACATAACCACATTATTGTCTGCTTACATTAAAGTATTTGAAAACGAGTCACTATTGGATGATAGAAGTAAATCTTTTCTAAAAAGACAAATTGTTAAACTATCTTTAATTTATTACCAGGAAGCTGCTATTCTAAATATTGACAACGATAGGTTCTTAAAGATATATCACAAATATAATAGTGATATAGCATGGTCTTTTAGAGAGAAAATAGAGCTGGTTCTACTTAAGAATAAATATGGCTTTAAATTATTTAAGGTTATTAAAAAATTATTTTAGGAGATTAGTGTTGAAAAAATCATTGCTTAATAAGAAAAACTATACCAATATTATATATTTATTAATTGTGTTTTGCATAATGCTTTCTTGCTTTAGACTGTGGCTCAATGCCGATGAAGGGTTTTCTATTAATCTGGTAAGTCACAGTTATAGAAAAATGATATATCTAGATTCTATAGATGTTCATCCACCACTATACTATATTATGCTAAAAACATTTTTGCTTCCAATTGGGTATTTTGGAAATTCATTTTTACTAAAAGTAATTTTTGCAAGAATTTTGTCCTTTATATTTTCAGTCGCAACATTTTTCTATTTACGTAAGCTTTCTAATTATTTTACTATAAGTATTAGTATGAAAAAGCAGTTTATCATATTTTTGATGTTACCAGGAGTCCTATATTGGAATCCATATGATGCTCAGGCACTTTTTAATATAAGAATGTATTCTCTGTCTGCGATGTTTTTTGTTATGTCATTTTACTATATTTTAAAATATTTGAATAATGACTCCAAATATAGTCTATCTTTGATAATAATATTATCTATTTGTTCTTCTTATACGCATTATTTTTCAGCTATGATGTCAGGAATACTGATTTTATCTTATTGTGTATACTTTTTAGCTATAAAGTCATATAAATATTTTAGTATATTTTTATTTATTGGAATGGGATTTTTGATTTTCAATATACCTTGGATAGGATACAGCTCTTTGAATCAATTAGGAAACGTATCAAAAGGTTATTGGATAGGATATGGGTTGCTGTTAAAGAATATGCTTCTGATACTTTTGATTGCATTTTTATTTACATATATGTTTGTAAAACTAATTACTGTAAATAAGAGTGATAAGAGAAGAGACCTTATTATTATATTGATAGTTAATGTGGTCACTTTGTCATTAGTATTCATGTTTTCCATTTTAGATAATCCAATATTAATGCTTAGATATATGTATCCGTCATTTCTGCTTTTCGAATTTTTATCTATGTCTTATTTTTCGTTTCATATACGTAATAGCAAGATTGAGTTCAATAATTTTTATATGCTCGCTGTTCCTTTAATCTTTATATTTTCGATTTTGTTTTCTGCGAATACAAATTTGAAGAATAATTCATATATTTTTAAAGAATTTCACTTTATTAAGGATTATAATTCATCTGATATTGATATGATCAATTTTAAATATATAAGATTACATGAAAACTTCAGTCATGCCAGTGACGATGAAAAGTCTAAGCAGAATTTACTGACTCAAAGCGTTATGTATGCCGGCAGTATCCATAAGAAAATAATTTTGACCAGTAAAAACAGGAATATAGTTTTAAAACAGTTTGCTAATGATAAATTCTATGATAATTTAAAATATTATATAGTTTTGGGTAAGTAAATAAGAAATGATTTGTTAAATGATGAAATTTTTAAGAGGTGAATGAATATATGATCAAGTTATTTGAATTTCTTAGAGAGAGAATATATAGACACATTATTGTACCAATGTTTTTTGATAAGGTTTATAAAAGTGTATCTTCTGATAATGTTGCTAGTATAGAGAGAACAGCCAAAGAATTGGAAAAAACTAACAAATCTATAGGTAGATTTGGGGATGGTGAAATTTCATGGATGTTTAATGTTAGGGGTGATAATAAGAAGAGCTTTGAACGGTCATCACCTTTATTATCTGAAAGACTTAAAGAAGTGTTTAGTAGTAATAATGATG
Organism: Apilactobacillus timberlakei; assembly: GCF_002993965.1. GTDB lineage: Bacteria > Bacillota > Bacilli > Lactobacillales > Lactobacillaceae > Apilactobacillus > Apilactobacillus timberlakei. Next base: position 266,361 of record NZ_POST01000001.1, on the reverse strand, counting down.
ATTTTATGATTGGAGTACCCGATTACATTACAAATATCGGTAATGACCAATATGTTTTTAATATTGATTTGTTTTGGAAAATATATATTATTAGGCGCAGAAAATATTTAAAAAAAATTATTAATAAACATCAAAATTATTGGAATACTGCTGTGACAAGACCTTATATTGATTTTAATAATAGAGATATTGCCGATAAGACCTTTTCTACTTTAAAGAAAGTGTGGAGGTCTAAAAAGATATTAATAGTTGAAGGCAATGAGTCGAGACTGGGTGCTGATGATGATCTTTTTGACAATGTAAAAGAGATTAGAAGAATAGAGTGTCCATATAAAAATGCTTTTGACTCTTATAATGATATATTAAAAACAACTATTGATTTTTTAAATATCAATAGAGATTTTTTAGTTTTAATATCTTTGGGCCCTACCGCAACGGTTTTATCCTATGATTTATTTATGAATGGTTACAGAGCAATTGATATTGGACATATAGACGTAGAATATGAGTGGTACTTGATGGGAGCTAAGGAAAAAGTCGATTTAAAATATAAGTATGTCAACGAAGTTAGTGGCGGTCATGGTGCATTGACATTATCTAATTCAACTTTTGATAAAGAAGTAGTTGCTATTGTTAAATAGACTTGAGTGACACATTTAAATCTATTTCAACTTTTATGATTAACATATTTTATAAATTGGAGTAATTTGTTTTGTATAAAATTCGTAGCTTTATTAAAGATGCCTCAAAAATGGTTTTTAGCAATACTTTATTTTTGATTACTGGTATTTTAGCATCATTTGTAATACCAACAGTTCTTGATAAGAGTAATTATGGAGATTATAAGTTATTTATGTTATATACAGGGTATGTCTCTATATTTCATTTTGGATTTGTCGATGGTATTCTAATTAGACTTTCTGGTAATGAGTACGAGGATATGGATGTTATTAATATAAGACTATTTTCTAGGTTCTTTTTAGAGTTTGAAGTAGCTATATCTTTTGTGATGGCTTTATGTATTTTTGTACTTAACTTGGATTACATTACTCGAGTCATTTTTTTACTAATCTGCGCATCTATCTTTTTAAATAACGTTCAGACATATTATCAATTTATAGCTAGATCTTTATTGAGGTTCAGTCAAATTGCATTTATGAACTTTCTTCAATCTATGTTTAATATTATTATGATAATTTCATCTATATTTATTTATAATATTTTCCATAGAGTTAGCTTATATTATTATCTTATTTTTATTATCTCCGCCAATTTTGTTATGACATTTATTTATATTTATAAGTATCGTAATTTAACATTTGGAACTCACGATAGATTAAAAAATCATTTCAAAGACATTTTACAATTATTTAAGAATGGTATTTTTTTAACGATATCTTATCAAAGTGCTAATATATTTACTAATCTGGATAATCAAATTATTTCGATGCTATTCAGATCATCAGTATACGCTGAGTATGCTTTTACATATAGCATTGTTTCAGTTATATCAACGGTACTAAATTCAATGTCATCCATGGTATTTCCTTATATGAAGAAATACAAAAAGGAAACAGTTATTAAAAATCATTCTAATATAGTTAAGTATATATCAATATTATCGATGTTGATGATTAGTCTATACTATCCGTTTGAATTTATAGTTAATAACTTTTTATCTAAGTATAGTTCTTCACTCACATTCTTGAAGCCTATTATTCCATTGGTATGCATTAATTCAATTGTGGATATAGTGATTTTTAACTTTTTTATTTATTTGAAAAAGAACAGAAGTTATTTATTGATTAATGTGTTTAACATTATTGTTTCTATTGTCATGTCGTGGGGGGCTTACTTTATTTTTGGTACACCGATAGCTTTGGCATATGTTTCATTGATATCTGCATTGATTTGGTTTTTCTCTTTAGAACTTTATCTGCATATTAATTATAAAGTGGCTTTTATTAAAAATTATCTTTATGTCTTTTGTATTATAATGTTGTTCATCGTTATTGCTAGTCTTATTAATGGTATTTCACTATTGTTGCTTTATATTGCTATATACGCAGTTGTGACATTGTTATTTTACAAGCATGATGTTATTGGTATTATCAATTACCTGGTTGGTAAGATTAGGAGAAAAAATGAAAATTAACAATCAATTTAGACTTATTTTAATATTCATTTTATTATTACTATCACTCTTTATTGCATATTTAGTTTTTACGCCTAATTTTCCACTGCCACTGAATGTTGGAGCTTCTTCATTACCTAGTTTGGTGATGGTTGGCAAAGCTCCAGTGGTGTATGTACCATTTCAAGAACTTCATGATATGGGCTTCTGGTTGAATGTTGTTATGACGATGCCAGTCGGTGGATTATTGTTGCTTCTTAGTAATCGAACTATTCATTTTAATTGGGTATTATTAACTGGATTGCTTACAGGGGTTCTTATTGAAAGCATCCAATTTATTTTAGACAATACTTTGAATGGCTTTATGCGTTTTGTTGACATTAATGATGTCATTTCCAATGCTATGGGAGTGGTTATTGGTTTCTACGCGTTAAAGTTGTTAATAGTTATTTTAATGAGAATATTTAACAAATAGTTAAGCACGTCAATAAAATAATATTACTTTATCATTTATTGCTATATTAAAAAATTTAGTTAGATTGGATTGATTTTTATTAAAATTTTGTCAAAAAACAAGCAACTAATATTTGTATCGATTTTCACTATTATCTTGGTTGCTTTCTATATGCATCCAACTTTCATGGATGACGAAGCCTTTACAATGGGCATGGTTCATCATAACTACAAAGAAATTTTAGACCTAACAGCATTAGATATTCATCCACCTCTTTATTATATTGTGTTAAAAGTTTTTTTGACCCTTACAACTTTTTGGACGTCTAATATTTTTGTGGAAGTGTTTTTTGCTAGAGTACTCTCAATTATTTGTTCTATGATAGCTTTTTATTATTTATGTAGATTATCTGAGTATTTCGGATTTAAACATAATAAATATTTACTATGGTTTGCATTTTTATTTATGCCATTCATTACAGGATATGGTGAGCAACTCACTAATATAAGGATGTATGCCTTTTCTATCATGTTGATGGCAATAGAAATTTACTATTTAATCATATATATCAATTGTAAGCCTAGTAAAAAGTATCTTTTTATTTTCACTTTAGCCACTATTTTAAATTTTTATACAAATTACTTTTCGGCAGTAGTTGCCGGAACTTACTTATTCTTGTTTTTTATTGATACTGTCATTAAAGGTAAGACTCACAAAGCCGTAGTCATATTTATAGCGGGAATTGTATCATTAATATCGTTTATTCCTTGTATTTATATCTTATCTATCCAAACATCGTTGATACCCAGTGGAGTTATTTCAATGGATAGTATTAAGAACTCACTTGTGCCATTCTTAAAAAGCTTAATGTTTATGGTCTTCATTATTCCTTTTATTGCCTATCATAAGCACTTAAAAAATGAATTCAAATTATTTTATATTTATTCTATGATTGTTGTATTTGTTAATATGTTATTGGTACTTGAAAGCTTTCATTTTAGATATTTGGTGCCATCATACTTTGTGTATGCATTCTTTGGTATTAATATATGCTTATCTTTTTTTAAAAGATATAAGGATGATAACAAGATGATTAGTATTATTTTGTTGTTGCCATTATTTGTAATAATGATTTCCTTTGGTAGAGAGATTGTTAAGCAAATTCATGTTTACGATGTTTCTTCTATAAAACTCATTTCTAATTTTAATCGTTGGAAAAAAAGCGATGAGAATAACTTAAAAATTAATCTCACTGCCTACAGTTCATCTATTCAAGAAAGAGGCCAAAACTCAATATATTTACAATCTATAAATAAAAGAATTTCAAACAAACATTACATGAATGCGTATGATTATTTAGGAAATGGAAATGATAAATTGTTCCGTTCTATTTTCTGGAATGTGGACCATTATTACAAGAAAAAGTAAATGTAGTTTTTGACAGTGACGTTAATGCATAAATTTGATTATTGAAAAAATATAATCCATTGTAATGACAGATTGAAAGGTTAATTTATAAGCTATGAGAAACTGGTTTTAATTGGAGGAATCTCACTATTAATAAGAGAATAGAGTGGTTAGACTTTTCGAAAGGTATTACAATTTTGGGCGTTGTCTTATTTCATAGTCTCACCAATTTTTATACACTAATAAATTTTGATGGAACTTATTACAGAAGTATAGTATATTTGCTATCAATCTTTATAATGCCCTGTTTCTTCGCTATTTCTGGTTATTTGTATAAACCAATAAGTAGTCTACATGATTACGTTTTATTAATTTATAAGAAAGTTATTTCTTTGATCGTGCCTTATATTTTATTTTCAATAATTTATGTTTTTCTTCAAAATATATCTGGAGGTAATAATGTAAAACATCTACATGGATATGATGATCTTTTAAATATTTTTTACTCGTCCATAGGATATTTATGGTTCCTATACGCCTTATTCATAATATTTTTAATTGTTGGTGTGTTAAGCTTGTTAAAATTTAACAGGTATTTTCAGTTGCTTCTATTTTTTTCTATAAATGTAATAACATCTTTATACCCTAATTATTTTTTCCCAGGTTTGCAGGTATCATTACAATACATACTCTATTTCTATATCGGATATATATTGAAGAATATTGATCAGAATACGGAATTCAGTTTTTTGAGAATAAGTATGTTAAATTTAATTGCGTTGTTTATAATTTCTATACCAATATCATATGTAACTAGTTCTATTATTGCAAAATCATTGGGGATTGTTCTCCTTATGAATATTTACTCCAAAATACCATTGAATAGTAAAGTATCTATGTTTTTTGATTATTATGGTAAAAATACATTGGTGATTTATTTAGTACATGTGCCAATTATAGCTATATTAAGATATTTCATATATAAATTTATTCCTATAAATTCTTATACATTATTTGTTTCTCCCATAGTGTTATTTGCGCTTGCGGGACTAATATCAATAACGATTTCAAACATTACAAACAGAGTTCCATTAATATATTTTATATTTTACCCTATGAAATATATTAATAGTATTGTTTGGCGTACCAAGTTCGGGAAATGGTTATTGCAGAAGTAGAGAATTTATACTATTTATAGTAGTTCAATAAGTAAATTTTTAGAGTATAATTTTAAATAATTGGGGAATGATTATGAATAGTAATAGATGTTCTAAAGAAAAGTTTCTTAGTATAATCGATGGGAAAGTCCATGATAGCTGTGCACATGTATCTAGCTTCGCTGTATATCCTAATTCAAAATATTTGAATGATAGTGGTGTGCAAAAGAAGGATTTGGCAAGATTAGCTGAGAAAAAATATACAATAATAATCTAAATAAAGTATATAATAAAAGAGAATTTTTAGAAGAAATACACTTGGGAGATTTTGCTTTAGTGGGTTTGAATTCCGCTGATTTTAAAAATCACAGTAACAATTGTTCTTTTCAAACCATGCATTTAACTTCGCAGGACTCCTTTATTCCACGTATGATTGAAAATGCAAAACATGGGGATCTAGTAAAGGGTTGTTTTATGTTTGACATAATTAATAATGTAAGAGCCACAAAGTTACCAATCATTGATGATGCGATTAATCGTCTTAAAAAGAAACCTGATGCCGACTTTAATCTGAGTCAAACGGAGTTTGATTTAGAAAGTATTGAACCTATTGAATTATATGATGTGAAAAATTATATAAGCACAGAAATGAAACTAAAAAAGATGAGTATAATCAATGTGTTGACAAGTTAGTGAAACATATTGTAGATTATGGTATCCCAGCTTTTGTATACATTATGATTCTCATTAAGCCCAAGTTCTTGATTTGCTTTGGTATAAAATCTGAAAGACTTACTAAGATCTTAGTAGATAGATGTACAATAAATGGTAAAAGTATGAAAGATGAACTGGGAATAATTGATGTACAAAGAGTGTTACATTATTCGTCATATGGTAAATACTGCACGRAGGTGCTATTGATAAAAAAATTGGATTATTGAAAAAATAAAATTTATCGTAATAAATTTTGTAAATCCACTAAGTAACAAAATCTTAATATAGGTTTTGTTACTTTTTTCTTGCCTTTTATTTTAATAATCGTTATGTTGGTAATTACACAGTAAATATAATGAGGAGGTTATAATTTGGACGATAATTCATATTGGCGTAAGAACTTATGGATATTGTTATTCGGAACGTTTTTAACCGGAGTGGCATTTAGTGAAGTCATTCCATTTCAGCCATTATATATATCCCAATTAGGTTCATTCGATAAGAATGCCTTATCGATTTGGAGTGGGATTATTTATGCGGTTCCATTTTTAGTAGTAATTTTTACTTCTACGATGTGGGGTCGTTTTGCTGATCGACATGGTCGAAGGCGCATGGTATTACAAACTTCATTGGGTTCTGCTATTACCATTTTTCTAATGGCTTTTTGTACTAATGTTTGGCAATTGTTCTTTTTAAAGGCTTTACAGGGATTCTTTGATGGGGTGATTCCTAATTCAATTGCGTTAGTAGCAACTGGAACTCCCCGTAAAAAAACTGGTTATGCGTTAAGTTTACTTTCAACCGGTTATACTAGTGGTTTTCTAGTGGGGCCTATCTTTGGTGGCTTTTTAGTCCGGTTGTTTAGTATTCGAATTTCTTTTATGTTGACGGGATTGTTATTATTTTCATTTTTTGCATTAACTTTATTATTCGTTAAAGAAAGTTTTCAACCAGATCCAGCCAAACTTAAAGAGAAAAAACAGTCTACAATTAAGATTATTAAAAGTTTTTCCAACCCACGTTTTATTACTTGGATTTTAATTATTTCGATTTCCTTACAGATTATGAATAATTCAATTAACCCATTAATTACTTTGTATGTGAAAGAATTAATGGGTAGTTCAGGCGATTTATCATTAGTTTCAGGGTTGGTAGCTGCATTACCAGGAATTGGGATGGTAATGACTTCACCATTATTTGGTCGTTTTAGTGATAAACATGGTTCTAATCGAGTCTTAACGATTGGTTTTTTACTAGCGATTCTATTCCTATTTCCACAAGGATTTGCGCCTAGTGTTTTATTCTTTGGTCTTTTTAGATTTTTAACCGGAATTTCCAATGCGGCACTATTTCCATCGGTCCAAACGCTACTTGCTAAGGGGACTCCTGATAATTCAACTGGAATGGCATTTAGCTTGAACCAAGGGGCGCAGGCTATTGGAATTTGTATTGGATCTATCTTAGGTAGTATCGTTTCATCTATTTGGGATTATGATATGGTCTTTTACGTTAGTGCCTTAGTCGTTTTAATTACTTTCATTTTAGTTAAATGGAAGGTACCGGAGTTAAGGAATAATTATAATATTTAAGCAAAAAAATATATTTTTTTGCTTAAAATAATACAGCATATACATACTATATGTTGTATTTATAAGCAATATTATTGCGCTTCATCTTATTTATTATCTATATTTAGTGTTTTGACATAACTTTATTTATAGTTATAATTAAATATAGATTAAGTTCAGAGGGCCCGAGGAGATAGGTGCTGAACTAACGAAAGGCCTTGGTATTTTATACTAAGGCCTTTCGTTTACTATAAATCAGGAGAAAAATATGGACAACCAAAAACCTTTTAAAACAATTGAAGAACAAATTAAGATATTGAATAATCGTGGTCTTATAATAGATGATGAAACTGAAATAAGTCTTAGACAATTTGGATATTATTCAATTGTTAATGGATATAAGTGGTTATTTCTTAGTAGAAATAGTGTTGGAAAAATTATTAAACCTGAAAGATTTATAAAAGGTAGTAGTTTTTTTGAAATTAGAGGATTGTACGACTTTGATAAAGAGTTAAGATCTATTTTATATAAAGCATTATTAGAATATGAATCTAATTTAAAAGCTAAAGTATCATATATCTTTTGTAAAAATCATCCTGAAGAAAAATCTTATTTGAATGTTAAAAATTATAGAGACTATAAACATAATAGTGTTAATAAAACAATTAACAACTTAGATAATACAATTAAAAAATATTCTCTAAAAGACTATGATAATGCTATAAAACATTATCTTAATAATTATAATCAGGTTCCACTATGGGTATTAGTAAACTTTTTGACTTTTGGGGATATTAACTATCTTTATAGAAATATTGATGAACAGGTCAGAATAAGTATAGCTAAAGAATTCTCTAAAAAATATAAAGATAATTACAATGAAGATGTTAAAATTCAAGTTGAATCTTTAGATTCAGTAAATCATCTTGTTAATAACTTTAGGAATGCGGTTGCTCATGGAGAAATTACTTATTATATGCATTTAACTAAAGGGCCATCTTTTCAAAATATAAAAAAGGATTTAAACTTAAAAACTTAAAAATATCTAGTCAAAGAGGAATTTTTGAATTAGTTATTTCTTTGAAATTAGTTTTAACTAAAAAATGTTTTGAAGAATTGAAAAATAGTCTATTTAATTTATTAGATACATATAATGATATATTTACTTCTGTAAGCTTTGCTTCAATTCTGCATGATATGAATTTTCCAGATGACTACAAAACTTTCATTAAATAATGCATTATTTGGGTTCTTCGTCAACTATTGTTGGTAAGAAAAATATTTAAGTTATAATCAATTTGTGATTAGGACCTTTTTTGTATTAACGCTAAGTGCATAAAGTACTTTTAACCTAAATTTAAAAAATTTTTATAACTAAAACTAACCCTTTTAGCAACTTAATGTTTATTTTTACCATCTTGGAGTGGAATTATCTATCTTATTTGTTAAAGAGAGTTTTAATCCAGATCTAGCCAAGTTAAAAGAAAAGAAGCAATCTACGATTAAGATTATTAAAAGTTTTTCCAATCCACGGTTTATTACCTGGATTTTAAACATCTCCATTGTTTTACAGATTATGAACAACTCGATTAATCCGTTAATTACTTTGTATGTCAAAGAATTAATGCATTGTTCCGGTAATGCATCGGTTATCTCAGAAATTGTAGCAGCTTTACCCGGAATTGAAATGGTCATGACTTCACCAATTTTTGGCCGCTTTGGCGATAGGTTCTAACCGGGTTTTAACAATTGGCTTCTTACTAGCTATTTTGTTCTTATTCCCACAAGAATTTGCGCCTAGTGTCTTATTCTTTGGTATTTTTAGATTTTTAACCGGAATTTCCAATGCTGCATTGTTTCCATCAGTGCAAACTTTATTAGCCAAAGGGACTCCTGATAATTCAACTGGAATGGCGTTTAGCTTGGCAGGCTATTGGAATTTGTATTGGATCTATCTTAGGTAGTATTGTTTCATCTATTTGGGATTATGATATGGTCTTTTACGTTAGTGCCTTAGTCATTTTAATTACTTTAATTTTAGTTAAGTGGAAGGTACCGGAGTTAAGGAATAATTACGATATTTAATAAGTATATATAATAATTTGACATAAAATAAGTTATAGTTATTAGGTATTTCAAGTTTGGATTAACCGAAGAGTATGTGACAAACTATAAAAATCCCTAGAAGTCAACATGTTGAATTCTAGGGATTTTTATTTGAGTATTATTAATACATTTTAATTATTTAAAATATTAATTACTTGATTCTTACGTCTTTCATCTTCATTTCCATACTTTTTAGCATTACCCGTGTAAGAATAATGATCCATTTTAAAAATGTTTAGATTTAAATCACACAGTTGGTTAAATGTGTTTGCTAGTGAATTGGAGTTATTACCAAAACAAATTACTACTTTTGGATCTAATTTCCTCATTAATTTGTAGAAAATAGGTATGTCATAGTCTTTAATATGTTTATATAAATTATTAGTATTATTGTTTTTTATAGGTAAGCCTATAAAGTTTTCTTTATTTTTCTTTATTTCAAATTTATTTTTATTCATCTTTTTAATCACACTATTTAATTCTGGCATATGTGTGATTTGAATCCCATTTATTATATCAAAAGCAAAGCTTCCTTCAACAGCTTTAACATTATGTACTAGTTTAGCTATTGCATAGTCCTTAGAGGTGTTTCTTTTTTCATTTAGAGCTCTTATATATTTGTGCATAGTTTGAAATGAATTATGATTTTCATCTATTTGAGTACCGATACTAGCTTCATTTAATCCTAAGAACACAATTCCATTCTTAATTTGCATTTTTTCTAGGAAATAATCGGATGAATTAATAGTTTCATTTGTTAATTCAACATATGAAGAAATATTTTTAACTTTTTTATTTGAATCAGTATCTTTTAACTTCTTTTCGTATAAAGGATAGGTTAGAAAGGTACACATTTTATCAAATTTATGTTCTTTAGTGTAATTAATGAAATCTTTTTGTTTTTTGAAATCTTTTTTTTTCAATGTTCATGTCTCCTTTTTTAATATAAACGAGTAATATGATTTAATCTTAACATATGATTAAATCTTTTATTCTACATAATAGAATTTTTTTATTTATTATGAGTCAAAATTATTGTGTTTTATTTCACAATATATATAATTATATGCATCAAGTTAATTATTGATAAATTTAATTACGAGGTAATAAATATGAAAATCATTGTAGTTGGTTGTACTCATGCTGGAACTTTTGCAGTTAAGGAAACTTTGAAAAATAATCCACAAGCTGAAGTAACTGTTTATGAAAAAAATGATAATATTTCATTTCTTTCATGTGGAATTGCATTGTATTTAGATGGTAAGGTAAAAGATCCTAATGGTTTATTTTATTCTAATCCTAAAGAATTATCTGACTTAGGAGCAGATATTCAAATGTCACACAATGTTAAATCTATTGATCCAGACACCAAAACCATTGTTGTTGAAAACTTAACTGATGGTTCAACTAAGACAGAGAACTATGACAAGTTAGTGATGACAACAGGTTCTAGACCAGTATTACCACCAATTGAAGGTAGCAATAATGAGCATGTTTATTTTTGTAAGAATTGGCACGATGCGCAAATCCTATTTGAAAAAGCTAAAACTGCTAAACGCATTACGATAGTGGGTGGAGGCTACATTGGAGCAGAATTAGTAGAAGCCTTCTCTAATCATGGCCATGAAACGACATTAATTGATACTAATGATCGTGTTATGTCGAAGTACTTTGATCAAGAGTTCACAGATGTAATTGATGCACAATACGAAGAACATGGGGTACATTTAGAATTAAATCAACGGGTAAATAATTTTGAAACTATCGATGATGAATTAGTCTTAACCACTAATAAAAAGAAAATTAAGACCGATATTGCTATTTTATGTGTTGGTTTTAAACCAAATACTGAACTATTAAAAAACAAGGTTAAAATGTTGGACAATGGGGCTTTAATTACTAACGAGTACATGCAAACATCTAATCCGGATATTTTTGGTGCTGGTGATAGTGTTGCAGTTCATTATAATCCGACTAATCAAAATGAATACTTTCCATTAGCTACCAATGCAGTTCGTCAGGGGATACTAGTAGGTAAGAATATTGTGAACCCCACTACTAAATACATGGGAACACAATCATCTTCTGGTTTACAGTTATATGATTATTCAATAGTTTCAACTGGAATGACAGTTTCAATGGCCCATAACAAAGAAATTGATGTCCATTCAGTTGTATTGAAAGATAATTATCGTCCTGAATTTATGCCCACGACAGAAGAAGTGTTAATGTCATTGGTATATGATCCTAAAAATCGCCAAATCTTAGGAGCTTCTTTAATGAGTAAGTATGATATTTCTCAATCAGCCAACACTTTATCAGTATGTATTCAAAATAAAAACACAATTGATGACTTAGCGATGGTAGACATGTTATTTCAACCTAATTTTGACCGTCCATTTAACTATTTAAATCTTTTAGGGCAAGCCGCCCAAGAAAAAGAAGCTAAGTAAATATTTTATACACAAAAAAGAGATAACTCTTAGGAGCTATCTCTTTTATTGTTTATTCGATTTTATTATCAAAGTCATTATTTTTATCTCTTAATTCAGCAGCTTGAGTTTTAGCACGATTATGCATGCCATAAGCAAAGTAGACAATCATACCGACAATGAACCAAATTAAAGCATATAACTTAGCATCAGCATCTAATCCCCAGAATACCCATAATGATGCTAGGAAACCAAGTGCTGGCATTACTGGGAAGAAAGGCATTTTAAAGCCAGGCATTTTGATATCTTTACCTTCACGTTTTCTTAATGGATAAATTCCAATTGAAACAAACATGAAAGCAATTAAAGTTCCAGCTGAGATTAATTGTGATAGGAAGTTAAAAGTTAGGAAAGCACCAATTAACACTGAAATTACAGTAATTGTTAAAATCGCATTAACAGGTAATTTGTGTTTATCACTTACTTTACCTAGGAACTTAGGTAACATGCCATCACGACCGAATGAATAAAGTAGACGTGATCCAGCCATCATCATTCCAATTAATGCAGTAAACATTCCAACAACTGCTACAATTTGAACTCCGGAAGCGACATATGGATGACCACTCTGACGTAGTGCCCAACCAACTGGTTCAGCATTATTAGCATAATTAGTGTATTTGAACATTCCAACTAACACTAATGAAACAGCGACAAATAATGTAACTGCAATCACTAATGAACCAATGATTCCGCGAGGCATGGTTTTTTGTGGGTTTTTAGCTTCCGCAGAGTTAGCAGCAATTGAATCAAAACCAATGTATGATAGGAAAATTACTGAAACCCCAGCGTAAATACCACCAAAGCCACCAAATGCGGTGCCATCTGGATTAGTATGGGGAGCAGGAACAAATGGTACATAATTTTGAATGTGAATGGCAAATAAACCAACAAAGATAAATACTAAAATAGCTAATACTTTTAGGATAACTAATACATTTTCGATTTTTGAAGTTTTATTATCACCACGAGTAATTAAAAATGCGACGATTAAAATAATTACAACAGTACAAATATCAACAAATCCACCAGGAGCACTAATTGGATTAGACAAGGCCGTTGGAATATTGATTCCTAAGGGTGCAATTAAACCTCTAAAGTTAGCAGATAACCCGGCTGCTACAAACGCTACAGCGATAAAATATTCTGCTAGGAGGGCCCAACCAGCAACCCAGCCCCAAAATTCACCAAAAATAACGTTAATCCATGAATAAGCAGATCCAGCAAATGGCATTGCTGAAGCCATTTCAGCGTATCCTAAGGCGACCAAACCAGCAACAATGGCTGCTAATAAGAATGAAATGGTTACCGCTGGTCCAGCATTATTAGCAGCTACTACTCCAGGTAAAGTAAAAATTGCTGTTGATACAATGGTCCCAACACCCAAAGCTAAAAAATCTTTGGTGGTCATTGATCGAACCATTTTAGAATCTTTACTCTCGTAAACTTTAGGATCTTCTTTTCGATTCATTCGCTTGAAAAGATTGCCCATACACATTACCTCTTTCTCTTTATTAAAAAATGATTATAGATTAATTAAAAGATTAATTTACTATAAGTATATTGTCAAGTTAAAAATAACTATAAACATTATTATATCATGAAAATAACCACCCTTAAATTAGATAATAAAAGGGTGGTTATTTTTAATTTTTTCGTTAATTAATTATTCTTTTTATTAAATTTAGCGAAATATAGAATTGTCATAAAGCCTAAGAAGACCACTCCTACAATTAATGGAATTCTAGTATCATTGTTAAAGAACATAAATACTAAAGTAATTGCTAACATTGCTAAAGTTAAATAATTTGAGAAAGGTGCAAAAGGCATCTTGAATGGATGCTTTTTAATACGATCTGGATATAATTTACGATATTTTAATTCAGACATAATAATTACGAACCAAGGCACCATTCCGGGGAGTACTGAAGAACTGTACACGTAAACGAAGATTTGACTGGCACCTTTATAGAAAAGTGGTAGGATTACGTTTAATAATACCCCAATCAAAATTCCAGTAGCAATTGAAATTACTGAAATGTATGGTACTCCATGTTTATTCATTTTATTGTAACGTTTTGGTAATTGTCCATTTTGTGCTAACAAGTATGACATTCTACTGGAGCTATAAATAGCTGAGTTAGAACCTGATAGAGCAGCAGTTAAAACCACAAAATTAATAATTGATGCGGCAAAACTAATTCCAACTCYTGAGAATGTTTCAACGAATGGAGAGCCAATGTTAACAATCTTATCCCATGGATAAATTGCTAACATAACAAAAATAGAACCAATGTAGAAAATTAAAATTCTGCCAATCGTATCTTGAATAGCTTTAACTAAAGTATGTTTAGGATCTTCAGCTTCACCAGCAGTCACCCCAATTAATTCAATCCCTTGATAAGAAGCAAATACTATTGATAGAGCAAAGAAGAATCCTTTAACACCACCTGTAAAGAATCCATGTGACCATAAATTAGAAATACCAGTAGGCCCAACTCCATTGAAACCTAGGACAATAACAACAGCACCAACAACAATCATAGCAATAATAGTAACAACTTTGATTAGTGCAAACCAGTATTCTAACTCACCAAATGCGCTAACAGAGATTAAATTAGCAATACATAAGAATACAATCGCGATGATGCCTGGTACCCATGATGGTATTCCTGGCCACCAGAACTGCATATATGTTCCAATTGCAATCATTTCGGAAATACCGACAACAATCCATTGAAAAATATTACTCCAAGCAGTTAAATAACCAAAAACTGGATGCATATATTCAGTAGCAAATTGTGAAAATGAACCACTAATTGGATTATCATAAAGCATTTCTCCAAGGGCTCTCATAATCAAGTATAAGAAAATTCCAGCAATTCCATATGCTAATAATACAGAAGGACCCGTCCAAGCAATTGTTGACTTGGCACCCATAAATAGTCCTACACCAATAGTTCCACCAAGGGCAATCATTTGCATATGTCTAGAGCTAAGCTTTCTTTCTAATTCTTCTTCTTTTTTCTTTTCTGCCAATATTTTCACCATCCTATAATATATTTATGTAGAAAAAATCCCTAGTACACTATCTATTGTACTAGGGATTGAGTAACAATGTTACTAATAAATATTCTAAAATGAAAATTATTAGTTTTAGGTCATAAAATAATTGCTACTTCCCAGTAAAACTTTTCTACTTTTATATAATTTTAGCATTAAGAAATATATTATATATATCTTAATCTGTCAATTATTGTGTGTTTATAATTATTAATTTTCAGATTTATTATTATATTTAATGAAGTAAATGCCTGTCATTACAATCAAGAAGATAACACCAATAATCAATGGAATTCTTGTTGAGTCATTAATAAACATAAATACTAATGTAATAATTAAGAAGATTAAAGTAATGTAATTTGTATAAGGTGATAAAGGCATTTTAAATGGATGACCTTTTAATTCTTCTGGATGTTGTTTTCTAAATCTAATTTGTGAAATCAAGATGATAAACCAAGGCACCATTCCAGGTAATACAGATGAACTGTATACATAAACGAAAATTTGATTAGCAGAGGGGTTAATCATTGGAAGGACAACATTTAATACAAGTCCTAGCAGAATTCCCGATGAAATACTAATAACTGATACAAAAGGGACACCATGTTTATTTAATTTCTTAAATACTTTAGGGATTTGATGATGTTGTGCTAATAGATATGACATACGACTAGCACTGTAAATTCCTGAATTAGATCCGGATAGAGCAGCAGTTACAACCACAAAATTAATAATTGAAGCTGCAGATGTAATTCCAATTTGTGAGAAAGTTTCGACAAATGGAGAACCCATTGAATTAATTTTATCCCAAGGATAAATACTTAAAATTACAAAAATAGCACCAATATAGAAAATTAAGATTCTACCAATTGTATCTTGAATAGCTTTCACTAATGTATGTTTAGGATCTTCAGCTTCTCCAGCGGTCACACCAATTAATTCAATTCCTTGATAAGAAGCAATTACAATCGCTAACGCAAAGAAGAACCCTTTAAATCCATGAGCGAAGAAACCAAATTTCCAAATATTTGAAATACCAGTAGGACCAATTCCATTAAAGCCAAATATAATTAAAACCAATCCTACAATAATCATTGCAACAATAGTTACAACCTTGACTAGTGCGAACCAATATTCTAATTCACCAAATGTACTAACAGAAATTAAATTGGCTATACATAAGAAAGCAATTGCAACAATTCCTGGTAACCAACTAGGCAGATTAGGCCACCAAAATTGCATATATGTACCAATTGCAATTACCTCGGACATTCCAACGACTAAATATTGAAATATATTACTCCATGAGGTTAAGAAACCAAAAACGGGATGCATATACATAGAAGCAAATTGGGAAAATGATCCAGTAATAGGATGAACATATAACATTTCTCCTAATGCACGCATAATTAAATATAAGAATAATCCAGCAACTCCATATGCTAATAATACAGAAGGACCCGTCCAATCAATGGTTGATTTAGCCCCCATAAATAGTCCTACACCAATAGTTCCACCCAATGCAATCATTTTCATATGACGAGCACTAAGTTTTCTTTCTAAATTATTATTTTTATCTGCCATAACTATTCACCTTCTTTAAAATATTTGAGTTGATAGTAAATAAAAACGTCCCTAGTACAAATTAATGTACTAGGGACGTAATGTTTACGTGGTTCCACCCATATTTATATAGCACAAAAGTACTATATATTCTCATTAGTCGTTAACAGAACAATCTGATTTGGCATTGTTCGCCAAATTATTTGAAAAGTGGTAACTATATTTTAATGATGATCTAACTTACAGAAAATGCTAAATCTCTCTGAAACATTAGTAAATATAATCATGTCTTTTCTCATTAATTGTTATAATTGTATACTGAGAATAGACAGATGTCAATATTATAAAAACAACATTAACTATTTTCTTTTGCTTCTTCAGATTTTTCAAGGCGATTTTGAACGTCTAAGATAGTATTCATTGTGTTGTTGAAAGTTTTATCATCATAATCTAAACTATTTAAACACCCTTGAACAGTACTTGTAATAGGTTCTTCTTGTTTAGCACCATGTTCAGTTAGTTTGATTAATACTCGACGTTCATCTTTTTTATCACGAGTTCTGGTAATCCAACCAGCTTTTTCTAGTCGCTTTAATAATGGAGTTAATGTCCCATTAGATAAGCCCAATTTTTGGCTAAGATAATTTACAGTAACCCCATCTTTTTCCCATAATGATAATAGGGTAATGTATTGAACATATGTTAAATTGAATTTACTTAAAGGTTCTTGATAAAATTTGTTAAACAATTGGTGTGCTCTGGTAATTTGAAAACAGATTTGATTATCTAATGTGATCTTATTTGTCATATTATATAACTCCTTTCTTTGCTAGTATGTATAAAAGTATAGCGTATCAATAAATTGTATACAATATAAAATATATCACTAAATCAAAATTGGTCAAGCAAACAAATAAAGCACCGTAAATTAATATTTACGATGCTTTACTTATTTGTTAATTATGCTTCTTTAGTATCTTGGTTATTCTTTTCTTCATCATCATTCCACGTATTAAATTTACGGAAATGAACAAAGATAATAAATGCAATTATAAAGAAAATTAGGGCATACAATAAGGATCCCTTGATAATCATCGGTAATTGTAATCTAGTCATCATATGTTTCATACCATCTTGAATTTGCTTTTCAACGAAAAAGAAATTAAATGGATTGTAAATTAATTTACGGTGTGTATAGATGAAAATCATGAAAATACCAGCGATGATTTCTGTAATCCAAGTACATGCAACCCCAAAAGCAATTGCTCCATACCAAGTTTTACAAAAACCAATTATCATCATAATAAATGATTGAAAGATAAAGAAATAAGCAATATTACCAAGAACAGCCCAACTTAATTCTTGGGCTAAAGTTCCAGCTAAAGGTTTGTGAGGGAACACTAAGTACTTCATTAATATTACAGCAATAATTGCTACCAATAGTAGAATTAAATATGAAATTAAAATTGTAATTACTTTTGAAAAAAAGATTGAAGACTTACTATGATTCTTCATGTTTTCTTTAACCTGGGCATTGCTTTCTTGTCCGGCAAATCTGGTAGCAACGATAATGGTAGTTAATAATTCAATAACACCAGTTACAGCACCAAATTGGTTCATCCATTTCCAACCATCTAAGGTTTTAGTTTCCATCCCAGTAATTGCCATAATGATAGTCACTATGAATAGTCCTAATGCCATAAAACTAAAAATTTTACGATTATGACTATTCATTTCTTGTTTTAATAAATCACTCAATTTTTTGACCTCCTAGGTCCTTAACGAAAGTTAATCATGTCATGAGTTTATCACGTTCACGTAACTAGTCAATAGAAAAACACCCAATTTATTAATATAAAAAGGGTGCTTAAATTTAATTGTTGAATTTTAATTAGACGTTTCTATGATTATAGATAACGTATGCAATTGCTGTGAAAATTAAGGCATATACAACAGTTCCAATTTCCATCGTTGTTAATGAAAGATGTGTCATTGCTTTTGTACCATGATCAAGAAATTGGTTATATACATTTAAAAAGTTAAACGGACTAAATTTTAATATTTCCCATTTTCGCATCAAAAGGATTGAAAAGCCACTAATCATGCTAGATGCAAAGAAGAAAACAATTCCTAGTGCAATTGCGACTCCGTTATTTTTAACAATATTGCTTACCAACATTACCATTGGTAGAAGTAATAATAGTAGCCATGCAATACCAAATGTATTTTGGTTAATATATTTCATTCCCATATCACCAGAGCGATTAAAAATCATTTTTGTGATAAATGTAAAAATATAGCTCATTGCGATTAAATAAATATACATAAAAACTGTGACTATTAATTTAGAAATGAAAATTTGTAACCTAGAGAATTGACGGGAAAATAGATACTTAACTGTGTTATTGGCAAAATCACCAATCATGATTGTACTTGCAAATACAATCATTGCAATCATGACTAAATCAATATTATCGTTAAATATATTGAAAGCAAATGCTTCATGATCTACATTTCCTTTTCCAGATGTCAGAAAATAGCCAGCTGTTAGTGATGCCAATAGCATTACAATTGGCCAACCAATATAAAACTTACCATGAATTTGTTTATAAATTTCTTGTCTTAATAGAGTTAACATTATTTAGTTTCCTCCTTTTTATTATCTTCAGTTAATAAATTCAATAATGATTCTTCTAAATCTGCTTTATCCTTAGAAACATCTTGAATTTCAAGACCAGCATTATTTAAAGCAGCTAAGGCTTTGTTCATTGCATCGCCATCGTCTTTAATTTCAACAACTTTGTCATTAATCTTAGCTTCAAAACCAGCTTGAACTAATGCATTATAAGCTTTTTCTGTATCATTAGTAGCGAACTTAATATTTTGATTATCACTTGATAGGAATGATTTAGCATCTGATTCTTTAACAACACGTCCATGATTGATTACTACATAGTAATCAGCGATACGAGCTAATTCATCAAGTAAATGACTTGAAATTAGAACACTGATACCACGTTTTGATAATTTCAATAGCAAGTCACGTAAATCATGAGTTGATTGAGGATCAAGACCATTCATAGGTTCATCTAAAATCAATAACTTAGGATGATTTAATAATGAAATAGCAATTCCTAAACGTTGTTTCATACCCAATGAATATTTCTTTGCTTTTCGGTTACAGAAGGAATCGATTTGTGTATCCTTCATAATTTCTTTAATTTCACCTTCTGTAGTTGACCCATCATTGAATAATTTTAAATTTTGATAGCCAGTTAGACTTAAATAAGGAGCGGGGGACTCAATCATTGAACCAACATTTTTTAATCCTTTACGATTGTTTTTAGTTAAGGACTCACCATTAATTTTAATAGATCCGTTATTATAATCAATTAAACCAACAATGCTTTTCATAATTGTAGATTTACCGGCACCATTAGGACCAATAAGTCCCAAGATAGTACCTGGTTCAACGTCAAATGTAACATCGAATAAGGCTTGCTTTTGACCGAACTTTTTATTTAAGTTATTTACTTCAAGCACTTTCATAATACAATCTCCTTTATTAATTAGTTATTTACTTATGTAACTAACTATATTGCAACTTCATTAGAAAGTCAAGGTTGATTATTAGAGTATGGTAATTTATGGGGTGAATATGTAAATATATTTCAATTTGCAAAGAAATGTAAACAAAATGTAACTTTAATATAATCGTTTCGTAAGAAACATAATGTAAGGTACATTATGTAATTTGTAAGGAGGGAAAAACATATATGCATTCGAATAAAGCATTTATATCACTTTTAAGTGTAGTTACATTATTCGCTGCGATTTTGTTTTTATTACCACAG
Organism: Apilactobacillus timberlakei; assembly: GCF_002993965.1. GTDB lineage: Bacteria > Bacillota > Bacilli > Lactobacillales > Lactobacillaceae > Apilactobacillus > Apilactobacillus timberlakei. The sequence continues at coordinate 245,849 of NZ_POST01000001.1, read as the reverse complement.
ACTAACGCTAGTGCTAATGCTAGACATAGACAAAACGTACATATAGGTAGACGTTATAAACATAGTAAATTATCTGCTGCTAATGCAGCTGCCAAACATTTTATTGCTATTCGTGAATCAGGTGGATCATATAGTGCAAGCAATGGCACTTGTTATGGCAAATATCAATTATCAATTGCTTCTTATCACGGAAACTATTCAGCACACAATCAAGAACTTACTGCTGATCATTATGCTAATAGTCGTTACGGCTCATGGCTTGGTGCCAAAAGTTTTTGGTTATCACATGGTTGGTATTAAATGATTAATAATTCCCACTGCTGGGAATTATTTTTTTACAATCTTTCATCTAGTATTGAAAACTAGATTATGTGGTTTTATAATATAAATAAAAGATACTTAAGGAATGATTAAATGAAAAATAATAATACAATTTCTAAAAATGTTACCTGGGTAGGTAGTAAAAACTATTTTTTACTAAGTGAAATATTTAGTGCTATTACTCATGGAATAGGGGTGTTATTAGCAATAGCGGGAGCTATTTGTTTAATTGTACATGGCTCATTTGAGGGTGGTGCTATGCGAATTACTACTTTTTCCATTTATGGTGGAATGTTAATACTTTTTTATCTAGCATCAACTTTATTCCATAGTTTATATTTCACAGGTGCTGAAAAATTATTCCAAATTTTTGATCATTCAGCCATTTATCTGCTAATTGCTGGAACTTATACTCCATACTGCTTAGTTGCTATTCAAGGATGGCTAGGATGGACTATTTTTGGAATTATTTGGGCAGTAACCATTATGGGAATAGTATATAAGTCAATTTGGATGGGGAAATATAAAACTCTATCCACAGTGATGTATGTAGTAATGGGGTGGATGTGCCTTCTAGGCATTGTTAGGTTATATCAATATTTAGGAGTTAATGGTTTCTTTTTACTATTATTTGGAGGTATTGCCTTTACTTTAGGAGCCGTAATTTATAGTTTTAAACAAATTCCTTTTGGTCATGTTATCTGGCATTTATTCGTACTTGTAGGAACAATTATGATGTATTTTTCAATTTATTTATATGTTTAAAAAATACCGTTAGGTTATTAACTTAACGGTATTTATTTTGGACTAAATAGATTTAGCAATATAACGCCCACAATGATAAATGCAACTCCAATAATAGATGCAATATTAGTTGGTTCCTTGTACACAAAAATTGCGATAATTGTAGTTACTAGGATCCCAATTGCACTCCAGTCAGCGTAAGTGATGTTTAAAGGAATTTTAATCATAGCAATTGATAAAAAGTAAAAACATAATATAAATGATATTATGGAACCAATTGCTGGTACGATTCTAGAAAATCCCATAGACATTTTTAATAGGTTAGTACCGATAATTTCACCGATAATAGCTAGACCTAAAAATAGATAATAAAACATATTTTTTACCTCGATATTATATTTAATATATAATTAAATCATAACATTTATAAATAGTAATGTTTAAAAAAATAAAAAACTTTACTTATAAAAAGTAAGTGATATAATATACTTAATATTTAAGAAAGAGGGATGTTTTTTTATGAAGACAGATTTATTAGACTTACAAAAACAACGCCGTTCAATTTATGCTTTGGGTAAAAACGTTGATCAATCTCCTGAAGAAATTGCTGATTTTATTAAGGAAACTATTAAACAAGCTCCTACTCCATTTAATAGTCAATCAACTCGTGCAGTTATTTTATTTAATGATTATCATAAAAAATTATGGGACATTGTATTAAATAATTTAAAACCACATTTGAAATCAGAAGATGCTGTTAAGGCAACAACCGAAAAAATCAATTCATTTAGTAATGCATTTGGGACTGTATTGTACTTTACTGATATGGATGTTGTTCACGATCTTGAAAATCAATTCCCAGCATATGCAGACAATTTTTATGACTGGTCAGAACAATCACAAGGTAATGCACAATATGCTGTTTGGACTGGATTAGCTGAAAACGGAATTGGTGCGAACTTACAACATTACAATCCACTAATCGATGAAGATGTCACTAAGGAATTTGGTATTCCTGAAAACTGGAAATTACGTAGTGAAATGGACTTTGGGTCTATTGAATCACCAGCTGGTGACAAAGATTACATGGATGATGACAAACGTTTTAAACTATTTAAATAATCTTATTTAATAATTAAAAATGGCGTTCACAATTTTTGTGAACGCCATTTTTGTATCTAATTATTTGCGATTACGATGATTGGGAGTCTTTTTTTCACTTTGTTGATTATTTTTATCGTTGTTGCTTTCGTGATGTCTTCTTTGAGAAAACTCTTTCAACTTTTTCATTGATTTGGATCTCTTAATTCGATCAGGAGTGAGATTATGGTTTGAATTAAAATTAGACATTTGAGCACCTAATTCATAATACCAAGGTCTTCTTGGTTTAGTAGGATATGAAATGATTATCAAATGATCATCAACATATTGGCCTAGAAAAATTTGAGAAATTTCTTTATTACTATCTTTCACTAAATCATTAATCCATTCTTCACTATGCCCCATTCTTTCAAGAACGTCCATATTAACGCTACCATCGGTAATAACAGGATAGCTCATTGATTCATCGCCAAATGTATTAACTGTCAATTGTCCATTTTGTTCAAGTACTGCAGATTGAACATCTTTAAAATTATGAACACCTTGAGTTCTTAATTTAAATGCTAAGTCGGATGCAGAAAGACCATTTCTTAAAGCAGTATCAACATTTATGAAACCATTCTTAATAATGTTCTTAGGCTCACCAGCAAGCAATTTTTTGAAAAATTGACTTTGTCGAATTAAAATCCTGCTAACAAAAATGATTAATGACCATATTAGTAGAACAATAAAGAATTGTAGTGTAGTGACAGATTCACTATAAATCATACCACCAATAATTCCACCAAGAACATAATTTTGTAATTGATCAACAGCATTGGAAGGCGCCAAATTACCCTTTCCAGAAAGATTAATCTGAATTACTAACATCACAAAACCAATTAACAATTTGAAGAATATAGTTAGATATTGTTGATTAATTGGTCCTAAATTTAATTTTGCATCATTGTGAATATTAACATTATTGTCAATTGCACCACTTTTAGTTAAATTATAATTATTAAAAGTTGAATTAAAATTAGCTTCATAATATTTTTTGTTAATTAAAATTGTCATTCCATTAGTTAACTGGGTACTACTTGTATATATTTTTGATTTTGGTACTTTCATATTTTTACTAATCGTTTGTACCATTTTAACCGTTTGAGAATTTTGACTATTAGAATTGTTCTGTTGCAGTATGTTAGCGAATAATAAGCTAATTGCTAATACCGCAAATAAAATAAGCATGATAAACATATCACGATATTTAAGATTGGTTCTATCGCGCATATATTTGAAACCATTGAATATAATAAACCCACCGACAATAAGTGCTAATACTAGTAATATGTAATAGATAAAAGTATTAGGGTGAGTTAAATAATGATAAGAATAGAAATCCAAAAAATCACCTGTATTAATAAAATTTGTCACATATATATTATAGAACCTTTTACCCCTTTAGACCATTAAGTAACATTTGGTAATTGTTTTTTAATTATTTTGATACTTACTTGTAGCTGAATAGTATTGTTTCTATTCTATAATTCTAAATACTGAATTATAGAACGTATGAAAAAATATTATTAATAAAGAAGGTAAATAAATGAAATCTATACCGATGGTTAAAATATTATTATTTGTATCGTTATTAATAGGCTTATTTACATTTAGTATAGTTAACACGCAGACAGCTTCTGCGAATGAACATAGTCAACAAGAAAATTTTAATAAAGTTTATAAGATTGCAAAAAAACAATTAGGTAAAAAATATGTATATGGTTCAACTGGTCCCAAATCATTTGATTGTTCTGGATTTGTTAAATATGTCTATAAACATGGTGTTGGTAAAAATTTGCCTAGAACAGCCCAAAGTCAATATAAAAGTAGTAAAAAGGTTTCTAAACATCATTTGAAACCAGGTGATTTAGTTTTCTTTGGTGGTAGTAAACACAGTATTTACCATGTTGGTATGTATATTGGAAAAGGAAAAATGATTGATTCACAAAATAGAGGCGTTGTTCGAGAAAATGTTAAGGCTCCTTGGTGGCACGCAGTTGGATATTCTAGAATTATGAAGTAAGGGAGATAGATTTCTATCTGCTTTTTTCTATTGCTATGTAGCTGCTTAATACTATGGTAATATGTTTATATGTACAATATAGATAGGAATGAAAAAACGTTTATGGAACAACTATTATGGGATAAGATTGAATATAATAATATTCAATTAATAATTACTGCTAATGATAGTGGTATAAATTTTGTTAATAATCCTAATTGTGGTATTTCTGAGATTTATGATTTTTTTTCAAATTTAGCAGCAGAATTTAAATATGGCAATGAGAAAACCGAAGAATATAAGATTCAAATCCGTGAATATTTAGATGGTAATCGAAAATATTTTGACTTACCAATGAATTTTATAGGTAATGAATTCCAAAAGAAAGTATGGTCAGAAATTACTACCATTAAATATGGTGACACAATTGATTTAAATGATTTTGCCAATCAATTTGCTGAAAGTAAATCACAAGTTGAAGAAGCAATTTTATCTAACCCATTAATTATTTTAATCCCAAGTCATCGAATTACAGGTGTTGATTATAAAAACAGCCTTAGAAACAGCTCTGCATTTATTAAATATCTTTTAAATATCGAAAAGGAGTAGTTTTATGAAAAAATTACCTGAAAATGTTAAAAAAATATGGATGCAGGCTTCAATCATTATTTTTGTTTTTTGGCTATTAGTATTTGCACTATCTAGATTCTTATTATCTCTTATTAAATGGCCGCTTTGGTTTTCTTTTATCATCTTGGGTATTGGAATATTTGAATTAATATGTGAGTTAACACTAATTCCATATCGTTATGCATTTAATAAATACAAAATCTCTGAAGAATATGTCGAGATTCAAAAGGGCTTTTTCTTTAGAAAATTATCTTCCATTCCAATTGCCAGAGTACAAAATGTCAACCTAAATCAAGGTCCCTTGTTAAGAATACAAAAATTAAATAGCGTTTATATTGATACTGCCGGCGATAATCATAAAATTGAAGCAGTTACGCATCAAGAAGCCCAACTTATTAGAAAACAAGTAATGGATTTAGCAATGGAGGCCAAAAATGCAAAATAAGCTTTTAAACCCATTAGCATTGTTATTTGGTTTAAGAAATTATTTTTCTCAAGTTATAGGAATATTTGCTATAAGTATATGGATAAGAATTATTTGGCTAACTCCAATCTTTGCACTTTGTTTATTTGTATATAACATTGCTGCTTATTTTTCTTACCGCTATTCTATTTTAGATGAACAATTACTAGTAAAGCGTGGCATCTTTTTCAAAAAAGAAATACATATGCCTTATGAAAAAATTCAAAATATTCATCGCAAACAATGGTTCTTTTTGAAACCGTTTAGTTTAGAAGAGGTAATTGTTGATAATGCTAGTCGTTCTGATTCCAATATTAATTTAATTGCAGTTAATGAGAATGTTGCTAAAATATTGGAAAATAAAAAATCCGTTGCTATTAACTCGAAACCTGAAAATAAGATTACAAAGTCAGATGTTAATAATAGCTTTGATGCACAGTATAAAATTTCTAATCATTCAATGAATTTATTTGCTTTAACTAGTTTTAGAGGCTTATTTGGATTATTTATTTTATTTGAATTTTATCAAAGGTATTCATTTGCAATCTCTGCTAAGTATAAGGATGCGTTTTTTAATTATTTAGGTAGCAAAGGAATTATAATAGTTATACTAGAGATTGTTATTTTATTAATAATTGCTTTTGTTGTTAGTTATATCTCGATATGGATTCAATACTATCGATTTACACTTACTAAAAAGGATGGCTACTTAACTTTCAGTCGGGGGTTACTAAAGAAAGAAACACTCAGAATAAATATTAAGCGTATTCAAAGCATTAACTTTTCACAAAATATCATTCGAAGTTTATTTAAACTAATAACTGTTAAAATTACAATTATCTCCGATCGAAAAGAAAGCACTAATACTAAAGATCCTATTGTTATTCCGGTTTTAAATTCTAAAAACTTATATACAATTACTAACCAATTTTTTGATAATTTACCACCAAAAGATCCTAAAATATTAGGACAACGTGCTTATTCGATTTGGTTGTTTATTAGAAATAGTTTGTGGACCCTTTTATTACCATTACCATTGTTATTAAATGGAAATAATTGGTTAACTATGTTTTTTTTTATAGAAATAATGATACTAGTTGCAGTTATATTTAACGGATTTTATCGATATCGTCATAATGGGGTTAAAGTTATTAAAAATGATGATTTAGTGATTGAAAACTGTCGATTCTTTAATCGTCATTTACATTTTATAAATTGGCATTGTATTCAATCGATAACTTTAAGAGAAAGCATTTGGATGCAAAAAAAGAATTTAGCTCATTTAAAAATATCTGAGAGAAGAGGAGATACTTCAGGGGAAATCCTTGCTAAGTATATCGATTTAGATGTTGCTAGATCAATATATGACTGGTATCAGAATCAGTGATTTATAAATGCTAAAATATTTTGTACACAAAACATTGACACAAGATTTATAACGTGTACAATGTAATTTGTGATATAAATTGTAGGGGGTATTGATATGAAATTAACAATTACAGATGCAGCAAAGAAAAAGATTCAAGACAATATTTCTGGTAACGCAAAATTATTTTTAAGTTTAGATGATGGTGTTGGAAATTATTCTGATGCTGGTTCTTGTGCAATTGACACATCTTTTGATTTCATTGCAGTTGACCCTGATTTAGATGATCATGATTTTGATGAAAGCATGGATTCAGATCTTGGACCAATTTATATTAAGGGATACAGCAAGTCATATATGGATCAAAATTTGAAATTAGATCTTAAGATGAATAATTTACAATTATCTGGCGATGCTGGAATTATTGATGAAAATGTTCCAATTTCAGATGAAAGAAAAATTAAATAAAAATACTCGACTTAATTAAACGAAAAAACAATTTTATAAAAACGTCTCTATCAATTTAGAGACGTTTTTATAATTTTATGAACAAAATATTTTCAATATGATTTATAGACTGGTAGTATATTACTACTTACTTTAAGAAAGGAAGTTTAAAATGAAAAAAGTATTCGTTGTAGGTGCTCATGGGCACGTAGGTAAACAAATGGTTGAAAAATTAGGCAAGCAAGGTTACGCTACTTTGGCTGGTGTAAGAAATGAAAATCAATTTGATGAATATAAAGATATGGAAAATGTTGAACCAACACTTTTTGATTTAACATCAAGTCCTGAAAACATGACAACAGCATTTAAACGAAGTGGTGCGCAAGCAATTGTTTTCTCTGCTGGATCAGGTGGAGCTACAGGTGATGATATGACCTTAAGCATTGATTTAGATGGTGCCATTAAAACTATGATTGCTGCTAAAGATGCTGGAATTAAACGTTATGTAATGGTCAGTGCTGTTGGTGCTGATAATCGTGCTTTCTGGCCTAATTCAGGATTACCAGGTTACTATGTTGCAAAACATTATGCTGATGCATATTTGAAAAATAGTGGCTTAGACTACACTATTTTACGTCCAACTGCATTAACTAATAACGCTGAAACTGGTAAAATTATTTTGACAAGTGAATCTGATTCTCAAATGGATATTCCAAGAGCTGATGTGGCTAACTCAGTCGTTGAAATCTTAGGTAATGATGATACTGTAAATAATATTTACGAAATCACTTCTGGTGACAAGAACATATCAGATGTCCTACAATAATAAACTTGTGTTGTTTATTAGCATGTGATAAGGTTATCAGAGTTATAAATTGAATCAATAAAATATTAACGTCCTTGATTCTATATTTAGAACTAAGGACGTTTTTTATTATTTAATTAGATGGAGGTATGAAATGATAACTGTATCAGATATGGGATTACATTTCTCAGGTAAAAAATTATATGAAAATGTTAATCTTAAGTTCACGCCTGGTAACTGTTATGGAGTTATTGGGGCCAACGGTGCCGGTAAGTCAACCTTTTTGAAGATGCTAGAAGGAAAAATTGAGCCCACTAGTGGTAATATCTCAATCGGACCTAATGAACGTTTATCAAGTTTAAGTCAAGACCATTATGGTTTTGAAGATTATGAAGTATTAGATACTGTAATTCAAGGTTATGAAAAGTTATATCGAATAATGAAAGAAAAAGATGCTTTGTATGCAAAATCTGATTTTTCTGATGAAGATGGTGTTAAAGCTGCTGAATTAGAAGGTGAATTTGCGGAAATGGACGGTTGGAACGCTGATTCTGATGCATCCCAATTGTTACAAAGTGTTGGAATTCCTGAAGAATTACATCATCAAAAGATGAGTGAATTAACAGAAGGTCAAAAAGTTAAAGTCTTACTTGCACAAGCTTTATTTGGTAATCCAGATATTTTATTACTTGATGAACCTACTAATGGTTTGGATAATCATACTATTGATTGGTTACAAAACTTTTTAGCTGATTATGAAAACATTGCGATTGTAGTATCTCATGATAGATATTTCTTAAATCAAGTATGTACTATGATGTGTGACGTTGACTATCAAAAAATTCAATTATATGTTGGTAATTATGATTTTTGGTTAAAATCTAGTCAATTAGCTACTAAAATGCAACAAAATGAAAATGCTAAAAAAGAAGATCAAATTAAAGAATTAAAAGAATTTATTGCGCGTTTCTCAGCTAATGCTTCTAAATCTAAGCAGGCGACTTCACGTAAAAAGCAATTGGATAAAATTACCTTAGATGATATCAAACCATCTTCACGTAAATATCCATTTATTAAGTTTGAAAAAGAACGTGACTTAGGAAACGACTTATTAAGTGTTAATAATGTATCTAAGACCATTGATGGTAAGAAGATTTTAGATAATATTACATTTACCCTTCGTCCTGGTGAAAAAACTGCAATTACTAGTCGTAATGATTTAGCTACTACTACTTTAATGCAAATTATTGCTGGTAAAATTGAACCAGATACAGGTGAAGTTGTTTGGGGACAAACTACTCGTCGTTCTTACATGCCTAGAAATATTAATTCTGATTTCGAAGATGATTCATTAACGATTATCGATTGGTTAAGACAATTTGCTTCAAAAGAAGAAAGTGATGATCCATTCCTACGTAGTTTCTTAGGTCGTATGTTATTCTCTGGTGATAATATTCAAAAGCAAATTAAAGTATTATCAGGGGGAGAAAAAGTACGTTGTATGTTATCCAAGATGATGTTACAAAAGGGTAATGTTTTAATTATGGATGATCCTACTAACCACTTAGACATGGAATCAATTACTGCATTGAATGATAGTTTAATTCCATTTGATGGTTCGATTGTCTTTACTTCTCATGACCGTGAATTTATTCAAACTATTGCTGATCATATTATTGAAGTGTCTGATAAAGGTATGATCCAAAGAGCTGATACTAGTTATAATGATTTTATGGATAATTCCGATATTCAAAAGCAAGTAGAACAACTATACAAATAAAAATTAATAAGGACACAGTAAATATGACTTTACTGTGTCTTTTTTTGCCATTAGAACAATAATATTACCTGAGTGTTAAAATTTATTTACATAAATGGTTATTATTATTATTTACTTCCTTTTTGTACTATATTGTAGTTATATAATAATTGGATGGAGTTGAAATATATGAAAAGGATATTGTCATCATCTGCATTGGCATTATTTTTAGCTACTGCATTTGTTGTAGGTGGTCAATCTTCTTTGGCACATGCTGATACTAATAGCAATAATATTGCTACTGCTCAATCTACCAGTAATGAAAGTCAAAATAATGATAACGATGCTGATAAGCAAAAAGAAAAACAAGAGGGCGAAAAACAAGCTCAGGCTAAACAAGAAGCTGAGAAACAAGAAGCAGCTAGAAAAGAAGCTGAAAAAAATAAATTTGTGGATCATGTTAATTTTACATATTCTTCAGCAGCTAACTATAATGCTAGAAATGTAAATGTTAATGGAATCAAATCATTTGTGGGTCCTTATAATCGTGGTACTCGTGTGAAAAAGACTTTAAACTTGAAAGGGCAATTAGTTCAATTGACGAATGTCGCAAGAGCTAAAGAAAGAACCTATTATCAAATTAAATATCGTGGGCAAGATCAGGGTTGGATTAATGCTACTTATTTATCTACGACTAATGTATATGAAATTCCATTTACATATACTAGTCAACATTTTCCATTTGATGCACCTAATGGTTGTGAAGCAACAGCTTTAAAGATGGCCTTATCCACTAAGGGTGTTGGAGAAAATATTAGTTTAAATGGCTTTTTGAAAAAAATGCCTCGTGCAAAATATGATCATAATAAGGGATTTGTTGGGAATCCATATGCTGTAAATCATACTAATCAAGATTGGACCATTTATCCTAGTGCATTAGCACCATTTGGTAGAAAATATTATAATGGTGTATATAATATAACCGGTGCTTCTAAGACTAAAATTATTAATGAAGTGCAACATGGAAATCCAGTAATTGCTGCAACTGGATATCGTATGAGAAAAGCAACTGGTCATACTTTAGTAGTAGTCGGTTATAAACGTGGATACTTTAAAATGGCTGATCCTTCTTCATGGAAGGCAACTTATAGAACTACTAATAAACCCGTTTTCTGGACTTCTACAAAGCAATTTATGAAATTATATAATCAAGAAGGACGTAAAGCAGTTTTAGTTAAATAAAAAATTCAGCAAAAAAAGAACCTTTCATTTTAAATTATGAAAGGTTCTTTTTATTAATTTAAAACATTTCCAGAATCATTTAGAACACTGGCTTTTACTTTATTGGTAGGTAATAAATGGAATTTATATTCTGGTTTCCAAGTTGCCTTTTTTACATCAAAATGATTATTAATTTTATGCCCATTAAATATATTATTTTGATTGGTTAAACGAGCATTTTTAAAGACTGATACAAACTTTTTACCTTTTGCCTTTTTGGCCTCGACAACATTATTTTGTGCAATGATATTAGATTTAAATCCAGCACCAATTGCATAACTAAATTTATAAGCATTATCGCTATTGTTTTGATAATAGTTGTTAAAGACTTGAACTTTACCATAACGGACACGAGGATTTCTTTGAACAGTGTTTAAGAAAAAGTTATGTGAAATGGTTACATTTAATTTATTTGAATCTGATTTTTTGCTATCAGAACTACCAATTAACATTGTTTTATCATGATTAGCAAATTTGTTGTAACTAACAGAAATATTATTAGCTCCATCAGTTATATCTACCATGCCATCATGGTGTTGATATTGACGACTAAAATATTCCTTAGCATTATTATCTGATTGATAGCCATTACCATCACTAAATGAATTGTGATCAATCCAAATGTTTTTAGCTTTTTTTATTGAAATTGCATCATATTGAGAATTCCAATTACCACTTTTGCCATCTTTAGGATCCCACTGTGGGAATAAATCAAAAGGGGTAGTAAATTTAACATTTTGAACAATTACATTATCTTTTTTGATAATTAAATTAGCGTTTTTAATTTGAGCATCTTTTTTACCAATAATTGATGTGTTTTCAGGTATTTTTAGTTCAATTTGTTTAGCTTGATTCTTTTGAGCTAAATTTCTAGCATTTTCTTGTTTACCAGTTGGTTCTTTTTTACCATATGTTTTTGGATTGTAATCTGACATGTATTTTTGAAACTCATATCCTGTATTTTTAGCATAATCAGACATTGATTTGCCGTCATTCATATCAATTTTGCCCTCAATATAAATGATCCTTGAGGCAACTTTGTCTTTTAATGCCCTTTTTAATTGTTTATCATTCTTAACTACATAAATATTTTTATGTTTGTTAGTATTGCCACCAGTCGTGTTGTTACCAAATCCAATGATATTTTGTTTTTTACTGGCATTAGCGACATTTATCTTTGGGGTGTTTTGAACTTCAATAAATAAAATTGAAAGTAAAGCAATAGTTAATATTGATGTGATAGTTTTTTTCATATTTAATATATCCTTTCTAATTATTATGGTATTATTTTAATCAAGGAGTGTTTTATATGCCCGAAATAATTACCATTATTATTTTACTAATTTTAATAGTAACTATGTTTGTATTGAAAAAATTTAGGGATAGGATGACTAGAAAAACTTATATTTTAGTTATGTTAGCCATCTTATTAATTGCATTATTGTCTATGGTTGCACTACATGTGAATAGAATTTAGAGAGCATATAATTTTATGCTCTTTTTATTTTTTTATAAAGTTTTATCAATGCATTTCTTAAATTATCATCATGTGCAAAAATGTAGAGGCCTTTAACTCCACGTTTCATTAAAACATTAACTGAATTAAGGACTAATTGTGCTTTAATCTTATTAAATTCAGTTGGATCACTTATGTCTTTACGTTTCTTCAAGGATTCAACATCAGTAAAATTATTGAAATTAACTTGAATATTATTTTTATCCAAATAAATAGGGGGTCCTAAAATTACACCGACATAGTTTAAATCAAATCCCTGACATGTGAACATTGATCCTACTTCATTGATAGTTTCTGGAATTTCAGCCCATGGAGTTTGCGTGTAGTTATATTGATCCCATGGCATTTTAAAATCTGGTTCAACAACATAGTGTTTGCCACCATCAAGCGTAGAGGGATAACCAGATGTCGAAACAATCCTAGATAGTCCAACCTGATTATTTCTTTTGATAATTGCTTGGCGCATTTTTTCTGCATTATCAAAAATCCTAAAATCATATTTTTCGTCAGCATTTTTGGGAATCTCTTCTAATTTACCATCAGTAAAATGATTGATCCAATTAACCAATTCATCACTAGCGGTCATTCTAAATTGATGAGTTAAATGATATTCACCATTTGTATATGGGTCAATGACTTTATGCAATCGATCTAAGTTCCAGAATGATTTTGTCCTTAATACTTGGCGATGATCAAATACTAAAATTGTTACCTTTGAACGTTTAATAACTTCATTTAATTGGTTTTCTTGATAAAAATTATTGTAATGATCGCCTCTAGATAGCAATAAATGAGCTTCATCAATAACAGTAATGTCAACTGATCTTTTTTCTTTGTCTAGTTTATTAATAAATGAAGTGGGGCGATTAAAGTTCTTCTTTAATACGTTTTTTTCATCCCCAGCCATGTTTTTATATACTTTTAGTATTTCGGGATGATTAACTAGGAAATGGTTATTAGTATGATATAACTTACTATCCTTATCTTTACTCATTTGTTGAATATCATAAAATAATTTACTTAAAATAACTGATTTACCAGTTCCAGCATCACCATAAATTGTAAAAATAGCATGCTTTTTATCATTAATATGGTTCTTAGTGAATGTTTCTATTTTGTTTATTAGCTTAGACTGTTCTTTTGTTAATTGATGTTTAGGTGATAATTTTTCATTAGCTGCGTTTAATTCACTCATTTAATTCACTTCTTTTAATATTTTTAATAATTTCATCTGTAGCTGACCAGTTGTTCATAGTGTACAAGTGGATGCCATCAACATTATTTTTATATAAATCATTAATTTGTTCAATTGTAAAATTAATTCCAGCTTGTTTTAAGTCATTATTATTTTGAATAAATTGTGGTATGTTCATTTTAATTTTTTTGAGCCAATTAACAGTTTTCATTTCAGTAACTGGCATTATTCCAGCCAATATTGGGACATTAATATTCTGCTTTTTAGTTTCATCTATAAATTGATAATACTTTTGGTTATCAAAAAACATTTGGCTGATTAGTTGATTGCATCCAGCATTGACTTTTGTTTTTAGGTGCTGAATGTCTTCAACCAAAGATTGAGCTTCTGGATGCACTTCAGGGTAACAGGCACCCATTATTTTGAATTCATCATTTTTACTTTTTACATACTTAACTAATTCACTTGCATAAGGAAAGTCATTCTTAATATGACCATGATTATCTCCACGTAATAATAATAAATTATGAATATTATTATTATGCACGTGAGTTAATAATCTATCAATTTCATTTCTATCGCGATTAATGCCAGTAATGTGTATAATTACGGGAATATTTATTTCTTTTTTAACATAATTTGCGCATTGCATAATACTATCAAATGAAAAACGACTTAAATTACTGATCGATACAAAGTCAGGGTGCCACTTATTTAAATAATATCGTATGGATTTTATTTGTAACATGTCAGGTGCTATTTCAACGGATAAAGTTTGTTTTGACATAAGATAAACTACCTCATTTACATATTTATTAACAAATAAAAGAGTAGTCGAAAAATTGAATTTCTGACTACTCTATATAAAATTTATTTAGTTAATTTTTCAATTAACTGGTTAACTGCATTAACATATGAATCTAGTCGTTGGTTAGCTTTTGCTTGAGTTTGATCTTCAGTGCCAATATAGAACTTAACTTTAGGTTCAGTTCCTGATGGACGAATAGCAATCCAAGTTCCATCTTCAAGCCAATATTTTAAAACATTTGATTTTGGTAAATTAATTTTTTTAGTTGACCCATCTTGATTGGTTTGAGTAGCAGTTGCAAAGTCTTCTAGTGCGACTACTTTACTATTATTAAAGGAATCCATTGGATTAGATCTTAATTCGTTCATAATTTTAGCCATTTTATCTTTTCCATCAATGCCTTCAAACATTTTAGAAATTGTTTTTTCTTTAAAGTATCCATATTTTTCGTACATTGATTGAAGACCATCATACAATGTTTTACCTTGTTGTTTGTAATAAGCAGCAACTTCAGCTAATAAAATTGTTGATTGAATAGCGTCTTTATCACGAACAAAGGGTTTAATTAAATAGCCAAAACTTTCTTCAAAACCAAATAGGAAAGTGTGGTCATGATTTTGTTCAAAGTTATGAATTTGTTCAGCAATGTATTTAAAGCCAGTTAATACATTTTTCATTTCAATATTATAATTATTAGCAATCTTAGTTGCTAATTCAGTAGAAACGATTGATTTAACAACAATTCCATCTGCTGGTAATTCATGATTATCTTGCTTAGCTTTTAAAATATAATCTAATAGTACGGATGCAATTTGATTACCAGTCATTAATTTATATGAATTATCTGGTTGTCTAACTGCAGCGCCTAAACGATCAGCATCAGGGTCAGTTGCAATTAAAACATCTGCACCCACTTTTTTGCCTAATTTAATTGATAAATTAAATGCTTCTGGAAATTCAGGATTAGGAAAATCAACGGTTGGAAATTCGGGATCAGAAATAGTTTGTTCTGGAACAATTGAATAATTCTTAAATCCAGCATTTTCTAATGCACGACGACATAATACTTTTCCAGTTCCATGAAGTGGGGTGTAAACAAATTTTAAATCTTTGCCAACTTCTTGGATTAATTCATGGTTAACATTAACTTTATGCGCATTGGTTAAGTATGCTTCATCAACATCTTCACCAATAACATCAAGTAATTGGTGTTTTCTTAAATCACGAATATTTGCTACTTTAATTGTAAATACATCGGAAGCCTTTCTAGCGTAAGTAGTAATCATATCAGAAGCTTTTGGTGGCATTTGTCCACCATCTTCGCCATAAATTTTATAACCATTATATTGCATAGGATTATGGCTGGCTGTAATCATTACCCCAGCAAATGTATTTAAATGACGAATTGTGAAAGAAAGTTCTGGAGTAGGACGAATATCATCAAAAACGAAAGATTTAATTCCATGAGCGCCTAGTACACGAGCAGTTTCATAAGCAAATTCTTTTGAATGATATCTAGAGTCGAAACTAATGGCAACGCCACGTTGTTTTTGTTTATCATCTAAGGTATCCATGTATGAAGCAAGGCCTTCAGTTGCTTGTCTAACAGTATAAATATTCATTCTATTCATACCAGCACCCATTAGTCCACGCATACCGGCAGTTCCAAATGACATTTGAGTACCAAAAGCATCTTCAATTTCTTCATCATTATTTTTCATTTTTTGTAAATCTAATTTAACTGATTCAGCAAGCTCCTTTTGAGCAAGCCAATTTTGATAATCTTCTTTGTAATTCATATTAAATGTCTCCAATAAACTGAATTATGTTACTAAAATTAGTATAGTTAATGGCTTTATTTTAGTCAATTTATATTAAGTCACATTCTTTGCGATATCATTTCTTAGGTGGTATTCTACTTACAATTAGTAATTAAAAGAAAGGTGAATTTAATTAATGAATAAGAATGAAGAATTAATTAAGGTTGCTAATAGAAGATATGCAACCAAGAAATTCAATCCTGATAAGAAAATATCGGATAAAGATTGGCAAACAATTATGGAAGTAGCTCGTTTATCACCAAGTTCAATGGGCTTTGCTCCATGGAAATTTTTGCTTATTGAAAATAATGATCTAAAAAAAGATATTTACGATTATGCTTGGGGAGCACAAAATAGTTTAGATGGTGCTGATAAATTTGTTATTATTTTAGCAAAGAAGAATGTCACGCCAACATCTAAATACGTTCAACATATCAGTGAAGATGTGCAAAATCATGCATTTGATCCTAACTCAGCTTTCGTTGCTAAGTTACAAGATTTTCAAGATAATGATTTTAAATTAAATGATGAACGGACATTGTTTGAATGGTCTGCAAGGCAAACCTACATTCCATTAGCTAATATGATGGATGCGGCTGCTACTTTAGATATTGATAGTTGCCCAATTGAAGGATTCAATCGTGAAAATGTTGAAAAAGTATTAGAAAAATATGATGCCATTGATCTTAAAGAATGGGGAGTTTCAGTAATGGCTGGATTTGGTTATCGTGATCAAGACATTACACCCAAAAAACGTCAGCCAATGGATGAAATCTATAAGGTAATTAAGTAATTCATTTTAAAATAGCCCGTAGTTAATAACTATGGGCTATTTTTGTGTGATAAAGTAGAAGTAATATATTAAATAATATTGGAGTGTTTAGGATTGAATATTTTAATTGGGCTAATTCCAGCTTTGTTATGGGGAATTCAGCCAATTATTTTACTAAAAGCCAGAGGCTCTACTATCAACCAATTATGTGGAACGGTTTATGGTGCTTTTATTGTTTCATTAATTGTTTACTTAATTTATCGTCCAGAAATTTCGATGCGACCATTTATATTATGTCTTGTTTCTGGGATGTGCTGGACTTTTGGTCAAATGACTCAGTATCAAGCATTTAAATCGATGGGAATTGCATTAGGAACACCTTTATCCACGGCAATGCAATTAATTGGAAATCCAATTACTGCGGTTATTTTATTTCAAGAATGGCCTACAGCAATGGATAAATATAAGGGCTTTTTTGCACTGTTAGTAATTATTATTGGAATAATTTTAATCACTAAAAATGGTAAACAAGATGTACCCGAATCTAATCATCGTTATAAATATGGATTTTGGATATTATTTATAGGTACTTTTGGTTATATTGGATATTCTGCTTTTCCACGTTTAGCTAATGTTAGTGGTTCAGATGCTATTTTTCCACAAGCAATTGGAATGGTGATTGCAGCCATTATTTTTTCTTCGTTTATTACCGAGTATCGAATGCAAAAACCATTATTTAGTAAATTTAGTTTTGAAAATATATTATTAGGATTTATCTTTGGAATTGCTGCCTTTGCTTATTTGGTTTCCATTAAATTAAATGGTGTGGCAACTGGTTTTACCTTAACTCAGATGGATGTTGTAGTTGCTACATTAGGTGGCATGATATTATTTCATGAAGTTAAGGGAAAGAGAAATATATTCTTTACTTTATTGGGACTTTTAATAATTATTTTAGGTGGAATTTTGATTCAAACAATCTAATTTTATATAATAAATTACGTTACAAATTAAAAAAATAGTAACTTATTAAAAATTAGGAAATCTATATGATATAATCATTGTTGTATCAAGGATACAAATGATTTTTTATTTTTAATTAACAATCTAAGATAAATATCAGTTGAAAAAAGTTTCAAATTATTTAAAACTTAGTGAGTGATATTAAAAATAAATTATTAAATATTGATTTTATTTAGAGGAGATATCATGAGCAGTTTTTCAATTAAAGCAACTGCCAAAGCTGTTCCTGAAAAGATAGTTACTAATGATGACTTGGCTGAGATTATGGACACTTCTGATGAATGGATTAGCAGAAGAACAGGAATCAAAGAACGTCGAGTAGCTATTAGTGAGACTACTACTTCTTTATGTGCTGAGGTTGCATCTAAATTATTAGATAAAGCCAATGTTGATGCTTCACAAATTGATTTTATCATCGTTGGTACAATGTCTTCTGATTATCAAACGCCATCAACGGCAGCAGCTGTGCAAGGTATTATTGGAGCAAATAAAGCAATTGCTTTTGATATTAATGCTGCATGCTCTGGTTTTGTTTACGGATCTTATACCATGCAATCATTATTAAACGGCAAACCTAATTCATTAGGAATTGTTATTGGTGGTGAACAATTAAGTAAGTTAATTAATTGGCATGACCGAACAACTGCTGTGTTATTCGGTGATGGTGCTGGTGGGATGTTAGTCTCAAACCAAGGTAGTGGAGAAGTCTTAGCTTCTAACTTGAAAACTTATGGTGATCAAGGAAAAGCACTATTAGCTGGTCATATGATTGGTGATGAACATTTTGGGAAAGTAGCTGATCGAACTGATCAATACTTTCATATGGATGGTCGTGAAGTTTTTAATTTTGCTACTAAGAACGTGCCAAATTCAATTAAAGAAGCACTAAGTGAAGCAAACCTTGATGCGAATGATGTTAAATATTTTATTTTGCACCAAGCTAATGCTCGAATAGTTAGGAACGTTGCTCGTAAAATGAAAGTAGACGATCAAAAATTTCCAATTAACATCGATCGTTATGGGAACACAGCGGCTGCTAGTGAACCAATATTGTTGTCAGAAATGATGGAAAATGGTTTAATAGCTAAAGGGGATATTATTGTCCTATCGGGTTTTGGTGGTGGATTAACCACCGGAACAATGATTTTAAGATACTAAAAAATTATTTTATATATGGAGTGTATGTATTATGGCAGATAAGAACGCAATTTTTGACAAAGTAAAAGAAATCGTTGTAGATCAATCAGATGTTAATGCTGATGATATTAAAATGGAAACTAAATTCCAAGATGAACTAGACTTAGATAGTTTAGATTTATTCGAAATTATTGATGCTCTAGAAGATGAATATGATATCGAAATTGATACTGATAATGACATTACAACTGTTCAACAATTAGTTGATTATGTTGCAAAACAAGTTGAAGACAAATAATATTTTTATATTAATTTAGGAGTGTTTAAGTTTGAATATTTGTTATTTATTTAGTGGCCAAGGTAGTCAATTTAAAGAAATGGGACAGGACTTATATAAAAGTAATTCTATTTATAAAGAAACAATTGACGAGGCTTCTAAAACATTAGATTTAAACTTAGCAGATCCAGACATTTTTGATAATCCTAATAATACTCAAATTTCCATTTTAACGATGAGTGTAGCAATTTATCGTATTTTAGCTGACAAATTGGACAAACCTGTTGCGATGATGGGATTGAGTTTAGGTGAGTATAGTGCTTTAGTTGCTGCTAAAGCACTATCTTTTCAATCAGGACTAAAACTAGTACATGATCGCTCACGTTACATGGATGCAGCTGGGAAGCAAAATCCAGGTTCTATGGCAGCTGTATTAGGTGTTAGTCCTGATTTTGTTAAAAATGTTTGTGACCAAATTGATGACGTTTATCCTGCTAACTACAATGCTAAAAAACAAACTGTAATTGGTGGAACTAAGGAAGGCGTTCAAAAAGCAATGACTGAATTAAAGGAAAAGGGAGCTAAACGTGTTATTCCACTAAAGGTATCCGTTGCTTCTCATACTCCTTTAATGCAACCAGCTTCTGATCAATTAGCTAAGCGTTTAGAATCAGTTGAATTTGATGAACCAGAATTTGACGTAATTAGTAATACCACTGTTAAACCATTTAAAACTGATACAATCAAGGAAACATTGACCAACCAATTAATTAATCCAACTCATTTTATGCAAGATGTTGCATCGATTGAAGATAAAAATATCGATGCATTTATTGAAATTGGTCCTGGTAATACGCTAAGTAAACTTGCTAAAAAGACATTGAAAGCTGACACTTATAATGTAGAAAGTGTTGATACCTTAAATGACTTATTAGATAAGTTAGGAGAATAATCATGGAAAAAACTGAAAAAAGAGTTATTTTAATCACTGGTGCAACTAAAGGATTAGGATTAGCTGATGCTATTCGTTTATCCAAAGATAAAAATAATATTGTTATTGTTAACTCTCACCGTGAATTAAGTGATGATGAAAATAAAGCATTACAAGATAACTTTGATAATGAAATTGAAGTTTTAACTGGTGATGTTGCATCTGAAGAAGATGCTAAAGCTATGATTGATAGTATTATTGATGAGTATGGCAAAATTGATGTTTTAGTCAATAATGCTGGAATTACTCAAGATACTTTATTAACTAGAATGAAAGCTTACTCATTTAAGCAAGTTTTAAATACTAATTTATTTGGTGCTTTCAACATGACTAAATTTGCAATGAAAAAAATGCAAAGGGCTCGTAAGGGTAGTATTATTAATATGTCTAGTATTGCAGGTCTTCATGGTAATTTAGGTCAAGCCAACTATTCATCAACTAAGGCTGGTCTTGTTGGATTAACTAAGACCACTGCACAGGAAGGATCGCTTCGCGGAATTCGTTGTAATGCAGTTGCCCCAGGGATGATTAAGACAGCTATGACTGATAAATTGAGTGAAAAGAATATTAAAGCTTGGGAAGAACAAATTCCAGCAAGACGTTTTGGTAATCCTGATGAAGTTGCTCAAGTTGTTGAATTCCTAATTGATAATGAATATATTAACGGTCAAGTAATCACTGTAGATGGTGGATTAACAATGTAGTTCAATTTCAGTAAGAATATTCTTAATTAACAGGAGAAATTTAACGATGGACGAAAAAGATATTGAAAATTTAATGGACAAGTTTGATAAATCCAGTATGAAAGAATTTAAAGTTACTGGTGATGATGGTACTGATATTTATTTCAGTAAATTAGAACATGCTCCAGTACAAAATATGGCTCCTACTACATCATCTAATACGGTTTCAGTTACAAATGAGAATGCTTCTAAAAGTAAAGCCTCTCAAAATGATTCTACTAAAATTAAAGCTCCATTAGTAGGAATTGTTTATTTTGCGCCAAGTCCTGAAAAACCAGTATATAAAAATGTTGGGGATCATGTTAAAAAGGGCGAAACTGTTTGTGTGATTGAAGCAATGAAAGTTATTAATGAAGTTAAGAGTCCTATTTCTGGAACTATTACTAAACAAGTAGCTAATGATGGAGATATGGTTGAATATGATCAACCAATTTTTGAAGTTGAGGAGGATTAATCTTGGATTATAATGTGCATGATTTCATTCCTCAACGTTTTCCTTTTCAAATGATTGATAAAATTATTGATGTAAAACCAGGTGAAAGTGCGAAAGCGCTAAAATTATTAAACATTAATGAATGGTTCTTTCAAAATCAACCATCCAATAGTCTAGGGATGCCTAGACCTATTGCTATGGAAATGCTTGCTCAAACTGGTGTTTGTGCATTGTTATCAATGCCTGAATATAAGGGCAAAAATGTTTTCTTTGGTGGGATTAAAGAGGCATCTTACAAAGATAGTTTTCGTCCTGGTGATCAATTAGAACTAAACGTTGAAATGACTAAATTAAAACGTAATATTGGTGAAGGCCATGGAACCATCATTAGAGATGGTGAAGTTATTTGTGAAGGTACTTTAATTTTTGCAATGGAATAGAATTTCATAAAGGATGACTGAAATGTTTAAAAAAGTTTTAATTGCCAACCGTGGTGAAATCGCGGTGCAAATTATAAGATCACTTCATGAAATGAATATTAAAGCTGTTGCTGTTTATTCAACTGCTGATAAGGATAGCATGTTTGTTAAGTTAGCTGATGAAGCTATATGTATTGGAGGACCACAACCCAATGAATCATATTTAAATATACCTGCAATTATTGATGCTGCTATTTTAACTAAAAGTGATGCTATTCATCCTGGATATGGATTCTTATCTGAAAATGCTGAATTTGCTGAATTGTGTGAAAAATGTTCAATTAAATTTATTGGACCTAGCTCAAAAGTTATTGATTTAATGGGAAATAAAGCACATGCAAAGGATGCCATGAAGAATAGTGGAGTTCCTACTATTCCTGGTAGTGATGGGTCAATTGACACTCTTGATGAGGCCCTAAAATTAGCAGATGAAATTGGATATCCAGTAATGCTAAAGGCAGCTGCTGGTGGTGGTGGAAAGGGAATTCGCGAGTGTGATGACCTAGAACAATTAAAAGAAATTTTCACTACTACTAAACGTGAAGCAAAAATTTCTTATAATGATGATTCATTATATATGGAAAAAGATTTAAGCAATGCTAAACATATTGAAATGCAAGTAATTGCTGATCAATTTGGCAATGTTGTTTATTTCCCTGAACGTGATTGTTCTTTACAAAGAGAACATCAAAAAATAATTGAAGAAACCCCATGTATGGAAGTTTCTCAAGATCAACGTGATTATTTAGGTAGTTTAGTTGCTAAAGCTACTAAAGAAATTGGTTACGAAAATACTGGAACTTTTGAGTTTTTACTTGATGAAAAAACAAATAAGTTTTATTTCATGGAAATGAATACTCGTTTACAAGTTGAACATACTGTTACAGAAGAAGTTTCCGGTGTGCAATTAATTAAGGATCAAATTTTAGTTGCAGCAGGTGAACAACTACCATTTACTCAAAAAGATATTAACGTTGATAGTTATGCAATTGAATGTCGAATTAATGCCGAAAAGCCTGAAAATGGTTTTATGCCATCACCAGGTAAATTAAAACGAGTTAATTTTCCATTTGGGACTAAGGGTGTTCGTATTGATTCAGGAGTTGAATCTGGAGATACTATTTCGCCTTTCTATGATTCAATGATTGCTAAAATCATTGTACATATGCCTAATAAAAAAGAAGCAGTTGTAAAAATGAGACGAGTAATTAATGAGTTTTCAATTGATGGGGTAAGTACAAACCGTCAATTCTTAAATGATTTATTACTAGATAAGCATTTCAATGACTCAGATTTTAATAATTTGTATATTGAAAAATCATTCTTGAAAGAGTGGTTAAAAAATGTCAAAAAATAAAGAAGACTTACAAGAATTAATGGATCAAATTCCAGATAATTTATTTGTAAAATGTCCAATATGTAAGGATAATTTTTACAATAAAAAATTAGGTGCTTATAAAGTATGTCCTAATTGTGGATTTGGTTTTAGACTTGGTGCAGATGAACGCATTAAGTTAACTTGTGATGAATTTACTCCAATTAATGAAGATGTTGTTGCACCTAATAGATTTTTAAGTGATGAAAAATACGCTGGAAAACTAGAAAAATCCAAAAAAATTACTGATTTAAATGAAAGTGTTCAAACTGGAATTGCTAAAATTGGTAATCAAGAATTTGGACTAGGTGTGATGGACTGGCGCTTTATCATGGGGAGCTTAGGAACTGCAACTGGTGAAAAATTGGCACGTTTATTTGAAGAATGTACTAAAAAATGTTTACCAGTAGTAGTATTTTCTTGTTCTGGTGGAGCTAGAATGCAAGAAGGTATCCATTCATTAATGCAGATGGCTAAAGTTTCTCAAGCAGTTTCTGACCATTCAGCAAAAGGATTGTTATACATATCAGTGTTAACCGATCCAACAACTGGTGGAGTGACTGCTAGTTATGCAATGGAAGGTGACATTAACCTTTCAGAACCTCACACATTGATTGGTTTTGCTGGACGTCGTGTAATTGAAAAAACCATTCAACAACGTCCACCAAAAGATTTCCAAAGAGCGGAAACTTTATTAAGAAACGGTTTCTTAGATGCGATTGTAAAACGTTCTAATATGAAATCAGTATTAGCCAAATTATTGGCCTGGAATTAAGGAGGATATTATGACAAAAGCATATGATCGTGTTCTTGCAGCTAGAAGTGCTGATAAAATTAGTATCCAAAACTTGGTTGCTGGGATTACTGAAGATTTTATGGAACTACATGGTGATCGTGCTTATGGTGATGATTCCGCAGTTTATGCTGGAATTGGAACTATTGGTGGCGAACCAGTTACAATTACTAGTATTCAAAAAGGTAACAATACTGATGAAAATATCGAAAGACATTTTGGATCAGCTGAACCTGATGGATATCGTAAATCTTTACGTTTAATGAAGCAGGCTGAAAAATTTAATCGCCCAATCATTAATTTAATTAATACTCCTGGTGCTTACCCAGGGGTAGATGCTGAATATAAGGGTCAAGGATATATGATTGCTCAATCAATTATCCAAGGCCTAAAACTTTCAGTTCCTTACATTAGTGTAATTGTTGGTGAAGGTGGCAGTGGTGGTGCTTTAGCACTAGCTGTTGGAGATACTGTTTGGGCGTTTGAAAACAGTGTTTATTCAATTCTTTCACCAGAAGGTTATGCTACCATTTTATGGAAAGATTCTAGTAAAGCAGCTGATGCTGCTGAACAAATGCAATTAACTCCAAAGGATTTATTATCAAATAAAATTATTGATAAAATTGTACCTGAAGTAAAAGATAGTGAATCAATGCAAAACTTTAAGAATGCATTAATTGATAAAATAAATGAACTTAAGAAATTACCTAAAGAAGAATTGTTGGAAAAACGTCATGCACGTTACCGTAAATTCAACTAATGTAATTTTTAAAAATTGATTTGAATATTTAGGAGGACAAATCTAATGTCAAACTTATTAGATGGAAAGAAAATTGTTATTATGGGTGTTGCTAACAAGCGTAGTATTGCTTGGGGTTGTGCCCAATCATTGATGGATAATGGTGCTGAAGTTATTTTGACTTATCAAAATGATCGTCTAAAGCGTCAATTAGATAAAATTGTTCCTGAAGGCACTACAATGATTCAATGTGATGTTTCAGAAGATGAAAATGTTGAAAAAACTTTTGATGAAATTCATGAAAAATTTGGCAATATTGATGGTGTAATTCATGCAATTGCATATGCTGACAAGAAAACTCTTGAAGGTGGCGTAATTGATGTTGAAAAAGATGGTTACAATTTAGCACAAGATGTTAGTGCATATTCATTTATTTCAGTATCACGTTATGCAAGCAGAATTATGAACCCATCTGGTAGTATTGCTACTCTAACTTACATGGGATCAACTCGTGCTATTCCTTCATATAATATGATGGGAGTTGCTAAAGCAGCACTAGAAGCAAATGTTAGATACATTGCTACTGATTTAGGACCAAAGAAGATTCGTGTAAATGCTATTTCAGCTGGTGCTCTTAAGACCCTTGCTGTTACTGGTATTAAGAACCACGGTGATTTATTAAGAGAATCAGAAGCTAGAACTGTTGATGGCGAATCAGTTAACACCGTACAAGTTGGTAACGTTGCTACATTCTTAATGAGTGATTTATCAACAGGTGTTACTGGTGACTTGATTTATGCTGATAAGGGTGTTCATTTACTTGCCTAATAATATTCAAATATTTACAGATACGATTGATAATCCTAAGTATCAAGATATCTTTAAAAAAGTTGATGTAGATTTTACTAAGTATCATAAAAGACAATCAATTGTTGGTAATTGTCTTTTAGCTGATTATATGAATATTAGTATTGAAGAATTAATTAATGGAGATTTTTTTAATTACGGTAAACATGGTAAACCATATTTAAAATCTAACGATTTCTATTTTAATATTTCTAATTCTTATAATTTGGTTATTTTAGTTATTAGTGACGAAAATATTGGTGTCGATATAGAAAAAATTCGTCCATTTTCTTACCGTAGGATTACTCGTGCTTTCAATGATAGTGAACTTAAACATTTAAGTTCACTACCTAAGGAAGACGAGGGTAATGAAACTTTGAAGTTATGGACAATTAAAGAAGCCATACTAAAGTTACTTGGAACTGGCCTTTCTGGTAAAGCTAAAAGTGTGAATATTGAGACTGAATTCAAAGCTTCTGCTGATCGATTAGGGCAACAATTTAAATTAACTAATATTGATTTAGAATCAGATTATTTAGGAACTTTAGCTACTTTTAAATAAAAATTTGATATAGTTGTTTAACTTTGTCACACAAGTGCTATTATTTTTTAATTATATTATTGGGCATTGTTAAATAAAACGTTTTATCATTCTTTTAAAAATGTTTATTCATTGTTAAACTAGTTATTGTTATTAAATTTTAGAAATTAAGTTAATTATTTTACAAGATATAAAATAATTATTAAGGAGAACTTATTGTGAGTGTTTTAAATACAACTGAAATTATGGATCTAATTCCTAACAGATTTCCAATTTTATACATTGATAAAGTTGATGAATTAGTTCCTGGTGAAAAAATTGTTGCTACTAAAAACGTAACAATTAATGAAAATTATTTCCAAGGTCATTTTCCTGGTAATCCAGTTATGCCTGGTGTTTTAATTATTGAATCAATGGCACAAGTTGCATCAATTTTGATTCTAAAGAGTGAAAAATACAAAGACAAAACTGCTTACTTAGGTGAAATTAAGAAAGCTAAATTTAGAAAAATTGTTCGTCCCGGTGATGTTATTCGCTTTGAAGTTACTATGGGTAAACAAAAGAGCAATATGGGAATGGTTGACTGTACTGCATATGTTGGCGACAAAAAGGCTTGCCAAGCAGAATTAACTTTCATCGTTCCAAATGAAAAGCGTAAATAGGAGGGAATTCTTATGCAACATCGTGTAGTTATTACTGGTATTGGTGCTGTAAGTCCAATGGGTAATGATGCAAAAAGTTTCTTAGACAGCGTTTTTGCATCCAAAACTGGAATTGCACCAATCACTCATTTTGATTCATCCAACACTGGTGTAACTTTAGCTGCTGAAGTTAAAGATTTTGATCCATTGCAACGTTTAGACAAAAAAGTATCCAAACGTATGGATGACTTTTCACGCTACGCTGTATATTCAGCAATGGAAGCCATGGAACAAGCTGGTTTGAAAAAGGGTGAATATGATCCTAAAGAACTGGGTGTTATCTATGGTTCAGGAATTGGTGGTTTAACCACTATTCAACAACAAGCTATTAAGATGAGTAAAAAGGGACCAGGTCGTGTTTCACCATTCTTTGTTCCTAATTCAATCATTAATATGGCTGCTGGTAACATTTCTATTAATTTAGATGCCAGAAACACTAGTCAAGCTATTGTTACTGCTTGTGCTTCTGGTACTAATGCTATCGGTGATGCATTTGAACGTATCCAATATGGWAAGGCTAAGATGATGATTACTGGTGGTTCTGAAGCATCAGTTAACGAACTTGGTATTTCAGGTTTCGCTGCATTATCTGCATTATCTACTGCTGAAAATGTAGAAGACGGTTCAATGCCATTTGATAAAGATAGAAACGGTTTCGTTATGGGTGAAGGTGCTGGTACTTTAGTATTAGAAGATTTAGAACATGCTAAAGCTCGTGGCGCTAATATTTTAGGTGAAATTGTTGGTTATGGTACCAATAGTGATGCTTATCATTTAACTGCTCCTAGACCTGACGGTTCAGGTGCTATGGATGCAATGAAATTAGCGCTTGAAGATGCTGGAATTTCAACTAAAGACGTTGATTACGTAAATGCTCACGGTACAAGTACTCATGCTAATGATTCTGCTGAATCTAAAGCTATTTCATCTGTATTCTCTGATAACGATCACATCAAGGTAAGTAGTACTAAGGGAATGACTGGTCATGCCCTAGGTGCTGCTGGTTCACTTGAAGCTGTTATTATGGTTGGTGCACTACAACGTCAACAAATGCCAGTTAATGTTGGTCTAAAGAATAAAGATCCTGAAGTTGAAGTTGACTTAGTAAATGAAGACAACAAGAAAGCTCCAGTTAATTACGAAATTAGTAATTCATTTGGTTTTGGTGGTCATAATGCAGTGCTTGCATTTAAGAAATATGAAGATGACTAAAACCAATTAAAATAAAAAACTCCTATTAATTTAGGAGTTTTTTATTTTGTTTTAAGTTTCTGATATATAATGACATTAGAATTTAAACTTATTTATTAGGAGATATAAAATGGCAATTTTGGTACCTGGTGGAGCTGGATATATTGGCTCGCATACAGTTGATAGATTAATTGAAAATAATTTCGATGTGGTGGTTGTTGATAATTTGGCAACTGGACATAGATCAAGTGTTAATAAAAAAGCTCGCTTTTATAATGGTGATATTCGCGAGAAAGAATTTTTAAATGATGTTTTTGAAAAAGAATCCATTGATGGAGTAATTCATTTTGCTGCTAATTCAATTGTGCCAGAATCAATGGAAAAACCAATGAAATATTTTGATAACAATGTTTATGGCATGATTAATTTACTTGAAGTTATGAACCAACATAACGTTAAAAATATTGTCTTTTCATCAACAGCGGCAGTTTATGGAGAACCTGAACAAATTCCAATTAAAGAAATCGATGCTAAGGAACCTACTAATCCCTATGGAGAAAGTAAATTAATGATGGAAAAGATGATGCATTGGGCTGATGTTGCTCATGATATTAAATTTACTGCATTACGTTACTTTAATGTCGGTGGTGCCAAAATGGATGGATCAATTGGCGAAGATCATCATCCAGAAACACATTTAATTCCAATTATTTTGCAAGTAGCACAAGGAGTAAGAAGTAAATTACAAATCTTTGGGAATGATTATCCTACCAAGGATGGAACTAATGTCCGCGATTATGTGCATGTTTTAGACTTAGCAGATGCACATATTTTAGCAATGCAACGTCTATTAAATGGTGGCGATTCACAAGTATTTAATCTTGGATCATCTACTGGATTTTCTAATCGCCAGATACTTGAAACTGCCCGTACTGTTACCGGTAAAGAAATTCCTGCTGAAGATGCACCCAGAAGAGCAGGTGATCCTAGTACATTAGTTGCTGATTCAACTAAAGCTAGGGATGTTTTGGGATGGACACCTAAACATGATAATGTTAAAGACATCATTGCTAGTGCATGGAAATGGGAACAAACTCATCCCAATGGTTATGAAAATTAAGATTTGATTATAATGCATTCAAGATGATTGCAATAAGAAAAAATTACCTTTATCATATTATTGGATGATTAATAGGGAGGTTGAATTTTATGAACAGATTAGAAGGACTCGAAGAAACAACAACCCTAAATAATGGTGTTAAAATGCCACGTTTAGGACTTGGTGTTTGGAAAACAGATAATACAAGTGCTAAAGAATCAGTTAAAGAAGGTATCATTAAAGGGTACCACTTAATTGATACTGCAAAACAATATGGTAATGAAGCTGGTGTTGGTGAAGGAATCAAAGAAGGCCTTGCTGCTACTGGTATGAATCGTAAAGATTTATTTATTACTACTAAGTTATTTAATGGTGACCAAGGTTACCAAAGTACTTTAGATGCTGTAAATGGTACTCTAGAACGTTTAGATTTAACTTACATTGATTTATACTTAATCCACTGGCCTGTAGATGGTAAGTATATTGATACTTGGCGTGCAATGGAAAAGTTATATCATGATGGTAAGGTAAGAGCAATTGGTGTTTCTAACTTTGATAATGAAAGATTACAAAACTTGTTAGACAATACTAATATTGTTCCTGCTGTTAACCAAATGGAATTTAACCCAATTAACCAAGAAAAGGGAATTGTTGAGTTCAACAACCATGCAGGTATTCAACTTGAAGCCTGGTCTCCACTTGGTGGTGGTGAAGCACTATCAAATCCTGAAATTAAGAAAATTGCCGATAAATACAGTAAGTCTGTTGCTCAAGTAATTATTCGTTGGGATTGGCAAAAAGGAATTGTGACAATTCCTAAGTCATCACATGAAAAGAGAATTATTCAAAACTCAGACATCTTTGATTTCAAATTATCTGACGATGATATTAAGACGATTGATGCTATTGATAAGGCAAAACGTAGTTTATGGTATGACGACTTTGGCTGGCATAATCCAGAAGGACAAGTTGTTGATGCTGTTGATAAGTGGGATGACTCTCCTAAAAACTACAAAGACTAATATATAGCTTTGATAAAAGTGTTGTAATTTGTGTTACAACACTTTTATTTTTGCTTTATAATTATAAATGTATTTAAATTTAGAGTTAGGAGTTTACATATTGGATAATAATAAAACTAGAAATCACCTTTTAGGATCTATTTTGGCGATTATTGGAGCTTTATTATGGGGAATTCAAGGCCCAGTGTCACAATTTTTATTTCAAGATAATCATTTATCACCTGAATGGTTAATGGGAATTAAGATGGGCATTTCAGGAATCTTTATTTTAATGTTTTCCAAATTTTATCGAAAAGAACATCTAATGCAATTATGGAAAAAGCCTAAAAATATATTCGTATTTATTATGTATGCTGTTTTTGGATTAGCTGCTGTGCAGTATTTATATTTAGTAACGGTAAATTTAAGTAATGCTGGAACCGCTACAATCTTACAAAGTTTAGGTACTGTATTAATTGTCATCTTTACTGCTATTTTTTACCATAAATTACCTAACAAATTTGAATTTATTGCCGTCATTGTAGCCTTAGTTGGAACTTGGTTATTAGTGACAAGAGGTAATTTAACACAACTATCGATATCTACACCAGCCTTAACGACTGGATTATTATTAGCTTTAGCCGGTGCCATCCAAACGATGTTACCAGTTAATTTATTAAAAAAATTCAGTTCTTTAATGGTTGTCGGGTGGGCAATGTTAGTAGGAGGAATACTATTTACCATTATTCATCCATTCTGGGTAGAAGTACCTAAATTTACTTTAGGTACAATTCTTGGAGTTTTATTTATTGTATTTTTTGGTACCATGGCGTCATTTCTTTGTTTCATTAATAGTCTAAAATTTATTTCACCTACAGTTGCAGGAATGTTAGATACTTTTGAACCATTATCTGCTACTTTAGGAGCAATTATATTTTTAAATACATCATTTAATGGGTACGAAGTTATTGGTGGAATATTAATATTAAGTACGGTATTTATATTAGCATTAGGTTCTAAAAAATAATGAACACCGTGTTGACTTATTGTGTATTTTTATTATAATTGTCTTTGTATTATAAATTTATCCTAAGTTAGGAGGTGTGATTGTTTGAGGCGAGATAAACGTACTGTTCATACTAAATCTGTAATTATACATGCATTAGTTAAATTAATTAATGATAAAGGGTTTAATAATATTAATGTGACTGATTTAACTAGAGAAGCTAGAATTGGTAGAGGAACTTTTTATATTCATTATTTAGATAAATTTGATTTGCTTAATAAAATTGAGGATAAATTACTTAGTGATATTAAAGATGTTTTAAATAATTTAATGCCAGAAGAATTAAAAAGTTTCACTCAATCAGATGAAAGTATTAGTACTCCATCTGATATTGTTATTAAGACTTTAAATTATTTTTATGACAATTCAAAATTATTATCGGCTCTATTAAGTGAAAATGGTGATCCTTACTTGTTTGGTCGAATAAAAAGAATATTTAGTGATGTAACAGATGATTCTTTTGCACAATTTGATGGAAAAGTTACACTTACTGATGAAATTCCAAAAGATTATGTTAAAGAAATTATGTTAAATCACTTAATGAACATTGTAGTTTATTGGATTAGCAAGGATAATCCAGAAAGTCCTAATAATTTAGCTAAAATTATTATTGCTTCACAATATATTGCACCGAATGATTTAATCAAAGTCAATAAGAAATAGGAGGTAGAGTAATGCCTAAATTTGTTAAAAAGTATACGGGTAGTCTAATTGCTTGGATTGTTGTAGTAATCTTAAGTATTGTTTTCCTACCTAATATGTCTTCTTTAGTTGCTCAAAAAGGGCAAACTAAAATTCCATCAAATTCCCAAAGTCAAGTGGCTCAAAAGATTCAAGAAAAATGGGGACATGGAATTGGTAATACCATGGATACAGTAATTGTATTCAATAATGGAAGCAAGAAGATTGATAATAATTCACAACAAAAAATTAATTATACAATTAATAAGTTGCGTGATAATAAAAAGAACTATGGGATTAAAGGAATTACTGCACCATATGATAATGATGCAACTAAAGAACAATTAATCTCTAAAGATAAAACTACTGAACTTGTTCAACTAAATGTTACTAAAGATCGTTCTATTCAGAGTGTAAACGATCAGTTGAAAGATGTTGTTAAAACTGGTGGCATAAATACATATGTAACTGGTGGAGATATTCTAAATGATGATTTTAGAGTATCTACTGAGCAAGGAATTCAAAAAACTGAAGTAATTGCTGCAATCTTTATTTTGATTGTACTAATTATTGTATTTAGATCACCTATAGTTCCATTAGTTTCATTATTAACAGTAGGAGTTTCATTCATTGTTTCTCTAAGCATTGTAATGAACTTAGTTCAATATTATGGATTTCCACTATCTAACTTTACTAGAGTATTTATGGTAGTGGTTCTATTTGGAATTGGTACTGACTACAATATACTCCTATATAATCAATTCAAAGAAGAATTGAGCCGTGGGAAGGATAAAGTTACTGCTGCTATTGACGCTAGAAAAATTGCTGGTAAAACAATCCTTTATTCTGGTTCATCGGTATTGATTGGATTTGCTGTATTAGCATTAGCTAAATTCTCCATTTATCAATCTGCTGTTGGAGTTGCTGTTGGTGTAGCTGTACTATTATTAGTTCTAACTACATTGAATCCATTCTTTATGTCTGTGATGGGTAAAGGCATGTTCTGGCCATCTAAGAATTTTGATGGCGAAGGTGAAAATAAATTTTGGAGATTCTTATCAAGCAAATCAGTAAAATGGTCAATTCCAGCTATTATCTTAGTATTAATTGCTACTGTTCCATTTATGGCTTCATACCACAATAAATTAAACTATGATAACAGTGTTGAATTGCATGACAACGTTCCTGCTAAAAAAGGATTCCAAGTTGTACAAAAGCACTTTTCTAAGGGAACTGCAGAACCTTCAACTATTTATATTAAAGCTAACAAACGTTTAGATAATGAAAAATCATTAAATGAATTGGATCGCTTAACTACTCAATTGAGTAAACAAGAAGGCATTAAAACTGTTGCTTCAGTAACTCAACCAAGTGGGATGCCAATTGAACAATTATATGTTAATGATCAATTAGATACATTAACTGGTAAAATGAAGACTGCTAGATCAGGATTAAATACTATTCAAAAAGGTACTACAAATTCTAACTTTGATACAACACCATTAAGTGATATTGGTAGTTCAGTACAAAGTATTGCTAGTTCTTTGAATACAATTAATGCTTCATCTGGTCAAAATAGTAGTATGTCTGGGCAACAAGTATTGCAATCATTACAACAAAAAATGACTGCCGCTAAGCAACCACTTAGTGCTCAACAAATGCAAATTGTGGGAGCTACATTACAAGGAATTAATTCTCAACAACAAAATGTAATGGCTGGATTAAAGAGCCAATTACAAGGTATTGCTACTAATACACAAAGCATTGGTAATAATACTAAGTCTGTTGTGGCTCAATTGAAGGAAACTCAACAAAAACTAGCTAAAGCTGCTCAAGGAATTAATAAGGTTAATAAGGGGATTGGTTCTGCCAATGATTACTTGAAGACTTTATCTAATTCCAAAGCTTCAGATTCCTTTAATATTCCAGAAAATATATTGAAGAGTGATACATTCAAAAACTCTGTAAAATCTTACTTATCACAAGATAAGAAAACTGCTAAGATTACTGTTGTTTTAGATAAAGATCCAAGTTCTGAAGCAGCAATGAATGAAATTGATAAGTTACAAACAAAGGTTCAAAATAATTTGAGTGGTACTGATTTGGCACACACAACTGTGGCAATTGGTGGACAAACTGCTTCAACTTCTGATACTAGACATATTGCTAGTTCAGACTTTATTAGAACCGCTGTTATCATGGTAGTTGGAATTATGATTGCTTTAATGATTATTACTAGATCAATTCTTCAACCATTCTATATTCTTGGTACACTATTAATTGCTTATGTAACTTCTCTAAGTATTACTAAGTTAATTAGTTCATCATTATTAGGGCAAAATATGCTAACCTGGAACACTCCATTCTTTACATTTGTTATGTTAATTGCTTTGGGTGTTGACTACAGTATTTTCTTAATGATGAAGTATAGAGAATTTGGTGACGTTGATGATACTGCATCTAAGCAAATTATTCATGCATCTGCTGTAATTGGAACTGTTGTAATTTCAGCTGCAATTATTTTAGGTGGGACATTTGCTGCATTAATGCCTTCAGGTGTATTAACATTAATTCAAGTTGCAATTGGTGTTATTGTTGGATTGATTATCTTAGTTATTATCATTCCAATGTTACTACCAAGTTTAATTAAGCTAACTTATGACAACAATTCAAAAAAGCATGAAGCTAAACATTCAAAATAGTTTTATGTAAATAAAAATCGCTAAACTGATATTTATCAGCTTAGCGATTTTTTTATTATAATGAGTAATAACGTTTTAATGCATTTTGTTCATGACTCGATAAATCATTTGCATTTCTATGGTGTTTTGGATTCATTATGTCACTTTTTATATATTGATTTGAATCATCATCATTGAATCCAAGACAATGACCTAATTCATGAGCAGCTACATCAACTTTTTCGGTTTGTTTTAATTTATTAAAGCCATGGTTTAATTTTACTTTAGTATCATGGTAGTAACATATGTTATTACCATTTTTGGTTTTAGTTATTGGAGTTCTTGAAGAAAAGGTGGATGCTATAACTTTATGATTACTTAAGTTACTCTCACCATATAGTTTAATTGGATGAATATTAGGATCTTTATTATCCTTTGCAGGCTTAAATTTGATTATATTTAATTTGTTCCATTTATTAATTGCTTTTTTAAATATCTTTTTTAAATGGTTATTACATTTAAACTGATAATACACTTGTCCATCATGACTTTTTTGTACGATTGGAGCTTTGTTATTATCGTTAGTACTATTCCCATATACGATCCAAGGAGCCTCTTTATTATTGTGAATGATTTCTTGCGGCTTATTGAAGCCAGTTAAGATGATTATCGGTAAAAGTATCAATGCATAGATAAATCTTTTTTTTATCATTTTACCTCCTATTGGTACATTCGATTATCGAAACACAATAATTTTATCATATTATGGTTACAATTGTGAATGTTGTAATTAATTTTAATCTTTTTCTTTTATTATTAAATAGTTATATAATTGAATTGCAATCAAAATTTAAGAGGGTAATTAAAAATGGATAATGTACCATATGATAATTCTAAAAGTGTTATTAATAAGCCTTTAGATATTTTATTAAAATCAATTTGTTCTTTAATTGGAATAATGTTAATTTCCGTTGGAGCTACATTTCTATTAGAAGGACATATTGGGATGGATCCTTTTACTGCAATGAATACCGGAATATCTAATAAGCTAGGTATTTCTTTAGGGGTGCTCCAGTTAATTGTTAACTTCGTATTATTTATTTTTGTATTAATTTTTGATAGAAAACAAATTGGAATTGGCACGATATTTAATATGTTTTTAGTTGGATATGAAATTGATTACTTTTCAGGATTGTATCAACATTTATTTCAAGGTAATTTGAATATTCCAATGATGATTATTGATGCAATTATCGGGATTTCACTTTTTACTCTGGGAACTTCGCTTTACATGTCTACTAAATTAGGAGTGTCTCCATATGATGCAATTGCTCCCATTATATCTGATAAAATTCATGTTAAATATCAAATTGTTAGAAGTGCCCAAGATATAATTATAATGATAATTGCTGTACTATTTGCAGGACMATTTGGAATTATGACCTTATTTACAGCATTTTTTGCGGGATCTTTAATTAATTTTTGGAACAATACTATTAGTCGTGGAATTATGATTCATATTGATCATTTTAGTGAAAAGCCAAGCTTCCATAATGTGTCTGGTGGATTATTGGAATTAGGTAAAAATAGTTACAATATTGTATTACATGCCTATCAAAATACTTACATTATGCAAAAAAACATGTCGGGATATTCCGAAGCAGAGATTGAAGAACTAATTAATCGAACCAATGATAATATTAGAAAAAATGAACAAGTTTCTATCATTTTGCAAAAGAGGTTAGATTCATTGAAGGATGAGTTAAAAGAAAGAAAAAATAAAACCAATAATAAATAGTTCTTGCATTTTAATAAGATATTAGTTAAAATAACTATAATAAATAAACGAATATTAGGAGGTTTAAATCATGACGATTGTTTATAGAATTGAGACTATAAAACGAGATAATAATAATTTCTTCTTTAACATTACTAGCTGTTAAGTATAGTACGCAGAAGAAATTATTTTGTTATGATTCAAACTTCGAGCACTAGAAAAATAGCTGGTAACAGTTATTCTTTCTAGTGCTTTTTTAATCGCACTGGTTAAGAATAACCGGTGCGTTTTTTATTTGTTTATTAGGATGGGGGGAATTCTATGAGTTTACTTTCAAAGGTGAATCGTAAGACATCATTATCTAAGTTCATTGATCGAGATGAGAATCTAAAAAGAACTATTGATACAAAAGATTTAATAATGATGGGAATCGGAGCAGTTATTGGTACTGGTATTTTTATTTTACCAGGTACAGTTGCTGCCACTACAGCTGGTCCAGGAATTATACTTTCTTTTGTTTTAGCAACAATTGTATGTTCACTTTGTGCGATGTGTTATGCAGAATTTTCTTCAGCATTACCAATTGCTGGAAGTGCTTACTCGTTTGGGAATGTTATTTTTGGTGAACTAACCGGCTGGGTAATAGGCTGGGGATTAATTCTTGAATATATGTTGTCAGTTGCCACGGTTTCTTCTGGTTGGTCAGCATACCTACAGTCATTTTTGCGCAGTTTTGGGATTGTCATACCCAAAGCAATTTCTGCAAACTATAATCCAAGTAAAGGTACATATGTTGATATAATTGCTATTTTAATTGTTGTATTTATTTCATGGATTTTGACTAATAATGTTAAGTCATCTACAAAGCTAAATGACATTATGGTATTAGTAAAGATTGCTATCATTATTATCTTCGTGGTTGCAGGAATTTTCTTTGTTAAGCCAGGTAATTGGAATCCATTTTTACCATTTGGAGTTCATGGTATCTTCAAAGGTGCATCGCTAGTGTTTTTTGCTTATTTAGGCTTTGATGTGATTGCATCTTCAGCTGGAGAAGTTAAAAAACCTGAGAGAACAATGCCAATCGGAATTATTGGTACATTATTAATTTGTACAGTGCTATATATTTTGGTATCAATTGTTTTAACAGGAATTGTTCCTTACACAGCTTTAAATGTGTCTGATCCAGTTACTTATGCCTTACAAGTAATTCATTTAGATAAATTAAGTGTTTTAATATCTTTAGGTGCACTAGCTGGAATGTTTACTATGATGATTAATATGATTTATAGTAGTTCTCGCCTAATATACTCTATTGGTAGAGATGGATTATTACCACAAAAATTAAGTAAAATTAATAAGAAAAATAATGTTCCTAAGCGTAGTATCATATTCGTTACTATTATTATTGCTTTTATGGGTGGATTGGTTTCATTAGACAAGTTAGCTAGTTTAGTTAATATAGGAACACTAATAGCATTTACTTTCATGTCAATTGGGATCATTCCACTTAGGAAAAGAAAAGATATTAATAATTCTAATGGATTTAAAGTGCCATTTTATCCAATTTTGCCAATTATATCTGCTTTAGCATGTATCTATTTGTTAACTCAATTATCATTAGAAACATGGTTAACAGCAATTGTATGGTTTATAATTGGTTTAGTAATTTACTTTGGATATGGTATTAAACATAGTCGTACTAATAACGAAAAATAAATTATAAATATAATTTTAGGAGTTTTGAAAATGGAAAAACGACATAAAACATCGGAAAATGTTGTGAAAGGTATTTTTTGGTCATCGATGGCTTCAACTCTTTGGGGAATTTCGGGTGTAATTACTCAATTTGTTTCGCAATCAGAAAATGTACCAACAAACTGGTTTATTTCAGTTAGAACTTTATTTGCTGGTATTTTATTATTAATTATTGGTGCATCATTTGTTGGGAAACATATTTTTGATGTATTTAAGTCAAAAGAATCAATTATTAGATTGTTTATATATGCTATTTTTGGTTTAGCTGTTAATATGTCAACATTCTATGTAAGTATTCAAACTGGTAACGCTTCTACTGCAACCATATTGCAGTATTTGGCCCCTGTATTTATCGTTTTGTATGGATTGATTTTCTTGCATAAAAAGCCACTTAAAGTTGATATTATTTCTTTTTTGTTTGCTTTAGTTGGTGTTTTCTTGATTATTACTAAAGGAAGTTTTAGTGAATTATCAGTACCAATGATTTCTATAATCTTTGGATTATTCTCAGCTGTTTCAGCTGCAATCTATTATTCAGTTCCTAAACCTTTAACACAAGATAATTCACCATTTGTTGTTTTAGGATGGGGAACATTGATTGCTGGAATTGGTTTTAATCTTTATCATCCATTTTGGACTGATGCACCTAAATTAAATACTGGGATTGTTCTAGGAATTGGTGGAATAATTTTAATTGGTACTATTTTTGCATTTTCATCTGTTTTATACAGTCTAAAATTTGCTCCATCTGAAGTTTCAAGCATTGTAGATGCTGTTGAACCGGTTGTTACAATTATTTTAAGTATTATTGTATTTAAGCAAATTCCAAGTTTCTTTGAAGCATTAGGTGCAGTTATCATTATTGTATCTATTTACTTCTTACAAAGATCACATCAAAAACGTGCTAAAAAGGCACCTGATATTAGATAATGAAAAAAGCCATTTAAATAATGGCTTTTTTTTAATGGTTTATTTAATATAAATATGATAATGTATTTAATGTACGATTTATTTTATAAAAATAGTAATAACACATTTTATACATATATTTATTGA
The DNA here is from genome assembly GCF_002993965.1 of Apilactobacillus timberlakei. GTDB lineage: Bacteria > Bacillota > Bacilli > Lactobacillales > Lactobacillaceae > Apilactobacillus > Apilactobacillus timberlakei. The sequence continues at coordinate 206,389 of NZ_POST01000001.1, read as the reverse complement.
GGTGTAATTATGAATAATGAAAAAGGTGTTTTAGAAACTAACGTTTTAAAGGGAATCTTTTGGGCATTTATTGCTTCTGCTCTTTGGGGAGTTTCTGGAACTGTACTTCAATTTGTTTCGCAACAAGAAAAATTAGAAGCAAATTGGTTTTTATCTACTAGAACTATGATTGCTGGAATAATATTATTAGTCATTTCTGCAATTGTCTACAAGGGACATATATTTAATGTATTTGGTTCTTGGAAGTCGTTTTTATGTATTGTTGCTTATGGAGTTTTTGGAATCGGTGCTAATTTATATACATTCTTTATGAGTGTTCAAACTGGTAATGCAGATGCTTCAACTATTTTACAATACTTATCACCACTATTTATTTTATTAGGTTCGATGATTTTTCAAAAAAGGAAACCTTTGCCCATTGATGTGGTAGTTTTCGTAATTGCGATTTCCGGAATTATTTTATCTTTAACACAAGGTGATTTTAGTAAGTTGTCTATTTCAATGGAATCATTAATTTGGGGAATCCTATCAGGAGTTACTGCTGCTTTATATGTAGTTTTACCTCGCCCAATTGTTAAAACTAGTTCACCAATGGTTATTCTAGGTTGGGGAACATTAATTGCTGGAATTATTTTTAATATTAGACAACCTTTGTGGGTTGATGCTCCTCATTTAACTACTGGAATTGTTTTAGGTGTTGGTGCAATAATATTGCTTGGTACAATTTTACCTTTCATAATCTTATTGCATTCATTAAATTTTGCACCTTCAGAAGTGGTTAGTTTGGTTGATGCTACTCAACCAGTAGTTACATTTATTTTAAGCATTATTTTCTTTAATACAGGAATTAATCTAATTAAAATTATTGGTGCTTTATTAGTTATTTTAGCAATATTTGTTCTACAAAATTCACATCGTAAATTAACTATTGATAAACATAGCGAAGAATAATTGATTTTAAGTTGTATCTGAAACTTTTCGGGTACAACTTTTTTTATGTTATATTATTAATATGTTGTTTTTTTAATTTTAAAGATTGAGGAAGTTATAGTGTATGCAAAAAGCAATAAAAAAACTATGGCCTTATTTATTGATATCACTAGTTGCAATTTTAATTCTACTTCCACAAATTGTGACTGGTTCATATATCTTAGGTGTGGATTCAATTTTTCACATGAATCGTTTTTATGAAGCAGCAATGCAGATAAAAACAGGTCATTTTAGTTATTTCTTATCTATTTATGGATACCAACAATCGGGTAGAATCATTAATGCACTATATGGTCCACTAGCTGCTTACTTTAATGGGTTACTTTTAATAATTGCTGGTAATTGGGTAAGATTTCAAATTTTATCATCATTGTCAGTGATGATTATTGGTGGATCATTAATGTACCATTTGGCGATAAGAACAAGAATTAGTAAAATTTATTCGTTAGTTGTAGCAATTGTTTATATGCTATCTTATATCGTGATGGGATGGGTAGTTGGTAATCAGTTTACGGGATTAGCGGCTGCCTTATTACCTTGGTTATTAAATGCTGGTTTTGATATGGTTGACTATAAAAAAATCAATGTTTTACGTTTAGCAATACCGATGACTTTTATTTTACAAACGCATATCATGACTAGTTTGATTGGAGCACTTGCACTGATACCATTCTTTATCATTGGCTATTTAGAAACTGATAATCGAAGAAAAATGTTACTTAATGCAATTTATTCAGTTTTAATTACACTCTGTTTAACTGCAAACGTGTGGTATGGGATGATTCAAATTGATTTCACAAATCATGCATTACCGGTTGCACCTCAATTAGATATGAATTCTGATTCAATTGCATTTTTTGGTCATAATGTATTTGTCCTACCATCAATTTATTCTTTAATATTGATTTTAACTACTATTTATTTTTTATATAATTGGAAGAAAATTTCTACATATCGTCGTATTATTTTTGTTACAGGAATTTTGTTTTTTTGGATTTCATCGACATTTTTCCCATGGCAATTTTTGGATAATAGATTTCCAAGTATTTCCTATCTAATTCAGATGCCTCGTCGATTTACAGTAATTACATTTGTTCTTTTGATTATTTGTTTTGGGGTTATGATTAACGATTCATTTAAAAATAAATGGCTTAATTATGTAAAATATTTAGGGACATTTGTAATCGTTGTTTTAATAGCATTGAATGCTGCAAAATCTGTCCAAAATGGTGTTAAAGCTTATTTTTCACCTGAGGTAGTACAAAACGACTATAATTTAAATTATCATACTTATGATACTGACAAGGTTAGAAGAAGCTTATCTGATGAAGATACGGGAAAAGTATTGAAATATTTAACTAAAAGTACTCCAGATTACTTACCGGTTCAATATAAAGTAACTCCTTTTAACTACTTTAATTATCACCCATATGGTAGTTATACTGAACAAATTATTGATGATTCTGGAAATGTTAAAAAGCATGTTAATAAAGCTGGACATTTAATTTTAACTTGGCATAGTAATAATAATGATAAAATACAATTACCTATTGTAAAATATAAAGATAGTAACATTATTTTAAATGGTAAACATATTAGTAATGTATCATTAACTAATATTGGTAGTGTAATTGTTCATTCTAAAGTAGGGGAGAATCAGCTAGAACTTTATTACCATGGATCTAAACTGTTGATTATGATGCTTTGGGTTACAGTTATTAGTTGGATTATACTAATTTCATATACTATGTATAAATATTTATATAAACTAAAAAAGGCGCTATAAAAGCGCCTTTTTATAAGCTATTTTTTACTGTTATGTTCAGCAAGCTCTTGATTAATATTTTTATTATGCTTAAGCTTTGGAAATATCCATTTATCAGCAGCTTCAATTAAAATACCATTGCATGCTACAGAAAAGATGGTTCCAATACCAATTGAATCGACATGACCTAACTTTATAGCACAAAGTATAATTATGATGATTGGTGGTGTCATATCTAATAACTGTGATTTAATTGCACTACCTTTTAAAAATTTGAAACGTAGAATATTAGAAGTATCATCATTTGGATGCATGAATATATTTGCTCTTTGATATAATGAAATAGCAGTACAAAAACACATAACTCCTATTATTGCCATGGGTATTCTGATCCAAATAGATGTATCGGCCCACCCCCAAGATCTAAAAATACTAGTAAAAATATTGATAAAATAACTAAAACAGGTAATAAATATAATTTCTTCAATAAAGCGAAAAACATCAATTCTGCCAATTAATATTTGATTAGTAATAGCATTAATAACTCCTAAAATAAAGATTAAAGTTCCAACTTCAATTCCAAAGATTTCATTCATATTAACGGCTGCAGCAGTCCAAATACCTGAACCACTTGCTGATATAATGGTTAGTGAGTTTCCAAATGCATTTAGAATTAATCCAAAAATTAAAGCAAAAATTCTTGTTTTTAACGTATTAACAGAACTAATAATTAACATCTCCTAATATTGTTTAACTAAATTCTATACTATCACAATAAAAAGATAGTTTTTATAAAAAATTATAAAGGATGATTAAAATGAAGGGTAAATATAAAGTAACAAGATATAAAGGAATACCTATCGAAAGTGATGCTTCCGGTAATTATATAATAAAAAAAGATGATCATAATGATTTTAAATTACATGATTGGCGAACTGGTAAACATACCAAGGGAAGTTACAAATCGTTAGGACAAATCTTTTTAACTGAGAATAATATGATGGTGGCAGTGATTGCTACTTATCCATTGAAGTTCAATAATCGTCATAATTTTACACCCTTACAAAGATTTACTAGTGAATATGTTTCTAATGATATTTTAGATGAAGCTAAAAAAAGACTTGATGAATAAATCATCAAGTCTTTTTCATTGGCGTTTTATTGCCAAGTTGAGCTTAAAAAATAAGTTGAGCTTTGTAGTTAAAGCGTCGAAAAAATTAATTAGATAAAGAAACTAGTTCTTTAGTAACTTTTCGGCATTTGCAGCGACTTCGTCGTTTGACATGTCTAAGTATGGGTGCATTTTAGCTTCAGTCTTCATTGTATCTCTGCCATCAGCTTCCATGTAGTGATCCCAAAGAGCATCTCTAACTGGAGTTTTATCATCTTTCTTAGCCCAGTCAAATTCTTTATCCATAGGTGTATCTAATACACGTTCTCTTTCTTCTACTTTTTCTTCTGCAGTTTCTGCCATAATTAATTCCTCCTTAAAATTTAGCTCAATTTCTATTATAGTTCTATTGGTCTATTATGTGAACATATATATACAAAATTATTATAAAAATTGTATAGATTAATAATTCATTTATGATGGCTTGCATTTATTAATAATTTCGTATATATTTTTAAATATAATAAAGTGAGGCAAAAGTGATGAGAGATAAGTTTGCAACAAAAAATAAAATTGTTAATGGAATGTTTGAATTACTTAAGACGACGCCATTCGATGAGATTAATGTGAAAGATATATGTTCTCAAGCTGATGTTTCACGAATGACTTATTATCGTAATTTTCATAACAAGAAAGATATTATTATCTATCGTTTTGATAGTTCTTTTACAACTTTCGTTCAAAGACTTGCATCTAGTCATTCGCATAATTTATCAGACATTGCTACCATTTTCTTTGAAATTGTAAAAGAAGATCAAGATATGATGGAAATGATTATTAACAATAACCTTTCGATGATTTTACTTGAAAGATTAAAATATTATATATCTGATTTAATTGATGAAGATGTTTTAGAAACTAGAGAAGAATCATCTAAAATGTTGGTTTCCTTAATAGCAGGGGGATTAACTGAAATTATAATTACATGGACTGAAGATGGAATGTCTGAACCAGTTCAATCACTAGTTATTTTTGTTTCTAAGTATATGCACTTTAAAATTAATTAAGAAATAAAAAAAGAGTTCTTAGATAAAATCTAAGAACTCTTTTTTAAAACTTTTTATCTAAACATTAACCTTCAACAGGAGTAACGTTAGCAGCTTGTGGGCCACGGTCGCCTTCTTCAACGTCCAATGTAACCTTTTCGCCTTCGTCTAAAGTCTTGAAACCTTCTTTGTTGATAGCTGAGAAGTGAACGAATACGTCACCATCATCAGTAGTGATGAAACCGTAACCCTTATCAGCGTTGAACCATTTAACTGTACCTTGTTTCATAATATGAAACCTCCATAAAATCGCACTAGATGTGCTTGAATTCTAATGTATCATAAAGCCTGAATCAAGGAAGTTATTTCATAAAACTATAAAACAAGTAACCTTAGAAACTCGAACCTCTGTAACACATTAGTTAATAATATACCCTATATACATATTATTGTCAAACAAATTTTGAAACAAATTTTATTAATTTTAATAACTATAGTCTAGAGTTAATTTAGGAGCATAAATTATTTATTATTTAAATAGAATCGTTTAGAATTATCAGCATAAGCAAATTAAGGAGAAATATATAAATGAAAACATTAGTAATCGTCTCACATCCCGAATATGACAACTCAATGACCGAATCATTTTTACAACAATGTCAAAATGATATCGATGAAGTAGATTGGTTAGTTCTGGATCATTTAACTAATAATTATGAATTTGATATAGATAAAGAACAGAATCGACTAATTAAATATGATCGTATTCTTCTGCAATTTCCGATGTATTGGTACAGTTCACCAGCGTTGTTAAAAAAATATGAAGATGATATTTTCACGAGAAGTTTTACTTATGCTAATGAAGATGGAAAATTAAAGGGCAAAGAATTAGGTATCATTACTACTTTAGGGGAGCCCTTAAAAAATTATACCGTTGGTGGTAGTGAAGGCTTTAGTATTAATGAAATATTAAAGCCATATCAAGCCTTGGCTTTTAAATCGGGGATGAAGTTTATCAAACCATTTGCTGTTGATCAGTTTGCATATATGACTGATGATGAAAAGGGTAAATTATTGGTAGACTATCGGAATTATCTAACCAACGAAGATATTAATGGCTTTGGTAGCAAACAAATTTGGTATTTGTCACAATTAAAACAATTAAGAAGTAATCTAAGTTCAGAAAAACAAGCCAAACTGGACATTATTATTGATTATTTGCAAGATAATTATGATCGACTTGATGAAATAAAATGGGAATTAGACATGATTAAGAAAGAAGAAGACTAATAATGGAAACTAATAAATGGTTAGATCAAGAAATTAATGCTTTAAAAACAGATGAAACTAGTTTTAAGTTAATTTCTATTTTAGAAGGAACTAAGTCATTAGCGGCTGAACAAACTAAAAGATTACAACAAGCCCAAGATGAATTAGATGGAAGAACTTGGAGCCCAGATAAATGGTAAACAAAAACCACTCTTATGAGTGGTTTTTTATCTGTATTTTTATTATGACCAATGATTAATTGGGCCGAATTTGTGACCAACTTCAATCCCATTTTTAATAGCTCGATCTACATATTCATCAGCAATGCGAATTGCTTGTTCAATATCAGTACCCTTAGCAATTTCAGCAGTAATTGCTGCTGATAATGAATCACCAGTGCCATTTTTATGGGTAGTATTATAATAAGGACCATCAATCCAAAAATTTTTGCCAGATTCTAATAATACATAGTCTCTCACTTTATCGGTTTTTCCAGCAATGTGTTTGCCTTTAATAATGACGTTTTTTGCACCCATTTTTATTAATTCTTTAGCTGCTTGTTTAATATCATTATCAGATTTAATTTTTTTATCAGTTAATTTTTCGGCTTCATAGAAGTTAGGTGTAATTACAGTTGCTAATGGCAGTAATTTTGCTTTTAATGTTTCCAAAGCATCTGTTTTTAATAACATGTTACCGTGTTTTGTGACAATTACAGGGTCAACAACTAATGGACCAAAATCGTATTTCTTATAATTATCAACAACAATATTAATCATATTAGTATCGTCTAACATGCCAGTTTTAGCCGCTCTAATTTTAAAGTCGTCGGCCAAATCTTTAAATTCTTGATTAATAAAATGTTCAGGCATTGTCACACTATCATGAATTCCATAAGAATTACCAGCAACACAGGCGGTTATTACCGATGTTCCATAAGTTTTTCTTACAAAGAAAGTATGCAAATCAGCTTGCATGCCAGCGCTACCATCACTGTCTGAACCTGCAATTGTTAAAGCTTGCGGAAATTCATTTACCATAAATTAACACATCCCTGATATTTAAATTAATAACATTCTAACATAAACTTGATAAATTCAATCATTATATATATAATAATATTTGATTAAGACTAATTTGCGTTAAATGTCATTATTGTATTATAATGACATGAGTTAAGTTTTTAGATAAAGGAGTAATTGAAATGAGAGCTTGTCATCCAAATGGTGTACAAGGACGTCGTCCAATTAACACCAACAAACGTAATAAAAAACAAAAAGAAGTAGCTGACTTAAGAAAATTCTTGAAGTCATCACCTGCTAAATAAATTTTTAGAGACTCAGTATGTTACTGGGTCTTTTTTTGTATATAAAAGGAGAATTTAGATGGCTAAGAAAAAATATTATGCCGTTAAAAAAGGTAGGAAACCCGGTATTTATCAAACCTGGTCAGATACGCAAAAACAAGTAAATGGATTTTCAGGAGCACAATTTAAAAGTTTTGCTACTAAAAAAGAGGCTCAAACATTTATCAAACTAGATGATTCTAGAAAATTTAATCAAAGTAGTGAAATTGTTATTTATACCGATGGTGGATCCAGAAATCATGGTAATAAATTAGGCCAACATGTTAAAAGTAATGATCCAGCAGCTTGGGCATATTTAATTAATAACAGTGGTAAAAGATATTCCAATTCTGCTGGTGAATTTGGTGCAACTAATAATAAAATGGAAGTACTAGGACTAGTGAATGCATTAGACTATTTAATAAAAATGCATTTAAATAATTGCAACATCGATGCTATCTTGGATTCTAAATATGTATTGAATGCAATTAATAATAAGTGGATATATGGTTGGCAAAGACGTGGTTGGCGTAAAAGTAGTGGTGAAACGATTAAGAATAAAGCAGAATTTATTCAATTAGCCGACTTATTACCTAAATTCTCCAATATTAATTTCTATTGGACTAAAGGCCATGCTAATGATGAAGGAAATAACTTTGTAGATCATTTATTAAATAAAACAATGGATGATTTAGAAAATGGCAAAAATAATAAACTAAAAGTGTACGATTTTGATGATAAAAATACAAATGAAGGCAACAAAAATAATCATTCAAATATTATAAAAAACAAAGATAAAATGAAACATAGAGATAAATATATTGATAAAGAAAAGTCAATTAATAATATAGAAGAAAATCTAAAACAAATGGGATTTTTTAGTTAATTATATTATTGTGATATAATTAATTTTAAATATATGAAAGTGGGATCTTTAATGAAAACTGAACGACAAAAGATGACTGATGGAGAACCTTATGAACAATTTGATGAAGAATTACAAGCCCGTCGTAGTTTTATCCGTAAACAATTAAAATCAATTTCTAAAATTGATAATAACTCAAAACAAAATGAACTTATTGCTAAACTATTAGGTGATTGCGGCAAAAATTTATGGATTGAAGATGGATTAGAATTTGACTATGGATACAATATTCATATTGGAGATTCATTTTATGGTAATTACCATTTAACTTTACTTGATACCTGCCCAATTATAATTGGTGATAATTGTTATTTTGGCCCTGATGTTGGATTGTATACTCCAGTTCATCCAATTGATCCAGATAAAAGGAAAGCAGATGTTGAATCAGGTAAACCAATTACAATTGGTAATAACTGTTGGTTTGGTGGTCATGTTACTGTATTACCAGGTGTTCAGTTAGGTGAAAATGTCGTTGTTGGTGCTGGATCAGTTGTTACTAAATCTTTTGGGGATAATGTTGTTTTAGTAGGAAATCCCGCACGTGTAATTAAAACAGTAAAATAAACTATAAACCCCTTACCTAAAGCATTTTACATATTTTCTTATTTGTGTATAATGTAATTGATATGTAAATATAAAATCAACTTATTTTGTATAACCTTAGCAAAGCTGTGCAAATAGTTATTCGTCATTTCGAATCACTTTTTGGCAGCTTTTTGCGTAAAATGGGTTTATAAATATCATGAATATCATGAGGAGGATTACTATTTTTAAAAGTAAAAATATTGACAAACTAGTCTTTATTCCTACTGTAATTTTATTCTTTGCAGTTTCCATTTTTCTAATGATTGGTGGATCTTCACTACAGGGAGTGTTGCAAACAATTCTAAACTGTGTTACTGGTAACATGGGATGGGGTTATATGTGGATTTACATAATTAATTTCATTTTCTTTGCTTATCTTATTTTTTCTAAGTATGGAAATATTCGTTTAGGTGAAGTTGATGACAAGCCTGCATATAGTAACTTCCAGTGGGGAAGTATGGTTTTTGCTACAGCAATTGATGCAAGTATCTTAATGTTGAGTATGGTTGATCCTTTAAGATATGTTCAAAGTCCTGAAGGTAGTGTTAAACCATTTTCTGAGACTGCTTATAATTTAGCACATATGTATGGTCAATATGACTGGGGTCCTATGGCATGGTTAATGTTTGGTGCGCCTACAGTTGCTATTGGTTATATGATGTATAATAAGAAACGTAAAATTCAATCATTAAGTGATGCCATTACTATTTTAGATGGCGATTCACTTTGGAAAAACATTACTAAAAAAATTGTAAATATTTTGGTTGTATTTGGAATAATGGGAGGTGTTGGAGCCTCTGTTGGAATGGAAATTCCTATTATTTCTAATGTATTAAGTTCTTTAACCGGCTTACCAGATAATTTGGCTATGAAAATAGGATTGTTCTTAGTTCTGTTTGTTATTTTCTCTGTTGCTGTATTTAAGGGACTTAATGGTGGAATTGATAAGTTAAGTAATGCTCATATTTGGACAGCGATTACTTTCTTAGCAATTGTATTGATATTAGGACCAACTGTTTATATCTTAAACTCTGAGACTAATAGTGTCGGAGTCCTTATTCAAAAATTCATTCCAATGAGTTTGAATACAGTTCCTAATGGTCATCCAAGTATTGAGCAACAAGAAACCATCTTCTATTGGGGTTGGTGGTTATCTTACATGCCTTTCATGGGGTTATTCATTGCTAAAATTTCTCGCGGACGTACTATTCGTCAAGTTTTAGTAGGGATGCTTACTTATGGTGCCTTAGGTTGCATGAGTTTTTATGCGGTTTTAGGTGGTTATTCATTATGGTTGCAAAAAAATGGAGTAATTGATTTAGTTCATATTTTGAATACTCAAGGCCAAGCTGCTGTTATTTCAGCAGTCGTTGGAACATTGCCGATGAAATATCTAATGTTTGCCATTTATTTCTTGTCTTGTTTTGTCTTTTTGGCAACCACAATTTCTTCATCAGCGTTTGTTCTTTCATCATTTACTAGTGTACCTTTAAAACCAGGTCAAGAACCAAGCCAATTTAACAGAATGACTTGGGTAGTTGTTTTCATTATCTTCTCATTTAGTTTGGTATTAGTTGGTGGATTTGAAACAGTGCAAACTTTCTGTACGTTGGCTGGTTTTCCACTAATGTTTGTTTGTATTTTAATTATCATTTCTGTTTTTAAAATGATTCGAGAAGACAAATCAATCATTAGTACTAAGAGATATATAAATCGTAGACGTCGTAAAAAGAAGGCTACTGCTGAAAGAAAGAGTGCCATTAAAGGTAAATTAATTTTATGGCCCAAAAATACAATTAATAAAAAGCCTAAATAAAAATAATAAGAATCACTTATTAAGTAATTTAATAAGTGATTCTTTTCTTTTTATGATAGTATTTATATACTATATAAATAATGGAGGTATCAAAATGACTAAAAAAGTTATTGTTCCTAAAGAATTTGAAAAGTATTTAAGACCATCACTAGAAGCGAAGGGCTTTGAAGTAATTTCATTGGTTAGTGAAAATGAAAGTGCAATTTTAGAACATAAAGATGCTTCTGGAATTGTAATTAATACTTCTCCTTTGTCTAAAGAAATTTTGGATCAAATGCCTAATTTAAAAATTATTTCTCGTTTTGGGGTCGGTTATAATAATGTTGATTTAGATTATACTAATGAAAGAGGAACATACGTCACCAATACACCAGCTGGAAATGAAGTTTCAGTTGCCGAAAATGCTGTAACTGATATGCTGTTAATATCAAAAGACTTATATAATGTATCTAAACATATGCGTAATGGTGATAATGAATATGCTTTTGACAATCCTTCAAGAGATCTAAGAGGTAAAACTGTGGGAATTATTGGCTATGGTAATATTGGAAAATATGTTGCTAAATTACTTTCTCGTTTTGGCGTTAATATTTTAATTTGGAATCGTACCGAGAAAGAATCTCAATATGGCACATTCGTGGAATGGGATGATTTACTTAAACAATCAGATTTCGTTTCATTACATCTTCCAGCTGTTAAAGGAACTATTGGATCAATTAATAAAGAATCCTTTAAAATGATGAAAAATTCAGCATACATCATAAACTTTGCTCGTGGTGCCGTTATTAACCAAGCTGATTTAGTCAGTGCTTTAAAAGATGGTGAAATTGCTGGTGCTGGTTTAGATGTTTATGAAACAGAACCGCTTCCAATGGATAGTGAATTAAGAAAATTAGACAACGTCTTTTTGACCCCACATAGTGCAAGTAACTCAATCGAATCATTTACTAAAATTGCTAATATGGATGTTAGCGAGATTAACAAAGTTCTAAATGGTGAAAAACCTGATCATTGTGTAAATGGACTATAAAAATAAAATAACCACTAACAATTGTTAGTGGTTATTTTTTATATTAAAAGTTTAATTTATATTTTTCATCGATATCATCATCTTGTGATGTTAATATTTTAGGCCCATCTTTTGTAATAGCGATAGTATGTTCATATTGTGCCGAATTAGTACCATCAGCTGAAACATAATATGTCCAGTCATCTTTTTTGTCATAACGATCAGTGATTTCCCAAGTACCTAAGTTTACCATGGGTTCAATGGTGATAGTCATACCTTCTTTTAGACGAAGACCTTGTCCTTTTTCACCATAGGCTGGGACATTTGGTTTTTCATGCATAGTAGGTTGAATACCATGACCAATCAATTCACGAACATCACCCATATGGTTTTGATTTTCGATATAATCTTGGCAAGCAAAACCAATATCACCTAGGCGATTACCAATAACAGCTTGATCAATTCCACGATATAAAGCATCATGACATACTTGCATTAGTTTTTCATCTTTAGCTGACATCTTACCAACTTTGTATGTCCAACATGAATCACTTTCAAAGCCATCTTTATTAACAGTCATATCAACTTTTAAGACGTCGCCTTCTTTTAATAAAAGACCTTTGCGTGGAATTCCATGAGCGACTTCATCGTTGATTGAAATACAAGTAGCAAATTTGTATCCATCAAATCCTTTTTCTGAAGGAGTTGCACCATGTTCAGTGATATATTTGTTAGCAAATTCTTCAATTTCCCAAGTATCTAATCCTGGTTTAATCATTTTTCTTAGTCCTTTGTGGACACCAGCTAAAACAGCACCTGATTTAGCCATCATTTCAATTTCTCTTGGTGATTTTAGTGTAATCAAAATAAATTCTCCTTTGATATTGAATAATGAATCTATATCTCTAATCTACTACAATTTAGACGATTTGGCTAATTATAATAATTAATGTAATTTTTTTCATTTTCTAGTATCATAATAATAGGAGCAAAGGAGGAGTTTTTTCTTGAGTAAGACAGCAAGAACTAATGTTATTTTAATAATTATTACAATTATAGTTGCTTTTTTTGCAGTATTTTTTGCAATTCGTAGTGATCGTATTATAAACAATAGTAAAAATAATGGGTCTTTTGGTGGAAATAATGTTCCAACACTTTATGTTCATGGAATGCGTGGTTCAACTAAATCCACATCTCATTTAACTAAAATAGCTAGTCGTGATGGTGGACATAAAGCACTAGCAGTTTTTGTAGAAAAAGATGGAACCATTAATTATAAAGGAAATTTAAATTTAAAAACTAGTAAACCACTTATTCAAGTGATATTTAAGAAAAAATTTACACCGGTTAAACAACAAACTAAATGGCTTCATGAAATCTTAAAAAGATTAAAGCGTCATTATGGATTTAATTTTTATAATGCCTTAGGACATTCAACTGGAGCAGTATCTATTCTGGAAACCGTTGCAAAACATAATAAAGACAATGATATGCCGAAGTTACAAAAATTTGTATCAATTGCAGGTCCATATGATGGTATCTTAACAATTAATGATCGTCCAAATACTAATTATATTAGCAATAATGGTAAGCCTAGCATTATGTATCCTGCTAATAAATGGTACCCAGCTTATACTTCATTATTGAATGACTGCAAAGACTTTCCTACTAATGTTCAAATATTAAATATTTATGGTAATGACAACAGTAATACTAATTCAGATGGTATTGTTTCGACTGCATCTGCTAAATCAATGAAATATTTAATTTCTAAAAGGGTAAAAGATTATCAAGAAATTCCAATCTATGGTGTTAATGGTCAGCATTCCAATTTGCATAATAATATAGCTGTTGATCACATTATTGCTCGTTTCTTATTTGATCAAAATTAAAAAGCAAGATATTTTACTTATTTCATTTTTGGTATAGAATTGATATTGTTATTAAATTATAAACATTCTAAACTGGAAGGTGAAATTTGTGAAGAACTATGATTTAAATGGGAAACCTTATAGTAGAGTCCTTTTTGTTTTTATTATGTTGTTAGGTAGCTTTACGATGTCGATTAGTCAATCTTCTATTTCAACAGCTTACCCAACTTTAATGCAATTTTTCGGTATTGATGCCTCAACAGTTCAATGGTTAACCACTGGTTTTATGTTAATTATGTGTGTCATGATGCCAGTTAGTCCTTGGTTATTAAATAATATAAAATTTAAGCAATTATTTTTAATGATACTGGCAATTTTTGATGTTGGAACTTTAATTGTTGTTGTTGCACCAAACTTTTCTATTATGATGTTAGGGCGTGCACTAGAAGCAGTTGCAGTTGGAATCTTATTTCCATCTTACCAATCAGTTTTGCTATATATTACTCCTGAGGAAAAACGTGGTTCTACAATGGGGTATGCTGGGTTGATTATGGGGTCTGCGCTTGCTTGTGGTCCTATTTTGTCAGCTATCGTGTTGCATTTCTCTGCATGGAGAGGATTATTTATAGTATTTATGGTTATTATTAGTATACTATTTGTGATTTCTTTATATGCAATTAAAGATGTTATGCCTCAAAAAGAGAGCCATTTAGATATTACATCAGTTATTATGTCTTTTGGACTAATTGGAATCTTATATGTAGTTAATATGATTGGGAAGGCTAATATTGATTTAACACTAGCTTTGATTGTATTAATTGTAAGTATTCTAATGATTGTGATATTTGTATTTAGACAATTTAAAATTAAACAACCATTACTACAATTAAGAGTATTAAAGAGTTTTAATTATGATCTATCAATTGGATTGACTGGAGCTTCTTATATTGCTTTAATTGTAGTGACAGTTATTTTTCCATTATATTATCAAAATGTTTTAGGAGTTTCTAAAACTATTTCAGGTTTAGCATTAGCTCCAGGAGCTATTCTATTAAGTTTGTTAAATCCAATTACTGGTAAATTAGCTGATAAGATTGGTTTTAAACGTGTAATGTTAATTGGAATGGTAATGATCCTAATCGGTTGGGGAACATTAAGCATTATTGGTGCCACAATTAGTTTAGTGCCAATGATGATTCTTGCAGCCTTAATTGAAGGTGGAAATGCCTTTGTTATGATGCCAGCGGTAACTATGGGAGCTAATTCACTACCTAATGAATTTATTTCAGATGGAACTGCGGTGGTTAGTACCTTTAGACAAATTTTAGGATCCACTGGAGTGTTAGTCGCAACATTGATATTATCAAATGTTATGACTAATAATATATCTAATGGAATGAGTCATGCTTTAGCACAACAAAGCGGTTATCATGTTGTCTTTATTACATTCTTTGTAATTGAGATTATTGGATTAGTAATGGCTTTGATGTTAAAAAATACTAAAAAAGTAAAATAAACATTTATTAAAAAGCTTCTTAAACATTGTTTAAGAAGCTTTTTTGTATTGACTTATACTTTCATTAGTTTTAGTCTAATCATAACTAATTATAAGATGGATGGTATTTAATATGAATATACATAATTTAAATTCAGTTGCTAAATTTACTTTTAAGACTAATATTAAAAAAACGTCTTATTGGATTTGGTTCACTTTACCAATATCTACATCTATTTTTTTATTTACCATGCTTTTGTTAAATAAAAATGCTATTAATAGTTATAATAGTAAACTTAGTTTATTAACTATAATGATATCTTTAATATTGTTTATTGCTATGTTTTTTTCTCCTATCGTTAGTAATGAATTAATTGATGATCGTTCGTCAAAAATTAATGAGTATCTTTTTTCTATTAGTAATAGTCGAAATATTATTTTTGGTAAAATTTTAGGCATTATTAATTTAATATTTTTTACGTTATTAACTTATTTTTGCTTACTTCTAATTGTTATTTTTAATGAAAATGAAATTAAAATAACTTTTTCAAAAATATATACATATATAGGGACAATAACATTAATCCAATTATTTATTCTAATGATACTAGGAATTATATGGATTATTTTATTTGCTTCTTTTATTAGCATTTTTGTGAAAAATAAGAAAAAAATTTTATACTCATTATTGCCAATTTATCTATTTATAGGAATATCTGCATTTATAACTTTACATTTTTATGCTAAAAGTTTGATTATTATTTCTATGTTCCTACCAATATTATCGCAATTATTTAGTTCTAAATTATTATTATTGGACAATTATAATATTTATTTATTGATCTCAGAAATAATTATTCAATTTTTAGAAATATATATATTTGCTAGATTTTTTAATAAAGAACATAAAAAATATTTATTTAAATAAAATTTATTATGGAAGTGATATTTTGAACTTTAAAATGAGACAATTATTTGCGGTCGCTAGACACGAATTTTTAAATCAATTTAATAGCTTTTCTTATTGGATGATGTTTGTTATACCTCTAATTGTTGTTACAGCATTATTTAAATATGTAAATTTAAAATTTAATTTTAATAATTCTAATTTTATAAATATGGTTTGGGGATTTTCTATACCAGTGTTAACATTTTTCTTTTGTTTAATTTATATAGGAATAATAGCTAATTCTGTTGCAAGAGATAAAACATCTAAGTTATCTGAAATGTTGATGTCAATTGTGGATGCAAAAGAACAAATAAATGGGAAAATGTTGGGAATTTACTTATTACTATGTTTTCAAATTGCTTTTTATACTATTTTTATATTAATTTTAAGCAAAGTAATGAATAATAATTTTCTATTTTTATTTATTGGTCGTGTAAAAATAGGACTGATAGTTTATTCAATACTAGCATTATTTGTTTCATTATTTATGTTTTTAGCAATCACGGTACAATTCTCATGTTTTATAACTGATACTAGTCAAATTAGTTCAGCTACAATGCCACCAATGATTTTTTTGTTAGAATTTTTTAGTTTATCTTTATTATATAATTCTGTAGGATTTGATGGAGATAATATGATTTGGATTTTTTATATAATATGTATGTGGCCACCTGTTGGGTCAACGCTTACACCATCTTTAATCGCATCAGGTAATATTTCATATTTATTCGCATATTCTACATTGATTATTCAAATCATGATTATGTACATATTGTATGTTAAGTCGATTCATGTTTTTAAATATGGATTATTATCCAACAAAAAGAAGAATATTTTCATAGAAGGATTTAAATTTAGATAATTATTTTGAGGTGCTTATATTGATTGAATTTAAAAATGTATCAAAAAGTTATGATGGATTTCAAGCAGTTAATAATTTATCCTTTCAATTGCACAAAGGAGAAATATTAAGCTTAATTGGTCAAAATGGTGCAGGTAAATCAACAACTTTTCATATGCTGCTGGATTTTATAAAACCTAGTAGTGGTAACATTAATAGAAATAATAATTTAAATATAGGGTATATGCCAGAAGAACGTGGTTTATACTTGAAAGAGAGCATAAAGAATCAAATGCTTTATTTTGCCTCTTTGCATGGAATGAAACGTGTTGAAGCTTTAAAAAAAATAAAAGTATGGATGGAAAAATTAAATGTAGTTGGTGATATTGAAGATAAGGTGGAAAGCCTTTCTAAGGGTAATGCACAAAAAGTTCAATTAATTGCTTGTTTAATGTTTAATCCAGACTTATTAATATTGGATGAACCCTTCTCTGGATTGGATCCAGTTAACGCTGATCTGTTAATCAAAGCAGTGTTGGAAGCTAAAAAGTCAGGAACAATGATTATCTTTTCTACTCATAACATGGAAAACGTTGAAAAACTATCTGATTATGTTGTTATGTTAAGCCATGGAAAAACTGTTTTAAAGGGTACTCTAAACGACATATATAATCAATTTGGTAGATCTAAATTAGATATTGTAGGGTATAATAACTTGCAAAAATTTGAAGGTATGAATGGAATTAAAAATATTGATATAATTAATGATAATTCTGCGCATATAACATTAAATGATGTGAGCTTTGGAAAATATATTTTTGATGATGTAACTAAAGAAGGCTATTTACCAGTTTTTAATCAGCATTATCCGACTTTAGATGAAATTTTTAAAACAAAAGTTAAACAAAGTGAATAAAAAAGGGCTGTCCTTATAAGGACAGTCCTTTTTAGTTATATTAATTACCAAATATTTACACGATCTTCAGGTTTCATGTACATACTATCACTAGGTTTAACATCAAATGTAGTATAGAAATCAGATAAATTTTTAACCTGAACTTGTGCTCTTAATTCAGAAGGAGCATGCACATCAATTGATAATAATAATTGTTTAAATTGTTCAGTTGACTTTGTACGCCAGATTTTAGCCCAGTTAATGAAGAAATCACGTAAATTGCAATCTTCTTCGCCTTTAGCTGCTTCTTCTGCACAACTTAAGCCACCACCATCAGCGATGTTTTCAGAAACTGTAAGTTTACCATTAACTTTTTGGCCGGCAAATGGAATACCATCGAATTCTTTGATCATGCTTTGAGCTAGTTTATCAAAGTGCTCATGATCTTCTTTAGTCCACCAGTTGTTTAAATTACCTTCTTCGTCAAATTGACATCCATTATTATCAAATGCATGTGAGATTTCATGTGCAATTACAGCTCCAATACCACCAAAGTTTTCACTTGATGATTGTTTTAAACTGTAGAAAGGTGCTTGCAGAATAGCAGCAGGGAAGACAATTACATTTTCTAATGGTGAATAATAAGCATTCACTGTGTTAGCACTCATATCCCATAAACTTTTATCTACTGGTTTGTTCCACTTGCTAAATTCATCTTTAATAACTAATTTACCAATGTTGTGAACATTAGTGAATAAATCACCATTTTCATCTTTGCCATTAACTTTGAAAGTATCAAATAAAGGATTGATTTTAT
This sequence comes from Apilactobacillus timberlakei, assembly GCF_002993965.1. Lineage (GTDB taxonomy): Bacteria > Bacillota > Bacilli > Lactobacillales > Lactobacillaceae > Apilactobacillus > Apilactobacillus timberlakei. The sequence goes on along the minus strand of NZ_POST01000001.1, from coordinate 187,660 downwards.
CTGGATAACCAACATGAATTTGCAGTGCATTTAATTTCTTAATTGCCATTTTTTTAGTATCTTCGCTTAACCAAGTATTATTGTTTAAACGTTTTTCATATACATTGATCATTTTCACAACCATGTCGTAAACATTTTGTTTAGCTTTTTCACCAAAGTATTTATGACCATAGTAATCACCAATTACTTGGTCAAAAGTTCCTGATGCGAGGTAATAAGCAGCTTTTTCTTTCTTAACAGCTGATTTTTTACCAGATAAGGTTCTAGAGAATTCGCCACCAACTTGTCTAAATTCTTCAGTTAAAAGACCAGTGGAAGCATTAATTGTTTTAACTAACATCCAATTTTTCATCATCGCAAAAGTATCATCATTTACAATTTTGTTAAATGCATCAAAATATTCAGGTTCTGATACAATTACTTGATCTGGCTCTTGTCCAATTAAATCCTTTACATAACTATTTAAATTAAATTTGTCTACTTTATTTGATAAAGAATCAAATGACATAGGATTATACATCTTTGTAAAATCGGCACTTTCTTCAGCTGATTTAATGTTTGGTGCAATTAAGCGATCAAACTTTTCAGCAGAATCAACAATATTTTTAGCTTGTGCTTCATTATATCCAGCCATTACTAGTAATTTTTTAGACATATCTTTAAACACTGGCATTAATTTGGCACCAGCAGGATTGTCTTTATCATAATAAGTTTTATCTGGTAAGAAAGTTCCAGCTCCACTTGCATATAAAGCATTATATTTTGCATTCTTCATATCAGCTTCAATACCAAAATTAAATGGAAGGGGAAGCCCATCCAAAGTCCAGTTGGCTAATTGATTGTTTAAATCATCAAATGATTTAATATTTTCAATTTTTTCCAAAATAGATTTAACTGGTTTTGCACCATCTTTTTCACGTTTATCAAAATCAGTCGCTAATTCGTATAGCTTTTTAAATTCAATCATATCATCATTTTGAAGCTTAATTTTACCTGCTTTTATATCTTTAAAATCATTCATTAATGTTTTATCAATATTATCTACTAAGTCCATAAATCCACCAGTAGATGAATGATCACTAGGGATGGTAGCATTTTTAATCCATTCACCATTCACAGCATCATAAAAGTTATTTCTAATTTTTGAATCACTAATTTCATTATTATTCATTAGAACACCTCATCTTATAAATATAATCTATATCAAACTATAATATACAAAAAAACCATTCACAAGCTATGTGAATGGTTTTTCATTTTATTTATTGATTAAATCATCAATTGAATTGATATTCTTCATATATTTTGGAACAGCCAAACCAACTTTAGCACCATTTAGGTTGGTACCAACATCATCAATCTTGCCTTTATATTGTTTCATGTAAAGACCAGCAGTGTTTGGTAACCAAGCAGCTAGTGAAGCATCAGCAGCATTAGTTGCAATAGATGCAAACATTGGTTGCATTTCTAGAGCTTGGATATTTGCCTTGTAGCCTAAATGATTTAATAGTTCAGCCATAACATTAGTAGATGCGATTTCAGAATCCCATGCTACGTAAGATAATTTAATTGGCTTACCATTTCCCTTTGGAACACCTTTAGTCCATTCAGCCACTAATTTTGGATTATTCTTAATGAAATCATCAGCAGCTTTTTTAGGATCAACTCCGGCATTTGTCTTTAACATAACATCAGACATTTGAGCAGGGGTCCAATGGAATTGTTTTAGAAGTTGATAGGCACCAGGATTATCTTTCTTCAAGCCAACCCTTGCAATGGTATGGATTTGTTCAGCTTTACCATATACATTCTTAGGATCTTTTAAGAATTTAATAGGGAATTTTTTGAACATCCAATGTGGTTGCCAACCAGTTATAACAATTGGTTGTTTATATTTAATTGCTTTGTTCAAAGTACTTGTCATAGCAGCAGTAGAACTTGTTTGTAATTGCCAATTATTTTTTGCTAAAGGATATTCCTTTAAAGCATTTTGAGTAGAAGCCATAATACCAGCACCAGCATCAATCCCAGTAATTGTGTAATTGATTTGAGGTCCTAACTTCTTATGAGAATTATAAGGTGAAGTAGCACTACTGCAAGCAGTTAATACTGTAGCAAGAAGAAACATTGATAAAGTTCCAAGAACAAATTTAAGTCTCTTTCTCATTATAATCCTCCTTAATTAGTCTGAACTTTTTTTACTTTTGTTAAATGCTTGTGTAATACGGTCTAAGATAATTGCCAAGATAACGATAGCAATACCAGCAGCAAATCCTGAACCAGCATTATTTCTACCAACGGCAAAGTAAACTTGAGCACCTAGACCAGTAGCACCAATCATAGAAGCAATAACAACCATTGATAGTGCTAACATCATACCTTGGTTTACACCAGACATTAATGTGCTCTTTGCAATTGGTAATTCAACTTTAATTAATTTTTGCCAACCAGTTGAACCGAATGAATCGGCAGCTTCAACTAAATCAGCAGGAACTTGTTGAATACCTAAATCAGTCATTCTAACTACTGGAGGTAGTGAGAAAATAACTGAAGCAATAACACCTGGAACCATTCCAATACCAAATAATGATACAGCAGGAATTAAGTAAACAAAGGCGGGCATGGTTTGCATAAAGTCTAAGATTGGTTTAACAATCAAATGAACAGTATGACTTTTAGCCATCCAAATACCTAATGGAATACCAATAATTACAATAATCAAACTAGAAGTTAAAACTAAAGTTAAAGTTTGAGTCATATCACGCCAGTAACCTTGGTTCCAAATTAATAATAAACCTAATATTTCAAATAACATTAATCCCCAGTGCTTACTATCATGTAAAGCCCAGTAGGTAATACCAAGAACAATAATAATAAATAACCAAATAGGTAGAATATCAAAAATAGCTTGAAAACCGTTAACAATTCCACCAATAAAATTAGTAATACCATTAAAGAATCCAACAAATTGAGTTAACCAATTAACAAACTTGTTAATCCAATCTGCCAAAGGAATTTGTGTCATATTTAATGTGAATAAATTAGCCATTATTTTCAACCTCACTTCCAGAAATTGCTTCAAGAACAGAACTTCTAAGGATAATTCCTAATAAACGACCCTCATTATCAACAACTGAGAAAGGAACGGAAGTTTTAGAAATATCATTCAAAATTGATTTGATAGGAGTATCAGGAGAGGTTGTTGGAATGCTAGTATTTAAAATTTCAGTAAGATCACGTTTATCATTTTCGATTAAGTTAATAACTTCTTTAGCATCAACTAAACCTTTGAAATGATGTTGTGAATCAACAACGAAGACACTTGAAACTTCATTATGTTGCATTAATCTTAATGCAGTTCTAGGTCCATCTTTTTCAATGTTTACAACATTTGGACGAATCATAACACGACTAGCAGTAAGAATCTTAGTACGATCAACACCTTCAATGAATTTTTCAACGTATTCATTTTTAGGATGTTGTAAAATATCTTCTGGTCCACCGATTTGAACGATTTCACCATCACGCATAATCATAATACGATCACCAATACGTAAAGCTTCATTCAAATCATGTGAAATAAATATGATTGTCTTCTTTAAATGTGCCTGTAATTCAAGCAATTCATCTTGCATTTCTTTTCTGTTAAGTGGATCTAAGGCAGAGAAAGCTTCATCCATTAGTAGGATTTCAGGATCATTAGCTAATCCACGAGCTAGTCCAACACGTTGTTGTTGACCACCTGATAGTTCACTAGGATAACGATTGTCATAGCCATGAAGACCTACTAATTCTAAACATTCATGAGCTTTTTTATCACGAGTAGCTTTATCAACGCCTTGAATTTCCAAACCATAAGATGTATTTCCTAAAATTGTACGATTAGGGAATAACGCAAAGTTTTGGAAAACCATGCTCATTTTTTTACGTCTAAATTCACGTAATTGTTTTTTATCAAAATTAGTAACGTTTTGTCCATCTAGGATGATTTCACCACTAGTTGGTTCATACAAACGATTTAACATTCTGATTAATGTAGACTTACCACTTCCGGATAGTCCCATAATAACAAAGATTTCATTTTCATTAACATCGAAGTTGGCGTCATGAACACCAACAACACTATTAGTCTTTGCCAAAATTTCGTCTTTGGACTTACCATCACTGATCATTTCTTTTGCACGACCAGTATGATGACCGAAAATTTTAGTTAGGTGTTTAACTTCAACTTTTTTGGTCATAAAATTCCTCCTTAAAAATTATAGATACTATAATAAGTGTAAACGCATAAATAACATTATTACAAGAAAGTAACAGTTATGTCAAATTTTACACCATTTTGAAAAGTTGATTTGACGGGATGAAGTGCTTCTATAGCTTAAAGTTATGCACTTTATTAGTAATTTATTTGAACTATGTTAAAATTACGTTATCTACATTACATTGTAGTACAAATTACCAAAAATGAGATGAAAAGTGCATGGTTAAATTATTGAAAAGGTTACCTATTAAAATGATCTTAGCATTTTTGTTAGGTGGAATATTACTAATTACATTTACTAATCACGATGATTTCTTATATCAAAAACCAATTTTTAAAGTAGAAACTGCTAAGCAAATTAGCACCGACAAGAGTAAAGATAGCTTTCAAAATACTGATTATACTTATCAACAAAACTTAACAGGACATATCACAAATGGTCAGTATAAAGGTAAAAGAATTTCTATTAATAATAGTTACACGATGTCTAGAGCAATGGATCATAAATATTATCCTGGACAAAAAGCATTTATCATATTACATAAATCTGGTGGATTAAATGCCACAATTAAAGATTATAAGCGGGATGTGCCTATTATATTCTTAATATATTTAGCAATCGCATTGCTATGTATTTTCCTAAAATTTTCTGGAATTACTGCTGTTGGTAGTATTATCATTAATACTATTTTATTTATTTTTGCTATATATTTGGATGGCTTTAATAACGGGAATAATGTTTTAATTATTTTTAGTATTTTAGCTGCCATCTTTTCAGCTGTTACATTATTGGTAATTATTGGTCATAACAGACAAATGTATGTAACGCTAGCTTCTACATTAATATGTACAGTTATTTCAATTATCTTAAGTTTAATTGTTTTTAAATTTACTCATGAAAAGGGCATCTTTTATGAATCAATGCAATATGTGACCCAACCACCTCGACCATTGTTTTTGGCATCCACGATTATTGGTTCATTAGGTGCTGTCATGGATGAGTCGACTGATATTATTTCCTCCTTATTTGCATTAAAAATGGAACGTCCACAAATATCTAAAAAACAAATTTTCCTTTCCGGTAGAAATATCGGTAAAACCATTATGGGACCTCTAATTAATGTATTGTTCTTTATTTTTATGGGAGAAACATTGCCAATGACATTGTTGTTCTTAAAGAACGGTAATAGTTGGGGTTATTCTTTTTCTATGAATATGTCATTAGGCATGGTTCAAAGTCTTATTAGTGGTATTGGAATTGTTTTAGCAATTCCAGTTGCTAGTGCATTAACTAGTTTATTTGCTAAGGAGAATCAAAAATGAGTGCAATTATTGTATTAGGAATTGTTTTATTTATTTTGATGTTATTAGTAGGTGGGAAACAAGGGTTACAATCATTTTTAAGTTTAATTTTAAACTTTGGTTTTTTGTTTTTTGCAATTGTTTTAATTGCTTTTCATTTTCCGCCAATTATTGTAACTGTTATAACTGGTGTTATTGTACTAGCTTTGACAATTTTTTTAAGTGGAACCGATGATAATACTAGTGGATTAGCTTTTTTATCTTCAATTTTAGTCTTATTTATTTTAGTTTTACTTATTATTCCAGTGGAACACTGGGCACAAGTTCAGGGATTCGGATTAGAAGATAGTGATGACTTAGAAGGCTTATCTATTTTGATTGGTATTAATTTTGTTAAGATTGAAATAGCAACAGCTATTTTAAGTACACTAGGTGCAATTGCTGAAGCAACTATGGCGATTGCATCTGGCTTAGATGAAATTAAAGAGCAGCATCCAAAAATTAAACCAAGCCGATTATTATTTGATGGTATTTATGTTGGGAAACAAATTATTGGGACTACCTTAAATACATTATTTTTTGGACTTTTTGGTGGATCTTTATCTTTATTTGTTTGGTTTCATAGTTTGAATTATTCATTTGGTAATATTCTTAATGACAAGGTCTTTGATGCTCAACTAATCGTAATTTTATTTTCATTAATAGGAGTTATTTTAACAATTCCAATTACTTCATTAGTGATTGCTGAAAAATGGCGGAAAGATAATAACTAAGAGGCTAATTATATGCAAAAAATCAATTCTGAGGACATTTATAATTTATTTTCATTAACACAATTAAATAGTGATGGATTTTTCGTTAAAAATGGTATAAATAAAATTGAAAATAATTATACTGCAAAAATATTTCATTTAGATTCGAATTTTAATGTAGAGCAATGCACTAATGAAAATTTCAGTACTAACCCGATTAAACTAGGAAATTCACTTTATTATTTAGCTAGTATCGATTCAAAAATGCAATTAATTAAGATGTCTTTAAATAATGATTGCAGTAAACAGCTTACTTTTGGTGATACAGTAAGCAATTTGATTAGTTCCAAAAATAACAAAAAATTATTTTTTAAAACTACAAAGAGGTTTACTGTTCCTAAATTTTCTGTAAACAAATTCCCTAAAACTAGGTATATAAATAAACTAGATAATCGTTCTGATGGTTTTGGTTGGAAAGATAATCAGACGCTTTATTATTTATATGCATTAGATGTTCAAACAGGGAAAATAAATTTATTAAAATCTACATATCAAAATTTTAAAATGCTAGATGTTGATAATACTGGGGAGCATATTTTATTTAGTGAAAGTGTTTTTTCTAATGAAAAGAGTATTTCTCGAATCTACGAAATTAATCTAATTAATATGGAAAAATCATTAATAACTACTAGTGATGGTAATTTTAATGAGGCAGTATATTCTCCAGATTGTAAAAGCATATTATTAGTGGGTAATTATAATATTTATGGTAGTAGTAATGTTTTTAGTCTTTATTTATTTAATTCTTTTGAAAATAAGCTCATTAATCTTACTGAAAATCTTTTTGATATAGAACCAAGTTATAATGGCGGTTTAGCAACTGATTTTGTACAGAATCGTAGTAACAATGGTGTTAAATGGCTAAACAATCAGCAGTATATTTTTCATGCTACTCATCATGGGCGGAGTCAACTTTATTTAGGACAAAATAGTGATATTCAAAAAATATATGATGATAAAACAGAAATATATGACTTCAGTATATTGAAAAATAAAAAATTATTATTAAGTGTTTCTTCTCAAAAATTACCCAATCAATTAATCATTTTTGATTTTTGTAACAATATTCAAAAATTGATATATGATCCTAATAAGCAGTTTACTTTGAATCATGAATTCTGTAGTTCATATAAATTTTCTACTATTTCTAAAGACAACTTGTTTAATATAAATGGTTGGTTATTATTGCCTAATCAAAAAAGAGACAAATATCCTACTATTTTGTATATTCACGGAGGTCCACATGAAACATATGGTGAAAGTTTTTTCTATGAATTTCAATTTCTTGCTAACCATGGATATGCAATTTTATTTATTAATCCGCGAGGCTCTAGCAGCTATGGTCAAGCATTTGAAAAAGCATCTGTTGGTAGAGTGGGAAAAGAAGATTTTGCAGATATCATGAGCGGTTTAGATTATGCACTAAATAAATTTAAGCATTTAGACCAGAATAATCTTTTTATAGCTGGTGGTTCCTACGGAGGATTCATGTCTAGTTGGATTATTTCACATACTGATAGATTCAAAGCAGCCATTGTTCAAAGACCTATTGTTGATTGGCACTCATTTTATGGAACTTCTGATATTGGAGTACGTTTTTCAAAAAATGAATTGGGATTAGATTTATATGATAAATATGGACTCAATTTTTATTGGAATCGTTCCCCACTAAAATATGTTCATAATATTCATACGCCAACTAGAATTCAGCATGGTGAGTGGGATATGCGCTGTCCTGTTAATCAAAGTGAGGCATTATTTCAAGGTATTAAGTGTAACAATGTTGAAAGTGATTATATTAGATATCCTCAATCATTTCATGGATTTTCAAGAAATGGTTTACCAAATTTAAGAGTCACAAGAATGAATGATATATGTGAATGGTTCAATATACATCTTAATTAGTTTTTTATTTATAAAATTAGTGTGATAATGTAAATAACATTACATATGAAAGTGAAGTGGAATTTATGAATACTATGGTTTATATTGTTTTATTATTTGTATTAGCAGCTGCGGTATTGTTTGGATTGTTAGAAGTTTATCCCAAAATTAGGAAACTTAATAATCAAGTCCATAAAAATATCACAACTTCATTGAATGATAAGTCATTAATTGCGAAACTTAATAATCAAGGTAAACAATCAACTGGCTTAAATCTTCGTTATAGTTTAATTGCAATTATATTTACAATTTTTATTTTAAGTATTTTTTATGTACAACTTGCCAACAATTGGATGATTTTGATTTTAATAGTTATTGAGGCTATTTATATTATTAATGAGTTTAAAAACACTAATTTTATCAAAAAGCTTTGGCAGTATGACAATGAAACTTTGAAATTGAAACAACAATCTAATAAATTAACTTTCTTCACAATGATTGGAATATTTATTGCTGTGGATGTATTTGAATTATTATTTGAATTATTATATGAACAAGGTTTTACCTTGCTATAGTAATAAAAGAACCGCTAATCTAATTTATAGATTAGCGGTTCTTTTATTTCATAAAATCTTTAATTGTTTTTTCGAGTAAATTAATCATATTGAAGTAACTAGGCATATCTACATATTCGTTAGGACTATGCGCAGTTGTATTTCCAGGACCTAAGATAATGACATCCATGTCTTTATTACGACTTCGAAACTCTGATGCATCAGTACCTAAGGAAACACCAATTTTTGGTAGGGGCATTGGTTCATCCATAATGTTTTTAGCATTATTCTGTAAAATTTGAATTAAACCAGTGTGATTATCACTTTTTACGGGCATTTCACTATGTTCAATTGTTAATTCTAAATCAATTCCTGGTTCTGTATTCATTTTATCGATCATACATTGAAGGCGATTAGTTAATTCTTCATTATCCACTTGTGGGATAGTACGAACCTTAACGATTTCATATGCTAAATCAGGAACTGAATTAATTTGTTTACCACCACGAAAAATATCAGGAGAGTAAACAGTTTTTCCTAATTCAGGATCTGATTCTTTTAATTCAGCATAAAATTCCTTTTCTTTTAAATAGTATTTTATTAAAGTATCAATAGCATTAATTCCCATACGAGGCATTGAACTATGAACCGCTTTACCATGGGCAGTTACTCGATAAGCCATCCATCCTTTATGAGCACTAACTATAAAATGCTGTTCATTAGCATCTGACAGGAATGATGTTTTTAACAATTCTTTTAATGTTTCAGGTGCAATAGTCACACCATCACTATTAACATATTTTCTTAATCGATGAAGATTTACACCACTAGGTTCAGCAATAATCATTGCATCTAAGTCATCAGCAAAACCTTTATCAGTTAAATATTTTGCACCAGCTGCACTTAATTCTTCGCCAATAGTGGCAATAAATCTAATGGTACCGTTAATTTTAGAGGATGATTCATATAATTCAATCATTGAAATAACCATTTGTGCTATCCCTGATTTCATATCAGAAGCACCACGACCATATAAACGACCATTTTTAATATTGGCTTTGAATGGATCAGATAGCCAAGTCCGTTCATCTCCTTGATGAACAGTATCTAAATGACCACTTAAACCTAATTTAGGATGTTCGCCATTTCCAATTTCAACAATTAAATTACTACGACCATGATATTGCATGATTAGTTTGCTATTAATATTGTGTTTTTTGAATGTATCTGATAGATATTTTGCAACATCATTTTCATTATCATCAACAGTGGGCATATTTACAATGTTCTTTAAAATTTGAATCTTCTCGACTTTTTCCATAGAACATCCTCCTAAAATCATATAACGATTAGAATAATTCTATGGGATAATAACTAAAAAATCAATATTATATTTTAATTAAAATTGATTCATTAATTTTCCAAGCGCAAAGTGAATCGCCATAGTTAAAATACCAATAATTATATTACGGATAACGGCGGTTTTAGCTAAACCATTACCTAATTTAGCACTTAGATAACCAGTTATGGCGACTGATAGAATTACAGCAACAATAGTTGATGGCCAACGATAAATACCACTAGTTAGACTCATAGCTAGTAATGGAAAGATTCCTCCTAAAGATGCAGATACCAATGAAGAAAAAGCTGCATTCCAAGGATTCATATAATGTCCTAATTGAATACCGTATTTTGTGTTAACAACAGTATCTAAAGGCTTCTTTTCAATCAATTCTTTAGCTATTTCAGTAGATGTTTCATCACTGATACCTCTGCTTACATAGTATTTTTTTACAGCTTTAATTTCACTACTAATATCATCTTGTAATAATTTTTGTTCAACTTTTACAGCAGAACTTTCAGCATCTCTTTGCGAACTAACTGATGCATATTCACCAGAAGCCATTGAAAATGCACATGCCAATAAGTCAGAAAGTCCAGCAATGAAAATGGTGAATATATTTGGTGTAGCAACGGCCACAGAGAATAATACTCCTACAACTGTTAAAATCCCATCATTTGAACCAAGAACTCCTGCTCTTAGGGTATTTAATTTTTCATTCATATTTTGTTTTTTCTTTTGCATAATAATTTAATCTCCTGTTAACTAAACATCCCAACTAATAAACCAATTAAGTATGTAACAATCATTGTTAATGTTCCAGATATAATATTTCTGATCATTGATCTTAATTTATTAGCATGACTCAGAATTGCTGCAATATATCCAGTGATTGCAAGAGCAATGATTACGGCAATAAAGGTAGCAATGATATTAATTCCGGATGGAAATAACGATATGGCTAATAATGGTAATATAGATCCAATTGGAAATGAAATCATTGATGCAATTGCTGCATCATATGGACTAGTAAAATTATTAACAACAAAGCCATATTTTTCACGAACAGTTGTAACTAAAGCATCTTTGTTCATCATTTCTTTAGTTGCTTTATTAGATAGTGCTTCAGAAATACCACTTTGCATGTATTTGTTTTTGACAAAATTAAATTCTTCATCATAGTTATTTTTTAAAGCATATTTTTCGTTCATAACAGCTCGCTTTTGAGAATCACTTTCGGTATTAACGGATACATATTCACCCATTGCCATTGAAACAGTCCCAGCAATCATTCCAGCAATTCCTGAAATGAAAATTGAAAAAGTATTAGTAGTTGCTCCAGCAACTCCGATGACAATTCCAGCAACTGAAAGGATGCCATCATTAGACCCCATCACACTAGCTCTAATAACGTTTATTTTTTGAGCTAAACTTTTTTTATTTTTCATTAAATATTCACCTTTTAGTTTATAATGATTATTAATTAATAACAATTATAACTATATTATTAAATTGCGATCTTGTAAAGTCTTTATAAAATATTGTATATTGAAAGAAAAAGTTAGGCAAACCAAAAAAGAGGTGTTTGATTAGTTAAAATGCCCATATAATAAGGCCTACTAATGAAAATTAAATTATTGATTATAATATGGTTATAAAACAATGTTGATTTTATTAATAAGTTATACTATGATTTTATTAACATTAAAATGTGAATTGTTCTTTGAAAAGAGACCCGTTGTTTTATGAAAAAACAAGGGTCTCTTTTTGTTAATTTAGGGGGAAAAGTAATGCCAAAATTGGCTTCATCATTAAACAATGTATACAATAAAAGTTTAGATTTATTAGCACCGTCTGGAATTAGAAGTTTTGATAAAAAGATTTCTAATATTGATGGAATTATTAAATTAACAATTGGAGAACCTGATTTAAATACTCCTGAACATGTTAAAAAAGCGGGTGCCGATAGCATCATGAATAATGATTCCCATTATGCTACTCAAACTGGTAAGCAAGAATTAAGGGATGCAATTTCTAATTATTTAAATAAAATGCATAATTTAAATTATGATGCTGAATCTGAAGTTGTTGTTACTGTAGGAGCTACTGAAGCGATTTATGCAGCTTTTCAAACTATTTTAAATAAAGGTGATAAAGTAATTGTTCCTACACCAACATTTGCTTTGTATTTTCCTATTATTAAGATTTTAGGAGCAACTCCTATTAAAGTTGATACTTCTGATAATGATTTTGTTTTAAGTCCAGAAAAATTAAAAGAAACATTGGATAAAGAAGGTTCATCAGTCAAAGCCGTTTTATTAAACTATCCTGGTAATCCAACTGGAGTGGAATATTCAAAGGATGATTTACAAAAATTAGCTAATGTTATTAAGAAACGTAAATTATTTGTTGTTTCTGATGAAATTTATAGTGACATTACTTATGATGTAAAGCATTATTCAATTGCTGAAATGTTACCAGAACAAACTTTATATATTAGTGGATTGTCCAAATCACATGCTATGACGGGCTATCGAGTAGGATATATTTGTGGACCTAGTCCAATTATTAAAAAATTATCAATGGTGCATGCATTTTTAGTTACAGCCACTACCAATTCTGCACAAGTTGCAGCAGAAGAAGCCTTAAAAAATGGAATGCAAGATCCAACTGAAATGAGCAAAATTTATAAAAAACGTCGTGATATCTTACAAAAAGGATTAACTGAATTAGGTTTTGATATGCCACAACCTAAAGGTGCTTTTTACATGTTTGCCAAAATTCCAGATCAATTTGGTAAAGACGATGAAGCATTTGCATTAGATTTAGCCAAAAAAGCTAAAGTTGGTGTAATTCCAGGAAGTGCATTTGGACCTGGCGGTGAAGGCCATATTAGATTTTCCTATGCGGCATCTGATGAAACTATTCATGAAGCACTAAAAAGACTGAAATCATATTTAAATTAGATTATTTTGGGGGTAAATATTATGGATAGAAGAATACCGAACATTATGGGCACTCAACACCCAGATAACGCTAACGTTCCATTTTTTAAAAAAGATGGCGAACCATTTGTTTCAGCTTTTAATGAAATTAATGAGGCATATCAAAATTATGATGTTTTGGATGCTGATGAATATATGTGGGATTGGGAAGGCAAACATGCTGATTCCTCAGTAATTGATCGATTATATTCAGAACATTATGAATATTTTAAAAAACATCCACTAGGCAATGATAAATTTCTTACTTTTAGATTACCTAATATTTGGGAAGAAAAAGGCTATAGCTTAATGCAGGCTATGACAACAATTTTATTAGCAGAAGATTTTGCTGATGATTTAAAGTTTAAAAATCGTCCATTATTTGAAGCAATTTTACCAATGGCTAGAACTGCTGATCAATTATTAAAAATGGAAGAAAAATTTTCTAGCTTAGCTCATTTTAAAGACCGAGAATTTGGTAATGGTCATAAAAATACCGATCGTCTGAGAATGATTCCATTATTTGAAAGCTTTGAAGCTCAATATAATGCACCTAAAATTTTGAAAAAATATGTAGAACTATATAAGAAAAACTTTGGTGAAGATTTAAAATATATGCGTGTATTTTTAGCTGGTTCTGATTCAGCACTATCAAATGGTTTCTTAAATAGTATTATTGGAAACAAATTAGCATTGACTAAATTAGGTGAATTTTCAACTGAGTCTGGAATTGATATTTATCCAATTGCCGGTACTGGTAGCACTATTTTTAGAGGGGGGTTATCTCCTAAGTTAGTTGATCGTTATCTAGAAGAATTTCCGGGATTAAAGACTGCAACCATTCAGTCAGCATTTAGATATGACTATCCACTAGATTCAGTGGTCAAACCAGCAATTGCTAAATTACGTGATGGTTTACAACATAATGCTTTTAAAATTATCAATGATGAAGATCAACAAACATTGCTAAATGTTGCAGATAAAGCAGCAGCTGAATATCATAAAACGCTAGATCCTTTAATTAATGATTTACAATCTGTTTTTGATGCCTTTCCAAAACGTCGTGATCGTCATCAACATGTTGGAATTATTGGATATTCTCGTGACGTTGATGGCTATAAAATGCCTCGTGCAATTACTTTTACTGGCTCCTTATATTCAGTAGGAGTGCCACCAGAAGTGCTTGGAACGGGTCGTATTTTGCAGAAATTGGATAAGGAAGAATTTAAAACTTTAACTCAATACTATCCAAATATTAAATATGATTTTGAACACGTGTTAAAATACTTTAGTGCAAATGCTTTAGATTCATTAATTAAACAAAATAATAATTGGCAAGGCGTAAAAGAAGATGTTGATGCTATTCAAGATATCTTTGATATTACCGCTGGTCCAACTGATGAAGATGAAATGGAACATGCTAAATTAGCTAATGATTTAGTTAGAATTAATGATGAAGAAGTTCGTAATATTTTAATTGAAAAAATGGCGAAAATAAGACATTTCTTAGGATAATAAAAGACCACTACTAATTAATTTTAGTAGTGGCTTTATTTTTTATTTTATATTTTTACGATGATGCATTAACCAAATTAGCATTATAGTAACTGCCATCATAATTAAGGCAGCTATCCAGTAGGTAAAATGCATCCCAAATAGGAACCAATCATCATGTCCAAACGGGTAAGTTGTTATTGAACGATTAGCTTTAAAACTCATTCCGGTATATAACAACGATGTTGATAGGGATAATCCAACGGTAAAACCAATATTACGACTTAATGCTAGTACTGAACCAGCAACTCCTTGCTGTTCTTTACTAGCATTTTCCATTACCATTGGGTTGTTTTGGAATAATCCATTTGCAGTGGCAAATACCATAAAACCAAATAATAGAATTGCTAACGGCCAAGTTGGTTGAACCACAGCAAAGATGATTTCAGCAATTACAAAGATAATGGATGCTCTAAATGACATTTTAACAGCACCATATTTATCACAAAGCACTCCACCTAAATAAGCCGTAAAGACATTTACCACCGGTAGAACGCTCATCATGAAACCAGTTTGAGAAGGGGAAAATTTTAGATTATCTTGAATATAAAATGGCAATAACACGTTATTAAAGTAAATAATAATATACATGAACATTAAAGAAATAATACTGATTGTAAAACCAGGGTTTTTAAATAATGATAAATCTAAAATAGGCTCTGAAACTTTTAGCTCAATTCTAATAAAAGAAATAATTAAAATGGCAGTAATAATGAATGCAACAATCACACCTAAATTACTAAAACCAATTTCTTGTCCAGTAAAAATTGCAATAAAGAATAGGCCAATAGCCAGTGCTAATGTTATAAATCCTAAATAATCAATATTTAATTTGGGATTGGGTTTGTTTTTATCAGGCTTACTATAAACAAATTCACCAAAAATAAATGCTGCAATTCCAATTGGCACATTGAATAAAAAGATCCAGTTCCAACTAGCAATTGATAATATGATTCCAGCCACTGCAGGACCAGCAATGTATCCTAATTGTCCAATTGTGGTATTAATACCTAATGCTTTACCACGTGAACTAAATGGCACTGATTCGGTAATAATACCTAGATTGGTTGCCATAGTCATTGATGCACCTAATCCTTGCAGACAACGAGCAATCAACAGGATAACCAGATTTGTACTAATCCCACAAGCTAATGAACTAATTGTAAAAACTAAAGTTCCTAGTTGAAAGATCTTAGCTTTACTTAATTGATCACCGAGCTTACCAAAAAGAATCAATGACATACATATTAGGACTAGGTATGCTGATGAAATCCATTCTGCTTGATTCATTGGAACATTTAAGTCCTTAGAAATTTGCGGTAATGCAGTATTTACAATGCTCATATCCACTGTTCCTAAAAATGAAACAATTGCTACAGACAAAATAATAAGCATTTGTTTATGCTTCATATTTTCACTTCCTTAACTTAGTTATCTAATATTGTATCAGATAAAATGAATTTGCATTAACTAAAAAGACATCCACTTTGAGTGAATGCCTTCTTTTATTTGATTGAATCAACAAATTTTTGATAATCTAATTCTTCACCTGTATCAGTAAAGCTAATATTATTAACTTCTGCAGCATGTAAATTTTCTTCTGAAATTGATAGCTTTCCAACAAAAGTGGCATTACCAATTAATTCAATCCACTGATTATTAGGAGTGTTATGAACTTTAGTTTGGACCATTCCACCAGGATTATACACATCAATCGGTTCTTTAGTATTTACTAAATTAGGAAAGTTAATTGCAAATGCTAATGAAGTTGCTGACATTCCAGTTCCACAAGCGTTAGTGAAACCGACACCACGTTCATAAGTATGTACAAATAACTTATTGCGACTTAATATTTTAGCAAAATTAACATTAACACCATCAGTAAAATAAGGGTTAGGGTCATTTAATTTTTTACCAATTTCGCCTAAAGTTTCATTTAAATCATGATCATTTTCTACAAAACTAATTAGGTGTGGATTAGGAACCGCAATTGCAGTAAATCTTAAATGGTCGCTTAATTGTGGTAATGCAGTGTTTAAAATGTTAGTAGTGTTTAAATTTTGAAATGGAAAATATTTACCATCAAAATAAACCGGTGATATTTCGACACTAAAAGCAGCAACATTATGTGATAAGTCTGCATGTTGGTTTACTAATAAATCAGCTGATTTAGTTTCTACCTTAAAACTATCTTTATGGTATTTATTGGATAAATATCTAGCTACACATCTTAAGCCGTTACCACACATTGAGGCTTCACTACCATCAGCATTGATTACTCTCATTTGAGCTAAAGCATCTTGATGACTTGATTCATTAACAACTAATAAGCCATCTGCTGGATTCAAATCATTATCTTTGTTAGTTATTGATTTTGTTAATTTTATTAATTCAATATCATTGAGCTTATTATTGAGTAATGTTTGATCTAAAATATAAAAATGGTTTWCAGAACCATGTACATAAAACAAATTAATCATATTAATTACTCCTTATTCAAAGAATTCATTGTAGATACTTTTAACAGCTTGATTAGCATTAGCTTCTCTAGTCCCAATCATGATAGAAATTTGGGAAGCACCTTGGTTAATCATGTGGATAGGGATGTTTTCATTGGTTATGGGATCAATAATGTCACTAATAGTAGTTGCAGCATCACGCATACCTTCACCAACCACCATGATAATAGCATAATCGTCAATCCAATTTAATTTATCAGGTTTGATACTTTCTTGAATTTCTTTACATAAACTTTTAATCGTAATTTTATCTAAACTTTCTTTATTAAAAATAACGGTTAAATCATCAATTCCGGATGGCATATGTTCGTATGAAATATTATATTTTTGAAAAATTTGCAGTAATTTTAAAGTTATTCCAACCTCTTTATTTAGCAAGTATTTATGTAAATAAAGTGCTGAAAAATGTTTCGATGATGACACTCCAGTAATAGGATGTTCAGGTTGAAATGAACCTTCTGGCACAATTAATGTTCCAGGTTTATCTGGCATATTAGTATTTTTAACATTAATGGTTACATTCCCCTTAATTGCAGGGATAATAGCTTCATCGTTAAAAACGGAAAAGCCAGCATATGCAAGTTCACGCATTTCACGATAGGTCATTTTCTTAATTGGAACAGGGTGATTGATAATTTTTGGATTAGCAGAATAAATTGAACTAACATCAGTGAAATTCTCATACATTGGAATATTTAGTCCATTTGCAATAATTGATCCAGTGATATCTGAACCACCGCGTGCAAAAGTTGCCATGTTGCCATCTTTTGTATATCCAAAGAAGCCAGGAATAACTAGTTTTTCATTACCGTAACCAAAGTGACCCAAATTTTCATATGTTTCTTTGAGCACATCAGCAGCATTAGGATCCTCTTTAGAAACAACAATTCCCAATTCTTTAGGATCTACGAACTTAGCTTTAATGTTTAAGTGATTTAGCACAATTGACATTAATTTAGCGTTCATTCTTTCACCGTGTGCTTTAAAAGCCGCCAATAAATATTCATTATTAGAATATTTTTGCTTAGGTAGATTATTAAAAATACTTACAATTGGAGCAAATTCATCATCACTAATATCATATGTATCAGCAATATCTTTATATCGCCCAATAATATTATTTAAGATATCTTTATAATCTTGTTTATTAATCACAGCTTTTGCATATTGAATTAATAAATCGGTTACTTTAATATCATCATCAAATCTTTTACCAGGAGCTGATAAGACGATGATTTGTCGTGTTTTATCTTTTTTGATTATATTAATTACTTTTTTGTATTGATCACCATTAGCTAGTGAACTGCCACCAAATTTTATTAACTTTGTCATCTAATATCATCTCACAATTTAATCTTTCTAATTAATTTGCATTCTAACATTAAAATAAAATTAGACAAGCAGCATATTTATTTGATGGATGCATTTTTAAAATGTATATATAGTAAATAAAAAATATAAAAAATATGTTATAAAAAGTAGTTGACTTAAGTAGGCAAATAGTTTTATTATGTAATTAATCGAAGAGGTCGCAACCAAGAATATTAGATAAACTCAGTCACTACAATGATTTTTAAAGTTTGTTGAAAGGCGAGGTTGCCGAAGCAAAAATTACTTGTGGGTAGTTATTTGCTGGGACATGGTTTAATAGATCATGGACTGTCACAAGAAAATATTTCTTGTGGAGCGCTTTCGACAATTGAAACCGAAAATGAGAAGAACATTAAATTTGGATTCTTTTGTACGAGTGTAACCACATTCATGCAAAGGAATCCTTTTTGTTTTCAATTGGCCGAAATCGAACGAATAAATTCGATAGAAGGGCATGTTTATTATGACGAAACAAATAACAAAGCAAAATATTAATGAAGCAGGTCATCTAGAAATTGGTGGGTGTGATGCCATTGATTTAGCAAATCAATTTGGAACACCACTCGTTGTATATGATACTGGCAAAATTAGATCACAAATTAGAAAATTCAAAGCAGTTTTTGAAAAAAGTAATATTGATTATGCTGTTTGTTATGCTAGCAAAGCTTTTGCGAACACTGCAATGTATCAATTAGTCAATCAAGAACAAGGTCATATTGATGTAGTTTCTGGTGGAGAATTATCAATGGCATTACATGCGGGTTTTCCAGTAAGCAGAATTAGCTTTCACGGTAATAATAAATCTGAAGATGAATTAAGAATGGCTTTGGAAAATCATGTCGGTGTAATTATGTTAGATAATTTTCACGAAATTGATTTATTAAATCAATTGTTGACTGATATGAATACTCATTGTGATGTCATGTTAAGGATTACACCTGGAATTTCAGCACATACACATGAATTTATTCAAACTGGTCAAACTGATAGTAAATTTGGCTTTGACTTAGAATCTGGTGAAGCTAAAAAAGCTTTTGAAATTGTGCATGCCAATAAATCAATTCATTTATTAGGTATTCACGCACATATTGGTTCACAAGTTTTTGAATTAAAGGGTTTTGAGATGGCTGCTAGTAAGCTAGTTGATTTAGCATCTGAATGGAAACAAGAATATGGATATGAAGCTCAAGTGATCAATGTTGGCGGTGGATTTGGTATTCAATATACAGATGAGGATGATCCATTAAGGCCAGAAGCATTCGTACAAAAAATTGTTGATACAGTTAAAGCTAGAACTAAAGTTGAAGGTTTAAAGATGCCAGCTATTTGGATTGAACCGGGGCGTTCAATTGTGGGAAATGCTGGATATAACTTATATCGTATTGGTTCTAGAAAAGACGTTCCTGGTATTAAATCTTATGTTTCAGTGGACGGTGGTATGGGTGACAATATTAGACCAATGTTGTATGACGCCAAATATGAAGCAGTAATGGCTGATCATCCATTACGTAGTGCAGTTGAGAATGTTCATTTGGTTGGTAAATATTGTGAATCAGGAGATGTTTTGATTAAGAATCAACCATTACCTGAAACAAAACCAGGGGATGTAATTGTAATGTTAGATACTGGTGCTTATGGGTATTCAATGGCATCTAACTATAATTTGAATCCTAAACCAGCAATTGTTTTTGTTGAAAACGGTAAAGAGCAATTAGTCACTCGTCGTCAAAATTATACAGATTTATATGAATTAGATAATAAATTGAAATAAAGGGAGATATAAAAATGGCAAATTTAGATGCACACGAAATTATTAATTATATTGGAAATGCAGAAAAGAAAACTCCAGTTAAGGTTTATATTAGTGGTCAAATGGATAAAATTGATTTCCCAAATTCAATTAAGGTCTTTAAAGAAGCTCATACAGCTACCATTTTTGGTGATTGGAAAGATGTAGAACCTTTACTTAAATCTGATTTGATTGACGATTACGAAATTGAAAATAATGCGCGTAATTCAGCGGTTCCTTTATTAAATTTAAAGAATGTAAATGCGCGTATTGAACCAGGAGCAGTTATTCGTGATCAAGTAAAGATTGCTGACAATGCTGTAGTTATGATGGGTGCCATTATAAATATTGGTTGTGAAATTGGTGAAGGCTCCATGATTGATATGGGAGTTGTAATGGGCGGACGAGCCTTTGTTGGAAGTCATTCTCATATTGGTGCTGGTGCTGTCTTGGCTGGTGTAATTGAACCAGCATCAGCTAAGCCAGTACAAATTGATGATGATGTTTTAATTGGTGCCAATGCAGTAGTCATTGAAGGAGTCCATGTTGGCAAGGGTGCAGTTGTAGCAGCTGGTGCAATTGTTACTTCAGACGTTGCTCCATATACAATGGTTGCTGGCACTCCAGCTCGTAAAATTAAGGACGTTGATGCTAAAACACAATCTAAGACTAGTCTTGAAGATGATTTAAGAAAGTTGTGATTTAAATGTCTGAAATGAATTTAATTGATATTAGGCGTCATTTGCATCAGATTCCTGAATTAGCATTACATGAAAATCAAACTCATGATTATTTATTGCATATAATAGGAAGTTTTAAACAAAAATATTTAACTTTAGGGAGTATTGAATCTTTACCTACTGCTATTTTGGTAAGAATTAAAGGAAGTAACCCTAATCGCACAATTGGTTATCGAACTGACATTGATGCACTGCCGATTGAAGAAAAAACTAATTTGCCATTTTCATCAATTCATCCAGGGGTTATGCATGCTTGTGGACATGATGTACATATGACAGTTGCTTTAGGTATTTTACATTATTTTACTGAGCATCAGCCTAAAGATAATTTAGTATTTTTCTTTCAACCAGCTGAAGAGAGCGAAAGTGGTGGACGGTTAGCATACGAAGCTAATGCATTTAGCGACCAGTTTAGGATCAATGAATTTTATGGATTGCATGATAATCCTAGTCTACCTGCTGGTTCAATTGGATGTCGAATGGGAACGTTATTTGCTGGCACTACTGAAATTAATATTGATTTAACTGGTAAAGGTGGACATGCTGCTTATCCACAAAATGCTAATGATATGGTTGTTGCAGCTGCACAACTAATTAGTCAAATTCAAACAATTATTTCTAGAAGTATTGATCCAATTCAAAGTGGTGTTATTACTTTAGGTAAAATTGAAGCTGGAACAATTCGGAATGTAATTGCTGGTCATGCCAGAATTGAAGGAACAATTCGTGGATTAACGCAATCAATGATTGAACTAATTGATCAAAGATTAAAAGACATTTGTCATGGCATTGAATTGAGCTATAACTGTAAAATTGATTTAGAGTTAAATCAAGGTGGTTATTATCCAGTGAAAAATAATTCAGCATTAACTAAAGGCTTTATTAATTTTATGAAAAATAATTCAGACGTTGATTTTATTGAAACCCAGCCAGCGATGACTGGAGAAGATTTTGGTTACTTATTATCTAAGATTCCAGGAACCATGTTTTGGCTAGGGGTTGGCGATGATTCATCGTTGCACACAGCAACTTTAACACCAGATGAAAGTTCTATTGGTAAAGGGGTTAATGCAATTACTAGTTTCTTAGAAAATCGAATGAAAGAATAGGTGATAATTATGTTTGAAAATGTAGATTTAATGACGGCAATTATTACGCCTTTTGATAATGACGGCAAAATTGATTTTGATGCATTAAAAGCGATTACTGATCATTGCTTAAACACAGGTAGTCGAGGATTTGTTATTGGTGGTACTACTGGAGAAACTCCTACATTAACTCACGATGAGAAAATTGAACTATATCGTCGCTTTGTTGACATTGTTGACGGTCGCGGTTCAATTATTGCGGGAACTGGTAGTAATAATACTCAAGAAACCATCAATTTTACTAAGGAAGTTAGTATGATTAATGGGATTGATGCAGCTTTAGTAGTGGTGCCTTATTATAATAAGCCTAATCAGCGTTGCATGAAGGCTCATTTTGAAGCGGTCGCTAAGCAATCTAATGTACCATTAATTATTTATAATATTCCTGGTAGAACTGGCATCACTATGAGTAATGAAACAGTGATTGAATTGTCTCACAATGAAAATATTTTGGGAGTAAAACAATGTACTTCAATGGGAGATTTGGAATATCTAGTTGAAAATACTGATGATAATTTCAATATCTATACCGGTGAGGATGCGCAAGCATTATTTGCTAAGTCAATTGGCGCAAATGGAGTTATTTCAGTTGCATCTCATATTTATGGCAATGCAATGCGTGAAATGTATGATGATTTAGAGTCCGGTAATTATAAAGCTGCTGGTGCGATGCAAAGAAAACTAACGCCAAAGATGTCAGCATTGTTTATGTATCCATCACCATCACCTGTAAAAGCAGTTATGAGTGCGCAAGGATATCAAGTTGGTGCTTGTCGTTTACCAATTCTTTCATTAAACAATAAAGAAAAACAACGTTTAGCCGATAATTTAGGTTTAAGTCATGATGCATTATTAAATTCTTTACCAAAGGAGTTAAAACTATGATTAAAATTTTATTAGCCGGTTTTACTGGCTCAATGGGACAAAAAGCAATTAATTTAATAAATAGTAATGATGATATGCAATTGAGTGGCGTTTATTCACCACATTGTACTGATGATCATTCTAAATATAATTTATCTAGTGAAGTTAATATCTATAATTCATTAAATCAAATTACTGATAATTTTGATGTCTGGGTGGACTTTACTCAACCAGATGCAGTTTATGAAAATACAAAATTTGCTATTGAACATAATATCCATCCAGTAATTGGTACTAGTGGAATGAGTGATGAACACCAAAAAGAACTAATTAGTTTATCCAAGGATAAACAGATGGGGGGTATTATTGCACCTAATTTTGGCTTATCAGCGGTTCTTTTAATGAAATTTGCTGGTGAAGCTGCTAAATACTTTCCTGATGCTGAAGTAATTGAAATGCATCACCAAGATAAAAAAGATGCACCATCGGGAACGGCCTTAAATACGGCTAAAATTATTGGTCAAAATCGTGACGATAGCGCAGTTAGTGATGACGAAATTAAAGATAATTTATCTGGTTCACGTGGTGGTACATATGATGGTGTGCATGTTCATGCAGTGCGTTTGCCAGGATATGTTGCCCATGAACAAGTCTTATTTGGTGGGGCTGGCGAAGCCTTAACCCTTCGTCAAGATTCATTTGATCGTGGTTCATTTATGAAAGGGGTTAAAGTTGCAATTCAAAAAGTTAGTAACTTAGACCACTTATTAATTGGACTAGAAAATATTCTATAGAAAAGATGATATAAAATGCCAGAATTATCTTTGGGATTAACGCAAACTTATAATCAACGTTTAAATTCAATTCAACCTTCTAACATTAGAGGATTTGATACCCAAATTTCTAAAATAAAAGATATTATTAAACTAACAATTGGTGAACCGGACTTAAATACTCCTGATCACATTAAGGATGCTGCGAAAAATAGCATTGATGCTGATGATTCTCATTATTCAAATCAGGCAGGTAAATTACAATTGCGTAAAGCTATTCATAAATATTTGTTTCAAAATTATGAATTAAATTATAATGCAGAAGATGAAATTGTAGTTACTATTGGAGCCACCGAAGCTATTTATGCCACCTTTGAAACATTGCTTAACCCTGGTGATGTGGTTATCTTACCAACTCCATTATTTTCATTATATGAACCCATTATTACTTTATTAGGTGGTAAAGCCATTGACTTAGATACTTCAAATAATGGTTTTAAATTGCAACCAGATCAATTAAAAGCAGTATTGGATAAATATGGTGATCAAGTTAAAGCAGTATTACTTAATTATCCAGGAAATCCGACTGGTATTGAATACTCACCGGATGAAGTTAAGTCACTGGCAGATGTTATTCAACAATATAATATTTTTGCAATTACTGATGAGATTTATTGCGAACTAACATATGATGTTAAGCATAAGTCCTTAGCTAGCTTTCTTCCGGAACAAACTATTTACATTAATGGTTTATCTAAATCACATGCTATGACTGGTTGGCGAGTTGGTTATGTTTGTGGACCCTATTCATTTATTAAGAAGTTATTAATGGTACATGCATTTATGGTTACATGTCCACCAGACGTAACTCAAATGGCTGCTTATGAAGCGCTTAAAAATGGTTTGAAAGATCCTAAAAAAATGCGTGATATTTATAAACGTCGTCGTGATTTTATTAGTGAAAAATTAACTAGTTTTGGTTTTGAAATGGCAATGCCTAGTGGAGCATTCTATGTATTTGTTAAAATCCCTGACCGTTTTGGTAAAGACGATACCAAATTTGCTTTATCTCTAGCTGAAAAGGCTAAAGTAGGAGTAATTCCAGGAAGTTGTTTTGGTAAGGGTGGTCAAGGATACATTCGCTTATCTTACGCTGCTTCAGATGAAAACATTAAAGAAGCAATGAATAGAATCGAACAATTTTTAAATAATTAAAGAAGGTAATTATGATGAAGGAATACAATGTAGCAATTTTAGGTGCAACTGGTGCTGTTGGGATGAGAATGGTTGATCAATTAGCTAATTCAACGGTTCCAGTTAAATCCTTGAAACTATTAGCTTCAGCTCGTTCTGCTGGGAAGAAAATGGAATTTAAGGGCGAAAAAATAACGGTTGAAGAAACTACAAATGATTCATTTGATAATGTTGATCTAGTATTAGCTTCAGCTGGCGGAGCTGCTTCCAAGAAGTTCCTACCAGAAGCCGTTAAGCGTGGCGCTGTTTGTGTTGATAATACAAGCGCATTTAGAATGGATCCAGAAGTTCCATTAGTTGTTCCTGAAGTAAATCCAGAACAATTAAAGAATCATAAGGGGATTATTGCTAATCCAAATTGTTCTACTATTCAAATGGTAGTTGCTTTAGCTCCAGTGTTTAAGAAGTATGGATTAAAGCAAGTTATTGTTTCTACATATCAAGCTGCATCAGGAGCTGGACAATCTGCTTTAAATGAATTTTATCAACAAGCAAAAGACTACTTAGATGGTAAGCAAATGTCTGCTGATATTTTGCCAACAGCGGGTGATAAGAAACATTATCCATTAGCATTCAACTTACTTCCTCAAATTGATGTTTTTGAGGACGAAGGATACACTCATGAAGAATGGAAAATGATTCATGAAACTAAGAAAATTATGCTTAATGACATGAACGCTTCTGATTTAAAAGTTACTGCTACTTGTGTTCGTGTTCCAGTGCCTATTTCACATGGTGAATCTGTGTACTTCGAAGTTAAGGATAAGAATGCTAGTGCAGCTGATATTAAAAAGACTATTAGTGATGCTGCAGGAGTAACTTTGCAAGATGATCCAGAGCATCAAGTATATCCTCAACCATTAAATGCTGAAGGCAAGCGTGAAACTTTTGCTGGAAGAATTCGTCCCGATCAAGAAAATAAGGGATGTTTTAATATGTGGGTTGTTGCAGATAACCTACTAAAAGGAGCTGCTTGGAATACGGTTGAAAATGCGGAACGCTTAGTTGATGAAGATCTAGTTAGTGTACCTAAGGATCATTATCAAGGTTAAATAACAAGTGAAAAATGGTCACCAGAATATATCTGATGACCATTTTTTTATTTGCTTAGTTTTGCTTGACATTCTTTGCATAAGCCATATACTTCAATATGACTTTGTTTAACCTTGAATCCAGTTTGTTCTTCTGTAGTTTTACTTAATGATTGTTCTAAACTCTTATAATCTGGATATTCTACATCAATAATTTTACCGCAGTTTTCACAAATTGCATGAAAATGTGGAGTGCCAAAGAAATCATAACGAATACCGCCGTCTTCAGCAGGTAATTCAATAATAATTCCTAATTTTTCGAATAATTGTAAACTATTATAAATAGTGGCAACACTCAGATTAGAGAATTCCTTTTTTAATGCTTCATAAATAGTATCTACAGAAGGATGATTATCATTATTAATCAAATACTTAAGAATAATTTGTCGTTGAGGAGTAATTCTAATTTTACTTTCACGCAAAGTATCTAAAGCTTTTTGATATGTTTCATTGTGCATATAATATCCCTCCTTAAATAATAAGCTAGTTTAGAATTATTATTATCTTAATAATAAAATTAATTATATAATAAATCAAACAAATAGCTATTAAATAAAGCTGAAATTAGTAAAGTTTTAGATGACGTTCAATTTCTGCATTAGATGGATAAACATTATAACTGAATTTGGCAGTAGGCCAGTAGTTTTTAGCTAATATATGAATACGATTGATTAATTCTAATTCTAAACCAGTGTCCATGCTATCAATAGCTTGAATATAAATAGTAGGGGCAGTATCATCGTCGCTAATATTAGCAATACCACCCATACCCATGAATTTATGAGTTTCTTTATCTTCAATTCCCCATAAAAGGGCTTTTTGTCTCATAACATCCTTCATTGCTTCATTGATGAAATCGCCGGTTGATTTAATGTTAGCATCTTTATCAAATTTTTTTTGAAAATCAATAACATCCTGTAGTTTAAATTCTGTTAACCAATCTAACCTTAAATGGTTAGTTAAAATTGGGTGTATGCCTTCAAAACTTTTCATATTAATTAAACTCCTTTATTAAGTTCATAGCTTAATTATATTCCATAAAAATTATTTTTAAAAGAAATGTTCATTGATAGAAGCAGTCTGTTGTTCAGACATACAACAACATCCACCAATATATTTTAATCCTATGTTTAGCCATTCTTGAACCAATTTATTAAATTCTTCAATACTAATTCCTTGATTATCCCATTCTTTAATTTTGGGATTATAGTTAGCGCCAGAATTGGGAAAAGCAATTAGATCTTTGTGTTCTGGTTCATTATTAATGATTGCTTTTAATGCATTTGTTACGATTCGAGGGTCAGTACAATTTAATCCATAGGCAATCACATTTGCTTGTTTTTCTAAGAATGATTGTACAAATTTAAAATTAGTTCCATCTGCTAAATGTGTAGTATCTTTCATAGAACAAGCGACTATTGATGGAATATTAAATTGATTAGTAAATTTAACTAGTGCTTTTATTTCTTGAAAATTAGGTAAAGTTTCTAACAATAAAACATCAATTCCAGCTTTTACCAATATTTCAATTCTTTCTTTATGAAATTGTATATATTCATTTTCAGTTAAATTATAGTTACCAGTATATTCTGAGCCATTAGCTAAATATGCTCCATATGGACCAATTCCAGCTGCTAACCAAGTTGGATAATTTCTTGAAAGTTTTTGAGCATCTTTAGCAACATTAAAAGCTTTTTGAATCAATTTACGAGCTTCCCTATGACTGTAGCCAGCATTTTTCATTAATCCACTAACACTTGCTTGGTAGGTATCAATCGTAGTCATTGAAGAACCAGCATTAAAATATGATTTATGAACATCTTTAATCAAATCACTATGATCTTTTAATGCTTTAGCTGTCCATAATTTTCCATTGAGATTTAATCCACGTTCTTCTAGTCCAGTTGACATTGAACTATCAATTAAAATTTTTTTTGTTTAGTTGCCCATTCTGTAAAGTTATTCATTTTTATTAAACATCCTTTCTTGAGTAAAATATTTTATAAGATACATAGCAAATAATTGAGAAAGGAATCCCAATTATGATTGCAATTCTTTGATTAGGATCAAAAGTGATTCCAATGAGTGATAATAAACAGGTGACAATTACTAACCATGGCATAATTGGATAAAATGGGGCTCTATAAGATAGTTCAGTTGTTGAATGCCCATTCTTAATAAATTGTTTACGAAAATTTAATTGGGCCCAACCGATAATTAGCCAAACTACGACAACTGCAAATGCTGAAATAGCAGTTAATGCTAAGTAAACGGTATTAGGTGCATAAATACTGGAAAATAATGCTAAGAATCCACCTAAAATAGTTAAACCAAGTCCATATATTGGAATGCCATTTTTACTTAATTTTGATAATTTTTTAGGTAAAGTGTTCTTTTCAGATAATGACCAAATCATTCTAGAAGCAGCATAAACACCTGAATTTGCACCTGAAAAAATAGTAATAAATAAAATAATATTCATAATATCTGACGCATAAGGAATATTTATTGATTGTAAAATAGTCACGAATGGACTTTGTGATAACGAAGAAGAATTCTGAGATAAAATTGATCCTAGTGCAATAATAGTACCGATAAATAATACAATTAGAGTAACTAGTGTTCTACGAATAGCTTTAGGTACTGATTTTTTAGGGTTTTTACTTTCACCAGCACCTACAGCAATCATTTCAGTTCCTGAGAAAGCAAAATTAGCCGATAGGATAATTGAAATCACTGGTGAGATACCATTTGGGAAAATTCCATTTTTGGATAATTGGCCAAAAAATGGAGTAAAGTTTTGGTGGTGAAAAGGTATCATCTTGAAAATTATTAAAATACTAATAATTAAAAATAGGACTAATAAAATTACTTTGATTAATGACATGTAAAGTTCACTTTTAGCAAATAAATTCATATTAATAATGTTTAATAATAAAATAATAATGGCAAAAATTAAACTATATCCCCAAACGGGAATAAAGCTAATATATTGTTTAGCAATGGTTGAAAGAGCAATAAATTCAGAACCTAAGGCAACTGTCCAAGTTAGCCAATACATCCAAGCGACAACAAACCCCATTGCTGGACTAATATATTTACTAGCATAAGTATGAAATGCTCCCGTACTAGGGTCATGCACCGATAGTTCGCCCAAACATGCCATTACCATACATACTAATAATGATCCAATAATGTAAGCAATAATGGTTCCAATGGGGCCAGCAAAATGTATTGAATATCCTGTACTCATAAAAATACCAGTACCAATAACTCCACCCAATGACATAGTAATTAAATGTCGACTTTGCAAATCTTTAGATAACCTTTGTTTGCTCATTTTCATCACTCCTTTGAAATAAAAAAGCATCCGTCCCTTATTTAAAAGGGCGAATGCTTCGCTGTACCACCTTAATTTATAGCCTTATTTCAAGACTACCTTATCCAGAACTTCTTTCATATTCCTTTGTGCTATATCGGGCACTTACCGCTATGAGTTAAATATCACCCATAAAAGTTCAGAGACCATTTTCATTAATAACAATTTGCTCATTTTCATCAACCATGAACTTTCTGAAAA
The DNA here is from genome assembly GCF_002993965.1 of Apilactobacillus timberlakei. Lineage (GTDB taxonomy): Bacteria > Bacillota > Bacilli > Lactobacillales > Lactobacillaceae > Apilactobacillus > Apilactobacillus timberlakei. Next base: position 157,838 of record NZ_POST01000001.1, on the reverse strand, counting down.
ATTATTAATTAAATACTTTTCTCATCAAAACCTAATTTTTTAATTAATTATTAATAATTATAATTGTAATTTATGAATAGTCAACATAAAATAGATAATAAGATTATCAAACCATTTCTGATTGATATAAAAATATGTATAATAGAGATATACATTATTAATATAATTCTAGTTGAAAGTGAGATTTTAACATGATTGAAAAGTTCTTAATTGGAACGTATACTACGAAACTTAGTAAAGGTGTTTATGAAATTGATTTAGACACTGACAAAAAAGAATTAAAGAATTTACAATTCGTTGCTAAAGGTAGAAATCCTACATATGTAGCTATGTCAAAGGATAATAAAATTTATTCAGTTGATAAAGCTGAAAACGGTGCTGGTGGAGCAATGGCTTTAGATGCTTCTACTCGTCCAACTACAGAAATTAATCGTTGTATTAATGAAGCCACTAATCCGGCTTACATTACTGTTGATGAACAACGTCAATTTGTATATACCGCTAATTATCATACAGGTGAAGTAATGGTATATAAAATTGAATCAGATGGTTCAATTGATTTCCAAAATAAAGTTGTTCATGAAGGACATGTTGGTCCAAGACCTGAGCAACAAAATGGGGCACATCCTCATTATGCAGATTTAACTCCAGATAATCGTTTAGTTGTTGTTGACTTAGGACAAGATCGTGTTTATGTTTATGATATTAATGATGAAGATGGTAGTTTAACTGAAGTTTCATGTTTACACATGGAACCTGGATTTGGACCAAGACATATTGTATTTGATCCAAAGAAACATCTTGCTTACTTGGTAGGAGAATTAAGTAGTAAGTTAGCGGTTCTAAGATATAATGCTGAAAATGGCTCATTTGAAGTTAAACATATTGTAGATACGATTCCTCATGATTGGGCGGATCATAATGGATCTGCTGCTATTAGAATGTCTGAAGATGGCCGCTTTATTTATGTTTCAAACCGTGGAAATAATAGTTTAGCTGTCTTTGAAGCGAAAGATAACGACAAAGTTGCACGTATTCAATTAATACCAACTGAAGGTGATTTTCCACGTGACTTTAACTTCAATTCAAATGAAAGTTTCATAATTGTTGTTAATCAAAATAGTGATAATGCTACATTATATGCTCGTGACAAGGAATCTGGTAAATTATCAGTTATTCAAAAAGACTTTATGGTTCCAGAAGGCGTTTGTGTAGCTCAAGAATATTAATGAAAAATAACGCACTTTACTGTGCGTTATTTTTTATTATTCCAAAAATTATCTATTAAGGTTTTAGTATTATTTTTATTATAAGAAATTTTTACATTCCAATTGTTAGGGAAAAATTTTTGATATCTTTGCTTACTGAATCTACGGTCCATAAGTATAATATTTCCTAAATCATGGTTAGTTCTAATTAATCTACCGGCTGCCTGCATCACATTATTTAATCCAGGAAGTTGATAAGCATATTCAAAGCCTTGACCATTTTCTTTATCGAAATAATCTCTAATTAAATTATTTTCGGCACTTAATCTGGGCAGTCCGACAGAAACAATTCCAACCCCAATTAAGTCATCATATTTTAAATCAATGCCTTCACTAAAAATTCCACCTAATAATGCAAAACCAACTAAAGTTTCAGTTTGATTATTTTTAAATTGATTGATAAATGCTTGTCGCTCCTTATCTTCCATCGATGATTGTTGCATAATTATTTTTATATTAGGATATCTTGTTGTAAAAGCTTTAACTATCATTGATAAATATTTGTTTGATGGAGCAAAAATAATATAATGTCCATTTTTACTATTAATCATATCGTATATACTTTCAATAATTAAATTGATACTATTATTTCTTTGTTTATAAGTAGTTTCGATATAATTGGTGCTAATTAATTGCTGATTATTAATCGGAAATGGAGATTCAATTTCAAAGGCTAAACTATTATCTTCATGACCTAATACTCTTTGGTAATAATTCATAGGTGATAGAGTTGCAGAAAATAAAATTGCACTGCCACCTAATTGTAATGATTCACTTAAATGAGGGCTGGGATCCATACAGAAAAGTTTGATTGTAATATTGTTATTGTAATCATGATAAATTCTAGTTGTATAAGTATCATCATAATATTCATTGATTTTTTGATAGTGCAGTAACTTAAAATAATATTCCAAAATCTCATCATTTAACTTGTCTTCTGGATGATCTTTCTTTAGCCAATCATGCATTTTATCCACTAATTTGTTTACTTGTTTATTAAATGCATCTAGTGGTTCTGTGACATTTATTTGATCAACGTTATTATCTTTTAGTACTTTAGTATTAATATGAAAAGATTGGTTAAATGACTTTAGAGCCCGGTGCAACTTATCGTTGATATCAGGATTATTTTTGCTTATTTTTATTAATTTATTTAATTTACTATCACTCAATTCAGCAGAATACATATCACGAGAACGATCTACTAAATTATGAGCTTCATCAATTAAAAACACGTTATTTGAATCTTCTACTGCAAAAAATCTTTGTAGATATACTTGTGGATCAAATAAGTAATTATAGTCGCAAATAATGACGTCACAAAAAAGACTTAAATCTAATGAAAATTCAAATGGATCTAGCATGTATTTTTTGGCATACTTTTGCACAACATCTCTGGTTATTTGATTTTCATTTCCCAATACTTCTTTGATAGCTGGTTTTAAACGGTCATAATATCCAACCATATAAGGATTATCCTCAGGTTTTAAATCTTTTTCTTCATCAAAAGTGATCTTTTCTTTTGATGTTATGGTAATACTTTTGATATATAAGTCTTTATTTGCCATCAAATTCATTGTATTTTCAGCGATATTTTGGGTACTTTGTTTAGCGGTTAAATAAAAAATACGATTACATAATTTTTCCCCCATGCCTTTAATGGCTGGAAATAATGTGGAAATGGTCTTACCAGTTCCGGTAGGAGCTTGGGCAAATAAATGTTTATTGAATGCAATGGTTTTATAAACAGCCACAGATAGTTCACGTTGACCTTTACGAAACTTTGTAAATGGAAATTTCATTAATTGAGCTGACTTATTACGTTTGTCGATAATATCACTACGTAATTTTAGCCATTCTTCATATTCATTAATTAATGATTGAAAGAAGTGCTTAGCTTCGGCTTGACTAATTTCTTTAAATTTCACTGTTATTTGTTCATTAGGTGTCTGTACATATGTTAATTTAAGTTTAGCTTTTTTAATCTCAGGATTCGCATCCATTAATAAATAAGCATAAGCTTGTACTTGTCCCCAATAAAGTTGCAAAATACTATTAGGTAAATCTTCAAATATAATATCTGAAGTTTTTATTTCTTCAATTTCTGCCTGATGTTTTTTTAAAATAAGACCGTCAATGCGACCATCAATTTTAAAATTAATATTATTCATTTTGATATTTTTGGAAAGGGGCACTTCAGCTTGATATCCTTTGCCGTGTTTTTTCTGTAGCTTACGATGAATTTTAGCCCCTTGTTGAGCAGTATTATTACTGTTTAACTTACTATTTAAATCACCACTTCTAAGAGTGAATTCTACTAATTCACGGACGCCAATTTTATTAATGATAAATCACCTCTGAAAAATAAATTATGAAAGTAGTTTTATGTATGAATGAAAATGAATTAAAAAAATTAGTTTTGGTATTTGCAAAATATAATATAAAAATTAAGCATAGTGATTTAATGATTACTCAAATTAATGAGCAACCAGCAACGTTAGATGCTGGTACTTACATGCCAGATCAAATGGTGGAATTAATATGTAAATTTATGAAAACCCAAATTATTAAAGATATATGGAATTTGTAACATAATTGTAACTTACGAAGAATTTTTTAGCATGGTATGGTTGAAATTGTTGATAACAGTACTATTTTAATAAGGAGATTGTATTAATGCCAAGAAATTTTAAAGAAGAATTAATGTTTACTGGAATGATGGCTGGAATGATGGTTATTGTTATGGAAGCATATAATATTGCTATTGCAAGTGGTGTTAATTCAGGTTTTGTTTTAGATGTTTTAAAAGGTTACCCATTAGCTTTAATTGTTGCTGCTATTTTGGATTTAGCATTAGTAGGACCAATCGTTAAAGGAGTCTTTTTTAAATTTATTTTTAAACCTGAATGGGAAGAAACACCAATTAAGATTGCTTTATGGATTTCATGTCTAATGGTCTTAGGAATGGTAACATTAATGTCACTATTTGGGATTATTGTAACATTTGGTTTAGAAAATATTTCTTTTGGAATTTATGTACATGCATGGATTTTTAATTTAATCGTTGCTCTACCATTACAATTAATTATTGTTGGTCCTATTAGTCGTATGGGACTAAATAAAATTCAATCATCAGGTAGTAATTCTAATGAAGTTTAAACAAAGATAGATGGCTATATTTAGCTGTCTATCTTTTTATTATATATAAAATAAATTTTTTAAATATACCATATAATTGAATTTTAGATTGATACTTATAAAAAGATAGTGAAAAAATATGCAAATACCTTTATCATAGTGATATATGAATACGTAAGCTAAAGGAGAATTAAAATGATTAAAATTGTAACTGATTCAACGGCATTAGTTCCAGATAAAATAGTTGAAGAATTAGGAATTAAGATTATTCCTCTAAATGTAAGTATTGGTGATCAATCATTTAAAGATAATATTGATATCAATGGTAAAAAATTAATTAACTATCTTGAAGATAATCCCAAAGGTGATTTTCCAATTACTAGTCAACCATCAATTGGTGATTTTGTTGAATTATATAACAGTATTACTGCTAATGGGGATACTGTATTATCAATTCATATGACAGATTTATTAAGTGGAACTGTACATGCTGCCCAACAAGCAGCACAAATTGCTGATGGTACAGTTAAAGTTATTAATACACACTTTATTGATCAAAGTTTAGGTCATATTGTAACTAGTGCTGCTAAGTTAGCTAATTCAAATGAATATAATCTTGATGAAATTTCAGCAGCAGTAGATAAAATGATTGAAAATAGTAATTTGTATATTGGTGCTAGTACTTTAGAAAACCTGGTTAGAGGCGGTAGAATTAGTAAAGCCAAGGGTATTATTTCAAAGTTAATTAATCTTCATGTTATTTTTGAAGTTTTACCTAAAGACATGGATTTAAAAGTTAAAGGTCGTGGGAAGAAAACATTTACTAAATGGTTGGATAAATATTGTGAAAGTATAAAAGATGAACAACTTGAATTTATTGGCATTAGTTATACAGGTGATGATACTTTTCCATTAATAATAAAAAAACGTCTAGAAGAAATGCTCCCAGACGCTGATATTTCAATGTTATATACTTCTGCAATTGTTGCCACACATACTGGTAACGATGCCTTTGCTGTTATGACCTGCAAAAAATGGTCTTAAAGGAAAAAGCTAAATATTATCCCTAAAATACCACCGATAATTGGTCCTAGTAATGGCACAATAGAATATTTCCATTGTGATAATCTTTTATCGTAAGTTCTTGAGAAGAAGAAGCGAGGGATAATATCACGAGTAGGGTTAAAGGCAGCACCAGTAATTGGTGCGATAACCGAAATGATAATAGTCATCAAGATGGATGACCAAATAGTCTTAATCCACCAAGGACTTTGTACATTAGAGGATGTTTGAGTATTTACCACAATTAAAAATGTACCAAATATTTCCCATCCAAAATTAGCACGCCAATTATTAATGTTTCTTGGAACAGTTGCATAAAAGTTAAGATTTAATGGTAAGCTTCTAAGCCATTTAGACCAAACTAGTTTAACTGTTAATGATGCTAACCAAGCTCCAAGAATTTGTGTAATGACTTCACCAACAAATATCCAGAAACTTATTTTTCCGCTGACAGCTAATGTTAATGAAACTACAGGATTAAATCCAGCAGTGCCAAAGAAAATAGTTGTTATGAATGAAGGAATTAGGATACTAAGCCCCCAATAAAATCCCGTTAGGAAACGGTTCTGATGCTTTGGAAATAAGAAGTAATTAACCACAACACTGCTTACTAGTCCAAGCGATAACATAATATATGTACCGATAAACTCTCCTAATAATGATTTCATTGATTGATTCCTCCTTTGCTAAATATTTTATATTAAAATTAAATAATATTTATCATAAAAAAGCAAGCCATAAATATAGGCTTGCTTTTTTATGCTTCCCAAGCATCTAATGCTTGCTCATTTTTACCTAAATAATTGAAAGCTTTTTTAGCAATTTCAGGTGCCTTTTGATTTACAATTTCACTATTGTGATCGTAAACATCGTTTAAGTATCCAACACCAATATTGTAAAACTTTTCAGTTCTGCCAAATCCTTGATCATTGAATAAGTTATCTAAGTTTTTAATGTTACCTTTACCAGTTTCATAAATTTTATTAGCAACATCGACATCGTTGCCTAATCTTTTAGCTCCATATTCTACCAAAAAGTCATCCATATCATGAATGATTTTTTCTTCCATATTAAGTATTTTCTTTTTGGTCATTTTAATCACCTCATACTTAATTCTAGTTCTAGCTTTCATTTATTATCAAGTAGGTTGCTTTTAAAAAAATAATCACTATACATTTTGTATAGTGATTATTTTGATTATTCTTTATCTAATTTAATTTGTCCACTGATGCTGAACAATATAGTTAATAGTACAGCCATAAATCCACCAACAACAATTCCATTATCTAAGATAATTTGTGCTGATTTAGGGAATGAACTAAAGATTTGAGGGTAAACGGTAACACCAATACCTGATCCTACAGCAATTGCAACAATTAATAAGTTAGCATTTTTATTGAAATCAACTTGTTGAAGAATTCTAATACCCTGAACTCCAACCATTCCAAACATTACAATCATTGCACCACCAAGAACTGAGCTTGGCACTACTGTAGCAAAAGCACCAACCTTAGGTAATAATCCTAAAATTAATAAGAACAAACCAGCATAGTAAATAGGGCGCTTAGTTTTGATTCCTGATAATTGTACAACTCCAACATTTTCAGAGAATGTTGAGTATGGAAAAGTATTAAAAATTCCACCAAGCATAGCTGCAATTCCCTCTGCACGATATCCTTTGGCTAATTCTTTACTACTTAATTTACGATTAGTTAAATCACCTAAAGCTAAAAATACTCCAGTAGATTCAACCATTGTAGTTAATGAGACCAAAATCATTGTTAAAATAGCTGACCAACTAAAGTGAGGGGTACCAAAGTAAAATGGCTGTGGTAATTTAAACCAGCTAGCACTTGAAACTGAGCTTAATGAGATCATCCCCATAGCACCAGCTAATCCAGTTCCAACAATCATTCCAACTAAGACTGAGATTGATCTTAAAAAGCCTTTACCAAAAATGTTAATTATTAACACAACTACCATTGTAACTAAACCAACAGTTAGATTTTGAGCATTTGCAAATGTTTTAGCACTAGCATCACCACCACCTAAATCTTGCACGGCAACTGGAACTAATGAAAATCCAATAATTGTAATCAATGATCCAGTTACAACTGGTGGGAAAAATCTTCTTAATTTTGAAAATAGTCCAGAAATTAAGAATACAAACAATCCAGAGCAAATAATTGCACCGTAAATATAGGTAACGCCTAGAGTACCGCCAATTGTTTCAAGTGGCGTAATAACTTGGACTGCACATCCTAAGACAACTGGTAATCCAATTCCTGTAATAGGGGTACGTTTAAGTTGAAGCAAGGTGGCGATCCCACACATAAAAATATCTGCAGAAACTAAATAAGTCATTTGAGCAGCATTAAAATGTAGAAATGCTCCAATTAATAACGGTACTATGATATCACCGGAATACATAGCTAATAAATGTTGTAGACCTAAAACAGCAGCCTTTAAATGTGAAACTTGCTTTAAGCCTTTTTCACTATTATTCAAAATAATCCTCCTAAATTTTACTATTGACCTATATGTAAATATGCAAATAAAAAAATCCCTATGCATAAGCAAAAGGACTTAGATCATTTCGCTTATAGTCTGAAATTTAAGGTTCCAGGTAGAAACTTACTAACCATATTTTAGTAATTATATAGGCAACAAAATATATATTATTAAAATAGATAATATATTAAAATATTAAAAAAAGCAACCTTACCATATTATATAATTGTGATAGTAATTAATTAAATGTACAATATAGAGTATTAGTTTCTATATTATTGGGAGGCATTTAGTCTTGAAGAAAATATTAGCAATCCATACAGGTGGAACTATTTCTATGTCTCAAGATGATAGTGGAGAAGTAGTTCAAAATGAAAAAAATCCTATTGCAAATCAAGATAATTTATTAGGTCGTAATATTAAAATTGTAAATGAAGAATTGTTTAACTTACCTTCACCACACATTACGCCAAAAGTAATGTTGAAAATTGTTAAACGTATTAAAGAAGCAGAACATGAAGGATACTATGGTGTAGTTGTTACGCATGGTACTGATACCTTGGAAGAAACTGCATACTTTTTAGACTTAACATTAAAAAATGATATGCCAGTAGTTGTCACGGGTGCAATGCGTTCTTCTAACGAAATTGGATCTGATGGACTTTATAACTTATTGAATGCCGCAGCTACTGCAGCAAGTGAAGATGCAAAAGGCAAGGGTGTCTTAGTAGTAATGAATGATGAAATTCATACTGCTAGATATGTAACTAAGACACATACTACGAATGTAGCAACTTTTAGGACCCCAACTTTTGGGCCAATTGGAATTATTAGTAAACATCATCCATCATTTTTCCAAGAATTAATTCAAAGTGAAGTAGTGGATATTAATAATGTTGTTGATGGTGTTTATTTAATTAAAGGTTTTGCCGGCATGGATGGAACATTATTTGATGCTTTAGATAACGGTAAAACTAAAGGATTAGTCATTGAAGGCCTTGGAGCAGGTAATTTACCACCTGAAACATTACCATCACTACAAAAATTATTAGATCGTAATATTCCAATTATCTTAGTATCAAGATGTATCAATGGAGTTGCTCAAGATATCTATGCTTATCATGGTGGTGGTATTGAACTGCAAGATATGGGACTAACTATTTGTCATGGATTAAACGGCCAAAAGGCTAGAATTAAATTAATAGTAGGTCTTAGTGCTGGTAAATCAGGCCAAGAATTAGCTCGTTTTATGGGCAACGCAATTTCTTAAAATTTGAGGTTTTTAAATATGGAGTATGTACTAGAAGAAATAAGGAAAGCATACCTAAATCACTTGTTAGTTAATATTTATTTAGTATCAGGTGATATTTTTTATACTGGTTATATTGACCGATATAACGAACATGAAGTTTTGGTTAAAACTTATGAATCAACTGCAATGGCTGATGGCTTTGTTGCAATTAAGTTATTTTCAATTGAAAGTATTGAGCGTAAAAGTGAAGATTTAGATCGCATAGAAGAAAAAATGGTAGTGGTCGAAAACGATAACTTACTACAATTTTCTCCAAAACCAGTGAATTTTGCTAGTAAGATTAACTTATTTCAACAAATTTTAATTCAAAGCTATTTAGATAAACAAATGATGTTGATTCAAGAAAATGATTCAGAAAAATTTTATACGGGGATTATCAAAAAAGTTAACAATGATAGCATTGAATTTTTAGTCATCAATAAGTTTAAATTGTCTGAAAATTATTTAAAGAATTTTGCATTTAGTAATATTAGATTAATAGAATTTCAAGGTCGCGAACTTGAAACAATGAGTAAAGTCATTGATAAGGTTAGCCCTAGTGATTCCATTGCTCATACAGCTAAATCTATTAATCACATTATTGAAATGTTAACTCATTCTTTTGATCAACAAAGCTTTATCGAAGTTAATGCTAGGTATAACCACAATTACTTTTATGTTGGAAAAGTTATTATGATTAATGAGGATAGCATCATCCTAAAAGTTGTTGACATGGCAGGACAGTTTGGTGGATACGTATTGATGCGGATGTTAGCTATTGATAGTGTCACCATTAATACTGACTATTTAAAAATTATGCAATTGATGGTTCAAAATAATATTAAGCAAAAAATTGAGAGACAACCGGTTTTAAATGCCGATCGTCAATTTGATATAACTGAAAATAATTTATTATTACTGTTAAATCAATCATTAAGGATGAAACATTTAATTAGACTACAGTTAAAAAATGGAAATGTATTTTTAGGATATCCTTCTTTAATTACGAATGAATATATTAAATTTAATTTGTTAGATGAAACTAGAACTTTCTTTATTAATGATAAGGAGATTCCGGTAAATGATATTGCTGAAATTGGATTTGATTATATTCAAGCTTATTTAGATGAACGACGATTAAAATTAAATGGTGATTTGTAAAAAAAGGTACTACGCATATGCGTAGTACCTTTTTTTCATGAATTTCAGATTAAGCTAAAGTTTGTTTGATTATATTAACTTCGTCTTGATTTGGTGATTTTTCCATACTTTTAATATCGTGTAATTCTTCAACACTAAAATGTAATTTAAAAGCTAATAAAGTATCTGGGATATCATGATCCTTTTGATAATTAATGATTTCTTCAGAAATATTGTTCATTTTACGTTCCATCTGAAATGCCCCCTATGTAATTAGCATCTAATTTCATTATAACGTAATTATGAATTTACACATTAATTTAGTTTCAAAATTTGATTAACACTATTTGAACAAGAAAAATTATAATAATCATTTTAACGTAATCCAATTTATTGATATTGATATTTTTAAAGTGAGTTCTAGGACTATCTTCAACAAATAAATGAGATGTCATGCCTTCAGCCAATAAATTAGACCAGTTCAATGCCGACATAATACTCTTAAAGTATAAAGTAGGGGAAAAGAAAGTTAAATGAACATTTCGCATTGCGGCGGCTAATTTAATTTGTTTGATTTCTTTTCGGATAGTTTCAGTTAAATTAAATGCTCCTAGTACTCCATATGCAAATTTAGCAGGTAGTTTACAATTTTGTTCAAGTGTAAATATTAAATTTTTAATCGATGCAGTTTTAGTAAAAGTGGTGCCTAAAAAGACATATGCATAAACCCTTGTTGCAAGGATGATACCATAATTTGTACTACCATTTATTAGTTGAGCAGCATAAATTCCAATTGCTGGAATTATAGGTACTAAAAAAATGTACAGTAAACTTTTTAAACTGATCTTGTTTAAGATTAGTATTAATAAACTAACAATTATAATGATAAAATTTAATATCAAGTTTTGCGTAAATGATATCTCAATTGCAATTATTAATATAGTGATTAATTTAAGCGCTGGATCCATTTAAAAAGACTCCTTATACTCCAATTTTCTATTGCTTAAGGTTACATGAAAGTCTACTAATTCTTTTAGTTCATATCTTTGATGGCTAATAATTATTTGAGTTTGACCTCTTGTTTTAGCCAACTTTATCATGTCGTTTATAACTTCAATTGATTTTAAATCCACACCCTTAAAGGGTTCGTCTAGTAGTAAAACTGAATGACCCATAATCAGCATTGATAGAATTTGCAACTTTTTTTGTTGACCTTCACTTAGCGAGTATACTACTTGATCTAATAAGGATTCTAAGCCCAAATTTTTGATGAAATTGTCGATTTCTATCGTGGAAAATAGTTTATAATTATGTTTTTTTATTGATAATTGAATTTCTTCTTTGACGGTTAATTTAATAAATTGTTTGTTTGAATCTTGAAAGACAATACCAATGTTTTTGTAATATTTAGCAATTCTTATTTTTCTGATATTTTTTTGATTAAGTCTAATTTCACCATTAAAGGGGTGCATTTTGATTAGAGTGTTAAATAATGATGTTTTACCAGAACCATTCTTACCAGTAATTAGCGTTGTATATCCTTGATAGAAATTAATGCTATTGTTCTGAATTAATTTTTTATCACCATTATTTATAGATATATTTTTAAGCTCTAGGGTAATAGGCTGCTTATTTGGTATGGAACATTTTATCGCAGGAGATATTTGAAACTCTTCAAACTTTCTAATAGATGCTTTATATGAAATAGACTTAAAAGTATTATTATTATATATAATTAAATTATCAAATATTTTTTCGTACAAAGACAAATCATGGTCAACGACGATGATCGTTTTTCCCATATTTTTTAATTGATTTAATTTTCCAATCAATATTTGTCTAGTTTCATAATCAACGCTAGCAAAAGGTTCATCCAATAAAATAATATTGGGATTTATTGCATATATTATGGATAATGCTACTCTTTGCTTTTCACCACCTGATAAAGTATCAAAAGGATGATATATAATATTACTTGTATTACCAAATTGAATGGCTTCATTAATTTTTTTGCTGATTTTATCCTTTGGTAATTGCAAATTTTCCATGGTAAATATTAGTTCGTCATATCCGTTTTGCATGCAAAACTGTTGATTGGGATTTTGAAACATCATAGCAATTTGTTTTCTAAATGAAAGTTCATTAATTAAATTAATATCTTTTTGATTTAAAAATATTTTACCAGAAGAAATACCTTCATTATATTTTGGATACAGTCTCGCAATGATCTTTAACAAGGTGGATTTACCACAACCAGAAGGCCCATGAATTATTGAAAGTGTTTTAGGTGCAAAATTTAAATTTACATCATTAAATATTGGCATCTTATTGTTTGCATAGTTAAATTTTAAATTTTTAATAGTTAATGTAGCCAAGTTATTTTACTCCTATTATTTAATTACATTGCTTCTAGTTAACATGTTAGTAACTAATTTGGTTAAAATGCCACCAAATATAAATATTGATATCATTCTAGTGATGAATAATAAAATTAACATATGAATACTATAAGCACTATAACCATTTTTGAAGCAGTCCCATATAAATGTGATAATGGTTGTAGTTAAAGTGGTGCTAATGATTCCAATCCAATCGTAATGTTTATATTTCGTTAGAGTAAAACCCAATTCAGAGGCTATACCTTGAATAAATCCACCAATCATAGTGGCGGCACCCCATTGTCCACCTAGAAACATTTCTACAATTGATCCCAAAACTTCTGATAATATGGATGCTCCAGGAGCCTTAAAAATAAAACTAGCTAATGGGGCTGCCATAATCCACAAACCAATTAATATATCGTTGGCAAATGGTGCTAAACCAAATGGGGTTAACATTAATGATAAAGAATTATATATAAAACCAGTAGCAAAGAAAATAATTCCGCATATAATAGAAATTAAGGTTAGTAATATAATATTTCTTAAATTCCAAGTTTTTTGCATATTGTTTCTCCTTCCGGGGGCATAAAAAAAGAGCCCCAAAAAGTTTGGAGCCCTTTAAATTATTGTTGAATGCACAACGATATAAGGTAAAAGGTATTGTTTTCCTTCGCAGGGATTATCCTGAATCAGGTACAATGGGTTTATCTCAGCCTAAACGGCACCCCAAACATTAATAATATTTATTTCATAAGTACTATACAATTAAATTAAACTAAAATCAACCTATATTTATATACAGAAAGTAGAATCAATGATGAATAGAAAAAAATTAGTCTTTTTTGTTGCTATAATAATTACCTTTATAATAGGTCTCGGATTTATTAGTAAAGGTTCAATTTTTACAAAATCTTTTAATAAGATTGAAAATCAAGATCATAATATTGATTTTAAATACAATTTAATTTCGCATAAAATAAAACCCAAATTTTTAGGTGAAGCAGAAGCTATGATAGCCATTGATGCCAAAAATGGTCAAATAGTTTACGCACATAATGAAAACAAACCAGAAAAAATCGCATCATTATCTAAATTAATGACTTTATATTTGGTAATTCAAAAAGCACAAAAAAATCATGGCTGGAATCAAATTGTTAATACCACTAATCCTAATTTAGTCAGAATGAGTCATAGTTATGATTTAGGTGGCTTTGATTTTAAGAAAAATCATAAGTATACAGTTAAGGAACTTTATAAGGCAGCTTTAATTCGCTCATCTAATAATGCTGCAATTGCTCTGGGTGAATGGGTAGCAGGTAGTAATAAAAAGTTTATTAATATGATGAATCAACAAGCTAAAATCTGGGGATTGAAAGCACATTTTGTATCATCATCTGGTTTGGAGAATAGTGACCTTAAGCATTATGGATATAATCAAGTTGGCAATGATAATGATGGTAATGAGGTCTCTGCAAAAGATATTGGTAAAATTGCAGTTTATATTTTAAAAGCATATCCATCAATTGTTGATGATTCAAGCCAAGCTGTCACTTATGATGGTGACCAAACTATTTATAATGAGAATGGTTTATTACCTGGAAAAGAATTTTATGATCCTAGTTTAGGTGTGGACGGACTAAAGACTGGTTATACTGATTCTGCGGGGTTATGTTTTGTTGGCACAGGTAAAGTAAAAGGCAAAGATCGCTTAGTAACAGTTACTTTGAATGATGATGATGAATTTAGTAATACTATTAAATTAATGAAATTTGTATACAAGAATTCTGCGTTGTACAAATAAATAAGATAATACTTCTAATTTCTATAATAATAATTTGGTAATTTTACTGATATAGTGTAGAATACTTATTATGTAATTTTACGTTTTTATTTATTTCACTTTATAGAAGGAGAAGATTTATGAAATCGAGCTGGAACTTAATTGGTTTGATTTTTTGGATTGCTCTAATTATTTATGCTGCATTTGTAGTACATAATATTGGTGTAAGAAGAAGTAGAATCATTTTAAACAACAATTATTCCTTTTCATGGAAACATTTGTACAAAACTTTAGCACAGCTTATTATTTTGTTTTTGGGATTAGGTTTCATGATATTTGAAACTTTTAATTCAAATATTAGAGCTAAAGATGTTTCAATTAAAAGAGAATATAATCCATTAGTATTGGATACCAATGGTAAAAATTCTTACTATGTTAAAGTATTAACGCAAAAAACTCCTAATTTGAATCAGTCTTATTCATATTTAATTAAAAATAAAATAAATCAAGTTTCTAGTAATTCATCCAATGTTTTAATGGGGGATAATAATGCAATTAATATTCCTAATTTTGCTTTTGATTGGAAAAAACAAAGCATTAAAAAATTAGATGATCGTTATCAAAAGGCTTGGGTAATTAAAGTTAAAGCTACTTATAAAAACAACTTTTTGAATGGTATAGGGATGCATGCAGGTAGACAAGCACATGAATATACTTTAATCAGAGTGCCCGATAGCTCATTCATTTATAAAAATTAATTAAAATAGTCCAACAATCTAATGATTGTTGGACTATTTTTACATATATTTAGTTGGATTTTTAACAGGAATGTTTAAAATATTTTTACTGATATTGTCAGCTGCAGTTAAAATATCATCTTTAACTCCAGGTCTAGGAATAGCACTTGTAACGAAATACAAACCTTCAGTATTTAATCCCCAAGTAAACATATTAGGTTCACCTTTTACTTGATCATTTTCAACATTAATATCGATAGATGAATTATTAACATCATCATCTGCTAATTTAATGACTTGTGGTTTGATAATATTATTTTTCTTTAAATTATTTAATAATGGATTATCTGTAATATTGAGGTTTGGTGCATTTGTTCTGGCCTCAATTAAGGCATCACCTTGAATAATTTGGTGTCCATAGAATGCAGAACGAGTTATAAATTTATGGTTAGCACCAATAACTTGCATTTGAGGAGGTAAAATTTCAACAATACCAGCGTTAATTAATGCTAAAAGTTCTTCACTTCTAATTACTGGGGCACCCATTGATAAGAATTTAATGTTTGATGAAAATTGTCCTTTATATTTACTTACATAATCTTCATTTGATAATAAATTATTAGCTAAAACGTATCTAATATTGTTTCTTAAATCTCTTAACATTTCCAGTGCACCAATAATAGGGCCTGTCTTAGATCCTAATCTGGCATCATTGATTACTGTTGATAACCATGTTTTGACATGTTCTTGGTAATCTTCCATGTTAGTAATTTTGATGCCAGCAGCAGGATTTAAAATTAAATTCCAATTGAACATAGCTTCACTCGATAATCCTGATTTTTTAACCACCTCAATTGGATTATCACTATTTAAAAATTCATTTTGAAATGATTCTAAGTTAATTTTAGGATAATCTTTTTGGATTAAAAATGTATAATAGTGATATTCAACATCTAATCTTAATAGCTTTTGAAAATCTTCAAACGGCAATTTACCATCTTTAAGATATTTATTAATATTATCTTTAGTTAAGAAATAAGCTGGGTAGTTCTCATCAAATTGCTTTTGACTAATTGCTTTGGGATAGTATGGGATGCCACGTCTTGATCCAGCAAAAATTTTTGGTTCATTTCCAGATCTATGGTAACTTAATTTACCATTTTCATCCTTGATAAATTTACCACCACGTTCTTTAGTTAAACGACTTACATAATCATTGAAGCTAAGCCCTAATCCGCGAATGATTACAGTACTTTGATTATTAATGCTTGATAGATCAACTTCATCTGCATATTCAGGGAGAATGTAAGTTAGATTGTTCTCACTAGCATATTTTTTAAAAGACTTTTCAGTGTTAGATAACTGATTTTCTTGTTGTCCTAAACTAAATACAACTTTATCAACAGTATAATCTTTCTGTGATTTTACAATGAATTGCTTACTATCTTTTTGAATATCATTAACTGTTTGATTGAGATGCAATGAAAGATTAATATTGTTATCCTTGCTAATCTTATTTTTTAACAACTCAAAGAACCAAGTGCAGTAAACTCCACAAATTGCTCTAGGAACATAACTATTTTCTTGAAGATTATTAATTGCATTAAGCAATTCTTTTTTATTTGGATATTTATTTTCATCTAATGATTGAATAAATTTGCTAGATTTATCTGATTTTATCCAATCAGCAATTGAATAACTATTATTTTGATCATCATTGAACAATGTTAGTTCATTAGCAGGGGTATTCATAATTAAGTCAATTGGTTGATTTATTTTCCAAACACGACCACCAATATTTTTTCGATCAAACAAATGAATATTTAATTGTTGATTATTGTTTTGTATTAAATTATTTAATAAGAGTAGTCCTCTTGGACCAGCTCCAATAATTGCTATATCCATATATTTAGCACTCCTTTATTATATTAATAATGTTAACATGAAATGATTTAAAATTTGCATTTTTGATTTTAAAATAATTATTATCAATATGATAAAATTATAAATAAGGATGGTGTTATAAATGAGTGAATCAATTCCAGAAAATATGGATGAAGTAAAATTAAAAATGGCACGTTTAAAAATAGATGGTCATGAAAATATAAACGAAGATGCTATTATCACTAAAGCAGTTAGTGATCTATTTCAAGACTATTTGGACGAAGCTGAAGAGGGTCACTATGATACTGGAAGCTTGGATGTTGATACAATCAGCGTTGTTGGTGTAACGGGTGAGAAGATTACTGAATTTAAATCCAAAGAAAAAGATTTTATCTCAGATTTTAAAAAAGATGCCATGGCACTTTGTTTTAGATTAGAAGATGAAGCAATTAAAATTGCTAAAATGTAAAAAACGACTAGTTATGAACTAGCCGTTTTTTATTTGTTTATTTTTCAACTGGCAGATTTAAAACTTCTTGTTCAATAATATGTCCATTCATTTTATGAATCATTTCGTTATACCAAAAACCATTATTTAAATCTATTTTTTTATCCAATGCATATACTGTAAAAGTATAATTGTGTTTTTTATTAGGTGGAGTAGGACCAACATAGCCTAAACTCATAGGATCACTTTTCATATTTAATAGACTACCAGCTAAGCTATTGTATCCATGATCATATTCAATTGAATGATTTTTAGCTGCATTTTCTGGGATGTGTCTGATTTCAGGATCAATGTTAGCACCAATCCAGTGAATCCACTCAAATCCACATACTGGAATTGAATCTAAGTCAGTTAAGGAAAATGCTAATGATTTAGTATCAGCAGGAATATTATCAATATCAACGGGAAATGATATTGAAGGTCTTCCATTTTCTTTGTACTGGTTATCTGTATGTTTAGTATATTTATTTAATAAATTACCATTTTTCATTGGAATTTTAATATTCATAAATAAAAACCTCCATTTAATTTGATTTTAACCAATTTATCTTGAAAATAAAAACAAATCGTTTATAATAAATAGTTAGTTAGCTAACTAAATGTGAGGTGAAATTAAGTTGAAAGAAAATTTAGGTCGTTTAGTAAAAATAGCATCTATTCAATTCGTTAGGCATTTCGATAATATGTCGAGAAAATACGGTTTAACTAGCACTCAAATGTCAATTATTGATTTTATTAATATAAACAAGCAGAAGGAAATATTCCAAAAAGATATTGAAGAAGAATTTTATATTCAACGTTCTACTGCTTCAGTTTTATTAAAAAGAATGGAAAATAAGCAATTAATTAAGCGAATTCCTTCTTCTATGGATGCAAGAAAAAAACAAGTTATTCTTACTAATAAATCATTAAAATTACAATCTAAAATTAATGATTTTATGAATCAAAATCAAAAGTTAATTAATGATAATTTTTCTGATAATGATTTAACTGAGTTAACTAAAGGATTAAAAAAATTAATTTATATTATGG
This sequence comes from Apilactobacillus timberlakei, assembly GCF_002993965.1. Classification (GTDB taxonomy): domain Bacteria; phylum Bacillota; class Bacilli; order Lactobacillales; family Lactobacillaceae; genus Apilactobacillus; species Apilactobacillus timberlakei. The sequence continues at coordinate 139,106 of NZ_POST01000001.1, read as the reverse complement.
AGGATAAAAAATATGAATGAGAAAATTTCTTTAAAGGTTTTAATGTCAGTTATTGCTGCTGGTATTATGTCTTTTAGTGGTGTAGTTATTGAAACTTCGATGAACATAACCTTTCCAACTTTAATGAAAGACTTTAATATTGATACTAGTACTGTTCAATGGATGACTACTATTTATTTATTAATTGTTTCTGTTGTAGTTCCCCTATCTGCTATTTTAAAACAAAATTTTAAGACGAAGCCATTGTTTATAACTGCCAATGTATTATTTATTTTAGGTATTTTGATTGATTTATTTGCACCAAGTTTTACTTTGTTACTTATTGGTAGAATAGTGCAAGGATTAGGGACAGGAATTGCTTTGCCATTGATGTTTAATATTATATTGGAACAAGTTCCCAGTAAGAAAATTGGTTTAATGATGGGAGTTGGTAACCTTATCACAGCGATTGCTCCAGCAGTTGGACCTACTTTCGGTGGAATTGTTGTTTCTTCGATTGGCTGGCGCTATATTTTTCTAATTTTACTACCAATACTAATTATTTCTTTATTAATGGGTAGTTTTTCGATTGAGCAAAAGAGCAATATTCAACATAATAAGTTAGATTTTCTTAGTTTGCTATTAATTGTTATAACCTTTGCAGGTTTAGTTTATGGATTTAGCAGTATGGGTAGTGGAAGTATTATTAGCATTAAAGTTTTAATACCAATTATTATTGGTTTGATTGCAATTATCGCTTTATATAAACGTTCAGTTAATATTGATAACCCAATTGTTAACTTATCAATATTAAAAAATACAAAATTTTCTGGTCACGTCGTAGCTTTCTTTATCTTACAATTTATTACTTTAGGGATGTCATTCATCCTTCCTAATTATGTTCAGATAGTAAACAAACAATCTGCATTTGTTGCCGGATTAATTGTGTTACCCGGTGCTGCTTTAGGTGCTGTGTTTGCACCATTAGCTGGTAAAATTATGGACAAAGTGGGTGCTTATAAACCTATCTTCTTTGGAATGTTTGCTGGATTAATTGGATTATTATTATTCACTATTTTTGGAACTCATTTATCAAATACTATGATTTTAGTATTCTACCTAGTTTATATGCTATGTCTAGGTCTTTCATTTGGTAATATTATGACCAGTGGACTAAGCATGTTAAATGCTAATGATAGTTCAGATGGTAATGCTATATTTAATACAATCCAACAAATATCTGGTGCTATTAGTACTTCAATTATTTCTGCAGTGGTTGCGATTAGCCAAATGAATCCTAACTACAGTAAACAATTGGGAACTGCGATTGGATCAGAACATGGTTTTATTTTATTAATTATATTATTGTTATTAGCCGCAATTATTTTAAATAAAGTCGTAAGAAGAGCAAAATAATAAATAAAAATAACCTTAAGTATTAGAAATTAATCTAATACTTAAGGTTATTTTTTGTTTCAATTATTTAACGAACTTTAAAGTATAGTAGCCTTGACTATCAGAACTGACAGTGTAAGTCTTATATCCATCGTTTAACCACTTACTTTGTGTAGCTTTAGCATAATTTTGTGCATCTGTTACTGAACTAAAGGTATGTGGTTGTGTAAACATATCTTCATTACTATCATTATTTTGGTTATTGTCATTTTGTTTATCGGCATTATTTTCGTTACTGTCATTAACTTTATTATTTTTTGCCTCGGGAACAGAACTTTGCTTACTACTTCCTTTTTTGTAACCTTTATTATTTTTTTCTTGGTTAGTAGTGTTATGAGTCTTCCTTTTGTTAGATGTTATTTCTGTTTTTGGATTATTATTGCTGGAAGTAAAATGGGTTATTGCTTTTACTCCACCGATAATTAAGGCAGCGATTACAACGATAAAAATAATAATTGGCCAAATACTGACATTTGAAGAAGTTGATTTTTTATTTCCATATTCTTCTTCGTTAAAGTCATATTTCTTAATGCGATTATTTTCGTCATTATTCATATATGAATATTCCACTCCATTTCAAGTAAAATAAATTACAACATTTTATATTATAACAAAGTTTATCCACCTTCGTATAATTATTGAAATTTAAACATATTATTCGAAATATTAAAATCATAATTTTCTTATGAAAAAAGAAAGAAGGCATATCGTATGAAAATTTATTTTATAGGAACTGTTGTTATGGGCACTGGAATGATTAATAATCTACTTAAAAATAATTATGAAGTTAATGTTTTTAATCGAACTAAGGCTCATGCTGATACCGTAATTAACAATGGTGCAAAATGGAACGATAGTCCTAAATCGGTTGCTGAAAAGTCTGATGTTGTAATTACGATTGTCGGATTTCCAAATGATGTTAAGCAAGTTTATTTTGGCGATAAAGGATTATTAGCAGGCTCTAGTAAAGGTGAAATCTTAATTGATTCTACTACTAGTAAACCTAAAATTGATGTTGAAGCATTAGATGCATCTGTATCTGGAGGGGATGTTGGTGCTCAAAATGGTAATTTAACTTTTATGGTTGGTGGAGATCAAGACATTTTTAATAAAGTTAAACCTGTATTAAATTCTATGGGTAGTAATATTCAAATATTTGGTTCTGCTGGCAAAGGTCAACATACAAAAATGGCTAATCAAATCATGATTGCGGGTAACATGACAGGATTAACTGAAATTCTTGATTATGGTAAGCATGCAGTTCTTGATTTATCATCATTAGTTAAAATTGTTGGCCAAGGTAGTGGTGATAACTGGAGTCTTGATAATTATGGTCCTCGTGTATTACATGATGATTTTAAGCCTGGTTTTGCAGCAAAACATTTTCTTAAGGAGTTACGAATTGCTTTATAAGGTGCAAATGAAATGCATATAGATTTACCAGCTACTAAATTGGCTAAACAATTATATGAAAAAATGGTTGACCAGATTGATTTAGGTAGTGATGGTACCCAAGGATTAATCAAATTATATAAATAATAAAAATAGCTATACTGACTTATTAGTCAATATAGCTATTTTTTATTGAATATCATTAAAGAAGGTTAATAATTTTTCTTTAGTTAAATTTTTCTTTTCTTCTCCAGAAATATCATATGATATTTTACCTTGATGTAGAACTAATAAACGATTTCCATATTTGATAGCATCATCTAGATGGTGAGTAATCATTAAACAAGTTAATTTTTCTTTATTAATAGTATTATCAGTAATATTCATTAATTGTTCTGAAGTTTTAGGATCTAATGCGGCCGTATGTTCATCTAATAATAAAATGCCAGGTCTATTAATCGTAGCCATTAAGAAACTTAAAGTTTGTCTTTGACCACCAGATAGGTTACCAGTTGCAGTTTCTAGTCGATCGTCTAAATTATTATTCATTTTAGCAGTTATTTCTTTGAATTTACGCATCTGACTTTTAAGATTACGAGGAACTAATGAATGATTTTTACCACGTTTTTCTGCTAATAATAAATTTTCAGCAACGGTCATTCGAGGAGCGGTACCTAATTTAGGATCTTGGAAAACACGACTTAAAAATTCAGTTCTTCTTACAACCGACATCCTTGTTATATCTTTACCATTATAAATTACTTTTCCAGAATTAGGTTTTAAATTACCACCAATTGTATTAAAAAGGGTAGATTTACCGGCTCCATTAGAACCTAAAATGGTAATAAAATCTCCTGGATAAATATCTAAATTGATATTATCTAAAATATTTAATTGTTCTGGTGTATCTTCATTGACAGTTTTAACAATATTTTTTAATTGAAAGATTGGTTTAGTCATTCTTTAACCCCCGTTTCAAGACATGTTTTAAATGGAATTTACTTTCTAATGCTGGTAATCCCATGAAAATTGCTAATAAGATTGATGAAATTAAGTTTAAATCGGTAGCGTTGAAGCCTAATTGTAGAACCAGTAATAAGACTAAACGATAAATAATACTACCAATAGTGACGGCAATTAATCTTTGAATCATGGTTAAATCACCAAAAATAACTTCACCAATGATAATCGATGCAAGGGCAACTACAATGATTCCAATTCCCATATTTACATCTGAGTAACCATTATTTTGGGCTACTAATGCACCACCTAGTGCAATTAGACCATTTGAAACACTTACACCCATGATCTTCATATTATCGGTATTGATACCTAATGATTCGGCCATGTTTTCATTATCACCAGTAGCGATAAAAGCTTGTCCTAAGTCTGTTTGTAAAAAGTAAACTAGAATCGTTGTAACAATTACAATGACAATGAATCCTAGAGCAACACTATCAAAGTATGGTGGTAAAGATTGGAAAAATTTACCGCTTAATAATGTAGGCATACCAAGTAATGATTGATTAGGTTTACCCATGATTCTTAAATCAATTGAATAAGAAGCAGTCATTACTAAAATACCAGCTAATAGTACAGGAATTCTTGCTTTTGTGTATAAGAGGCCGGTTACTAGTCCAGCAATACAACCCACTAAGAAGGCAAGAATCGTTGCGATAATAGGTGAAACACCATGTGAAATAGCTGTAACAGCAGTAGCTGCTCCCATTGGAAACGTTCCTTCGACAGTCATATCAGGGAAGTCTAAAATTCTAAATGTTAAGTAAAGGCCGACACCAATGACTGCCCATAATAGACCTTGCCCAACTGCAGAAATTATTAAACTCATTTGTAGATCACTCCTTGTCTTTCAGCTTTTTGAATTAATGATTGTGGAATATTTATACCTAGCTTTTTAGCTTGGTTTAGATTAATGGCTAAATCACCACGATTTAATGTTTGAATAGGCATATTAGAAGCATTTTTACCTTTTAAAATTTGTGCAGTAACTTTTCCAGTTTCAACACCTAATTTAAATTGATTTAGTCCATATGTTGCTAAACCACCATTCTTAACAACATTAGATGCAGTAGGGAAGATTGGAACGTTACGCTTATTTGCGACGGCTACTAAAGTTTGAATGGCTGAAGCAACAGTATTATCGTTTGGAACATAAACAGCATTCACATTTTGTACCATTTGTGTGGCCACTTGATTTAAATCATTAGTGTTCGCAATAGAATATCCTTTAACTCTAATTCCTTCTTGTTTACATAATTGAGTAAATCTTTGATATTGACTAGTTGCTGAATCATCACTAGAAGTATAAATAATACCAAGGGTTTTCATATGAGGCATGATTTGTTTGATTAAATCTATTTGTTGCTTCATAGGTGGTAAGTCAGATACCCCAGTGGTATTTCTACCAGGCTTTTGATTAGAATCAACTAATCCAGCTGATTTAGGATCAGTGATAGCACCTAAAACTAATGGTCTATTTTTAACAGTATTTGCTAAAACTTGTGCTGAAGGAGTAGCAATTCCAATGGATAAATCAACATTTTCGTTAGCAAACTTAGTGCTCATAGTTTTTAAATTGCTTTGGTCATTTTCGGCATTTTGAAAATCAATTTTTATATTCTTACCAGGTTGAAAACCAGACTCCTTTAATCCTTGAATAATTCCATGATGAATGGCATCTAAAGCAGGGTGTTCAGTTAATTGAAGAATCCCAACTTCTGGAATATGATCTCGACTAATTTTCATTGGTTGTTGTTCTTTGTAATAACCAAATGCCAGTATTAAGCATAGTAATATAATTGCTGAATATAAACGTTTCATTTATGTAAACTCCTTTATTTGATGTTATTAATAAATTATTCCAATAAAAAAGCGGATAACCCAAACACTACAGGTTATCCGCTTAATTAAAAGGTTTAGCAATACCTGTGGTGTTTTGAATTCATTCCGCACAGGCTTTTTATTATTCGTGAGAAAGAAGCCGGTACAGATGCGCTTAATTATATAGACATCTAATTAAATCGCATCTGTATAAATTAATGCGATTTAATAACACCAGCTTTGCCAAGTAGAAACTAATAATAAATTTTGTAAAATATTTCTCATGGTTTCTTTCTCCTTTCATTTATTAACATTAATTCTAAAATTAAGACTTATAAAAGTCAAGCATAATAAAAAGAGTAAGCCTTATAGCTTACTCTTTTGCAGATTTATTTTATTTGTCTTATTTATCTTTGTTGTCTTCATCTTCGAAATCTTCTAAGTTGATTTCATCATTTACTTCTTTGGCATTGTGAAGATCTTTAGTTACCATAGCACTTGAAATTCCCCATTTGTAGAATACGAGTGATGAAATAATGATAACGACAAAGTCTAATGGATATGGAATCCAGTTTTGACCACCAAATGGTGTTGATCCCATGTAAGAAATAATTGAAATAAAAATTAAGTAACCAATCATCCAGAAACTTCCAGTAAATTGATTTCTAGTTTTCTTCCAACCAGTCTTCCATTCGAAATAGAAGTAGAACGGTAAACCTAATAAGATAACAAGAATTACTTTAACAGTTGTTGGCCACATTGCCCAGTAAGTTGCTAAACTTGCAAGTACGAAGGCTAACGGGGCCATAATTTTTAATAACTTCAAACGAATAGGACGTTTAAAGTTTGGTGCCATTTGTCTTAGTGCAGTAACAGTAACAGGACCAGTTAAGTAAGCAATTAAAGTAGAAGTAGAAATAACACTAGCAAGTGTACCCCAACTTCTGAATATTGCTACTAATAATACACTAATAACAAGGTTAACAACCATAGCCATTCTTGGGACACCCCAACGTTTATTGATTTTACCAATAAACTTAGGCATATGTTCATTTTGCACCATAGCTGCTAATGTACGACCAGTTTGAGCAACGAAGGAAACTCCGGTACCAAATGGTGATACAAATGCATCAAAATACAATAGTACGGCTAACCAATGAATACCTAACAAGATAGCTAAGTCAGCAAATGGTGATTGGAAATCCACTCCATGCCAACCATTAGCTAAGTCTTGAGGTACTATAGTACCGATAAATGTGAATTGTAATAGAACATAAATTACAATACTAATTGCAAGTGAAATTGTAATTCCCAATGCAATATTTCTCTTAGGATTTTTAATTTCCTTACCCATATTGATAACAACTTGAAATGCATTATATGAGAAAATAATACCAGAAGCGGTTGTAGCTGAGAAAATAGCAGCACTACCATAAGGCATAAATCCTTGAGAAGCAAAGTTTCCTGAATGGAAACCAGACATTAATAACATAATTATTGTTAATAATGGAATTCCTAGTTTGAAAATTGAAATAAAACTAGTGAATCGAGCTAATAAATTAACAGACCAATAGTTTAATAATGTAAAGACTAATATGAAAAGAAAAACGACAAATAAACCGGTATTGGATATTTCACCATTTACCAAGAAACCATGTGTCCAATGTGCCCATTTCCAAGGCCAAGAACCCATGTATTGCACAGCTGCAACAGCTTCAATTGGAATCAAAGTAACCAATGATACCCAGTTAGCCCAAGCAGCTATAAATCCTAGTAAAGAACCGTGGGTGTATTGAGCATATTTACTCATTCCACCACTTTCTGGGAACATAGAACCAAGTTCAATATAGTTGAATGCAATGGCACCAATAACGATGGCACCAACGATCCAAGATAGAATAGCAGCTGGCCCAGCAACCTTGGAAGCCTCCCAAGATCCGAATAACCAACCTGAACCAATAATGGAACTGAGTCCCAACATTACAATCTGAAATAAACCTATCTTTCCTGAATTATTATTTTTTTTCATAATACTCCTTTCATGGTCTTTAAGTATATTATCAAAAATAATTATCAGTGTAAACTGATAAAAGACCAGCATGATAAGCTTTTAAGCTCCCATTTACTATAATAATAGCATTTACAAGCATTTACAAATAATTAAATTAATAATAAAAACTATTAAAAAAATATAATATTATTAATCTTTATATTCACATATTTCAATGATATTATTTTCAGGATCATTAACATAAATGGAATTCATTTCTCCATTAGCGCCACGTACTTTTTTAGGACCATCAATAATATCTACACCATAATTTGCCAGGTGCGATGTAATATCTGATAATGAATCTTTTGTAATAATACAAAATTTACCTGAACCAGCGGTTGGATTTTTGGGGTTGTTTTTTTCATCAGAAATAATAGGTAAGAAAATTAATTTTTGTTTACCTAATTGAAATTCCAATTGCTTATCGTCAAATTTTAGGATAGGTAAATCAAATACTTCATGATAAAAACGCATGCATTTTTCTAAATCATCCACAAAAATAGTGATATTATCAATATCTTTAACTTTCATTTTTAAGTTCCTTTCTAAAATTAATATTAAACCTAACTATAATATTATAAACAAGTTTATCTTAAAATGAAATTGACTAAAGGTTTTTTAGTGTGGTACTTTTAAGAGTATGTATAAGTACGATTAGAAAAATGATTGGGAGTGAAAATATTGGCTTTACTTGATGTTAAAGATATAAGTATGGGCTTTGCCGATAAGAAACTATATGATGAAGCAAGTTTTACCTTAAACAAAGGTGAACATATGGGAATTGTTGGGCAAAATGGTGTTGGTAAAAGTACACTTATTAAAATTATTACTGGAGTCGAATTACCAGTATCTGGATCAATTAAATGGCAAAACAACGTTAGTGTAGGATACTTAGACCAATATGCTGATATTGAAGATGGTATGACATTAATTGATTTCTTACACACTGCTTATAAAGATTTATATGAACAATCAAATCACATGCAAAAATTATATGAAAAGTATGCTGAAAATTTTGATGATAAATTATTAGAACAAGCAGGTCGCATTCAAGAAAATCTAGAAGCTAATAACTTCTATGATATTGAAACTGAAATCGAACAAGTAATTACTGGTTTAGGTTTAGATGATGTTAAGCGTGATCAACAAATCGCTCATATGTCAGGAGGACAACGTTCTAAGATTATTTTAGCTAAATTAATTTTAGAAAATCCAGATGTTATTTTACTTGATGAACCAACCAATTATTTGGATACTGCTCACATTTCATGGTTGGAAGATTATCTAAATAATTTTGATGGTGCAGTTATGGTAATTTCTCATGATTATGAATTCCTGGAAAAAGTTACTAACTGTATCGTAAATATTGCTTTTGGTAAAATTACTAAATATCGTGGTGACTTTAAATCAGCCATGCGTCAACGTGATGAACGTGAAAAAGTTCAACAAAGAGAATATGACAAACAACAAGTTGAAATTGAAAAAGCTAAAGCTTTCATTCGTAAAAATAAAGCTGGTTCTAGATCAACAATGGCTAAATCACGTGAAAAAATGCTATCGCATATGGAAGTTGTTGATCCACCATCAACTAATATTCATGCTTCATTCAACTTTCCATATGAAGACACTGGCTCACAAAATGCTTTAGTGGTTGATGAACTATCAGTTGGATACGATAAACCATTATTAAAACCAGTTAGCTTCTCAGTTAATACTGATGAAAAAGTTGGTTTTGAAGGATTTAATGGGGTTGGTAAATCAACTTTAATTAAATCAATCTTAGGGTTATTAAAACCAATGGGTGGTAAAGCGGACTTTTCACCATCTGCTAAAGTTAGCTATTTTAGTCAAGATTTAATCTGGTCCAATGATAAAGAAACTCCATTACAAATTATTCAAAATAAGTTCCCTAAATTAGAACAAAAACCAATTCGCACTAAATTAGCTAAATGTGGATTAGATGCTGCAAATGCAATGAAACCAATTGGCGAATTATCTGGTGGGGAACAAACTAAGGTTAAATTAGCCATGTTAGAATTTACACCAAGTAATTTCTTAATTATGGATGAACCTACTAATCATTTGGATGATGAAACTAAGGAATCATTAAAACAAGCAATTAATAATTTTCCTGGTAATGCAATTATTGTATCTCATGAAACTAGTTTTTATAACGGTTTAGTTGATAAGGTATTAGATGTTGAAAAACTTAGTTTACGTGATAAAGATGAAATTGAAAAAGCAAATGGTCAAAGTAATTAAATAATAAAAAGGTGTACTTCATTCAGAAGTGCACCTTTTTATTTGAAGTTTTTAGGTTCATCTGCATAATCATTCATAAAAGCTTTAGCATCACTATAAGAAGGAAATTGACTAATGATTGTAATCTTAGAATGATGTCTTTTTAATTTTAAATTAGTTACTTTTTTAATTAGGAAGTATTCTTTAATATCATCTAGTGGTTTTAATTCATTGTTTTTAACGAATATTTGTAAAAATATTTTTTTATCTTTAATTGTAAATTCACGCTTTGCTAAATTAATGTATTCCTTTGAATTTAAATGACTTTCACGGGGATGTTTTTCTGAAATTATATTATCTGTTTTACAGAAGTACATTAAGCACCAATATATATTTGCAATTAATAAAAATAAAGAAAATAAGTTCCTGAATAAGATTGGAAAAAATTGCGTTATTAGATTAGTATTTTTAGTTAGCGTTAATAAAAATCTAAAATCAATTATACTTTGTAGGTTAGTAGCTAACAGACAAATAATGAAGATGATAATCCAATAAAATTTATAAACTTTGGTAATTTGATGTAAAAAATTATAATGTAGATTTTCAAAATAATGATGTTTGGTAGAAACTTTTGAAATCACAATTGAACAAATCCAAACAATAACTAAAAGAAAAGGAACTTTATAGTCTGTTAATAAATAGAAAATATTTAATAAAAAAGTGTTCATAGATGTGGATAAAAATGTCGGAATTCGATATCCTAATATTTCTAACACAACTAGTAAAATAGCACCTTCCCGAATTAAATTGATGAATTTTTCAGAACTATTACTGTTAGTCCGATTAATAACTAAATTATAAAGATTATTCATAAGCATAAACTCCTTAAAATATCTAAATCTAGTTATACCACTAAATTATTAAAATAAACATAAAAAATAAAAAAACATAACTACAATTTAAGTAGCTATGCTTTAATTTTTATTTATTAAAAGTATTATTTTCAACTTCACTAATGAAAGTTGCCAAATGATCATAATAAACAGGTGCATTATCAATCATATGATGATGTCCAGCATTTGGAGTAGAAACAAATTGAGCATTTGGAATCATCTTAGCCATTCTTTTACCAGTTTCAACGGGCATTGATTCATGTTCACCAAAAGTAACTAGTGTAGGAACATGATTATCTTTCAGATTTTTAGTATTATGCCATTCACCCAACTTACCAGTAATAACAAATTCATTGTCACCTTGGAATGCATTGTAAATGTCAGTGTTAGAAAGACCAATTAAATGATCTAATTTTGAAGGTTGTTTACGATCAATGTAGTCCTTATTTAATTTATCAACATCTTGTTGGTAACGGTCATTGTCATAATCATTATTGGCTTCACATTTTTTCATGAATGCTAGTTCATCAGGGGCAAATTCTTTTTCACGAATTTCATTTAAATGAGCAGTATAATCATCAATTTCATCAACCATTGATGAAATAATCGCACCTTTTAGGTGCTTACCATATTTTTGTGCATATAGTTGAACTAATAGGCCACCCCAAGATTGACCAATTAGATAAAAATTATCTAAACCGAGTTTTTGTCTAACTTCTTCAATTTCATCTAAAAAGTAATCATATGTTAAAACTTTTTTGGCAACTTCAGGATCGGAAAAGTCAGGAGTATCTGAATACCATGATCCTAATTGATCATAATAAGTTACTGAAACATCTAATCCTTGTTTCTTTAGTTCATCAGCAGTATTTTCCCAATATTCATGGGTACCACCAGGCCCACCATGGAGAGCAAGTAAATTAATTTTACCTTCACCTGAGGTGTGAGTCCATAAATGATATCCGCTATCTAAAGTAATAATTTTAGTCTTTTGTTTCATGACAATCCCTCATTTCTTTTAATTAATATCCTAACACTATTGTTTAAGGATAGGCAATTTAATATCTGTTTCAGCCAAGCTAATTCTGTATTTAAGATCTTGATTACCACGAATAGTATTTTCAAAGTCAGTTGCAAAAATAATTAAGCCTAATTGATGATCAGCAGGAACGTGATAGAAAGTAGGTTGTAGTTCTAATTCCATATCATAAAATTCATTGGCTTTCATATCATCAACATGATAGCTATTCTTACGATTTTGCATATTAATGTGGCCTTCTGCAATTTCTTTATAAGGAGTTTTCTTATTTTGCATTTTAAATTCTCTTAATGAATCTTCACGCCATAGATATCCTTCATTAATACGATGACCAAGATTCTTTGGTGATTCAGTTAAGCGGTATGCTTCACCATAATCAACTAACATACAGCTAAGCATTCCATAGTTCTTCGTTGATGATGCATTTAATGATATTTTAACTTTACCATCAATTGTGAAATCCTCTTTAGCAGGAGTAGTTTTAAAAATAACCCGATTATTTGTTAGAGGATTATTTTCATAGTCTAATACTAAATCATCACGCCATTGTTTGTAATCTAGACAATATTTTTCAAAGTCGTTAACTGATAATTGATCTTTAAATTCTTTACGTCCATGATCGAATTCATCAGTTAGTTCATTATTATTGGAAGGGTGAAGAGTTTTTACATCATCAGGATTTTCCCATTCGTCAAATATATTCCAAGTTTCAGCCTTAACATTATCTTGGATTAGCACGTTTGGAATAAGTTCATTGGCGTTGTTATCAACATCTAATAATTTATAAGTTAACCATAAGTTAATCATGTCGGTAAAATCAATTGATTGAAATGCATTAATGTAAATATGTTTTCCTTGATGTAAAATTAATTTTTTATTGATATTTAATGGTTTAATTGCGTTCCAAATTTTTTCCACATTTTTAGGCTTAACATTATCATCATTTAAACCATGGATTAAGAACATATCGGCTTTAATGTTTTTAGCATTCTTTAAGTAGTTTCGAGCATCCCAAAATTCATTATAGTTACCGGTGTCACGATCTTGACCATCTGTAATTGAATTCAATTGCTTTTCCCAAGCATTTTTATTTTTGTAAAATTCAGTTGCTTGTTGTTTACGACTATAGGTCTCAGCTGCTAAGACATCAGCATCTTCACCTTGAAAGCCACCAGGAGCTAATACCAATCCATTTTCACGGTAGTAGTCATACCAATTAGAAATAGCAGCCTCAGCGATACAAGTTTTTAAGCCATCAACACCAGTGGTAGCAGCAGCAATTTGAAGAGTTCCCAGATATGAGCGACCGGACATCGCAATATTACCGTTTGACCAATAAGCTTCAATTTGATTGTTATCGGTTTTATTAGTAAAAGCATTCCGTTTCCCATTTAGCCATTCAATGACAGCAGTGGCCGATAAGGTTTCATCATTATCACCGGTAGTTCTAAATCCATCTGATTCATAAGTTCCAATTCCAGCAGAATAAACGACAGCAAAACCACGTGCTAAAAAGTAATCATTTAATGTATAAGATTGTTCACGATCAAGTGTTTGTTCTGATTTTCTAGTTTTACCTTCAATTGGACGAGGTTCAGGTAGTTTTTCTTTTTTAGAACGATATTCAACATCTGAATATGAGTAATTATTAGGTTCTTTGTGGTTTAAACTTAAATTAACGTTATGTGTTAATTGTTCACCATCTTTATCATTAGTACCTTGATTGTAAGGACTAGCAGTAAAGATAACAGGAACTTTATTTTTATTACTTTCCTTCGGTCTAATAATTTCTGTTTTTAATAAGTCTAATTTACCATCGTGGTCATTATCTTGAGCTGCTTCTACATAGACCACTTCACGAATTAAGTTATTGGTATCATAAACAGGCATGGTTTTACCATTAAAAATTAACGGCTTTTTAAAACTGCTTAGATTTTGTGCAAAATACCCTTTAGATGCTAAGTCATCGATAAAAGTAGTACCATACTTGTTATGGGTATTTAATAGTAAATACCATGCTGTCATGGTATCATATAAATTCATATTGTCATGAACGTTAGCGACAGGTAAATTAAGAGTCTTCATTTTAGTGATTGGATTATCAATTAAAAAATCTTCGCCAACTTCAAAATGTAATAGTTGTAGCGCGATATTATAAAAACCAATTTTTGAAATAGGGGCATTTTTATCGAGAAAAGTTAACGCATTTTCTTCAAAGCTAGCCATCATTCCTGCAATTTTTTGCCCTCTAATTGCCAAACTTTGTTGATCTAAAAATGATTTTAACAAGAATGTTTTTAATAGTTCAGCTGGATTATCAATTTCATCAGTTGAATCATCTAAGAAGTGAAGATCTCTTAGTTCTTTCTTTACAATTTTTAAATTGTAGTCGGCAATTGCGTATTGGTGATTTTTCATGAAAGCCCTCCTAAAATTTATATATATTTTACATTATATCGTAAATTAGAAGAAAATGAGGAGAAAATCAATAGTTAATTATTTAAGACTTAATTTTTAAAATGATATAATATTACTAAATAACAAATACTAATGGAGGCATAATTATGGTTACTGAAGTTGATGGTGGCGCAATTGTTTATAAAATGGTAGATAACAAACCACAATATTTATTGGAAAAAAGTGCAACTAGTGATTTTTGGGGTTTCCCTAAAGGTCATATCGAAGGAAAAGAAACACTGGAACAAGCTGCAGTTAGAGAAATCAAAGAAGAAACAAATATTGATGCAACGATTGATACTGATTTTAGTGTTGATGCTGAGTACGATATGAAGAATGGGCATCATAAAATAGTTACTTTTTATACATCTAAAGTAGGAGACCCTAAAGTAACTTTACAAAAAGAAGAAATTAGTGATTATGTTTGGCAAAATTACGCAGATGCTCGTAATACTTTAACTTATGATAATTTGAAAAAAATTTTAGATAAAACAAATGATTATGTAGTAAGTAAGTGGTCTTAATATGGAAGAAAAATTAATTGTAATTACCGGAGCAACCGGTAGTGGTAAAACCACGGTTCGTAACTATTTAGTTAATCAATATCATGTGGGCAAAGTAATTACGCATACTACCAGATCTCCACGTAAAAATGAAAAAAACAATATTGATTATTATTTTGAAACTGATTCAAGTTTTGCAAAAAAACACTTTTTAGAACATGTTGAATATTCCAATGCTAAATACGGTTCTTCATATGAGGGATTAAAAAATGCTTGGCATAATAATCCAATCGCTTCCATTGTTTTGGATACCCAAGGTGCGATTACTTATCTGAATAAATTAGGAAATCAAGCAATTGTTTTCTTTATTCAAGTTAATAATCATAATAGTTTGAAAAAACGGATGATTGAACGTGGTGATAGTAAAGAAAAAATCAAACAAAGGTTATGTAGCGTTGAGTATGAACGTGATTTAAAGATTCCAATTGAATTACGTTCATCAGCATATATTATCGATAATAGTAATTGGCAAAATGCCAAGCATACTGTCGATAAATTAATGCATGAGCTATTTTAAAAGGAGTTATGTTTTAAACATAACTCCTTTTTATTCTATTAAATTAATTAGCTCATTAAAGTAGTTATTTTTTAAGGCAACTAAGTTAATGGGTCTAACAATGTCTAAACCTTTAATTTTAATTTCTTTTAAATGACCAGCATTAATTTCTTTTTCAGCTAATGATTTGTACATAAATGAAATGCCTAAATTATATTGTAATAGGTTATTAATGACAGTTGGCTCGTTTACATTAATTACTTTATTAAAATCATTTTCGGTAATGTTTAAAGATTCCAACCAATTGGCAAAGATGAAACGAGTACCAGACCCCATTTCTCTTAACAATAAGTTTTGTTTTAATAGCTCTTGAATTTTAAATATTTTATTACTGGTTAGCGGATTATCAACCCCAGCAACACAAATAAATTTTTCATCTTTAACAACATGATAACTATATTTTTGTTTATTAAAATTGCCTTCTAAAATTGCAAAATCTAATTTACCATTATCAATCATTTTTAATATTTCGTTGGTGTTAGTAACAACACATTCAATATTGTAAAATTGATTTTCCAATTTATTAATTATATTGGGCGTCATAAAAATTGCTACAGATCTAGTTGATCCAAAAATTAATTTACGTTTTTTAGGTGTTTCTTTTAGTTGGTGAATGAATTTATTACTCTGTACATTAATATTATTAATAAATTCGGCTAATTTTTGTCCATCTTCAGTAATTTGCAACGATGGTTGTTTATAATTAACTAATTTTAACTTTAATTCATTTTCCAAACTTTTAATTTGTTGAGTGACTGCTGGTTGAGTGATGAACAGCTGTTTGGCAGTCTTTGTATAAGATTTAGTTTTAGATAAAATTTGAAAAGTAATATACCGTTGATCTAACATAATATTTCCTTATAAGTTTTATTAATATCATAATTAAAAATGATAATTTTATATTATAGTAACACATAGATATACTTAAGACATAAGTTAATAGGGGGAAATTAGATTGAAAATTATATTTACACCTAAATTCTGGTTAACCATCATTGTTACATTTATTTGTACAATGATTGGTACATATTTAGCTGGTATGCCATATTTAAATATTATTGGTTCATTGGTTTTAGCACTTATTTTTGGAATGTTATTACAAGTTCAACCTAAAATTACTAGAGGATTAAAAGCTGAAGCTGGATTTATTTCTAATAAATTTCTACGTTTAGGAATTATATTGTTAGGTTTTAAATTAAACCTTAATACTTTAATGTCTTCAGGAATTAAAACCATTTTATTAGCAATCTTAGTGGTCTTAGGAACAATTACAGGTACTTATTTACTTAATCGTAAATTAGGGGTTAATAAGGAGCTATCCATTTTAACTGCTAGTGGGACAGGTATTTGTGGAGCTGCTGCGGTTATGGGGATTTCACCACAAATTAAAGTTAGTTCAGACAAGCAAGCACAAAAAGAAGAAGATCAAGTCCTTGCAGTCGCTATTGTTGCTATTATGGGAACAGCCTTTACTTTAATTGAAATTGCTATTAAACCATTATTACACATGGCACCAGACCAATTTGGTGTGATGGCTGGTGGCTCTTTACATGAAATTGCTCATGCTGTAGCAACAGGTAGTTCTGACGGTCCAATTGCTTTAAATATTGCAATTATTACTAAGCTATCGCGAGTACTAATGTTAGCACCAGCTGCATTAATTATTGGGATCTGGTATCAAAAAACTACTGCTAATGGTGAAGTTAATAGTAAAAGTAAACTACCAATACCATGGTTTATGGCTGGTTTTATTCTAACTAGTATTATTGGGACATATGCTCATTTTAGTGTGGGTTTATTGTCAATTTTAGTAAATGCAGCTTATATTTTCTTAGGAATTGCTATGGCAGCATTAGGGATGACAGTTAACTTTAAGGTTTTACTTAACCGTGGAGTTAAACCATTAGTTGCTTCATTTACAAGTTCAGTTATTTTATTAGTATTTGTCATTATTGTTAGTAAATTATTCTTTTAAAATAATAAATAAAAATGCCGCTAACTATTTAGCGGCATTTTTTTAATCTTCATTTTTAATAATATAATCTTTAAATCTGTCCATTTGTGAAACTGGTAGTTCGGCTTTTATTTTAGTTCCTTCAGCAAGATAGTGAGTTGCTAACACATTCGCATTATTATTTAAGTAATTAATAATTTCACCCTTATCAAATGGAATCATGAATTCAGCAACAGCATAATTAGAATAACTATTCTTTTTAATTACTTTGACTAATTCATCGATAGAATCATCTTCATTAGCTGAGATGGTTAAATCTTCACCCACATGTTCAGGACGTTTTTCATTAGCTAAATCAGCTTTATTGAAGACTGTAATCATTGGAATATTTTTAACACCAATTTCTTTTAAGGTCTTCATAGTAGTATCCATCATTAATTCTTTATTTTCATCAGACTCATCAACTACTTGTATCAATAAATCAGCGTTAGCAGCTTCTGATAAAGTAGAACGAAAAGCTTGCACTAATTGATGGGGTAACTTACTAACAAAACCAACAGTATCGGAAAGCAACATATCCTTATTATCTGAGAAGGTTATTTTTCTTACGCTTGTATTTAAAGTAGCAAATAGCATATTTTTAACCATTACTTGTTTATCAACATTTTCACCATAACGACCAACTAATTGATTCATAATAGTTGATTTACCAGCATTAGTATATCCGACTAAAGCAACAGTTGGAATGTTAGTTGAATCACGTTGTTTACGTTGTGTTTTGTCTGATTTTTGAATTGCTTTTAACTCATTTTTAATATGAGTAACGTCTCTTTCAATTGCACGACGGTTCAATTCAATTTGTGATTCACCAGAACCACGATTGGCAAAACCACCGCCACCTTGTTGATCTAGGCGTTGGCTGGCGCTAGTGTGCAATCTAGGTAATTGGTATTCCAATTTAGCTAATTGAACTTGTAGTTTAGCTTCATGGGTTTGAGCACGATTACCAAATATTTCTAAAATTAATCCAGTACGATCAATAACTTTAGTATTAGTTTTCTTTTCTAAATTTCTTAATTGACTGGGGGAAAGTTCATCGTTAACGATGATCATATCAGCATCGTAATCAATAATATCAGTTGCCAATTCTTCAACTTTTCCTTTACCAAAATAGGTTGCTGAATCGGGATGGTCTAATTTTTGTACTAATGTAGAAAGTACCTCAATATTATTAGCATTTGCTAAGGCAGTCAGTTCATCCATCGAATAATCGAATTCTTCATTATCTAAATTTAATCCGATTGTAATTGCAGTTGTTTGCTTGTTATCCACTCGATCATCCTCCTTGATTTGATATATTATAACATTTTTATTTATGAATTAATTTACTTATGACAAATTATAAAAATATGAGAATTTATTTTTAAATAATAATCTTAATTTGTAGTGCTAATAATTTATAATCAAGGCATTTAACGAGAAATAGGCCTTTTGTAATGAAATGTTACATATAATTGCTACTTTTTGTATAAAATTAAAATAATATTATAAAATCCATTGCTTTGAATTATAAAGCAATGTTAACATTTTATTAATGTATCTATAAAAATTAATTTATATTTATAGATATATTTGTATTTGGAGGGATTACATATGAAGATTAAATCAGCTATTACAGCTGGTGCTGTGGGCATTTCATCTTTATGTCTGCTTGTGGCATGTGGTAATAAGCAACAATCCAGTAGCAAGTTAGTACAATGGCAACAACCTGGGAATCTAACTACTTTGGATGCTTCTAAAGCTACTGATAATGTTTCTTTTGGAACGTTAAACAATAGTAATGAAGGACTAACAATGTCGGCAAAGAATAATACCATTAAACTAGGAGTAGCTAAAAATTATCGAGTTTCTTCAGATGGTAAAACTTATACTTTTAATTTACGTCATTCTAAATGGAATAATGGGCAGCCAGTGACAGCACATGACTTTGTGTATGGTTGGCAACGAACAGTTAATCCAAAAACTGCTTCTCAATATTCATACTTATTTGATCATGTTAAAAACGCAAATCAAATCGGAGAAAATAAAGCTCCAATATCTTCATTAGGCGTTAGAGCTGATGGTGATTATAAATTAGTAGTTAGTTTAACAAAGCCACAATCATATTTTAAATACTTAATAGCAATGGCACCATTTTATCCTCAAAGTAAAGCAATCGTTGATAAATATGGTCAATCATATGGAACCAGTAGTTCAAGCATGCTTTACAATGGTCCATTTAAGGTTACTGGTTGGAGTGGTACTAACGATAGTTGGAAATTAATTAAAAATAATAATTATTGGAATGCTAAAAATATTAAGTTTAATGGTGTTAAATTTAATGTACAAAAAGATTCTAATACTGCCCTAAATCAATATTCAACAGGTGATTTAGATTTAACAAATCTTGTTGGTAAACAACAAGTTGGAGAGTTTAAAAATTCAAAGGAATTACATAATCTAAATATGGCATCAACATTTTATATTGAAATGAATGAGAAGAAAAATCCGATTTTTAAAAACCAAAATATTAGAAAAGCGATTTCGTTAGCAATTGATCGGAATCAATTCACTAAGAATATTTTAGGTGATGGTTCTAAACCAGCTCAAGGATATGTTTCACCAGGAATGCCTAAACATAATGGCAAAACTTTTGTTCAAGATGCTGGCACTAACATAGGGGTTTCCTATAATTTAAATGATGCTAAGAAGCTATGGAACAAAGGATTAAAAGAAACAGGTCAAAATTCTGTTGATATTACGCTTCTATCTGATGATACAGATAACGGTAGATCTACAACTGAATTTTTACAAACTTCATTAGAAAAGTTACCAGGTTTAAGTATTACATCACAAAATATACCACCGAAGTCTAGAATCAGCAGAGCTCAAAGTGGTCAATTTGATATGGTTATTAATTCATGGGTAGCTGATTTTCCAGATCCAATTTCATTCTTATCAATGTTTGTAAGTAATGGTTCCTATAATAATGGAAAGTGGAGTAATTCTAAATATGATGCATTAGTTAACAATGCAGAAGGTACTGATGCTAATAATTCTAATAAACGTTGGGAAGATTTAGTTAATGCTGAAAAAACTTTAATGAATGATCAGGGAATTGTCCCTATTTATTATCCAGTTAAACCAACTATAATTAAACCAAGGATTAGTGGTATTCAATTCTTTCCAACAGGTTCTCCATATGATCTTAGAAATACTCATATAGATAATGATAAACATTGATATGTAATTTTAAGTTACATATCAATACAAAAAATCCGTAAAATTAAAATCAAATTAGAAAACAGCTTGCTTTTAATTATAAAGTAATGTTAAAATTTCACTAATCCTTTTAAAAGAAGTTTAATCTATTTCGCGAATAGATGTATGTAATTGGGGGTAAGGATATTATGAAGTTAAAATCTATGTTGGAAGTTGGTGCTGTGGGAGCAGCATCAGCATTCTTATTGGCCGCTTGTGGTAATAACAGTGGCAAAGAATCAAGTAGTAAGTTGGTACAATGGCAACAATCAGCTAATTTAACTACTCTAGATGCATCAAAGGCTACTGACAATACTGCTTTTGGTACATTGAATAATAGTAATGAAGGGTTATTAATGTCTGGTGAAAATAATACTGTTAAGCCAGGAGTTGCTGAAAGTTATAAAGTTTCTAAGGACGGTAAGACTTATACATTTAATCTTAGACATTCTAAATGGAGTAATGGAAAACCAGTTACTGCTAAAGACTTTGTATATGGTTGGCAACGTACTGTAAATCCAAAGACTGCTTCTCAATATTCATACTTATTCGATCATGTTAAAAATGCGACCGAAATTGGTAAAAATAAAGCACCACTTTCTTCTTTAGGTGTTAAAGCTGATGGTGATTATAAGTTAGTTGTAAGTTTGACCAAACCTCAAACATATTTTAAATACTTAGTTGCAATGGCACCATTTTATCCACAAAGTGAATCAGTGGTTAATAAATATGGCGGTTCATATGGAACTAACAGTAACAACATGATTTACAATGGCCCATTCAAGGTAACTGGTTGGACTGGTACCAATGATAGTTGGAAATTAGTTAAAAACAATGATTATTGGAATGCCAAGAACATTAAATTTGATGGTGTTAAATTTAATGTTCAAAAAGATCCTAATACTGCTTTGAATCAATACCAAACTGGTGGTTTAGATGTTGATACACTTACTGGGAAACAACAAGTTAATGAATTCAAGAATAGTAAAGAATTACACAGTGCTAAGGGTGCAACTACTTTCTATATTGAAATGAATGAAAAGAGTAATCCAGTATTCAAGAATGCTAATATTAGGAAAGCAATTTCATTGGCTATTGACCGTAAACAATTTACCCAAGATGTTTTAGGTGATGGTTCAACTCCAGCGGTTGGCTATGTTGCTCCAGGAATGTCTAAGCGTGACGGTAAAGACTTTACAGATGATGCTGGCACTAAAGAAGGCGTTAGTTACAACTTAGCAGAAGCTAAGAAATTATGGGCTAAGGGTCTAAAAGAAACTGGTAAAAAATCTGTAAATGTTTCAATGCTATCTGATGATACTCCAGCTGGTAAAAATACTACTGAATTTTTACAAACTGCATTAGAAAAGCTACCTAATTTAAAGGTTACTGCACAAAACATTCCATTTAAATCAAGATTAAGCCGTTCACAAAATGGTCAATTTGATATGGTAGTAAGTGCATGGGGCGCTGATTTTCCAGATCCAATTTCATTCTTATCATTGTTTACTAGTGATAATGCATACAACAATGGTAAATGGAAGAATGAGGAATATGACGCTTTAGTACAAAATGCTGAAGGCAAAGATGCTAATAATGCTGGTAAGCGTTGGGATGATCTTGTAAAAGCTGAAAAGGTATTGATGTCAGACCAAGGAATTATTCCTATCTATCATCAAGTAACCCCAAGAGTTATCAAACCAAGAGTTCAAGGAATTCAATTCTTCCCAACAGGTTCGCCATATAATCTTAGAGATATAACTTTATCAAATAAATAGTACACAAGTTATTTGAGATATTATCAATAGATAGACTATAATAGGGATAAGTTAAATGCTTACTGTATTTATGGCAAGTGTTTAACTTTTTCCGTACATATTAAACATAGTTTAGTATAAAAACTAAAAAAGATTGTGAGGAGTCATCATGGTAAGATATCTGGCAAAACGAATATTTTATTTAATCTTGACATTATTTATTGTAACGACAGTTACATTCTTTCTTATGAAGATAATGCCAGGAACACCATTAACTAATGAAGCGAAGTTATCGCCTTCAGAAAGAAATATGGTTTTACAACAATATGGTTTAAACAAACCAGTTTGGCAACAATATATTAGTTATATTGCAAATGCCGTCCATGGTAATTTTGGAACATCATTCCAATTTAGTGATCAACAGGTTTCTTACTTAATTTCTAGTCGTGTTGGACCTTCATTGTTATTAGGTCTACAAGCAATTATCGTAGGAGTTTTGGCAGGAATTGTTGTTGGATCATTAGGAGCTATCAAAAAAGGAACATGGGTTGATACAACAACTACTATTGTTTCCATTTTAGGAATTTCAATTCCTTCATTCGTGCTTTCAATCTTACTACAATACTTTGTGGCATTGAAATGGGGTTGGCTACCAATTGCCGGTTGGAGTGGATTTGCTTATACGATTCTGCCAACGCTAGCGTTAGCGGCAATGCCATTTGCTGAATCTGCTCGGTTTGTTAGAACTGAAATGGTTGATGTTTTAAGTGCCGATTACATTGAATTAGCTCGTGCTAAAGGTTTAAGTAAATTCGGTATTATTTACCATCACGCTTTAAGAAATAGTTTGATTCCATTAGTAACAATTGTTGGACCACTAGCTGTTAACATTATGACTGGTTCACTTGTTGTTGAAAATATCTTTGCTATTCCTGGAATTGGTGAACAATTCGTTAATTCAGTTGTAACTAATGATTATCCAACTATTATGGGATTAACTATTATGTACTGCTTTATGTTATGTGTGGTATTACTAATAACTGATATTATTTATGGATTAATTGATCCAAGAATCAGAATTACAGGAAAGAGGGGTTAAAACATGGCAGACAAACAACAAGAATTACCAAAAGATGCATTTGAACCCTTATCAGATGGTTCACATCTAGATAATGAAAAAATTGCTGCTCCTTCGTTAACTTTCTTAAGAGATTCTTGGCGTCGTTTAAAGAAAAACAAAGCGGCAATGATTTCGTTAATTATTTTAATTCTATTATTCGTGGTGGCATTTGGCTCAGCTTTAATTCCATCCATGAATAATGTTTCTACTAATCCTAATTTAAATAATTTGCCTCCACGTATCCCTGGAATTGACATTCCTGGATTTAACGGAACTTTAGTTCAAGGTGGGCAAAGAGTTAATGCTTATACAGGTGCTGCTGCTAATCATTACTTCTGGTTTGGTAGTGACTATTTAGGTCGTGACTTATTAGCTAGAACATTGTATGGTACTAGAATTTCATTGATCATTGCAGTAGTAGCAACTTTCTTTGATTTAACCATTGGAGTTGCTTACGGAATTATTTCCGGCTGGAAAGGCGGAAAAGTTGATACTGTAATGCAAAGAATTATTGAAATTATGCTATCGATTCCTAATTTGGTTGTTATGATTCTACTATTATTAATCTTGCATCCAGGTATTCCTGCTATTATTATTGCGATTGCCTTTACTAGTTGGATTAATATGGCCCGTTTAGTTCGTGCTCAAACATTGGAATTAAAGAATCAAGAATTCGTATTAGCTGCTAGATCATTAGGTGAAAGCTCAGTTAAGATTGCTTTTAAGCATCTATTACCTAACTTAACTAGTGTTATTATCATTAATACTATGTTCACAATTCCAAGTGCTATCTTCTTCGAAGCATTCCTATCATTTATTGGAATTGGGGTTCCGGCTCCAGCTGCTTCATTAGGTACTTTAATTAGTAATGGTCAAAAATCATTCCAATTCTTACCATATCAAATGTGGGTTCCCGCTGTTGTGCTATCAGTATTAATGATTGCATTTAACATTTTAGGTGATGGATTGCGTGATGCATTTGATCCAAAATCAAGAGAGTAGGTGACATAGAATGGAAAACAAAGATGATATCCTAGAGGTTAGAAATTTAACGATTAATTTCAAAACTTATGCAGGTAAAGTTCAAGCCATTCGTGACATTAGTTTTGATTTAAAGAAAGGTGAAACCTTAGCAATCGTTGGTGAATCCGGTTCTGGTAAATCAGTTACTACTCGTAGCATTATGGGTTTGAATGCACCTAACGCTGAAATTGCTGGCGGTAGCATTAAGTTTAAAGATGAAGAAATTTTAGATAAAAACGAAAAACAATTAAGTAAACTTCGTGGTAAAAGCATTGCTGAAATTTTCCAAGATCCAATGACTTCATTGGATCCAACAATGAAAGTTGGTAAGCAAGTTGCTGAACCTTTACGTATTCATCAAGGAATGAGTAAAGAAAAAGCCATGGAAAAAGCTTTAGAAATTATGAAACTGGTTGGTATTACAAATGCCAAAGAAAGAATCAATGATTATCCATATCAATTTTCTGGTGGGATGAGACAAAGAATTGTTATCGCAATTGCTTTAGTTAACTATCCACAAGTATTGATTGCCGATGAACCAACCACTGCCTTGGATGTTACTATTCAAGCTAAGATTCTTCATTTAATGAAGGAGCTACAAACTAAGATTAATACTTCAATTATCTTTATCACTCATGATTTGGGTGTAGTTGCAGGGATGGCTGATCGTGTTGCAGTTATGTATGCTGGAAAAATTGTTGAATATGGGACTGTTGATGAAATCTTCTATAATGCAAAGCATCCATATACTTGGGGACTATTAGGTTCAATGCCTACCCTTGATACTGATGCCGATGTATTACCATCAATTCCAGGAACACCTCCTGATTTGTTGGAACCACCGGTTGGGGATGCCTTTGCTGCTAGAAATAAGTATGCACTTAAGATTGATACATTAAAACAACCACCATTCTTTAAAGTTTCCAATACTCACTATGCAGCAACCTGGTTATTAGATGACCGTGCACCAAAGGTCACACCACCAGCTGACATTGTTAAGCGTCAAGAACACTTTAAAGCAACACATAATAACTAATAATTAGGTGGTGAAATCATGTTAGAAGAAAATGCTCCTAAAATTCTAGAAGTTGAAGGATTAAAACAATACTTTAATGTTGGTAAAGCAGATGAAGTAAAAGCGGTTGATGATATTTCATTCGATGTTTATAAGGGTGAAACTTTTGGTTTAGTTGGTGAATCTGGTTCTGGTAAAACCACTACTGGTCGTGCCATTAGTCATTTGTATGAACCAACTGCTGGAAAAATTATTTTTGATGGCAAAGATGTTTCCAAGCTAAGACATAAGGCACAAAAACAACAATTTAGAAGTGATATTCAAACTATCTTCCAAGATCCATATGCTTCTTTAAACCCTCGTATGAAAGTTGAAGATATTGTAGCTGAAGGAATTGATATTAATCATTTAGCTAAGGATAAAGAAGATCGTAAGCATCAAGTTGAAGATTTACTTGAAACTGTTGGTTTAAATAAAGAACATGCTAATCGTTATCCACATGAATTTTCAGGTGGACAAAGACAACGGATTGGAATTGCTCGTGCATTGGCAGTAAAGCCTAAATTTATCATTGCCGATGAACCAATCTCTGCATTAGATGTTTCAATTCAAGCCCAAGTTGTTAACTTATTAAAAGATTTACAAAAGAAACGTAAGTTAACTTACTTATTCATTGCCCATGATTTATCAATGGTTAAGTACATTAGTGATCGAATTGGTGTTATGCACTATGGTCGGATGTTGGAAATTGCGGATGCTGATGAATTGTATGCTAATCCATTACACGATTATACAAGAAGTCTATTATCAGCAGTTCCAGTTCCTGATCCAGAATACGAACGTAGTCGTCAAGCCTTTGATTATGATGCAAGTAAAGAAGATGATGGGAAGAATCGCAAGCTAGTTGAAATTGCTCCTCGTCATTATGTTCGTGCATCTGAAGATGAAATTGATATGTATAAACAACGTT
Organism: Apilactobacillus timberlakei; assembly: GCF_002993965.1. Classification (GTDB taxonomy): domain Bacteria; phylum Bacillota; class Bacilli; order Lactobacillales; family Lactobacillaceae; genus Apilactobacillus; species Apilactobacillus timberlakei. Next base: position 112,498 of record NZ_POST01000001.1, on the reverse strand, counting down.
TGAAAAAATAATTAGATATAAAAAGAACCGTTATCATTTGGATAACGGTTCTTTTTATTACTTTTATTATACGTTTTCGTCAGTACGATTGTAGTATTGGACTTTAATATTAGTACCATCTGGTTCAGCAGTTAACTTAGAAACACTACCATTTAAGATGGATTCAGAGACATCAATGCTACTATCAGCAAATTGGTCGATTGCCCATCTAATAATAGTACCATGAGCAGCAATTAACACGTTTTCGCCATCTTTAGCATTTTGAATTGCTTTCTTTAATCCAGGCATGAAACGAGCACGAATATCACTATCCGTTTCAGCATCACCATAAGGATCGGCTTCAGCAATTAAATCAGCAGTGCCTCCCATACCTAGTTTATCGATCATTTCACCGTAGCTACCCATACCTTTAGGGCCACCAATTTGGTGCCAAGCTTGTTCACTGTCGTTTCCTTCGAAGTAACCAAAGTTTTCTTCACGAAAGGCAGTATCCATAATAGGTTCTTCAAGTGATGAAGGATTTTGTTGCAAAATATATTTACCAGTATCATATGCACGTGGCATATCACTTGAGTAAGCATGGTCAAACTTAATTTTACTCAATCTTTTACCAGCATCCACAGCATCAGCAACCCCTTTAACAGTTAGTGGGGCGTTAGCCGATCCTTGAATACGGAAATATTTGTTTAAATAAGTTTGTCCATGACGTACTAGATAAATATTAATCATAAAAAAACCTCCTATTTTTCATAAGTCTCTATCAATATTAATTTTATCATACAAATTCTTTGTAATAAAAAGATGACCCTCAGGTTAAAAATTTTATTTTACCAATTATTTGTGCTAAAATTATTAATCAACTTTTGAATGGAGGAAATGTCTAGATGGCTGACTCAATTAGAAAATATGAAACTAAACATTTAAAAAACGTCTTAGGGAAAATAGGCGTTGCTAAAACTGAAGCGGCACAAAAAATTAATCGTGCTGAAAAAGATGAAAGTGCAATCAATAAAAATTTTTACAATGATGTCCGTCTAAAAACAAGTACTTATAGCGGGATGATGGAAACTTCGGTTTCTATCCGTCAACAACAACAAATGCTTGAAGAGCGTGAAAATAGTTGGAAACATGCAACTAGAGAATATGATAAATTAAATAAAATGGAGGAACGTCCTTACTTTGCACGTTTGGACTTTGAAGAAGCTGGAGAAAATCAACCTGAAACTATTTATATTGGATTAGGTTCTTTTGCCGATAGTCCTGATCATTATTTGATTTATGATTGGCGTGCCCCAATTTCAAGTATTTACTATGATAGTAAGATTGGTAAATTAACTTATAATACTCCTATGGGACCCCAAGAAGTTAATGTGACTTTAAAACGTCAATTCCAAATTAAAGATGGAGAAATTGATACCATTTTTGATACCGACCAAGTAGTTGGCGATCAAATGTTACTAGATAACTTAAATGGTAAGTCTAGTACCAAAATGAAGAGTATTGTTACTACCATTCAAGCTGAACAAAATAAGATTATCCGTGATACTGATTCAGACTTATTATTTGTACAAGGAGCTGCTGGTTCAGGTAAAACTGCTGCTGTTTTACAAAGAATTGCTTTCTTACTATATCAATACCGTGGAAAATTGCATTCTGGTCAAGTAATCTTATTTTCACCTAACCAATTGTTTAACGATTACATTAATCAAGTGTTACCTGAATTAGGGGAACAAAACATGGTGCAAATGACTTACTATCAATATAGTAGTTTGCGGGTTCCACATATGAATGTTGAAACCTTATCCGAACGTTTTGAAGAAGATAACTCGGCAGATGGTCAAGTTCGTAGAATTAATAATCTAAAGAACAGTTTAGATTACTTTAAAGCAGTCACAGCTTATGCTAATCATTTGAACACTGAAGATATGAAATTCAAGAATTTGAAATTCAATGGGGAAATTTTTATTTCTCGTGAGAAAATTGCTGAAATTTACTATAGTTTTAATAAAAATTATAATTTAAGAAATCGTCTTTCTGCTACTAAAGAAAAACTTATTAAGATGTTAAATCGTCGCGTTAAAGCTGAAATGAAAACTGATTGGGTAGAACAAGCAGTACAAGACTTAACGCGTGAACAAATTGAAGCTGTCCAAAGAACCCATCCCGATGAATTTGAAAATGCGGATAAAGAATTCAATTTCTTAGCTAAACATATTGTCATTGGGGCCTTTAGAAAAATTCGTAAACAAATCGTCCATGCTCGTTTCTTAAGAATTAATAATCAATTTGTCCACATGCTAAGAAACATTCCTAATTTAGTGAATTTGAATGATTATGATTTAACTAAAGATGATTGGGAAAAGAGTGTTGATCATTCCATCGAACAAATGAAGTCCGGCGATATTTCAATTTCAGATGTATCAGCTTACCTATATCTATTTGATAAGATTTCTGGTAAACGTGCTAAGACTGATATTAGATATCTATTCATTGATGAAGTTCAAGACTATACTGCCTTTCAAATGGCTTTCTTAAAATTCACATTTCCACGTGCTCGTTTCACATTATTAGGGGATTTGAATCAAGCTATCTTTACCCATGAAAATAGTCATAAATTATTAAAAGAGTTGGGAACAATGTTTGATCCTGAAAAGACCAACGTTGTGCAATTGACTAAATCATATCGTTCAACTGAACAAATCACTGACTTTACTAAACATCTGTTAGGGAATGGTGTCGAAATTGAATCCTTCGCGCGTGAAGGTGATAAACCAATGATTAATGTTGTGGATGATCGAGAAGCTGCCCTTAATAAATTAAATGATAAAATCAACTCCGATAAGCAAAAACATGATACCACCGCTATTATTGTGAAAACTTTAGCGGATGCTGAATCATTATCCGAACAATTAAATCAATTGAACGTAAAAAATACACTTATTAGAACTGAAAATCAACGTTTGGCTACTGGAACCTTAATTATTCCTTCATACCTTGCTAAAGGACTAGAATTTGATTCTGTAGTGATGTGGGACGCCAGTGCTGAACAATATGGTGATGAAGCTGATCGTCAATTAGTTTATACAATCTGTACGCGTGCAATGCATGAACTAACCATTATTGCTGAAAAACAATTATCACCAATCTTCAATACTGTCCCTGCAAAATATTATGATTTACAATAATTAATATTAGTAACAAATAAAGAGAGCTTAACTAAGCAAGTTAGGCTCTTTTTTAATACATCTAAATATAGAAATGTTATGATTGAAAACAATTATTTATTTTAATGGAGGGACTGCTTTGGCAAATCCAATTAACTATTACACTTTTAAAAAAGATGAGTGGAAAAAATTTTATCATACTCAATCAGTGCCACTAACTAAAGAAAGTTTAAAACAAATCAAAGCGTTTAATGACCAGATTTCATTGCAAGATGTTAAAGATGTTTATATTCCAATTGTTCATTTATTAGATTTATGTACGAAAAATTTTAATGATTGGCAAAAAACTAAAACTCAATTTTTAGATAAAGAAAATCGTAAAGTCCCATTTATTATTGGAATTTCTGGAAGTGTAGCTGTTGGTAAATCCACCACTGCTCGTTTGTTAGAAGTGTTGCTAAGCCATTTCTTTCCTAAAAAGAAAGTGCAATTAATTACGACGGATGGCTTTTTATATAATACGAAAGAATTAGAACGTCGTGGCATTATGAATCAAAAGGGTTTCCCAGAAAGTTATGATATGAAAGCTCTAATTAACTTTATGAATGAAGTTAAATCCGGTCAACCGAATGTGAAAGCACCAGTTTATTCACATGAAGTCTATGATATTATTCCTAATCGTTATGATATTATTGACCAACCCGATATCTTAATTATTGAAGGAATTAATACTCTTCAATTACCAAGTAATCAACAAATTTATGTGAGTGACTTTACTGATTTCTCAATTTATATTGATGCTGATGATGATTTAATTGAAAAATGGTATTTAGACCGCTTTAAGAAATTAATGGATACGGCTTTTCAGAATCCTTCGAATCATTATTATGAATTGGCACATTCTAATCGTGAGAAAGCAGTCCAAATGGCAAAAGACGTCTGGCAATCAATTAATTTACCAAATTTAGAAGAAAACATTAAACCCACTAAAACAAGAGCTGATTTAATTATTCATAAGGGTGAAGAACATTGGATTGACAACGTTTTATTAAGAAAATACTAATCAGTAAAATTTGACACAATCTTATCTTCTCGGTATGATTAAAAGCAATTTAGAAAAGGAGCGTGGATGGTTTGGCTGAAATGGACCTATCTTCATTTGACAAAATTTTGGTACTTGACTTTGGTAGTCAATACAACCAATTAATCACCCGTCGTATTCGTGATTTTGGTGTATATTCCGAATTGAAGTCTCACAATATGTCAATCGAAGAGATTAAAGCTTTTAACCCTAAGGGAATTATCTTCTCTGGTGGACCTAACAGTGTTTATGCTGATGACGCCTTGAAAGTTGACCCTAAAATTTTTGAAATGAATATTCCAATCCTAGGAATTTGCTATGGAATGCAATTGATGGCATATGATCTAGGCGGTGGAAAAGTTGATGGCGAAGATCATGGTCAATATGGACATGCTGATATCGACATTACGACTGACGATGCTGATTTATTTAAGGGCTTACCTAAAAATCAACCAGTTTGGATGAGTCATGGAGACCTTGTTAGAAAGGCTCCGGATGGCTTCGAAAATGTGGCTTCCGCGAAAGGGTGTCCCATTACTGCAATGCAAGATACCGCTAGAAAGTTCTATGGAATTCAATTCCATGCTGAAGTTAGAAATACCAAATATGGTACTGACATCTTAAAGAACTTCGTGTTTAACGTTTGTGGCGCAGAAGCAAACTGGTCAATGAATGATTTTGTTGACTTAAAGATTAAACAAATCAGAGAAGAAGTCGGCGACAAGAAAGTTATCCTTGGTCTATCCGGTGGGGTCGATTCAAGTGTAACTGGAGTTTTATTACACAAGGCAATTGGTGACCAATTAACTTGTATCTTCGTAGACCATGGTTTACTACGTAAGAACGAAGTTGAAGAAGTTATGGATAGTCTAAAAGGTAAATTCGGCTTGAATATCATCCAAGTGGATGCAAGTGATCGTTTCTTAGGTAAGTTGAAGGATGTTTCTGATCCGGAACAAAAACGTAAGATTATCGGTAAAGAATTTATCGAAGTGTTCAATGATGAAGCTCGTAAGCTAAAAGACATTGATTTCTTAGCGCAAGGAACTCTATATACCGATGTGATTGAAAGTGGTACTGATACTGCTCAAACCATTAAATCTCATCACAACGTGGGTGGACTTCCAGAAGACATGCATTTTGAATTAATTGAACCAGTGCGTTCATTATTCAAGGATGAAACTAGACACTTAGGTGAAGAAATGGGGATGCCAGCTAACTTGGTATGGCGTCAACCATTCCCAGGTCCTGGTCTAGGAATTCGTGTCATTGGTGAAATTACTCAAGAAAAATTACGTATCGTGCGTGATAGTGACTTTATTTTACGTAAAGAAATCGCTAAAGCAGGCCTTGATACGGAAATCTGGCAATACTTTACGGTCTTGCCTGGATTCAAGAGTGTGGGGGTCATGGGTGATGAAAGAACTTATGACTACACCATCGCAATTCGTGCAGTGAACTCAATCGATGGAATGACTGCTGACTTTGCACAAATTCCATGGGATGTTTTATCAAACATTTCAACTAAGATTGCAAATGAAGTTGATGGCATTAACCGAGTAGTGTATGACATTACGAGTAAGCCACCTTCGACAATTGAATGGGAGTAAGAAATAGTTTTTATTACTATTACATTAGAAACGTTATCCATTTTGGGTGACGTTTTTTATATAAATTCAAAAGTAAAATTACTTATGTTAATATTATTTATATAAATGATTATAAAATTAGTGTGCTGTGTTTCCGCAAAAATATTTTTATAAAAAAATATTAAATTAAAATAAAAAGTAATAATAAACAAATTAAACATTAATAAAATAATTTTTGGAGGAATTATTTGCAGAATAATATAGAATCAATAAATAATCAGTTAGATAAGTTATTGGAACATTCAATTTATGTTTTAGACAATGCAGATTTGAATATTGATGAAAAAAAAGTATTAAAAGAAGAATTTAATTCAAATATAAGCTTAATACAAGATGTTATTTTAAATATAAAAAATGAAATCTCAAGAATAAATATTTCTACAAATTATGATAGTAATTTGAAAGATTTTTTAAATAAAATAATTTCATCATTTCAGATAAATGATTTAAAAACAATAAAATTACAAATAAAGAAATTATTAAATGAATCCAATCGTTTGTATATTTTGTCCAAAATAGCCATTGTAAAAAGAACTGCAGTAATTGTAGGTGCTAATGGAAGCGGGAAATCAACTTTTGTTAATAGTTTGTATGGTAGTAATCTTTCGAATTTAACTGTTATTCCTGCTCAAAAGGTTTTATATTTTGAAGATTACAATAATAATATAAGTACTACAAGCATTAACGATTATAGAAACGATTATTTAAGACCTGTAAATAATGATTTTAAAACTAAAATCATGGGTCTAGATATTGATAGAAAATTAGTTGCTCCATTTACAGCTTTAATAACAGCTTTAATAAACGACTTATCACAAAATTCTAATAATCAACGTAATTTAAAATTAGAATGTAGGACTAAATCAAATTGGGATAAGTTATATGAAATATGGAAAAAACTTATTCCTGAAATAAGTTTTGATATCGATTCCTTTAAAAGAACTATTATTCCTGTTAGAAATGGTAATAGATACAGCCTTAATGAACTAAGTGATGGAGAAAAATGTATATTATTTTATATTGCAAATGTATTATTAGCTAACAAGAACTCTTATATAATTGTTGATGAACCAGAAACTTTTCTTAATCCGGCAATTTACAATAAATTATGGGATAAACTTTTGGATGTTAGGAGTGACTGTCAGTTTATATTTACATCACATAACATTGAATTTATATCCGCTAGATTAAACTCAACAATTATTTGGTGTAAAAAATTCACTCCTCCAAATAATGTAGAATTACATCCATTGGAAAATAATGAACTGCCAAATTCACTTTTAACTGAACTAATCGGAAGTAGGAAGAAGATTTTGTTTTGTGAAGGTTCATTATCAAGTTATGATTATAGAATTTTTTCAAAAATATTTATGGATGATTATACTATAAAGCCTGTAAAGGGACATGATCAGGTTATTGAATATACAAAAACCTTCAATAAATTACCTAGATGGGTTGAAAATTCTGCAATAGGAATAATTGATCAAGATGGATTAGAAGATAAGCAAATAAAAGAGTACAAGAATGATAATGTGTTTTGTTTACCCTATAATGAAATTGAAATGATACTTCTAGATGAGACAGTAATAAAAAAGGTATTGAATTGTTCTAAAGATATAAAAGAAACAAATGATTTATTCAATTGTTATAAAAATGATTTTTTTGAAAGAGTTAAGGAAAAAAGAAATGAAATTATATACAATATTGCAAAAAATAGATTAGATTCTTCTATTAAAAGATCTTTCATAGACTCTAAAAGGGAAAAAAGAAATCTAGATAATTTAATAAACAATGTAAATGATTTACCTAATAAATTAAATCCTAAAGAAGTAGTAGATAAAATATCAAAACAATTAAGAGATGTTATTAAAAATAAAGATTATAGAAAAATGTTAAAAATGTGTACTCTTAAAGGTGAGATATTAAAAGATATGGCCAATAAATTACTACAAGCTGACTATGCAAATTTTGCAATTGGTAGGATAAGCAAAGATGAATCTCTAAGAAAATATTTAAGAAAATTAATTAAGAAGTAATTAAATAATCTATTATTAAGTTAAATCGTACTTCAGCAGGGAATACTGCTTACTTAGAATCACGAAATGTTGCTAATGATAGTTTACGTTCCACACAAGATGTTAAACCAACGGGTTGGCATCAAAAGTTTATCAATCTTGAAGCAATTATTAATCGTGGCAATGAGATTGCTTATAGTTTATCTAAAGGTATTAGTGTAAATGGTAATTATGAACCTCGTTTACAATCAGGTGATCAAAATAATTTAAAGAACTTATTTACACAAACTGCTTTTAGTAATCAAAAAGTACAAACCATTTACGAAAGTAAGGTGCGCGATGCTTTACGTGCTGGTAAGAAAGTCATTTATCAAGTTACACCTGTCTTTAAAGGCAGCGACTTAATGGCACGTGGAGTGCATCTGCAAGCATTATCCACTGATAATACTTTAGATTTCAATGTATATTTATATAATGTGCAACCAGGAGTGCAATTTAACTATGCGGATGGAATTTCTAAGATTGATCATAATATGAATGTGAATGTACCAACTCCAGCAGGGGTACCTAGTTTTAGTGAACATCGTAATTATAATGGTGAACACTATCATCGCTATCATTATGTTAGGGATGCGGTGATTGCTGGAGCAGCTCATCACTATATTAAACGTCATTATCAAAGAAAATATGAACGTCATAATTATTATCATCCATATCATCGTCATTTTTATGGACATCATAGACGTCATCATTTATTCTAAATAGTAAAAGCAGTCCTTAAAAAAGCAGTCCTTTTTTAAGGACTGCTTTTTTATTATTTCTTATACCAATGATTATCAGTTTTTGGGACTAAGTAAAATGATTTATGAGTAACTTTATAGTGTTTGTTTTTTATTACATAGCCACCAGTAGACATAAAGTACATTGATACTTTTAAATGAGTTCCTTTTTTTATGTAACCAGCATATTTAAATTTATTAGCTGCCTCATATTTACCAGGGATTATTTTATATACTTTTACTCTTTTTGTAGTCCTTACATTGTTTTTAGCTGATGCCCCATATTCATATCCAGAAATTGCGTTAGCATTGACACTAAAAGTTAAAAACATTATAAATAATGATAAAAGAGCTATTGTTGATTTTTTTATCTTCATAATAATTCACCTCCATATATTAATATTACCATTTATTTATGATAACATTAGAATTGAACATTCTTAAATTAAGGAGTTTTATGCAATATACAAAGAAATTAATAATTCAATTTTTCGTTTTATTTTTACCAGTATATTCAATCATTGATGGTGCAATTGGATTAGCGCATGATGATTTGTTTCATCCTGACGCGCTAGTATTATTTGGAGTATTGGTAATTGGGATTATTAGCTTAATAAATATCATCATTTTTATTAATAAACTAATCTCATTAGGATGGCATAATATTCCAATCTATTACAAAATAATGTTTGTATTTCATTTAATCTTATTTATACCTAGCTTTATGTCTTGGTTATCATTTTTTGAAATTATCCCTTGGAATTGGAATGTAATTGAGCTAATTTATTACCTAGTTCATAGATAATTAAGTAGGGAGTTTATATGAATTATAAAGACAAATTATGGATACAAGGATTAATTTTATTCATTCCATTATTTATGATTATTGATGGAATGATAGAAATGAATAATAAAAGTATATATCACTCAGATACATTTGTATTATTTGGCTTGCTAATCATGGGGATCATTAGTTTGATCAATGTTTTAATAACTTTTATTAAAATTATGATTTATGGTTGGAAAAATCTATCTATATATGATAAATGTATGTTTGTCTTCTATTTGATTTGGTTTATTCCGACATTTGTTTTATGGTCATTTTTATTAGTTTCATTATTCAATTTTTAGATTAAGCATTGTCTCTTTAGACGATGCTTTTTTGTTGTTATATAATTAATGTAAATCTTTGATATGAGGAGATGAATTTAAGCATGACGCCAACAGAATTCCACAAAATTTATGATTCATTAAATCAATATGGCAAATCAGCATTAAATTCTATTACTGATGAAAAGTCCGATTATCGAACCCATTCACATGATATTATTTATAAACGCTTCTATATTAATGCTCACGATATTGGAGAAATTTACCATTACACTAGTATAGGAGCACTAAAAAATATTGTTAAAACTAAGTTATTCTATGTTGGATATATTCATTCAATGAATGATCCCTTGGAAGTTCGTTATACGTACCGTGTTGCGGTGGAATATTTAAAACAATTAAATGCAACAAAAGATGAAATTAATACTTTTATTAATGATTATAAGCATAATAATTTTGATAGTTATGTTTGGAGCTTTTCGCCTAATCGTAATTCACAAGCGCTAGGTAATTATGGGGATGTGGCATTAGGTTTTGATAGTCAAAAGATTCAACAAAAATTATCAGAACAATATACTTCACCTGATTTTAAACATATGGGTGAAGGCTATGGTTATGTGTTCCCACTAAAAGTTGAATATAATCGAAAAACACATAAAGAATTTATTATGCCCATTATCAAAGAATGGCTCGATGCCTATCGTGGCTTAAGAGGTGTCTGGAATTCAGTAGCAATTGATATCCGCAAAAAATGTTTAAGTTCATTGTTCTTACTATCATTATGTTTTAAACGGCAGATCTTATGGCAAGAAGAAGAGTTAAGGTATGTAATTGTTAAACCTAAGCATGATAATGTTGATTCATCAACTCTCATTAGTGATCGCCCCATTTCACTAGCGAAAATTAATCCCAATATCTTACGTGAAGTCGTGTTAAGTCGTCAATCCGAGTATCGTAAAGATGAATTAAAAAATGTATTAAGAGAAAATGGTTTTGCGAAAACCAAGGTAAAGATTACAGATTTACCATACTAAATAATATGATTTAGTATTTTTATTAATATTTATATATTATGATAATAATGATAATTTTATTTAAAAAAGGAGTATGTGAATATTAATAAGAATATCTATGAGTCACCATTAGTGGGTTTATTGTTGGCAATGAATTCTGGGGCTATTGATGCGTATACTTTTTTGCAACATGGACAAGTCTTTGTTGGTTTACAAACCGGAAATTTTATTTTACTAGGCATGAGTTTAAGTAAATTAGCAGGTTTCAAATCTTTGCGATACTTATTTTCAATTTTAATGTTTGCTTTAGGAGTCGTTTTTATTAAGCATTTACAGGCTAGTCGATATAAAGAACGTAATATTAAAAGGATTATTTTAATTATTGATGTAATTTTATTAATTATCGTAGGGATTTTAGCAAATATACTTTCTGACATTTTTATTGTAGGTTTACTAGCGATTGCAGCTGCAGCTCAATTTCAAGAATTTAAATTGATGAATGGCAATCCATTTAATCCATTGATGATGACTGGTAACTTAAGAAAGTTATTAGATAACTTTTATTCGTTTTTGCGATTTAAAAATGTTAAATCAAGACGGATTGCGATTGATACATGTTTAGTTCTATTTTGTTTTATCTTAGGTTCTTTAATTATGGGACTATTAACAAATGTTTTTGATAAATATGCTATTTTCTTGAACGTACTAATTATATTTAGTGTTTTATTGATTACTAATAAAAATTAATAGCTTAAGCATTGTTCTTTAGACAATGCTTTTTTTGTACTAAAATAAACATATTAATTTAAAGTTTGGAGTGTGAAAAATGGGTAAGTATGTATTTCAACCAACTAATGTTGATAAATTAAAAGCTGACTATGATGTAATAATCGTTGGTTCAGGTTCAACGGGATTAGTTACTGCGATTCAAGCCTATGAATTAGGCTTAAAACCAGTTATTTTAGAAAAAATGGATAAACTAGGTGGTAATTCAACTCGTGCATCTTCTGGGATGAATGCTGCTGAAACAGAAACACAATTAAAACATCATATTATTGATAGTTTTAAAGCGTTTTATAATGACACCTTTATTGGTGGTGATAAGCAGAACAATCCTGAGATGTTAGATTATTTTACTAGTCATTCATCATTGTCTGTCGATTGGTTAGCTGATCATGGAATCGATTTAGATGATTTAACAATTACTGGTGGCATGCATACTAAAAGGACTCATCGTCCTAGCTCTGGGGCACCCATTGGAGCATTTCTAGTTACTAATTTTCTTAAAATTATTGAAAAAGATGAGATTCCAGTTTTTAATAATATTGATGTGGATAAAATTTTAAAAGTTAATAATGAAGTAACTGGCGTTCACGTTAAGTTATCAGATGGCACTAGGAAAGATATTCATGCTAAGGCGATTGTTTTAGCAACTGGTGGTTTTGGCGCTAGTAAAGAAATCATTGGTAAATATCGTAGTGATTTAACTCATTATCGAACTACTAATCAGCCTGGAGCAACTGGCGATGGTTTAAAATTAGCTACTGATGCTGGAGCTGGATTAGTGGACATGGATAAAATTCAAGTTCATCCGACTGTTCAACAAGATAATGATCATGCTTTCTTAATTGGAGAGGCCGTTCGTGGCGAAGGCGCAATTTTAGTTGATCAAAAGGGTCATCGCTTTGTGAACGAATTAGATACTCGTAAGAATGTTACAGCTGCAATTAATCAATTACCTGAAAAATCAGCATATTTGATTTTAAATCAAGGTATTCGTAATCATGTTGGTGCGATTAATTTTTATGATTCCATCGGTTTAGTTATTCATGGTGATTCCATTAGTGATTTAGCTAAAAACGTTAATGTGGATGCTGATGAATTAATATCCACTTTGGATAAATGGAATCAAGCAGTGAATGTTAAACATGATGCTGAATTTAATCGTACAACTGGAATGGATCGCGATATCAGTGCAGGGCCTTATTTTGCTATTCATATTGCACCAGCGGTTCATTATACAATGGGTGGCATTAAAGTGAATGCTAAAACTCAAGTTCTAAATGCAGATAATCAACTAGTGCAGGGATTATTCGCTGGTGGTGAAGTTGCTGGTGGCTTACATGGCGATAATCGAATTGGTGGTAACTCTATTGCTGAAACCGTTATCTTTGGTCGTCAAGCAGGCCAACAAGTATTTAAATATATTGAAGATAAATAAAAGGAGCTTATTTTGAAAAATAATTTTATTAAATTACTTATAATAATTGGAGTAATAATACCTTTATTTAGTATTTCATATATTAATTCTGATGCTTCTAATACTCAGATATCACTTTTAAACAGTGTATCTATTAATCAAGATGTTAAGAAATATAAAAATCCAGCATCTAATATTAATGAACTATATGATTTCTTTTATGCTAATAACAAGAGTATTTATAATCAAGAAAAACAAGTTGTTAATAATAAACTAGATGAAGTTTTAAACTACCTGAATCATTTTAAATTTACGCAAAGTCGTTCCCAATCCATTTTAAATGAAATTGATTTTAATCATTCTGATGTTTTGAAACAAAAAGTAAATAATTATGCAGATTTAGTTAATCTTGTGATAAAAGATTTAACTGATCCATCACCAGTTAAATTAGAGCCAACTAACCAAGTTTCATCTGATAAATTTTCGACAAAAAAATGGGAAACTGGATACATTAATCCAGATTTTGCATATAAGTCATTACATGTTGAAGCTTATGATGATGGTGATTATGATTGGTATAATATGAATATTCCCGTTTATAAAAGTATATACAAATTAAATCATGATGATGCACGTTATAAAAATGCAGATAGCTATATCTATTCAAATAAAACCAAAAATAAAAAAAGCTTAGGATTTATTAATGCCAGTAAATGGAAAATCAAAAAATATAATTCGAATATTTTTATGATAAAGATTAATAATCATGTCTATTATGTTCCCAAGAAAGTAAAAGTATTATTTTTTAAGCGGACGGTTTTTGAAAAATATAATACACATATAGATAAAAATGGAAATGCTTTGTCATTATATTCTGCTTCTGAAAATAGCTTAGATAAAAAAGTTGTAATCAATCATGATGCTAAATTCCCTAAAAATAAAATATTACATTGGGTTGGAGCATTAGGATATAAGGACTATGGAAATAGGTATCATTCTATTAGTAAAAAAGACCAGTTTGATTGGCAAATTGATGGATATTAATTAACTTAATTAAAGCAATGTTTGATTAAAAGCATTGTCCTTTGGGCAATGCTTTTTGTCTGATACAATGTTTATAGGAGATGAGTTTACATATGCATAGTGGAGAATTAGCTGAATGGGTTGCCGCTATAGCTGAATCCCTATCAGTTATTGTGGCACTTCTTTTACCATATTATAATAGTCATAAAGAAAAGAAGTTAAAACGTCGTAATGTAAAAATCGTTATTAAGAAAATGACTGAAAGAGCCATTCAAGGCGATAAAGATGGGGTTTCACATTTACGTTCAATGTTGACTAATGTACTATTTAACAACTTGGATTCTCGTTTGGAAGATATTATTGATTCTGGTCAACAAATTTATGAAATTTTAGATGATCATGATCATCTTTCTAAAGAAGATATCAAACAAATTAATGATTTATTAGAACAAATCGATAAAAAATAGTTAAAGTGCTGACATATTAATCAGCACTTTTTTAGCATAAATCTAGTGAAAGGAAAAATTATAATGGATAATAAAAATTATTTACCTACCCAAATTGAAGTGCGTGGTGGCAATGTGCATAATTTAAAAAATATTAATGTTGATATTCCATTAAATCAATTTGTTGCCATCTCTGGTCCATCTGGTTCTGGAAAGAGTTCACTTGCAATGGGGATTTTATATGCTGAAGGTTCTAGAAGATATTTAGAAGCATTATCTACATATACAAGAAGACGAATTGGGCAAAGTGCACATACTAATGTTCGTGAAGTTCGCCATATTCCATCTGCAATTGCTTTAAAGCAGCGTCCCAATGTACCTTCAGAACGCTCAACAGTCGGATCAATGAGTGAAATTTTTAATATAGTAAGATTAATTTTTTCGCGTTTAGGCTCACCTGTTTGTCCTAATGGTCATCGGGTTAAACCTAGTTTAAAGATTGCACAATCAATGGATTTACCTAACGATGGTCAAAGTGGCATGGGGATGATTAAATGTCCTACTTGTGGGGTTCAATTTATGGCTAAATCAGCAGAAGATTTTGCATTTAATGCTGGTGGTGCTTGTCCTAAATGTGAAGGGACTGGTCAAGTTAGTGCATTAGATCCTGATACAATCATTGAAGATGAAAACGAATCGATTGATGATGGTGCGATTGCACCATGGCATTTACCGGGTCGTAACTTTATGTCCTCAATTGCTAAATCATTAGGGGTTCGTACAAATGTACCTTATAAAAATTTAACCGATAAAGAAAAGCAGATTGTGCTACATGGTGAAAAGAAACAATATCCAGTTGATTTTCATACATCAACTGGACGTGTATTTCACACTGATAATGCATTATATGAAAATGCATATGAATCAGTATATGAGTCAATGAAAAAGGCTAAAAGCTCACGAGCAGTTAATCGTATTAGTAAATTTTTTCATTTTTCAACTTGTCCAGTTTGTCATGGATCACGTTTGAATCCATCTTTATTAAATCAATTAGTTGCTGGTAAAAATATTGCTGAAGTTTCTGATTTAACACTGGGTGAATT
This sequence comes from Apilactobacillus timberlakei, assembly GCF_002993965.1. Taxonomy (GTDB): domain Bacteria; phylum Bacillota; class Bacilli; order Lactobacillales; family Lactobacillaceae; genus Apilactobacillus; species Apilactobacillus timberlakei. The sequence goes on along the minus strand of NZ_POST01000001.1, from coordinate 96,915 downwards.
AGAGCATTGGCAAAAATCAACTAAGCAATCATTACCGGATAATATGCAACATATGGCTGATATCTTATTTGAAAATTTAGATGATAATTTAAGTCCATTACTAGAACTAGGATTAGATTACTTAACCCTTTCTAGAAGTGGAAATACTTTATCAACTGGTGAATTACAAAGAATTCAATTAGCCAAAACTTTACGAACAGAAACAACTGGCGTTTTATATGTATTAGATGAACCTTCAGTGGGATTACATCCCGATAACATTAAGGGTTTGATTCATATTTTTCGTGTTTTAATTGCGCAAGGTAATTCATTAGTAGTCGTTGATCATGAAGTGAATATTATTAGTGCTGCTGACTGGGTGATTGAGATTGGTCCTGGATCAGGTGATGAAGGTGGAAATGTGATTGCACAAGGTACACCTAAACAGTTAACGCATAACCAAAAATCGCTGATTGGGCAATTTATTGATGGTAAAGCTGATATCATGCATGCTAAAGTACCAGCAAATGTTGATTGTGCAGATACAAGTATCCAAATAAATGATTATTATAATTTGCATAATGTAGAATCAACTATTCCGAGTGGTCAAATTACTGCAGTAACTGGTTTCTCTGGTGCTGGGAAAACTAGCTTGATTTTAAATAGTTTAGTGCCAGCCATTCGTGAATATCAGCATGCTAAATTACCTAAACAAGTAGCTAATTTAACGACTGGAATAAAAAATATCGTTAGTGTTGATGCCAAACCTGTTGGTAAAAACGAACGATCAACTTTAGCTACTTACACTACCATTATGGATCATTTGCGACACATGTTTGCCCGATTACCAGCGGCTAAAGATAAACATTATGGAATTGGTGCATTCTCTTATAACAATAAGCAAGGAGCTTGTCCCACTTGTGGTGGCTTAGGGAATATTCATTTGGATGTGCAATATTTACCAGACATTGAAGAAGTTTGTCCTACTTGTCATGGCAATCGTTTTAATCCTAATATTCAAGAAATAAAATGGCATGGATATAGTATTGTCGATTTATTAAAATTATCGGTTAAGGATGCGTTACCAATCTTCAAAAGTGTCCCATCAATCGAAAGGCAATTACAAATTCTTGATGAAATTGGTTTGAATTATTTACATTTAGGAGAAAGTACACCTAGTTTATCTGGTGGTGAAGCTCAACGTTTAAAATTGGTTAAACATTTAAGCAATAATCAAAGTGATACGATGTTTGTTTTTGATGAACCATCAGTAGGATTGCATCCAATTGATGTCCAAACCTTAATTGGTGTAGTTAATCAATTAAAACAAAAAGGTGCAACAATTATTCTAATTACGCATGATTTAGACTTAATGACAAATGCTGATTATATGATTGATTTAGGACCTAAAGGTGGTAACTTCGGTGGTAAAATTATGGCTTCAGGTAAACCTAATGAATTAATTAAAAAGCCGGATAGCCTAACTTTACAATATTTAGCTAAGCATTTTAAAAAGTTTAATTTATAAAAAATACATCCCTAATTCAAATAATTAGGGATGTATTTTTATTTGTTTTCATAGTATTCAACATTACGATTATTAATTGCTTGGCATTTACGATTATTATGACCGAATTTTTTAGCGAACCAATCAACTTGATTTTGACTAACTGTCATTTGACTATTGGTGATAACCACCCACTCTACATTTTCTGTTAGTGGCGGAGTAGTAAGTGATCCAGCATAATGAAACCCATTGGCTAAGTTAGGAATCCACTCGGTTAAATTAATTGAAACATCATTTTCTTTATTAGGGACAAAGCTATTAATAATTTCTTGTAATGATGCATCAGCGTTACCAATTTGTACTAATAATGCAATTACAACGGTTTGTCCAATATTATTTTTGTGAACTAAATGAATTTCAAAAGGTGCAACTTTACCATTCACAGTGTGTTCAGCAGGGGTATGAAAATGAATTTGTTGAAAGCTAAATTCACGATTGAAAACGGTAGCATTACCCATTCCGGTTAATCTAATAGTAGTCCCATCATCAATCTCATTATTTAATTGATAGAATTCATCTACACTGATTGGCAAGAATTCTTCATATTTATTTTGGTCATCAATTGATAAATTAATAGGTGATTGCATTTTGCCAAAATTATTTGGCCAATTTTCTTGATCGTTATAATTTAACATTATATGTCTTCTTTCTATAATTATGAAATTTAGCAGGTTCTCTAATTAATATGTTAATATAACATACATATAAAATAAAATGGAGGCACGTGACTTTGAAATTTACTTGGGCAAATAATGATAAAATTGAATATGGAATTAAGCAATTTTTAGTAAAAAAAGGTGTTAGTCATCGTATGTATAACGATTTGAAACATGATGGTGATATTTTATTGAATCGTGATGATACTACATTTGATGCTCAAGTTAAACCGGGTGACGAATTAACAGTTATTTTTCCTGATGAACGAAGTGATGACGAGGTTGCTTTTAGTGATCATCCAATTAATATTATATATGAAGATGATAATTGGTTAGTTGTGAATAAACCAGCGGGGTTAACTAGTGTCCCAGGGCCCTCAAATCGTGAAGATACATTAGTGAATCGTATTAAGGGTTACTTAAGAAAAATAGACAGTCACGATTTAAAACCACATTTAATCACACGGTTGGACCGTTTTACTTCTGGTTTAGTTTTAGTTGCCAAAAATCGTTTAGCAAATAGTTTGGCAAACCAACAAGTGGCTAAACATCAGATTGAAAAATATTATTACGCGATTGTTGATGGAGTATTGTCTAATTCGCATGCAATTATTAATCGACCAATTGGCAGAGTAGGCGACAATTTCCGGCGTGAAGTGATTGCTGATGGTAAAAATGCGGTTACTGAATATTGGGTTAAACAAAGCGTTTCAGATATTACTCTGTTAAAAATTAAATTGCATACAGGTAGGACACATCAAATTAGAGTTCACATGACTGCATTCGGTCATCCACTCCTAGGCGATCAATTATATAATGGACCCTTGGATAGAGGAATCAAACGCCAAGCACTACATGCTTATTATTTAAAATTCCATGATGATTTATCAAATGTCGACCGTGAATTTAAATTAGATTTACCAGCCGATATGAAAGCAATTTTATAGTGGAGGATGGAAAAATGAATAGAGATTCACAAGAACAAGTAAAATGTTTAGTTGATGGCAAAACATATCTAAGAGATGAGGGTGTAATCTTAAAAGAGTTAGCTCAACCTATTTCTAATGCAATTAAACAAGATTATCCTAAAGCCAAAATGAATAGCTTTATTTGCGCTAATCACTTATTAAAGTATCGAATGAATCGCGTAGATTCATTAATCAATTCAGATTTAAGACAAAGTCAAAAAATCAATCGTAAATTAACTAAAGCTTTAAAAGATGATAACTATGAAATCACGGATGTTAACGTTTCACTTAGCCAAAGTACTACTTTTGGGCAAAAAGTATCTGATGCAGTTGCTAAATTTGGTGGTAGTTGGACTTTTATTTTCATTTTTATAGCGATTCTGTTAGTATGGATGCTTATGAATGGTTTAGCAATCTTTGGAATTCATTTTGATCCTTATCCATATATTTTATTGAATCTGTTTTTAAGTTGTTTTTCAGCTATTCAAGCACCAATTATTATGATGAGTCAAAATCGTTCAGCACAACGTGATCGTTTAGATGCCGAAAATGATTTCCATGTTAACTTAAAATCCGAACATGAATTGCGTATTTTGCATGCGAAGTTAGATCATTTAACCCAAAATCAAATGCCCCATGATTTAGAAATTGAAAAACTACAGTTACAAATTTTAGGGGAAGTTCGTTCTGAACTAACTAATTTAAGAAACGAAAATATAAAATTGAAAGAACAATTAAAGCAACAAAAACAAAACTAGAGGTGAAAGATAATGGAAGACAATATTAAAATGGGAACTCCTGCTTTTAGTAAGATGATGTTTGTATTAAATGCACCAGTTACAGAAGCTAATCATAAGTACTATCGTTTCATGAATGAAGAAATGCAACAAATTGCGGAAGATATTTGGGCAATGCCTGCTTACATGAAAGAAAACGATGACTTTTCAATGTTCTTTATTATTACTAAGATTGAATCAGGTGAAACTGTTATTGCTTTTGCAGAAGGTCATTTACAAGAAAATGATTTTTCATTAGGGCAACCCATGTCATCTGGTAAAGGTTTAAACAAGTTAAATGAACACGATGAAGAGCGTGCTAGTTCAGTTCTTCATTTTATCAATCAAATTTCTAAAGCAGCTGAAGGAAATTGGCGTATGCTTGAAGATTAATGAATTAACATTCCATTTTGATGGAATGTTTTTTATTTATAAAAAAGTAAAAAATCCTTTGAATTTATTTAAAATGGTGATATCATCTTTAAATCGAGTTTTAAATAATTAAATTGATAAAGGGGGGCTTAATCATGTTAATGAGAAGAGCACACATCGAAGATTTTGCAGCAATCAAACAAATTGTTTTCGAAGGAAAGGACCTACTTGCCAAGCAAGGTGTTAACCAATGGCAAGATGGTTATCCTAATGCTGATTCATTAATGAATGATATTCTTAATCAATGGACTGTTGTATTAGAAGAAGACGGAGAAATTTTAGGCACCGCTGCCGTCATTCCTGGCAAAGATAACAGTTATGAACATTTAGATGGTAAATGGTTATCAAATGGCCCCTATGTATCAATTCATCGTGTGGCTGTTTCAAGCCATCACCATGGTCGTGGTTTATCACAAAAATTATTTGAAGCCATTTATGATGTCGTAAAAAATATAAATGGCATTAATAGTATTCGCGTGGACACTAATCCTGGTAATTTAGGGATGCAACATGTCATTAAAAAAGCTGGTTTTGTAGAAACAGGAAAGGTGATTCCAATTTCTGCAACTGCCAATACCGATGTTAGAAATTTTGCTTATGAACATTTAATTAAACAACCATTATTGGTTTAAAATATCAAAAGGTCGCTTTCTTTTAGAAAAGCGACCTTTTTTTGTTATATGTATTTATTGTATAATTAAAATATAGATAGGAGGGAGTTTAAATGCATTCACATGATGAAGAACAAAACCAGATGACTGGGAGTCGCTTTTTATTTGTGACGATTTTAAATTCGTTAATTACATTAGTTGAATTTCTAGGTGGAATTTTATCAGGTAGTTTGTCATTACTATCAGATGCTTTTCATAATTTAGGCGATTCAGCTTCAGTGGTGGGTAGCTATTATGCTCATCGTATTAGTGAGCGCCCACAAAATAAATTTAATACTTTTGGTTATAAGCGAGCCCAAATTATCTCAGCATTTTTAAATTCAATTTTCTTATTAATGATTTCAGCTGTATTAATTTTTGAGGCAATTCCAAAACTGTTTAAACCAGAACAAATTAATGGTAATTTAATGTTAATTGTTGCTGTGGTTTCAACAGTTGCTAATTTAATTTCAACTATAATGTTGAATCATGGTTCAAAAAATAATTTGAATGTTAGGGCTACATATTTACATTTGTTAAGTGATACATTAGCTTCAATTGGTATTATTATTGGTGGAATTTTAATCAGATTATTTGGTTGGAATATTATTGATCCATTGGTAACAATTATTGTGGCACTATATATTATTTCTGAAACTTTTCCCATTATTAGAAAAACCATTAAGATTTTGATGCAAGGGGCTCCACATATTGATTGTTATGCTATTCAAAAAGATTTATTAAGCATTGATGGAGTAACTGGAGTCCATCATGTTCATATTTGGTCAGTTGATGAAAATAGCATTATGTTTTCTGCTCATATTAATATGCAGGATATGATGATTAGCGATGCTGAAAAAATATATGATCCAATTACTAAATTATTACATGATAAGTACAATGTTGAGCATGTTACATTACAAGCTGAAGTTGAACGTGGTAAGAAAGAAGACTTGTTTTATGATAGCGGTACCGATATAAAATAAATCAATAAAAAAATCTCAACCCCATTTTTGAGGCTGAGATTTTTATTTTATAATCCAGCTGGTACGTTATCATATTTTGTTTGGTACCAATCTTCCCAAGAAATTTCAGGAGTACCATTAGCTAAAAAGTTAATATCTAAATCTTTTAATAATTCACGATAATTTGTACTACAATATTTAACCGTATCTTTAGCAGCATGTTCAATTGATTCAAAACGATTGCGATATACTTCGCGGTCGATATCCCATAAAAATGAGTTATCAATATCCTGACTAATTAGTTCCATATTGCGATCTCGATACATTTTGACAAAGAATTTACTGAAACCTTTGACACTATTTTCTTGAGATTGTTCGTTGAGTTGGTCGAACTTAAATGTTTGTTCACTCATATTTCCATCTCCAGTTTCTTATTACTTATGTAACCTACAATTTAATTATATATTTTTTATTAAAAAAAGTTAAATAAAAATGGTAAAATTATATTAAATGATGTATTATTAATCATTAAAAACTATGTATTAATTAGATTGATTTAGGAGACGCTGATAATAATGACCCCAAAGAAAGAGGACTATTTAAAAATTATATTTGAACTAGGTGGAACTAAAGATAAAGTTTCCAATAAAAGAATTGCAATCAGTTTAGATATAGCTGCAGCCTCTGTAACTGAAATGGTGAATAAATTGCTTGAAGAAGGTTTGGTGCACCATGAACCTTATTCCGGTGTTTACTTAACAGAAAAAGGGGTTAAGTTAGCTGAAGTATTAGTTAGAAAACACCGTATTTGGGAAAGTTTTTTAGTTAATGAGTTAAATTATCCGCTTCCTGATTTAGATAAAGAAGCTGAAGTCTTAGAACATGTTACAAGTGATCGCTTGTTAACAGCAATGTACGATAAACTGGGACATCCAACTCACTGTCCACATGGTGGAGTAATTCCTAGCATTGATGGACATTATAAAGAAGATAGCCATTTGTTGCTTAACGATGCTAAAGATGGTGATACAGTAATTGTTGATCGGTTCATTGATAATCATGATCTACTAACTTATTTAGGCGATATTCAACTGGATATTGGTGATAAGTTAAAAGTTGTTAAGCACTCACCATTCGAAGGCCCAGTTACTGTACAAAATTTAACTGACAAACAAGAAAATGCAATTAGTTATAAAGCATCACATTATATTTTTATTAAGAATTCGAACGAATAAAACGAGGATGAGTGGATAACGCTTAAACCTCGTTTTTTATTTAACTTAAAATAATCCAATCCGTGTTATAATTTGAAATAATATTATTGTTATGCAAAATGTAGGTGAATTCTTTGAACGAAAAAAGGAAAAGTAAATTAGTTGTGGAAACTTGTTTATTAGCGGGTAAAATTATGATTGAAAATGGTTCTGAAATGGTTAGAGTAAACGATACAATTGACCGTATTTGTCATAATGCAGGCTTTTCTGATAGTCGCTCTTATGTAACTTTAACGGGAATTATAATGACAGTCAGTCCTAACATGGGATCACAAGTTATTTCAATTGATAAACGTAGTTTTGATTTGGAAAAAGTTTCAGTGGTTAATGATTATTCAAGACAATTCCAAGCAGGATGGATTACCTTAGGACAGTTTTACCATTCTTTAAAGCATATTGATAAGCATGTAACTAGGTATCCCTTTTGGATTGAGTTACTAGGAGCTGCAGTTGTCAGTGGTACTTTGGAAATTGTTTTTAGGCATAATGCTTTTGATTTTTGGGCCGCTGCTTTTATTGGAGTTTTAGGGTGGCTTGTCTATAATGTTATCGACAAATATACATCCATTAAGTTTTTGAATGAATTTATATCGGCATTAACGATTGGATTTGCTTCTATTATTATGATTAGAATGCACTTAGCTAATAGTGCTGATGATTTGATTACAGGTGGATTAATGCCGCTGGTTCCCGGAGTTCCTATTACCAACGCGGTTCGTGATGTTTTATCAGGTAATTTAATTTCAGGACCTTCTCGTGGAGTTGAAGCCATTATGAGTGCGTGTGCTTTAGGGTTCGGCGTTGCGATGGCAATTAAAATCATGGGATGAGGTGTTTATTTGGGATTATTTATTAATATTGTTTGTGTTTATCTAGCAACCATTGGTTTTGGATTATTAGTTAATGTACCTAAAAGAGCACTTAATATGAGCGGAATTGTAAGTGTTTCTGGTTGGCTTGTTTATTTCTATATCAATACATATATAAGTGGTTATATTTTTGCCAATTTATTTGGAACTCTTATGGTAGGTATATTAAGTATTTTCGCATCGCGTTATAAAAAAATGCCGGTTATTATTTTTAACATTCCAGCTTTAGTACCACTTGTTCCTGGAGGACAGGCATATCAAGTTATGAAATCATTGGCGACTGGGAACTTTATTTTAGCTAAGTCGAATTTAATTCAAGTGGTTTTTATTGCAGGAGCAATCGCTTCTGGTTTCTTGTTTTCTGAATTTTTAAATCAATTGTATATACGTTGGCGTTTTAATTTAGCAAATAAAAAGAGCAATGAAAAATAATTTTCATTGCTCTTTTTATTATTGTCCTAAGAAGAAACTAAAGATTAAAACCATTAATACGAATGTGGTGATATAAACGTATAACATGTCATGTTCTTTATAGAATGAATATATTGAAACGACTACTCGTAAAACAGGTGTTAGTATTAAACAAAATATTCCTAACATCATAATGGCATATGACTTTAATTTTACAATACCATGAAAAATTTCTTTGAATGATGATGGATGGTAATTTCCAGCGTATCCAGAGTTACCAGTAATAAGGAACATTACCAGGCCAATTATCATGATTGCAGCCGATATAATAACGCCAATTCTTAAAATTTTGCCAATTACTAATTCAATTTCATTCATTTCTGCCTTAGTGGTTTGCTTAGAATTATTCATTTTTTAACCTCCTAGAAGCCTTTAATAACCATGCTAATTCCAATATATAATAAAATTGGTACGAAACAGATTCGAATCCATCTTGCTGGTAAGATTTGCATAATTCTTGATCCAATTGTAGCACCAACTAAAATACCTAATGCTAGTGGGACTGCAATATATGGCAAAATGGATCCATTAAAGAAATAAACAGTGGCTGATGCAGCAGCAGTAACTCCCATCATTAAATTACTAGTAGCACTAGAAGGCTTTAGTGGCATTTTCATGAATGTATCCATGGCAATAACTTTAAATGCTCCAGAACCAATCCCTAATAATCCAGAAGCTAATCCAGCACCGAACATTACTGATAAACCACCAGGAATGTTTTCCACTTTATAATCAATTTGTTTATGCTCAGCTTTATCATAATAGCTGCCATTTAATCGCATTTTTTGAGCAATTTTATCGTTCTTATTACTAAGATTAGATTTATTTTTATTCATTAATTTGCGTGCCATATTGAATGATGAAAATAATAATAGCAATCCAAACAGTATGTAAAGATATTTTGGTTCTAAAATACCAGTTAACAACGCTCCTGAAACGGCTCCGATAGTAGTAGCAATTTCTAAAAACATTGCTACTCGAAGGTTCAATACCTCATCCCTTAAATATGCGATAGTGGATCCAGAACTAGTAGCAATTACTACAATCACACTAGCTCCAATGGCATATTTAATATCTAAGTGACAAGCTAAAGTCAAAATAGGGGTGACAATAATTCCGCCACCTAATCCTAAGATAGCACCAGCAATTCCAGCGAATAAACCAATGACTATCATAAGTATCACTGTTCCAATCATGATGTTTCCTCCTAAAATATTTAATTATCTTTTATTATAACAATGATTGAATTATATACCCTTAAAAGTGATTTTTATAATTTTAATTAAAATATGAATGCATCTATATTAGCTATGTTATACTAAATTTAAAACTTTTTAGGAGGATTAAAGTTTCATGATAATTGATAAGGATAATAAAAGAGTTTTTAAAATCACTTTGGGATTGATATTATCATTATTTGTTTCCGTTTCAGTGATTATGAACTCTGGTTATTTGAAATTTATTGATTCAATTATTATCGGATCAATTCAAAAGTCACAAGGTGGACTTAAAGAAAAATTAATGCACTTGTCTACGACATTAGCCAGTCCTAAAATGGATATTGTGTGGATATTGATTATTGCATTCTTTCTTTGGGGATTTAGAAATAAAATTGTAGCATTATGGTCAATATTTACCATTATTGGTGGAGATGTTGTTGCTTTTATCGTTAAAAATCTTGTCAGAAGACCACGTCCGTCATTACATAGTGCAGCCGATACCGGATTTAGTTTCCCTAGTGGACATGTTTTTGGAATCTTTATTGTTATTAGTATTGTATGGATTGTTTTGGTACCAATGATTAAGGGATGGAAGAAGCAATTATTTATACAAATTATAACGTTCATTTTCTTATTGCTAGTTATGGCATCACGTATTTATTTGAACGCCCATTATCCTACTGATACTTTAGGAGCTGCTTTTATTGCTTATACATGGGTTCAAATTTCTGAAACATTTTATGTTAGATATGCTCTTCGTCTAAAAGAGCATTGGCGCCCAGTCCGCCGTTCATATTTATAATTTAAAAAGCTGATATCATTTTGATATCAGCTTTTTTTATAGAACTTTTTTTAGCCAATCGTTTGATAAATCAAACCATTTAGCAACGTGTGGATTATTAGAATCTTTATTCCAAGCAGTAACTGAATTAGCTAATGCCATTCCATGAGGACCATGGTGAAAAATGTGCAATTCATTATCTATATTATGTTGATTTAAACTCATTGAATATTTTAAAGAATTATTTACCGGCACAAATGGATCATCTGCGGTATGCCAAATAAATGTAGGAGCATTAGTATCTGTTATATGTTCTTCAGCAGCCAATTCTTTTTGATCGCTAACCCAGTTACTAATAGTTTCTTTATTACCTGGAAAACCGAGTGTTAAGTTTGTGACAGGATAATTTAGAATAACTGCATTGGGTTTTAATATTTTGGAATCTGATACACCAACTTTTTCCATTAACCATTTACTATCATAAAAGTCATTGTATAGACTAGTAATGTGACCACCAATTGAAAATCCAGAAATAACAATTTTATTAGGATCAATATTCCATGTACTAGCATTTTTACGAATCATTTTAATAGCGTTTGCTAATTCTACTAGTGGGTTAGGTAGTAATGGGCGTGCTTCTTGTTCAAAGGTATATCGAACAAAGAAGCTTTGATATCCCTTAGCTGAATAATTTAAGGCAATACTTTCCGCTTGGACCATTGGAATGTGGTTATAGGAACCGCCGGGAAGAATTATGATGGCGGGATGCTTAAAATTATTAGTTTCAACATCAGCCGGTCTAAGGTATCCTTGAATAAAAGCGTTTGAATTTTTACGAATTGATTCTTTTATTATTTTCATATTTACACCTCAAATATATAATATCTGTGATTATTTTAACGCAAGAATGGTGGTAATGTCTGTTGAAGAATATAAATATTAACTTAGGTGAAATTAAATTAGATACCTTAAATTCTAATGATTTTAAAGATTATTGGGAAATGATTGCTAATGATCAAGTAGCCAAAAAAACTGGCTTTGAACCAGTGAAAGATGAAATTAAAGCTAAAATGCTTTTTCAGTCAGAAAATGAAGATCATGTTACCTTTGTGATTCGATTAGTTGATTCTGGAAAAGTTATTGGTTTAATTAATTTGTTTCCCGAGATTGGAGAAAACTTTGAACCAGTTTATGATAATTTAGAATTAGGCTATTTCATGAATAATAACTATCAAAAAAGAGGCTACATGACTAAGGCCTTATCAGCAGTAATTAAAAATTTTGATGAAGCTTCTTTAATTGAAGCAACCGTTGATCAAAATAATGAGCCTTCAATGAAAGTTTTAAATAAGCTAGGCTTTCATCAAATTGATAAATATGATGGTTATAAGACATTCGAATTAAAATTATCATAGTTATTGTTTAATTAACTTATATGTTATATAATTACCTAGTAAATCTAAGAAGAGGCGCAAATGACATTAATAACCAATCTTTTTCAATAAAGTGATGTATATAGATTGGTGAAAGGGGATTTTGCCGAAACTAATAGCTGCTTTATCAACCATTAGTTGGGGCTCAGTTGAATAAGCTGAGGACTGTCGTAGTTTTTCTACGGAGTGCTTTCTAGGATCAATAATTAAAATTTGATTGATTACGGATCTCTTCTTATATACAGGGGAGATCCTTTTTAGTTATTTTTCTGATGGCACCTCTTAGAATCATAAGAGAGGATGACATATTATGAGTGAAAACTCACAGGATAAAGGGGTAAAGAGACGACTTAAGACAAGACATGTTTCGATGATTGCCCTAGGAGGTTCAATTGGAACTGGATTGTTTGTTGCTTCAGGTTCAGTTATTAGTCAAGCTGGACCAGGTGGAGCATTAATTGCTTACTTCTTAATGGGACTAATGGTTTACTTTTTAATGACTAGTTTGGGAGAAATGGCTACTAATACACCTGTTTCTGGTTCATTTTCCGTTTACGCAGCTAAGTATGTAGACCCTGCTTTAGGATTTGCCATGGGTTGGAATTATTGGTTTAACTGGGCAATTACCGTGGCAGTTGATATTAGTACGGCGGCCTTGGTAATGAAATTTTGGTTACCCAATATGCCGAGCTGGATATTTAGTGCTATTACTTTAGCATTAATATTATTAATTAATGCTTTATCAGTTAAAGCTTTTGGTGAAACTGAATTTTGGATGTCATTGATTAAAGTTATTACTATCTTCGTCTTTCTAGGCGTAGGAATTTTAACTATTTTTGGTATTATGGGTGGCCATACAATTGGTTTATCTAATTTCCACTATAAACAAGCACCATTTGTTGGTGGTATTCCAATGATTTTAGCAGTCTTTGTGGTTGCTGGGTTCTCATTTCAAGGAACTGAATTAGTTGGAATTACTGCTGGTGAAGCTGATAATCCTAGTAAGGCAGTTCCTCGTGCGATTAAAGATGTCTTTTGGCGCATTATTTTATTCTATATTTTAGCTATTTTTGTAATTGGTGCTATTATTCCATACACTAGTCCTGATTTATTAGGATCAAGTGCTAGTGATGTTGCAATTAGTCCATTTACAATTGTTTTCAAACGTGCAGGACTAGCAGCAGCGGCTTCAATTATGAATGCGGTAATCTTAACTTCAGTAATTTCATCAGCTAATTCCGGAATGTATGCTTCAACTAGAATGCTATATTCAATGTCACATGAAGGGTATGCACCTAAGATTATGGGACGCACTAATAAGCGTGGAATTCCTTATCTTGCTTTGGGTGCAACTACTTTAGTTTCATTGGCTACATTTATTAGTAGTATTGCTGGACCACAAATTTATGTTTGGTTAGTAGCTGCTTCTGGTTTAACTGGATTCATTGCTTGGGTTGGAATTGCACTTTCACACTTTAGATTTAGACGTGCATTTATCAAACAAGGTCATAGTTTAGATGAACTAAAATACCATGCAACATGGTTCCCAACCGGTCCAATTATTACTTTAATTATTTGTATTTTAGTTATTTGTGGTCAAGATATTTCTTCATTTGTAAACTTTAATTGGCAACAAATTGGAATTACTTATATTTCAGTACCATTAGTATTTATTTTATATTTTGCATATAAATTCAAAAATCATACTAAGATTATCCCATTAGATAAAGTAGATGTTTCACCTACTGATTTAAGAGATAAAGAATAAAAGTTAAAAGATGCCTCTCATTTTGAATAGGGCATCTTTTTTATTGATTTAAAATATTTAATGTAACTTTTTTAATTATGTATTAAAATATAAATATTATTGATTTATTTAAGGAGAATTACATGCTGGTACTAGCAGGAACTATTGGAGCAGGAAAGACTTCATTAACTAGATTATTGTCTGAACATTTGGATTCGACTGGCTATTATGAATCGGTTGATGATAATGAAATTTTGCCACTATTTTATAAAGATCCTAAACGTTATGCCTTTTTATTACAAATTTATTTTTTGAATACTAGATTTGAAAACCTTGAACAAGCACAAAGTGAAAAGTTAAGCGTGATGGATCGTTCAATCTATGAAGATTCATTGATGTTTAGATTGAATGCAGATATGAATCGTGCTACTGAAACTGAAGCTGATATTTATGATTCTTTATTGGAAAATATGATGGAGGAAATTCCCAATTCATCACTACAAAAGAACCCAGACTTATTAATTCATATTAATATTTCATTTGATACAATGTTAAAACGAATTAAAAAGCGTGGACGTAGTTTTGAACAAGTAGATAATGATCCAGGGTTATATGATTATTATCAGGATTTAAATGATCGTTATAATAATTTCTATAAAAATTATGACCAATCGCCAAAAATTCAAATTGATGGCGATAAATATGATTTTATTGAAAATGAGAATGATCGTAAAAAAGTTTTACAGCAGATTGATAATAAGTTAAAAGAATTGAATCTAAAATAGTTGATTATCCAAAATAGATGTAATATTATTATTTATAGATGCAAACGCGATGTATGTTTATTAGTAGACATCAAGAGATGTGATGGTTGGTGAGAATCACAAGTCGAAATTTCCGGCATACGAAAAGCGGGTAGGTAATGCTACACGGTAAGTGACCGTTATCACGATACGAGTGTTTAGTTATGACTAAGAACTTGGGTGGTACCGCGAAAAGAAGGCCTTCGTCCCAATTGGATGAGGCCTTCTTTTTTATTATCTATTACTAGGAGGTATTACTTATGTTAGACATGAAAATGATTAGACAAAATCCTAATTTTATTAAGGATAAATTAGCAACCAGAGGGATTAAAGCTGAAACTATTGATGAATTAATTGGATATGATGAAAAACGTCGTGAATTAATTCTTAAGAGTGAAACTTTAAAAGCTAATAAGAATAAAGCATCTAAGAAAATTGCTGAAGCAAAACGCAATAAAGAAGATGCAACAGATGCTATTAATGAAATGAAACAAGTTGGTGCTGATATTAAACAACTAGACGCTGATTTAGAAAAAACTGAAAAAAATCAACACGATTTAGCTGCGCATTTACCAAATATTCCAGCAGATGGGGTTCCTGAAAGTTTAACTGAAGAAGGTGCCGTAGAATTACGTAAGATTGGTAAACCACGTCATTTTAAATTTGAACCAAAACATCATTGGGATATTGGTGAAAAACTAGGAATCTTAAACTTTGATGCTAGTGCTAAAGTTGCTGGTAGTCGTTTTGTATATTATATGGGGGCAGGTGCCAAACTAGAACGTGCTGTATATAACTTCTATTTAGATCAAAATGATAAAGCTGGTTACACTGAAGTTTTACCACCATATATGGTAAATTCAGCTTCAATGTATGGAACTGGACAATTTCCTAAATTCTTAGAAAATAAGGCCGGTTTTGAAATTGCTGATAGTGATTTAACTATGATTCCAACTGCTGAAGTTCCATTGGTTAATTATTATCGTGATGATGTTATTCCAACTGAGAAATTACCAGTTAAATTTACTGCTTTAACACCTGCATTTAGATCAGAAGCAGGTAGTGCTGGTCGTGATACTCGTGGTTTGATTCGTTTACACCAATTTAACAAGGTTGAAATGGTACAATTTACTAAGCCTGAAGATTCATGGGATGCTTTAGAAAGCATTACCGAACATGCAGAATCACTACTGAAATTGTTGAAGATTCCATACCATGTTATTACTCTAACTACTAGTGATATGAGTTTCACTGCTGCAATGACTCATGATCTTGAAGTTTGGATGCCTGCTCAAGGTCGTTATCGTGAAATTTCAAGTTGTTCAAATACAACTGATTTCCAAGCTAGAAGAGCACACATTCAATACCGTGATGAAAATGGTAAATTACAATATGTTCATACATTAAATGGATCTGGACTCGCAGTTGGAAGAACAGTTGCAGCCATTTTAGAAAATTATCAAAACGAAGATGGTACTGTTGATATTCCAGAAGTATTACAACCATATATGCATGGAATGAAGAAAATTATTAAAGAAAACTAGTTTGATAATATATAAAGAGCAATCACTGATTGCTCTTTTTTTATAAAATTTAAAATTAAGGGTAGACAATTCATTGTATGTTAGATATAATATTTTTTGTTGAGTTTTTTGAAATAAACGATTTAATTAATTATTAAAAAAGTTGTTGACTTTATAAAAAACAAATGATACTATTAAATAGTTGTCTTGTTGAGATAACTTATCGGAATGACCTCATGGAGGATTAGCTCAGTTGGGAGAGCATCTGCCTTACAAGCAGGAGGTCACAGGTTCGAGCCCTGTATCCTCCATTGAGCCGTTAGCTCAGCTGGTAGAGCATCTGACTTTTAATCAGAGGGTCGGCAGTTCGAACCTGCCACGGCTCATTACAATTAAAAAAGCAACTTGCGGGCGTGGCGGAATTGGCAGACGCGCTAGATTTAGGTTCTAGTTTCTATATGGAAGTGGGGGTTCGAATCCCTTCGCCCGCATTATGCATAGCATATGTTGCCGACTTAGCTCAGTTGGCTAGAGCGCTTCACTAGTAATGAAGAGGTCGGGTGTTCGAATCATCTAGTCGGCATATGCGGAAGTAGTTCAGTGGTAGAACATCACCTTGCCATGGTGGGGGTCGCGAGTTCGAATCTCGTCTTCCGCTTTTTATATTGTAATATGCCTGCCGGGGTGGCGGAATTGGCAGACGCACAGGACTTAAAATCCTGCGGTTAGTAATAACCGTACCGGTTCGATCCCGGTCCTCGGCATTTAACTGAATATATTTTATTTTGCACCCATAGCGCAACTGGATAGAGTGTCTGACTACGAATCAGAAGGTTGTAGGTTCGAGTCCTACTGGGTGCATTTTTTATTTCCTCGGGAAGTAGCTCAGCTTGGTAGAGCACCTGGTTTGGGACCAGGGGGTCGCAGGTTCGAATCCTGTCTTCCCGATAATAATTTTATTTTGAGAAAATGATTTGACTATTAATTGCTTTTGTAAGAGAGTAATGACGTAGGAAAGTTGTTTTCTCATTTTTTGTCTATAAATAATTCAAAATACTTTTATTTTGTAGAATAACTCCGTATAATAAAAGTCAATATTAGTCAAAGATGGGACGGTTATTTATATGCAAGGTAAAAATCTGTCTGATGTTATTGAAGCGTATTTAAAGAAAATATTGGCTAATGACGAAAAAGTTGAAATTAGTCGATCTGATATTGCCAACCTTTTTGATGTAGTTCCATCTCAAATTAACTATGTTATAAAAACCAGATTTACCATTCAAAATGGTTACACTGTTGAAAGTAAACGTGGCGGTGGTGGATATATAAGAATTGAAAAGGTTAAGTTGCTTGATAATTTAGATATTTTGGATACACTGATTAATGCAATTGGTAATTCAATATCTCAACGTGAAGGTAAGGCAGTGATTGGAACATTGTTAGCAAATGAATTAGTTACTGTTAATGAAGCTGATTTGTTATCAGCTGCAAGTGACAAGCAAACTTTATCCATTGGCAATAAAGAATTAGAAAACGAAATTAGAGCTAAGATTATGGTCTCAATATTGAATCATTTGAGATACAAAAGCTAGAAAGTGGGGCTACTTTATGGATAATATTTTTACTCCAAGCGCAAAAAACGTTTTAATTTTAGCACAAGAACAAGCGAAAATTTTTGGTCACCAAGCTGTTGGAACTGAACATTTATTATTAGCTTTAACAATTGAAAAAAACGGAATTGCTTATTCAGCATTAAAACAAAGCGGTGTCTCTGAAGATGACGTCAAAGGTGAAATTGAACTTGTAATTGGTTATGGAAACTTTAAGGATCCTGATAAGAACACTTATTTACCATATTCTCCTAAGTCTCAAGGTGTACTTACACTTTCTGGACAATTAGCTAAAAGATATGGTTCTATCAAGATTGGAACTGAACATTTACTATTAGCATTGTTGGATACACCTGATATTTTATCTAATAGATTGTTAAATAACTTAGGGACTAATGAAACTTCAGTGCCAAATGTAAAAACAGTTTTATTACGTAAAATGGGTGTTTCTGCCAATGACAATACTAAACACATTCCATTCCCTGGTTCTAGAGAATCCAAAAATAAAGCAGGAACTCCTACATTAGATTCGTTAGCTACTGATTTAACTCAACAAGCTCGTGATGGCTTAATTGATCCTACTATTGGTCGTGATGGCGTCATTAAACGAGTAGTTCAAGTTCTAAGTCGTCGTACTAAAAATAATCCCGTTTTACTAGGTGAAGCAGGAGTCGGTAAAACAGCTGTTGTTGAAGGATTAGCTCGTAAAATGGTTAAAAAGGAAGTCCCAGAAGATATTTCTGGTAAACGTTTGATGATGCTTGAGATGGGCACTTTAGTTGCTGGAACTAAATATCGTGGAGAATTTGAAAAACGCTTAATGAAGATTATTCAAGAAATTAAAACTGATGGTCATGTAATTCTATTTATTGATGAATTGCATACACTAATGGGTGCTGGTGGTGCTGAAGGTGCAATTGATGCATCTAACATTCTAAAACCAGCATTAGCTCGTGGTGAAATTCAAACCATTGGTGCTACAACTTTGAATGAATATCAAAAACACATTGAAAAAGATGGTGCTTTAGCAAGACGTTTTGAAACTGTTGATGTTCCAGAACCTACTAAAGAAGAAACTAAACAAATTTTACAAGGAATTCGTCCTAAATATGAAGATCACCATCAAGTAAAAATTACAAATGATGCTATTGATAAAGCAGTTGAATTATCAACAAGATATATTAGTGATCGTTTCTTACCAGATAAAGCAATTGACTTAATTGATGAATCTGCTGCAATGGTTAGAATTAATAATTTAGATGATTCAGATAAATTATCTGAAAAAGAAGCTAAATTAGATGAATACAAGAACAAAATGGAAGAAGCCATTGAAAGTCAAAAATTTGAAGAGGCTGTTAAGATTCGTGAACAAGAACAAAGTCTTCGTTTAGAAATTGAAGCAGAAGCATCTAAGCTAGAAGATAAAAAAGCTCAAGCTAAACAAAATCGTAATTATAATCTAAAAGATACTGGCGAAGATGTTGCTAAAATTGTTTCTGAATGGACAGGAATTCCAGTTACTAAAATGAAGCAATCAGATGCTAACCGCTTAGTTAACTTAGAAAATATTCTACACAAAAAGATTATTGGCCAAGATGAAGCTGTATCTGCAGTGTCACGTGCTATTAGGAGAGCTCGTAGCGGATTGAAAAATCCAAATCGTCCAATTGGTTCATTTATCTTCTTAGGGCCTACTGGAGTTGGTAAAACTGAACTAGCTAAGGACTTAGCTGAAGAAATGTTTGGATCAAAAGATGATATTATCAGAATTGATATGTCCGAATATATGGAAAAAACTTCTACTAGTCGCATGGTTGGTTCAGCACCTGGATATGTTGGATATGACGAAGGAGGACAACTAACTGAAAAAGTTAGAAGACATCCTTACTCTGTTGTTTTATTTGATGAAGTTGAGAAAGCACATCCAGATGTATTTAATCTATTATTACAAGTCTTAGATGATGGATACTTGACTGATGCCAAGGGTCGTCGTGTTGACTTTAGAAATACAGTTTTGATTATGACATCAAACTTAGGTGCTACAACTTTACGTGATAAGAAGACAGTTGGTTTTGGTGCAGAGTCTGAAGATCAAGAAGAAAATCAATATAAAGAAATGTCAGCTACTATTAAGAGTCAAATGAGAAGATTCTTTAAACCTGAATTCTTAAATCGTATTGATGAAACTATTATTTTCCACGAACTTAATAAGAAACAAGTTCAACAAATTGTTAAATTAATGGCTAATGACTTGCTTGTTCGTGTAAAAGAACAAGGAATCAACATTAAAGTAACTCCTAGTGCTGTTGATTTAATCGCTGAAAAAGGATTTAATCCTGAGTTTGGTGCTCGTCCTATTAGAAGAACTATTCAAACTGAAGTTGAAGACAAACTTTCAGAAGCAATGTTATCTGGTGAAATCAAATCTGGTGACAATGTGAGTGTTGGTGCTTCAAAAGGGCAAATTAATATTGTTAAAAAAGAAAATGATAAAAAAGAAACTGTAAAATTATAGAATTTAAAAAGAGGAATTTTATTCCTCTTTTTTGTATAATTATTGACTTTATTTTTTGATACGTGTATTATACTAAATATGTAACTACGAAGTTAAATGTGTGCTGGCGATCTATTGTCCGTCAAGCATGCTTATAATTAACCAAAAATAAGTTTATTTAGTTTGCTTATTTTGGTTTTTTTTTGCTTATTTTTATTAAAAATAGGCAAAAAAAGTTAATTGTAATAAAAATGTAATATAATCCTTCGTAGAATATTTTGGAGAGGTGAAGAACTTGGCAGGACATTTAGTTAAATATGGTAAACACCGTATTAGAAGAAGTTACTCTCAAATCAAGGAAGTTCTTGATTTACCTAATTTAATTGAAATTCAAACTGACTCATACAAGTGGTTTTTAGATGAAGGTTTGCGTGAAATGTTTAACGGCATCATGCCAATCGATGATTTTCAAGGAAAGCTTTCATTAGAATTCGTTGATTATCAACTATTAGAACCTAAGTATACTGTTGATGAAGCGAGAGATCACGAAGCAAATTACTCTGCTCCGCTTCATATTACTTTAAAATTGACCAACCATGAAACTGGTGAAATTAAAACCCAAGATGTATTCTTTGGTGATTTCCCACTTATGACTGATCAAGGAACATTCATCATTAATGGTGCAGAACGTGTTATTGTTTCACAATTAGTACGTTCACCAGGTGTATTTTTCCATGAAGATAGAGCTAAAAATGGTCGTCTATCATACGGGACAACTGTTATTCCTAACCGTGGTGCATGGATGGAATTTGAAACAGATGCTAAAAATCTTTCATATGTACGAATCGATAGAACTAGAAAGTTACCTATTACTGAATTAGTACGTGCTTTAGGTTTTGGTTCTGATGATGAAATTACTCAAATTTTAGGTAGTAACGATAGTCTTTCACTTACTTTGGAAAAAGATGTTCATAAAGATACTGAAGATTCACGTGTTGAAGAATCATTAAAGGATATTTATGAGCGTCTACGTCCAGGTGAACCTAAGACAGCAGATTCTTCACGTAGTTTACTAACAACTAGATTCTTTGATCATAAGCGTTATGATATGGCACCAGTAGGTCGTTACAAGACTAACAATAAGTTAAGTTTGAAGACCCGTTTACTAGGACTAACTCTTGCTGAAACATTGGCAGATCCTGATACTGGTGAAATTATCGCTAATAAAGGTACTGTTGTTGACAAAAATGTTATGAAGACATTGGCACCATACCTAGATCGTGATGACTTTAAAGCTTATACATTCAATCCTTCAGAACAATCAGTTGTTCCTGAACCAATGACTGTACAAATTATTAAAGTTCAATCTGAAAATGATCCAGATCATGTTGTTAATGTTATTGGTAACGATAATATTCCATTAGATTACCAACACATTACTCCTGCTGATATTATTTCTTCAATTAATTACTTCTTCAATCTACAAGAAGGAATTGGTGAACCAGATGATATTGATCACTTGGGTAATCGTCGTATTCGTTCAGTTGGTGAATTATTACAAAATCAATTTAGAATTGGTTTGGCAAGAATGGAACGTGTTGTTCGTGAACGTATGTCAATTCAAGATACTAGTACCGTTACTCCACAACAATTAATTAATATTCGTCCAGTTGTTGCATCAATCAAAGAATTCTTTGGTTCATCACAACTATCACAATTCATGGATCAAACTAATCCATTGGGTGAATTAACTCATAAACGTCGTTTATCAGCCTTGGGACCTGGTGGTCTAACCAGAGATCGTGCTGGTTATGAAGTTCGTGATGTTCATTACACTCACTATGGTCGTATTTGTCCAATTGAAACTCCTGAAGGTCCTAACATTGGTTTAATCAGTTCACTTTCAAGTTATGCTAAAATCAATAAATATGGATTCATTGAAACACCATATCGTCGTGTTTCATGGGATAATCATAAAGTTACTGAAAAGATTGATTACTTATCAGCTGACGAAGAAGATAACTTTGTTGTAGCACAAGCTAACTCTCCATTAAATGAAGATGGTTCATTTGCTAATGACATTGTTATGGCTAGATACAAGTCTAAGAACATTGAAACTAAGATTGAAAATGTTGATTACATGGATGTTTCTCCTAAACAAGTTGTTTCTGTTGCAACTGCATGTATTCCTTTCTTAGAAAACGATGACTCTAACCGTGCTTTAATGGGTGCTAATATGCAACGCCAAGCGGTTCCTTTGGTTAATCCACATGCTCCATTAGTTGGAACTGGTATTGAATATAAAGCAGCCCATGATTCTGGTGTTGCTTTAATTTGTAAACATCCAGGAACTGTTGAATATGTTGACGCTGACGAAGTTCGCGTTCGTCGTGATGATGGATCATTAGATACTTACAAGCTAATGAAATTCCAACGCTCAAATGGTGGTAAGAACTATAATCAACGTCCAATTGTTCGTGCTAATGACCATGTTGATGCTGATGAAATTCTAGCTGATGGTCCTTCAATGGAAAATGGTGAATTAGCATTAGGACAAAATCCAGTTGTAGCATTTATGACTTGGCAAGGTTATAACTTCGAAGATGCCATTGGTATTTCAGAAAGATTAGTTCGTGATGATGTATATACTTCTATTCATATTGAAGAATACGAATCAGAAACTAGAGATACTAAACTTGGACCTGAAGAAATGACCAGAGAAATTCCTAACGTTGGGGAAGATGCRYTAAAAGACCTTAACGAAGAAGGAACTATTCGTRTTGGTGCTGAAGTTCATGATGGTGACATYTTAGTTGGTAAAGTTACTCCTAAGGGKGTTACTGAATTATCAGCTGAAGAAAGATTATTACATGCAATCTTTGGTGAAAAATCACGTGAAGTTCGTGATACATCTCTACGTGTACCTCACGGTGGTGGCGGTATCGTCCAAGATGTAAAAGTCTTTACTAGAAAAAATGGTGACGAACTATCTCCTGGTGTAAACAAGATGGTCCGTGTATATATTGCTCAAAAACGTAAGATTCAAGTAGGGGATAAAATGTCTGGTCGTCATGGTAACAAGGGGACTGTTTCCATTGTTATTCCTGAAGAAGATATGCCTTACTTACCAGATGGTACTCCAATTGATATTCTATTGAGTCCAATGGGTGTTCCTTCTCGTATGAATATTGGTCAAGTTCTTGAACTACATTTAGGTATGGCTGCAAGAAAACTTGGTATTCATGTAAGTACACCTGTCTTTGATGGTGCTCGTGATAAAGATATCTGGGGTACAGTTAAAGAAGCTGGAATGGCCTCAGATGGTAAATCTATCGTTTATGATGGACGTACAGGTGAACCATTTGATAAACGTGTTGCTGTTGGTGTAATGCACTACTTGAAACTTGCTCACATGGTTGATGATAAGATTCATGCTCGTGCTATTGGACCTTATTCACTTGTTACTCAACAACCACTTGGTGGTAAAGCACAATTTGGTGGACAACGTTTTGGTGAAATGGAAGTTTGGGCTCTTGAAGCATATGGAGCTGCTTACACATTGCAAGAAATTTTAACTTACAAATCCGATGATGTTGTTGGACGTGTTAAAACATATGAAGCAATTGTTAAAGGTGAACCAATTCCTAAACCAGGTGTTCCTGAATCATTCCGTGTTTTAGTTAAAGAACTACAAGCACTAGGTCTTGATATGAAAGTTCTTGATTCAGATAACCAAGAAATTGAACTTCGTGACTTAGATGGTGAAGATGATGAAGTGGTTAATGTTGATGCATTGAGTAAGCTGGCTGAAAAACAAAAGGCTGAAAAAGAAGAACAAGAAAACACTAAGTCTAATAAAACAAATACCAACACTAAGGAATAAAGAAAGGGGACTATCCATTGGTCGATGTAAATAAATTTTCAAGCATGCAAATCGGTTTAGCATCTTCTGACAAGATTCGTAGTTGGTCATTTGGTGAAGTTAAAAAACCAGAAACTATTAACTATAGAACTTTAAAGCCAGAAAAAGATGGTTTATTCGATGAAAGAATTTTCGGTCCTACAAAGGATTGGGAATGTGCTTGTGGTAAATATAAACGTATTAGATACAAAGGTATCGTTTGTGATCGCTGTGGAGTTGAAGTTACTCGTTCAAAAGTACGCCGTGAACGTATGGGACACATTGAATTAGCTGCCCCAGTTACTCATATTTGGTACTTTAAGGGTATTCCAAGTCGTATGGGACTTATCTTAGATATGAGTCCACGTGCATTGGAAGAAATTATTTACTTTGCATCATATGTTGTTACTGATCCTGGTGATACACCACTAGAAAATAAACAACTTATGTCAGAACAAGACTATCGTCAAAAGAAACAAGAATATGGCAATCGTTTTGAAGGTAAGATTGGTGCTGAAGCTATCAGAACCTTACTTAAAAACGTTGATGTTAAAAAAGAAGTTGCTGAATTAAAGGATCAATTAAAGAAAGCTACTGGTCAAAAACGTGTTCGTGCTGTTAGAAGACTAGATATTCTAGAATCATTTGTTAAATCTGGAAATGACTTAACATGGATGATTATGGAAGCTATTCCGGTTGTTCCACCTGATTTAAGACCAATGGTTCAACTTGAAGGTGGCCGTTTTGCTACTTCTGATTTGAATGATTTATACCGTCGTGTTATTAACCGTAATAATCGTTTGAAGAGATTATTAGATTTACATGCTCCTGGTATTATCGTTCAAAATGAAAAACGTATGTTACAAGAAGCTGTTGATGCTTTGATTGATAATGGTCGTCGTGGACGTCCAGTTGCTGGACCAGGTAACAGACCATTGAAGTCACTTTCACATATGCTTAAAGGTAAGCAAGGCCGTTTCAGACAAAACTTACTTGGTAAGCGTGTTGACTATTCTGGTCGTTCAGTTATTGATGTTGGACCATTCTTAAAATTCAACCAAATGGGACTACCGGTTCCAATGGCTCTTGAATTATTCAAGCCTTTCATTATGAAAGAATTGGTTAACCGTGAAATTGCTTCTAATATTAAATCAGCTAAACGTCAAATTGAACGTAAAGACGAAGAAGTCTTTGATGTCCTAGAAGATGTTATTAAAGAACATCCAGTTCTATTGAACCGTGCACCTACACTTCATAGATTAGGTATTCAAGCCTTTGAACCAGTGTTGGTTTCTGGGAAATCAATGCGTCTTCATCCATTAGCTTGTGAAGCTTATAATGCCGATTTTGATGGTGACCAAATGGCCATCCATGTTCCTTTATCTGATGAAGCTCAAGCTGAATCCAGACTGTTGATGTTAGCTGCTACGCATATTTTGGCACCTCGTGATGGAAATCCTATCGTTACTCCTTCCCAAGATATGGTTATTGGTAACTACTACCTAACTATGGAAGAAGCTGGACGTGAAGGTGAAGGTATGATCTTCAATAATCCTGAAGAGGCTAAATTATCATACCAAAGTGGCTTAACTCATTGGCACAGTCGTGTTKGAATTGCTGCTAGCTCAATGCCAGAAAAACCATTTACTGATGAACAAAGAAATAAAATTTTAGTAACTACAATTGGTAAGATTATTTTTAATGGTATTCTTCCTGATTCATTCACATATTTGAATGAACCAACTGATACTAACTTAAATGGTCATTTATCTGATAAATTCTTCTTAGAACCTGGGGAAGACATTCATGAACATCTAAAGGATGCACCAATTATTGGTTCATTTAAGAAAGGCTTCTTATCAGATATCATTGCCGAGGTTTACAAGCAATATAAAGTTACTGAAACTTCACACTTATTGGATAAAATTAAAGATTTAGGTTACAACGAATCTACTAAGTCTGGTTTAACTGTTGGTATTACCGATGTTACTGACTTAAAAGAAAAACCTGAAATTATTACTGAATCTCATAAGAAAGTTGAAAACATTACTAAACAATTCCGTCGTGGTTTGATTACTGATCATGAACGTTATGAAAGAGTTATTGGTGTTTGGAGTGATGCCAAGGATGAAATTCAAAATAAATTGATGGAAAGTTTTGATCCTCAAAACCCTATCTTTATGATGAGTGATTCTGGTGCTCGTGGTAATATCTCTAACTTTACTCAACTTGCTGGTATGCGTGGATTAATGGCTGCTCCTAATGGTGAAATCATGGAATTACCTATTACTGCTAATTTCCGTGAAGGATTATCTGTTTTGGAAATGTTTATTTCTACCCACGGTGCTCGTAAAGGTATGACTGATACTGCCTTGAAGACTGCCAACTCTGGTTACTTAACTCGTCGTTTAGTTGATGTTGCCCAAGATGTTATTATTCGTGAAGAAGATTGTGGTACTGATCGTGGTGTTATTGTTACTGCTTTGAAGCAAGGTAACGAAATGATTGAACCACTTTATGACAGAATTCTTGGTCGTTATGCTATGAAGACAGTTAAGAATCCTACTACTGGTGAAGTGATTGTTAAGCATAATCAAATTATCAATGAACCAGAAGCCCAAGCAATTAATGATGCAGGTATTAAAGAGGTTGAAATTCGTTCAGCATTTACTTGTAACACTGTTCATGGTGTTTGTGAAAAATGTTATGGACGTAATTTAGCTACTGGGTCTCCTGTTGAAGTTGGTGAAGCAGTTGGTACTGTTGCTGCTCAATCAATTGGTGAACCTGGTACTCAATTAACTATGAGAAACTTCCATACTGGTGGTGTTGCTGGTAACGCTGATATTACTCAAGGACTTCCTCGTGTTCAAGAAATCTTTGAAGCAAGAAATCCTAAAGGTAAAGCAGAAATTTCAGAAGTTACTGGTACCGTTGATTTAATTGAAGAAAATCCTGCTGAAAGAGTTAAGGAAGTTACAATTAAAGGTGATGCTGATACTAGAACTTACAAGGTTCCAATTAATGCACGTATGAATGTTGCTGAAGGTGACGTAATTCGTCGTGGTGGAGCTATTAATGAAGGTTCTGTAGATCCTAAAGAACTTATTAAAGTTCGTGACTCATTATCAACAGAAGTTTACTTGCTAAGTGAAGTTCAAAAGACTTACCGTATGCAAGGGGTTGAAGTTAGTGATAAGCATGCTGAAATTATGGTTCGTCAAATGTTACGTAAAGTAAGAATCATGGATGCAGGTGACACTGACGTTCTTCCTGGTACATTAATGGATATTGATGCTTTCAAGAAAGCTAATGCTGATGCAATTATTTCTGGAAAGATTCCAGCAACTGCACGTCCAGTTATCTTAGGAATTACCAAGGCTGCTCTAGAAACAAATAGTTTCTTATCAGCTGCATCATTCCAAGAAACTACTCGTGTATTAACTGATGCTGCTATTCGTGGTAAGAATGATCCATTAGTTGGGCTTAAAGAAAATGTTATTATTGGTAAATTAATTCCTGCAGGTACTGGTATGAAGACTTATGGTCGTATCGAACCAAAAACCGATGAAAAGGAAAACAACGATAAATCAAAAGATGTTTACTCAATTGATGAAATTGATAAGCGTATGAATGAAGAAAACGTTGACAATAAATAGCAAATAAAAAAATAGCAATTGCTAAAAAGCAATTGCTATTTTTTTATACATATAGATATTAATGTGCCAATAAATATAAATGGAATGAATGGAATCGTTTTTGTTTTTCTTTTTATCAAAAAGAAATAAATTAAACATGTTGATGATGATAAAAGTGTAATATATATTAATTGATTTATATTAAATATTAATGAGCATATACTTAATACATCAATATCAGCCATCCCTATAAAATTAAATTTATTATTAAAACAAAATATAAAAAGGTATATTACCATAACTATAAAAACTTTTTTTATGTTAAATGAAATAAGTAGCGTTGATAATAGTAATAATAATATTGAATATAAAGATACAAATTTGTTTTTAAAATCTTGTACTGATAAAAATATCAGAATAAATAGAAAGGGGATATACGTTACATTTAACGTAAAAATATAAATCATCGTTGTTGAAACAATGGTTAATAATTCTATTAAGAAAAATGAACTATTTATTTTAAATTTACATTTCCTACATTTTCCTAAAAGAAATATATAACTTATTATAGGAATTAAATCAAACCATTTTAAAATGTAACCACAATTATCGCAATGTGATCTAGGTAATACTATAGACTGATTGTTACTTATCCGGTATTCTACTAGTGCAATAAAAGATCCGATAACTCCACTAACTATTATTATTATAAAGAATTCATATTTTAAAATTTACATCACCTCTATATTATACTTACGAAAATAATAAATAATTATTTGAAATTACATTGACGAGATTTTGTGGTCATGTTAATATTATCAAGTACTTATTCATTCGGTGTGTTTTGCTGTAAAAAGAACCACCTGGATGTGTGGACTTAAAAATATAAAAAATTTTCGGAAGGAGGAATTTTTAGATGCCTACTATTAACCAATTAGTACGTAAAGGTCGTCATTCTAGAAGTTCTAAATCAAAAGCCCCAGCTTTAAACCATGGGTATAACAGTTACAAGAAGAAGCAAACTAACAACCCTGCTCCTCAAAAACGTGGGGTAGCTACTCGTGTTGGTACTATGACTCCAAAGAAGCCTAACTCAGCTTTACGTAAATACGCTCGTGTTAGATTATCAAACTTGATTGAAGTTACTGCCTACATTCCTGGTATTGGTCATAATCTTCAAGAACATAGTGTTGTTTTAATTCGTGGTGGTCGTGTTAAGGATTTACCTGGTGTTCGTTATCATATCGTTCGTGGTGCATTAGATACTGCTGGTGTTACTGATCGTCGCCAAGGTCGTTCAAAATACGGTACTAAGAAACCTAAAGAATAATTTTAATTAAAGCTATAATAACAAGGAGGATTTTTTAATGCCAAGAAAAGGAAATGTTCAACAACGTGAAGTTCTTCCTGATCCAATTTATAACTCAAAAATGGTTGCTAGCTTAATCAACCGTTTGATGTTAGATGGTAAAAAGGGAACTGCTACAGAAATTTTATATGGTGCATTTGACCTTATTAAGAAAGAAACTGGAAACGAAGCAGTTGATGTATTCGAAGAAGCTATGAAAAACGTTATGCCTGTACTAGAAGTTAAGGCTCGTCGTGTTGGTGGATCAAATTACCAAGTTCCTATCGAAGTACGTCCTGATCGTCGTGTTACTTTAGGTTTACGTTGGATCGTAAACTATGCACGTTTACGTGGTGAACACACTATGGTTGAACGTCTAGGACGTGAAATCATGGATGCTGCTAACAACACAGGTGCTTCAGTTAAAAAACGTGAAGACACTCATAAGATGGCAGAAGCTAACCGTGCATTTGCTCACTACCGTTGGTAATATAAACTTGTACAATTTTGTGCAATTGGATTAGTGGCTAATGGTATTAGCCACTTTTTTAAAAAGTGAATTATTGAGAGGAGAAACATTTTAATGGCTAACAACAAACGTGAATTCCCATTAGAAAAAACACGTAACATTGGTATTACTGCACATATTGATGCTGGTAAAACAACTGCTACTGAACGTATTTTGTACTATACTGGTAGAATCCACAAAATTGGTGAAACTCATGACGGTGCTTCACAAATGGACTGGATGGTACAAGAACAAGAACGTGGTATCACTATCACTTCTGCTGCTACTACTGCTCAATGGAAAGACTACCGTATCAATATTATTGATACTCCAGGACACGTTGACTTTACTGCCGAAGTTGAACGTTCATTACGTGTTCTAGATGGTTCTATTACTATTCTTGATGCTGCTGCTGGTGTTGAACCACAAACAGAAACTGTTTGGCGTCAAGCTTCAGAATATAATGTTCCTCGTATTGTTTTTGCTAATAAGATGGATAAATTGGGTGCCGATTTTGCTGCATCAGTTCAATCATTACATGATCGTTTAGATGCTAATGCACACGCTATTCAAATTCCTATTGGTAAAGAAGATACATTCCAAGGTGTTATCGATTTAATCGATATGAAAGCCGATATTTATGATGAAGATAAATTAGGTGCAAAATGGGATACTGTTGATGTTCCTGAAGAATACAAAGAAGAAGCTGAAAAAGCTCGTCAATCATTGATCGAAGCTGTTGCTGATATTGATGACAATGTTATGGATAAATACCTTGAAGGTGAAGAAATTTCAAATGATGAAATTAAGGCTGCTATCCGTAAGGGTACATTAAACCTTGAATTCTTCCCTGTTTTAGCTGGTTCAGCATTTAAGAACAAAGGTATTCAAATGTTAATGGATGCTGTTCTTGAATACTTACCATCACCATTAGATGTTCGTCCTTACAAGGCAACTGACCCAGAAACTGGTGATGATGTTGAATTAAAAGCTGACGACAGTAAACCATTTGCTTCATTAGCATTTAAGGTTGCAACTGATCCATATGTTGGTCGTTTAACTTATATTCGTGTATACCAAGGTACTCTTGAAGCCGGTTCATATGTTTTAAATGCTACTAAGGACAAACGTGAACGTGTTGGTCGTTTACTACAAATGCATTCAAATCATAGAAAAGAAATTCCTGAAGTATTCTCTGGTGATATTGCTGCTGCTATTGGTTTGAAGAATACTACTACTGGTGATTCTTTAACTGATCAAAAACATCCTTTACATCTTGAATCAATGGTCTTCCCAGACCCAGTTATTAGTGTTTCTGTTGAACCTAAGACTAAAGCTGACCAAGATAAAATGGATATTGCTTTACAAAAATTAGCTGAAGAAGATCCAACATTTAAGGCTGAAACTAACAATGAAACTGGTGAAACTATCATTGCTGGTATGGGTGAACTTCACTTGAACATCATTATTGATCGTTTGAAACGTGAATTTAACGTTGAAGCCAAAATTGGTGCTCCACAAGTTGCTTATAGAGAAGCATTTACTAAGCCAACTAAGGCTCAAGGTAAATTTATTCGTCAATCTGGTGGTAAAGGTCAATATGGTGATGTTTCTATTGAATTTACTCCAAACGAAACTGGTAAAGGTTTTGAATTCGAAGACGCAATTGTTGGTGGTGTTGTTCCTCGTGAATTCATTCCATCAGTTGAACAAGGTCTAAAAGAATCAATGGCTAACGGTGTTCTTGCTGGATATCCATTAATTGATGTTAAAGCTAAGTTATATGATGGTAGTTATCATGATGTCGATTCATCTGAAGCTGCATTTAAAGTTGCTGCATCAATTGCATTGAAGAATGCTGCTAAAACTGCTGGCCCAGTTATTTTGGAACCAATTATGAAAGTTGATATTGTTGTTCCTGAAGAATACATGGGTGATGTTATGGGACAAGTTACTTCACGTCGTGGTAGTGTTGAAGGTATGGAAGTTAGAAATAAAGCTCAACTTATTCATGCATTTGTTCCACTATCAGAAATGTTTGGTTATGCTACTACCTTACGTTCTGCTTCACAAGGTAGAGGTACTTTCACAATGACATTTGATCATTACTCAGCTGTTCCTAAGGCTATTCAAGAAGAAATCATTGAAAAAAATGGTGGAAATGAATAATTTTATAATAAAAAGTGTTGAATTTATTCAACACTTTTTTATTACATAATTTAATAATATTTATTCTCTATATTTCATAAAGAATTATGTAAAAGCCCTTGCGTTATTTGCATATTTTTTGTATTATATAGAGGTACCTGTTTGAGGGACATCTATGTTCCTGTACAGTTATCTAATTCAGGCTTTGATGTGGGAGGTTGCGACACACCCGGCCGCTTTGCCATGATAGGGCGTGGCGGTAATTTCCACGGAGCTAGTCTTATTTTTAAATAAAGGCGAGGAGGGAAAACAATGGCAAAACAAAAAATTCGTATTCGTTTAAAGGCATATGAACACCGCACTTTAGACCAATCAGCTGAAAAAATTGTGGCTACTGCGCAAAGAACTGGTGCCAACATTTCTGGTCCAATTCCATTGCCAACAGATAGAACTGTTTATACTGTTCTAGCTTCACCACATAAATTTAAGAAGTCACGTGAACAATTTGAAATGTTAACTCACAAACGTTTAATTGACATCTTAAACCCAACACCAAAAACTGTTGATTCATTAATGAAACTTGATTTACCAAGTGGTGTTGATATCGAAATCAAACTATAATTAAAAATTACAATATATCGGAGGTGTACTCATGACCAAAAAAGGAATCTTAGGTAAAAAGGTCGGAATGACTCAAGTTTTCACCGAAAATGGTGAATTAATTCCAGTTACTGCTGTTGATGTAACACCAAACATTGTGTTACAAACAAAGTCAACTGAAAGCGATGGATACAACGCTATCCAATTGGGTTACGATGACAAGCGTGATGTTTTAAGTAACAAACCAGAAAAAGGTCATGTAGCAAAAGCAAATACAAATCCTAAGCGCTTCATTAAAGAAATCAGAAATGTTGAGCTTAGCGATTACAATGTAGCAGACGAAGTTAAGGCAGACATTTTTGAAGCCGGTGACATCGTAGATGTCACAGGAATTACAAAAGGTCATGGTTACCAAGGTAACGTTCATAAAGACGGTCAAGGTAGAGGACCTGAAACCCATGGTTCAAGATACCATCGTCGTCCTGGTTCACTTGGTGTTATTATTAACCGAGTTACAAAGGGTATGAAATTACCTGGTAGAATGGGTAACAAACAAGTTACTATTCAAAATCTTGAAGTTGTTAAAGCTGATGTTGACAACAACGTAATCTTAATTAAAGGTAACGTTCCTGGTGCTAATAAATCATTCTTAACAATTAAATCTGCTGCTCGCGGATCACAAAAATAAGAAAGGAGGAACCATAAATGACAAGCGTAGCATTATATAAACAAGACGGTAGCAAAAACGGCAACGTTGATTTAAACGATGAAATTTTTGCTATTGAACAAAACGATAGCGTTGTATTTGACGTTGTAACTATGCAAAGAGCATCTTTACGTCAAGGTACACATGCTGTTAAAAATAGACATGCCGTTAGTGGTGGTGGTAAAAAGCCATGGCGTCAAAAGGGTACCGGACGTGCTCGTCAAGGTTCAATCCGTTCACCACAATTTCGTGGAGGTGGAATCGTTTTTGGACCTACTACACGTTCATACGGTTACCATTTACCAAAGAAAGTTAGTCGTTTAGCTATTAAATCTGTTTTATCAGAAAAAGTTGCTAATGATGACTTTGTTGTTGTTGATTCATTAAACTTTGATGCTCCTAAAACTAAGGACTTCTCAGAATCATTAAACAATTTAAACGCTTCAGCTAAGACATTAGTAGTCTTGGAAGAAGACAATAAAAACGCTGCTTTATCAGCTCGTAACATTGATAATGTTGAAGTAATTAGTGCAAAGAGCCTAAACACTTTAGCTGTTGTTAATAGTAGCAAGATTGTCATCACAAAGGCTGCTCTTTCTCAAGTAGAGGAGGTGCTCGCATAATGGAATCACGTGAGATTATTTTACGCCCAGTTGTTACTGAACAATCAACAGCAATGATGGACAACAAAAAATACACTTTTGACGTTGACGTACGAGCAACTAAAACACAAGTGAAAAATGCAATTGAAGACATCTTTGATGTTAAAGTTGTTAAAGTAAATATTATGAATCTTAAAGGTAAGCTAAAGCGTCAAGGACGTTACGAAGGATACACTAAGAAACGTCGTAAAGCTATTGCTACTTTATCAAACGATTCAAAAGAAATTAAATTATTTAGCGATAAATAAAATATAAACATAGGAGGGAAATACCGTGGCTATTAAAACATACAAAGCAACCACTAATGGTCGTCGTAATATGACTGGTCTTGATTATGATGTTATTACAACCTCAAAACCAGAAAAGTCATTATTGGCTTCCAAGTCACATACTGCTGGTCGTAATAATTATGGTCATATGACAGTTCGTCATCGCGGTGGTGGTAACAAAAACCAATACCGTATTATTGATTTTAAACGTAATCATGATGACATCGATGGAACTGTAAAGACTATTGAATACGATCCAAACCGTACTGCTAATATTGCATTAGTTGTATATTCTGATGGTATCAAGAAATATATTCTTGCACCTAAAGGATTAAAGGTTGGCGATAAAGTTCAATCTGGAGAAAATGCTGATATTAAGGTTGGTAATTCATTACCACTTAACAACATTCCAGTTGGTACAACTATTCACAACATTGAATTAAAACCAGGTAAGGGTGGACAATTAGTTCGTTCTGCTGGTGCTTCTGCTCAATTGTTAGGTAAAGAAGGAAAATACGCATTAGTTAGATTAGCTTCTGGTGAAGTTCGTATGATTCTTTCAGTTAACCGTGCAACTATTGGAAGCATGGGTAATGAAGAACACTCATTAGTAAATGTTGGTAAAGCTGGTCGTAACCGTTACAAGGGTCAACGTCCACATGTTCGTGGTTCTGTAATGAACCCTAACGATCACCCTCATGGTGGTGGTGAAGGTAAAGCTCCAGTTGGTTACCCATCACCATTATCACCATGGCATAAGAAAACTAATGGTAAGAAAACTCGTAAGAGACAAGCTCGTTCCAACAAGTTTATTGTACGTCGTCGTAAAGGATCAAAGATGTAATAAACTGATATATACTTTTAGGTATATATTTCTCTATAACGTTATTGAAGAGGAGGTTTCATAATGGGTCGTAGTTTAAAAAAGGGACCTTTTGCCGATAAGCATCTTTTAAAGAAAATTGATGCTCAAAAAGACCAAGATAAGAAAGACGTAATCAAAACATGGTCACGTCGTTCAACAATTTTCCCTAGTTTCATCGGTTACACTATTGCTGTATACGATGGAAGAAAGAATGTTCCTGTATATGTACAAGAAGACATGGTAGGACATAAATTAGGTGAATTTGTACCAACTCGTACTTTCCATGGACATGGAAATGGCGACGATAAGAAAACTGTCTAAGCAAGGAGGATAACAAATGGCTGAACAAGTTACATCAGCACAAGCTACTGCTAGAACTGTTCGTATTGCCGCTCGTAAGGTCCGCCTTGTAGTTGATCTTATTAGAGGTAAAAGCGTTTCTGAAGCTGCTGGTATTTTGAAGTTCACTCCAAGAAGTGCTTCACCAGTTGTTTCAAAAGTTTTAATGTCAGCTGTAGCTAATGCAGAAAACAATTTTGATTTAGATCGTGAAGACTTGGTAGTAAGCGAAGTTTTTGTTAACGAAGGACCAACTTTAAAACGTTTCCGTCCTCGTGCTAAAGGTTCTGCTTCTCCAATTAACAAACGTACAAGTCATATTACTGTGGTAGTTTCAGAAAAATAAGGAGGGATTAGCCGTGGGTCAAAAGATAAATCCTACCGGATTACGTGTCGGAGTTATTCGTGATTGGGACGCAAAATGGTATGCTGAAAAAGCTGATTTTGCTAGCGATTTGAATGAAGACTTGAAAATCCGTGAATATATTAGCAAAAGACTCGCTGACGCTTCCGTATCAAGAGTTGTAATTGAACGTGCTGCAAAGCGTGTTAACATTTCAATCAACACTGCAAAACCAGGAATGGTTATCGGTAAAGGCGGATCAGAAGTCGAAAATCTTCGTAAAGAATTAAATGCATTAACAGGTAAAAGAGTTCATATCAACATTATTGAAATTAAGAAACCTGATTTAGATGCTAAATTAGTTGGTGAAAACATTGCTCGTCAATTAGAAGGCCGTGTAGCTTTCCGTCGTGCAATGCGCCAAGGTATGCAACGTGCAAGTAGAGCAGGTGCTAAGGGTGTTAAAACTCAAGTATCTGGTCGTTTAAATGGTGCTGACATGTCACGTGTTGAATCATATGCTGAAGGTACTGTTCCATTGCATACATTAAGAGCAGACATTGACTACTCATGGGAAGAAGCTCACACTACTTATGGTTCAATTGGTGTTAAAACTTGGATCTACCGTGGTGAAGTTTTACCACAAGTAGCTGATGATAAGAAAGATAATAATAAAGGAGGGAAATAAACATGCTAGTACCAAAACGTGTTAAGTTCCGTCGTGAACACCGTGGTAAACTACGTGGACATTCAAAAGGTGGAAACACTGTTGCTTTTGGTAGTTACGGTTTAAAAGCTTTAGATTCACATTGGATTACCAATCGTCAAATTGAAGCTTGTCGTATTGCTATTACAAGATATATGAAGCGTGGTGGGAAAGTTTGGATTAAAATTTTCCCTCATAAATCTTACACTGAAAAAGGTGTAGGGGTTCGTATGGGTAACGGAAAAGGTTCTCCTGCTGGTTGGGTTGCTCCAGTTAAGCGTGGAAAAATCCTATTTGAAATTGGAGAAGTTTCTGATGAAGTTGCTAAAGAAGCTTTGCGTTTAGCTTCTACTAAACTTCCTGTTCGAACAAAGATTATTAAACGTGAGGAAGTAGGTGGCGAATCAAATGAAGGCTAAAGAAATTAATGAACTAACCACTGCTCAAATGCATGAAAAAGAACAAAGTTACAAAGAAGAACTATTCAACCTTCGTTTTCAATTAGCTACTGGTCAATTGGAAAACACTGCAAGATTGAAGAAGGTTCGTAAAAACATTGCACGTATTAAAACTGCATTGCGTCAACAAGAATTAAACAAATAAGAATACGATAAAGGAGGTTAATGTTAATGGAACGTAATATGCGTAAGGTCTACAGAGGCCGTGTTGTTTCAGACAAAATGGACAAGACAATTGCTGTTGTTGTTGAAACTTATAAGACACATTCTACTTACGGAAAACGTGTTAAGTACTCAAAGAAGTACAAAGCTCATGATGAAAACAATGAAGCTAAAACTGGTGATATCGTTGAAATTATGGAAACACGACCATTGTCAGCTACAAAACATTTCCGCTTAGTTAATATCATTAAAAAAGATGTTACTATTTAATATTTTAGAATGTTTTAATTTATCGTATTCTGAGTAAATACCGGAAGGAGGGTATTAGCTATGATTCAACAAGAAAGTCGTTTGAAAGTTGCTGATAACTCAGGTGCTCGTGAACTTTTAACTATTAAAGTTTTAGGTGGATCAAGCAGAAGATATGCAGGTATCGGTGATATTGTTGTTGCTACTGTAAAACAAGCAACACCAGGTGGCGTTGTCAAAAAAGGTGACGTTGTTAAAGCTGTTATTGTTAGAACTAAAGCTGTTGCACGTCGTTCAGATGGTTCATACATCCGTTTCGATGAAAATGCTGCTGTGTTAGTTCAAGACGATAAAAGTCCAAAAGGAACACGTATTTTTGGACCTGTTGCACGTGAACTACGTGACAACAAATTCATGAAGATTGTTTCTTTAGCGCCTGAAGTACTTTAATTAACTACTGTTAACCAAGGAGGTGCCAATAAATGTTTATTAAAACTGGTGACAAAGTTCGCGTAATTAGTGGTAAAGATAAAGGTAAAGAAGGAACTGTTACTAAAACTATCTCATCACAAGATCGCGTAATTGTTGAAGGTATTAACATTGTTAAAAAACATCAAAAAGCTTCTCAATCAAATCCACAAGGTGGAATCAATGATATTGAAGCACCTATTCATGTTTCTAACGTAATGTTAATTGACCCATCAACTAACGAACCAACAAAGGTTGGTTTCAAAATTGAAAATGGTAAGAAAGTTCGTATTTCCAAAAAATCTAACAAATCAATCGATTAATTTTAATTGAAAGGAGGATACCTTTCCATGTCAAACCGTTTACAAGACAAATACAAAGATGAAATTTCAAAATCATTAGTTGATAAGTTTAACTACTCATCAATTATGCAAGCACCTAAGCTTGATAAAATTGTTCTAAATATGGGTGTTGGTGACGCTGTTACTAATGCTAAGAATTTAGACGAAGCTGTTTCAGAATTAACTCAAATTTCTGGACAAAAACCTTTAGTAACTAAGGCTAAAAAATCAATTGCTGGTTTCCGTTTACGTGAAGGTATGTCAATTGGTGCTAAAGTTACTTTACGTGGTGAACGTATGTATGATTTCTTAGACAAATTAGTTAATGTTTCACTACCTCGTGTTCGTGATTTCCATGGTGTTAATAATCGTTCATTCGATGGCCGTGGTAATTACACATTAGGTGTTCGTGAACAATTAATTTTCCCTGAAATTAATTATGATAACGTTAATCGCGTTCGTGGTTTAGATATCGTTGTTGTAACTACTGCAAATACTGATGAAGAATCAAAAGAATTATTGACTCAATTCGGTATGCCATTTGCAAAATAATAGGAGGGTATAAATATGGCTAGAAAAGCACTTATTGTAAAGAGTGAACGTCCTGCTAAGTTTTCAACTAGAAATTACACTCGTTGTGAACGTTGCGGAAGACCTCATTCAGTTTACAAAAAATTTCATTTATGCCGTCTATGTATCAGAGATCTTGCTCATAAGGGCCAAATTCCTGGTATGAAGAAGGCAAGTTGGTAAAATTAACTTAGTAAAAAGGAGGTTACGTTAATGTCCATGACAGATCCAATCGCTGACTTTTTAACAAGAGTTCGTAACGCTAATATGGCTCGTCACGAATCTGTTGAAGTTCCAGCTTCAAAAATTAAAAAAAGCATTGCTGAAATTTTAAAACGTGAAGGTTTTGTTCGCGATGTTGAATATATGGATGATGACAAACAAGGTGTTATTCGTGTATTCCTTAAATATGGTAAAAACAATGAACATGTTATTTCTGGTTTGAAACGTATTTCAAAGCCAGGTCTACGTTCATATGTAAAATCTGATTCAATTCCTAAAGTATTAAATGGTTTAGGTGTTGCAGTTATTTCAACTTCTGAAGGTGTTATCACCGATAAAGAAGCTCGTGCTAAAAAAATTGGTGGAGAAGTATTAGCATACATTTGGTAATACTTTTCTCTTGAACTGGAGGTGTAATAAATGAGTCGTATTGGTTATAGAAAAATTGTTTTACCAGAAAGTGTTGAATTAACTACTGAAGGTAACAATGTAACTGTTAAGGGTGAAAAGGGTTCTTTAACTCGTGAATTTTCACCAAACATTAAAATGAATGTTAAAGATAATATCGTAACATTTGAACCTGCTGTGAGATATAGCAATAAGGTACGTGCTATGCACGGTACTATGCGTGCTAACTTAAATAACATGGTTGAAGGTGTAACTAATGGCTTTAAGAAAACCCTTAAATTAGTCGGTGTTGGTTACCGTGCTCAAGCTAAGGGCTCAGTATTGGAAGTAAATGTTGGTTACTCAAACCCTGTTGAAATTCAAATCAATGATGATCTAAAAGTTGAAACCCCAGATAGTTTAACTATTAATGTTAGTGGTATCAACAAAGAACATGTTGGTGACTTTGCTGCTAAAGTTCGTGCTGTACGTTCACCTGAACCATATAAAGGTAAAGGTATTCGTTATGAAGGCGAAGTTGTTCGTCGTAAGGAAGGTAAGACTGGTAAATAATAAGTATTTGCTTTTTATTTAGTCAATTTTACAAATTCAATTAAGAGGTGACTATTTTGATTAACAAACCAGACAAAAATAAGACACGTCAACGTCGTCACTTGCGTGTCCGTAACAAGATCTCTGGTACTGCTGTGTGCCCACGTTTGAACGTATATCGTTCTAACCAAAACATCTATGCTCAAATTATTGATGACGTAGAGGGTGTTACGCTTGCTAGTGCCTCAACTTTAAGTAAAGACGTAAATGGTGCAAACAAAACAGAACAAGCAAGTTCTGTTGGTGCTTTAATTGCAAAACGCGCTGTTGAAAAAAATATCAAAAATGTTGTTTTCGATCGTGGTGGATACTTATACCATGGACGTGTTCAAGCATTAGCTGATGCTGCACGTGAAAACGGATTAGAATTTTAAAAAAGGAGGAATAACCACAAATGGCAGAATTTATTGATCCAAATAAGTTAGAACTTGAAGATACTGTCATTTCAATTAACCGTATTACTAAGGTAGTTAAAGGTGGACGTCGTCTACGTTTTGCAGCTTTAGTTGTTGTTGGTGATAGAAATGGACATGTTGGATTTGGAACTGGTAAAGCTCAAGAAGTTCCAGATGCAATTCGTAAGGCTGTTGATGATGGTCGTAAGAACTTAATTACTGTTTCAAGAGTTGGTACAACTATTCCTCATGAAATTATCGGTACTTTCGGTGGCGGTAAGATCATGTTAAAACCTGCTGAAGAAGGTTCTGGAGTTGCTGCTGGTGGAGCTGTTCGTTCAGTTATGGAATTAGCTGGTATTGGCGATGTTACAAGTAAGCGTTTAGGTTCAGATACTCCAATCAATGCAATTCGTGCAACTTTTGCCGGATTAAAATCATTGAAGAGTGCAGAAAAAGTTGCTACTTTACGTGGCGTTTCTGCTCAACATTTAGCAGAATAAGGAGGGGTTTATAAGATGGCTCAATTAAAGATTACTTTAACTCATAGTGCAACTCACCGTCTCCCCAAACAACGTAAAATCGTTAGTGCACTAGGATTAGGTCGCATTAATAGTACTGTTGTTAAGCCTGATAACGAAGCAACTCGTGGAGCTCTATTCCATATTGCACACTTAGTTAAAGTTGAACAAGTTGATTAATAAATAACAAGGAGGTGCACTTTTATAATGAAATTACATGAATTAAAAGCTGCTGAAGGTTCACGTTCATCAAGACAACGTCTTGGTCGTGGATTAGGAAGTAAAGGTAAGACTTCTGGTCGTGGACAAAAAGGTCAAAAAGCTCGTAGTAAGACCCGTCTAGGCTTTGAAGGTGGTCAAATGCCTTTCTACCGTAGAATGCCAAAACGTGGTTTCACTAATATTAACCGTAAAGAATATGCTATTGTTAACTTATCTGTTTTAGATCAATTTGATGATGGTGCTGAAGTTACTCCAGAAACTCTTAAAGAATCTGGAGCCATTAAAAATGCTAAGAGCGGTGTTAAAGTTCTTGGTAATGGTAAAATCAGCAAAAAGTTAACTGTAAAAGCAAGTAAATTTTCAAATGCTGCTAAGTCAGCAATTGAAAACGCTGGCGGTAAGATTGAGGTGATCTAAATGCTATCAACCTTGAAAAACGCTTTTAAAGTAAAGAGCATTAGAAATAAGATTCTTTTTACCTTAGGAGTTTTGATTGTATTTAGACTTGGAGCATATATTACTGTTCCTGGAATAAACGCCAAAGCACTCCAAAGCGTTGCTTCATCTGGTTTGGTTAGCATTTTAAACACCTTTAGTGGTGGTGGATTAACTAATTATTCACTATTCGCTATGGGTGTTTCACCATATATTACTGCACAAATTATTGTTCAGCTTTTACAAATGGATATTGTTCCTCGCTTTGTTGAATGGAGTAAACAAGGTGAAGTTGGACGTAAAAAATTAAATCAAGTTACTAGAGTTTTAACAGTAGTTCTTGCATTTGTACAGTCTATTGGAATTACAGCTGGATTTAATACTTTAAGTAGTTTGAACCTTGTTCAACATCCAGGTCCTTCTACTTATATAAGTATTGGTTTAATTTTAACCGGTGGATCAATGTTAACTACTTGGATGGGTGACATGATTACTGATCGAGGAATCGGTCAAGGTGTTTCAATGATAATCTTTGCTGGGATTATCGCTAGAATTCCTGTTGGAATTCAACAATTGTATAAAGAATATATTGTTGGAGATACTTCTTCTCAATTATGGCAATCAATTATATTTATAACTCTATTGTTCATAATAGTTCTAATAATTGTTACATTTGTTACTTGGGTTCAACAAGCTGAACGTAGAATTCCAATTCAATATACAAGAAGAGAAACAGGAGCATCGGATAACAGTTACTTGCCTTTAAAAGTTAACGTTGCCGGTGTTATCCCTGTAATTTTTGCCAGTTCGTTTATTTCAACGCCTCAAGCTATTTTGATGTTTTTTGCAAGTAAACATTCTGGTGACGGTTGGTACAAGATTTTGAGTGATATTTTTAATATGCAAACTCTATCTGGTGCTACTTTATATACATTCTTAATTGTTTTATTTACATTCTTTTATGCGTTTGTTCAGGTTAACCCTGAAAAGTTATCTAAGAATTTACAAAAACAAGGTAGTTATATTTCTGGCGTTTGGCCAGGTAATGGAACACAGACCTATGTTTCTAAGTTACTTATGAGACTTAGTGTTGTTGGTGCCTTATTCTTAGGAATTGTTGCTCTTATTCCTTTAATTGCACAAAATTTATGGAATCTTGATGAGTCAATTGGACTTGGAGGTACAAGTTTATTAATTGTTGTTGGGGTTGCTATCCAAACAATTAGTCAAATTCGTGGATTAATGATGAAGCAAGAATACGTTGGATTCATTCAAGATCCTAGACCTAAAGATTTATAAAATTTTGTGTAAGGAGGAAAAATAAAATGACAATGAATTTGATTTTAATGGGATTACCTGGTGCTGGTAAGGGTACTCAGGCTGAAACTATTATTAAAAATTATGGAATCCCACATATCTCTACTGGAGATATCTTTAGGGCCGCTATAAAAAATCAGACTGAAATGGGAATAAAGGCCAAACAATATATTGACAAAGGGAATTTGGTTCCTGATGATGTAACATGTGGAATTGTTAAAGATCGTCTTGCACAAGATGATACTAAAAAAGGATATATGTTAGATGGTTTTCCTAGAACTCTTGATCAAGCTAATGCTTTACAAAAGATTAGTAGTGATTTAGATCGTCCATTGGATGCTGTTATAAATATTGATGTTGACCCTAAAATTCTTATTGATCGACTTTCTGGTAGATTTATATGTAAAAATTGTGGAGCAACTTACCATAAACTATATAAAAAACCTAAGGTTGATAATACTTGTGATATTTGTGGTGGTCATGAATTTTATCAACGTAGTGATGACAAACCTGAAACTGTTAAAAATCGTTTAGATGTAAACATTAAAATGAATACACCATTAATTGATTTTTACAAAGGTCTTGACTTATTGTATACCGTTGATGGTAGTCAAAATATTGATAATGTTACTGAAGACATTGACAAAATACTCAAGAACCTATAATTTATTAAAATTTTAGAATGTTGCCGTAAGTTAGTTTATATGATAAACTAACTCATGTGTATTTGCGGTTTTATTAACGATTTCGGGATTAATACTACTTAATTTAATATTTTAATGTGTACCCAAAGTTTATAAAGAATCGTAGTTTCGAGGAGGAAATTCTTTGTCTAAAGATAATGTTATTGAAATTGAAGGTAAAGTAACTGAAACTTTACCTAATGCTATGTTTCGTGTTGAATTGGAAAATGGACATGAAATTTTAGCTCACGTATCAGGTAAAATTAGAATGCATTACATTAGAATATTACCTGGTGATCGTGTCACTGTTGAAATGTCACCATATGATTTAAGCAAGGGACGTATTACTTACCGTTATAAATAAGTAGTAGTACTGTCTTTAAATATAGGAGGGTTATTATAATGAAGGTAAGACCATCAGTAAAACCAATGTGTGAAAACTGTAAAGTTATTAGAAGAAAAGGCCGTGTTATGGTTATTTGTTCTAATCCTAAACATAAACAAAGACAAGGCAAGTAATTTATTTAATATCACAGGAGGTGTATTTTAATGGCTCGTATCGCCGGAATTGATTTACCACGTGACAAGCGTATTGTTATTGGTTTAACTAGTATCTTTGGAATTGGTCAAAGTAGAGCTGCTGAAATTCTTTCAAAAGCTGGCGTTTCTGAAGATATTCGTGTTCGTGACTTAAGTTCTGAACAAGAAGAAAAGATTCGTGAAATTGTTGACGGTTACAAAATCGAAGGTGACTTACGTCGTGAAGTAAGAATGAATATCAAGAAACTTCAAGAAATTGGTTCTTACCGTGGAATGCGTCATCGTCGTGGATTACCACTTAGAGGTCAACATACTAAAAATAATGCTCGTACTCGTAAGGGCAAAAAGACAGCTACCATCGCTGGTAAAAAATAATTAATAAAGGAGGTTAGTAAATCATGGTTCAAAAGAAAGGTTCACGTAAACGTAGAGCAAAGAAGAATATCGAAGCTGGTGTTGCTCATATTCATTCTACTTTTAATAACACATTAGTTATGATTACTGATATGCAAGGAAATGCTATTGCATGGTCATCTGCTGGTTCTTTAGGTTTCCGTGGTAGTCGTAAATCTACTCCATTTGCTGCTCAAATGGCTGCAGAAGCTGCTGCTAAATCATCAATGGAACATGGTATGAAATCTGTAGAAGTTGCAGTTAAAGGTCCTGGTTCAGGTCGTGAATCAGCTATCCGTGCTCTTCAATCA
Source organism: Apilactobacillus timberlakei (assembly GCF_002993965.1). GTDB lineage: Bacteria > Bacillota > Bacilli > Lactobacillales > Lactobacillaceae > Apilactobacillus > Apilactobacillus timberlakei. The sequence continues at coordinate 52,378 of NZ_POST01000001.1, read as the reverse complement.
ACTGGTTTAGAAGTTGCTGCTATTCGTGATGTTACTCCAGTTCCACATAATGGATCTCGTCCTCCAAAGCGTCGTAGAGTTTAATTTATGTTCATCATTTTAGATGGAAATAATTAATATTAACTCATAGCGTTTTGAAAGGGGTAGAAGATAAGAATGATTGAATTTGAAAAACCTAATATTCATAAGATTGATGAAACTGATAATTATGGAGAAGTTGTTGTTGAACCACTAGAACGTGGATATGGAACAACTCTTGGAAACTCGTTGCGTAGAATTTTACTTTCATCTTTACCTGGTGCTGCGGTAACAAGTATTCAAATTGATAATGTTTTACATGAATTTTCTACTGTACCTGGTGTAGTGGAAGATGTAACACAAATCATTTTAAATATTAAAAAGCTTTCATTAAAACTTGAATCATCTGACGATGAAGAAAAGTCAATGGAAATCAATGTTACTGGACCTGCACAAGTAACTGCTGGTGATATCCAAGCTGATAGTGATGTAACTGTATTAAATCCAGAATTACACATTGCCACTGTTGCCGACGGCTCTACATTCCATATGAGAATGACTGCCAATAAGGGTCGTGGATATGTTTCTGCAGATGAGAATAAGGCTCGTAATGATGGAATGCCAATCGGTGTCTTACCAGTTGATTCCATTTATACCCCAATCGAACGTGTTAATTATCAAGTTGAAAATGCACGTGTTGGTCAAAGATCTGATTACGATAAACTTACCTTAGATGTTTGGACTGATGGTTCTATCACTCCAAGTGAAGCTGTAAGTTTAGCTGCCAAGATTTTAACCGAACACCTTGAAATGTTTGTTGATTTGACCGATGAAGCTAAAAATGCTGAAGTTATGGTTGAAAAAGAAGAAACACACAAGGAAAAAATGTTAGAAATGACAATTGAAGAATTAGACTTATCTGTTCGTTCATACAATTGTTTGAAGCGTGCTGGAATCAACACTGTTCAAGAATTAACTGACAAAAGTGAAGCTGATATGATGAAGGTTAGAAACTTAGGACGTAAGTCACTTGTTGAAGTAAAACATAAGTTAGAAGACCTTGGATTATCATTGCGTAAAGAAGATTAGTATAAAGGAGGATATCCATTTATGAGTTACCGTAAATTACAACGTACCAGTGCACATCGTCGTTCATTATTACGTAACCTAACTACTGATTTATTAGTTAACGGTGAAATTAAGACTACAGAAGCTCGTGCTAAAGAAGTACGTTCAACTGCTGAAAAAATGATCACTCTTGGTAAACGTGGCAATCTTCATGCTCGTCGTCAAGCTGCCGCATTTTTACAAAATGTTGTTGCTGATGCAAAAGAAGATGGTGATGATGTAACTGTTACTACTGCATTACAAAAGCTTTTTGATGAAATTGCTCCTAAATATGCAGAACGTAACGGTGGTTACACACGTATCATGAAAACAATGCCTCGTCGTGGTGACGGTGCATCAATGGTTATTTTACAATTAGTTGATTAATCATTAATTAAAAATAAACATTTAAATAGCAACAATAAATCACTAGGTATATTAGTATAGAGCGTTATGATGATGGTTTGTCCAAGTCTAGCTTGAATGGAGTATAAAATACTTTGCACTGATATACTTATAGTGATTTTTTTATACATAAAATTATTTATTTAGAGGGATATCTATGGCAAATAATATTATTGATGTTAGAAATATAAGTTTTAAATATGGTGATGCAAATAAGAATGCCATTAACGATTTATCTTTTTCTATTGATGAGGGTGAATGGGTATCCATAATTGGTAAAAATGGTAGTGGTAAAACCACTTTAATCAATTTACTTGATGGTTTAATTAAATCTAATAATGGTGATATTATAGTAGATGGTTTAAAAATAAGTAATAAAAATTTAGATAATATTAGAGATAAAATAGGAATAGTATTTCAGAATCCTGCAAATCAATTCGTTGCATCTACAGTAAAAGAAGATGTTGCATTTGGTTTAGAAAACAGACAATACGATATTTCAAAAATGCATAAAATAGTTGATAATTCTTTGAAGGAAGTTGATATGCTTAAATACAAAGATAGTAATCCAACAAAACTGTCTGGTGGTCAGCAGCAAAGAGTTGCTCTAGCAGGTGTAATAGCTATATTACCTAAAATAATAATCTTAGACGAATCTACCAGTATGTTGGATCCTAAAGCAAAAAAAATAATAATAAATTTAATTAATAAATTAAGAATAAAGAATAAATTAACAGTTTTATCTATAACTCATGATATGAATGAAATTCTATATTCTGATAGGGTTCTTTTATTAAAAGATGGTAATCTTATAAAAAACATTTCTCCATTAAAATTGTTTAATGAATTAGATGATGTTGAAAATTATGGATTAGAAATTCCTTTTTCAGAGAAACTTAGATTACAATTGAAAAAAAATGGATTCAATGTAGGAAACAATTATATTAATGAGGAGGAGATTGTAAAATGGATAACTCAGTATTATTCAAAAATGTAATTTATAAATATCAAATGAATACTCCTTTTCAACATACAGCACTTAATAATATAAATTTAAAAATAAAAGCGGGTTCTTTTGTTTCAATTGTAGGTAAGACTGGAAGTGGAAAATCAACATTAGTGAAACATATTAATGCACTATTAAAACCTAATTCAGGAACAATTAATGTTGGTAACTTTACCATTAATTCTAAGACTAATAATAAAAATCTAAAAAAATTAAGAAGAAAAGTAGGTATGGTGTTTCAATTTCCTGAACAACAATTATTTGCTAACACGGTTAAAGAAGATATTGCTTTTGGTCCATTAAATTTTGGATACGAAGAGGACAAGATTCCTGATATTGTAGAACATGTTTCTAAAATTGTTGGAATTGATAAAGATTTACTTAATAAATCTCCCTTTGATTTATCAGGTGGTCAACAACGTAGAGTAGCAATTGCAGATGTGTTAGCCACAAACCCAGAAATATTGATATTAGATGAACCAACTGCTGGATTAGATCCTGAGGGTAAAAAATTTATTATGAATTTAATTAATGATCTTAATAAGTATCAAAACATTACGATCATTTTAGTTAGTCATCAGATGGATGATGTTGCAAAATATTCAGATGAAGTTATTGTTATGCAAGATGGTAACTTAGTTAAACAATGTTATCCAGATGAATTATTCGCTAATACTAATTTGTTAAAAAAATATGATTTACAGATGCCTGTTAGTGTGAAAATTAATTCGATGCTCAATGAAAGAGGATTTAAATTAAATGATTTACATTTAGATGAAGATGAATTGATTAATGCTATTATAAATAAATTAAAGGAATGTTAGTTGCTTATGGATAATTTTATATTTGGTCGATATTTACCAATGGATTCAATTATTCATAAAATGAATCCAGCGGCTAAAATATTTTTATGTTTTTATTTTGTTATATTAGTTTTTTTTGCTAATGGTTTATTGAGCTACTCTGCAATGAGCTTATTTGTAATTGCTTTAATATTTTTATCTAAGAGTCCTATTAAAATGTTTTTTAAAGGAATAATGCCTTTAATATGGATAATATTGTTTACAATTGCTATACAAATATTATTTAGTTCTGGCGGAGAGACGATTTACAAAATTGGTATAATTAATATAACTACATTTGGTATAAAAAATGCAATATTTCTTTTTATGAGATTTATATTAATCATTTCTCTTTCTACAATTTTAACTATTACTACTGATCCATTAGAAATATCTAGTGGAATTAGTATTTTGTTAAGGCCTTTTAAAAAATTGAAATTCCCTGTTGAAACATTTTCTCTTATGATTTCTATTGCATTAAGATTCGTTCCTACATTAACTGATGAAACAAAAACTATTATGGATGCTCAAAGATCCAGAGGAGTTGATTTCGGCAGTGGTGGTTTAGTTAAAAGAGTTAAATCATTTATTCCATTATTAATACCACTATTTGTTAGTGCTTTTAAACATGCTGATAATTTAAGCATAGCTATGGAATCTAGAGGTTATCGAATAAACAATAGAAGGACTCATTATAATAATTATAATTGGTCTAATTTTGATACATTATCAATATTTGTAGCAATACTTATTTCTATGATTATCTTTATATTAAGAAAGTAGGGGGGTAAAAAGTGAGTCAACGTTATAAAATAATAATGGCATATGATGGTACTAACTTTTCTGGGTTTCAACGTCAACCTAATGAAAGAACTATAGAAGGAACTTTAACTAAAGTAGTTAATAAAATGGCCAAAAGCCCCAAAGAACATATATCAGTTTATGGTTCTGGAAGAACTGACGCTGGGGTGCATGCTCTAGGTCAAGTGGCTCATTTTGATTTTCCTTATGATTTAAAAGAAATTAATATGTTGAAAGGTCTTAATAGCATGTTACCATTAGACATTAAAATTTTAGATGTTAAAATAGTTAGCTCTAATTTTCATGCTAGATATGATGTTTCAGGTAAAAAATATATGTATCGTATGTATCTGGGAGAATTTAAAAATCCATTTAAAAGATTCTATACAGCGCAATGGAAATTTCCAGTTGATATTAATAAAATTAACATTGCATTGAACGATTTAATAGGTGAACATGATTTTACGAGTTTTGTTGCATCTGGATCAAGTGCAAAGACTAATGTTCGTACAATTTATGAGGCTAAATGTAATTTTAATTCTGATAAAAGTGAAATAATTTTTGAATTCTATGGTAATGGATTTTTATACAACATGGTTAGAATTTTAGTTGGGGTTGTTTTAGAAATTGGTGCTGGTAAGCGTAACGAGCATGATATTTTAAGACTTTATAAAATAAAAGATAGAAATGAAGCTCGAAGAACTGTACCAGCAAGTGGATTATATCTAAAGCATGTTTACTATGAAGGTGACGATCCTAAGCATCCAACTAAATTACCATATCATCAAAGATAATTTTTATGGTTGACTTTTTGGAGTGAACTTTGTATCATTGGTTATGGTATTGTTTGCCCCACGATAAGCCCCGGAAACTTATATTGGTGTCGAACAAACACAGAAACATGGAGGAATATTAAAGTGCGTACAACATATATGGCAAAACCAGGTGAAGTAGAACGCAAGTGGTACATTATCGATGCAACTGATATCAGTTTGGGTCGTTTAACTTCTACAGTTGCTTCTATTTTACGAGGAAAAAATAAACCAACATTTACACCTAATGTAGATACTGGTGATCACGTTATTGTTATTAATGCTTCTAAAGTTGCATTAACAGGTCGTAAAGCTAGTCGTAAAGTATACTCCCACCACACAGGTTATTTAGGTGGTCTTAAACAAAAAACTGCTGGTCAAATGTTAGAAGATACTCCAGAAAAATTAATTGAAACATCAGTTAAAGGTATGATGCCTGATGGATCATTAGCCCATAAGCAATTGTTACATTTACATGTACATGCTGATGGCAATCATGGTCATGAAGCTCAAAACCCTGAAGTATTAGACATTAATAACCTAATTTAAGGAGGAAACTTAATTGGCTCAAGTACAATATCGCGGCACAGGCCGTCGTAAAGACTCAGTTGCTAGAGTACTTTTAGTACCAGGAACTGGTAAAGTAGTTATGAACAAAAAAGCTATTGAAGATTACATTCCATTCCCTAACCTAAGAGCAGTGGTTATGCAACCATTCAATGTTACTGAAACTTTAGGTAACTATGATGCTTTAATCAATGTTAATGGTGGAGGATTCTCAGGACAAGCTGGTGCAGCTCGTCATGGAGTTGCTCGTGCATTACTAGAAGTAGATCCTGATTTCCGTGCTCCATTAAAGAGCGCTGGTTTATTAACTCGTGATGCTCGTATGAAAGAACGTAAGAAACCAGGTCTTAAGAAAGCTCGTAAGGCTGGTCAATTCTCAAAACGTTAATATTTATTTTAATATTAAACTTTCAAGGTGCTTTTCATTTATTGAAAAGTACCTTTTTATTTTATTGAAGATAATATTAATWCACATTGWTATATCATTTTTGTATAATAATCAATAAAGCTTATTTTATAAAAAGGAGATGTAATTATTAATAATAAAAATTATAATATAAATATTTTAACGATGTTTATAGCAATTATTCTAATCCAAACTACTATTCCAGGAATTGGTAATATTCCAATTGGTCCTTTGAGTATTACTATTATTCCTATTACTATTATTGTTGCTTCAATCTTATTAGGTAGCAAAAATGGTGCAATCCTTGGTGGTGTATGGGGAATAATAACATTTATTAGGGCCTTTTGGTGGCCAACTAGTCCACTAGCTGTTTTTGTTCTGATTAATCCTATAATTTCTGTATTACCCAGAATGCTTGTTGGCTTAGTTTCTGGTTTGTTTTACCATAAATTGATAAAGTATAAGATTAATAATAAGTTATTAATGTCATTATCAGGAATTATTGGATCCTTGATCAATACGGTTCTTGTATTATTTTTAATTTATATTTTTTATAAAAATGACTCATTTAATATTTATCATATTAATACTAATGAACTTTTACCATATTTATTGGGAATCGCTGGAACTAATGGATTAATAGAAGCTATTTTATCTGGGATATTTGTTCCAATTATTGCTGTTCCATTACAAAAAATAAAAAAGTAGTGATTTTTTATATCACTACTTTTTTTCGTCTTTATTATCTTCTTTTTTCTTAGCTTCTTTACTGTTATGATCACTCATTTTAACCATCGTTAACTTTTTATTGCTAACTACGACTTTATCATGATACTTATCTTCTAATACTGGATCATTTGATTTAAATGCGATTAGATAAGCATTGTTATATGCTTTCTCAATTGTTCCATTAAAAACATTTTTTTCAAGTTTAAATGATACTTTATCTCCAATATCAAATGGTGACTTGTCGTTACTTGTTAATTTATCCTTTACCAAAGATATACATCTCCTAACCTATATCTTAAAAGTAACTAAAAAAATTTGATTTGTCAATTTTTAGCTATGATATTGCTATTTTTGTGTTAAATAGTTTAGAATTATAAATAAATATGAATAGAGATGATAATGATTAAAAAAAGAAAAAGTAAATTTACCATTAACATTGGTTGGTTGATTTTAATTTTAACTTTAGTATTTATTATTTTCTCAGTAGGCTATTATTATTACGAAAATAATTATATGTATAATATTTATAATCAAAAAAATGTAATAAAAAAGCATCGTAATTTTATTAATAGGTTATTACCATCAGTTACTGATGCACAAAGAAAATATAATATTTTAGCTAGTATCAGTTTGTCTCAGGCAATATTAGAATCTAATTGGGGTAGTAGTAAACTGGCCACTAATTATAATAATCTATTTGGTGTAAAGGCATATAATGGACAACCTTCAGTTAAATTATCCACGAATGAATTTGTAAATGGGAATTTCATAAATATTAAAGGATACTTTAGAGTATACAAAAGTTGGGATGATTCTGTACAAAGTCATGCTAAACTATTAGCCAATGGAACTAGTTGGAATCAATATCAATATCAAGATGTCATAAATTCAGATAACTATATAGAAGCAGCTCATAATTTACAAATTGATGGATATGCTACTGATCCTAAATACACTAATAAAATAATTGAAATAATAAAAAAATATCATTTAAATCAGTATGATAAAGTCAATAAATAAGGAGAGTTACTATGAAAGCATTAGAAGAAAAAATTAACAACGAAGGTCGAGTTTTATCAGGAGATATTTTAAAAGTAGATAATTTTTTAAATCATCAAATTGATCCAACTTTTATGAATGAAATAGGGAAAGAATTCTCCAAACTCTTTAAAAATGAAAATATTACTAAGATTTTAACTGTAGAATCTTCTGGAATTGCACCGGCGGTACTTACAGGTTTACAAATGAATGTGCCAGTTGTTTTTGCTAGAAAGCATAAAAGTCTAACACTTAATGACAACATATATTCTAGTGATGTTTATTCATATACTAAACAAACTAACAATAAGATTAGTATTAATAAAAGATATATTGACGAAAATGACAATGTATTAATTATTGATGATTTCTTGGCTAATGGACAAGCTGTACTTGGCCTTTTAGATATCGCTAACCAAGCTGGTGCTAATGCTAAAAATGTTGGTATTGTAATTGAAAAAAGTTTCCAAAAAGGTCATGAATTAATTACACAAAAAGGTATTAAATTAGAATCACTGGCTAGAATAGCATCATTGAAAGATGGAAAAGTTACTTTTGAATAGATAATAAAAGTCGGTAATTTTACCGACTTTTATTTTACAATGAAATGAAAATAAGTATAGCTATGATATAATTGATATACAAATAAATTGAGAGGATTGTGTTATTTTGCCAGTAAATGATGTAATTTCCGGAATGAATAATAAACAAAAAGAAGCAGTATTATGCACTGAAGGTCCTCTATTAATTATGGCCGGTGCTGGTAGTGGTAAAACTCGTGTTTTAACCCATAGAATTGCATATTTAATTGAAGAAAAACAAGTTCTTCCATGGAATATTTTAGCAATTACTTTCACCAATAAAGCAGCTAGAGAAATGAAAGAACGTGTAGCTAGTCTTTTAGACTATGGTGGCAATGAAGTATGGGTTTCAACTTTCCATGCATTGTGTGTAAGAATTTTGAGAAGTCATATCGATAAGATTGGATATAATCGTGCGTTTACAATTGCAGGAAGTAGTGAACAAAGAACACTTGTTAAAAGGATCTTAAAAGATTTGAATATTGATCCTAAAAAGAATGATCCTAGAGCAATTTTATCAACCATTTCAAATGCTAAAAATGATTTAAAAACTCCCGCTGAATTTAATGAAAGCTTAAATCATACTAGTCCTTTTGAAGAAGTAGTAGGCCAAGTTTATACCGAATATCAAAAAAGATTACATAATAATCAAGCATTAGACTTTGATGATTTAATCATGATGACTATTCAACTATTCGAAGAAGTTCCTGAAGTTTTAGATTATTATCAAAATAAATTTCATTATATCCATGTTGATGAATATCAAGATACGAATGAAGCCCAATATAAGCTAGTAACGATGTTAGCTAAAAAATATAAAAATATTTGTGTTGTTGGTGATGCTGACCAAAGTATTTATGGTTGGCGTGGTGCTAACATGAATAATATTTTAAATTTCCAAAATGATTATAAAAATGCTAACACAGTAATGCTTGAACAAAATTATCGTTCTACTAAAAATATTTTAAGTGCAGCTAATGATGTAATTAAGAATAATGTTTCTAGAAAAGAAAAAAATCTTTGGACTGATAATGATGAAGGAGATAAGATTTCATATTATCGTGGTCAAAGTGAAGTAGATGAAGCTCATTTTGTGGTTACTCAAATCAAAAAAGTCATTGAAGAAAAGAACTATTCATATAATGATTTTGCTATTCTTTATCGTACAAATGCTCAATCTCGTATCATTGAAGAAACTTTTTTGAAATCTAATATTCCATATTCGATTGTTGGCGGACATAAGTTTTATGATCGTAAAGAAATCCAAGATATTTTAGCTTATTTAACTTTAATTGCTAATCCTAGTGATTCTATGAGCTTAGAAAGAATTATCAATGAACCTAAACGTGGCATTGGCACATCTAGTATTGAAAAACTAAGAGTTTTTGCTCAAGAAAACAATTGGAGCATGTTAGAAGCTACAAAAAATATTGAACTTAATAACACTTTATCAAATCGTGCCCGAACTGCTATCAATCAATTTGGTCGATTAATGACTGGACTTCAAAAAATTGCTATGGAAAATAAAGTAACAGATGTTACTCAACATATTCTAGATGATAGTGGGTATTTGGATAACTTAAAACAATCTAAATCTCTAGAGTCTAAAGCTAGAATTGAGAATATTGAAGAATTCATTTCTGTTACTCAACAATTTGATAATAATCACGACGATAATAATGATGGGGATGAACCATTAACTGATTTTCTTGCAGACTTAGCTTTAGTATCTGCTCAAGATGATGTTGATGAACAAACCCCACAAGTTACACTAATGACATTGCATGCTGCTAAGGGGCTAGAATTTCCAGTAATATTTTTAATGGGGATGGAAGACGGTATTTTTCCATTAAGTCGTTCTTTAGAAAAAGAAGATGAATTAGAAGAAGAACGTAGATTAGCATATGTTGGTATTACTAGAGCACAAAAAAAACTGTATATTACTAATGCATTTTCAAGAATGCTTTATGGTAGAAGACAGACCAATCCAGAATCTCGTTTTATTGATGAAATATCTGATAATTTAATTCATTCTGAAAATGATTTTTCTAAGAACAATTCATTAAGAACACCTTTCGATTCCGCTAGAAGTCGTAGATCACAGAATTTTGCAACCCAAAGATCTTATCACCAACCAACTCAAAAAGTGCAAAAACCTAAAGGTAGTGGTGCTGATAAGAAGTCATGGAATATTGGAGATAAAGTTCAACATAAGACTTGGGGAACAGGGACTGTTGTCAAGGTTAATGGAACTGGCGAAGATACAGAATTAGATATTGCTTTTCCAGATCAAGGATTAAAGAGATTGCTTGCTGCATTTGCACCAATTCAAAAAATTGAAAAATGATTTATTGAAAATTGAGGTGAAATAAATGTCAGATAAAACTATAAATGAAATGAATGAATCGGAAGTAAAAAAAACATACGAAAAACTTAAAAATCAATTAAAATTATGGAGTCGTCAATACTATTATGAAGATCAGCCCAGTGTTGAGGATCACATATACGATCAAAATTATAGAATGTTACAAGACATTGAAAATAAATACCCCGATTTGATTACTTCTGATTCACCTACTCAAAATGTTGGTTCTAAAACTTTACCTGGTTTTGATAAAGTTAGACATGATGTACCAATGTTGTCATTAGGTGATGTATTTTCTAAAGAAGAATTATCAGAATTCATGGATAATTTGGATAATAATTATCCATCAATTGATGAATATAATTGTGAATTAAAGATTGATGGACTTGCTATTTCTTTACTATATAAAAATGGTAATTTGGTCCAAGGATCTACTAGAGGTAATGGTTTTATAGGAGAAGATATCACTGAAAATCTAAAGACTATTAAAAGTATTCCCCACAAATTAAATCGTCCGATCGACATTGAAGTAAGAGGGGAATGCTATATGCCTAAGGAATCTTTTGCCAATTTAAATGCGAAACGTGAACATGATGGAAATTCAACATTTGCTAATCCTAGGAATGCAGCTGCCGGTAGTTTAAGACAACTCGATTCAAGTGTTACTGCTAGTCGTAATTTGAGTACATTTATGTATAATGTTGCTGATTATAATGATTTAAAAGCTAATACTCAGTCAGAATTGTTAGATGAATTAAAATCTTTAGGCTTTAAAATTAACCCAACTTATGAAGTTGTTAAAAATATGTCTGATGTTGATAAATATATCGACAAGTATACTAATGAACGCGATGGTTTGAGTTATGGAATTGATGGCATTGTCATTAAAGAAAATAATTTATCGTTGCAAAAAGATATTGGTAATACAGTAAAAGTTCCTAAATGGGCAATTGCTTTTAAATTTCCTCCAGAAGAAGTTGAAACTAAGCTTAATGATATTGAGTGGACGGTTGGTAGAACAGGAGTAGTTACTCCAACTGCTATTATGGATACAGTTAAATTAGCAGGAACAACAGTCTCTAAAGCATCACTGCATAATCCTGACTATTTGAATGAAAAGGCAGTAAGAATTGGAGATACAGTTAAGCTACACAAAGCCGGTGATATTATTCCAGAAATATCTGAATATATTGCAAGTAAACGTCCAAGTGATAGCAAACCATATAAGATACCAACTAACTGTCCTTCATGTGGCGATAGGTTAGTACACTTAGATGATGAAGTAGCATTACGTTGTATTAATCCCAAGTGTCCAGCTCAATTGACTGAACAGATTAATCATTTTGCTTCCAGAAATGCTATGAATATTGATGGCTTAGGTCCTAAAATAGTTCAACAATTATTTGATAAAGGGTTGCTTAATGATATTGCTAGTTTATATAATTTGAATCGTGAACAATTAGAAACCTTGGATAAGTTTGGAACCAAATCTGCTACTAATTTATTAACAGCCATAGATAATAGTCGTAGTAATTCAATGGAAAGGTTACTTTTTGGATTAGGTATTCGCCATGTAGGTTCGAAAGCAGCTAAGTTAATATCGGAACATTTTGAAAATATGCATGCATTAATGGTTTCTAGTGTTGACGATATTTCATCAATTAATTCAATTGGAGATACTATTGCGCAAAGTATAGTTACTTATTTTAATAATCCCGAAGCTAAACAGCTTATTGAAGAATTAAAATCATTAGGAGTTAACATGAACTATAATGGTAATCATGTTGCTTCTGATGTTGTTCAACATTCTGTATTTAACAATAAAACAATTGTTTTAACCGGTAAATTATCTAAGATGAGTCGACCTAAAGCATCAGAATGGTTAGAAAATCATGGTGCTAAAGTTACTGGTAGTGTATCTAAAAGTACAGATATTTTAATTGCTGGTAAAGACGCTGGAAGTAAATTATCCAAAGCTGAAAAATATAATGTATCAATTTGGAATGAAGATCAGTTCATTGATGAAATGAATAACAATTAATAATTTGTGGAGGCAAGCAGATTGAATAAGCTAAAAGTTTTGTTCTTGGTAATGTTTAGTTCAGTTTTATTAGTTGCTTGTGGAAATAATAACGAAAATAGTTCAAGTAGTTCTTCCGGAACTCAAGTTATTTCACAAACAAATAGTAATTATTACCAAGGAGTAATTAAAGATGGACATTATTTGACCAGTAAGTCACGTGGTGTTTCTGTTCAACAAAATGATAATCAATTGAATTTAAAAGGTTTTGAAAATGGATTGCTAGGAATATCTAAACAACATTTTCCAACTGATGACTATATTCTACAAGAAGGTCAATATATTAATACTGATACTGTAGAAGATTGGTTAGGACGTAAAAGTAAAAATAATCCAGATGGATTAAATCCTGCTGGTAAGGACACTAAGGAACCATTGTATCTTCAACAAATGGATGAACAAGATTTTATGACTGAAGATCATAATGCACTTAAAATTAAAGGGATGACTATAGGATTAGGCCTTAATTCCATTTACTATTATCGTAAAGAAGCTTATGGGGCAGTTTATCAAAAGAAATTAAACGATTCAGATATTATTAAACAAGGAAAAGACATTGCAAATAATATTCTTCAACGTTTAAGAAAAAATAAACAATTGAAGAATATTCCAATTGTTTTTGCATTATATAAGCAGGCACCTAATGATAGTCTAGTTGGTGGTAACTTCTTTGCTTCTTCTGTTAATAACGGTAGTTCTATTAAGAGTTCAAATTGGAAATCATTAAACATTAAAAACTATGTTCTACCTGCTGAATCTACTAAGGGTGTGAATAATAATGATGAAGACTCTTTTGAAAACTTTAAAAATCAAATTCAGAAGTTTTTCCCTAATTTAAGTGGTGTTACTGCTCAAGCACACTATGTTGATAATAGTTTGCGAGGTATGCATATCAATATTACTACTCAATTTTATGGACAAAGTGAGATTATTAGTTTTACTCAATATGTAGAAAATATGGCTGAAAAGTACTTACCAAACAATATCCCAATTGATATTCAAGTAAGCTCAACTGAAGGCATGCAAAGTTTCTTATCTAGAAAAACTGGCGATAAGAATTTCTATACGCACGTTTTCACTAGTTATTAAAATTAATTAAATTATTGTGTTAAAATATTTTATAAGTGAATGTAAGTTATATTTAATAAAGAAAGAGGGAGCTATTCAATGTCTGAAAAAATAAGTAAAGATACAGTAAGTCATGTTGCTTCATTGGCTAAGCTAGAATTAACCGATAAACAATTGCCTTACTTTACTGATCAATTAGGAAATATTATGGGGATATTTGATTCCTTGAATGAAGTTGATACTAATGATGTTGAACCAACATTTAGCGTAACCGATCAAATTAACGTTATGAGAGAAGACGTTGCTGATAACTGGGGAGAAAGAGATCAATTATTAAAAAATGCTCCCGATGTTGCTGATGGTCTAATTAGAACACCAACAATTATTGATGAAAGTGGGGATTAATTAAATGAATTTTTTGAATAAAGATATCACTAGTATTCATCAAAGTTTAGTTAATGGTGACATTACTGCTGAACAATTAACAAAACAAGCAATTGAAAATGCTAAAAATAATGAAAAAGATATCAACGCATTTATTACAATTGATGAAGAAAATGCAATTAAACGAGCTCAAGAAATTGATAAACGAGGAATTAATCCTGATAACTTATTATCTGGAATTCCAGTTGCAATGAAAGATAACCTGTTAACAAAGGATGTTTTAACATCTGCTGGTTCTAAAATGTTATCTAATTTTAAACCTATTATTAGTGGGACTGCTGTTAATAAAATGTTAGATGCTGATACTATTAGTATCGGTAAAACCAATATGGATGAATTTGCAATGGGAAGTTCTACAGAAACATCATATTATGGTAGAACTCATAATCCATGGAATTTAGATAAAGTTCCAGGTGGATCATCTGGTGGTTCTGCTGCTTCAGTTGCATCAGGAGATGTACTAGCTGCTTTAGGATCTGATACTGGTGGATCAATTAGACAACCAGCCGCTTTTAATGGCATTGTGGGGATGAAACCTACATATGGTCGTGTATCTAGATGGGGATTGATTGCTTTTGCATCTAGTTTTGATCAAATTGGCCCCTTAACTAAAAATGTTTATGATAATGCACTTGTTTTAAATCATATTGCCGGTCACGATGAGCATGATTTAACTAGTTCGGACAAAGAAGTTCCTGATTTTACCAGTGAAATTGATTCTGGTGTAAAGGGCATGAAGATTGGTTTGCCTAAGGAATATCTTGGTGAAGGTGTTAGTGATGATGTGCGTGAAGCCATTAAATCAGCTGCCGATAAATATCGTGAAATGGGTGCTGATGTGGAAGAAGTATCATTACCACATAGTAAATACGGAGTGGCTGCTTATTATATTATTGCTCCTTCTGAAGCATCATCTAATTTACAAAGATTTGATGGTATTCGTTATGGATATCGTTCAGAAAATGCTAAAAACCTTGATCAATTATATGTTAAAAGTAGATCTGAAGGTTTCGGCGATGAAGTAAAACGTCGTATCATGTTAGGAACTTATTCATTATCTGCTGGGTTCTTTGATGCTTACTTTAAGAAAGCTGCTGAAGTTAGAACTTTAATTAATAAAGATTTTCAAAAGGTATTTCAAAATTATGATCTAATTCTCACACCAACAACACCAACTCCTGCATTTGGTTTAGATGAAGAAAAAGATCCATTAACTATGTATATGAACGATATATTAACTATTCCTGTTAATATGGCTGGCTTACCTGGTATGTCATTACCAGCTGGTTTTTCAAATGGTCTTCCAATCGGAATGCAATTGATTGGTAAACCTTTTGATGAAACTACTATGTATAAAGCTGCGTATGCCTTTGAACAAAATACAGATTTTCATAAACAAACCCCTAAGATTGGAGGAGACAAATAATGAATTTTGAAACTACTATTGGACTAGAAGTTCACGTTGAATTAAAAACAAATTCTAAAATCTTTAGTCCTTCTCCTGTTGGTTATGGTGCAGAATCTAATTTAAACACTAATGTTATTGATTGGGGATATCCTGGTGTATTGCCAACTACTAACAAGGGTGTTGTTAAAGATGGAATTATTGCTGCTTTAGCTTTACATGCTAATGTTAACCAACATCCTCATTTTGACCGTAAAAACTATTTTTATCCTGATAACCCTAAGGCTTATCAAATTACTCAACAAGATACACCAGATGCTAAAGATGGTTGGATAGAAATTAATGTTGATGGTAAAAAGAAAAAAATTGGTATCGAAGAAATGCATATTGAAGAAGATGCTGGTAAGAATAGTCATGGTAAGAATTATTCTTATGTTGATTTAAATCGTCAAGGTACTCCTTTAATTGAAATTGTTTCAAAGCCTGATATTGCTTCACCTGATGAAGCTTATGCATATCTTGAAGCATTAAGACAAAGAATTTTATTTACTGGAATTTCTGATGTTAAGATGGAAGAAGGTTCTATGCGTGTCGACGTTAATATTTCAATTAGACCATATGGACAAAAAGAATTCGGTACTAAAGTAGAATTAAAAAACCTTAATTCATTTAACTATGTAAGAAAAGGTTTAGCATATGAAGAAAAACGTCAACGTCAAATTTTAATGTCTGGTGGTAAGATTCAACAACAAACTAGACGATTTGATGAAAATAATGGTACTACTATTTTGATGCGTGTTAAAGAAGGATCCGATGATTATAGATACTTCCCAGAACCAGATTTACCATCATTAGATATTTCAGATAAATGGATCGATGAAATCAATTCTAAGATGCCTGAGATGCCAACCAGTCGTCGTAATCGTTATATTAATGAATTAGGACTAACTGATTATGATGCAATGGTGCTAACGCAAACAAAGGAAATGTCTGATTTCTTTGATAAGATGATAGAATTAGGTGCTGATGCTAAAATGGCTTCTAATTATCTACAGGGGAATGTAAATGCTTATCTAAATGATAAACAGATTGATTTATCTCAAACTAAAATCACTCCAGAAAACTTGACTACTATGATCAAGTTAATTGAAAATAGTACTATCTCTAGTAAAATGGCAAAAAAAGTATTCAAGGCTATTACTGAAGGTAAGGAACCTGAAAAATTTGTTAATGATAATGGAATGGTTCAACTATCAGATCCAAAGAAACTACAACCAATTATTGACGAAGTATTATCTAATAATCAACAATCAATTGAAGATTTCCATAATGGAAAGGACCGTGCAATTGGTTTCTTAGTTGGTCAAATTATGAAACAAACTCGTGGTAAAGCCAATCCACAAGTGGTAAATAAATTATTAATGGCTTCAATCAATAAATAAGATTAGGGGAATTATAATGCGAAAGCGAGCACGTGTAATATACAATCCAACATCTGGGCGGGAAGCTTTAAAACAGAATATGATTGATATTCTCGGTGTTTTTGAAAAAGCTGGTTTTGAAACTAGTGCATACGCAACAACTCCTAAACCTTTTTCAGCCAGAGAAGAAGCTAAGCGAGCTAGTTTAGATGGTTTTGATTTGGTAGTTGCTGCAGGTGGTGATGGAACTATTAATGAGGTTGTTAATGGGATTGCACCACTTGAGAAGCGACCTAAACTAGCAATTATTCCTGCTGGAACAACTAATGATTTTGCTAGAGCATTGCATATTCCTAGAGAAAATCCTGTCGCTGCTGCTAAAGTTGTTTTAAAACATCAAAGTTTTAAGATGGATATTGGTAAAGCTGCCAACAAATATTTTATAAATATTGCTGGTGGTGGTTTGTTAACCGAACTAACTTATGATGTTCCATCTGAATTAAAAACTATTTTTGGTTATTTAGCATATTTAGTTAGAGGAGCTGAATTACTGCCACGTATTAAACCAATTGATATGGATTTAGAATATGACGGTGGTCATTTTCAAGGCAAGGCATCAATGTTTTTGTTAGCGATGACTAATTCTATTGGTGGTTTAGAACAAATTGTTCCTGATGCTAGATTAGACGACGGTAATTTTACAATGATTATTGTAAAAACTAGTAATATTGTAGAAATCGTTCAATTGTTGGCAAAGGTTATTAGTGGTGGTCGTCATATAAATGATCCAAGAATAATATATAAAAAAACAAGTAAATTAATTGCTAATCCAATTATGGACAAAATGCAAATTAATTTAGACGGTGAGTATGGTGGCGATGCTCCTATGACCTTTAAGAATCTAAAACAACATATTGAATTTTATGCAAATATGGATGAAATGCCTACTAAATCAATTAGTTATGATGAAGTTAAAGCTGAAAAAAAATTTGTTGATAAAGTTGATAAATTATCTTAATTAATTTTAAAAATTAAAAGTTTTGTTGTATTATATTATGAAGGTACAACAGAACTTTTTTATTTATTAAGGGGAAAATATGAAAATTACAGCACCAGTTGAAAAAAATGAAATGTACGATGTTAAAATCATCGACCTTACTTATCAAGGTATGGGCGTAGCTAAAATCAATGACTTTTCAATTTTTATTGAAGATACATTACCAGGTGAAGAAGCTACAATTAAAGTTATTAAAATTAATAAGAATTTTGGATTTGGTAAATTAGTTAAGCTGATCACTAAGTCTAAAAATCGTGTTGAAAGTGTTGATAAAGATTATACTCGCACAGGAATTGCACCTCTTCAGCATTTAAAATATGATGCACAATTAAAATTTAAACAAAGTCAGATTCAAGAACTTTTTAATAAAGCTAAAATGAATGTTGATGTATTACCTACAATGGGGATGGAAAATCCTAGTCATTATCGTAATAAAGCTCAAATTCCGGTTAAAAAAATTAATGGTAAATTGGAGACCGGTTTTTATCGTAAACACTCACATGATTTAGTTCCTATTGAAGATTTCTATATTCAAGATCCAGAAATTGATAAAGCAATTGTTGTCGTAAGAGACATACTTAGAAAATATCATGTTGCTCCTTATGATGAAATTAATCATAGTGGTGTTATCAGAAATATTATGGTTAGACGTGGACATTATAGTCA
This sequence comes from Apilactobacillus timberlakei, assembly GCF_002993965.1. Classification (GTDB taxonomy): domain Bacteria; phylum Bacillota; class Bacilli; order Lactobacillales; family Lactobacillaceae; genus Apilactobacillus; species Apilactobacillus timberlakei. Next base: position 33,560 of record NZ_POST01000001.1, on the reverse strand, counting down.
TGAAATGATGATTGGTTTGATTACTCGTACTAAAAAGTTACCAATGGCAGATATGATTACTAGTGAAATTTCCAAAGCATTACCAGAAGTAAAAAGTATCATGCAAAATATTAACTTAACAGATGGTAATGCTTTAATGGGTAAGAAAACTATTTGTTTATATGGTAATTCCCACATTGAAGATCAATTATTAGGATTGAAATTCTACATTTCACTAACTTCTTTCTATCAAGTTAATCCAACACAAACTGAAAAATTGTACTCATTAGCGGTAGAAAAAGCACAATTGAATGGTAACCAAAACGTTATTGATGCTTATTGTGGAATCGGTACAATTTCATTAGCAATGGCCAAAAAAGCAAAAAAAGTATATGGTGTAGAAATTGTTAAAGATGCAATTGAAGACGCTAAAATTAATGCTCAAAAGAATCATATAAACAACGCTAAGTTTGTTACCGGTAAAGCTGAAGAACAAATGGAAAAATGGCAATCACAAGGACTAAAATCAGATGTTATTGTTGTTGATCCACCACGTAAGGGACTTGCATCATCTTTTATAGAAAGTGCAGTTAAAGTTGCACCAAAGAGAATTGTTTATGTATCATGTAATCCATCAACGTTGGTACGTGATGCAAGAAGACTTGCTGAATACGGATATGAAATTAATCAACCAATTCAACCAGTGGATCAATTTCCACAAACCGTTCATATTGAATCAGTAACAGTTTTTGAAAAGAATTAATAAAAAAGCTTGAAGAATAATTTTCTTCAAGCTTTTTTATTTAACCATTATTTTTTAAATGTCTTTGTTGTAAATAATAAACTGGAATTCCTAATACAGTTAGTAATATACCAATTAATGCTAAACCAGTTTGAGATATTATGGTTTCAAATAATATGAAGATTCCACCGACTAGTGCAATGATTGGGATGATTGGGTACCAAGGAACTTTATATGGCCTAATCATCTCTGGCTCTTTTCGACGTAATCTAAATACAGCGATGAATAATAGACAGTTAAATATCCACATAACAAATACCAACATATCAGTTAGTAAATCGAAACTACCTGCAAATATCATTAAAATAGCAATAAATAGTTGGAAAAGTCCAGCTACATATGGAACTAATGTTTTTTTGGTTAACTTTGTAAATGCATTACTAAAAGGTAATGATTTGCTTTTACCCATTGCATATGGGATCCTCATACCACTTAAAGTATATCCATTTAAGGATCCATAAACAGATACTAAAATCCCAATAGTAACTAATTTTCCTCCTAAATCACCAAATAATTTAATGGCTGCTTCTGATGCAGTGTTTTGATTACCTGCAATTTGGTCAATTGGCAATGTTTTAAGAAATACCACATTAATTAATGTATAAATAATTGTAATGAAGCTTAGTCCTAATATAATTGCTTTGGGTAAATTCTTTTTAGGATTTTTAATTTCTCCAGCAACATCACAAACGCCAATCCATCCATCATAAGCAAACATAGTAGCTAATAAACCAGTACCAAATGCTGTCCATAAATTATCATGATTAATAGGGGAAATTGGGAATAATGATACATTAACTTCTCCTGGAATAAATAGTCCAATAATAGCAATAATAAAAATAGGAATTAATTTAAAAATTAATGCAATAGTTTGAACGTTTCCACTTACCTTTGATCCAAGTAAATTAATTATAAGTATACTTAGAGCACATCCAATAGCAATTGGATTTAATAGGCCACCATTTAGGTGGAATAAATTAATAATTTGTGTTGAAAAAACAATCGATTCAGCTGCAATATTAGCTGGATAATAAACTAATATTTGTGCCCATCCCATTGAAAAACCAGTTAAGGGTCCGTAAGTATAATCTAAATATTTAATTGCACCACCAGTTTTAGGAATTGCTGCTGCTAATTCTGATACAGTCAAACCAGCACAAATCGTTAATAATCCACCAATAATCCACGCTAATATAGTTAATGTAAAAGAATGAGTGCTTTGTACAACACTGGCTGTTTTGAAGAATACACCACCACCAATAACTGTTCCCATGACTGTGGCAAGTGATGCCATCATCCCAATACCACGTTTTAATTCATTTTCCTGCAATTTTCTTCCTCCAATAACTTTTGATAAAAAAGGTCAGGCATTAATTAGCCTAACCAATTTTAATTATTTATCTTTTGCAATATCATGTTTACGCTGGAATTCAGCGATGTTTTTATATTCGCTTTGTAATTGACGACTTAAACGAATGTATATTGGAACTAATTCGCGATATGCTTCATAATTATCAGGGTTTGGTTTGTGAGCATTAGTTACACCAACAAAATCTTTAACTTTAGCTAAATCATCAATAATTCCTAAACTATACATACCAAGAGTTGCTGCACCTAGGGCAGTTCCTTCAAAACTTTCAGGAATGTTAACGTTTTGTTCAAAAATATCAGCTAACATTTGACGCCATAATTCTGAACGTGCAAAACCACCAGTAGCTTGAATGCTTGTTGGTTTGCCGACAACTTCTTCCAAAGCTAAACTTACAGTATACAAATTATATACGATCCCTTCAAGTGCCGCACGAATCATGTGTGCTCTTGTATGAATTCTAGTCAGTCCAAAGAATGATCCACGAGCATTTGCATCCCAAATAGGAGCTCTTTCACCACCCAAATATGGATGAAAAATTAATCCGTCTGATCCAGCAGGTATTTGAGCTGCAATCTTAGTCAACAAGTCATAAGGATCCATGTGCATTTGTTCAGCAGTGACTTTTTCAGGAGCACATAATTGATCTTTTACCCAACGGAACACAATTCCACCATTGTTAACAGGTCCACCTACAACCCATTTACCAGGTGATAAGTAATAACAAAAGACACGACCTTTAGGATCAATCTTAGGTTTATCAGTGACAACACGTACAGCCCCAGATGTACCAATAGTTACAGCTACAACGCCGGGTTGTATAGCGTCTACACCTAGGTTAGCTAAAGGACCATCAGAAGCACCAATTACAAATGGTACATTTTCATCAATTCCCATAACTTTAGCATATGCTTTATTCATACCCCTTAATTGATAGGTTGTATCTACTAGTTCTGGTAATTGGTCACGAGAAACGCCAGTTAGTTTTAGCGCTTCTTCATCCCAATCCATATTAAATATATTAAACATACCAGTTGCATTAGCGATTGAATAATCTTCTTTTAATTCGCCAAACAATTTATATAAAATATATTCTTTTATGCCGACAAACCATCTGGTTTTGTCATATAAGTCTTTTTTGTTATCTTTTAACCACATAATTTTGGTTAAAGGAGTCATTGGGTGAACTGGGGTACCAGTTCTTTCATATAATTCTTTAGCTTTACCAGATGCTTTTAATTGATCTGCATAATCAACGGAACGATTATCAGCCCAAGTAATAGCACGTGTAAGTGGTTTATGATTTTTATCTAATAGTATTAAACTATGCATAGCACATGAAAAGGAAACACCTTTTAATGTACCGTTTTTTAAATCAGCTTTTCTTAGTACTGAAGTAATTCCAGAAGCCATCGCAGAAAAAATTTCTTCTGGGTCTTCTTCAGCCATATCTGGGGTATCTTGATATAAAGGATAGCCATTATTTGCATATCCTTCTACTTGTCCATTAGTATTATATAAAAGTGTCTTAACACTAGTGGTACCAATATCTACACCAATGATGTAGTTCATTTTCTAAACTTCCTTTCAATATTAACAGAATAGAATCGTTTATTTACTAACTAATATAAATTAAATTTAACATTTATAAAGTGAAGTTTTAAATAAAAGTCATTATTAAGTTATTGTTTACCGCTTTCATTATATTGAAAAAAACAGCTCCATTCAAGCTATTTATCTAGTTTTATAAGAAAATATGTAGTAATCTTGTTTATAAAGTAAGGTGATTATCGATTAAAAGTAGAGTTGATTTATATAGCAGTAAAAATAAACCTAAAAATTATAAATTATATATTGTCATTATTTCAGTACTTCTTGTTTTTCTCATTATATATTTTGGAATTAAACAATATAATAGTTATTTAATTAATAAGTATAGTGTTCGCGGAGTTTTGGTTAGTCAATCAGATGGATACATTGATTTTGTTTCTTTAGCTAATAATGATCAAAAATTTGTTTATATTAAGGCTAGTCAAGGATCGACTTATACTGATAATAATTTTTCAAATAATTTTAATCGAAGCCAAGGTTCTGGGATGCAAATAGGTGTTTATCATGTTTTTAGTACCCAAAGTAAAATTAAAAGTCAATTATCGAATTTCACTAGGGCAGTAGGACCTAATTATGGTTCTATTCCACCGATGGTATTTGTGAATTCTACCCTTAATAATTTACAAAAGGATCAATTATCTAAATTCGTTTATATGATACATCGTTACTACAATACAAACTTAGTTATTAACTGTAATAATGATATATTTAATTATTTGCATAAAAAGAATCCATATACTAGCTTATTAAGTAATAATCTAAATAATTCAAAAGCTACTTTTGTTTCAATTTATGATCATTCTATAAACCTTGATGGCTCTAATATATCATTGAATCAATTAGCTTTTAATGGTAAAAATACAGATTGGGAACGTTATCTATTAAAAAGTCGCAATCGTTAAAATTTTTATGAAATAATTTATTGTTTTTGATAAAATTAAGTATTAATAAGAAAATATAGGTGAAATAAATGTTAGAAAAATTCGAAAGATATTTTAAAAAGTTGGGATATGACAAACCTACTTTAATTCAGTCAAAAGTTTATCCACTAATTGAACAAAATAAAAGTGTTTTGGGATTATCGCCAACTGGTTCAGGAAAAACGGTTGCATTTTTAATGCCCAGTTTATTAAATTTAAATTTAGGTGAGGGTAGTCAATTAATGATTATTGAACCGTCTCAAGAACTTGCAATTCAAACTGCACGTGTTGCTAGAAATTGGGCTAATTTGTTAGGATTAAAAGTTTTAGCTTTGACGGGTGGAGCTAATATAAAGCGCCAAACTGAACGTTTAAAAAAGCATCCTGAAGTGATTGTTGGGACAGCTGGTAGATTAAACAATTTAATTGATGACAAAAAATTAAAAACACACTTATTTAAAACAGTTATTATTGATGAAGCTGATGATTTGTTACAAGGTGAAACTTTAACGACCGTTCGTGAAATTGTTGATAATATGATGTCTGATTTACAGTTAGAATTTTTCTCGGCAACTGAAACAGAAATTTTAGAGGAATTGGATCATTGGTTTGGCAATCGTAACATTCAAAAAATTGATGTTAGAAATGAAGATGAAACTCAAGGTGTTGTTAAGCATGGATTAATGCAAGTTTTAAGAAAAAATCGCAATAAGATGCTTGCCAGATTACAACATGTACCTAATTTCAAAGCTTTAGTCTTTTTTAATCAAACTGTTGATTTAAATAAAACATATAGTTACTTTGTGCACAATCATTATACTGGAGTAGCAAAATTAACCAGTGATCAAAATCAAAATAAGCGTGAAAAAGCCATGAATGATTTTAGGTTAGGTCGAGTAAAACTATTGTTTACTACTGATGTAGCTGCACGTGGCTTGGATATTCCTAAATTACCGGCTGTTGTTAATTATGATTTACCCAATCAAGAAAATGAATATATCCATCGTGTTGGTCGTACTGGTCGTATGGGCGAAAATGGTTTAGTGATTAATTTCGGTGATGATCATGATTTAAGAGATTTGAAAAACTTACTTAAAAGTTATCAATATGATTTAAAGCCAATTTACTTCTTGAAAAATAAATTAGTCGATAAAATTCCTGAATCAGTAATTAAAGCTGAAAAAATGAAGAAACTTGCTGAGAAAAATCAGCAAAAGCAGGAAGTTAATGTTCCAAATAATTCCAATAAAAAAGCTAATGCCATTAAATCATCATCTAAGAAATCAAATTCAGCTACTTTAAAAAACAAAAGAAAGAAGAAAAATAAGCATACAAAAAATAAAGGTATGCGTAAAAGATGGCGTAATTTAGATAATAAAAATTCTAAGTAGTGTCTTTACTTTGTGTTTATTAAATGCGACAATTGTAACTGTTGCAAATGGCCTCATAGCACAACTGGATAGGGCGACCGCCTCCTAAGCGGCTGATCTCGGTTCAAGTCCGAGTGAGGTCATTTTAAACTTAACTTTTAGAGCTGTTCATTATTAAATGAGCAGCTCTTTTTTTATTGTAAATAAATTTACAATAATTTTACATAAAAACCATATTATATTTACAAAGCCTTGCTATACTTTATTTGTAATTTAGATTAATTCCTATGGGAGGCTTCATTATGTTAAATGCTAAAAAGTTTATATCCATTATTTCTATTATGATTATATCTGGTCTTGCTTTAACAGCCTGCGGTAGTAATAGTTCCAAGTCAAAAATAACTGCAGTAGGTTCTACAGCTTTACAACCCTTAGTTGAAGAAGCTGCTAATGAATATCAACAAAATACTGATAATGTATCAATAAATGTTCAAGGTGGTGGCTCAGGAACCGGTTTAAGCCAGCTACAATCTAAAGCAGTAACAATCGGTAATTCTGATGTATTTGCTGATAATCAAAACGGAATTGATGCAAAAAAGATGATTGATCATAAGGTAGCTGTTGTTGGAATGGCCCCAGTTGTTAATAAAGCTGTTGGAGTGAAAAATTTATCTATGAAACAACTAAGCGATATTTTCACGGGTAAAGTAACCAATTGGAAACAAGTTGGTGGAAAAAATCAACAAATTGAAGTAATTAATAGGGTTAAAGGAAGCGGCACTAGAAAAACATTTGAAGCCGATGTTTTAAAAGGAAAAGATGCAATTAAATCACAAGAACAAGACTCCAATGGAACTGTAAAAAAGATTGTTTCAAGTACTCCTGGATCAATTAGCTATTTAGCATTTTCATTTATTGATGATAATACTCTTCAACCAATTTCAATTGATAATGTAAAGCCAAATGATAAAAATGTTGAAGACAATTCGTGGAAAATCTGGTCATATGAACATATGTACACTAATAAAAATATTGATAAATCAACAAAAACATTTATAGATTATATAAACTCAAAAGAGGTTCAAAATAATTTAGTTAAGAAATTAGGTTATATTAGCATTCATAATATGAAAGTAACTAAAGATGCTAATAACCAAATAGTTAAATGAATTTTAAATGAAAATGTTGGAGAAATTTAATCTTTCATTTTCGTTTATGGAGGATAAAACATGGAAATAAAGAAAAAACTATTAAGGTCATCCAAAGAGACTAGACAAGACAAATTAGGTAAGGGTATTAGTTATCTTAGTATTGGATTTATTATTTTATTAGTCTCTTTAATCCTATATTTTATTATTTCAAAGGGTTTATCTACCTTTACACAAAATAATGTTAATATTTGGGATTTTTTAACCAAACAAGATTGGTCACCTTCATCGATTGGTAAAGATGGCAAACCTGAAGTTGGGGCCTTGCCCATGATAATTACTTCATTTGGAATAACCATTTTATCAGCAATTTTAGCGACACCATTTGCTATAGCGATTGGAATATATATGTCAGTGATTTCTCCTAAAAGAGGTCGCAAATTTTTACAAATAATTATTGAAATGCTAGTAGGAATTCCATCAGTAGTTTATGGATTTTTGGGATTAACTATCATTGTACCAATTAATCGTCATTTATTTGGTGGGACTGGTTTTGGAATTTTATCAGCTACATTAGTATTATTCGTTATGGTATTACCTACGATTGCATCTTTAACTGTTGATAGCTTAAATGCAGTTCCTAAATATTTATCAGATGCTTCTTTGGCATTAGGTGCAACTCGTTGGCAAACAATTTATAAAGTTATATTAAGAGCGGCAACTTCTGGAATCTTAACAGCAATCATATTTGGTATGGCGAGAGCATTTGGAGAAGCATTAGCTGTTCAAATGGTTATTGGTAATGCTACTTTAATGCCTAAAAATTTGATTACACCAGCATCTACTTTAACTAGTCAATTAACGACAGGGATTGGTAATACTGTTATGGGCACTCTAGGAAACAATGCTCTTTGGTCATTAGCATTAGTATTATTGTTAATGTCATTAGTTTTCAATATTATTGTAAAGATGATCGGAAAGAGAGGTAGTATTAAGTAATGAATCCAAAAACAACAAATAAAATTGCGATTGGATTGATTTATACATTCGTAGCAATCGTAGTTGCAATTTTAGTATCATTGATTGGTTATATTTTAGTAACAGGTGTACCTCATATTTCATGGCATTTTTTAACTTCTAAATCACAATCATTTTTATCCGGTGGTGGAATTAGAGACCAATTATTCAATTCTGTTTATTTGTTATTTTTAACATTGTGTCTTTCTTTTCCTATAGCATTGGGCTCGGGAATATATTTAGCTGAATATGCACCCAAAAATTGGATAACAGAAGTTATTAGAACCACAATTGAAGTTTTAAGTTCGCTACCTTCGGTTGTAGTTGGACTATTTTGTTATCTATTATTTGTAGTTCAAATGCACATTGGATTTTCTATTTTGTCAGGTGCAATTGCTTTAACGTTTTTTAATCTACCTTTATTGACTAGAAACATTGAAAATTCATTAAAATCTGTATCACACTTACAAAGAGAAGCTGGTTTGTCATTAGGCTTGTCACAGTGGAAAACAATTACAGGTATCATTCTACCAGCAGCTGTTCCTGGAATTATTACGGGCATTATTTTAAGTGCTGGAAGAGTTTTCGGAGAAGCAGCTGCTTTAATTTATACTGCTGGTCAAAGTGCTCCAATCATTGATTATACTAATTGGAATGTTTTCTCTTCTTCAAGTTTTTTAAATCCAATGAGACCGGCTGAAACATTAGCTGTTCATATTTGGAAGGTTAATTCTGAAGGAATAACTCCAGATGCCAATTTAGTTTCTAGTGGATCATCAGCAGTTTTAATTATTTTAATATTGTTATTTAATTTATTAGCACATTGGATAGGCAATCTTTTATACAAAAAAATGACTTCTAATTTTTAAATGAGGGTTAATAATGAAAAAATATAATTTAGATGAAAATTTAATTGCTAAGTTTGATAATGAAAAAGCAATTGTTACTAATAGTGTTGATGTTTTTTATGGTAATCATCAATCTATCTTTAATGTTAATTTAGATTTTCCTAGATTTAGTATCACAGCATTAATTGGATCTTCTGGTTCGGGTAAATCAACCTTTTTAAGATGCCTTAATCGAATGAATGATTCTATTGCAAACGTTGACGGTAATATTATGTATCGTGATGTTGATATTAACAGTAAAAAAGTTAATGTTTATGAGGTTAGAAAACAAATCGGAATGGTTTTTCAAAGACCTAATCCTTTTGCAAAAACTATTCGTGATAATGTTACATTTGCACTTAAAAAACATGGTATTAAAGATAAAGAAGAATTAAACGAAAGGGTTGAAAGTAGTTTAAAAGAAGCTGCATTGTGGGACGAGGTTAAAGACAATTTAGATAAAAGTGCACTTTCTTTATCTGGGGGACAAGCACAAAGATTATGTATAGCAAGGACGATTACCATGAAACCTGATATATTATTATTAGATGAACCTGCTAGTGCTTTAGATCCAATTTCAACTGCTAAAATTGAAGAGACTTTAAAAAATTTAAAATCTAAGTATACAATCATTATAGTTACTCATAATATGCAACAAGCTTCTCGAGTAAGTGATTATACTGCTTTTTTTCATTCAGGACATGTATTAGAGTTCGATAAAACTGCTAAGATCTTTACTACGCCTAAAATTCAGGCAACTGAAGACTATATTTCTGGAGATTTTGGATAAGGTGATAATATGACTGGTATTTTGCAAACTAAAAATGTACATTTATACTATGGTAAAAATGAAGCTTTACATGGATTTGATTTAAATTTCAATGAAAATGAAATCACTACTTTAATTGGTCCTTCTGGGTGTGGTAAATCTACATTTCTGAGATGCTTAAATCGTATGAATGATTTGCGACCTAATGTAACTATTAATGGCAGTTTTAAATTTGAAGGAAAAGATATTTATTCACCATCAATAGATTTAACAGAACTTCGTAAAACTATTGGCATGGTATTTCAGCAACCAAATCCGTTTCCATTTTCTGTTTATGATAATGTGGCATATGGATTAAAACTTGCTGGGATGAAGAATAAACATAAAATTGATAAAATTGTAGAAGAAAGTTTAAAGGAAGCCGCAGTATGGGATGAAGTAAAAGATAGCATCAATAAAAGTGCTTTGTCTTTTTCAGGCGGGCAGCAACAAAGAATTTGTATTGCTCGTGTATTAGCGGTTAAACCTAAAATTATTTTAATGGACGAACCCACAAGTGCTCTTGATCCGATATCTAGTTCTAAAATTGAAGATACATTGGTTAGACTTAAAAAAGATTTTACAATCATTATGGTTACTCATAATATGCAACAAGCTTCTCGTATTTCTGATAAAACAGCATTCTTATTGAATGGAGATTTGATTGAGTATGATTCCACTCAAAAGATGTTTGTAAATCCCTCAAACAAAAAAACAAGTGACTACTTAAACGGTGAATTTGGTTAGGAGGATCATTATGAATGATTCATTTTTAAAAGAACTAAAAAAATTGCAACGTACCTATATGAAAATGGGAATCACAGTTAGTGATCAAATATATCAATCAATTAAATCTTTTATAGACAATGATAAAAAATTAGCTAGGAAGATTGTTGAAAAAGATACTAAGGTTAATGATGAAGAGGTTGACTTAGAAAAAGAGTCATTGAATTTGATTGCTTTAAAACAACCAGTTGCCAATAATTTTAGAGCTGTTATTTCTTTACTAAAGGCTAGTTCTGATTTAGAAAGAATTGGTGATCATGCTTCTACAATTGCTAGAGAAACGTTAAGATTAAAGACTGAAAATAGAATGCATGATGTTAATGATGCAATTTCTCAAATGTCTTTAAAGATTAGAGGCATGTTGGAATCATCATTAGATGCTTATGTTCATGAAGATGAACAAGCTGCCCGTTTAATCGCAGAAGAAGATTTATTAATTGATAAAAAATTTGTTTTAGCTAAAAATATAATTATTGTAGATATTGAAAAAGATAATAATAAAATTGAATTAGTTAGCAGCTATTTGATGGTTGTTAGGTTGCTTGAAAGAATAGGAGATCACATCGTAAACCTATCAGAATGGATTGTTTATAATTCAACTGGTAAGATAGTTGAGCTTAATCCTGGTAAAATAGAACCAGATCTTATTGCGGAAGAAATCAAAAAAGATATTAAATAAACGGGAAGTGAAACATCAATATGAATAGTATTTTACTAATTACTAATAATCTAAAATTGTCATCTAAAATCAGTCATTCAGCTGCAGATAAGGATTTATTTATTAATAATCTAAGTAATCCCGATATTGATGATTTGGATTTATTCTTAAAAAAGGATAAAGATGCTGCCATTATTTATGATTTATCAGTTAAAGATGATTTTAAAACAAATTTAGAATTTATTAGTAAGATTAGGAATAACTTTTCTAATCCCGTTATTATTATTTCTGCTAATTACATTGAAGCAGATGAACAAAAACTTTTTGACTTAAAAATTGACGATTATATTGCTAACATTTTGAACGAAAATAGAATTTTATTAAGAACTATTAACCTAATTGAATTATATAAAAGATTAATTTCAGAAAATTTTAATAATTTAAAAAAATATGTTTATAAAGATTTTGAAATAAGTTTAAAACACTTTCAGGTTAAATATCTTGGAGAAAAAATGGATTTAACACCTAAAGAATTTAACATTTTTTATTATATGGTTCGTCATCATGATCAAGTTTTAAGTCGTGAACAAATTTTTAGAGGTGTTTGGCGAGAAGATGGGAACGATACAGATCTATTTATATCTTCAAGGATCGTTGATATGCATGTTAGTCATTTAAGAGATAAGTTAAAGGCATTACCTGGAAATAATGTTTTTATTAAAACGGTTAGAGGATTTGGATATATTTTAAATTAGAAAAGAAAAAAGGGCGCCTTTATGGGCGTCCTTTTAAACTATCTTTTATAAGAATGCGGTGGCAGTAGCTGCAACAACAATTAATATTAAACCTAATAATGTAACGACTAGTTCTTTTCTTGTTTTACTTTCATGTAAGAAGTAAACACCAGTTAATGTGGCTAATACCACTGATGTTTGTGAAAGTACAAATCCAGTAGCTAGACCATTCATATCAGGTTGTGCAGAAATTAAGTAAGTTAATGCAGCGAAAGCAAAGAAGAATCCAGAAATAATTTGTAAATATGATTCTTTTTGTTTAAATACATTATCTTTTTTAATATTAATTAGGCAGTAAATAACAGCCGTTATAAACATTCCAAGAGCTTGTGGTAAAAATGCTTCTTTACCATTTATTTGAGCAGCTTGTGGTGCAGCAGAGTATAACCAATAACCAATAACACCAATTAATAATAATACAACTGCGTTTCTTAAGTCTTTTGATCCTTGTTTATCTGGATGTTCTTGCCAAGCAGTCATAGTAGCACCAATAATAATTACTATTAAAGCGATAAATCCAATAATTCTGCTAGTTGTTCCAGCCCAATCGCCTAGTGCAAAAACTCCCCACAATGCAGTAGCAATCAATTGCAAAGCAGTAGTAATTGGCATTACACGAGATGAGCCGATTAATTTGAATGACTTAAAAGACATAATTTGTCCAAAAGACCATCCAGCACCAGAAATTAGTGATAAAACAAATTTAGATCCCATTGGAATAGAATTACCAGAAATTAATAAATAAACAAAAGCAAAAATAAGAGTACCAAATGTGGCACCAACAATTTGATTTGTAGGCTTACCACCAAATTTGGCAGATACAGTAGGGAATAATCCCCATCCTAAAACTGGTCCTAGACCAACTAATAAAGCAATAGCGCTCAAAATTCTTCCTCCTCCATTTAAAGATATTTAAAAATAATATCATAAATTAAAATGATTATATATAGAATTTAATTAAAATATTATTCGCACAATGATAATGCCTCTCATAACAATATAACACATAATAAATTTAAATTGTAAATAAAGCAATGAAATCGGTTTCATTATTTTGAATTATATGCTAATATTAAAATTGTTAAATGTTATAAAGCGCTTTCATATAAAATAAAAAAGATGAGGTAAATAAAATGCCATTTGTAGTGTTAATATTAGGAATATTATTATTGTTATTTTTAATCATAAAATTAAAATTAAATACTTTTATCTCTTTAATAGTTACATCAGTTTTAGTTGCACTTGGATTAGGAATGAATCCCGCAAGTATTGCAACTTCCATAAAAAATGGAATTGGGGGATCACTTGGCGAATTAGTTATTGTATTTGGTTTTGGTGCTATGATTGGGCGACTAGTTTCGGATGCTGGTGGGTCATACCGCATTGCAAGGACTTTAATAAGTTGGTTTGGTAAAAGAAAGCTTCAATTTGCAATTGTAGTTGCTTCATTTATCATTGGAATGTCCTTATTTTTTGAAGTTGGATTGGTATTATTAACACCAATTGTATTTGCGGTAGCTTTAGAAGCAGATGTACCATTTGTTTATTTGGGAATTCCAATGGCTGCTGCTTTATCAGCTACGCAAGGCTTTCTACCACCACAACCAGCGCCAACTGCAGTAGCATCAGCATTAGGAGCTAATATTGGTCAAATGCTATTATTAGGTGTTATTGTTGCTATTCCTGGTGTTATTGTTGCTGGTCCTATTTTCACAAAATTAGCTAAAAAATTTGCTCCTGAAACGTTTGTTGTAAAGAAATCTTTACCAGCCTTTGGTGAAATTAAAGAATATGATTTAAAAGATACACCTAGCTTTGGAATTGCAGCATTTACTTCTCTATTACCAGTTATCTTAATGGCAATAGCAACTATTTATGACATGGTATTTAATGGTGGAAAGGCACAACCTAATCCTCACGGAATTGATGCTTTTATTACGATGATTGGAAATCCAGTGATTGCAATGATAATTACTTTGTTATTTGCTATTTGGTCAATGGGCTTTCATCGTGGTAAAAAAATGKAAGATATTACTAATACGGTAACTGAAGCTATTAAATCTATTGCAATGTTATTAATGGTTATTGGTGGTGGCTCTGCTTTTAAACAAATTTTAATTGATGGTGGGGTAGGTAAAGCGGTTCAAGATATGATGTCCCACGCTAGTTTATCTCCAATTATTTTGGGGTGGTTAATTGCAGTTATATTACGTGTTTCCTTGGGATCAGCTACAGTTGCAGGAATGACTGCTGCTGGATTAGTAACCCCATTAATGCATTCTCTAAGTGTAAATCCTGTGTTAATGGCACTTGCCATTGGTGCCGGTTCACTAGCAGCATCTCATGTTAATGATGCTGGATTTTGGATGTTTAAAGAATACTTTGATTTAGATGTAAAACAAACTTTAAAGATATGGACAACTTTAGAAACCCTAATTTCTTTAATTGGATTATTGATGGTATTAATTTTAAGTATATTTGTTCATTAATATTATAAAAATAAAGCTACCAATCATTTTAAATGACTGGTAGCTTTATTTATTTATTATGATTTATAAAAACAACAAATTTAGACCAAAAGTAATTAAAAATAATAACAATTATTTGGGCTAATATTTTAACTACATTGAAGCTTCCGTGCATTAATGTTTGTCCAATCCAAATAATGATTTCTTCCATTATCCATGATGCCAATCTTCCAAAAGTAAAAGATCTCATCTCAACAATAATTTCATTAATATTTTTAGCGCTTGAATGAAATACCCACTTACGATTAGTAAAAAATGCAAACAATACACTTATTAACCATGCAATTGCAGTATTCCAAAAGGTATTGATATTAGTATGCTGATTTAAAAAGAATGCTACTAATAAATCAACAACGGTTGTTAGGACACCCCAAAAAAGATATGAGATAACTTCTTTATTTTTTTTATATAATTCAACTAAATTATTCAATTTACTTCTTCTCTTTTACAATATATTTTGGACGATGTTTAGTTTCTAGGTAAATTTTACCAATATAGTTACCCACAATTCCTAAACAGAACAATTGAATTCCATTAATTAATAAAATAATTGACACTAAAGAAGGCCATCCAGCAACAGATCCACCAAATATGATTGCTCTAAATATAACTAAAATCAATCCTAAAATTGATAAGAAAAATGATGTTCCACCAACCCAAGTAGCAATTTTTAAGGGAACGTCTGAGAAATCTACGATACCTTCCAAAGAGTATTCTAATAGCTGATACAAAGACCAATGTGAGGTTCCAGCTGCTCTTTCAACACCATCGTATTCAATATATTTAGTTTTAAAGCCAACCCAACTAAAGATACCCTTAGTAAATCGATTGTATTCTTTTAGTTTTAATACATTATCAACATATTGTCTAGTCATTAAACGATAATCACGCACATTCTGTTTTATTTCTACGTCTGACATCTTATTAATGACTTTATAAAACATTGATGAAAGAAACGCTCTTATAGGATTTTGTTTTCTTGTTTTTTGAACACAACCAACAACATCATAATCATCGTTTTTTATGTACTTAATCATTTTAGGAAGAAGTGCAGGTGGATCTTGCAAATCAACGTCCATCACAGCAACATAATCACCACTAACATTGTCTAAACCAGCAGCCATTGCAGATTCTTTACCAAAGTTTCTAGAAAAAGATACATAATGTACATTTTCATCTTTTTCATTTAATTTTTTAATAAGATTCAATGTATTATCAGATGATCCATCATTAATAAACCAATATTCATGATTATAATTTAAAGTATTTTTATGCATTTCATTAAAAACACGTTCTACTTCTTCATAAAATAATTCAATTGAAGGTTCCTCATTATAACAAGGAACAATTAAACCAATAGTTTCCACTTTATAAACCTCCATAACAATTTAATTTTATTTTACCATAATGAATAATATTTTCATGTTTGTATACAAAAAATAATATATTTATAAAATTTTGTATATAAGCATAAAATCGTCATTTTAAAATTATTTTGTTATAATTAAATTAATGAATACAAGTTTCTCGGGGGATTTAAATTGAAAAAACCAATTAAAGTAATGACTGTTTTTGGTACACGTCCTGAAGCTATTAAAATGGCACCAATCATTTTAAAGATGAAGGAAGAAAAAGAAAATTTTACACCAATTACCGTTTTAACCGGTCAACATAAAGAAATGTTGGATCAAGTGATGGATATTTTTCACATTGTACCTGATTATAATTTACATGTGATGAAAGAAGAGCAAACCTTAAGTTCAATTACCACTTCAGTAATAAATAAGTTAGATAATATCATTAATAAAACTAATCCAGATGTTATTTTAGTTCATGGTGATACTACAACTACCTTTGCAGCTTCAGTAAGCGCTTTTTATCATAAAATACCACTGGGGCACGTTGAAGCAGGGTTAAGAACGTGGGATAAATATTCTCCATATCCTGAGGAAATGAATCGTCAAATGACGGATACATTGTCAGATATTTATTTTGCGCCTACTGAATTAAGTAGAAGTAACTTATTAAAACAAAACTTTAATGGCAATAGAATTTATATCACTGGCAATACAGCGATTGATGCGTTAAAACAAACAGTTGATCAGAATTATCATCATGATGTTTTAGATGATATTGATAACAATCATCGTATTATTTTGTTAACAATGCATCGTCGAGAAAATCAGGGGGAACCCATGCATCGTGCATTTACTGCAATTAAAGAAGAGGTCATTAAACACCCAGATATTGAGGTAGTATACCCAGTTCATCTTAGTCCGGTAGTACAAAAAATGGCTCATGAAGTTTTCGATGGTTGTTCAAGAATTCATCTTGTTGATCCTTTAGATGTAGTTGATTTTCATAATATGTCTGCTAGAAGTTATTTTATAATGACAGATTCTGGTGGGGTGCAAGAAGAAGCACCTTCTCTAGGGAAACCGGTACTAGTTTTAAGAGAGCATACTGAAAGGCCTGAAGGGGTCAAAGCGGGAACCCTTAAATTGATTGGTACTAGTTCAACAAAAATTAAAGAAAGCATGGAACAACTACTAGATGATGAAGATGTTTATAGAAAAATGTCTCATGCTAAAAATCCATATGGTGATGGTAAAGCCTCAGATCGTATTTTAAAAGCACTAGACACTTTTATTAACGAAGAATCAGGTGTTGAAAGTAATGGAAATTAATAGTTATAAAAATTATTTAAAGCGGTTAATATCAATTGTGATGAATCGATATAAGAAATCAAATGCTGGAGATTCTGCTATTGTCATTGCCTTTTATGCTTTGTTATCATTATTTCCAATTACAATTATTGCTGGTAATTTATTGAAACTGTTTAATATTAATCAATATGAAATAGTTGACTATTTAGCACCACTTTTACCAGAAACTATTTTGCATACAATAACACCGATTATTTCGTCAGCTTTAAATGGAGCTAGTGGTAATAATCTATCAATTGGATTAATTTTGACTATTTGGTCTGCTAGTCGGGCATTAGCTGCATTTCAAAGAACCGTAAATCGTGCTTATGGTATTTATGAAACTAGTGGTTTTATGAACAGAATTGTTTCGTTTATTTGGATGTTATTGTTAATTGTTTCTTTAGGTATATTTTTAATATTCTTTGGATTTGGTAAAGTTATTATTACATATTCAGCTAACTTTATTGGCTTGTCGCGTGTTATAACTAATCTGTTTATAATACTAAGAATGCCATTAACCATATTAGGAATATTTTTGTTAATACTAATTCTTTATTATTTTGTACCAAGTGTTAATACTAAATGGCGTTATGTATGGTTAGGATCAACAGTTGTAACAATTGGAATGATTGTTCTTTCCAAAGGTTTTTCAATCTATTTGCATTATTTTGCTAAAAGTATGGATGCTTATAAAACTTTGGGTGCTTTTGTAATCTTAATGTTATGGCTTTATATGATAGGCAATATTTTAATAATCGGTGCTGTTATTAATGCTTCGTTTCAAAATAGTTTTAATGATAAAATTAAAAATCAGGGTTTTAAATTAAAGTCTTTAATTCAAAGGAAAAAATAAATAAAAAATCGTTGATTAATAGTCAACGATTATTTTTTAAGATTATTATATTTATCTACTAACTCTTTAGACATTTTATCAAGAGTTTTAATATCATTTTCATCAGGCTCTAAGTTAATTTTGACGCCTTTTGATCCTTGAATAGCATTTGCCTTTTTGAATTGATCAATGAACTTATCAACGGATGTATTGTACGAATCTTCATAGAAATCATCCCCTGATCCAGCAACACCAAAGACTTTATTTGAAAGATCCATATCTGCTAAATCATCAAAGAAATCTAGGCCTTCTTCAGGAAGGTGACCTTCATCATAAGTATAAGCACAAACTACACAAATATCAGCATTTAATAATTCTTCTGTGTCAGTTTGTGAAATTTCGGTTTCCTTGACTTCAGCACCTAAATCTTCTAAGCCTTCAGTAACAATGTCTGCCAAATCTTCATTATTACCAGTTATGGTTGCAAATACAACATGTGCTTTCAATATTTTAATCGATCCCTTCTAAATATTAATCAAATATTTTAAACATTCATATAATAATTATACTAGGAAAGTGAAAAACTATGAACCCAAAGATAACTAAAATTTCTTCACAAAAACGTAAAGGTCGTTTCAATGTATATATCGATGATCATTATGCTTTTCCAATTAGTGAAAATGTAATGATTAAGTATCGAGTATTTAAAGGTATGGAGGTAGATGAGAAACTTAAGCATGAGTTAATTAATGCTGATAATATTTCTAAATTATATAGTAAAGCTATCGACTTCTTGTCTCATCAATTAAGAACTGAGAATGAAGTTGTAAAAAAGCTAAGCAATTTTACCGAAGATGATTCTGAAATTGAAACGGTAATCAATCAATTAAAAGGCCAACATTTAATTAATGATCAAAATTATGCCGATAGTTATGTTAGAACTGAAGTTAAAAAACAAGATAAGGGACCCGCTAATGTATTTTTTAAATTAAAATCTAAGTCAGTTAGTGAAGATAAAATTCAAAATGCAATTGAAAATTTTTATAGTGACGAAGATACAATGGACAACTGTGTTGTCCAAGCTAAAAAGATTTTTAACAAACATAAGCGGGATGCATTTAAAAACAGAATCCAGAAAACTAAAGTTAATTTAATAAAAAAAGGGTATAGTACTGATACCGTAATATCTGCAATTGATTCTTTATCTTTAGAACCTGACGATGAACAACAAGAAAATTTATTGGAAGAACAAGGTGAAAAATTTTGGTTACGCAATAAAAAATACGATAATCAAAAAAGAAGCTTAAAAACTAAGCAATCACTTTACCGCAAAGGTTTTAATATTGACGATATTAATCACTTTATAGATTCTAAGCTTAACAATTTTTAAAATGTTATAATTTATCCTAAAGAAGGAGTTAATTTATGTATGATTAATAAAATAAAAAGTTCATCATTAATTTTATGGACGATAGAGTTATTGTTGGTGGTTAGTATTATCTTTATATGTACTAAATTAGATTTTATTTTCTCGCCAATTGGGACGTTTTTCTCGGCGGTATTTATTCCTATATTAATTGCTGGAGTTTTATTTTATATGTTGAATCCAGTTGTTAATTTGTTAATGAAAATTCATATTGGTAAAAAAAATATGTCTAGGTTAATGGCAATAATACTTGTTTTTTTATTATTAGGCTTATTAATTTTTTATACTACATATTCTCTTATGCCTAGAATTGTTACCCAGGTGACTAATTTAATTAATAATTTGCCATCATTAGCTAATGATACAACCAACTATCTAAAGGGTTATTCACATAAGGGATTTATGAAGAATGTATATTTAAGTGACTACGTAAACAAATTTCAAAGTTATATATATTCTTATGCTCAGAAATTTCTAAGTGGGTTAACAAGTAGTATTGGTTCTGTGATTTCAATGGCGGCATCAACAGTGGTAGTTTTGATTACAGTACCAGTAATGTTATTTTATATGCTAAAAGATGGGCATAAACTATTACCAGGGATTGCAAAGGTCTTACCACCTAAACGTCGTGACAACACAATAGATTTATTAAAAAAAATGAGCAATACTATTTCTAACTATATCGGTGGTCAAATGATTGAATGTCTCTTTGTTGGAGTATTTACATCAATTGGATATATCTTAATAGGACAAAAATATGCTTTATTATTAGGATGTTTTGCTGGAATATGTAATATTATTCCTTATGTTGGACCTTATATTGGAATTATGCCTTCATTATTTGTTTCTTTATCCGAAGATATCACTAAAGTAATTGCTGTAGTGATAGTAGTTTTAATTGTTCAACAAATTGACGGTAATTTAGTTTATCCAAATGTTATTGGAAAATCTTTGAATATTCATCCACTAACCATTATAATTATTTTATTAGCAGCTGGTAATATTTCTGGCTTGTTAGGGATGATTCTAGCCATTCCATTATATGCAGTTGTTAAAGTAATTGTTCAATATGTATATTCTATATGGCTGTTACAACGAGAAAAAGAATAGCACACATGCTAAGAAACAGGAGATTTTATGAAAAAAGTAATTACTTATGGAACCTTTGACCTATTACATAAGGGTCATGTAAGGTTATTAAAACGAGCAAAGGCATTAGGCGATGATTTAACTGTATGTGTATCAACTGATGAATTTAATGCTGAAAAAGGTAAAAAAGCATATACTTCTTATGAAGATCGTAAATATGTATTAGAAGCAATTAGATATGTTGATCATGTTATTCCTGAAAAGGGATGGGATCAAAAGATTAAAGATGTTAAGGACAATAATATTGACATCTTTGTCATGGGTGATGATTGGGAAGGCCAGTTTGACTTTTTAAAAGATTATTGTGAAGTAGTTTATTTACCAAGAACTGAAGGTATCTCAACCACTAAAATCAAGCATGACTTAGGTCTTAACGATGACAAAAAATGGGAAGCTAAATAAATAATATGAAACATCCTTAGGATATTATATTCTAGGGATGTTTTTTATATGTTACAATTAAAATTATATATTATTTTAAATACGGAAGGATTCAAAAAATGAGTAGTAATAAAAGCTTAAACAAAAGTGTAGATAAAAGACGAACTTTTGCGATTATTTCTCATCCGGATGCTGGTAAAACAACAATTACTGAACAATTACTTTTGTTTGGAGGAATTGTTAGAGAAGCTGGTACAGTTAAGGCTAAAAAGTCAGGTAACTTTGCCAAATCAGATTGGATGGAAATCGAAAAGAAACGTGGTATTTCTGTAACTAGTTCAGTTATGCAGTTTGATTATGCAGGTAAAAGAATTAATATTTTGGATACTCCTGGACATCAAGATTTCTCAGAAGATACTTACCGTACCTTAATGGCAGTTGATTCTGCTGTTATGGTAATTGATGCCGCTAAGGGAATTGAACCACAAACTAAAAAGTTATTCCAAATTTGTAAGATGCGTGGAATTCCTATTTTCACATTTATGAATAAAATGGATCGTGATAGTAGAGATCCAATGGAACTAATTAGTCAATTAGAAGATGTTTTAGGAATTGAAGGATATCCTATGAATTGGCCTATTGGTTCGGGTAAAATATTGAAGGGACTATATGATCGATACAATAAGAGAATTGAATTATATCGTCCAAAGGATGAAAATAATCCTTATCTACCACTAGACGATGATGGCAATTTATTATCACCTGATCCAATTACTGATGATACTATTTACCAAGATGCTAAAGAAAGTATGGATTTAATTACTGAGGCTGGAAATCCATTTGATGAAGATAAAATAAGAAATGGTGAACAAACTCCTGTATTCTTTGGTTCAGCTTTAGTTAATTTCGGGGTTAAGACATTTTTAGATGCATATTTAAAATTTGCTCCTAAGCCAAGTGAGCATGAAACTACAAATGATGTTGATGTTAAGCCAGATGATGAACAATTTTCTGGATTTGTATTTAAGATTCAAGCTAATATGAATCCTAGACATCGTGACCGTATTGCTTTCGTTCGTGTTTGTTCAGGAATGTTTGAAAGAGGTATGGATGTTACTTTGGATAGAAATCAAAAGAAGTTGCGCTTATCTAATGTTACTGAATTTATGGCTAATACTCGCGAAAATGTAGAAAATGCGGTTGCTGGTGATATTATTGGGCTATATGATACTGGTAATTTTCAAATTGGCGATACCATTTATTCTGATAAAAGAAAAATTGAATTCACTAAGTTGCCACAATTTACCCCAGAAATGTTTATGAAGGTTTCTGCTAAGAATGTTATGAAGCAAAAATCATTCCATAAAGGAATTAAGCAATTAGTACAAGAAGGTGCCGTTCAACTTTATACGGCTTATACTACTGGTGATTATATTCTTGGTGCTGTTGGGCAATTACAATTTGAAGTTTTCCAATTTAGAATGCAAAATGAATATAATTCTGAAGTAGTAATGGAACCAATGGGACATAAAACTGCTCGTTGGATTGATCCATCACAACTAGATGAAAAGATGTCTTCTTCTAGAAATATTTTAGTAAAAGATACTAATAATGAACCATTATTCTTATTCGAAAATAAATTTGCTGAACGTTGGTTTGCAGATAAATATCCAGATGTTAAATTAACTTCAAAATTATAAAGAAAAAGCCTAATCTTTTAAGATTGGGCTTTTTGTATGTCGCTTGATTTTATATAGTATAGATTGTTAATTTCATACCAGAGAATATTTTCATTATCTAATATCGAATTAGTAATCATCACTTTTTTGCTTTTTACATGATCGTTAATAATTTCTCCACCAGGATAGTTAAATATTTGAGTCCTTTTTGTTTTTAAAAATGTTGACGCATTCATTTTTTGAATTTTCCAATTATTTGTATTAGTTAGTTTCTTACCAAAAGGATATTTGATTTTGGTAAATTCTTTATCTATGATCCATTGATCGCTTCCAATATTTAGCCAGATGGAATCATTCTTTTGTAATTTAGCAAAAATCTTCCAAATACTATTTTGTGGAATAAATCCAACAGGTTTTGATAATTCAGCATTATCGAATACTTTAGTAATTTGACTAGTTTTAATATAGAAATTTACATGAGTTAATTGTAACCAGTCATATTTTTTGTAATATAATACTACAGATTGTACTTTATTATTAAATGTTCCATTTAAATTACCACTATGAGATATATTTTTATAGCCATTTATTTTGGGGGGCTTAACTTGGTATAAGCTGTTTATTTTACCAGTCTTAATTTCAGGCGATTTAAGTAATAAATAGTTTTCGATATTTATAAAAAATACACTAACTGGTTTTCCGTATAATTTTTGATATTCAATAAATACTTCATTATTATCTACAAAATATTTTAAATTACCAGTTATATTGTAGATAACATAATTTTGAAAACTAGGAATTATATAATTATTTCTTGTATTTTTAGGACCATAAAATATTTCATCTTTTGCTAGTCTCTTACCATTTTCATCTATACAATGTACCTTCATTGCATTTAGTGGGAGGGTGTTTTCTGATTTTTGGTTTTTGTTATTTAAGTTTGTTTTTTTATAATTATTTCTTTGAAAATTATTTTTTATAATTTTTTTAAATATTTTAAACAATTCATATCCCTCCCATACATTATAATAACATATGAGAGTTTAATTTTTACTTTTCAATTACCTATAATTTTTAATTAATATATAAATTTATCGCATTAATATGTCTTATTACTAAACAATCATATATAATAGAGGAGAAAGAAGGAATAGTATTATCAATGAGCAAAAATATACTGAATTATTAAATCAACTAAAAAATAATGAAATTAGTAAATTAGTGATAAAACCAGATGAGTTTCTTGATTTTCAGGTTGCATTCATGAATTTTGATACTAGAAAAAGAGTTTCTGGTAAAGCAAGTGAAAATGGAATAATCACTTATACTTACTTGTCTGATAATAATTCTGATAATTAACAAATCTTGTATTTTATAAAATTAATTGATATTCTAAAATTATTATGTAAATAAGAGGAGATTTTAAAATGGAAAAAAGTCAATTTAAAATAGTTTCAGCAACAGGAATTCATGCACGCCCAGCAACTTTGTTAGTTCAAACTGCAAGTAAATTCAAGTCTGAATTAAGCTTGACTTATCAAGACAAGTCAGTTGATTTAAAATCAATCATGGGTGTAATGTCACTGGGAGTAGGCCAAAATGCTGATATAATGGTTTCAGCAGAAGGTGAAGATGAAAAAAACGCAATTAATGCAATTTCAGAATCATTTAAAAAAGAAGGTTTAATTGATTAAGAATGCTTAATTATGAAGGAATTGCAGCCAGCAAGGGATATGCAATTGCTAACGCATATAAATTAGTGCACCCCAATTTATCTTTTTCTACAATGAAAATTGGTAATCCTAGTAAACAAGTTAAGCGTTTAAATAATGCTATTAAAAGAGCTGTCAATGACTTAAATAAAATTGAAGAAGTAGTTATTACTAATATGGGATCGGCTTCTTCAGAAATATTTAAATTACAAGCAACTTTTATTTCAAGCCCAAATTTTATTAATGAGGTTTCCAGATTTATTATCGATAGCAAAGTTAATGCTGAAACTGCTGTAAGTGAAATATTGGAACGCAGAATTAGTAAACTTAAGAATGCTGGTAATGGTAAATTTGTGTTAGACAAGATCAAAGACATAGATGATATCAGGAAAAGATTACTTGCATATTTATTAAATAAGAACATGTCTGATTTAGCTTTGATTCAGTCACCTGTGATTGTTGTTTCAGAAGATTTAACCCCAAATGACATTATTCAATTAAGTAATAAGAATGTTAAAGGAGTTATTGCTGACTTAGGTACGAATACTTCGCATTCCGCTATTTTAACAAAATCTTTAAACATTCCATCCATATTTGGTTTAAATAATATTAGTAAAAATGTTTCTAACGATGATTTAATTATTGTTAATGGAATGTCTGGTGAGGTAATTGTTAATCCAAGTAATGAACTGGTTAAAGACTATAGTCTTAAGATAACTAAGTATAATCAAACTGAAAAACCACTAGATAAATTAAAAAAACGAAATGCATTTACAAAAGATGGTAAAAAAATAGAGATTAATGCAAATATTTCTAGCCCTAAAGAAGTTAACTTGATAAAAAATTATATGATTGATGGTATTGGGTTATATCGAACTGAGTATTTATACATTGATTCTTATTCTTTGCCTACTGAAGATGAACAATTCAATGTTTACAAAAATATTCTTTCTTCAATGAATAATAAACCGGTAGTAATTAGAACATTAGATATTGGTGGAGATAAGCAGGTTCCATATTTAGATAATAATGATAGTAGTGAGAGAAATCCTTTTTTAGGCAATCGATCAATTCGTTTTAGTTTGTCTAAAACAATTATTTTTAGGACTCAAATTAGAGCTTTATTGCGTGCATCTATTTATGGAAACCTTTCTATTATGTTCCCAATGATTTCTGAATTAAATGAATGGTATAAAGTTAAAAAAATAATTAATGAAGAAAAGGAAAAATTGGATGATGAAGGCATTGCTTATAAAAATCCTAAATTGGGAATTATGGTTGAAGTACCTTCTGTTGCTATAATGGCTGATCAATTTGCTAAAAATGTTGATTTTATGAGTATTGGAACTAATGATTTAATTCAATATGTAATGGCCGCTGATCGTGGAAACCCAACGGTTGCAGCTTTAGATAATCCTTTAAATCCAGCTTTGTTAAGAATGCTGGAGAGAGTTGTTAATGTTGCTAATGCATACAAGATAGATATTTCTCTTTGTGGTGAAATGGCATGTAATCGATATGCCTTACCTATTTTAATAGGGATGGGGTTTAAAAATTTATCTATGAATATTAACTCTACTTTAGACGTTAAGGCTTTACTTAGTTTATTAGATTATAGTTTAATGCAAAAAATGGCTGAAGAAATTATTAAAAATGCATGTACAGTTAATGATGTTATTAAAATAGAACAACGATTTATAAAAATTTAATCACTTTTTGAACTAAAGAATGCTTTTTAAATATAATTCTTTAGCTCTTTTTTTATTTGACTGTTTGCAAAGGTAAGACCAAAAACATATAATTACAATAAATTGATAGCTTAAAAGGAGGTGGTGGTATTTTGAACATTGGAATATTTACTGATACTTATTTTCCGCAAGTCAGTGGGGTGGCAACATCAATTAAAACTTTAAAAGACCAATTAGAAAACAACGGTCATCAAGTTTATATTTTTACTACTACTGATCCGCATGTATCCAAAAATACTTATGAAAAAAATATATTTAGATTTTCTAGTATTCCATTTGTTTCTTTTACAGATCGTAGAATAGCTGTTAGGGGAATGTTTCAAGCTTATCAAATAGCTAAGAAATTAAACTTAGATATAATTCACACACAGACAGAATTTTCCATGGGAATGATAGGGAAATTTGTTTCTAAATTTTTAAGAATTCCTTGTTTGCATACATATCATACTATGTACGAAGATTATCTACATTATGTTGCTAATGGGAAATTATTAAAACCGGTGCATGTTAAAGAAGCAACTTTGGCCTTTTGTCATAATATGTCAGGGGTGATTGCGCCTAGTAAACGTGTATTGGACACTTTAGTTAGATATGGGATAAAGAGTCCAATTAGAATTATTCCAACTGGAGTTAATATTAATAAATTTGATGTTAATCCAGAAAAGAGTCTTAAAAGTGAACTAGGTTATAAAGAAGATGTTCAAATACTATTGTCAGTTAGCCGATTAGCATACGAAAAAAATATATCTGGCTTAATTGATATAATGCCTAAAATTATTAATGAAAAACCAAAAACTCAATTAATGATCGTTGGTGATGGACCAGCCAAAAAAGATTTGGAAAAACAAGTACAAAAAATGAATTTATCTAATAATGTTAAGTTCATTGGTGAGATTAGTAATGATAGGATTAGTTCTTATTACCATTTAGCTGATTTATTTGTTTCTTGTTCTAGTTCTGAATCACAAGGCTTAACTTATATTGAAGCAATGGCTTCAGGCGTAAAAGTTGTTGTTACTTCTGGTCCATATACTGATGATTTATTAGATAATAAGGCCTTAGGAATGACATTTTCAAATGAAGATGAATTTGTCTCAGATATAATAGGGTACTTAGATAATAAAGTTAAGTTTAATTCAAATGATGCCAATAACATCAGAGCTAAGAAGCTTCATGAGATTTCCGCACAAAATTTTGCTGATCGTGTGACAGCTTTTTATAAAAACGCACAGATTGAATATAATAATCAAATCAGAAATTCGACCAGAATAAACGATTAGGAGGGCTTATGTTAAATATCAATATGCTGTCTACGGCTGATAAAGTTAAAGGCCAGGGAGTGGGAAGCGCTTATCTTGAATTGATTTCAATGCTTAAAAAACATTTTCCAAATGAATTTAATATTGAAATCAATAAGCATGGTAAATCTCAAATTACTCATTATCATACAATTAATCTTAGTTATTATTTCTCTACTTTTCTTTCTAAACGCGGGAGAAAAATTGGATATGTTCATTTTTTGCCTGAAACATTAGAAGGAAGTTTAAAGTTACCTAAACTATTTAAATGGATTTTTTATAAATATGTTATTGCTTTTTATAAAAGAATGGATCATATTGTAGTTGTCAATCCAACCTTTATTCCAAAATTAGAAAAATATGGTATATCTAAAAAAGATATTACTTATATTCCTAATTTTGTTAGTAAAAAGGAATTTTATCCCTTGTCAGATGAAAAGAAATCTGATATTAGAAAAAAATTGGGTTTTAACAGAGATGATTTTATAGTAGTAGGTACAGGTCAAGTTCAAACAAGAAAGGGCGTCTTAGATTTTGCTAAACTTGCACAGTCTAATCCAGATGTTCAATTTATATGGGCTGGTGGATTTTCATTTGGTAAAATTACTGATGGTTATAAGCAATTAAAATTATTAGTTGATAATCCACCTAAGAATCTACATTTTCCAGGAATAGTTGATCGCAATGTGATATTTAAATATTATAATATTGCAGATTTATTTTTATTACCTTCATATAATGAATTATTTCCAATGTCAGTTCTTGAAGCCTTTTCTTGTGGTACACCAGTTATGTTAAGACATCTTGACTTATATAAGAAGATTATTGAGGGCTATTATGTTCCATTTGACAACTTTAATGAAATGGATGCTCAACTTAAAGAATTAAAAAATAATCATAATAAATTAGAAGCTTTATCTGATAAATCGCTTAAGGCTTCTGAATATTATTCTGAGGAACATTTAGCATCAATATGGTATGGCTTTTACATATCTCAAGCAAAAGAAGGTTAAAAATGTCAAAAAAAAATGCAATCACTTTTGTTATTATGTTTCTGTTTGGTGCATTTATATTTTGGTACTTTATTAGAGACATTCAAATTAGTGTTTTGATTCAAGACTTTTTCACCATTAATTGGTGGTGGATTTTAGTAGCATTTATGTGTATGGCACTTTATTTAGGGCTAGAAGCAGTTATTACCAAAATAATTGTTAACACACAGTCGAAGCGTTTTACTTTTAAAGATGCTCTAAGAGTTCCTCTAGTAGAACAGTTATTTAATGGTATTACGCCATTTTCTTCTGGCGGTCAACCAGGTCAGCTATATGTATTGGTTCAAACAGGAGTGGATGCAGGTAAAGCTAGTTCTGCTCTTTTGATGAAGTTTATTATATTCCAAGGGATGATTGTATTAAACTTTATAATGAGTCTTATTGTCGGATTTCAATATATTGAAGAAAAGCTTCATTACCTTGCTATTTTTGTTATTTTTGGTTTTGTTATTCATTTATTTGTAATTGCGATTTTACTATTAATTATGTATTGGTACTCATTTACCAAAAAAATGATTGATGTAGTTATTAAGCCGGTTCGCTTTTTCATTAGTAATGATAAATTTGTTAGTTTTAAGAATATGATTGATGAAAAAGTGGATAACTTCCACCAAGAAAGTGTAAAGATAGCTAAGCAATGGAAACTTATGTTTAAGATTATTATTATTACATTTTTCCAACTAGCTTTTTATTATCTTATCCCTTATTTTATAATGCTGTCACTAGGATTCAGTAAGGTAAATATTATTGTTGTAGTTAGTCTACATGTTTTAATATTTATGATTATATCTTTGTTTCCTATTCCTGGTGGAGCAGGTGGGGCAGAATATAGTTTTGAGGCTTTGTTCAAAAGTTATATAACTAATAGTACAAAATTAGTTTTGGCACTTATGATTTGGCGATTGTTAACTTACTACTTAGGGATGATATTAGGTGCAATAGCATTATTTATTAAACCAGATAAAATTTCTAAAAAATAAATTATTTTCGGAGGCATTGATAATGTCCAGTAACATTAAAAATACCAGAAGATTTATTAATACTAAGTTTGGATTCTTTGTATTAACAATTTTACTTTTCTGGTTAAAAACTTATATTTCATATCGAATGGATTTTACTTTAGGTGCAAAGGGTGGAATCCAAGAATTTTTATTAGCAATTAATCCTATACCAGCTGCGTTACTTATTTTTGGAATAGCGCTTTATTTTAGAGGTAAGCTGGCATATTGGTTAATGTTAATTATTAATTTCGTAGAATCAATATGGCTGTTTGCTAATATTGTTTATTACCGTGAATTTTCTGACTTCTTATCTTTTGGAGTTATTAAAGGCTCTGGTGATGTTCAAAATAATCTTGGAAAAAGTCTAGCAGAAATTATTCACCCACTAGATTTTATTGTATTTGCGGACATAATAATCTTAATTATTTTATTGTTATTTAAGATAATTAAAGTTGATCACTGTCCGTTTAAAAAGAAGAATGCCTTTGCGGTGACTATTTTGTCTATCATCTTGATTTTTGCAGAGTTTGGTATTGCAAATGCTAACCGTTCTGGGCTATTAACTAGAACTTTTGACAATAATTACATTGTTAAATATTTAGGACTAAATGAATATGCTGCATTTAATGGTTATCAAACATATAAAGAAAGTAAAACTCGTTCTGAAGCTAAACCATCTGATATGAATGATGTCCTTAAGTATCTAAAAAATAACCGTAGTTCACCTAATATGGAATATTTTGGTAAGGCTAAGGGCAAAAACGTCTTTATTTTGCATTTAGAAAGTTTTCAACAATTCTTAATGAATTATAAAGTGGATGGTAAGGAAGTTACGCCTAACTTAAATAAATTTTATAATAACAAAAGCACGCTTTCTTTTGATAACTTTTACCATCAAGTATCTCAGGGTAAAACCTCTGATGCTGAGATGATGCTAGAAAATTCTTTATTTGGATTACCACAAGGATCAGCAATGGTTAGCTATGGTAGTCAAAATACTTATCAAGCTGCACCTGCAATTTTGGCCCAACATGGATATAGTACTGCAGCATTTCATGGGGATGTTCCAAGTTTTTGGAATCGTGACAATACTTATAAGTCTTGGGGATATCAATATTTCTTTGATTCAGATTATTATACTGAAAAGCCTTCATATAGCGTTGGGTATGGACTAAAGGATAAAATATTCCTAAAAGATTCTGCTAAGTATATTCAGCAATTGCCACAACCATTCTATGCTAAGTTAATTACATTAACTAACCATTATCCATATGAACTTGATAAGCAAAATCAATCTTTCCCGGCAACTAAGACTGGTGACGATACGGTTGACCCATATGTTCAAACAGCGCACTATTTAGATCAAGCTTTTGGAGAATTTGTCAATTACTTGAACAAAACAGGTTTGATGAAAAATAGTATGATTGTACTTTATGGTGATCATTATGGTATTTCTAATAATCATAGACCTGCGATTGCTCAATTGTTGCATAAGAAAAATATCAATAGTTATGATTTAGCTCAATTCCAAAAAGTTCCATTTATGATTCATATGAATGGTTTGAAGGGTGGAATTAATCACACTTATGGTGGTGAAATTGATGTTTTACCTACATTGCTACACTTATTAGGTTACAAGGATAATAATACCATCCAATTTGGTAATGATCTTCTATCTAAGCATCGTAATCAAGTTGTTGCATTTAGAAATGGTGATTTGGTTTCTCCTAAATATACTGTTGTAGGTGGAAATGTATATAATACTAAGAAAGGATCAATTATTAATCCTAACACTAATCAAAAGAAGGAAATAAAATCTATGCAAGATCATGTTACGACCGAACTTTCTTTATCAGATAGGGTTGTTTTGGGCGATCTTTTGAGATTTTATAAACCAAAAGGATTTAATACAGTCGATAAAAAAGACTTTAATTATAAGTATTCTGCTGCAATGAAGCAATTAAAAGATGCTAATCAAAAAAAACATTCTGACTTGCTTAATAAATTGCATACTAATGATACTGAAAATCTATATAAAACAGATGCTCCTGAATTAAAATAGATAATACAAAAAGAGTATTCGCAAATTATTCTGTGAATGCTCTTTTTTTGTTGACGTTTTATGTTTATATTGGTATTATTATACCTGTTGTTATTAGTTTATAATAATTAATAAAAATAATTATAAAAAGTTATTGACGTTGTTTTACAGCTTTGGTATTATTATAAATGTCGTTGAAAAGGACAAGTTAGTTATTGAAAAATAATTATAAAAAGTTATTGAAAAATAATTATAAAAAGTTATTGAAAAATAATTATAAAAAGTTATTGACTTTCACTTGTTAAGATGGCATAATAATTAATGTTGCGTTGTTGAGATAACGAACGACAACATATCAACTTAAAAATTAATTATAAAAAGTTGTTGACATCAAGTTGATGATATGATATAATTAAAAAGCTGCTTCATAAAAGCAGTTAACTGATAAGTAGATCTTTGAAAACTGAACAAGATTGATAATCGATGATGTGTAAGGAACTTGCAATTTAGATTGTAAGCAATTAAACACAGCGAAGTCAATTCGCTTATAAAAAACAATTAATTTGATGAGCTAGTTAAAAGCTTTTCATCTATAAGATGAGAGTTTGATCCTGGCTCAGGGGGACGAGTGGCGAACTGGTGAGTAACACGTGGGTAACCTGCCCTAAAGCAGGGGATAACATTTGGAAACAGATGCTAATACCGTATAATTAGTTGGAACCACATGGTTCCAACTTGAAAGATGGCTCTGCTATCACTTTAGGATGGACCCGCGGCGTATTAGCTAGTTGGTGAGATAAAAGCTCACCAAGGCGATGATACGTAGCCGACCTGAGAGGGTAATCGGCCACATTGGGACTGAGACACGGCCCAGACTCCTACGGGAGGCAGCAGTAGGGAATCTTCCACAATGGACGAAAGTCTGATGGAGCAACGCCGCGTGAGTGAAGAAGGGTTTCGGCTCGTAAAACTCTGTTGTTAAAGAAGAACAAGTGTAAGAGTAACTGTTTACGCTTTGACGGTATTTAACCAGAAAGCCACGGCTAACTACGTGCCAGCAGCCGCGGTAATACGTAGGTGGCAAGCGTTGTCCGGATTTATTGGGCGTAAAGCGAGCGCAGGTGGTCTTTTAAGTCTGTTGTGAAAGCCCTCAGCTCAACTGAGGAAGTGCAGCGGAAACTAGGAGACTTGAGTACAGAAGAGGATAGTGGAACTCCATGTGTAGCGGTGAAATGCGTAGATATATGGAAGAACACCAGTGGCGAAGGCGGCTATCTGGTCTGTTACTGACACTGAGGCTCGAAAGCATGGGTAGCGAACAGGATTAGATACCCTGGTAGTCCAYGCCGTAAACGATGARTGCTAAGTGTTGGGAGGTTTCCGCCTCTCAGTGCTGCAGCTAACGCATTAAGYAYTCCGCCTGGGGAGTACGRCCGCAAGGTTAAAACTCAAAKGAATTGACGGGGGCCCGCACAAGCGGTGGAGCATGTGGTTTAATTCGAWGCAACGCGAAGAACCTTACCWGSTCTTGACATCTASTGCMARYCYWAGAGATWRGRCGTTYCCTTCGGGRACASTAAGACAGGTGSTGCATGGCTGTCGTCAGCTCGTGTYGTGARATGTTGGGTTAAGTCCCGCAACGAGCGCAACCCTTATTATTAGTTGCCAGCATTAAGTTGGGCACTCTAGTGAGACTGCCGGTGATAAACCGGAGGAAGGTGGGGATGACGTCAAATCATCATGCCCCTTATGACCTGGGCTACACACGTGCTACAATGGATGGTACAACGAGTCGCGAAACCGCGAGGTCAAGCTAATCTCTTAAAGCCATTCTCAGTTCGGATTGCAGGCTGCAA